>CAXSGY010000004.1:0-257701 GCA_964237235.1 uncultured Pyrinomonadaceae bacterium
ACAACAACCGCGTGTGGCGGCAGATCACGTTTGCGCCGGTGACGACGACACGCATTAGAGTGGTAATCAACAGCGCGCTGGCGACTTACAGCCGCATCGTCGAGCTTGAAGCCTACACGACAAGCGGCTCGACAACGCCGACTCCGACGGCAACGCCGACCGCCACTCCAACGCCTGCGCCGACTCCGACGGCGACACCGATTGCTACGCCGACACCGAGCGGCAGAACTAATGTCGCGCTCGCCGCAAACGGCGGCGTGGCGACGGCTTCGTCTTTCTTCAGCAGCGATTTTGCTCCGGGCGCGGCGATTGACGGCAGCCGCGTCTGGGCAAACGGCAACGGTTGGAATGACGCGACCGCCGACGCTTACCCGGATTTTTTGCAGGTTGATTTTAACGGCGCGAAAACGATCAGCGAGATTGACGTTTATACGATCAAAGACGATTATTACGACGCGACCGAACCGACTGAAAATACTACTTTCGGCGTTTACGGCATCACCGCTTTCGACGTGCAGTATTGGAACGGCGCGAGCTGGACGACCGTCCCGAACGGCAGCGTTGTCAACAACAATCGCGTTTTACGCAAATTTACGTTTTCGCCGGTTACGACCGTTAGAATTCGCGTCGTCGTCAACAGCGCGCTCGTTAAATACAGCCGCATCGTCGAACTCGAAGCCTACACGGACGGCGGCGCGACGGCAACTCCAACGCCGACCGTGACGCCGACCGCGACCCCAACGCCGACTCCGACTCCGACGACCACGCCGACTCCGAGCAACCGCGCGAACGTCGCTCTGTCGTCGAACGGCGGAGTGGCGACGGCTTCCTCGACCTACAACAGCGGTTTTGCTCCCGATTCCGCCATCAACGGCGACCGCCGCGGCGCAAACATCGGCGCGGGCGGTTACTGGAACGATAACACTCCGAACGCTTTTCCAGACACGCTGCAGGTTGATTTCGCAGGCGCAAAAACCATCGACGAGATTGACGTGATTACCTTCCAGGACGATTACAATAATCCGGTCGAGCCGACTTTGGCGACGATTTTCACTAAATACGGAATTGTGGATTTCGACGTGCAGTATTGGACGGGAGCGAGTTGGGCGACGGTTCCGAACGGCAGCGTGACGAACAACAACCGCGTGTGGCGGCAGATCACGTTTGCGCCGGTGACGACGACACGCATCCGGGTCGTGGTGACGAGCGCGTTGGCAACCTACAGCCGCATCGTCGAACTCGAAGCGTATTCGGCAACCGGCAATGTTACGGTTTCCAGTCAAGAGGAAGGAGCGGTCAAAATTGAACGCGAATCGATCGACGAAACCGTCAAAGGCTGGTTTGATGAAAGTTACAAACTTCTCGACAACGCTTTGAACTAAACGGTAACGGATAATTTTACTCGTTCGTTTTTCAAAAAAAGTCTCTGAATCTTTCCGGTTCAGAGACTTTTTTTGTCGCCGGATAATTTTCCGTCTAAGTTTTTCGCGCCGCTCGAATTTTCCGTCGGTCGAAATTGTTCTCCGGTGAATTTATCGCCGGAATTCTGCTTTGCCGATAATTGCTCCGGGCGATTCAATTTATCTTGCGGACTATCTTTCTTCTTCTAAAATATCGAACCGCCCGGCATTCGCGCCGTTTATCAAATTTGCGTTAAACACATTCATTTCACCGGAATTTCCGTTTTTATAATTTTCCGTGAGGCTGTCAGCCTTTCGCTTAAACAAAGCTGAAAGTCAGTAAATATAAGGTTTTTATTATCAAAAGAGTCATCGCTCACGACCCAAAATAATGCTTGTCTAAAGATTAAAAAAGTGTCAAAATAATATTGCCAATAGGCAACGATAAAAATCTTTATATTCTTTGTTTAACAAATCAGCTAATTTCGACGGGTTCTCGTCAATTCCCCGACCCAACTGAATTTTTTGTTTTGAATTTGTTTTCCGGCAATGTTCGGCGGCTGTTTTTGCTGTCGTTCGTTTTCGGAGATCAATTCAAATAGTGCGCCCGAAGTCGAAAAGCATTGGCTCGATTGAACTAAAAAACGCTCTTCAAGAGGTAAAAATGAACAGATTTTTGGCAATTGCATTTTTTTTGTCGGCGGTTTGCGCTTCAGCGTTCGGACAGGACGCTTTACACGAGGATTTAGACAAAAATTTTAAGAAATACGAAATTATCGATTTAGACGGCAAAGTTCTTCTGGAAAAGGCGCAAACGGCTCAGTTAATAGAAATCAACGCCTACGGGCATCAATTTCAATTCGTTTTAAACTTGAACGACATCAGAAGCGCGAACTACAAAGCCTCGGAAACAGGTGAGGCGGGCGAACGCGAATTAGAGCGAAACGCGCCGACGACCTACAAGGGAAAACTGCTCGATGATCCCGATTCGGAAGTTCGTTTCACCATCTCCGAAAATCAATTTGAAGGTTTGATTTACACCGGCGCAGGCAAATTCTTTATTGCGCCCGCCGCCAGATTTTCAAAATTTTCGCCGCACAACCGCGCGGTCATTTACGCGGAGAATGATTTAACGAGCCGTGTCAATTTATCCGAAGATATTCAAGGGAAAATCGCGCTGGTCAACGGTTTTTTCACGCCCGACATTTTCGACACGACGAATACGACGAGTTCTTTCCGGCAGATTGGAATCGCCACCGAAGCCGACCAGCAGTGGGTGACGCAATCGGGCGGCTCGGCTGCGTCGGCGAACAATGAGATTCTCGGCATTTTGAATATGGTGGACGGCATTTATCGCCGTGATTTGAATATGACGGTCAGCGTGACGTTTCAGCACGTCTGGACGACGACCGACCCGTATCCGGCGGCTACGTCTTCGACGATGCTCGAATCGTTTATCGGCTATTGGAATACGAATTACAGCCAGACGCAATATCCGCGCGATATGGCTCAACTTTTCACCGGAAAAATAAGTAATCAGGGCATCGCGTATATCGGCGTGGCGTGTTTCAGCCCGACTTACAGCTACGGCTTAACTGCCCGAAGTTTTATCAATCAAATAATCACGGCGCACGAAATCGGTCATATTTTAGGCGCGGAACACGTTGACAACGCCGGTTCGTGCGTCAGTTCGGTTATGAATCCGATAGTTTCGCCGAGCATTACGGGCTTCTGCGAAACGTCGAAAACGATGATCGCGAATTTCGTTTCAACCTACGGCGGCTGCCTGCGCTCGGTTGACGCAACGCCGACATCAACTCCGACTCCGACTCCGACGGCGACCGCAATGCCAACTCCGTCGCCGACACCTTCGCCGACAGCAACCGCGACACCTTCGCCGACGGCTACTCCAACTCCGACTCCTACGCCGACGATGACTCCGACTCCGACGGCAACTCCGACACAAACGCCTGCGCCGACACCTTCACCGACACAAACGCCCTCATCAACGCCGACACCGAATTCGACCCCTGTTTCAACTCCTCAACCGGCAACAACGCCAATAACTATTCCGACCCCGACCGCGATACCCGCCAATCGAATCAACGTCGCGCTTGCCGCAAACGGCGCGACGGCGACGGCTTCGTCTTTTTCCGGCAGCGATTTTGCTCCGGGCGCGGCGATTGACGGCAGCCGCGTCTGGGCAAACGGCAACGGCTGGCGGGACGCGACGATAAATTCTTATCCCGACACTTTGCAGGTAAATTTCGCAGGGGCAAAGACAATCAACGAAATCGACGTTTACACGATTAAAGACGATTTTTACGACGCGACCGAACCGACTGAAAATACGACCTGCAATTTTCTCGGCATCACGAATTTCGACGTGCAGTATTGGACGGGCGCGAATTGGCAAACGGTTTCAAACGGCAGCGTCGTCAACAACAATCGCGTTTTACGCAGATTTACGTTTTCGTCCGTCAACACTGATCGAATCAGAGTTGTTGTGAAGGGCGCGCGCGTCAAATACAGCCGCATCGTCGAACTCGAAGCCTACACGGACGGAATCGTTACCACGCCAAACAACCGCGCGAACGTCGCCCTGTCGTCGAACGGCGCGAATGTTTCGGCTTCTTCGACCTACAACAGCGGCTTTGCTCCCGATTCCGCCATCAACGGCGACCGCCGCGGCGCGAACATCGGCGCGGGCGGTTACTGGAACGACAACACCCCGAACGCTTTTCCGGACACGCTGCAAGTTGACTTCGCGGGCGCAAAAACCATTGACGAGATTGATGTTTTCACCTTCCAAGACGATTACAACAATCCAATCGAGCCGACTCTGGCGACGACTTTCACCAGATACGGGATTGTGAATTTCGAGGTGCAGTATTGGACGGGAGCAAGCTGGGCAACGGTGCCGAACGGCAGCGTGACGAACAACAATCGGGTGTGGCGGCAGATCACGTTTGCGCCGATTACCACTAACAGAATTCGGGTCGTGGTGACGAGCGCGCTGGCGACCTACAGCCGCATCGTCGAACTCGAAGCGTATTCGGCGACCGGCAACGCGTCGGTTTCAAATCCGGTGGAAGAAACGGTCAAAGCCGAAAGCGGAACGTTCGACGAAACCGTCAAAAGCTGGTTTGACGAAACGTATGACGCACTCGAAAATCTTTTCAAATAAACGACGGCAAATAAATTTTCAAAATTGATTTTGCGGTCGCTGATAAAAATCAAAGTCTCCGAATCAATTCGATTCGGAGACTTTGATTTTTGCGCGAAATATCTTTGCTGAAATTTTTGAGCTGATCGAAAATGAATTTATAATAAAATCTATTCCGCTTTTTCCACTTTCGAGAGTTTGCGAACGTCAATCGAAATCGGCTCGTCGGATTTGATTTCGTTATAAATGCTGACGAATTTATAACCGAATTTTATTTCCTTTAATTTATAAGACGAGCGCGTGTGAACCGTCTGCGCGAAGGTTTCGTCCATCGCCGAAATGACGATAATAACTTCCGCGTCGAGCCGCTCGAAATCCGCGGCGGTTAAATTTTTCATCGGCGATTCGTCGTCAATCGGATGCACGAGCGTCCACGCCAGCGGCAGAAACGAAACGCGCTCTCGTTCGAGATTCAGAATATCGAATTTGCGCTCCGCCACGCCGTCTTTTTCCACAAAGCGCGTGAACATCACCTGCGCTTTCAATTCGATCAGCTGATTTTTACGGCTGTTGACGAGGCGAAACATAAAACCTTGACCGCCGCGATACGGCGCGACGACCGCGTTTTCGCTGAAAATAATTCTCGCCGTCGGGCGCGAAAAGCGGGCGAAAACCAGACCGGTAATCAAAGCGTTCGCCAGCAGACTGTAATAAGATTCGACCGTTACGAGCAAATTCGGAATGATGCCGACCGGATGAATCGTGCCGTAACCGATGGTCGCAAACGTCTGCACCGAAAAGAAAAATCCGCGCAGAAATAAACTGACTGTCGGATCGTTTGAAGTATCAACCAGAGACTCCGCGCCGAGCGACGAATAAACCAAGCCGAAGACGACGTTGCTCAAAAAATATAAAAGCAGAACCAAGCCGAGAAACTCCGTCCACGACATCGTCAGCAAAAAATGATAAAGATTGCGCGGCGAAAATTCTCTCAACCCGCGCCGTTGGACATTAAACGTGCCGTCGCGGTTCAAAAACCGCAGACGGCTTTCGGTCGCCACCTTCGCGCCGAATCCCAAATCGCGGTCTTCCTCGCGCATCGGCGCGGCGGGCATTTTTATCGTCGTCGGTCGTAATTCTTCTTCGCGCGTCATTTTTGTAAATTAATTCTCGGTTTGCTGCGACAATGCTTCCCTCACAACTTCAAGCTGCGGAAGAATAAACAAATCTTTCGGACGATTGGCGGCTTTTTTAGCTTTAATCAAGTCATCGAGCGATAAAACGCGCACATCCGCGCCGAAGAGATTAAGCGTTATCGAATTTGTAAAAACTTCGATATACGCGCCGACACCGGCAACTTCGCCGAGCCAATCTATGTCTCCGATCTCAGTTTCGAGCGTAAAATTTGTGCCGGTTTGTAAAGTTCTTTCGTTCCAAAAGAACGGTAAATCCTTTGGAAAATCACGAAGCCTTTGATTGAAAGGCGCGAGCGCGGCAACGATCTTTTATAGATTTTCAATTGTTCTCGCGTAACAGAAATCCAAATCGAAAGTCGCATACGAAACGCCGTGCGCGATGATTGCTAACGCCGCCGACAATAACGAATTCGACTTGATGTTTGACCAGAGATCTGACCGGCTATTCGATATGTTTCATTTCGCGTTTCGAGCATTTTCACCTTGTTTCCTCACTTCCGAAAGAAAAATCATTCGTTCCCGCGCTTCTTCAATTCTTTCCTGCGGCGAGAGCGTCAGCCATCGAAACAAAAGCGACAAATCAACTCCGAACTCTTTCGCCGCCGCCGTTTTACTGTCGGGCAGCGGATTTTGAAAAAGTTTTTTAACTCTTTTCAATCGCTCTTCGCTCAATTTCTCAATCATAAATTTGTTTGGTCCTTAAAAACTTTATCGAGCCACAGATTCGTCAATTTCTCCTGCACCGAATTCGCCCGCAGTCTATCGTTCAAGTTTTTGAAATCAACGAAATCGAGATGCTGATCCTGATTAAAACACGAAAACACGAAAAACTCTTCGCCCGTGTGCGGGTTGACGTGGCGTTGCAGACATTGGGCGCAGACTTCCTTCATCATACACTGCATCGGCGAATTGATTGAACCGATTGCCGTGTGCTGTTCCTTCAAAAAAGGTTTGAGCGATGTGTGGCGGGCTTCGCGCACGCCGTTCATCATTCGGTCCGAGCCGATGGCGATGATGCGGTCAACATCCTTTAGATCAACGGTTTGTGTGCCTAACTTGCCTTCGGCATAAGCAACCATCGCCTGCACGATATTGCCTCGAAAATGCGCGTCCTGCTGGCGATGCGGCTCGATTTCGTCGCCGAAATCGGTCGCCCAGATGATTTTGTCGGTCGCGTTTTCTATTTCTTCGCGCTTGAACAAATCCGCGCCGTTTTTGTAACCGGCGAAATAAACGACTTCGTTATTTCGTTCGCGCATCGCTTTGGCGATGGAAAATAAAACCGCGTTGCCGAGACCGCCGCCCGCCAGTAAAATCGTTTCGTTTTCGGGAATTTCGGTCGGCGTTCCGGTCGGTCCCATTACCAAAACTTCTTCGCCTTCTTTCAGTAAGGAACAGAGCCGCGAAGACGTTCCCATTTCCAAAACGATCATCGAAAGCAAGCCTTTTTCCTCGTCAACCCACGCGCCGGTTAAAGCCAAGCCTTCCATCACTAATTTTGTGCCGTCAATGACGGGCGCGGACGTTTCAAAATTTTGCAGACGGTAAAATTGTCCCGGCTCGAACTTTCTCGCCTGCAAAGGTGCTTTGACAATTACGTCAACAATCGTCGGCGTTAAGCGTTCGACTTTGACGACGTAGGCGCGTAATTGTTCGTCCAAAGTTTTTTCCAGATGATCGAAAATTTGATCGCGTTCCGTTTGCGGTAAAATTCCGCGCGTCTTTAATTCGTCGGCAAATAATTCAACAACCCGTTCGTAGCCGTGTTTCGCCGAAGCCATCGCTTTGACGACGTTTCCGGCGTAGCGCGGATGGTTGTCGCCGTAATAGCTGATGAATTTCCCTTCGTTTTCGTAAGACGTAAAAAATCCGCTTTTCGATTGCACGGCGTGCAGTTTCCCGTCGCCGTTTCGTTGCACTTCAAACGGCTCGAAAAATTGCCGCCATTCGTCTAATTGAAACGTTCCGGGTTTTTCCTTTTCGTAAATCACGTTCGGCGAAGTTCCCGCCGCGACGCAAACCGTGCGCGCCGGAAATTCGAGCTGTTCGCCCGTGTTTTCAAATTTGCCGGTTTCCGCGATGTAATCGAGTCGCTCGAAAATCAAAGCCTTCACCGCGCCGAATTCGTCCGGCACGGCTTCGGTCGGATTCATACATTCGATAAAATTGATGCCTTCTTCGAGAGCCTTCTGGACTTCTTCGTGATTCAGGCGATACGCGGGCGAATCCTGCAGACGCTTTCGATAAACCAGAGACACGCCGCCCCAATTTTGCACGAGCGGCACGAAATTCGGTTCTTCGACGGCTTGAAAAGCGCGTTCTCTTTCTTGGCGGATTTCCTTGCCGTGTTCGAGAAATTCCTGCATCACGCGCAGTTCTTCCGGGTCGAATTGTTTCCAGAAATGCTCCTCGCCGAATGCGTCAACGACCTGCTCGAACTGCGCGAGCATTTTTTCGACTTGCACCGGATAATACGCGAAAATCTCGGTCGCCGTATCAACGCCCGTCAAGCCGCCGCCGATGACGATTGCCGGCAATCTGACCTGCAAATTCGACAAAGTATCTTTTTTAAATGCGCCGGTTAATTGCAGAGCCATCAAAAAATCCGAAGCCTGCCGGATGCCGCGAATCAGATTGTTTTTCATCTTGACAATCGTCGGTCGTCCCGCGCCGGTCGCAATCGCAATATGGTCGAAACCGAACGCCCAGGCATCTTCAATCGTAAACGTGCCGCCGAAACGAACGCCGCCGTACGCGCGAAAACGCTTGCGGCGCGTCAATATCAGTTGCAGCATCGTCAAAAAGTTTTTATCCCAGCGCACCGTAATTCCATATTCGGAAACGCCGCCGAAACCCGACAGAACTCTCTGGTCTAATTGATCGGTAATTTCATTGATATTTTTGACC
Source organism: uncultured Pyrinomonadaceae bacterium (assembly GCA_964237235.1). Taxonomy (GTDB): domain Bacteria; phylum Acidobacteriota; class Blastocatellia; order Pyrinomonadales; family Pyrinomonadaceae. The sequence goes on from CAXSGY010000004.1 coordinate 8,670, forward strand.
GGACGCGGACAAGTTTTGCCGTTTTTGCCGGTGATTTCATCCGTCATCGGCTCGATTTTCAAACCGTCCACGCCGACCACGCCGAAACCTTCGTTCAATAAATAATGCGCCAGCGTATAACCCGCCGGACCTAAACCGACGACCAAAACATTTTTTCCGTTATACGGCAGCGCGTACGGACGTTTCGCGTTCAGAGGGTTCCAGCGCGTCAAAAGCGAATAAATTTCAAAACCGTAAGGCAAATCCAAAACGTCGGTTAAAGTCGCTGTTTCCGCCAGCGGAATGTTCACCGGGTCCTGCTTTTGGAAAATGCAGCCCTTCATACAATCGTTGCAGATGCGGTGTCCGGTTCCGGCGCACATCGGATTGTCAATCGTCACGAGCGCGAGCGACGCGATTGAATCGCCCTGCCGTTTCAACAGATGCATCTCCGAAATCTTTTCGTCGAGCGGACAGCCTTCGGTTTTGATGCCGAGCGGATTGCGTTTCGGCGCGCCGTCTTTTTCACGAAGTCCGGTCGAACACGAATCTTTCTCGCGCTCGTGGCAGATCAAACAGTAATCAACTTCATAAAGCGCATCGCGCAAAGTGCCGCGGTCGTCGGTTAATTTAAAGCCGTCGCGCCGCCGCATTTCTTCCGCCGCGCCGTGCAAAAGATTCGGAATTTCTTCGTTCGGGTGAATCAAATGGACGAGATTTTGATAATCCAAACCGTGCGGCGTTTTGAACGCATACCAGCGTTTTTTCTTTTTGAAAAATTCAACCGCCGACCACGCTTCTAAAATATGCAAAGCGGCTTTGATTGGCAAAATCGCTCCGGTTTCCGACGCTTCGACGACGTAGTTTGAAAAAACTTTGCCGAAGGTTTTGTCTTTTAATTTGTCGTAAGCGGAATTGATTTTGTCTAAAGTCTGTTGAACGTCCGTCGTGATTTCCGCGTTTTTCGTGAAAATTTCCTCGACTTTGACCAATTTTTCGGCGATTGTGGCAACCGCCAGTTCTTCGTCAAATCGAATCGTTTCGTCGAACGCTGTAAACTTTAACTCGCGCAACGCTTCGGTCAATTCGGTTTCGTTTAATTCAACGATTTTCTCCGCCGAAAACTTCTTGATCGCGCGGCGTTGGACGAAAAATTTATACGTCCAGAGCGGATTCTGCTCGGCGATTTCCTTCTGTAATTCGGCGCGTTCGTCGCCGACATCGAACATTCGCGCGATAAATTCCGACAAATAGGGGGCGGCATCGGTGAGAATTTTCGATTCGACTTTGCGCTCGTAACCCTGCCCCCGATTTTCGATGTATTTCGTCAAAGCCTCGTGCAGAATCGGATTTTCGGCTTTGACCGAATCGTAAAAATTTTCGGCAATCCGTCGAAGTTTAACGGCATCATACAAATCCGAATAATTAAAACCGTCGATGCCTAATTTGAAATCGAATTGCGTTGAAGCGTTTTCAATTTGCGGCTCGTTTTTAGAAGTTCCTGTCATAAAAAGGTTAGATGAACGATTATTTAAAAAATTACGTCGTTCATTTAAAAGACAAATTATATCATTTCCGTCCGCGCCGAAACAAAGCCGATTGAGCCGAAAGCATTTAGCGATATTTTGCCTTAGATTGGAAAAAAGTGTATTGTTTTCAAAGAATTCTAAGCGACATTTTGCAGTTCACAGAAAAAATTTTAAAGCGGAATTGTCCCGCAAAACTTTCAATAAAATAGTTTTAAATTTTTAAATATAGAAGTTATAGAAGTATGGAAAAAGACGAGAGATTATTGCCTTTACCGAACGTCGGCGAATTGCAGACGACGCATCACGCGCCGGAGCCGACCGGTTATTCACCCATCTACGACGAAGATTTCGACGGGAAACGCTCTTTGCGCGAGTATTTTATGGTCGTTTATAAACGCCTGCCCGCGATTCTGGCTTTGACGATTATTACGACCGCCGTCGTCGCTTTTTATATGTATCGGCAGCCTTCGATTTTCGAAGCGCGCACCGAAATGATTATTGAGCCGCGCAAACAGAAAATTCAAAACACAAAAGATGCCATTAACATCAATTTCGGCAACGACTTAAATTATTATAAAACGCAATTAAAACTTTTGCAAAATCAGGACTTGATGCGCGATGTCGTCCTCAAATTAAATTTGCAGCGCGAGCCGAACCTTTTTAACAACCAATCACGCGGCTTTTTTACGACCGTCGGTTCGATGTTTTCGAGCGAAAAAACCGCGCAAACTAAAGAATCGTCCCTGCCCGTTTTAACCGAAACCGATGTCAATCAAACAAATCAGCCCGCGCTGACACCCGAAGAAAGCAAACGCGCCGACGAATACGCAAACATTCTGCTCGGCGGTCTGCGCGTCGTGCCGACCGAACAAACGAATCTGGTCAACCTTTTCGTTTCCAGCACGAATCCGGCTCTCGCGGCAAAAGCCTCGGACGCGGTCGCCGAAGTTTTTATCGAACAGGACACCGACCGCGAAACCGAAGGCAGCAAACGCAGCCTTTCGGATTTGTCCGATTCGATTGACAAATTGCGGAAAACAATTGACGGTCAGGAAGCCGAACTGATCAATTTTATGCGCGCGGGTAATCTGCCGCTGCAGGAAGACGGAAACAAATTAACCGCCAGCAGTTTGCAAAATCTGACCAGTCAGTGGCAATCAGCGATTGACGACCGCCGCAAAATCGAAGCCGATTATCAAACCGCCGTCAAAGCCAGCGAGCGCGGTCAGGGCGCGTATATGCCTGCCTTATCCGAAAGCCGTATTTACCAGGAAATGGTGCGAATTAACACCGAGCGCAAAGCCAAATTGCAGGACACGATCCGCGACATTGACAAACAAATCAGTCAGGCGGAAAGCGAAAAAGCGCAGCTCCTTGTCAAATACACGCCGGAATATTTTGCGGTCAAAGAAAAGGAAGAGCAAATCGCCAAGCTCAACGAAACCAAAGATAAAACTCAAAAAGAAGTTTCCGATATTATCGAACAAGACCAGCAGAAAATTGAAAAAGATGCGATTGGCGGCGCGCTCGTCGGTTTGCGTTCGCAGCTCGAAGCCGCGCAGAACCGCGAAAACCAGCTTCGTGAATCTTACTTACGCGAAATGTCTTCCGCGAATATTCAGGGGATAGCGGAAACGAAACTGACGAGCGCGAAGAGAGAAATCGAGACGAACCGCGGCTTGCTCGACACATATATTCAGCGGCAGAAACAACTCGAATTGACCATCGCCAACAGCGAACCGGACAATTTGAAAATTTCGAGCCACGCCTTTACGCCAACTGCACCGGTCGGTCCGAATCGCAACCGCAATATTTTTATCGCCTTTCTGATTTCCTTAACGGCGGGCATCGGTCTGGCATTTCTATTAGATTATCTTGACGATTCGCTGAAATCGTCCGACGACATCGGTCGATATTTAGGTTTGCCGACGTTAGCTTTGATTCCGTATTCGACCGCGGGCGACAAGCGCAAATCGCTTTCTTTGACGGGCATCAATGCCAACGGCAACGGAAACGGCAACGGCGCGTCGGCGGCTCTCATCAAACCCGAAGACACGCGCTCGGAAATCGCCGAAGCGTATCGCCATCTGCGAACGTCGCTGCTTTTTTCCTCTGCCGGCAAGCCGCCGCAGACGATTCTGGTCACTTCGTCGCAGCCCGCCGAAGGCAAAACGACGACCGCCATCAACACGGCGATTACCTTGGCGCAGTCGGGCGCGGAAGTCGTCATTATTGACTGCGATTTGCGTCGTCCGCGTCTGCATAAACATTTCGGCGTAGCGAATTCGACCGGTTTGACGAGCTATCTGTCGGGCGATAAAAATCCGGGCAGCCTGGTCAAAGACTGCGAAGGAATTGCGAATCTGAAAGTTATTACCAGCGGACCGATTCCGCCGAATCCGGCTGAACTGCTCAGCTCGAACGAGATGCGAAATCTTTTGCAATTCTTAAAGGGCAATTTCAAACACATCATCATTGATTCGCCGCCCGCGACGTTTTTCACCGACGCGACGATTCTTTCGATGGTCGTTGACGGCGTGGTCATCGTCGCGCTCGCCGGCAAAAGCTCGATTCATTTGACGCGCCGCTTCAAACAACGTCTGAGCGGCATCGGCGCGCGCATCTACGGCGTGGTTTTGAACGGTATCAAAGCCAATTCGCTCGATTACGGCTATTACGGTTACGGCTACGCTTCGGATTATTACGTGACGCACAAAGACGACGACGAAACGCCTCTGATGGAAGACGACGATGTGGACGTGATGATTCGTGATTTGCGAGAAAAATAATTTTCCGCCTAATTTAAAAATTCAGCGAGGGCTTGCTCCCAGTCAGGCAAGGGAGCAAGCCCTAATTTTTCGCTGAATAAACAAGCCAATTTTGAAGATTGCGGACGCGGCGCGGGACGTTTTAAGCTGTCGGACGACGCGCTTTCGAGCAAATTTAAATCGTAATTTTTCAATTCGCAGACTTTGCGCGCAAAGTCTGCATACGACGTTCCTGCGCCTGCATTGGTAACGTGAAAAATCGCCGGCAAATCAAGCGCGGCGAGTTCGCGCAGACGCTTCGCCAGATCAGCGGCAAACGTCGGCGTTCCGAAGCTGTCCTCAATCGCTTTGATTCGTTTTCCATCGGCGAGCAATTTGTCTAAAATGCTCAGAAAATTCGTGCCGCCGCGCCCGTAAATCCAACCCGACCGAACGATGATCGAACGCGCGTAAGCGTTTCGCGCCAAAATTTCGCCCTTGAGCTTTGATTCGCCGTAAACGCTCTGCGGATTAGGCGTGTCGCGCTGCGTGTAAAAATCGTTTTTTGTTCCGTCGAAAACGTAATCGGTCGAAATCGTCACGAAAGCCGCGTCTGTTCGCTTCGCCGCGAGCGCGAGATTTTCCACGCCGACCGCGTTTGCCGCGTAACATTTTTCAACGTTCGTTTCCGCGCCGTCAACGTCCGTATAAGCCGCGCAGTTAATTGCGGCATCAAATCTTTCCCGTTCAAAAATCTCGAAAACCACGTCTCTTTCGGCAATGTCGAGTTCCTGACGCGTTTTGGCAACAACCTCGTCGCCGATTGATTCGCAATATTCAGTTGTCGCCCGCGCCACCATTCCGTTCGCGCCGGTGATGAGAATTTTCATAAATTTTAAAGTTTCGGAAAGTTTTAGAAAGTTGCAGAGTTGCTGAAAGTTGCAGAGTTACAGAGTTGCAGGAAGTTTCGGAAAGTAATCTTTTCTGTCAAAATCACCAAAGTTTCCAGACTTTTACAACTTTCCGTAACTTTCCACAACTCTCTGCAACTTTCTAAAACTTTCCGAAACTCTGCAACTCTCTGCAACTTTCCGAAACTAAACTAACCCGCCATACATTTTTCGGTAATAATCACGATACGCGCCGCTTCTGATGCGGTTGACCCAATCTTGATTTTCCTGATACCAGCGGATTGTTTTCTGCAAACCATTTTCCCAATCGGTTTGCGGTTTCCAGCCGAGTTCCGTTTCGGTTTTCGCCGCATCAATCGCGTAGCGGCGGTCGTGTCCGAGCCGGTCGTTGACGAATTTTATCAACGAATGCGGCTTGCCCAAAGCGTCGAGTATCGCTTTGACGACTTCGATATTTTGGCGTTCGTTGCGCGCGCCGATGTTGAAAATCTCGCCCGCGCCTCCCTTTTCAAATGCGAGCCAAATTGCCCGCGCGTGGTCTTCGACGAAAATCCAGTCGCGCACGTTTTTGCCGTCGCCGTAAACCGGCAGCGGCTCGTCGTTCATCGCATTCGCAATCATCAGCGGAATCAGCTTTTCGGGAAACTGCCTTTGTCCGTAATTGTTGCCGCAGCGCGTGATAATCGTATCAAGCCCGAAGGTTTCCCGCGCCGCGCGCACGAAATGTTCCGCCGCCGCCTTCGATGCCGCATACGGCGAATTCGGCTGAATCGGCGACGTTTCGGTGAAAAAGCTCGTGTCGTCTTCGGGCAAACTTCCGAGCGTCTCGTCGGTCGAAATCTGCACGAAACGCCGCGCGTTTTTCGCCCGCGCCGCGTCGAGCAGAACCTGTGTTCCCAAAACATTCGTCGTGACAAATTCGCTCGCCGAAGTGATCGAACGGTCAACGTGCGATTCCGCCGCGAAGTTGAAAATCGCGGCAGCGTCGTCGGGCAGAGCATCTAAAACCGCCGCTTTATCGCAAATGTCGCCTTTGACAAATTTATGCCGCGCTTCGTCCAAGCCTTTTAGATTTTCCGGATTTCCGGCGTAAGTGAGCGCGTCGAAATTAACGATTTCAAAGTCGGAAGTTTCTTCCAAAACAAGCCGGACAAATGCCGAACCGATAAAGCCCGCGCCGCCGGTAACGAAAATTTTCTTCATAAAATTTTTAATTACGAATTTCAAATTACGAATTACGAACTGATTTGAATAATTCGTAATTCGTAATTTGAAATTCGTAATTTACTTAGTCAGTCGCCGCATTTGTTTGAGCAGAACGTCGGCGTGTTTTTTCGGAGCGTTGATATTTTTTAAGACGATTTTGCCGCCCGCTTCGCTCGCATTGTCAATCACCAGATTGCCGAAGCCGAGCATTCTTTGCGTGATGGTCGAAGCGACCGAAACGTCTTGAATCGAGCGCAGCGGAACGTTGCGCGAATTTTGAAAAACGAAGCCTTCGTCAATCTCGATTTTCGAATCGGTCAGCGTGTAACGAATCGTCCGCTGTCTGAAATGATAATATGCCGGAATCAAAAACAGCGCGAAGGCAATCGGAATCACGACCCAAATCGAAACCGTCGGCAAAAGCGTCGCAAACAACGCCACAAGAAATAACGCGCCGATTGCCGCCGAAGCGTAACCGATTTTGACGAACATCAAAGTCGGACTAATCGAAAAAATTTCGCGCTCCGGCTCGTCGGAAACATTTCCGACGGAAATAGCCGTTTCGGGTTTCAGCTGACGGGCAACGCGCGTTTCTTCTTCGGCTTCGAGCAGCGCGCCGCATTTCTGGCAGTAAACCGCCTCGTCCGAATTTCGCGCTCCGCATTTCGTGCAAAACATAGCTTTTCGGGTTCAAAATTCAAGGTTCAAGGTTCAAGGTTTTAAAATCTAATCAACCTTGCACCTTGAACTTTGAACTTGCGTTTATCATACCGCAATCGTCGTTTTCGCACAAAAAAAACGCGGCTGGAAAATTTTCCAGCCGCCAAGCCTTTTCAGACCAGAGGAGAAGAAAGTGTTTGGGTGGGAAATTTTTGAAACTTATTGATTGACGAGCAGCATTTTGCCGTCGGCGCGGCGAATCGTCAGCGCGTTGCGCTCAAATACGGTCAGCGGCGCGGATTCTTTTTTCTCTAACTTTTCCGCCTGTTTATCGGTCACCTTCAAAGCGGTTTTCGCCAGATAATTCGGATTGACAATCGAAGCGTAGCGCGAAGAAATGCGGCGCACGTATTCCTGCGTTTCACGATACGGCGGAATCTGGTTGCCGTATTTGATCACCGCGCCTTCGCCCGCGTTGTATCCGGCGAGCGCGAGCGCGACATCGCCGTCGAATTTATCCAGTAGCCAGCGCATATATTTAATGCCGCCTTCGATGTTTTGCTTCGGGTCGTAGATGTTCGTCACGCCGAACCGAATCGCCGTGCCGGGCATCAGCTGCATCAAGCCGCGCGCGCCTTTGTTCGAGGTCGCTTTCATTTTGAACGAAGATTCCTGGTGCATCTGCGAATAAACTAAAAGCGGATCAACATTGTAACGCCGGCTCGAATCGGTGATGTATGAATCAACCTTGTCGTCGCCGGTCGTGAACGCGCCCATCGTTCGATTCGCGCCCATCGGAAGTTTTGAGTAATTGATGATGCGAACGGTGTTGTCTAATTTGTCCTGCACGATGACGACCGGTTTGGTGTAACCGGTTTTTTTGATTAATTTTTTACTTTTCGGTGTGATGACGATTGGCGCAGCGGTCGGCGTAACGATCTGCACGCCGCGCATCGTGTCGAAATTATCGAAGGTGCGCGGGGCGCGGGTTTGCGCGGCGGTTGAAAAGGTCGCCAGACAAAGCAATGCGATGTAAAGCAAAGATTTATTCATAGAAAGTGTTAACGGGAGTTTGCACAGGTTTTGTGCTTAGCTATTTTATAAAAAATCGTAAAGGCGATTTTTTTCCAGAATTTTTAACCGGGTTAAATCATTTTTACACAAATATTTCGGAAATATCCGGATAATCGAAATATTAGTTATCTAAACTTGTCAAAATATATGCGATGCTTTAGTGTCTTTCTAACGGCTCTGCAAATTAACCGACGCGCACATTTTCCCTAATATGTTTAAAGCGAAGGAAGAAAATTTTTTACCCAAAAAGTCGAGATTGTTTATCTTTGAGAATAAAACCGATTATTTATTTATCGGCGCGTTTTTTCTTTTGACGGCGTTCTTTTTATTCAGCATTTTGTTTATGAAATAGCTTTTGCGACGCGCCGCCTGATTTTTACTCTCAGATTCTCTCCGACAACCAAAAACGGTCGCGCAAAAGCGGCTGTTTCCGCTGATTTTGTATCTCCTGAACGCTTCTCGATTTTATCTTTTCCCAATCGTCGCGCTATTCTAAAAATTATGCTTTACCTGTCGCAGATTCTGGCGCGTCCGGTTTTCGATGCCGAAGGCGAACGCATCGCCGCCGTCAAAGATATTATCGTGCGTTACGGCAGCGAAGATTATCCGCCGGTTCTAGGTTTAGTCGCGCGTTACCGCCGCCGCCTTTTTTTTATTCCGCGAGCGCGCATTTCGACGCTTGCCGAAAACGGCGTGCGGATGAATTCGGAAATTATTGATTTGCATCCGTTTACCAGACGCGCGGGCGAAGTTTTATTAGCCAAAGACGTTTTGGACAACCAACTGATTGACGTTGACGGCAAAAGGGTCGTGCGCGTCAACGACGTGCAGATTATCGAAGTCGGCGACGAATGGCGCGTGAGCGGCGCGGACATCAGTTTTCAGGGTTTCTTACGCCGTCTTCTGCCAAATGGATTTTACGGCAGCCGCCGCGTCGTCGAAGTGATAGACTGGGCTGATGTCGGCTATCTCGCCACCGACAAGGCGACCGCCGCCGTGCAGTTAAAGTCTTCTAAAGACAAACTTTCGCGTCTTCATCCGGTCGAAATCGCGCAGCTCGCCGAATCGCTTTCGCCGATTCACCGCACGGAAATCGTCGAATCGCTCGACGACGAAATCGCCGCCGACATCTTAGAAGAAATGTCCACCGAAAACCAGGCGCGAATTCTGGAAGAAATGGACGAAGAACGCGCCGCCGATATTCTGGAAGAAATGTCGCCCGACGACGCGGTTGATGTTTTGGGCGAAATGGACGAAGAAAAGGCGCAGGAACTTTTCGACCTGATGGAAGGCGAAGAAAAAGCCGATGTCGCCGAGCTTTTGCCGTTCCACAAAGACACGGCGGGCGGTTTGATGACGACCGAATTTATCGTTTTCCCGAAGGATTTAACCGTCGGCGGCGCGATTGCCCGTTTAAGAGAAATGGCGGAAACGCCGAATATGATTTATTACCTCTACGTCGTCGAAGAGGAAAATTCGTGGAAATTAGCCGGTTTGATTTCGCTTCGCAGCTTGATTTTAGCCGATCCGACGCTGCCTCTGTCGGAAGTAATGCGCGATAAATTTCAATTCGCGCATCCGAACGACGATGCGGAAGAAGTCGCGCAAACGATTGCCGAATATAACCTTTTAGCGTTGCCGGTCGTTGACGATTTGGGTGAAATCGCCGGCATTGTGACGGTTGACGACGCGATGGAAATCTTGCTGCCGAAAAATCTTAATAATCGCCTGCCGCGTCTTTTTGGTTAAATAACCTGCATCAATGCAAGAGGACGCGCGAATAAAAGCGAAGATTGAGAGCCAAACAGCAGGCATTTATCCGAGAAAAAAGTCCGCCCTGCGGACAACGGAATTTAGCTACAGGTGAAGCGCAGCGTAACTTGAAGTTCTCGCCGAAAAAGATTTCCGAGTCCGCTTGCGAACGACAGAAATTTCTGCCGCCGGTAAATCGGCTCAAACGAAATCTTCAATCGAATAGCTACAGGCTTGTGCCTGTAGCCTAATTCCGTTTTTGCTTCGCAGAAAGGAGTTTGTTTTGAACAGTCGCTTTTCGACAGAACAAATACGACATTAAAAATTTTTCAATTTAACACTGGCTCTTGTTTGTTCTCAGCGGCGCGCGGTTTCTAATTTACAAACCAATTTTTTCCAATAAAGCTTGAAATCTCGCATCGCCGCGCAGATTATCAACCACCGGCTCGACTTTGAGAAACGGCAAAAAACCCGAACGCTCTTTGCAGGCTTTGTCGAGCCATTCAAACGCCGCGTCGAAATCTCCTAAACCGGCGTAAATGATCGCAAAATTATAAGCCGGAACGTAAGTTTCGCGGTCTATGTCTTCGAGGCTCGCTAAAACTCGTACGGCTTCCGCGCGACTGCCGGCGACGGCGTAAGCGAAGCCGAGATACGATTCAAACGCCAAACCGCCGCTCGAATATTTGACGGCGTTCGTCAATGCCGCCACCGCTTCGTCAAATTTTCCCAACTGCAAATAAGCCAAGCCGAGATTGCGAAAGGCGAACGTCGAGCGTTTGTCCATCTCCAACGCCTTTTCGCATTCTTCAATCGCTCGTTCAAAATCGCGGGCGAAATAAAAAGCGTAGCCGAGGCTGACGTGCGCGAACGGCGACAGCGGGTCGAGCGTTTGCACGGATCGGCATTTTTCAATCGCTTCGGCGTGTCGTCCGGCGGCTTTGAAGAAAAATCCCAAACCGTCGTGCGCGTTCGGATAATTCGGGCTGAGCCGGATGGCTTTCTGAAATTCGCGTTCGGCTCGTTGAAAATCCCAATCGTAGAGCAGATTGGCGAAGCCGAGCGAACAATGCGCTTCGCCGAGCGCGTCGTCGAGTTCGAGAGCTTTCAGCGCGGCGGCTTTCGATTTCGGGTAAGCCGCTTCGGGCAGCCAGCCGCCGGTCGAAGAAGCGAGAAAACCGTAGGCTTCGGCGATGCCCGAAAAGGCGAGCGCGTAATTCGGGTCTAAATCAATCGCTTTTTGAAAATATTCGATGCCTTTTTTTATCCAATTTTCGGTGCGCTTGCTGGTGACAAAATAGCGACCTTTCAAATAAAATTGATACGCTTCGGCGTTTTCCGTATAACGTTTGGCGAGCTGTTTTTTGTCTGCGCCCGACAATTTCAAGCGCAGTTTTTCGCTGATGTCTTCGGCGATTTCTTCGACCAGAGTGAAAATGTCGGTTAATTCGCGGCGGTATTGGTCGCCCCAGATTTGCGCTTCGTTGGCAATGTCCACGAGTTCGGCTTTGACGATTAGATTTTCGCCGATTTGTGAGACGCGTCCCGTGAAAATCGCGCGAACGCCGAGTTCGCCGCCGATTTTCTGCAAATCCGTTTCCTTTCCCTTGTAGCGAAAAACCGTGTTGCGCGGCACGACGCGCAGTTTCGGCAATTTGGAAAGCGAATTGATGATGCATTCGGTAATGCCGTCGGAGAGATATTCGGCGTTTGCGTCTTTGCTTTCGTTGACGAGTGGCAGAACGGCGAGCGAATCAATCGCTCTGCGCGTCCGGCGTTTCGAGCGCAGCGCGGTTTTCGTTAAAATTTGCGTCGCTTTTTCTTCAAAAGCGATTTCGGCGTTTTCGGTTTGATGTCTGATCGTCGAAATGCCGGTTTCTTCCAACTCATTTTCAAACTCCAAACGCCGTCTGACGCGCTTTAAATCTCTGGCAAAATCTTTGATCGTTTGATAGCGTTCTTCGAGCTTTTTATCTAACGCTCTGGCGACGCTCGCGGCAAGTTCAAGCGGAATATTTTTCGCCGTTTGATCGAGCGGCTCCGGCTCGCCGGTTAAAATCGCGGCGATAACATCGCTCGCCGTCGCGCCTTTAAAAGGAAGCTGTCCGGCAATCAGTTCGTAAACGACCGTGCCGAGACTGAAAATGTCCGAACGCGCGTCAACTTCCAGACCGCGCGCCTGTTCGGGCGACATATAAAACGCCGTGCCGATAATCGTTCCCGGATTCGTCATCGGCTGAATTATCGTCGCGGCTTCCGCGTTTGCTTTCGGCGCGTCGCGCTCGACGAGTTTGGCGATGCCGAAATCGAGAATTTTCACGTAACCGTCGGCGCGAACCATTATATTTTCCGGTTTGATGTCGCGGTGGACGATTTGCGCGGCGTGCGCGGCAGCAAGCGCGTTTGCCGTCTGAACGGCGATGTCTAAAATTTCCGTCAAAGCGAACGAAGCGTTCTTCATTCGCCGGCGCAGCGTTTCGCCCTCGACAAATTCGGCGACGATAAAATGCGCGTCGTCGAGTTCGCCGATGTCGAAAATCGTTAGAATATTCGGATGATTCAGCGCGGAGACGGCGAGGGCTTCGCGGCGAAAACGCTCGATTGCCGATGCGTCGCGCATCAACGTTTCGGGCAGAATTTTAATGGCGACATCGCGCTTCAAACGCGTGTCGTGCGCCAGATAAATCTCGCCCATTCCGCCCGCGCCGATTGACGAGCGAATACTGTAAAACCCGAATTTTTTACCGGCGGCGAACATCTTTGAAAGTCTCTGATTATAACATTCATTTCATTGATGAAACAATTTATTCAAGCGATTTTTAACGCCGGTTTCTTCGTCCAAATCAATAAATAATTCGTCTTATCAATTACAAAAATCGAAATAATTTTTCGCCCGATTGTTAATCGAGGCGACGAATTGGTAAAATAGGCATCTAATCGAAAATAAACCCGAAAATAAATCAAGGAGTTTGCAAGGAAAAATGAAAAGATTAAGTTTTATAACGGCGGCTTTTTTAATCGCCGCGGCATTTGTTTCATTCAGTTACGTCAGCGCGAACGACAAAATCACCGTCGGCGCGACGCTCGATAATTTTACACTGCCCGACACGAACGGCGCGCAGAAATCTTTAAATGATTTGAAGGGAAAAAACGGCGCGATTTTAGTTTTCATCTCAACGCAGTGTCCGGTCGTCAGAGGTTACAACGAGCGCATCATCAAGCTCGCCGCTGATTATCAGTCGAAGGGCGTAAATGTTATCGGCATCAATTCAAACGCGACCGAATCGCCGGAAACAATCAAATCGCACGCCGCCGAAAACTACAAGTTCCCTGTTTTAATTGATAAAGGCAATGTTTTAGCCGACAAACTCGACGCGAACACCACGCCGGAAACTTTCTATTTCGACGCGAAAAACGTGTTGGTTTATCACGGCGCGATTGACAACGACCGTTCGGGCGAAAACGTGACGAACAATTATCTGCGCGATGCGCTCGACCAGAATTTGAGCGGCAAACCCGTCGCTAAAACCAGCGCGAACGCCTTTGGCTGCTCGATCAAACGAATGGCGAAAAACTAAAAAATACGAATGATTAACGATAATTTCGACGAAATAAAATTGCGGAACGCGCGCGGAAACCGAGTTTCCCATCTGTTCCGCGCTGTTCGCAAAACCGCGATTTTCGGTCTGATTTTGTTCGCCGTCTCCGCTTCGGCGATTTTCGGGCAAACGAAAAAACCGGCAGCGAAAACCGCCGCTCCGAAAGCGACCGCCGCCAATTTGCCGAAGGTGACGCAAATCGGTTCGGAAGAATTAAAAAATATTCTCAAACCGAACGGCAAGCCTCTGCTGGTCAATTTTTGGGCGACGTGGTGCGGACCGTGCCGCGAAGAATTTCCCGACCTTGTGAAAATCAGCAACGATTACAAAGATAAAATTGACGTGAAAACCGTTTCGCTCGACGAGCTTTCGGAAATTGACGGCGACGTGCCGAAGTTTCTGGCGCAGACGAAGGCGGAAATGCCGAGCTATTTATTGAAAGTCCCGGACGAAGACGCGACCATTGCCGGCGTTTCCAAAAACTGGCAGGGCGGCTTGCCGTTCACGATTCTTTACGACGAACGCGGCGCGGTCATCTATTCGGAGCAGAAAAAGTTTAATCCCGATTTTTTGCGCGGGCAGATTGATAAAATTCTCGCCGAACAACCGGCGAAAACCGCTTCGAGCGCGATTGTCGAGCTGCCGAAAAACGCTCTCGACGCGGATTTGACTTATGAAAAAGGGCAAACCGAAGCCAAAAAAGATGTCGCGCGCGGTAAATTAATTATCAAGCGATACGGTTTCGGTCCGTCGCCGCATCCCGACAAATTGCTGGAAAAATATGGCATCGAATTGAACGAATACGGTTGTCTGATTTCCGCCAATCTAATCGCTTACGTGAAAGGTTACAACGAAATCTCGCTGGCGGAGATAAAAAGGAAATACGGCGACGAACCGTTTGAGGCGATGAGAGGCAAATAAGCCGCGATTCGGCAAATCAATTTAAATTTTAACGAAGAGTTTATGCGGTTCGGATTTGAAAAACGAGTCCGAACCGCATAAACTCTCTTTTTTGTTTTAAACCGCTGAATTTTCGATTTTGAAAGAGAATTAAACGATGAACGCTTCCGCAATCACGCCCGAAATCGTCGCCCAACACGGATTTACGCCCGAAGAATACGAAAAGGTTCTGGAAATAATGCGGCGCGCGCCGACGATGACCGAACTCGGCATTTTCTCAGTAATGTGGTCGGAACATTGCAGTTACAAATCTTCGCGCGTCCATCTGAAACGCTTGCCGACGACCGGCGAGCGCGTGATTGTGCCGCCGGGCGAAAACGCCGGAGTCGTGGACATCGGCGACGATTGGTGCGTCGCCTTTAAGGTCGAATCGCACAATCATCCGTCGTTTATCGAACCGTTTCAAGGCGCGGCAACCGGTGTCGGAGGCATTTTGCGCGACGTTTTTACGATGGGCGCGCGCCCGATTGCGCTGATGAACTCTTTGCGTTTCGGTCGTCTCGACGATTCAAGACACGGTAAGCGAAATAAATCTATTTTAAAGGGCTGTGTTGACGGCATCGCGCATTACGGAAACTGCTTTGGAACGGCGACTGTCGGCGGCGAAGTCGTTTTTGATGATTCTTACAGCTTGAATCCGCTCGTCAACGCCTTCGCGCTCGGCATCGTCCGCAAAGACCAGATTTTCTTCGGCAAGGCGGAAGGCATCGGCAATCCGGTTCTGTATGTCGGCGCGAAAACGGGACGCGACGGCATTCACGGCGCGACGATGGCGAGCGCGGAGTTTGACGAGGAAGCGTTGGAAAAACGTCCAACCGTACAGGTCGGCGATCCGTTTCTGGAAAAACTTCTGCTCGAAGCGTGTCTGGAAGCGATGCGTTCGGGCGCGATTGCCGGCATTCAGGATATGGGCGCGGCGGGACTTACTTCTTCGAGCGTCGAGATGGCGGCGCGCGCCGGAACCGGTCTGGATTTGGATTTGACGCTCGTTCCGCAGCGTGAAACGAATATGACGGCGTATGAAA
This sequence comes from uncultured Pyrinomonadaceae bacterium, assembly GCA_964237235.1. Classification (GTDB taxonomy): domain Bacteria; phylum Acidobacteriota; class Blastocatellia; order Pyrinomonadales; family Pyrinomonadaceae. The sequence continues at coordinate 24,112 of CAXSGY010000004.1, forward strand.
TGATGCTCAGCGAATCGCAGGAACGGATGCTGATCGTCGCCCGTTCGGGACGCGAAAAACAGGTCGTTGATATTTTCAAAAAATGGGATTTGGACGCGGTCGTCATCGGTCGCGTCGTCGAAGGCAACCGCCTGCGCGTTTTTCACAACGACAAGCTCGAAGCCGATATTCCGGTTGATACAGTGACCGATGCCGCGCCAAAATATCATCGTCCGATGAGTCCCAAGTCCCAAGTCCCAAGTCTTAAGTCGGAAGGAAATGTTGACCTGAGACTTGAGACTTGGGACTTGGGACAATGTTTAAAAAGGCTTCTCGCCGCGCCGAATATTTGTTCCAAGCGTTGGGTTTACGAGCAATACGACACGATGGTGCGGACGAATACGGCGATTTTGCCGGGTGCGGACGCGGCGGTTGTTCGTATTAAAGAAACGCGCCGCGCGGTTTCGATGTGTCTCGACGGCAACGGGAAATTTTCGGCGATTAATCCGCGAATGGGCGCGAAATTAATCGTCGCCGAATCCGCCCGAAATAACGTCTGCGTCGGCGCGAAACCGATTGCCGTGACGAATTGTCTAAATTTTCCTTCGCCCGAACGACCGGAAGTTATGTGGGCGTTTTCGGAGACGATTGACGGCATCACCGAAGCCTGCGAAGCGTTTGAAACGCCGGTTATTTCGGGCAACGTCTCGTTTTATAACGAAACCGACGGCAAAGGAATTTTGCCGACACCGACTATCGGAATGGTCGGTTTAATCGAAGATGTCAGAAAAATTATTACCTGCGGCTTCAAATCGCCGGGCGACGTGATTGCGATTCTGGGCGAAACGAAAATGGATTTGGCGGCGAGCGAATTCGCGCAAACGATTTTAGGTTTGACGACCGACGAATTGATCGAAAACGGCGAAGTTCCCGGCATTGATTTGAATTTAGAGCGAACCGTTCAGGATACCTGCCTGAAATTGGCGGATCAGTTTCTTTTGAAATCGGCGCACGATTGTTCGGACGGCGGCTTGGCAATCTGCGTCGCCGAAAGCTGTTTTTCGTCGCTCAACCGCGAAGCCGTCGGCGCGGAAATCGAATTAAATGATGTAAATTTACCGGCTGAAGCAATTCTTTTCGGCGAAACGCCGTCGCGCATCATCGTCAGCTTTACGCCGGAAAATCTCGAACGAGTCAAAGAAATCGTCGGCGATTGTCCGTTTGAAGTTATTGGTAAAGTTACAAACGCGGATTTGAAATTCAAGATTAACGGTGAAGAAAGAATTTCCGCGCCGCTCGCCGAGCTGGAAAACGTCTGGAAATTCGCGCTCGAAAAACAGTTGGAAAACTAAAATTTCAAGAACGGAATAAACGCCGGAACGCGCCGCGCATATTCCTCATATTCGTTTGGAAAAGCGTCGCGGAGCAATTTTTCTTCACTGTTGACGCGGATTTTCGTGCCGATCAGAAAAATTATCACGCCGATTATCAACGCCGCCCAATGACTCACAACCAAGCCAATCGAAATTAAAATACCGAACATCGCCGCATAAATCGGATGCCGCACGATTTGGTAAACGCCGCCCGTGATTAATTTGTGGTCTTCGATCAGACGCGCCTGAAAGCTCCATTGTTTGCCGAGTTCACGAACCGCCGAACCCGCCATCCAAACCGCGCCGACGACGATGAAAATCGCCAAAATCTGAAAAATTATATTCAGCGCGAATTGTTCGCCGACGAGCGGAGAGAAAAACGGCGCACGCCGCACCGCCGAAACCAGACCGAAACTTACGCCCTGCAAAGCGATGCCGACAAACGACTTCGGAGCGCGTTTCGCGTCCGGCGCGGATCTTGGTTTTTTTCTAAACCAAAACGTGCCGGCGAAAACAAACCACGCAGCAAAAACGATCACCGCTGCCGCTGCCGTTAGATAAAACGAAATCTCTTCCATAAACCTCTTTCCCGATTCAAAAGGCAATACGCCGCCCGCGGCATTTTGTTCTGTCAAAAAACGGCGTAAAATAAAGCGATGCCGTCAGGAATTTATCTTCACGTCCCGTTTTGCAAATCGCGCTGTTCGTATTGCGATTTTGCGACCGATGTTTATAAAAATGCGGAAACGGTCGAGCGATACGTGAACGCGCTCGCCGAAGAAATTACGAATTACGAATTACGAATTACGAATTGCGAATCTGAAAGTTCAAAATCCAAAATCCAAAATCGAAAGTCCAAAATCGAAATTGATACGATTTATTTTGGCGGCGGCACGCCTTCGCTGCTTTCGGCGCGGCAACTGGAAAGGATTTTAGAGGCAATTTACGAAAAGTTTTCCGTTGTTGACAAGGCGGAGATCACGATGGAGATGAATCCGGCGACGGTTTCGCTTGAAACTTTGAAATCTTACAAAAATCTCGGCATCAACCGCGCGAGCTTCGGAGCGCAGACTTTTGACGACGCGGAATTGAAACGGCTCGGACGCGGACACACGGCGGACGAGACGCGCGCGACGATCCGGCTGTTGCGCGAAGCCTGTTTTACGAACGTCAGCTTTGATTTAATCGCCGGATTGCCGCGCCAAACTTTGGCGGATTGGCGGCGCAATCTCGACGAAGCGTTTCGATTAAATCCCGAACATCTTTCGCTTTATCTGTTGGAAATTCACCGGAATACGCCGCTTGCCGAGCAAATCAGAAGCAATCGCCAACTGCTGCCCGACGAAGACCTCGCCGCCGAAATGTATGAGCTTCTGCTCAAGCGGGTTGCCGGAAGCGATTACCGGCAATATGAAATTTCCAATTTTTGCCGCGCCGGTTTTGAATCGAAACACAATTCAAAATACTGGACGCTCGACGCGGTTTTCGGTTTCGGCTGTTCGGCGCATTCGTTCGACGGCGCGAGTTTGCGCTACGCGAACGAACGCGACACGGCAAAATACGTTGCAATGATTGAAAACGACGATTCGCCAATCGTTTTCGAGGAAGAAATCAATGCGGCTTCGGAATTCGCCTTTCTCGGCTTGCGTTTGACGAAAGGCATTGATTTGCGCGAATATGAACGACGTTTCGGCTTTGATTTAATCGAAAAATACGCGGCGGATTTACATCGCCTGCAAAATCTGGATTTAATCGAAATTGTCGAAAATCATCTGAAATTAACCGGCAAAGGCGCGTTGTTTTCCAACGAAGTTTTCGCCGTTTTCGTTTGAAATAATCCGGCGTGAAGTTATTAAAAGTTGCTTTTCCCGCGCCGTCATTTTTATAATATTCCGGAAAGATTAAAATTTATGCCGATTTACGAATATAAATGTTTGAACTGCGGAGCGCAGGTCGAAAAAATGCAGAAAGTTTCCGACGCGCTCTTGACCGTTTGCGAGGTTTGCGGCGGGCAATTGGAGAAACAATGGTCGCTTTCGGGCATTCAGTTTAAAGGCGAAGGCTGGTATGTCACCGATTATTCGAGCAAATTAAAGGACAAAGGCGCGGACAAAACAGGCACCGCCGAAAAGTCTTCGGAAAAGGAAAACGCCAAATCATCCGGCGGCGACGAAAAAAAATTAACGGGCGAATCAACCGCCAAGACCGAAACCGCATCAAAGGAACCAAGCGAAAAAACTTCGAGTTCTAAAAAAGAAACGACTTCCGCCGAAAAAACTTAAAAAGCGACAATGCGAGGCTTCGGAAAATGAAATTTGCGTTTGAAAAAACTTGTCCGGCGATTTTGATTTTGATTTTGCTCTCAATCGCCGCCGACGCACAATCGCGCCGCAACGCGGTCGCCGCCAGCGATTTGGACGGCACGATTTTGAGCGTCGCCGCCGCGCATACGAATGTTTCCAAAGACCCGATCAAACCGGAAAATCTTTTTCTCTACGAAAACGGCATCGAGCAGAAAATCAAAAATTTCACGTTCGATCCGTCGCCCGCGCGCATCGTGATTCTCGTTGACAATTCGCAAACCGTCCGCGCCGATGTCGAAACTTTGAAAAAAGCGACGCTGGAATTCGCCTACGAAATTTTCGACGGCGACCAGATTTTCGTCGTCGGCTACGACGAAAAACCGGAAATCGTGCAGGAATGGACCGACGACGCGAAAAAAATCGAAGCGTCGCTCGGCACGTTTCGCAAACAGGGCAATCCGCTGCTTTTCGATTCGTTGAGCGCGACGCTCAGCGAAGTTTTAATTCCTTTAATGCCCGGCACGCGCAAAACCGCCGTCGTTCTGATTAGCGACGGACTCGACCGCGGCAGCAAAACCGGCTTTGAAAAAATTGTCGGCGATTTGCAAAATCAAAACGTCGTTCTTTACGCGCTGCAAATTCCAGACCGCACCGGCGGCGCGTTTCGCCGCAATCAGCCGAAGGCAAACGACGTGATTACGCAATTGACCGAAGGCACGGGCGGCAAAGTTTTCCCGATTGAAGAATCCCAGAACGCCGCCAAATTTATCTGCGACGAACTCAAGCGCAATCGTTATCTGCTTAATTATCAACCGACCAACACCTCTTCCTACGACGTGCGCCGCGTGTTTTTAATCGCCGACGAAGGCATCGCCGTTCGCACCAAAAATGCCCAACCGCCGAATGTAAAGTGAAAAAGGGAAAAAGGGAAAAAGGGAAAATTTATTTGGGTTTTAAACTTTTTTCCTTTTTCACCTTTTTCCCTTTTTCACCTTAAAACTTTCTTGACATCGCATTCGCACTGATTTACGTTTAGAGGCGTGAAGAAAATTTGGCGAATTTGCCGACGAGCGCGTTTCTCGGTCGTTTTTCCGACGAGCGGCGCGGAGGAGATTTGAGCTGTGAACGATTCCGATATTCCGAAACCGCCCGACGATTTTTCCAAGACAACTCCGAACATTGACGATAAAGCCGATTGGGGCAAGACCAACTATAAATATCCGTCGCAACCCGTGCCGGACGATTGGGGCAACACGGCGGCAAACCAGCGCGGCGGCGATATGGATTTCGGCAGGACGTTTCTGCCCGGTTCGGACGCGCCGAAAACGCCGGATTGGGGATTGACGCAGGGGAACATACGTCTTCCGAACGATGATTTCGGCGCGACAAGCGCGCGCGAGGACGTTAATTACGGCGCGACTACGCCTTATTTTCGTCTGCCTGAAGCCGAGCGCGCCAAATATCAAAACATTCCGCCGACACCGGCTGAAGAAGCGGCGGCAAAAAAGGAAGAAGAAAAACAAAAAGGCGGCGTTCCGACCTGGCTTTGGGTTTCGGGCGGACTTTTTTCGATGTTCGTTTTCGCGCTCGTTTGTCTGGCAGTCATTTATATCTTTTTAATCAGACCGTCCGGTTATGATGTCGTCGTCAAAAACGTGCCGCCGGGAAGCATTCTGAGCGTGGACAATTCTTTCTGGTCGCAGAGCCAGCCGGACGGCTCCTATATCTTGAAATCGCTTGAAGCGGAAAAAGACCGTATCATTAAAATCGCGCACCCGAACTTTGAATGCGAGCCGCTGCGTGTCAACAGTCATAACGGTGTCAACCCGCCGCCGCTCAACGCGCTATGCAAGCCGGTTAAAAATCAGGTTGCCGCCGAATGCATAAACATCAAAGCCGGAGCATATGAGGTGGCGGCGAAATGCGCGAACGATCAACTGGATAAACTGACCGACGATTTTACGGTTGACGATTTACTCAGAGCGATGAATTTTTACATCATTCAGTTTGATGTCAACAAATACGATATTCCGCCGAAAAATATGGAGTTTCTCGAACGCGCTTCGGGTTATATGAAAAAATTGCCGGCGACGGTCGTCATCGAAGTCGGCGGACACACCGACAGCGACGGAACGGACGCTTCGAATCAGGTTCTTTCGGAAAACCGCGCCCACGCCGTCCACGAAGCTCTTCTGACGTTCGGCGTAAAACCGGAAATGCTGACCGAAAAAGGCTACGGTGAAACGCAGCCGAAAACCACTAACGAAACTGCTGACGGCAAATTCCAAAACCGTCGCATTCAATATTCGCCGGTCAAAAGATAAATTCAAAGTCCGCGGAAGATTCAAAGCTCAAGGTTCAAAGTTCAAAAGTCAATTCGGTTTGATACTTTGAACCTTGAACCTTGAACTTTGAACCCTGAACTCAATAGAGATCTTGCAAGCCGACGGATAATGTGTGAAAATTCCTTTAGATAAAGTTGTTTATAAAATAGGAGATTTTCCCAAAGTGAGTTCAGAACTTGAGAAGTTGATTGAATTGCAAAAGACGGACACCAACATCCGCCGATTGAAAAAAGCCATCGAAACCGCAGAACAGAGGCGTGCCAGTATCGAACAAGAGTTTGAACGGCACGCCTCTTCTATTCGGGAAATACAAGGAAAACGCGACACCGCGCAGACGGGACGCGCCGCGCTCGAAAATCAAATCGCCGAAAACAGAACCTACCTCGAACGCGCCGACCGCAACTTGAAAAACGCGCAGAATCAAAAGGAATATGAAACCGCGATGCGCGAATCAGACGCGCTGCAAAAACAAATCGCCGCGCTCGAAACGCAGGTTTTAGAGCGAATGACCGAAACCGATGAAGTCGAAAAAGTTCTGACGGAACGCGGCGACGAAATAAATTCGCACGAAACCAACCGCGCCAAAGCTTTGAAAGATTTCGACAAGGAAGTCGCCGCCAACCGCAAGGAACTGGAAGCGGAAACCGCCAAACGCCACGAAGTTTTCATCACGCTGCCGGCGCAGATGGCTTCGGTTTACAACCGCCTCGCGCAGAGAAGCCGCGACGGAATCGCCGTCGCCGAAGTCGTTAACGGCTCGTGCAGCGCGTGTTTTATGAAGCTGCGCCCGCAAATGCAGGTTAATTTGAGAACCAGCGATAAAATCATCACCTGCGAAAACTGCACCAGAATTTTATACATCGCGCCCAAAGACGATGCAAAAGTTGCCGGTCAGGAAATATGAAGCAATTTTTTGTTTGCTTAACTTTTATCTTCGTTTTCTCCGTTGCGACGTTCGCGCAAATAAATAAAATTTCGCCTTGCCCGACAATTTCTTTAGTAGGTCCAGCCACATTCACTATTGTTGGGGAAACAATGACGTTTACAGTAAGTATTGATAATGAAAATTCTTACAAATACAAATGGACTGTATCTGATGGAACAGTTATTGAAGGTCTGGGAACTCGGGTTATAAAAGTTATCACAACTCCGGAAGAAGCAGAAAAAGAAATTACGGTAACGGTCGAGTTAAACGGACTTCCGCCAAATTGTGTTAATACGGCTTCGCAAAAAGCATTTGTTACTCGCGGCAATTTCGATCCGGTCATAGCAGATGAATATGGAAAATTAAGCGACAAAGATGAAAAAGCGAGATTGGAAAATATCGCCAGTCAACTCAAACAAAACAAAGACTTCAAAGCATATTTTCTAGTTTATTTGCCCGAGAAAAATCAGCCCGAAACAGCGAAAAAGCAAGTCTCAAAAATCAAAAGTTTTCTTATCAACAACCAAAAAATTTCAGAAGAAAGAATTGTTATCTTTATTAATCAAGCAGATTCCTTTTGGACACGGATTTATCTTGTGCCTGATGGAGCAATATTTCCGAATCCGGAATTATGAAGAGAATTTTTTTGTCCTTAATTTTTATCTTTGCTTTTTGCATTGGGACATTCGCGCAAACAAATGAAATTTTGCCCTGCCCAACGCTTTCCGTTATGGGTCCGCCCGGAATTCCGCAACCCGACGAACCGATTACGTTCACCGCACAACTTAGCGAAGAAGCGCAAAAATACGATTTGAAATATCGTTGGTCGGTTTCCAGCGGCACGATTGTCGAAGGTCAAGGAACATTATCCTTAAAAATTTTACAGAAAGATTTGGGAGAAACGCCTACTGTAACGATTGAGATAAAGGCTTTGCCGACAAATTGTTCGACTATCGCATCTGAGACAATTCCGGTTTGCGATTGTGTTCAAGTAATACAGGTTGATGAATTTTCAATTTCCGCATCCCGAATAAACAAAGCCGCATTAGATAATTTCGCAACCGAACTGCAAAAGAATCCGAATGCACAGGGTTATATAATCGAACTGTTCGACGGCGGTGTTTCCCCAAAAGCGGTTGAGGCAAAAAACCGACAGATTTACAGCTATTTGACAAAGATGCGTCTCGATAAAAGCCGGTTTACTATCCTTAACGGTTTGGCAAAACTCAATGATTTGGCAGACAAAAATTTGACGCAATTTTTTATCGCTCCAGCGGGCGCGACTCCGCCATATTGCGCTGACTGCATAACAGCGAAAGCGCAGTAAATTCGTTTAACGTCTTTTGCCTTTGTTCACAGCCGCGCTTCCGGTTTCATTTATCGAATCAAACTTCGCGCCGCCGCTTCGCCGGTTTCGATTGCGCCTTCCATAAAGCCCTGCCAATCGGCGAGATGTTCGCCCGCGAACAGAACTTTGCCGTGCGGACGCTGTAAAATCGGGCGCACGCCGAACCATTGTCCGGGACGATAGAGCGCGTATGAGCCGCGCGTGTATGGGTCGCGCTGCCACGCATAGGATAAAATTCCTTTGGAAAGGCGCGGCGCGTTTTCGTCGAAATCAATTAAATCTCTGGTGATGATTTTCATCCGCCGCTCGTCGGATTGCGAAGCCAGCACGTCCGCTTTTTCGCCGACGGCATAGCTCGTTAAAATGCCTTCCGTTCCCCGTTGATTCTGCGTGCTGTGAAAATAATAATGCGCGGTCGCATCGGAAACCATCGAGAAATTTTCATCTTTCCAAAATCGATTTTCAAACAAAACGCTGTTTTTGCAAATGCGCGCGTAAATCAATTCTTCCGCCGCGTCGCTTTGCGCGGACGGCAGCGGCGGATTGAATTTTATTTTCAGCAAGCTCGCCGTCGGCGTGGTGCAGACGCAGGCATCGGTCATAAATTTTTCCGTCGCGGTTTTAATTATTATCGTTCCGCCGCGCGGCTGGTTGATTTCCAAAACCGGCGCGTTGAGACGAATATTTTCCGCGCCGATTCTTCTGACAAATTCTTCGACGAGACGCGAATTGCCGCCGGTCATTTTATAATCCATCTCGTTTTTCGGACTCGATTCGGCGTATTCGGAAAGCGCGCCGAACGCCGAGACGTGGCGGATTGATTCGCCGAAATCGGTGCTGTCCGTCAAATCGCGCAGCAGCAAATCGTCTTCGGAAAACCCGATTTTTTCGAGATATGTCCACCAATCGAATTTATCTATTTTCGTTTTTTGCAGCGCGGAAAGTTTGCCGTAATTCGCCTTTGCCTTTTCAAACGCATTCTTCGCTTTTTCGGAAAATCCCCACGCGCCCGGACGCGACACCACACCGTTTTGCAGAAGATAATCGTTGAATTGGTGTTTCTGCAGAGGAATCGAAAAATCCCTGCACAGAGCCTTAATTCGTTCGTGGCTTTCGCCGACCCATTCCGCGCCGAGTTCCAACGTGAGATTTTTATTCTGCGGCATCGTCGCCGAAAAAACGCGTCCGCCGATTCTATCGCGGGCTTCTAAAATTAAGACGTTCCAATTCGCATTTATTAATTTGTAAGCGGCGGCGAGACCGGCAAAACCTGCGCCGACGACGACGCAAGATTTTTTACGTTTTTGGGCGAAACTGTCTCGCGGCGCGAGCGCGACTCCGAGCGTCGCCGCGCTCAGAATTTTTAAAAATTCACGACGATTTGTATTTTTCGACATCACAAAACGCCGTCATCGCGGACGGCATTGAACGCGCGGGCGTTCAAACATTCTCGACTTTTTTTTTCGCGTTGGTTACGTCGCGTGCGCGACGTTTGCCGCCCAAGATGACGACGTTATCTTTAGAACAAATCCCAAATTCCCTTAAAAACAGTTCCCAAAATATACAAGCTCAATAAAATCGAAGCAATCAGAACGGCGATTAAAGTCAAAATTATCAAACCGACGAACAAATAATCGCCGAGCGTGCCTTTATCTTTTCCCGTGCCGCGCGTCCGAATCAGTTCGATATTTTGCCGGTTTGACTTCCAGAAAAAATCGAATGCGTCGCCGACGATTGGAATCGAACCGACGACGTAATCGAGACCGATATTAAAAGCCATTCTAAGCAGCGTGATCTTCGGAACGCCGTGCCGCACGCCCGCGACGAGTATGTAAAACGATGCGAGCGAAGTCAAAGTGTCGCCGACATTCGGAATTAAACCGATTATCGCATCCAGCCCGAAACGCCAGCCGACGACAGGAATTTTTATCCAATCGTCGAGATACGTGGCGAGACCTTCAAGACTGTCTTCGAGTTCGATTTGTTTGCGCTCTTCGCGCGTTATTCCGAAAGCACTGCGCTTCGGCAGAGGTTGTAATTCTTCCATAATTATTACTTGCGTGTCTTTCTAATTTTCGGCGCGATGTTTCCTTCGACGATTTTCACCGTCAAAATTTTATCGCCGCGCGTCAGATTATCTACGATTTTCATATCGGTTTCGTTCACTCGACCGAAAACCGTGTAGCCGCCGTCGAGATGCGGCTGCGGCGAGTGCGCCGCGAACCATTGCGAGCCGCCCGTGTCTTTGCCCGACAAAGCCATTCCGATTGCGCCGCGTTCATACGGCAACATATTTATTTCACAGCGAATTTCCCAACCCGGACCGCCGTTGCCGTCGCCGCGCGGATCGCCGTCCTGCATCACGAAATTCGGCACGACGCGGTGAATCATCAAGCCGTTGAAATAATTTGCCTTCGCTAATTTAATAAAATTTTCGACCGTTAAAGGCGCGTCTTCGGGCGTGAATTCAATCGTGAAAATTCCCTTTTCGGTCGTCAAAATCGCCTTCGCGTTTTTGCGCGAAACGGCGCGCAGATAATCGGCGTTTGAATTTAAAATCACGCCGAGCTTTGAGCGCGACGACGCGCCGAACAATTTCAGCGTATTTCGATTTCGTTCAAGGTCGTCGAACTGAATTTTCAAAGCCGCGTCGGTTTTCGTTAAATCGTTCGCCTTGATAATTTGAACGGCTTTCTGCCGCACGAGATAATCCGATTCTTTTAAGGCGAGCAGCAACGCGCCGCGCGGCGCGCCCTGTTTTTGCAGCGCGTCGAGAATGGCAAGCTGCGCGTCGTTAAATTGTTTGTCGTTCAAAAGCGCGTTATCGAACGCCTGGTCGAGAGCTTTGACGTTTTCGACGGACGGCGGCAAATCGCCGATCAGTTCAGCGAGCGCGGCGCGGATAAAAACATCCGGCTCGGTTTCGAGCAGCGGGCGAAAAATCGCCGCCGCGTTTGCCGATTTGAACGCGGCGAACGCGCGAATCACTTCGGGAATCGCCAGACTCAAAGTATTTTGCGCCTTTATTTGCGGACTCGAATCGCTCCATTCGCCGATGACCTGCACCAAAATCAGCCGCACCTTCGACTTCAGCAAATCGTTTTCCGCCGACGGTTCGAGATTGGCGATTTCGGCTAAAGCCTGCGCCGCCGCCGCACTCGACTGCCAGTCAGTTTCAAAAATTTCGTGCGATTCATTCGCAATCGAATCGAGATAAATTTTCGGCGCGATTCTGGCTAAAGCGATTTCGGTTTCGGGCGAAGAATATTTGTCGGCTTCGTGCAAATCGTCGAGAAATTTAACGGCGCGCGCGTCGTCGGTGCGCGGCAAAATTCTGCCCAATGTCGCCGCGATTTCGAGCAGTTCGTTTTTCTCCGACGGTTTTCTGAATTTTGTTTTTTTGAAGGCGGTTAAAAGAACCGCGCCGCGTTCGAGTAATTTATCGGCGGCTTTCGCGTTTTTTAGATTTCCGAGACTGCGAATCGCCGAAATGCGCACGCACTCGTCTTCGTCGGTCGCCGCGGCTTCGAGCAGCATCTCGAAAGCGTCTTTATCTTCCGCCGTGCCGAGCGCGCGGGCAGCGTTCGCGCGGGCAACCGCGTCGTCGTCCGCCAGCAGCATCGCACGCAACGGCTCGTTAAAATTTTTCGCCCGCAAACGCGATAAAGTATTGGCGGCATCGGCACGAATTCTTGCGTCAACGCTTGTTAGAAATTTCGCCGCGATGAAATCGCCTTCTTCGGGTTTCGCCCGCAAAATCGCCGTCAAACCGAGTAAAACTGTTAAATTATCTGTTTTCGTTTTTTTCGTTTCCGCGTCCAAAGCGTCGAGAATCGCTTCGCCGAGCGCGGCTGATTTTCCATCTTTCGGATTAGCCGCGGCGATTTTTCCGGCGGCTTCGATTAATCTGGCACGAACCGCGTCGGACGTATTTTGAGCTTGCAGATTTTTCAAAATCGCGTCCGCTGCCGTTGCCGATTCGATTTCGCCGAGCGCGAACGCCGCCATTGTTTTTACTTCATCAGAATCATTTTCAAGCAGATTCGTCAAAAGCAAAACGGCGCGTTCGTCGCCGATGCGTCCGGCGGCAAGCGCGGCGCGGGCGCGAATTTTCGCGTCTTTGTTTTTCAGCAAATCTTCGAGCGTCCGGTCAAATCGGCGTTCGTCTTCGGCTTTGATGATGCCGACTGAAATTTTCGCCGGAATCTGCGCGAAAACGGAAAACGCGAGCGCGTTCAAAATCGAAAGAATTATCAAAAGTTTTTTCATCGGTTAATTTTGAAATCGAATGATTTAGAGAATTTTAACGGCTTAACCGATGAAAGCCAAATGCTTTTCAGGCGATGAAAAATATGCGATTCGGATTTATAATCAAACCGTTCAAAAGGAAAAATCGAAAATGCTGAAAAATTTTATCAAACTGTCGCTCGTTTTCTGTCTGCTCGCGCCGAATGTGATTTTGGCGCAAACGAAACAAAAGATTTCGCTTCTGCTTTATAACGGCAAAGTTTTCACGGCTGATGCGAATTATTCGCTCGCTGAAGCCGTCGCCGTTGACGGCGAACGAATCGTCGCGGTCGGAAAATCGAACGAATTAAAAAACAAATATCAAGCCGCTAAAGAAGTTGACTTGCAGGGCAAGCTCGTTACGCCTGGCTTTAACGACGCGCACGTTCATTTTTTGCGCGGCGCGTTGGCTCTTTTGACAGTAAATTTGGAAGGCACAAAATCGCTCGCCGAAGCGCAGGCGCGAGTTGCCGAAAAAGTAAAAACCGTGAAAAGCGGCGAATGGATTATCGGGCGCGGTTGGGATCATACGCTCTGGAAACAGGCGTTTCCGACCAGGCAGGATTTGGACAAAATCGCGCCGGACAATCCGGTTTTTCTCGTCCGCGTTGACGGGCATATCGGTTGGACGAATTCGGCGGCGTTGCGATTGGCGAAAATTGATAAAGCGACCAAAAATCCCGAAGGCGGCGAAGTCGAGCGCGACGCGAGCGGCGAAGCGACGGGAATTTTTAAGGAAACGGCGCAAGGATTAATAAGCAATTTAGTTCCGCAACCAAACGCCGCGCAGTTAAATCAAGCGATGGAACTCGCGCTGAAAATGGCGCGCGAATTCGGCATCACGAGCGTTCAGGACAATTCGGGTTACGAAACGACGAAACTTTACCGCGAATTCTTAAAGCAGAATAAATTAACCGTCCGCGTCGCCGAATGGCAGGATTTCGGCGATACTCTGGACGAAATCAAACGCCAGCGCGCCGAATTCGCTTCGTTTAAAGACGACGCGAATCGTTTAAAATTGACCGCGCTGAAAGGTTACGTTGACGGAACTTTGGGTTCGCGCACCGCGTCTTTGCTTTTGCCGTATTCGGACGACGATAAAAACGTCGGCATTCCGCGCTATACCTCCGAACAGTTGACGAAAATGATCGTCGAACGCGATGCCGCCGGATTTCAAATCGCCCTGCACGCGATTGGTGACAAAGCGAATCGGATGGCTTTGGACGGCTTCTCGGCGGCTAAAGAAAACCAGCGTAAAAAATGGCTTACCGAGAACGAAAAACAAAAAAAAGAAGCAAAGGAAGTTTTTGAGAAAACGGGTTCTATTATTGATTTCGTTCAAGTTGATTTTGAACCACGTCATCGTATCGAACACGCGCAGGTCGTCAATCCGAAAGATTTTCCGCGTTTTGCCGAACTCGGCATCGTCGCTTCGATGCAGCCTTCGCACGCGATAACGGATCAGCGTTGGGCGGAACAGCGTTTAGGCGAGTATCGCGTTTTGGGCGCGTATGCGTGGCATTTGATGCAGAGCTACGGCGTTCACGTGCCGTTCGGAACTGATTTTCCGGTCGAATCAATCAATCCGTATCGCACGATTTTTTCCGCCGTTACCAGACAGGGCGAAGATTTCACGCCCGTCGGCGGTTGGCAGCCGCAAGAAAAACTTTCGATTCAAAACGCGCTGCGCTGTCATTTTTACGAATCGGCTTACGCGGAATTTGCCGAAAATGAAAAAGGCGAAATAAAAGCGGGAATGCTCGCCGATCTGGTCGTCCATTCAAAAGATTTAACGACGATTGCGCCGAAGGAAATCTTAACGACCGCGCCCGTTTACACGATTTTCAACGGGCAAATCGTCTATGAGAAAAAATGATTGAAACGCAGATTGGAGCGCAGGCATCCTGCCTGCAATGAGCGCGAGAGCGCGAAAAAAGCGGCGATTTGAATCAAGTTGAATTTACGCAAACGCTTTTTCGTATCGAAGCGACACTCATTGCAGGCAAGATGCCTGCGCTCCTAATTTTTTAACGTCCCGTCTTTAGCCAAGCGTCGCGCACTTTGGTTTGCTGCGCGGTCGGATTCGACATTTCGACTAACTTATAATCCGTTTCTTCAATCGCACCGACGTTAATCGGAATTTCCGTTTCCGCGCCGTCGCGCACGACGGTTAATTTCGCGGTTTTTCCGGCGAGCGCGTCGAAATTTGCGCGGCGCAAATCTTCGCCGTTGATCTTCGTAATCGTGTCACCGACTTGCAGTTTGGCGTTTGCCGCCGGTGAATTCGGGACGATTTGATTAATCACCAAACCGCCGTTTCTAAATCGCCAACGAAGTCCGAAATCCGGCGTTTGTCGTTTTCCGCGCTCGACGCGGAAGCCCGCGGAGCCGTAAATCTCATCGTAATTCGGCACGTCGGTTCCGAAAACATAACGGCTGTAAAAATCGTGATAATCTTTTTTGGTGACGCGCTTGATTTCGCCGATCATATCTTCGGTCGTAAAGCCTTTCGTTTTCAGATAAAAATTTTGATACAGCCCGCGCATCACGTCGTCGAGTCCGGCGGATGCGTCGGTGTCGCGGCGAATCGAAAGATCGAGCAGCGCGGCAAGATTCTGCCCCTGCGTGTAATATGAAATGCCGAACGCGACCGGCGTGTCGTAACCGAGCCACGTCGAAACGGACGAGTCAGCCGGAGAGACGTATTTGCGAACTTCGTCGTTTTCGATTCCGCTGATTGCGCTGCCCGCTCTGGTCAGGAAAATTTCTTTATTGATTATTCCGGCGCGATAGACGGCGACGTTGGCGTAATAATTCGTAAAGCCTTCGGAAACCCACAACAGCGGCGTTTCGTTTTCGCGCGAATAATCATACGGAAACATTTCGGCGGGACGAATTCTTTTGACGTTCCAGAGATGAAAAAATTCGTGCGCCGCCGTCGTAATCATATTTTCCGGCTGGGCGAAATTTCCGGGCGGCGCGAACGAAACGTGCGCGTTTAGGTGTTCGAGCGCGCCGCTCGCGTTCGATTCGGGCGGCAGAAAGAAATAAAAATAGACGTATTTTTCATACGGCAAACCGCCGAAAATTCCGCTTTCCGTCTGCGCGACCTTCGCCAGCATATCGGTAAACTTCTTCGTCTTTTCGGCGGAAAATGCGCCCGCCGGCTGCGCGACGAAATAATGCGGCTTGCCTTGGACCTCAAAATGCGCGACATCGAAATTTCCCATTTCGGTCGGCGCGTCAACGAGCGCATCGTAGTCGGCGGCGGTAAAAGTCATCGGGTCGTTCGTTTCCTTGAGCGCGGAAACGATTTTCCAATTCGGCGGCAGCGAAAAATGAACGGTCGAAGCGTTTTGCCGGTGACCGTCGGGCAGCATAAAAAGCTCCGTGCCGGTAAAAAACGCGAAATCTTTGGTAATTTTCGCCTGATTCAACGCCAAAACGTCGGCGCGGTAATCGTATTCGATTTTGATTTCGTTCAAGCCTTTCGTCTCGACGTTCCACGTCTGCTTGCGCGACATCGTGTGCGGAAGAGTTTTGCCGTTTGCGTCGGTTATTTTAAAGCGCAGAAAATTTTTGCCGTAATTTTCAATCGTATACCAGCCCGGTGTCCACGTCGGCAAAGACAGCGCGAGCGTCGCCTGTTTGATATTTTTGATGTCGGTCGTGACGTGAAATTGTTGATTTTCGACGCTCGCAATTGAAACCGCATAATCAATCTGCAAATCGTTTTTCTGCGCGAACGCGATTGACGCGCCGCCGAAAACGAACAAGAAAAAGAATGAAGCATAAACGCTCCGATTTAGCCGCATAATATTTTTTTCTCCCGTAAAATTTAAACTCTTTTACTTTTCAATTACCGTAAATGTTTCAAATGTTTTCGATTGATAGATGTGCGAATTTTAAATGCGAAATTTTCACGAATAAAGATTCATCGGACGAGTTAAAAGTTCAATCGGGTCTTCGACATTCAGAGCTTCGCGCACGAAAAACGGTTCGCCCGCCGCCACGCCGATTAACGAGCCGAAATAGCGCGAGCGGTTTTCCAGTTCTTCGATAAAGCCTTTGCTCGTCAGGCGCGTTTCGAGTTCATCTTTGCCCGCGTTCGGATTGTAAAACTGCGATTTATGAGCGCGAATCGCTTCGATTTTCGCGTCGAGAAAATCAGAAACGTCCACGATAAACGACGGCGTAACTCTTTGCGAAAAAATATTATGCGCGACAATCGGCGCAGCAGTTCGCTCCTGCCCGAAATCGCCGTCGTATTTCTGCATCGAACAAAGCCGCGCCGCTTCTCTCACCAACTGCGCGATGTGATTATGATCGGGATGCGGATCGTCCGCCTGATGCGTCAGCAAAACCTTCGGCTTCAAACGGCGCAGAACGCGCACCAATTTTGTCCGCGTTTCGTCGGTCGCCCAAACGTGACCGTCGGGCAGTTCGAGATTTTCCCGCACGCCCAACTTTAAAATCTTCGCCGCTTCGTCGGCTTCTTCGGCGCGACCTTCGACCGTTCCGCGCGTTCCCATTTCGCCTTTCGTAACATCCAGCGCGCCGGTTCGATAACCGAGCGATTTCATTTTCAAAAGCGTTCCGCCGACCGTCAATTCAACATCGTCAGGGTGAGCAAAAATTGCAAGCACATCAACTTCATTCATAAAAATAAATTTATCACAAAAAGATTTTTAGCCACGAATTACACGAATTACACGAATTATTTTTCAAAAATATTTGTGTAATTCGTGTAATTCGTGGCTAAAATTAATTATGAAATTAACAATTTTGGGTTCGGGAACTTCCGTGCCGCATTCTCAGAGAAGCTCGGCGGGATTTTGGTTGGAAACGAAAAGCGGCTCGCTTTTGCTCGATTGTTCGGCTTCGGCGATTCATCGAATGGCTGAGGAAAATTTGGATTGGGCGAATCTGGACGCGATTTGGATTTCGCATTTTCATCTCGATCACGTCGGCGGCGTTCCGGCGTTTTTGTTCGGAATGAAATACGCGCCGCAGACTCGGAAAAGAAAAAAACCTCTGCGAATTTTCGGCGCGAAAGGCTTGCGAAATTTGCTTGAAAAATTTGACGCGGCGAACGATTATAATTTATTGAAACAGCCGTTCCCGTTTGAGATTGTCGAGGTCGAGCCGCTCGAAAAATTTGCGATTTTAGAATCAATCGAAGCCGTGGCGATGGACACGCCGCACACGCCGGAAAGTTTGGCGATTCATTTGCGCGACGAGAACGGCAAAACGCTCGTTTATTCTTCGGACACGGGTTTTACGAAAACGCTCGGCACATTGGCGCAAAATGCCGATTTGTTTATTCTTGAGTGTTCGTTTTTTGAAAACAAGCCGGTCGAGACTCATTTGCAATTGAACGAAGCGATGAATTTAATTCGTTACGCGAAACCGAAAAAGACGATTTTGACGCATCTTTATCCGCAATGGGACGCGGTTGATTTCGCGCGCGAGATGAAAAAACTTTCGCCGCCCGGCGCGGTTTTTGAAGCGCGGGACGGCGAAAGATTTGAAATGTAAATGTCGTTTTACTGAATCGAAATCGTCATCGTAAAGCGCGTCGCGCGGTTGCCGTGATTGTCAACGCTGATATACACATCGCCGTCCGCGTCAACGGTCTGCGAATACTGCGTGTCGTGCAGATTGCCCTGCGTAAAATCCGCTTTGCCGTTCGTCGAGCTGAGCGTTCCAGATAAAACCTGTCCCTGCGTCGCCCGCAAAACAAAGCCCTTGGTCGCGCCCGCCGCCAGAGTTCCGCTGACGGTTGACGAGTTGCGCCCGCGCGCGAAGCGGATGCGCGTCTGCGCCATCGAATCCGTCGCCGCCATCACGAAAATCATTGCCAGAATTGTAATTTTCAATCCGATTTTTTTAATCATTTTTGTTGTTCCTCTGTTTTTGGTTTCTTGGTTCTTAAATAATTTCTAATGAATTTGTTTTTCGGTCAAGCGAAAACGCGCCCGACCGTTCAAAATTGACGCGCTTTACCGGAAAATTTGCCGAACAAAATAAAAATTTTTCGCAAATTTTATTTTTCTCCTGAAAGTTGTTGTATGCTTATCAAATTAAATTCAAATACAAATTAAAAAGGACTGAAAATCCGTATGCCGAAACGCTTTCTAATCGTCGCTTTGTGTATTTTTTCACTACTGAATTTTTCGGTTGTCGCGCAGGAAAATCAAAACCCTAATCGAACGGGCGCGACCAAACAGCTTTATGCGTTGTTTGATGCAGACTGGGAATATAACTTAAAGGAAAGTCCGACATCCGCTTCGTTTCTCGGCGACAAACGCTATAACGACCGGTGGGATGATAAAAGTTTCGCGGCGATTGAACGGCGGCAAAAACGCCGCGCCGAAACGCTCTTTAATCTAAAAAAAATCAATCGCCGCGAGCTTTCCGCCTTTGACCGGCTGAATTATGATTTGTTCGCAAAAAATTTGAGCGAAGCGGTTGAAGGCGAGAAATTCAAATCTTATCTGACACCGATTACGCAGCAGGGCGGCATTCAGACGGCGGACGATCTCGCCAATTTTATTCAGTTTGAAACAATTAAAGATTACGAGGATTGGATCGCGCGAATGAACGCCTTTCCCGTCTATCTCGACCAGACGCTGGCGTTGATGGCGGAAGGCAAGCGCGAAAACATTATGCTGGCGCGGGCGATTTTAGAACGCGTGCCGAATCAGATTGACAAAATGATATTGGCGGAAGGCGAGCAAAATCCGTTTTACGCGCCGTTTAAAAAATTTCCGAAGGACGTTTCCGAGAGCGAACAAACGCGCCTGAAAAATCTCGCGCTCGCGGCGGTGAACGCGAAAATTATTCCGTCGTATCGAAAGCTGAAAAATTATTTCGTCAACGAATATCTGCCTGCCGCTTACCCGCAAGCCGGCATCTGGCAACGACCCGACGGCGCGGCGTATTACGAATTTTTGGCGCGCGTCCAAACGACGACCGATTTAACGCCGCAGCAAATTCACGACAAAGGCTTGGCGGAAGTAAAACGCATTCGCGCCGCAATGGAACGCGTCAAAACGCAGGTCGGGTTTGCCGGAACGCTGCCCGAATTTTTCACGTATCTGCGGAGCGATCCGAAATTTTTCTACAAAACGCCCGACGAATTGCTGGAAGCCTATCGCGCGCTGGCGAAACGGATTGACCCGAATCTCGTCAAAGTTTTTCGCACTCTGCCGCGCACGCCTTATGGCGTGATTCCGATTCCAGACAAAATCGCGCCCGACACGACGACCGCTTATTATAATGCGCCGGATGCGAGCGGCTCGCGCCCCGGCTATTATTACGTCAATTTATACAAGCCCGAAGTGCGCCCGAAATGGGAAATGACGGCTTTGAGCCTGCACGAATCGGTTCCCGGACATCATCTGCAATTAGCGTTGCAGCAGGAACTCGGCGGGTTGCCGAATTTTAGAAAATACGGCGGCTACACGGCGTTTATCGAAGGTTGGGGTTTATACGCCGAAAGCCTGGGCGAAGATATGGGAATGTATGACGATCCGTATGACAAATTCGGGCAGTTGACTTATGAAATGTGGCGCGCCGTGCGGCTGGTCGTTGATACCGGAATTCACTATTTTAAATGGGACCGGCAGCGGGCAATTGATTTTTTCAAAGACAACGCCGCGAAAACCGATCAGGATATTGTCAACGAAATTGACCGCTACATTTCCGATCCCGGACAGGCTCTGGCATATAAAATCGGCGAACTGAAAATCAAAGAGCTGCGCGCCAAATCAAAACAACAACTCGGCGAAAAATTTGATCTGCGCGAATTTCACGACACGGTTTTGCTTTCCGGCGCATTGCCGCTCGATATTTTGGAAGGAAATGTCAATGATTGGCTGGCAAAAAAGAAAGCGTCGAAATAAAAGGAAGTCGTCTCAAAAATGTTTTTTTTTGCGCCCTTTGCGGCTTTGCGGGAAATTTATTGCTCTTTCCCGCAAAGCCGCAAAGAGCGCAAAGGAAAATTGAGCAAACTCCGAAAAGCGTTTTAATTAATCGCCTTTGAAACGATGTGGCTTTCGTCGAGTTCGAGGATGAAATCTTCAACGATATAATCCGCTTGTTGTTCGGCGAGACCTTCGACGGGCGAAAGCTGCTGCGTCGCTCTGGCTTGTTTGCGGTCGGCTTTGACGGCATACATCGCTTTGTCGGCGGCGATGATGACCGATTCGAGCGTTTCGCCGTTAAACGGATACGAAGCCGCGCCGATGCTGACACCGACGCGCGCGAACGTGCCTTCGGCGACGGGCAGAGCAAATTCGGTAACGGCTTTTTCGATGCGCTGGCTTAATTCCAAAATCGCTTCGGCATCCGATTCGGGGACGATGACGACAAATTCGTCGCCCGCGTATCGGGCGAGAAAATCGTAATCGCGGAGTTGTTCGAGCATCGCTTTGGAAATTCCTTTCAGCAGTTTGTCGCCCGCTTTGTGTCCGAACGTATCATTAACCGCTTTAAAGCCGTCGAGGTCGAGCATCAGCAGCTGGAATGTGCTGCCGTTACGGGCGGCGCGCGCTGCTTCTTTGTCAAACTGCATCTGCAAACTGCGGGCGTTCGGCAAATCGGTCATCGGGTCGGTCAACGCTCTCGATTCGGAGCGCGCGTGCTGCACGAGCAGACAAATCGCGTCGGACGCAATGCGCGAAACCGTTTCGAGCAGGCGCAGATGTTCTTCCTCGTAATTTCGTAAATCGCGCGAATAAAGCGAAACCGCGCCGAGCAGACGTTCGTCGGCGATCAGCGGCAACGAAGTCATCGCCGTATAATTTAGTCCGGCGTTGGAATTTGCAAATGAGAAATCGAGCGTCGGTTCGATTTTGTAAACCGGCTGTCGTTTTTTCAAAACAAAGCCGGTCGCGCCTTCGCCTAATTTGACGCACTTGTTCTTAAAGACGGATTTGTTTTCGCCTTCGACATACGCCGCCTTCGCCGATTCTTCGCTTTCGTCCAACAAATATACGACGCAGTTATCGAACGGCACAAGTTCGCGGATTTTTTTGACAAATAAGGCGAGCGTTTCGTTTAAGCTCAAAGACGAGCTGAATGCCCGCGCCAATTCGTAAAGCGCGAAAACTTCGCGGTTGGCGCGCTTAATCTGTCCGACATAACTCAAATCGCCGCCGTCGTCCGCCAGATTTTGAATGTCCTTAAAGTCGGCTTTGTCCGTTTCGTATGAAAATCCCTGCGCTTCGGTTTCTTCTTCAAACCTTTTCAAATTATGCAAAAAAACGTCAACGATTTTCGGGTCAAACTGTGTTCCCGCGCCGTTCAACATAAACCGGCGGGCTTCGTCGCGCGATACCGAGCCGCGATACGAACGCGAACCGCGCAGCGCGTCGAAGGCATCGGCGACCGCCAAAATGCGCGCCGTCAGCGGAATATTTTCGCCCTTTAAGCCTTCGGGATAGCCGTTGCCGTCCCACATTTCGTGGTGATATTTAACCGTCGGCACGACCGGCGACGGAAAATTGACGTTTTCCAGAATAGACGCGCTGACCAAAGAGTGGATTTTTACCTTTTCTATTTCGGCGGGCGTTAATCTACCCGGTTTATTGAGAATATGATCGGGAACCGCCAGTTTGCCGATGTCGTGCAGCAGCGCGCCGGTATTTAACGCTTCGATTTCCGTTTCGGGCAAATCCAACGCCTTGCCGATGCCGACCGCGTAAATCTGCGTGCGGCGCACGTGACCGACACCAAGCTGATCGCGCGCGTCAATCGCCGTCGCAAGGGCTTCGACGGTCGCCAGATGCACGCGGCTCGCTTCCATAATTTCCTTGGTTTTCTGCGCGAGCCGCTCGACGTGCAGACGATAGGCGAGTTGACCGACGACGACCAACGGCAAAATGACAAAGGTAAACGCCGAGCCGAATTCGACAAATAAAATGTATAAAATCGTCGCCGAAGCAAATCTAAGCGACAAAATCAGCGCGGCGCGCTTTAAGTTAAAAACTGAAAGATCCTTAGTCTTCACCGAATCGGCGGGCAATTTGGAGTAAATAAAATATAGAGCGGAGGCAATCATATAATGAGTGAAACTCATTGCCGCCGCCGCCGCCAGAAACCATCCGAACGCCAGCTCGTTTTCGGCGACGGAATTTTCGGCAAAACCGGCGAATTTTTCTAAAACTAAATAAAAAACTTCGCCCGCCGCAAACGCGCAAAAAACATTTACAAAACTCTTGAACAGCCATTTAATCCGGTTCGACGGCGCGAGTTGAAATGCCGTCGCCGCCGAAACGCCGAGGGCGAGCAAAACTCCGCCCGACACGCCGAGCCAGACGATTCCCCAAAAAACGATTAATTCCGCGGCGGTGAATTTTATTTTCACGCCCGGAATCGTAAAAGGTTTTTGATTGACCAGCACCGCAATCAGAAACGCCGCCAGCAGACCGACGAATTGCGAGATGCTTAAAGGAAAAAGTCCATAGAACGCCGCGCCGCCGAGAAAGACGCTGACGAGCATTATAAAACCCCAAAAAATTTGGGTTTGCAAATTATTGGAGAGGTTAAATTTTTCCACCATCATATCTCCGAAAATTAACGACTCGACTTGACTGGCGAATCTGTTTAGAACATTAGATTTTTACCAACGTCCGAAGCCGTTTTTCCGAACCGCCGGAAATTACTTCAATTTCCGTGCCTAATCGAGCCAAATCGGACGGGCTGATAAATATCCGTATTATTGATAAAGTTACTTTGACTTTTTTGACGACTCGTTCAATTTGAACAATCAAAATGACTGGATTCTATCAAAATGAACGGTTCGTAGGATATAATCGAATTTAACAAGCAACAAAAATCGTCTGGATTTGGTTCTAACTAATTTCTGAATTTAGAGACCGGCAAAATTTACTGCAAGCGGGTTAGGCGAAATCAGTTTTTGTAATCAAAGAGAGGCTGGGGAAACCTCTAACTTCTCTATTCTAAAACAAATAGATGCTAATTTTCAACAAGAAAATTTTCGGCGGTAAAATCCGGCAAAATGCGTATGATAACTTTCTTCGAGTTTCGCGCGTTTTTTCAAAAGCAATCGTCTGGATTTTTCTTTTTTTGATTCCTGCGGCAGTTTCAATTCGCGCGCAGAATTCCGATGATGTGATTCGCGTTGACACCGAACTGGTCAATTTCGAGGTAAGCGTAACCGACAAAAACGGCAACCCGGTGCGCGGACTCGAGGCGAAGGATTTTAAGGTTTATGAAGACGGAGCGGAACGTCCGATTGAGTTTTTCGAGCCGATCAAAAAAGTGGACGGTCGTCCGCTTTCGATTGTTTTCGCGCTCGACGTTTCGGGCAGCATTACAAGTCAGGAACTCGTCAATCTTCGCAACGCCCTGCAAATTTTCATTCAAAAACTCGCCGATTATAATTCGTATTTCGCCGTGATGACGTTCGGAATGCGCGTCAAAACTCTGCAAACTTTAACGAATCGTCCCGACAAATTGGAGAAAACCTTCGATAAGCTGCTTCGTGACCAGGACGGACTTTCCACGCACGCTTATGATGCGGTTGACGACGCAATCCGGCTTCTGAATAAAAAATCGCCCGTTGCCGTTCGCGAAAAAATTCCGAAGCGCGCCGTTGTTTTAATTACCGACGGTTTTCCGGTCGGCGACACGGTTTCTCCGAAAACCGTCATCGAACGCGCCAACGATGCGGAAACAACCGTCTATTCGGTAATTCTACCGTCGTATTCGCGGCTCCAGCGCGATAAAAAACCGCTGCTCACGCCGCTCGAAGCAACGGGCTTGCTCGAAAAAACCGGCGGACGCGCTTTTTACGCCAACGAAAAAAGTTTCGAGCCGCTCTTTCAAGCCCTCGCCGAAGAAATTACCGCGTCCTACGTCGTCGCGTTTTATCCGAAAACGGAAAATCGTCAGGACGGCAAATTTCATCAAATTCGGATCGAACCGCCGAAAAATTTGCAAATCAAACAGAACCGCGCCGGTTACGAAACGAAGCGGCAATAAAACGGTCGGTTTAATACTCGTATTCTGTGCCTTCGTCGTCGTCATAATCGTCGCCGTCTTCCTCGTGAATATCGAGTTCAATCGGGTCGAGTCCGACGACTTCCAATTCGGTTCCGCATTCGGAACAGGAAATAACGTCGCCTTGTTCGGCATCGGCATCAACATAGACATCTTCGCTGCATTCGGGACAAGCTGTGGTCGGCATTTTTCGTTTCTCCAAATAATCCTTTAAATTTTAATTTCTTTATGAAAAAATCGCGCTTCACTTAAACGGCAAGTGAAATTTTATGTATGATTGTCAATCTAACTTTTTTGAGAACGTTTTTGCAAGAGCGATTTTTAAGTTTTTCCGACGAAAATTTTTGATTTAAAATGTCTGTTCGCAACCTTACAAATATTGCCTTTGATTTATGAAATTTCCTTTTCGATTAGCCGAAAACAAACAATTCGAAGCGGTCGGTTTCGGCACGAACGCGGTTGATTATTTGATTCAGGTGCCGGAATATCCGGCTTTCGCTTCAAAAATCGAGTTGTCGAATTATACGCAGCTCGCGGGGGGCGAAATTGCCACGACGATGGTCGGCTTGCGGCGTTTGGGCTTAAAGACTTGTTACGCCGGACGTTTCGGCGACGATGAAGCGGGCGATTTCGGCGTGCAAACTTTGACGGATGAAGCGGTTGACGTTTCTTTTTGCGAACGAATCGCGGGTGCGAAAACGCAAATCGCTTTTATCCTGATTGACGAACAGAGCGGCGAGCGCACCGTTATCTGGCAACGCGACCGGCGACTCGCATACGACGAAAAAGACGCGCCGCTCGAAATTGCCGCCGCGGGAAAAATTCTGCATTTCACGCCGCACGATGCGCGGGCTTGCCTTCTGTTGGCAAGACGAGCAAAGCACTCCGCGACGATTGTTTCGATGGACGCGGATAATATTTTCGACGGAATTTTCGAGCTTTTACCGCACGTTGACATCTTGATTTCGTCCGCCGAATTTCCCGAAAAGCTCGTCGGCATTACCGACCGGAAAGACGCTCTGCGCGAAATAAAATCGCGCTACGGCTGCGCGATTGTCGGGATGACTTTGGGCGAAAAGGGTTCGCTGCTGTTGTGTGAAAATCAATTCATCGAAACCATCGGCTTTCAAGTTCCGAACGGTTGTAAAGATACGACCGGCGCGGGCGATGCGTTTCGCGTCGGATTTTTATACGGCTTGTTAAAAGGCGAATCAATCGAAACGGCGGCAAAGATGGCAAACGCCGTCGCCGCGCTCAAATGCCGCGCGCTCGGCGCGCGCGCCGCGTTGCCGAAAATTGATGAATTAAAGGCGTTGATTGATACCCGAAACTGATTCGAATTCTAAGGCAAACAATTTTTTTTCTATGTGTCCTATGTTTCTATGTGTTTCAAACAATTTTTTAACCACATAGAAACATAGGACACATAGTTTTTTTATGCCGGAAGAGTTTTTTCCGTTAGGTTCTCATTAAAAAATTCGATGACTTTTTTCCAAGCGTCCTGTGCCGCTTCCGCGTCGTAAACCTGCGGTCGGGTGTCGTTGAAAAATGCGTGGTCGGCTTCGTATTTGATTGATTCGATAGGCAGCGTTTCGGCTTTGGCGATGCGTTCGAGTTCGGCGACTTTTTCGGGATTGATCCAGCCGTCTTTGGTCGCGGAAACGAATAACACCGGACACTTCAGACCTTTCAAGGTAAATTCGTCGGGAACGTCGCCGTAGAAAGGCGCGGCGGCACCGATGCCTTCGAGCTTGCAGGCGGCTTGGAAGGCATAGGTGCCGCCCATACAAAAGCCGTTGATGCCGAATTTGGTCGTGCCGTATTTGTCTTCCGCCTGGCGCATCGCGTTGTTGATCGTATCCAATCCGTCTTCGATTTCCAAATTTTCCAACAACTGCGCGGCGACATTTTTGTCGGTCGTCGTTTCGCCGCGATAAAGGTCGGGCGCGATTCCGATAAAACCTTCTTTGGCGTAACGATTGGCGATGTCTTTGATATGCTCGTTCAAGCCCCAGTATTCCTGAACGACGATGACCGCGCGCGTGTCTTCATCAACCTTCGCAGGCAGCGCGACGTAGGCGGTCGTCTCGCCTTTGGCGGTGTTGAAATTTAAAGTTTCCGTTTTCATAAAATAAGAATCCTCCGAAAAATAAATATAAGATTGATTATAAACATTTTTCGGAAGCGAATGAAAAAGCCGCTCGACCACAAAAATTTATTTTCTTTTAACTTCGATCAGCGGCGAATCGGATTTTTCGCTCGTCGCGTAAATCGCGCCGCCGTCAATCGAATAACAGACGGCTTCGCCCTGCGCGCGTTCGCCGAGTTCGACGAGTTCGGGTTTTTGCTTCCAGATGTCATCGAAATTTTTCGCGTCGTCGGGCAGATCAATTTCGTAAGCCGCGAAATAATCGCAGATAATCGCGTGTCTGCCGTCGCTTGAAATATCGCCGCCGGTCAAAAATCCGTTCGGAATCGCCGGAACGGTGAAATCGGCGATTTTTTCGAGCCGGTTTGTTTTATCGAAATCGAAATTCGCCGCGAGCTTGTAAACGCCCGCCGCGCCCTGCAAGCGTTTGGTCAAAACGTATATGTCGCCGGTCGCCGGATGAACCATCAAAGTTTCCGCGTCGTGGCGGATGTCCGGGTAATCGAATTTTACGAGGCGCGCCGCTTCGGTCTCAGACGGATTTTTCCTGCTCGAATTTTTACTCGCGGCGGAAACCATCGGTTCTTTAACGATGTAAATCGCCATCTCGCCGCGCGTGCGGGCGTTATTGCCAATGTCGCCGATGTATAAAACGCATTCGCCGTTCTGATTTTTTACCGTCGCAATATCTTCCCAATCGATATTCTTCGCGCCTTTGACGCGAAACGTGCCGAGCTTTTCACCTTTTGGATTGATGGCGAAAACGAATGCGTCGTCGCCCGAATCGTTGTGCGTCCAGAAAATATTTTCCTGACATTTCGACGCGACCAGACCGCTGCTTTCGGTGATTTCGCCGCTCTTAATCGTGCCGATGACTTCAGGTTTTCCGAATTTTTGCGAGACGATTTTCGCGGCGCGATTATCGTTCGCGCCCTGGCTTGAAAGCGCGGAAAAACAGCCGGAGAAGAGACCGCAAAAACCGAGCAGAAAAATGACAAACGAGGATTTTTTGGTTATAGTTTCTTTCAACATACTTCGCTGAAACAATTATAACGCAGTCTGATTTAGCAGAGTTCAAAACTTTTTTGAGAGTCAGTCGTAAAGAATTTTGAAGACAATGACCGCTTTACCGAAACCGACTTATACCGCCGAAGAATATCTCGCTTTAGAAGAAGCGGCTGAGTATCGCAGCCAGCTTTACGGCGGCGAAATTTTCGCAATGGCGGGCGCGAGCCGCCGCCATAATGTCGCTGCCGGAAATGTTTATGCGAACCTGCATTTTCTACTTCGCAACCGTCCGTGCGAAATCTATCAAAACGATATGCGCGTGAAGGTCTCGATGGACTTTTACACTTATCCCGACATCGTCATCGTTTGCGGCGAACCGCAGATCGAACGCAAAAACGGCGAAAATCTGCTTAATCCGCAAGTGATAATCGAAGTCCTTTCGCCTTCGACCGAAAAGTTCGACCGCGGCGAAAAAGCGCGGCTTTACCGTTTGATGCCGTCGCTCGAAGAATACATTTTGATTTCGCAGGACGCGGCGCGCATCGAGCATTTTGTCCGCCAGCAAAACGGCGGTTGGCTTTTGACCGAGCTTTCGGCATTGAGCGATGTTTTGGAGCTGCCGACGATTTCCGGTCAGGTGAGTTTGAGCGAGATTTACGCGAAGATAGATTTTTCGGTTGAAAACAATTAAAAATGATTGTCGGAACGGAATGGTTAATCGAAGTTTTTGACGCTGACGCGAACGCCTTGCGCGATGTCGAAATTTTGCGCGGAATTTTCCAAAGCATCGTCGCCGATTTGGATTTAAAAACGCTCGGCGAAGCGTTCTGGCATCAATTCGGCGGCGAGCGCGGCATCACGGGTTTGACTGCCTTAACCGAATCGCATCTCGCCTGTCACACATATCCCGAACACCGAACCGCGACGTTTAATCTCTATTGCTGCCGCACGCGCCCTGAATGGAATTGGGAAGCGAATTTGAAAAAAACGCTCGGCGCGGGCGCGGTTAAAGTTACGAAAATCGAACGCGGCTCGGATGATTCCAGGTTCCAGGTTCCAGGTTCCAGATTTCAAATTGCAGAATCTAAAATCCAAAATCCAAAATCCAAAATCGGAGGTGCTGATTGAGCGTTTTGCAGGCAAACTGTCCTTCTTGCGCCGCGCCGATTGAATTTAAAAACGGCTCGACGATTGTTCTCGTCTGCCCGTTTTGCCGTTCGGCGATTTCCAGAACCGATAAACGATTGGAAGATTTAGGCAAAATCGCCGACATCGCCGAATCCGAATCGCCTTTGAAACTCGGTTTGAAAGGCGCGTTCAAAGGCAATCAATTTGAATTGACCGGACGCGCGCAGTTAAAACACGATTTGGGCGGATTTTGGGACGAATGGTATGCGACATTCGCCAACGGCTGGGTCGGCTGGCTTGCCGAAGCGCAGGGGAAATTTTATTTGACGTTTTACCAGCCTTTGAAAAAAGAAGTGCGGCTGCCGTCGTTTGAGGCGATTCAGCCCGGACAAACGATCTCGGAAATTCCGGGCAAAACGTCGTTCGTCGTGCAGGAAAAAGGAACGGCGACTGCGGTTGCCGCCAGCGGCGAGATTCCGTATAAATTAACGCCGAATGAGCGCAACGATTACGCCGATTTAGCGGGCAAAGGCGGCGCGTTCGCCACGATTGATTACAGCGCGAATCCGCCGTGGGCGTTTGTCGGACAGGAAGCGTCGCTCGCCGATTTGGGTTTGAGCGACGCGAAACCGGCGACGCGAGAAGCCCGCCGCGTCGCCGTCGGCGCGATGCAATGTCCGAACTGCGGCGGCAGTCTGGAATTAAACGCGCCCGACCGAACCGAGCGCGTCACTTGCCCGTTCTGCAATTCCCTGCTCGATGTCAATCGCGGCAATTTGAAGTTTTTACACACACTTGCCAAAATTGAAAATCCATTCGTTTTGCCAATCGGCGCGGAAGGAACTTTGACGGGCGATGGGAAAATGAAAATCATCGGCGCGATGGTTCGCAGCGTCACGATTGAAGGCACGCAATATTTCTGGCACGAATATCTTCTCTACAATCCGTCCGTCGGTTTTCGCTGGCTCGTTCATTCGGACAATCATTGGAATTTCGTCGAACCGATTAACGCGGCGGAAGTGACGACCTTCGGCAAAACAGCCGCTTACAACGGCACGACCTTTAAGATTTTTCAGGACGCGCCTGCCCGCGTTGAAATGGTCAAAGGCGAATTTTACTGGCGCGTCGAAACCGGCGAGCAGGTTCGCGCCGTTGATTTCGTCGCGCCGCCGCTGATGCTTTCGCAGGAAATTACGCCGAACGAAATCAACTGGTCGGCGGGAACGTATCAAACCAACGCCGACATCGAAAAGGCTTTTAACGTTTCAAATTTGCCGAAGCCCTGGTCAATCGCGCCGAATCAGCCGTTCACCGGCGGATTCTACATCAAAGCCGGATTTGCAATGCTTCTGATGCTCTGCGCGGTGGCGATTTTGATGATTCCGCTCGGCGGTTTCGGCAGCACGCCGCTCAACGAGCAAATCGTTTTACAGCCGACGGCGAACGCGCAGACGGCGCAGACCGTTTTCAGCCAGCCGTTTGAATTAAAAGGCAATCGCAATGTCAAGATTTCGGCGAGTGCGCCGGTCAGCAACTCCTGGGCGGATTTGGACGTTGATCTGGTCAACGAGCAGAACGAGGAAATCGAATCGGTCAACGTGCCGATTGAATTTTATTCGGGCGTAGAAGACGGCGAAAGCTGGTCGGAAGGCGGACCGTCGCAGGACGCGACCGTTTCGTCGCTGCCGGCGGGAAAATACACTCTGCGCGTCGAAGGAACGTGGGAAAATTTTAACCAGCCGCTGTCCGTCAATTTAAAGGTCGAACAGAACGTCACGCGCGGCGTGAATTTCTGTCTCGCGTTTTTCGTGCTGGCGATTCTGCCGGTTCTCGCGCTGTTTCGCAAATTCACTTTTGAATCGAAACGCTGGAGCGAAAGTATGTTCGGCAATTCGAGTTCGGGCGGTTCGGATGATTCGGATTAGTTTTTGGTTTTTAGTTTTTGGTTCTTAGCCTTAATTTCAAATAGAGTTTATAGATTCAAAACTAAAAACCAAAAACCAAAAACAATTTATGTTAAGAACACTTTTCGTTATTTTCGGTTGCGGCGTGATTTTGCTGTATGCGACGGCTTCTTGGTTTGGCTGGGAAGTTGCCAATTCGGGAAGCAATTCGAGACTTGGAATTCCGTTTATTTACACGGGTTTTCACGGAGGAAAATAAATGATTAATAATTTAGCTCTGATCGTCAAACTCGACGAGCTTCTGCCGGTTTTGCTGACGACCGTGATTTTCGTCGTCATCGGTTTAGTGGTTTTCGCCGCGGCGTTTTTTATCATCGTCCGCGTCGTGCCGTTTTCGGTGAAAAAGGAAATCGAAGAAGACCAGAACACTTCGCTCGCCATTTTAATCGGCTCGATGATTATCGGAATGGCAATCATCATCGCGGCGGCAATCAGCGGAAACTAATGAGTGAAAAATTAATAACGAATAGTGAAAAATGTTTTTTACTTTTAGTTATTCACTATTAATTATTAGTTGAAATGAATCGCACTCCGCTTTTATTTTTAAACGTCTTTATCATCGCCACCTGCGGTTTGATTTACGAACTCGTCGCCGGCACGCTTTCCTCGTATGTTTTAGGCGATTCGGTGACGCAGTTTTCCTTAATCATCGGCATCTATCTTTTTGCGATGGGCGTTGGCTCTTGGCTTTCGCGTTTCATCAATCGAAATCTGCCGGAAAAATTTGTCGAGATCGAACTCGCCGTCGCCGTCTTAGGCGGATTCTCCGCGCCGCTTCTTTTTTTCAGCTTCGCGCATCTTTCTTATTTCAGCATCGTGCTTTTCGCGTTGGTTTTTTTCATCGGCGTGTTGGTCGGTTTGGAAATTCCGCTGTTGATGCGAATCTTAAAAGACGAACTCGATTTTAAGGATTTAATTTCGCGCGTGCTTTCGCTCGACTACATCGGCGCGCTCGCCGCGTCATTACTTTTTCCGCTTTTTCTCGTGCCGAAGCTCGGTTTAAATCGCACATCGCTTTTGTTCGGAATGCTCAACGCGACGGTCGGCATCTGGGCGACTTGGCTGCTCGAACCGCTGATTAAACGCCGCGTCAATCTGCTTCGCGTACAGGGTTTTGTGATTATCGTCTTGCTTTTAATCGCCTTTATCAAAGCCGATTATTTAACATCGCTCGCCGAAGACGCGCTGTTTACCGACAATATAATCTACGCGAAATCTTCCGCGTATCAACGCATCGTCGTGACGAAGGGTAAAACCGGCTACGCACTTTTTCTGAACGGCAATTTGCAGTTTAATTCGTTCGACGAATATCGCTATCACGAAGCACTCGTTCATCCGCCGATGTCTGCGTTCGGCGCGAATCCGAAAAGAATTCTGGTTTTGGGCGGCGGCGACGGTCTGGCGTTGCGCGAGATTTTGAAATATCCGTCAGTCGAATTCGTCCAGCTCGTTGACCTCGACCCGGAAATGACGAGTGTCTCCAAACACGTTCCCGCGCTCGGCGAACTGAACCGGCATTCGTTCGATAATCCGAAAATTCACGTCACCAACGCCGACGCTTTCGTCTGGCTCGATACGGTCGAAACCGAACCGTTCGATGTCGCCGTCGTTGATTTTCCCGATCCGAATAATTTCGCGCTCGGCAAACTTTACACGACGCGCTTTTACAATCTTCTGAAGCAAAAATTAAAACCCGATTCGTCGGTCGTCATTCAAACGACATCGCCGCTCATTGCCCGCAAATCTTTCTGGTGCATTATAAAGACGCTCGAAGCCGCCAGATTTTACGTCAAACCGTATCAAACAACCGTGCCGTCTTTCGGCATTTGGGGCTACGCTCTGGCGAAGATGCAGCCGTTCGACGTGCCGACCAAACTGCCCGAAAACATCGAGCTGAAATTCCTGAATCAGCAAACGATGGCTTCGATGTTTGAATTTTCCGCCGACACGGATTTGCCGAACGAAGACATCGAAATCAACCGGCTCGACAATCAGGCTCTGGTTCGCTATTACGAAGCTGAATGGCGCAGATTCGAGTGATTTATTATAAAATCTTTGGAAAGGAGAATTTTATGCAAAGCGTCGAAGAAATCTATCAACAATATATCAAGCCTTTGCCGGAGAAGGAAAAACTGCGGCTCATTGCCAGAGTTTCAAACGATTTGGCGGAAAGCGAAATCGAAAAACCGAAGCGAAGTATTATGGAATTGCACGGTTTAGGCAAAGAAATCTGGAAAGGCATTGACGCACAGGAGTACGTCAACGAACTCCGCAATGAATGGGAGCATCGCCCGTAATGGAATTAGATGACGCGCTCAAAAACATTTCACTGCTCGCTTTCGACACCGCGCCGTTAATTTATTTTGTCGAAGCCAATCCGATTTATGACGCGCTCGTGACGAAGATTTTTCAAGGAGTTGATGGAGATGAAATTGTCGGCGTAACTTCGGTTATTTCGCTTTGCGAAGTTTTGGTGCATCCGATTCGCAATCAAAACACCCAACTTAAACAACGCTATTACGACATTCTGCAAAACAGCCCGAACTTTTTCACGAAAACAATTAATTCGACAATCGCCGAACGCGCCGTCGAGCTTCGCGCCAAACACAATCTGCGAACACCCGACGCGCTGCAAATTGCGACGGCTTTGGAAAATAACTGCGACGCTTTTCTATGTAACGACAAAAATTTACAGCGCGTAACGGAAGTGAAAATTCTTATTCTCGATGACCTCGAATTGTAATGATTAAATTCACGCGCCGCGAAATTTTAACCGCTTTCTTAGGTTTACCGTTTGCTCTGGCAGCGTGTCAGTCGAAAATTGAAACGACGGAAGTCGCCGGCGAAGTTGTCGGCGCGAACGTCAATGTCGGACATCTTTTGCGCGAAAATAAAAATTACGTAGTTCCCGAAAAAAATTGGGAAAACGTCAAGGTCGCCATCATCGGCGGCGGCGCGGCGGGTTTGAGCGCGGCTTGGAAATTTCAGAAAAACAATTTCAATGATTTTGCGCTGCTCGAACTCGAAAATCGCATCGGCGGCACGGCGCAGAACGGTGAATCGAATATTGTTTCGTATCCGTGGGGCGCGCATTATTTGCCCGTTCCGTTTCAGGAAAACGCGGAATTGATTGCGCTGCTCGGCGCGATGAATTTAGTCGAAGGCAGAAATTCTAACGGCGAAATTTTAGTGAAAGAACAATTTCTCTGCCGCGAACCCGAAGAGCGCGTTTACTATAAAGGTCGCTGGTATGAAGGTTTATATCTGAATGCCGGAGCAAGCGAAGACGACAAAAATCAACTCGCCGAATTTCAAAAGCGCATTGATTTTTGGACGAATTGGCGCGACGCAAAAGGTAAACGCGCGTTTGTCCTGCCGATTGCCGAATGCTCGACCGACGCGGAAGTTCTCGCGCTCGATAAAATCTCGTTCGGCGATTGGCTGCGGCAAAACAGATTCACTTCGGACAGATTATTCTGGTATTGCGATTACGCGACGCGCGATGATTACGGTTTGAAATTAAACGACGCTTCGGCTTGGGCGGGACTTTTTTATTTCTGCTCGCGCGTCCGGCAAGCGGGCGAAGAATCGCAAGCCTTCATCACATTTCCCGAAGGCAACGGGCGTTTCGTTAATTTCTTAGCCGACCAAATCAAAGATAAAATTCGTTTAAAATGCCTCGCGCTCGAAATCGCGCCGCGCGAAAAAATGGTTGACGTAATTTATTTGAACACCGAGACGAACGAAATTCGCGGGCTTCATTGCGAAAAAGCGATTTTCGCCGCGCCGATTTTTACGGCGAAATATCTGATCCGTGATTTCAAAACGAATCCGCCGCCGTTCGCGGGCGAGTTTCAGCACAACGCCTGGTTTGTGGCGAATTTATTTCTCAAAGACCGTCCGAAAAATCGTTTTGCGAAGGATTTTCCGCTCGCGTGGGACAATGTTTTGTATGAAAGCCCGTCACTCGGCTATGTCAATTCGACGCACCAAAAAGGCATTGATTACGGCGCGGCGGTTTTCACGTATTATTATCCGATGTGCGGCGAGGAAAACGGTCGCGCCAAACTTTTCGCGCTCGATCACGCGGAGATTTCCGACATCGTTTTGACCGATTTGTCGCGCGCGCATCCGAACATCCGCGAGCTGACCGAAAAAATTGACGTGATGCGCTGGGGACACGCGATGATTTCGCCGCGCACGAATTTTCTTTGGTCGGGCGCGCGCGATGCGGCGCAGAAACCGTTCCGAAATATACATTTCGCGCATTCGGATTTAAGCGGCATCGCGCTGTTTGAAGAAGCGTTTTTTCAAGGCGTTCGCGCCGCCTCGGAAATAATTTCGTCGAAATAAGTTATGATCGCTTGGTTGTCAATCGCCGCGCTGATTTTCGCAATTATCACGATTGGCGCGAAGCGGCACGAAAATTATTTTCTTCAATACGTTTTCAAACCGCTGGCGATGGCGACGATAATTTTGACGGCGATTTTACAATTTGACGCGCCGCCGAACGCTTTTCAAAAATGGATTGTCGCGGGATTGATTCTCTCAGGCATCGGCGACGTTTTTCTAATTAATCCGCGCCGCTTCGTTCAGGGTTTAGTGAGCTTTCTGCTCGCGCATCTTTGCTTCGCCGCCGCGTTTTTTTCGGTTTTGAATTTGCCGTCCGCGACTTTTTATCTCGCCTACGTCGCATTTTTTCTCGTCGTTTTGTGGAAAAATTTAGGCAGACTGAAAATTCCCGTCGTTGTCTATGCGCTGGCTTTGGCGGCGATGGCGTGGCTGGCGACGAGCCTTTACTTTGAACGCGGCGGCGATAAAAATTTTTACGCCTTCTGCGGCGCGAACTTGTTCGTCGTCTCGGATTCGCTGCTCGCCTTTAACAAATTCAACCGATCTTTCTCGCTCGCGCAACCACTGATTCTCGGCACTTATTTTCTTGCACAGTGGTTGATTGCTTTGTCGGTTTGATTCTTTTATGCTTTTCTGAACCGGCAAAACTCGCATCTTAAAACTGGAAAATGAACGAAGCATTACCGAAATCGAAATGGCTTTTCTCGCGCGAAATTGATTTGTCCGTGTTTTTAGGCAGCGCGGTCGTTTCGCTTTTGCTTTTAGCGGTCGGTTGGCAATTAGGAATTTTGAATCAGGATTCGCCGGATTGGACATGGATTTCCGCCGTGCTTTTGATTGATGTCGCGCACGTTTGGTCAACTTCGTTTCGGGTTTATTTCGACGCGGAAGAATTTAGGCGGCGTGCCTTGCTTTACACGCTCGTTCCCGTTTTCGGTTACGCGGTCGGGGTCGCGCTTTATTCGGAAGGCGAGCTTGTTTTCTGGAAATTTTTGGCGATTCTGGCGGTTTTTCATTTCGTGCGCCAGCAATACGGTTGGGTGCGGCTTTACCGCGCGAAATTGCGGGAAAAATCGCGCACAACGGAATTGATTGATACGGCGGCGATTTATCTGGCGACCGTTTATCCGCTCGCGTTTTGGATGACGAGCTTGCCGCGCAATTTTTCGTGGTTTGTCGAAAACGATTTTTTCAGCTTGCCGCAAATCGTTGAAAAGATTTTATTTCCGATTTATGTTCTCGCCCTTGCGGTTTATTTCAGCAAATCGGTTTATCTTTTTTGGCGCGACGGATTTTTGAACGTCGGCAAAGACATCATCGTTCTGACGACCGCCGTTTGCTGGTATGTCGGCATTGTTTATTTTAATTCGGACTACGCTTTTACGGTGACGAATGTGATAATTCACGGCGTTCCGTATTTCGCTCTGATTTATTTTTACGCTAAATCCAGACGCGCGACGGCGAACGGATTTTATCGAAATCTGTCGGCAAACTGGTTCGTTTTCCTGGCAACGTTGTGGGCTTTGGCTTACGTCGAAGAACTCTTCTGGCACCGCGGCGTGTGGCACGAACGCGAATTTCTGTTCGGCGCGGATTGGGACCTGGACGCGTGGAAAATGTTTCTCGTGCCGCTGCTCGCCGTGCCGCAGTTGACGCATTACGTTCTCGACGGTTTCGTCTGGCGCAGAAAAAATAATGCGAACTTTCGATTAATTGATTAAAATAAATTTATGACGCGGAGTTTTTTTAAAGTTTTTCTCATCAATTCGGTTTGCGGATCGCTGATTTTTGCGGCGGCGTGCGGCGGCAATCAATCGGAAAGCTACGACGTGCTGAATTTTTCCGACGACACTTCCGCCGCCGCTGCACTCGTCGCCAGCGCGAACGAAGACCTCAACAAAATTAAAATTATATACAAACAAAACGAAACCAAACGCGACGATTTGAAAAATGCTTTGAAGGAAAACAACGCCGAAGAGGTCAGGCAAACGGCGGATGATTTGGTTCACGTCATCAATGATGGAAAAGGTTCGGCGGACAGCGCGATTGAAAAAATCGAAAAAGCCGAAGCGATGAATATCAACCCGGATTTCAAGGAATATTTGAGCCTGAAGGCGGAAGGCTTGCACCGGCAGATTGACGCTTTTGAAAATTACCGGCAGGCGGCGCGTTTTCTGCGCGACAGCTATAATCCGAACGACGAAAAACAGCGCGAAAAAGTGAAAGCCGAATTTACCGCGCGCAACGCGGAGGCTCAAAAAATTCTGCAAACCGCCCGCGAATACAGCCAGAAAGCCAACGATTTAGCCAAAGAAAAATCAAGAAACACCAATTAAAAAGCGCAACCGTTTCCCCGTGTTTTAACCGCGCGATTTCGAGAACCGTCGCACGAAGCCGCGCTCAAAATTTATTGAGCGCGGCTTCGTGCAAGTTTTTCAACACGAATTTTCAGTTGATTTCCGAAGGCGCGTTTAAAACTTGCGGTTTCGCGTCTTCAAAATTCATCAATCCGCTTTTCGCGGCTTCGGGCGTAACGCGGACGGTTTGACGATTTTTGTTGCGGACAATCGTTAGGGAAACGTCGCCGTCTTTTTTGTCGTTGACGAGGCGAATCAAATCGGACATCGTTTCGATTGTCTTGCCGTCGGCTTCGACGATGACATCGCCCGCCTTCAAACCGGCTTTGGCGGCGGGCGAATTTTCGCGCACATTGTTGACGAGCAAGCCTTTTCCTTCCTGGACACCGAAATATTCGCCGAGCTGTTTATTTAAAGGCGAAACGCCGACACCGATTTGACGGCTCGCGCCGCCGAGCTGAAACAGAAAATTTCCGTCGCCGTCCGGCATTGCCGGAAGCGGCATCATTGGCGGCGTGACCGGCGTTCGCGGCAACGCGGGCATTGTCGGCATTGTCGGCATTGTCGGAAGCGTTTCTAAATTTCCAAAGTTGAAACTGCCGCTTTGAAACTGCGGCAAATCACGTTTGCCGAGCGTCACAACAATCTCGCGTTCGCTGCCGCCGCGCAAGATTGTGATTTTCGCTTGATGATCCGGCGCGACTTCGGAAATCAGCCGGTTTAATTTGCGAATACCGGTTATTTCTTCGCCCTCAAAGCGCACGATGACATCGCCGTTTTGCAAACCGGCTTTGGCGGCGGGCGAATCTTCGACGACCTTTTCAACGCCGACACCGCGCACTTCGCTCAGCCCGAATTTGTTGAAATTTTCCCTGTTTATTTCCTGCGTCTGCACGCCCAGATAACTCGATTCAAACGGCGCGGACATAAAAATCCGCCCGATTCTTCCATCCGTCGCGGGCGGTTGCTGCGCCGCCGCAACCGCGCAGGTCGCGGTTGTCAGACCGATAAGAACAAATAATTTGCGTAACATTAAAAACCTCCGGAATGTTAAATTTTATGAATGCGTTCGTTGAATTTTACGGGAAATTCAACGAGTAGGTTGCGCTTTTTCGGAAAAAAGTTGCATTTTCGAGAGAAAATCTTATTTAATCAAACTGTTTGTTTGCTTAGTTTATCGAAAATCAGCGCGTTCGACCGTCATTTTCCCGTTGCATAACCTGCGGCTAATATACTAGGATTTTTCTATAAAGATTAAAACTTGACTCCATAAAGGTCTTGTGAAGAATTTTAATCTTTATATTTTATTTTAAGAAACAAGAGGAAATGAATTATGAGAAGACTAACAGTTTTAAGTTTCGCCGGAGCATTGGCTCTGGCTTCAATCGGCTGCGAATCGGCAGCTAACAGCAATGTAACGGTCAACAAGGCGATGAATTCAAATTCAAACGTCGCGGTTGTCGTTAACACCAGCAATACGAACACGGTTGTTTTGACGAATGCCAACACCGGAATGAATTACAATACGTCCCGCGCGGATTATGACAAAGATCGCGCTAAATATGAAGCCGACAAAGGCACCAGCACTATCGGACAAGGCGCGAACGACAGTTGGATTTGGTTCAAAGCCAAAGGTGCGTTAGCGACGACCGCTGATTTGCGCGATTCGACCATTAATGTTGACGTTGACAAAGACGTAATTACATTGAAGGGAACGGTCGCCAATGCCGCGCAGAAGGCGAAAGCAGAATCGGTTGCCAAAGGCATCGAAGGACAGAAGGGCGTGAAAAACGAATTGAAGGTTCAAGCCGGAGATTCGATGACCAATCAAATGGTCAACGGCAACACTTCGTCAAATACCAAGATGAACTCAAACGCGAATATGATGAAGAAATAAGCGTTTTGTTTAGTTTAGAAAAAAGACCTGCGATCCGATTGCAGGTCTTTTTTATTGTCAGAACCGCCTGCGTGAGCGGGCGGATTTTTGATTGATGACGACAAATGTTCGCCGTCGTTTAAGCCGCCCGCTCACACAGTCGGTTTCGACTTAAACTTTAGCTTTCAGATTTTGCAGTCGTTCCGCCGCCGCCGCCAAAGTTTCGTCCTTTTTGCAAAAACAAAACCGAACCTTTTGCGAACCTAAACTTTTATCGTGATAAAAAGACGAACCCGGCACGACCGCCACGCCGATTTCCCGAATCAGATATTTGGTAAATTCGACATCGTTCGGAAAATTAAAATCCGAAATATCGGTCATCACATAATACGCGCCCTGCGGCATTTCGCACTTTAATCCGGCTGCCTGCAAAACGGGAACGATAAAGTCGCGCTTGCGCTGATATTTCTTCTGCAATTCGTCGTAATATTCCGGCGGCAAGCTCAAAGCATACGCGCCCGCGTGCTGCAGAGGATTTGCCGCGCCGACGGTCAAAAAATCGTGAACCTTGCGAATCGCGCTCGTAATATCCGGCGGCGCGATTGCGTAACCGACGCGCCAGCCCGTGACCGAATAAGTTTTCGACAAAGAATTGACGACCACTGTGCGCTCGCGCATTCCGTCGATTTGCGCCATCGAGACGTGATTTTGGGTTTTGGATTTTGGATTTTGGATTTTTTGATTCAACGGCGATTGATTAGCGGCAGACTGCCCGCTTTCATTCAATCCGAAATCCGAAATCGGCAATCCGAAATCGTAGATGATGTGTTCGTAAATTTCGTCGGTAAAACAAAGCGCGTCGAATTCCTTACACAAATCGGCGATGAATTCGAGTTCGTCGCGCGTAAAAACTTTGCCGGTCGGGTTGTTCGGATTGCAGATGATAATCGCCTTCGTTCGTTCGTTAAAAGCGGCGCGCAGTTCGTCGCGCTCGAAATGCCAGCCGTTCGCCGTTTGATACAGCGGAACGTGAACCGGTTTCGCGTCGGACAGAATCGCGTCGGGCGCGTAGTTTTCGTAAAATGGCTCGAACACGACGACTTCTTCGCCCGCATCAACCGTTGCCAACATTCCGGCAATCATTCCTTCGGTCGAGCCGCACGTCACGGTGATTTCCGTTTCCGGGTCAACGTCCAAACCCAAAAACCATTTCGTTTTCGCGGCAATCGCGTCACGAAAAGATTTCACGCCCCACGTAATCGCGTATTGATTATAATCGGCGGCAATCGCGTCCGTCGCCTTTCGTTTAATATCTTCGGGCGCGGCGAAATCGGGAAAGCCCTGACCGAGATTAACCGCGCCGAATTTCAAAGCCTCGCGCGTCATTTCTCGAATCACCGATTCGGTGAAGCTCGAGGCTTTTTTCGAGATTCGATTTTTGGAAATTTTAGTTTGGGTCATAAGAAAATTTAACCACAGATGAACATGGATTTGCACAGATAAAATCAGGTTTTTATCTGCTTTCATCTCGTCAATCGGCAGTTAAAAATTACTCTTTCGCAAAAAACCTAAATGTTAATCCGACGTTGAAGGCTCTCGAATAGCCGGGCGTGGCGTGAATTCGTTCGATCACGTCGCAGGTCGGGCAAGTGCGCGATTCAAAGAAATTCTGCGTTTCAAAATAGCGTTTGTCGAGCAGATTATCAATCGAAAAATTAAAATCAACCCATTTCCGAAGGCGTTTGGCGAGCGAAAAATCTACGACATCGTGTCCGGCGGCGCGAATCGCCTCGTTTTCGCCGTCGAGCCGGTAATCGGAAATATGCCGCCAACTTAAGGAAGAATTGAAGCCTTTGAAGTCGGACAAAACCAGATTGCCGTCGGCGACCGTGTGCGGCGCGCTGTCAATTTGAATGCGGCGCGGCGAAAGTTGGTCAATCGTAAATTGCCCCGGATAAAACGACTTTAAAACCTGCGTCAAACCGGCGTTGAGACTTAATTTGCGAAAAATCTGCACGGAAGTTTTCGTCTCGATTCCGTAAGAGCGCGAGCGTCCGGCAAATTCGATTGAGCCGTCGTCGGGAATATAAACCTGTTCGTTCGAGCGGTCTATGAAAAATGTGCTGAACGTCGCCGAAACGCGCCTGCCGTTGTAAGCCGTTCCCGCCTGATAAAAATCGGTCGTCGAAACTTTCGGCGCGTCAGGGTTGCGAATCACGCCGCGCGCGTCCTGCGACGAAATGCCGCGCCCGTAATTGCCGTAAAAAACCAACGGAAAGTTCTCGAACGGCGACAACGCCGCCGATAATTTCGGCTGAAAACGCGCCGCGCTTTGCTTGCCTTTGAGAATCGTCGTCGTATCGCTTTGCTCAAATCCGTCAACGTCAAAGCCGAAATAATCCCACCGAAGTCCGGCTTCGACGTGCAGATGACCGTCGTAAAAATCTATCCCGTTCTGCGCGTAACCGGCGTAGTTGCTGATGTTCGCCTGCGCCGAAGTGTATAGAACGTCCGGATTGTCCGCATTGCCGGGCAAAAATTTGCGCGTCGGATTGCGGTTGATTGACGGGTAAAGTCCGACGTTGATTTGATTGAGATGAACGTTGCCGCCGACGGTTAAAAGTGCCTGTTTGCCGAAAAATTTATACGGCTGCAGATATTGAACGTTCGCGCCTTCCTGCAGACGTGAATCGTGCTGCTGAATTTCGTCGCCGTAAACCGGATCGAGCAAAAAGAACGTAAAATTTGAAAATAAATCGAACAAAGAACGCCCGACAAAAGCGTCGGCTTTGAACGTCGCGCCCGATTTCCGCTCTTTTCGGTAATAAATCGAAGCCGTGCCGAGCTGCACTCGCCCGCCGTTTTCCGGGTCAATAAATCCGAAACGATCCAATTCGCCCGCGCTTACAAGGTCGAGCGGGATTTGCCCCGACGAATAAAAATCGTTGCGACCGGCGTTAAATTTCACGCCGAACGCTTCTGTTTCGCTGCGTTTCCAGGTGAAGTTTCCGGTGAAATTATCGCGCCGGTAACGTCCTTTGTTGATAAAAGGTCCGTCGGTGTAGCTCGGTTCATATGCGATAAACGCTTCGACGTTGCGGATTTTCGGACTGTAGGCGAAAAAGCCGCGCGCCGTGTTAAATGAACCGTATTGAACGCGCGCCGTAAATTGTTGCGGCAGAGATTCCTTCTGACGAATCTGCACGACTCCTAACCCTGAAAAATCGCCGTAAGCGGCGGAAAACGGTCCGTTGATAATCGAAACTCCTTCGACCAATTCGGGCGATAAACTTTTTAACGCGCCTAAATATCCTTGTCCGTGTCCCTGCGTCGCCTGATTTTGTTG
Organism: uncultured Pyrinomonadaceae bacterium; assembly: GCA_964237235.1. Classification (GTDB taxonomy): domain Bacteria; phylum Acidobacteriota; class Blastocatellia; order Pyrinomonadales; family Pyrinomonadaceae. Next base: position 66,883 of record CAXSGY010000004.1, read on the forward strand.
AACGTTGTCAACGAGAATTTTCAAGCCGCCATTCACGCCGCCGTGGTCGAGATTGAAACCGAAACGCCGAATTTCCAGAGATTTTCCGCCGCCTTCGTGCTGTCCGGCGTTGATTCCGGCGTTCAAGGTTTGCACGAGCTGGTCGTCGCGCCCGAATAAAGTGTTTTTATAAATGGTGTCGTTGCGCTGTTCGATTTCGGGCGACAAAACGTTCGCTTCAATCGTGACGTTTTCATTGATCGGGCGCACAACGAAATTCGCCTTGATTTGCAGATGAATAAGCGTATCAGTGACCGAAAAATTGCGCGTCAACGGCGTGATGTTGTTGCCGAAAAATTTGACCGTCAGCGGTTCGTTCGGAACCTGCGCGGTGAATGCGCCTTCCGCGTCGGTCGTCGTGGTAATTTTTCCGCCGGAAGTTTCGATTTCAATGGAAACATTCGGAATCAGCTCGAATTGCTGTGTAACGATTGTGCCGGAAAATGTCCTTGTGTTCTGCGCGAACAAATTAACGATGAACAAAAGGCAGACGAAAACAGCCGAAACGATTTTGATTGACATAATTTAATAGTTAAAAGTTTTTTTGAAGTTTAATACTTTGTGTTACAAAAAGAAATCTCGTAACACTAAACTTTTAACTAATTCGTCATTTGTAACCGTTCGGATTCGCTTCGTGCCACGTCCACGCCGATTCGATAATTTTTTCGATTTCGGGAAATTCCGGATTCCAGCCTAAAACTTCACGCGCCTTTTTCGCGTCGGCGACCAATCGCGAAGGATCGCCGGCGCGGCGCGGCGCGATAATCGCTTTGATTTCTTTGCCGGTAATTTTTCGCGCCGCTTCGACGACTTCCTTGACCGAATAGCCGCCGCCGTTGCCTAAGTTGATAAATTCCGACTGACCGTTGTTTCGCAAATGTTTAAGAGCGAGAATGTGCGCCTGACTTAAATCGGCGATGTGTATGTAATCGCGGATTGCCGTGCCGTCGGGCGTTGGATAATCGTCGCCGTAAATCGAAATCGCGTCGCGCCGCCCTTGCGCGGCGAACAAAATCAGCGGAATCAGATGCGTTTCCGGGTCGTGATGCTCGCCGCAACCGCCGCTTGCGCCGCAGGCGTTGAAATAACGTAGGGCGACGAACTTCAAATCATAAGCCGTGTCGTAATCGGTAAGCGCGCGCTCCACCATAAATTTCGACCAACCGTAAGGACTCGCCGGCGATTGCGGATGTTTTTCGTCAATCGGAACATACTGCGGCTCGCCGTAGGTCGCGCAGGTCGAAGAAAAAACGAACCGCTTGACGTTATTTTTGATTAAAACATCGAGCAGCTTTAAGGTTTGAACGAAATTATTCTCGTAATAAATCTGCGGCTTTTCAACCGATTCGCCGACATAGGCAAACGCGGAAAAATGCATACACGCTTCGATTTCGTGTTTTTGGACAATTTGCGAAATCAAATTCTCATCGCCGATATTCCCTTCGTAGAAAACGGCTTTTTCGTTGACCGCCGCGCGGTGTCCGTAAACGAGATTGTCCACAACGACGACTGTTTCGCCGTTCGCAATCAAATCTTCGACGGCGACGCTGCCGATATAACCCGCGCCGCCCGTTACTAAAATCGCCATAGAATTTTATTGTAAAACTTTTTTCCCAAACAGCCCGTCTCGAAATTCAAAATCTATCGAAAATTTAAACGCCGATTGAGCGGATTGAGCAGATTAAAACGGATTTTTAATTATCCGCAATCAATTCGCCAAACCAGCTCAATCCGCGTTCAAAAAAGCGGCTTTTTTACAATCTTAGACAATCTCTAAGTTTTGAGCGTTGAAGGCTGCGCGCCGATTGGTAATTCGGAAGCAGCGGATTTTTCTTCGACTGTTTCGTCTTCGGTTTCGGTAATGGTCGCTTCGGGCAGAAAATGATTGAACAAACGGCGGATTTTCGGCGCGTTGTTTTCTTCGACCGCCTGACGAAAATTGCTGACGATATTGGCGACCTCTTCGCTCGAATAAGTGGCGATTTTGCCGATGAAGATTTTCGGATGCGCCGTCTTTAAGAGGTCTTCGCCGGTAATTTCGAGTTCTTCAAAAAGTTTCTCGCCCTTGCGAACGCCCGTGAAAACGATGTCTATATCTTCGTAAGGCTGCAAGCCGGAAAGCCGAATCATATCTTCGGCTAAATCCAAAATCTTGACCGGTTTGCCCATATCGAGAATAAAAATCTCGCCGCCTGCTCCGAGCGCGCCCGCTTGCAGAACAAGGGCGGAAGCTTCGGGAATCGTCATAAAATAACGGGTCATTTCCCTGCTCGTGACGGTAATCGCTTCGCCTTTTAAGATTTGCTCGCGGAAAATCGGCACGACCGAACCCGCCGAGCCAAGCACGTTGCCGAAACGCACGGCGACGTATTTTGTCGAGTAAATGCGGTTCAAATCCTGCAGAACGATTTCCGCGATGCGCTTTGACGCGCCCATTACCGAGGTCGGATTAACGGCTTTGTCGGTCGAAATCAACACGAAATTTTTCACGCCCGATTTCCCCGCCAATTCGCCGATCAATTTCGTCGCTAAAATATTGTTTTTAATCGCTTCGGGCGTGTTCGTTTCCATCAAGGGAACGTGCTTGTGCGCGGCGGCGTGCAGCACGACTTCGGGTTTGTATTCGGCAAAAATCTCCGACATTCGCGCCGCATCGCCGATGTCGGCGATCAGCGGCACAAACTTTGTTTCGGGAAAATCTTTGACCAGTTCGCGCTCGATTTGAAATAAAACGAATTCGCTGCGCTCAACGAGCAGAAGCAATTTTGGGTTAAATTCCAACGCCTGCCGCACGAGTTCCGAACCGATTGAGCCGCCCGCGCCCGTCACCATCACGACTTTGCCGCTCAAAAATTCGTGCAGATTTTCGTCGTCGAGGCGGACGGCTTCGCGCCCTAAAAGGTCTTCGATCTGCACGTCTCGGACGCGGCTGATTTGGACGCGCCCGTGAATTATCTCATGCAGACTCGGCACGATTCCGGCTTTGACCGGAATTTCGCGGCAAATATCCAGAATGCGCCGTATGTCTTTGCCCTGCGCCTGGTCAATGGCGATGACGACTTGCTCGACGCTCAGTTCTTCAACGAGTCTCGCTAAATCTTCGGTCGTTCCCAAAACCTTCACGCCGCTGACGCTGCCCCCTTTTTTATGCCGGTCGTCGTCCACAAACCCTTTTACGTCGAGTTCCGCGTCGGCGCGCCCTAAAACGTCTCTGACCGCCAACGCGCCGACTCGTCCCGCGCCGACGAACAGAGCCGTTTTGCGCCGCAAATAACGCCGCCGGTTCGTCTGAAACGTCCGCTTTTCGGCGAATTCATACACGAAACGGCGCAGAATGCGAAGCGTCAAAAGCCCCGCGAAAGCCAAGCCGGTATCCATCAAAATAATCGAAAGCGGAACTTGCCAGCGCGAAAATTGCTCGCTCGAAACAAGCAATCTGATAAAAAGCAAAATGCCGCCGGAAATCAATGCGGCTTTCAAAAAAGTCTTGATGTCTTCGAGGCTCACGTAACGCCAGATAATCGCGTATGAACCGACCACAAACAGCGACGCGAACTGCACGAAAACCACAAACGGCAACTGATTGAGCGCGTTGTCGAGATAATATTCTTCGATCTGAAAATCGAAGCGCAGCAGATAAGCGAGAAAAAACGCCGCGCACAAAACGAAAATGTCCGCTGCTAATTGGACGGGACGGCGAAAATACCACAAACGCTCTTCGCGTCGAATGTTTTGGGGTGCATCTATCATCAAATCGGACAAAGAAAAGCTATAATTTGAAGTTACTTGGCAAAACCGAAAGAGTCAAGAGTCGCGTTCAAACGGATTTTTCCCCTTTTCGGCGCGTTTTCGCTCAATTATCAAGCAACCGCGCGAACAATCGTTTGAATCAAAGCCGACAGATGAGTTATCCTTGCCAAGATAAAGTTATTTACAGTTGGAATTCATATGAAAATTAAATTTTTACTCGTTTTTTTCCTTTCGCTCGGTTTGATTCAATTCGCTTTCGGGCAGAATGTTCCGGTTACGCCGGAACCGCCGCAAGGTTATCTGGTCGGTCCCGGCGATGAAATCACCGGCAAAGTTCTAGGCGAGCCGCAGTTCGACTTCACCGCCACGATTGACGAAGACGGCAAATTTCAAGTGCCGTTTTTCGATAAGGCGGTCGAAGCGAGCTGTCGCACCGAAAAGGAATTACGCGCCGACGTGACGCAACTCTTGTCGAAATACTTGAAAAATCCTCAAGTCAGCGTCCGCGTTACGCAACGCAAAAGCCGCCCGCCGGCAACGGTTTACGGCGAGGTTCGCACACCTCAACAGGTTGATTTGAGAAGAAATGCCAGATTACTCGAACTGATTTCGTTTTCGGGCGGCGAAACGGAAAAAGCCAGCGGAATGGTGCAGGTTTTCCGCACACAGCGGATGATGTGCGTCGAAAACTTCAACAAATCGGACGATTGGATGGGAGAGGCGGAAACTGATTCGGGCGTTCCGTCGCGCCAATACAGTCTGGTGGCTCTGCGATCGGGGCGTGAGGAAGCTAATCCGATGATTTATCCGGGTGATTTGATCGTCGTCCAAAAAGCGAATCCCGTTTATGTGATCGGCGAGGTCAACGCGCTTCGGGAAATTCCGATTACCGGCAACGGTTTATCTTTAACCGAAGCCATTGCGCAGTCAGGCGGCTTCAGCCGTCAGGCGAAAACCAAACTGGTAACGATTCGCCGTTTGAAAGCCAATTCCAAAGACCGTGAAATCATCGCGGTCAATTTCGATCAAATCAAAAAAGGCACGCAAAAAGACATCGTTCTGCAACCGTATGATATTGTCGAGGTTGACAAAGCGAAAAAGAGCATCGCCCAAACCGTGCTTGAAATTGCCACCGGTTCAGTCAAAAATGCCGCGAACATTCTGCCGCAGGCAATTCTTTACTAATAATGGCTGCGAGAATTTTTTAACTGACGTATAAAAAAGGACTGACAATAAAATTGTCAGTCCTTTTTTATACGTTGAAGATTTAAGGTGCGCCGTTTTTAATTGCGATAGTTTCTCAAACCAATATTTACACCTTTTCCATATCGCTGATTTCTTCGACGCGCCGCGCGTGTCGTCCGCCTTCAAATTCGGCTTCGAGATATGATTTAATGACTTTTTCGGCTTCTTCCTCGGAGATCATACGCGCCGGAACGCTCAAGATGTTTGCATCGTTGTGTTGTTTGGCGAGCCGCGCCGTTTCTTCGTTCCACGCGAGCGCGGCGCGAATGCCCGGAACTTTATTCGCCGCGATTTGCATTCCGTTGCCCGAACCGCAGACTAAAATTCCGCGCTCGACTTCGCCGCTCGCCACTTTATCGGCGACTTTTTTCGCGTAAACCGGATAATCAACCGATTCGGTCGAATTTGTGCCGACATCTTCATATTCGACACCGAGATTGTCGAGCTGCCTTTTGATTTTTTCCTTATCTTCAAAACCCGCGTGGTCTGCGCCGATGGCAATTTTCATTTTTTTCCCTCTGTTTTTACAATTCTAGCCGATATTTTCAGAAAGTGAAAAATTATCGCCGCAAAAGTTTTCGCGTTTGTCTGCAAAAGGCTTGAACGCCCGCGCGGTTTTAAGCTACTCTTGATTGTCTTCGTTCAATAAAAACCGTTGATGTATCGCGTTTTAGCCGACATCGTTCTCGTTTTGCATTTCTGCTTCGTCGTTTTCGCAGTATTCGGCGGATTATTGATTTTGCGTCGGCGTTGGATCGTCTGGCTGCATTTACCGGCACTCGTTTGGAGCATCTCGGTCGAATTTTTTCATTTTCCGTGTCCGCTGACGATGCTCGAAAATTATTTGCGCGAACTCGGCGGCGAAGCCGGTTACGCCGACGGATTTATTAATTATTTGGTCTCCGCCGTTTTATATTCGCCGATTTCTCCGCAAACGCAGATAATTCTCGGACTTTTGCTCGGCGCGTTTAATTTATTCGTCTATTATTACATTTTCCGCCGCGATATTTTGGTTTTGCGCCGCGCGAATTGATTATCGCGGCAACCGCCGCCGCGCGTTTCGACATCTAGTTTTACTCGACGATCAAATTTTTTGATGTTGTTCGATGGCGATAAAATCTTTATAATTGCGAAGGAAAATACGACGAACGTCACAGATGAAAATTACCGTTTTTAAAATTTTCACCGTCTTGCTTTCAGCTTTCGCGTTTTGCTCGATGATCGCGGCGCAGGATTTTTTGCCCGAACTCGTGCGGCGCATCAAGCCTTCGGCGGTGGCGATTGAAACCTTCGATGCGAAAGGCGCGTCGCTTTCGCGCGGCAGCGGGTTTTTCGTCGCCGCCGACAAAATCGTCACCAACCGCCACGTTATCGAAAAATCGAGCCGCGTCGAAATTCACTTAATGGACGGCAGAAAAATTTCGGCGAAGGGCGTTTTGGCAGTTGACGGCGAAGGCGACCTCGCGCTTTTGCAAATTGACGTGCCGCAGAATTCCGCCGTGCCTCTGCCGCTCGTGCAGGTCGCGCCGCAGGAAGGCGAATCAATCGTCGTCGTCGGCAATCCGTTCGGTTTGGAAGGCTCGGTGTCGAACGGCATCGTCTCCGCCGTGCGCGAAATTCCCGGTTACGGAAAAATTATCCAAATCACCGCGCCGATTTCGCCCGGTTCAAGCGGTTCGCCGGTCGTCAATATGCGCGGGCAAGTAATCGGTGTCGCCACTTTGCAAGCCGCCGAAGGACAAAGCTTGAATTTCGCCGTTCCTTCGCAAAGAATTTCGCAGTTAAAAATCGGCGATTTGCGCTCGTTCGTTTCATTAAATGCCGAAGCGCAGAAAAACAAACGCGCCGCCGCGCAAGCCTTATATTCGCAGGGTTTGGGGATTTTATCGCGCGACGATTATGCCCGCGCCGTCCAGTATTTTGAAAAAGCCGTCGAGATTGATCCCGGCTACGCCGAAAGCTGGTATCAAGCCGGATTTTGTTACGGAATGCTCGGCAGACACGCCGACGCGCTCAGGGCTTCAAGGCAAGCGGCGAAGCTGCGTCCCGATTGGGCGGAAACTTACGTCAATATCGGCGTGTCGAGCTTCGCGCTCGGACAATATAAAGAAGCGGTTGACGCTTACCGGCAGGCGACGAAGCTCGATGCCGACAACGCCGATTCGCAATACGCGTTCGGTCTGTCGCTCGACAAGCTCGGACGCACGGACGAGGAAATTCTCGCCTATAAACGCGCCGTCTCCATCAAACCCGATTTAGCGAATGCATATGAACAGCTCGGCGCGGCGTATTTCAAACAAAAACGCTACACCGATTCGCTCGCCGCGTTTGAACAATTGAAAACTTATAAACCCGACGCGAAAACTTATAATTATTTAGGCGAAAGTTATTTTGAACTCGGCAAAACCGAGGAAAGCGTTGACGCTTTCAACAACGCCGTCAGCTATAATCCCGATTTTGAAAAAGCGCGTTTCAATCTCGGTCGCGCTTATCTGAAGCTCGGCGACGCGAATTCCGCCAATCTGCAATACGAAATCTTGAAAAATAATAAATCCGACTGGGCGGATAAACTTTACGTTTTGATTAATCCGTAGTCGGAGCGCGAGCATCCTAGCTGCAATGAGCATCGCTTTTGACGCGAAAAAGTCTTTGCGTAAATTCAACTTTATTTGAACCGCGAATGTTTTTTCGCGCTATTGCGCTCATTGCAGGCAGAATGCCTCTCGCTCCAAATGAAAGAGCGTCTCGATTCGAATCGAATCGAGACGCTCTTCATCTAAACGCGAAAAATCTTATGCCGCAGGAATCGTCAATTCTTGACCGGGCTGAATTTCATCCGGGTCGTCGAGCTTGTCGCGGTTCGCTTCAAAGATTTTCTGCCAGCTGACACCGTGGTGCGCGCCGATTTTGCTCAGGCTGTCGCCGGCTTGCACCGTATAGGTCGTTCCTTCGCCCGGACCGCCCACGCCGCCCGGCGCGGTGACATCAACAACCAAATCGCCCGAACTATAACCCGGATCAATACGATTCCATTCGTCCATCAAATTCTGTTTGACATCGGCACTCGGCGCGCTGCCTTCGATTTTGATAAAACCGTCGCCTTCCGAAACGTTCAAATTGGAAATTCCCGATTGATTAGCCATATCAATCACCGATTGATATTTTTCTTGTAATGATGACATTTAGTTTTCCTCCCTTTTTAAGGTTTATTTTTCCGTGACTTCGTTTTTGACCGGTTTGCCGCCGTTTGCCGCCGTTACCGCCGACTGAAGGTCTTGCAATTTTCCTTTGGCAACCGTGCCGCGCAAGGTCATCGGCGTGGTCGAAGTATCAACCGTGACATCGGAAAAACCTTTCGCCTTTAATTCTCTTTCGATATTCATTTTCAGATTCGGATCAACCGTCGCCGTTTCGTTCGTTTTCATAACGGGTGTCGGCGTTGCCATCGTCATCGTATTCGAGTTCATATTCGCGTTGGTGTTCGTCGAGCTTTTGCACGCGCCGAAACCCAACATCACCGCTAAACCGAAAATCGCTAATATTTTAATTTTCATTTTTTCTCTTTCCTCCTGAGAATACTCTGTTTCTCCTGTTTCTAAATATATGCAAGCAGAAAATTCCCGAACCAATTTCAAGAAACTTTTTCGCTCGTTTTCAGCTTGTCGAGATAGTCTAAACTATTCTGCAAAAAATTTCAGGAAATTTTAACTGAAAATACGTCTTCGGCGATTTTTTTTGCGACCTCGAACGAAGTGAAATCCGGTCGAATGATAAAGTGCCAATCGGCGAGACAGTAAACTCTTTCTCTTTCCTCGAAAAGTTTTAACGTGTCGGGCTTGTTTTGCGCGAGCGGGCGGTCGCGTTTCGACATTTTAATGTTGCGCCAGCAATGCTCGAAGGTTGATTCGAGCCAGATGGTGACGAGCTTTTTATCCTTGATTAAACGGCGGTTTTCAGCCATCGTCCACGCGCCGCCGCCGAGCGCGACGATTTTCGCTTCAGTGTTCGTTAAAATCGCGCATAAATTTGCGGTCTCGATTTCCCGAAAACGCTCTACGCCTTCGCTTCTGATGATTTCGGCGATGGTTTTTTGTTCGTTCTGCTCGATAAACGTGTCGAGGTCAATGCGCTGGCAGTCGAGCAGAGACGCGAGAAAGCGGGCGACCGTTGATTTGCCAACGCCCATAAAACCCGTCAAAACTACGCGCTGTTCGTGTTCCATTGTGAAAATGTTTTTATTATAAAAGTTAAACGGTTGAAATAAAAAGCGATAATGTTGAGAAATTAGCCGTGTCGCTTAATATCGGCAGACACGAATCAATTTTATATTCTAAACTCTGTTTCAATAAAAACGTTTTTTGGTGAAATAGAATTTAGAATGAAAAATTTTCAGACCGTTTTCGGTTAGTTGAAAAATTTAACTCCGCAAATCCGCCAGCGTTCGGAAAAATTCGGGAAACGAAACACTCGCGTATTCCGCGCCGATAATTTCCGTTTCGCCTTCTGCCAGAAGCGCGGCGACGCTAAATGCCATGGCGATGCGATGATCGCCGAACGCATCAATTTTCGCGCCGCGCAAATCCGATTTTTCGATTCGGAAACCGTCGGGAAATTCTTCGACCGCCGCGTTCATCCGGCGCAGATTTTCGACCGTCGCCCGGATTCGGTCGGATTCCTTAACGCGCAATTCTTCCGCGCCGCGAATTTCCAAACCCGTTTCCAATTGCGTTCCGAACACGGCGAGAATCGGAATCTCGTCAATCAAATTGGCGATAATATCGCCCGAAACTAAATTCGATTCGATTTTCGGCGCGAAATTCTCGCGTCCGCGAACGCGAACGTCGCCGATTGTTTCATTACAGATTTCCCTTTCGTCGAAAATTTCGATGTCCGCGCCGAATTTTTGCAGAACTTCGAGAATCGCCGTCCGCGACGGATTCAAACCGACGTTTTTCAAAACGACTTCCGAATCGTTCAGACAGCTCGCGGCGACCAGAAAAAACGCCGCCGAAGAAACGTCCGACGGAACGTTTAAATCTTTCGCCGTTAATTTTGAATCGCCGCCGATTGTGATTTTTTCGACGAAGCCATCGTTTGTTTCGATGAATTCGCTTGCGATGTCCGCGCCGAGATATTCGAGCATCAGTTCGGTATGGTTTCTCGAAGTCGGAACGCGCGCGCCCGATTTCGGATTGACGACAACTGTTTCGCCGTCGGCATTCAAACCGGCGAGCAGAATGCACGACTTGACCTGCGCGCTGGCGATTGGAAGTTCATAAACGATAGACCGCAAAGGACTTTTGCCGCGAATTTCGAGCGGCGCGCAATTATTTTCCGCCGCCAACGTCGCCCCCATTGCGGTCAGAGGCGCAATGACGCGCTTCATCGGACGTTTGGAAAGCGATTCGTCGCCAATCAAAATCGAATCGAAATTCTGTCCGGCTAAAACGCCCGCCAAAAGCCGCATCGTCGTGCCGCTGTTGCCGCAATCGAGTTCTTCGGCAGGTTTTACAAATCCGTTTTTGCCCGCGCCTCTGATGAAAATCGTCGCGTTTTCGCGCCGGATTTCCACGCCGAGATTTTCCAGACAATTCAGGGTCGAAGCGCAATCGGCGTTCGTCGCAAAATTTTCGATGCGCGTTTCGCCTTCCGCGAGAGCCGCGAAAATCGCGGCGCGGTGCGAGATTGATTTATCGCCGGGTAAAAAAATCGTTCCCTGTAAACTTGCGGCGGGCTGAATTTTCATAAAAAAAAATTATTTATCGGCGGGCAAATGTTCGACTTCCGAAAAGGCGATGTTGTAAATCGCGTAGTCTGCCCAATCTTTATAATCGAAATGCCACCATTCGTTATCGTTGACGGTGAAACCTTTGGCTTCCATCGCCGCGCGCAGCAAATCGCGGTTTTTCGTTTGCAAAGCGGTCGCGCCCGCATATTTCGGACTCGCTTTATCTGTGAAATCGTCAAAATCGGTCGGCATCTCGACGAGCTGACCCGTTCTCAAATCGAACAGGCTCAAATCAACCGCGCAGCCGCGATTGTGGCGCGAGCCTTTTTCCGGGTTGGCGACGAATTTTCGCTTGTCTTCGGGCGTTACGTCCCAGAAAATTTTCGTCACCGACCAGGGACGATAACCGTCGAAAATCATCAAGCCGAGATTTTGTTTTTTGAGTTTTCGATGAACGCGAATCAAAGCCTCGGCGGCGGGTTTTTGCAGAAACGCGCGGGCTTCCGGGTAAACGATTCTGCCCGTAAAATTATCGGTTCGGGCATAGCGAATATCGAGTTTTATCGTGTTATCGAGTTCAATTAATTCGACCAAATCAGCCTCGCGTTTATTTTTTCTTTCAGCGGCGCGGTCTGTGCGGCAATCTGCGTTAATGCCGGAAGCAAACCGACGATTAAAATCAGGATTTTCAAAAATTGCTTTTTCATCGCCGAAGAAATCTTATAAACCGACCGTTTGAAATATTCAAGCAGAAAAGCTACTTTATGAAAGTATGAACGAGGAAACCGGAAAAGAAAAATCCAGCGTCGCGGCTTGGGTCAGGCGTTTGGGCGTTGCCGGATTTTTGTTTTTTTTGATTAAAGGTCTGCTCTGGCTGATCGTTCCCGCCCTAATTGCCTATTTTTCGATTTAGATATTCTTTTCAAGTAAGAAATTCAGTCAAAAACTATCAACTGTCAATTATCAACTATTCACTATCAAAAAGGTTTTTTCCCTTGCCTAATAGTGGACATTTGATAATTGACAGTTGATAGTCTTGTTTAGAAAATTTTCCGGCATTCGATTTTCAAGCAAAGGACACGCGCAACGCGAAAAATTTACGGCTTCGTTTTTTCTTCCGGCACAACTTCGTCTTCGTCTAAAATTTTTACTTCCGAACCGTATTTCTGATATTCCTTGAAGCGTATGACATTGCGGGTTTCATACATCTGACGATTTTCTCTCGAAGTCAGGCGCACGTCGGAAAGCGTCGGCAGCATATATTTTTCATCGGAGATGGCAACCCAATCGTAATCAATCGTGCGATTGGCGGCGCGAATTACAAAATCGTCGGGAATCTCGGTCGCTGTGCTTTCGACGCGCAGCACGCGGAAACTTTCGCGGTCAATCCAGATTTTCCCCTGCATTCCGGTAATCGCCGTGTCGTTAAATGTGCCGGACGCGACAATGGTTTGTTTGGCTTTGTCGCGCTCGATTGAATAGTTGAAAACCAGCGCGCGGCGGTTGCGAATCGTGTCGGTGTCAATCAAATCAAATTTCGTCTCGCTTTCCGGTTTGAAAATTACCGACAAAACCGTCACGAATTCGCCGGTCGAACTCGTGCCGCCGACTTCTTCATAACTCTGTTTCGCTTTCGGATTCGCTTCGACGATGCCGTTGCGCGATAAAATTTTGTATTCTTCCTGACCGTCGGCGCGATAACTGACGGCGACGACGAGGCGGTCGAGATTGCGAAAGTTGTTTGTTCCGGCGTAAGCGGCGGAACGCGCGATTTGCTGTTTGACGACGAAATCCGGCATTTCTTCGAGCGCGGCGAGCGTCGCTTCGCGTGCCTTAGTCAGAACTTCCGCCGATTCCTTTTCGCCCGGCAATTTAGCGGCGGTCGGATTTTGACGGCGGCGGTCCGATTCTTCCAAAGTTCTCTGTATATCGCCGTCGTTCTTTGTTTTCGAGCGCGTCAGACTTCGCAAACCGTCGGTCAACTGAAACTGGATGCCGCGCTTGCGAACCGCTTCGATTAAATCGTCTTTCATATTGGGATTTTTTTCGAGCGCGTAAAGCATTTTGACGTATTCGGTTTGTGTCAGAGGCTTCTGCTGATTTTCCTGGGCAAAAGCGAAACTGATGGAAAATAAAATCAAAACGGCGGAAATTATTTTTTTCATTATCATTAAAAGATGCCGCGAGCGTTTTTTTCGTTCGCCCGCCAACCGCCAATCATAAACAAAAGCGAAGGCGGAGAAAAGTCGAAACTCTTCTCCGCCGCGCGTCTTTACAAAAATTAACAAATTTATTAAAACGAATATTTTAATTAACCCATTCTTCTTCGTAATTTAACTGCCAGTTTCGCGTCACCCAGTTCTGGGCGGCGGTCAAGGCATTCGATTTCCATTTTTTCAAATTATCCAGAACCGACAGCGCGGCGAGCGGTTTGCTCGGATCGCGTTCGACGCGGATAACTTCGGTCGGGACTTCGATGATGGCTTTGTCTTCATCAAAAATCTTTAACTTAACCTCGCTTCCGACCGGCGGAAGCGTTTCCAAATTAACCAGCGCGCTCGATTCGCCCAAGTTTTCGGTAAAACCGTTGACTGAAATCATATTACCGCTCTCGGCATCTTTCCAGCTCGCCTGCACCGTCAAATTTGCCATTATCCGGTGCTGTGTCGGAACTTTATTTTCCGTTTGTGTATATGCTAAACGCGACATTATAACTAAACCCCCTTTTTCGTTGAATAAATTTTCAAACTTTGCCTAAATGCAACCAAGTATTTTTTCTTGCGCGAATAATCTAATTCATTATTACAAAAAAGTCAACTTTTATTAAAAAGCCGTTCGGCGCAAAAATTTCTTATCATTTTTAAACGCGAAACGGCGGGAAAAGTTGCAGATAGAAAATGAAAATTTATTTGCCGGCGAACGAAATATCATCGCGCGAACTTGCAAAAATTTTATAGACAAACTTTAATAAGCGTATAAAAAACTGCAGCAAATTTTTATGGGACGGGCGAGATTTTCGTCAAAAGAGCCGGAATGAATTTCTCCGCGAAAACAAAGGCTCTCGTTTTTAACAATAAGTTAACGCGCGCGCCGGATAATTATAAATTCGCGCGGTAAATTTAACGTCGCAATCAGCGGAATAAGTTTTGCATCAATTTCTAATTTAAAAGTTCTTGACACATTAGAAATACCGGCATTATTTATCGCGGATTCAAGCGTGAATCTCCCAAAGCGTGAAAAACTAGACATTTACGAGGTTTTATTAAATTTTTGAATTCAATCTTCAAAAAAGGAAAATCACTGCGTCTCTCTGTAAAAATCCGAAAAGAATGATAAAAAATTCAAAAAATTAAATGGCGACTTATCAATTCAAATTTTCCCTGAAACAAATAAACGAGGTCAAACAATCAAATGACTAAAAAAAATTCAATCAATTTTATAACAGCGGCAATTTTTTGCTTATTATTGAGCGTCGGACAGATTTTCGCTCAATCAACCGTGACCGGCGGCATCCGCGGAACGGTGGTTGATCCGCAAAAATCAATCGTTCCGAACGCGACCGTGACGGCGACCAACGTCGGCACTAATCAGGATTCGACGACGACATCCGACAGCAACGGCACATTCGTCATCAACAATCTACAACCGGGAACTTACAAGGTCGTCGTCAACCAAACGGGTTTCGGCGACTACACCGCGCAGGGCGTGATCGTCGAGGTCGGACAAACGACTTCGATTGACGCGGCTCTGGCGGTTTCCGGTCAAAGCGCGACGGTTGAAGTGACCGCCGAAGCTCCGGTCATCAATACCAACGACAATGCAAACGCGACCAACATCAACCAAACTTCGATTAACGAGCTGCCGATTAACGGACGACGCGCGTCGAACTTTGTCATTCTGACACCGGCGACCGTTCCCGACGGAACTTTCGGCTTGATTTCATTTCGCGGCATTTCCGGTCTTCTCAATAACAGCACGGTTGACGGCGGCGACAATAATCAGGCGTTTTTCTCGGAAGAACGCGGACGCACGCGCATCAATTATTCGATCAGCCAATCGGCGGTTCGTGAATTTCAGGTCAACGGCTCAAATTATTCAGCCGAATACGGACGCGCCGCCGGCGGCGTGGTCAATACCGTTACGAAAAGCGGAACGAACCAATTTCACGGCGATTTGTTTTATTACAACCGCAACAACCGCAACGGCGCGCGCAATCCGCGAGCTTTCGCTTCGCAGTTGGTCAACGGGGTCGCTACGACCGTCGCGGCGAAACCGATTGATTTGCGCGAACAGTTCGGCGGCACCGTCGGCGGTCCGATTTTCAAAGATCATTTATTTTTCTTTTTCAGCTACGATCAGCAAAAACGCAACTTTCCCGGTCTGGCTGTTTTTACCAGTCCAACTTATTTAAGCACCGTAAACACGACCGCCTTAACGACCCGCGGTTTGACGACCGCGCAAATCAACAACAGCTTGACTTTTATCAACGGCTTGACCGGCGAAACGCCGCGTCGCGGCGACCAAAAATTATATCTGCCGAAAATTGACTGGCAGATTAATTCAACCAATTTGTTTTCCGCAACTTATAATCGTCTGCGCTGGGAATCGCCGGCGGGCATTCAAACGCAGGCGGTAAACACGCTGGCAAGAAGAAGCTTCGGCGACGATTTCGTCAAAATTGACACCTTAAATCTTCGACTGCAATCAACGATTTCTTCGAGCCTGCTCAACGAAGCGCGTTTTCAGTATTCGCGCGACTTTGAATTTGAAACCAGCCAAAACCCCTTGCCCGGCGAGCCTTTAACCACGACGACATCACAGGGACCGCGGTCGCCGAACGTAACTTTGACGAACGGTTTATCGTTCGGAACGCCGACGTTTTTAGAGCGCGGCAAATACCCCGACGAACGCCGCGCGCAATTTGCCGACACTGTCACTTACAGTCGCGGCAGACACACATTTAAATTCGGCGGCGACGTGAACGGCGTATCGGACGACACTTCAAACTTACGTTTCCAAGCCGGTTCATACGCTTACAGCACGATCAACGATTTTATTCTCGATTACAACAATTATCTGTCGCCGCTGCCCGCGAACACCGTCTGTCCGGGTTCGACCCGTTTGGTCGGACGCTGCTACAACGGCAATTTCAGCATCGGTGTCGGAACGCAGGGACTTAAAATCAAAACTAACGATTACAACTTTTTCGTGCAGGACGATTTTCGCCCGACGACGCGCCTGACCATCAATTTGGGATTGCGCTACGAATATGAAAAGCTGCCGGGCGTTGTTTTACCGAACACTTCTACGCCTTACAGCAACACCGTGATTCCGAACGTCAACCGAACGTTTGCCGAAGCGACTTCTTATATGCCGGCGGACAAAAACAATTTCGGTCCGCGCGTCGGTTTCGCGTATGATTTGTTCGGCGACGGCAAAACTTCGATTCGCGGCGGTTACGGAATTTATTTCGGACGCATCATCAATTCGGCGATTTATAACGCGTTGATTAATACCGGAAATCCGAACGGGCAGTTCCAAATCAATCTGGCTTCGACATCGGCAACTTCGCCGATTTTCCCGAATGTTCCGATTCCTTCGTCCGCCTCAATCGTCAGCGCGACGACACCGCCGGGCGCAGTTCAGTTTTTCCAGAAAAACTTTCAAGCTCCGCTAATCAGCCAGTATGATTTCATCGCCGAGCGTCAGATCAGCAAAAACACGGTCGTCTCGGTTTCATATCTGGGCAGCCGCGGAATCAATCTGCCGACTTTTGTTGACCAAAACTTCAATTCGACTCCGACGGCAGTCAGAAACTTTACGGTCAACGGCGGTCCGTTTGCCGGACAGTCTTTTACTTTCCCGAATTACAGCCGCGCCTTCGGAACGCAGGCTATCACGGAAATTCAAAGTTCTGTCAGATCGCTCTATAATGCTGTGGTTTTCCAGGCGAACCGCCGCTTAACCGATGGATTCCAAGTTCAGGCGAGCTATACGCTGGCGAAGGCGACTGACGAAAACCAAAACTCGGCGACCTTTACGCAAACTAACTCTCCGCTCAATTTATTCGACCGCTCCTTCGACGATGGACCGAGCAGCAACGATGTGCGTCATAAATTGGTCGTCAGCGCGGTTTACGCGCCGACGATTTACAAAGGCGGTTCAAAATCGTTCTACAATTATTTGCTGAACGGCTGGTCAATCGCTCCGATTTACGCTTATTATTCGGGTCGTCCGTATGACGGAACGGTTTCCGCCACGAACGGGTTAAACGGAACGAGCGGCGACTCGCGTTTTCCGCTTTTGGCGCGCAATGCGTTTCGACTTCCGAGCGTTTCCAATTTAGATGTCAGACTTTCCAAACGCTTCAAATTCAGTGAAAGCTACAATCTCGAATTGCTGGCTGAAGGCTTTAACGTCTTCAACAGAACTCAAATTTTCACGGTTAATCCACTGCTTTATACGCTGACCACAAATACTCTGACGACCGCCCTCGGCAGTTGTCCCGCCGGCACGGTCGCCAACGCGACGAACGGCGTTTTGTGTTTCAACCAAAGCAACGGCATCACCAACTTCCAACAGGTCACGGGAACCGACAGCACGCTTTATCGTGAGCGTCAGATTCAGTTTTCAGCCCGTTTTCAATTTTAGTTTTTCAAAACCAGCTTTTGAAAAACCTTACACGGCGCGTTTCCTTTTTTGGGAAGCGCGTCTTTTTTTATCTTTTTTGTTATTCGCCATTTACCATTTACCATTTACCATTTACCATTTTACTCGTGCGGATTTTGCAGATTTCATCGGCGAAAACTTTCGGCGGCGGCGAGCGGCATTTTGTTGATTTGTGCCGCGGATTGCAGTCGCGCGGACACGCGGTTTTCGTCGCGCTGCGTCCGACCAATGAATGGCGGGAAAAATTAAGCTTTCTGCCGCCGGAAAATTTTCTTTACGTTTCGCTGCGAAATTCGTTCGGCGTGCTGAGCGCGACGCGCATCGCCGAATTTGTCCGCGAAAACAATATCGAAATCGTTCACGCGCACGCCGCCCGCGATTATCTGCCCGCGGGCATTGCCTGCCGCATCACGAAAAACACGAAATTCTTTTTAACGCGGCACGTTCTTTTTCCGCTGAAACCGTTTCACCGTTTTGCTTTAACCAATTTGACGAAAGCGATTGCCGTCTCTAAAGCGGTCGAAGCGAATTTGCAAAGGACTTTTCCGAAAAGCAAAATCGCTCTGATTTCAAACGGCATCAACCCGCAAGAGCGAAACGCTTCGCGCGAAGAATCGCGCCAGGCGTTTCGCTTTGAAAATGACGTTCCGTTCGACGATTTTCTCGTCGGCACCATCGGCGAACTCGTCGCTTTGAAAGGTCATAGAGATTTCGTTTTAGCGGCGAACATCGTCGCGCAAAAGTTTCCGAACGCGCGGTTCGTCATTGTCGGCAAAGACAATTCGTTCAAAAAGGATTTCCGGCGCGAGCTGAAAAGAATGGTGAAAATCTTCCGGCTCGAAGAGCGTTTTTTATGGCTCGATTGGGTCGAAGAACTCGCGCCGCTGCTCGCCGCGCTCGACGTTTTCGTGTCGGCTTCGCACACGGAAAGCTTCGGTCTGGCGATTTTAGAAGCGATGAATTCCGAATGCGCGGTCGTCGCCACTGCGACCGAAGGCGCGAAGGAACTGCTCGACGCACACACCGGAAAAATCGTCGCCATTAACGAGCCGGTCGAAATCGCCGCCGCCGTTGCCGAATTTCTCGAAGACGAAAATTTGCGCGCTTCGTTCGGCGCAAACGCGCATAAAAAAGCCGTCGAAAATTTTAATCTGGACAAAATGATTGACGAAACCGAAAAACTTTATCTCGAAGCGTCGAGCCAAAACCGCCCGCGTGATTGAGTTTAAAGTTCACAGTTCGAAAAAATAAAACCGACTTGTAACTTTGAACCTTGAACGTTGAACTAAAAAAGGCTTCGGCAGATGTTTCGCCGCCGAAGCCTCCGAGAAGAAATGTGAGATTGCGCTAACCGAAATAAATCTTTAACCGGATGATTTTTCCATTTTTTGACTTTGCCCGTTTCGATTATTTTTCTAAAATCGCTTTTATGCTTTCAAAAATCGTCGCCAAATTTTTCGTTTTGTTGATAATTTCAGAATTTGCCTTTAGTGCCGCCGCGCAAACCGCCAAAGACTTCGCCGTCGAATGGGACAAGCAGCATTTTTCAACCGTTTTGCCGTCGAATTTGCGCCACGCCGACTTGAAAAATCAGCTCGAAGAATTGAAAAAATTGAATTTGAAAATCACCGAAGTCGGGCGCAGCTACGCGATGCGCGAGATTTACCAAATCGAATGGGGCAAGGGAAAGACGAAAATTTTTATGTGGTCGCAGATGCACGGCGACGAACCGACCGCCACGCCCGCCGTGCTTGATATGCTCGCCTATCTGCAAAAAAACGCGGCGAAAAGTTGGGTCAAAAATCTGGAAAACAGCGTCACGCTGCGCGTCGTGCCGATGCTCAACCCGGACGGCGCGGAGCTGTACCAGCGGCGCAATCTGCAATTCATAGATATCAACCGCGACGCGCAGGATTTGCAAACGCCCGAAGGACGACTTTTGAAAAAGCTGCGCGACGAATGGCAGCCCGACATCGGTTTCAACCTGCACAACCAGCAATCTTTGACGACCGCCGGAAACACTTTTAATCAAGCGGCGATTTCCCTGCTCGTCGTCACCGGCGATCCGGCGGGCAAGTTTAACGAAGGCAGCGAGCGCAACCGGCGGATTTGCGCTTTGATAATCGGCGCATTGAATAATTTTATCGAAGGACATATCGCCCGTTACGACGACGAATATAATCCGCGCGCGTTCGGCGACCGCATTTCCGAATGGGGAACGCCCGTCATTTTAATCGAAACCGGCGCGCTGCAGGGCAGAGACGAATGGTTTTTAGTAAAAATGAATTTCGTCGCTTATCTCGTCGCGCTCAAATCGCTCGCCGATCAAAGCGAGTTAAAAGCTGACGGAAAAATCTACGATGCGCTGCCGCGCAACGATTCGGGCAACATTTACAATTTCATTTTTCGCCGCGCGAACATCGTCAATTTCGCGCAAAATACCGAGCCGTTCGTCGCCGACATCGCAATGAATTCCGAACGCCGCCGCGCCAATGACACCGCGCCGGGCTATATCCGCGACATCGGCGATTTATCAATTTACAAAGGCTTGGAAGAATTCGACGCGCGGGATTTTTACGTCGTCCAAAAAACCGGCTTGATTAAAAACGGCGCGGGCAACGAGCTTTGGTTTTACAAAAAATCCCGCCCGATTGATTGGACGGCAAAAGATTTCGACAAAACAAACGCGCCCGACGCAGTTTTCCTGAACGGTAAATGGATCAAGGGAAAACTTTCGTTAAAATAAAATGCCCCGCCGCGCTGACGGGGCATTGAAATCGAGGCAAACTAATTAAAAAGAAGCCGCGTCTTTAGCACCTTTGGAAGCGGCGATAATAACAATGCCGATAACGGCGGCGGCGATTCCTGCGCCGATTAAAACTTTTGTGGTCGTCGAAAATTTCTTTCCCTGCGCCTTCGTTTTTTCATATTCGGCGAGCGTGTCTTTTTTGGTAACTCTGAAATCTCGAAAATCGTTTCCGGTTTTCAAAACAGAGCTGAAATCTCTTTTTTCAATTTGCTTTTCGTGATCGGCTGCTTCTTTTTTTTCATCGCCTGCGCCCGTGCCGGCAAAAACATTGATGCCCGAAGCGAGCGTCAAAATCATCAACGACAAAAACGCCGATAAAAGTTTTTTAGACATAAAATATCTCCTGTTCGTTTATAATATCGAGGGAAAAATCCCCTTCAAATTATAATGCGAAAAAAAGTCGGGAAACCTATCAAGGGTTGAAGATTTTTCTGAAAGATCGTTATTAAATTTCGCCGCCAATCGCTTAATTTTCTCCGTTTCGATTTATATATCCTGCACATCCCGCGAAAATTTCCTATAATCGAAATTTGATTATGCTTTCACTTCTGAAAATCAAAAACATCGCGCTGATTGACGATTTGCAAATCGAATTTTCGCGCGGGTTGAATCTTTTGACCGGCGAAACTGGTTCCGGGAAATCAATAATTGTGGACAGTTTGGGCGCGTTGACCGGCGAGCGCGTTTCTTCGGATTTAATCAAGGAAGGTGAAAAATCGGCGCGCATCGAAGGGCTTTTTAATCTTAAAGCCGACGCGCATCTGCACGAAATATTTTATGAAAGCGGCATCGAATTGGACGACGCGGACGAAATTGATTTGATTGTGCGGCGCGAATTGGCGCAGAACGGGCGCAACCGCATTTTCGTCAATAATCAGCTTGTGACGAACAACTTTTTAAAGCGCATCGGCGCGTATCTGGTGGACATACACGGGCAGGGCGAACAGGCGACGCTTTTTTCGGCGGCGAATCATCTGGAAATTTTGGACGAATTTGCGAACGTGCGAAGTTTGCGCGCGGAACTCGCCGCGAAATATCAGGAATTTGCCAGAACTTTGCGCGAAATCGCCAATTTGCGCGAAGACGAAGCGCAGAAATTGCAACTGCTCGACGTTTTGCAGTTTCAGGTTGAAGAAATCAAAAAAATCAATCCGCTAATCGGCGAAGACGACCGTTTGAACGAAGAAAAGCGGCGTTTGAACAACGTCGAAAAGCTGTCCGCGCTCGGCGACGAAGCGTATCTTTTGCTTTACGAAAACGAAGAATCAACCGTTTCGACGCTCGAGCGCGCGGCGCGAAAAATCGCGGAACTCGCCGAATACGAATCGAGCTTTCTGGAATACGACGAAGGCTTGAAATCGGCGCAAGCCGTCCTGGAGGATTTATCAATATCGGTCAGAGATTTTCGCAACCGGCTCGAATTTTCGCCCGAACGTCTGGAAGAAATCGAAAATCGTCTGGCAGAAATTTCGCGCCTCAAACGCAAATACGGCGGCGCGATTGAAACCGTTTTATCTCATCTGGAAGAATCCGAAGCGCGTTTGAAAAATATCGAATCGTTTGAAGAACGCAAGGAAGAATTAAAAAAAATTCTGGCGAAACAACGCGCGGATTTTCTGCAAACCGCCGTCGAGATTCACGACAAGCGAACCAAAGCCGCCAGAAAATTTGAAAAGGAAGTCGAAGCGAACTTAAAAGCCGTCGCGCTCGAAAAAGCGCGCTTTGAAGTCAGAATTGACGCGCCGAAAATTGATGAATTAATAGATGAAACCGACAAACGCCTTTCGCCGAAAGGCTTCGATCAAATCGAATTTTATTTTTCGGCGAACGTCGGCGAATCGCCGAAGCCGCTCGTCAAAGTCGCTTCGGGCGGCGAAGCGTCGCGCCTGATGCTGATTTTAAAAACAACAATGAAAGCGGCGACGGCGGAAAAATCAGTCGTCTTCGACGAAATTGACACCGGCATCGGCGGTCGCGTCGCCGAAGCCGTCGGCTTGAAATTAAAATCGCTGGCGCAATCGCAGCAGGTTTTATGCGTGACGCATCAACCGCAAGTCGCGTCTCTGGCTGACCAGCATTTTCTCGTCGAAAAGGAAACGAAGGGCAAACGCACCGAAATCGGCGTTCGAGAATTAAATCCGGACGAGCAAGTCGAAGAAATCGCCCGAATGCTGACCGGCGCGAAAATTACCGAAACGGCGCGCCGACACGCGAAGGAAATGTTGAATTCGGAGACGAAATGAATTAGCAGGGACGAAGAGGATAAAAGGGATCTTTAAATCAACAAAACATCCCTTTTTATCCTCTTCATCTTCGGTTAATTACCTTTTATGAACAGCGAAATTCTGGCAAAAGTAATTCGCGGCGAAACCGTCGAATCCGTTCATCGCGGGCATCTGATTGTCGTTGACGGCGCGGGCGAAACGGTTTTGAGTTTGGGCAATCCCGAAGCAATCGCGTTCTGGCGTTCGTCGGCGAAACCGTTTCAGGCGATTCCGTTTTTGACGGGCGGCGCGGCGGATAAATTCGATTTTACCGAACAGGAAATCGCGCTTGCCTGCGGTTCGCATTCGGGCGAGCGCGTTCACACGGAAACGGCGGCGCGGATGCTCGAAAAAATTAATCTGACCGAAGCGGATTTACGTTGCGGAGCGCATCTGCCGTTCGACGAAAAGCGCGCGGAAGAAATGATTCGCGCCGGCGAAAAACCGACGCAGCTTCACAATAATTGTTCGGGCAAACACGCCGCGATGCTTGCTTTTTGTCGGGATAAGAATCTCGATTTACCGACTTACGAAAACATCGAACATCCTTTACAGCAGGCGATTTTACAAACGATTTCTTTATTTACGGACGCTCCGGTTAACGAAATAAAACTCGGCATTGACGGCTGCGCCGCGCCGAATTTCGCCGTGCCGGTTGCGGCGATGGCGAGAGCGTTTGCCAGGCTCGTCGCGCCGCCCGAATCTTTTGACGAAGCGACGAAAAAGGCTTGTCAAAGAATCGTTGCGGCGATGCTCGATTTTCCTGAAATGATCGGCGGCACGGAACGGCTCGACACGATGCTGATGCGGGCAGGCGAAGGCACACTGATTTCCAAAATCGGCGCGGAAGGCGTTTATTCGGCGGGCGTTCTGCCGTCGGAAACGTATCCGAACGGTTTGGGCATCGCTTTGAAAATCGAAGACGGCGACGACAAACGCGCCCGCGCCGTCGTTCTGATCGAGCTTTTGCGGCAGCTCGGAATTTTCAGCGCGGAAACTCTGCGCGAATTTTCGCCTTTGCCGATCAAAAACCGGCGCGGCGAAACGGTCGGCGAGACCATTGCGAATTTTAATATTTTCCGAAATTCTACAAATGACTGAACAATCAAATCAACCGCCGAAATTAGAAAAAACGGCGAACGGTGAAATCAACACGGATTCGCTGGCGAATCTGCTCGAATGGTTTTTAAATTTTGACCAGCGAGTCGCGCTCGTCAGGCATCCGCACGTCGAAGAGCTTTTTCAATGGAAACAAACGGACGACGCGGCGCACGGCGTGGAAACTTACCCGTTTGAAAACGCCGAATCGCGTTTCGCCATCGGCGTTTTCCAAGCCGTCGCCGAATACGATTCGGAAACCGCGCTGCGCGATTGGGTTACGCAGGTTTTACAGGCGTTGGGCGAATCGAAACAAATGAACGAAGACATCGCCGCGAGTTATAAATTTAATCCGTCCGAATCGCACGTCGCCCAAGCCGAACAAATTCCTTCCGATTCGGAACGAAGATTATACTTATCAAGCAGTTGGCTCGAAGCCCTTTGCACGGCGGAAGTCAGATTTTTGGGTTGGATTTATCAGGAATTACACGGCAAGCCATTTGAGCCGAATGTTTGAGCGCAATAAAGAAATTAATTTTCAGCACCAGTTACTTTCTAATTTCATAGAAACGAGTTTGTTATTCAGAAAAGTAAAGTTCGTTCCGCCGTCGCCATTTCCATAATTCAAAATGACCGATTTGCCTTTTTTTATCTCGTTGCGGTTGTAGTCTTTAAATTTCGCCAACACTTTCTTCTTATCTGCGCCGATTTTAATTCCCGACAATGACCATTTCGATGAAACAATTGTTACTGCCACGCCTTCATAATTTCGGCTGTCATTGTCCTTTTCGAGCGTAAGAATCAACCCTGAATAACGCAAAATTCGTGTCGCGCCGCCGCACGGATAAACGCCCGCGCGCTTCTCGGAAAGCGGTTTTCCGAACTGTTTGAGAATCGCTGACCGCGACATATAAAGACTGATGCCGTTTATACTCAACTCTTTAAATTCGAGAAGCGGCAGATTATCGTTTTTTTGAGTAGTGACTGAATTCTGCGCGTATATTTTCGATTGAGAACTAAAAATGAGCAGAACGATTGATAAAAATATTACAAAGAGTCGAGTCATAATTTTTAAGAAATTAACAATCGGAAAGTAGTAGGCGAGGACAAGCCTCGCCCCTACATTTTATTTTGTCATCTGGCGAAAGTATTACACTGCCCCATATTTCCGCTTTGCAATCCTCTGGAGAACCACTGCATTCTTTGCTGCGACGAGCCGTGCGTGAACGATTCGGGGACGACGTAACCTTGCGAGCGTTTTTGAATCGTGTCGTCGCCGACCGACGAAGCCGCGCGTAAGGCTTCTTCCGCGTCGCCCGTTTCGATTAAGCCCTGTTGTTTGGCGTAAAATGCCCACACGCCCGCGTAGCAATCGGCTTGCAGTTCGAGCCGCACCGATAAATCGTTGTTTTCGCCCGCGCGCTGCACTTTGTCCATCGTGCCGAGCAAATCCTGGACGTGATGACCGACTTCGTGCGCGACGACGTAGGCTTGCGCGAAATCGCCGGGAGCGTGAAATTCGTTTTTCAATTCGTTAAAAAACGCGAAATCGAGATAAAGTTTTTCGTCGCCCGGACAATAAAACGGTCCGGTCGAAGTTCCCGCCGTGCCGCACGCCGATTGCGTCTGACCGGTAAATAAAACCAGTTTCGGGTCGGTGTAGCGGATGCGCGCCTGCTGCGGCAAAATTTTGCCCCAAACGTCTTCGGTGCTGCCGAGAACCGACGCGATAAACTTTTTCTGGTCGTCGTTGGTTTGCGCCGGATTATTCGGGTTATTCGGCTGTTGCGGCTGTTGCTGAGTTTGCGTCGTCTCGGTCGAGCCGTTCAGAACCTGGTCGAGCAAAGACTTCGGGTCGCCGCCGCATAAATAAATCACCAGTGCCAAAACCAGGATGCCGACTCCGCCGCCGCCGATGGCGATGCCTCGACCGCCCGATCCGCGTTCGTCTTCGATATTCGAGCTTTCTCTTCCTCGCAGCATAATTTTTTCCCGTTCCTTTTTTGAAGTTTCCGTGTGAAAAGATATTATCATTTTTAGATTCGACAATGAAACTAAAAGATTGGCGGGAAAGCGGCGATTATTTCGATTACAAAGGATTTCCGATTTTTTATCGGACGAGCGGAAACGCGGGCGAAAATTTGCTTTGCCTGCACGGTTTCCCGACTTCTTCGCACGATTATCATAAAATCTGGGACGCGCTTCGCGCACGCTTCAGCGTCGTCGCGTTCGATTTGATCGGCTACGGTTCTTCAGCCAAACCAACAAATTTTAATTACACGACCTTTGCACAGGCGAGCCTTTTGCAGGCTTTGCTCGCTCATTTGAAAATTAAGCGCGTTCACATTCTCGCGCACGATTTCGGCAATACGATTACGCAGGAATTGCTCGCCCGCGCCGCCGAAAAGCGGCTCGATTTTTCAATTGAAACAATTTGCTTATTAAACGGCGCGCTGTTTCCCGAAACGCACCGACCCGTTTTGGCGCAGAAAATTCTCGTCAGCCCGCTCGGTTCGCTGTTCGGCAGATTGATTTCCGACCGGCTTTTCAAAAAGAATCTGGCTTCGATCTTCGGCACGCAAACGCAGCCGACGGCGGCGGAATTAAACGAATTCGTCGAAGCGTTCAAATTTAACGACGGGCGCAGAATCGCGCATAAATTGATTCGTTATATGTCTGAACGCCAGACGAACCGGACGCGTTGGCTCGGCGCGCTCGGCGAAATGCAAATTCCTCTGCGGCTCATCAACGGCTCGGCTGATCCGGTTTCGGGCAAACATCTGGTCGAGCGTTTTCGTGAGCTTCTGCCGCATAAAAAAGATATTATCGAACTCGAAACCGCCGGGCATTTTCCGCATTTTGAAATGCCCGCCGTCGTATCGGAAAAGTTTTTTGAATTTCACGACGCAAAATCTTGACAGATGCGGACTTAGGTCATTATTATTCATTTACAGTTTTTCAATTTCAACAGACGAAGCGAGGAGCCAGACGTTTATGATCAAACTCGATATTATCAACCGCGTCGCCGATAAAACCGGCGTTCCGAAACAGAAGGCGGAACAGGTGGTTGACGCGCTTTTCAACGCGATGAAGGAAGCGATGGCGGAAGGTAAGCGCATCGAGCTTCGCGGCTTCGGCGTGTTCGTCGTGAAAGCCAGAAAGCGCGGCATCGGGCGCAACCCGCGCACGGGCAAGGAAGTTCCGATTCCGTCGGGCAAAACCATCCGCTTCAAACCGGGCAAGGAACTGCAGGCGCGCGCCGTCAAAAAATAATTTTCAAACGTCAATCGCAAATCGCAAATCGTGAAGGATAATGCAGTTTATTATCAAAGGCGATTTGCGATTTGACGTTTTCCGCGCCCCGTAAATTGACAAAAAAAATGGAAAATCTAGATTCGCTGACCAACCAGTTTTTCGACCGCCGCGAAGCGATGCGTCCGACCGCCCGGGTGTGGCTCAAACACGCCGCTCTGCTGATTTCAGTCTTTTTCACCGCGTCTATCGCGGGCGTTCTGCCGCCGTTCGGTTTCGTCGAGATTTTCAAAGATGTGCCTGATCCGCAGACTTCGACCGAGGTTTTTAACTTTATTCTTTCCCTGCCGCTGCTTTATTTCGATGCGATTTTCGAGACGGTCAGGAAATTTTTTACTGAATTCGAGACATTCAGTTACGGCGCGAAGTTTGCCGCTTCGCTTTTGACGATTTTGACGGCGCACGAAGCCGGGCATTACGTCGCCTGCCGTCTTTACCGCATTGACGCGACGCTGCCGTATTTTATACCGATGCCGCCGCTTCTCAGTCCGGCGGGAACTTTGGGCGCGTTTATTAAAATTCTGTCGCCGCTTCCGTCAAGACGCGCAACGTTTGATGTCGGTGTGGCGGGTCCGATTGCCGGTTTCGTCGCCTTGCTTCCCGTTTTAATCGTCGGACTTTTGACGCTGCGGCAAGCCGCGCCGCAGGAAATCGCCGACGCGCAGGGATTGTATTTTCCCAACTCGCTTCTGACGCATCTGCTGGCGCAAATTCTTCACGTCGATTTAACAAATACTGTATTTAATCCGTTTATGGCGGCGGCTTGGGTCGGAATGCTAGTCACGAGCTTAAACTTGATGCCGTCTGGACAGCTCGACGGCGGACACGCGGTTTACGCGATTTTCGGCGAAACGGTTCACCGCTGGACGGGCAGAATTACATTCGTCGTGATGGCGACGATTTCTATTCTCGGCGGGATTCTTTACAGCAGCCCAAGCGGGCTTTTGTTCGCCGTTCTGCTCGCCGTGATGATGCAGATTAAACATCCCGAACCGCTCGATTGCGCGCCGCTTAATCTGCCGCGAAAAATCGTCGCCGTTTTAACTTTGCTCATCTTTATTCTATGTTTCGTTCCTTTTCCGGTGCAGGTGCGCTGACGCGCGTCGTATTTTTGAAATACTTTTTATAATTGAAAACGAACAACCCGAACGGTTCGCTGCCCGGTTTTTCGACGGTTTGATGATGCCTCTGGTGCGCGGCGCGAACGGCACGCAAAATTTTATTTTCCGATTTGAACGGCAAAAACCGGCGATGCGTAAATAAATCGTGCAGAACGAAATAAAACGCTCCGTAAACGGTGACACTCAAACCAATTGGAAACGCGATTGAATCGAGCAGCGGGTTTTGCGCGAAAATCATTAAGCCAATCGAGAGCAGCGCGAAACAGATTGAAAAAACGTCGTTGAGTTCGAGAAAAAAGCGGCGCGGTAAATGGTGTGTTTGATGAATCCGCCACAAAACGCCGTGAAAAAGAAACCGGTGCGCGACGTAGGAAATCGCTTCCATCGCCGCGAAACCGAGAATTAGGAACCAGATAAATTGCACTTTTATGTAAATTGTTTGTATTACTCTCCGTTTAAACCGCTAAGACGTTGGTTTAATTCTAAATTTTACATTTTTCATTCTAAATTTACTTTCGTAAAAACTTGTCTTATTTCCGAAATAAAATGAAAAATTAAGAATGCAGAATGTAAAATTCTTTCCGCCATTTGATTTGCCGGAGGCGTTTTCAAACGGACAACGAAAAAACGCAGGCGCGACATCTAAATTTTAGAAAATCTTTCGACAATAAGCTAGAATATCAATAAATTTTCAACCAGAAAACAAGGAATCCAGAAGCAATGAAATTACGCACAGTTTTCTTTTCCGCCGTTCTCGGTTTATTTTTCGCGGCGGCGACGTTTGCCCAGAGCGAAAAGTTTTCCGACGCGAACGTCGAATATACGTTTAGTTTGCCGGAAGCGACTTGGAAACAAACCGCTAAACCGTCGGCGACCAGCCCGAACGTCGAATACGTTTACGGCGACCGCTCGAACGGTTATCTGGAAATCCGCAAAATCGCGGTCAAATCCGGCGATTTGATGGCGGACATTATCAAAAACGAAGAAGACCGTCTGCAATTTTTGCCCGGCTACGTCGCCGGCAAAGACGAAACGTTCGACGGCACGTTCGATGGCAAGGTTTTCAATTACGAATTCGTCCGTTCGGGCAGCAATATGAGCGGCAGATTTTATTTCCTCAAAACCGACGACAAAACCGTCTATGTGCTGCGCTTTACCGGACAGCGCGAAAAACTGAAATCAATCCGCAACCAAACCGATTCGATTGCGAGAACCTTCGCCCTCAAAAAAGCTAATTGAGCTTTCCGTGATAATTTATTTAACCTGAAAAGAACGAAAAAAGGCTTTCACCGGAAAGCCTTTTTTTACAACTATCGAAGCAAGGCTTTAATCAAAAATAAATAATGTGGATAATCTTTTCTCTGCTGGCTGCGCTCTCGGCGGCAATAGTCGTCACTTTGTCGAAAGCCGGCATTAAAAACGTCGATTCGAGTCTCGGCTTTGCGATTCAGTCAATAATGATTTTAATTGTTTCGTGGAGCGTCATCGCGTGGCAGGGCAAGTTTTCGGAAATCGCCGAAGTCGGGCGCGGCGCGTGGTTTTATCTGCTGCTCGCCGGAATCATCACCTGTCTTTCTTCGCTGTTGATGTTTGCCGCGCTCAAATTGGGCGATGCCTCGCGCGTTTCGCCGCTCAGCAATCTTTCGCTGGCTTTTTCGGTCGTATTGGCGACGCTTTTTCTCAAAGAGCGCATAACGTGGCAGACGATTTTGGGCGCGGGTTTGATGGCAATCGGCGCGCTCGTCATTGCGACTGCGAGCGGCTCAAACGAAAAAATTCAACAGTGACCTGATTAAATTTTCATCAATCTTCATCTTTGCGTCTTTGCAGCTTGGCGGGAAATTATTGTTTTATCTCGCGCCACCCCGCAAAGACGCAAAAGAAACCATATCTTTGGTTTAGCTTCCGCTTACTCCCGACACCGAATCAGAAACTTCGCGCCGAACGGCAAAAGATAACCTTTTCCTTTTTCGGCAATCGTCGCTCGAATTTCGTCGAGCGAATTGATTTTCCCGAGTCGCATTTGTCTGGTTTCCTCTGCGGACAGCGAAGTCAGGACGCGGACATCGAAGCGTTCGGCGATTCGCAGAAGATTCCACGCCGTCTGCCCGTTGACCTGATAATTTTCGCACAACTTTTCGGCTAATTTTTCCGAATTTTCCGCCGCGAACCAATTTAAGAAATCCTGTCTTCCCAAACCGTCGGCGCATTCGGCGACGAAAACGATTGTGCCGCCGTCTGTGCAGATGCGCGCCGCCGCGTCGAGAGCTTTGTGCGCCTGTATCAAATTTATATCGTGCGGAAAACCGCCCGCGCCGACGATGACCAATTCGCGTTTTTCCGAAACTTCAAACGAGTGTTGCGCCGCATAAAATTCGCACGCCGTTCGATGCGCCGACAGCCAATCGCCGCCGAATATCTCAACCGCTGCGCCCGTTTCGTTGACGATTGTGTTAATCGAAAACGTCGGCGGAAGTTTTTCGGCGACTGCGACGAACGCTTCGTGAACGGCGTTTCCCGTTAAAATTCCCGTATCAACGCCCGCGCGCCGCGATTTCGTTTCGCAGTCGAAGGCGAGCCGGTGCGTTGCGCCGACGGTTCGCGTCGAAGCCAAGCCCGGACAAATCAATTTGCGCCCGCCGGTAAATCCGGCGAAGTAATGAAACGAGATGCCGCCGACGATAATCACGCAATCGTGTTCGATCAAAGCGCGGTTTAGTTGAATCGGAATGCCGTCGGCGGTTTCGCCGAGCGCGACAATCTGTGCCAGATCGCGCGGGTTGTGATCGAGCGTCTTTATTCGCTGGTAAATAAACGGAGTCAGCAAATCCCGCTTTTCCGCGTCGGTAACTTGGCGGTGAATGCCGGTCGCAAAAATTATCCGAATGTCGTGCGGCATCGTTCCGTTCGCAACGAGTCGCCGAATTAATAAATTAACGATTTGCCCGCACGCCGTCTGCCGAGTCGCGTCCGGCACAACGATTAAAACGCTCTCGCCTTGATTGACGATTTCTTCGAGCGGCTTTGAATCAATCGGATTTTCAAATCGTTCGCTGAGTTCCGCGTCCGACAACGCGGATTTCTCCGTCGAGTTTCCTAAAACCTGAAACTGTTTATCGTCGAAGTCGAAGGAAACGCTTGATTTTCCGTATTTGAGTGCGATATTCGGCATAAAGATTTAGTCAATTATAGTTAAAGAGCGAAGATTTCGCGTTATGACGAGCAAATTCGGTCTTCGGAATCGCAATTTCCGAGTCGAGGATCACGATTTCAAAGGCAAGAATTATGATTCCGGTCTTTGGAATTATAATTTTCAAGATTGGAATCGTATTCCCGAAGACCGGAATTGCAATTCCGAACGTTGGAATTGTGATTCCGAACGTCGGAATTGTGATTCCTCAGTCAGGTTTTGCAATTCCCAAGTCAAAATTCTTAAATCCGAAGTCGGAATTCACTGCGCTAAACGGCAAATTATATTCAACTAGCCTTTCTTTAGCCGATAATTACGCATATTCTGCGAGATTCGCCACCAGGTAAAAAAAAAAGCTATCAAATATCAACCGTCAACTGTCCGCGATCAGAACAGGAAATTTTCTCTTTAACAGTTGATAATTTAAAGTTGATGGTTGACAGTTCGGTTTTTGCGCGTTGACGGCGTTTTTGACTAAAGCGAAGCGGAAGTTTTAAATCGAAAATGTTTTCGCCTTGGCTTTCGTGTCGGAATCGAAGCAGTTCGCGCCGGAAAAACACGGATGCGTTTCCATTCTTTCGTCTTCGAGCGTTTCGAGCTGAATCGTTAAATGCTCGATGCCGAATTCGTCGTGTAGTTTTGTTTTGATAGACGACAGAAGCGCGGCGGATTGAACGGTTTCGCTATGCACGACGTGAACGCTCAAGGCTTCCATTCCCGAAGTGATTGTCCAAACGTGCAAATCGTGAACGTCGCGCACGTTCGTTGTCTGCCGGATCGCGTTTTCGACCGCCGTTAAATCAATATGCGCGGGCGTGCCTTCGAGCAGAACGTTGACCGATTCCTTGATTAAATTCCACGCGCCGAAAATAATAATCAGACTGATCAAAACGCTCGAAACAGCGTCCGCCCAAAGCCAGCCGAAACTGATAATTAATGCGCCCGCGATGATTGCCGTGACCGAGCCGAGCAAATCGCCCATCACGTGCAGCCGCGCGCCGCGCATATTCAAATCGTGTTCGTGTCCGCCGTGCAGAAGCGATGCGGCAATGATGTTGACGACTAATCCGCCGACGGCGACGGCGGTCATCTCCACGCCTTTGATTTCCGGCGGCGCAGACCAACGCTCAAAGGCTTCGTAAATCACCCACAGCGAAATCAAAACGAGCGCGATGCCGTTGACGAAGGCGGCGAGAATTTCATAACGATAATAGCCGAACGTCTTTTTGTCGGTCGCCGGACGCGCCGCGATCCAAATCGCCGCCAAAGTCAATGTTAACGCCGCGACATCGGTCAACATATGCCCCGCGTCGGCGAGCAGTGCGAGCGAATTGGAAAGCCAGCCGCCGACGGCTTCGGCAAGCATATAAATAAACGTCAAAACAAGCGCGAATCTGAGTTTGTTCAGTGTTCGCGCGTCGCGTCGTTCGTGTGAATGCGTATGCGTATGGCTCAAAATTTCAAATTCCGAATTACAAATTACGAATCTAAATTTATAATAACTCTTTTCACGCTCGAACCGAAAGAATCAAAAATCCGGAACCTGAAACCTGAAACCTTGAACCTGAAATCTGAAACTTACTGCCTGACGGCTTTTGACGAGCGCAAATTGAGAGAATAGCGGCTGCGGTCGCCGCGTTCGTCGTTAATTTCGACGGCGGCGTTCGCGCCGTCCGCCGAGATTTGCAGGCGGAAAGAGCCGTCGGCGGCGGCGAAAACTTCGCGTCCGGCGATGCGGACGGTCGCGCCGGGCTGCGTTTTGCCGCTGACCAGATAAATGTTGCCGCCGACCGCTTCGACCTGCCATTCGCCGGCTTGCAGCGTCGCGCCGTTCGATTGTTTGACGACGATAAATTTCCAGGGTTCTCCCCAGTCGCTCGTCTGCCCGGACGCGGCGGACGCGCTTAAACGCCAGTAATATGTGCCGGGCGCGAGATTTGCCAGAGTGAAAATCTGGCTGGTCAGCGCGTCGCGTTCGAGCGCGATTGAATCGGCGACGAAAAACGGCGATCTGGCGACTTGCAGATGAAAGCTGACTGCCGAATTCGCTTCGGGTTTCTGCCACCGAAACGAAACGTCCGAAGCGATGTTAATTTGTTCGGAGTTTGCCGGAGCGACCAGCTTCGGCGCGTCGAGCAGGCGTTCCTTCGGCTGAATTTTGCCGTTATTGACCGCCGCGAACTCGTTTTCCTTGATGACGATTTTTTCGCCGCCGACGTTCGATTCGACACCGCCGCGGCTGATGCGGATTTCGCCGCCGTTCCGCTCGTTGATGTTAAAGCTCGCGTCGGTTTGCGGCAAAACGCGGTTTTCCGATTCGAGAACTTCGACGACGTTTTCGGTCTGCTCGGTCTGCTCCTGCGTTTTGACGTTGATTTGCCCGTCGCCGAGCGTGACGCGCACGTTCGTGCCGCCGAAAATCGAGGCACTGTCCCGGATCACGACCGTGCTGTTTGGTCGAATTGAAAGCGTTGAACCGTCAATCATTTTTACTTGCGCCCGCCCGTCCGTCTGCGTCTGAATCGTATCGCCGGCGGCGACGAACGTCGCGCGCGTGACCAGAATCGTTTCGCGCGTCGCGGCGCGGATTATTCGCACGTCGCCTTCAAACGAAATCACTTTCGCCGCGTCTTTCGGCGCGGCGGCGGTTTCGGGCGCGGCGTTGAAAAAATCGCTGTGCCAGAGCCACCAGCCGCCGCCGATTGTAATTGCGAGAATCAGAACTATCGCCGCGCCGCCGTAAACGGTGCGACGTTTGATTTGCCACCAATCAACGTAAAATTTGCGATATTTCTTTTCCATTACTGCGGGCTTTGAAAGTTCTGCGGCGGAAAGCCGGACGCTCGAAATTACCGGAGAATTGCCGACGACGAAGCGAACGAAATAATTTTACATTTTTCGTTGTAAATTCAGAACTGTTTTTCGATAAAAAACGAATTTTAACGAAATAAAATAATATAACCGGGAATCAAGAGCGAAAATTTTATTCGTTGCGACTTATGAATTTTGAATTTCACCGGGCGATTCCTTCGCCGGATAGAGAAGCGAGAAAATAATCGAAAGGGCGATTGCGCCGAGAACGACACCGAGCGAAACGTTGATTAAAACCTGTTCGAAATCGTGATGCAGAAATCTTTGCAGAAAAGCCGCAAATGCCGAATCACTGTCCGAAACAAACAAAAAGCCCTGCGCGAGCAGCGGCAGAAGCATTTTCAAACCGATAAAGCTCAAAACAAACGCCAATCCGTATTTGAGCAGATGAAATTTCTCCGCCACTTCGACGAGCAGAAAAAAGAACGTCCGCAAACCGAGGATCGCAAAAATATTTGAAGTGTAAACGATAAATTTGTCGGTCGTGATGCCGAAAATCGCCGGTATCGAATCAACCGCGAAAACCAGGTCGGCGATGTTGATGACTATCAAAACAAGCAAAAGCAGCGTTCCCATTCGCTTGCCGTCATCGTCAACGACGAAGAATTTTTCGCCGTCGTATCGCTTCGCAATGCGGACAAAGCGCGTTGTAAGTCTGACAATCGCGCTTTCTTCCGGATTAAATTCTTCGTCGCCGCCGAACATTTTGATTCCGGTGTAAATCAAAAACGCGCCGAAGAAATATAAAATCCAATCGAATTTTTCGACTAGCTCCGCGCCCGCGAAAATCATCGCCATCCGCAGCGCGAGAGCCATAAAAATTCCCCAGAAAAGCGCGCGGTGCTGATATTTTTTCGGGACTCTGAAGAAATTAAAAATCAAAAGGAAAACGAACAAGTTATCAATCGAAAGCGAAAGCTCGATCAGATAGCCGGTGAAAAATTCCTGCGCCTTAAACGCGCCGAACTGCCAGAAAATAAATAAGTTGAAAAGCAGCGCGAGCGAAATCCAGACCGCGCTCCACAGCAAAGTTTCGCGGCGCGTCGGCACGTGCGCCCGGCGGTTGGCAATGCCCAGATCAACTGCCAAAGCTGCCAGCACGACGCTGAAAAACAAAATCCAAACCCACAGAGGATATTCCATAGTCAACTAAAATATAAGATTTGCGGACGAAAAATCCAAAACCGCGCGATAGCGAAAATTGTAAGAATTAAAATTACGTGAATTCGGTTACTGAAAACGGCGCATCATCGGAGCGCGGACGGAAGCGTCCGCCTCTCGAGCGCGAAAGCGCGAGACAAGCCGTTATCGTCAAGTCACGCAAGGACAGTCTAACAACGTCGCTGCCGCTCCGTCGGCGGACGCTTTTCGTCCGCGCTCCGTCCGACGAAAAATTTTAATGCTTATTCGCTTGCAGTTAAACAAAATAAAAGCAAGAGTTCTTCTAACTCTTGCTTTCCGTTCAAAAATTCAAGCGGTGAAAAATCACGGCGTGAAATTATAGACGATGATGCCGGTTACTGTAACCGGCGCGCCTTCGAGCATCGTCGGCGCAAATTTTGAAGCGCGCGCCGCATCTTCCGCTGCCGCACGCAGCAGCGGATGACCGGAAACCGCGCTCGCCGAGATGATATTTCCCTGCTCGTCAATCGTGACCTGCACGTTGACCGCGCCGCTCGCTTTGACGGCTCTGGCTGCCGGCGGATATTCGGGTTTGACGAGCGTCGTCGCCTTTCCGTTCAAAATTCCGCCGGAAATTTTGCGCGATCCGCCGGTCGAATTGCCGTCGGCGTTTTTAACAATCGCGCCGGTCGGATCGGTCATTGATGCGGCATCGCCTTTTTTCATATCGGTTGCCGGCGCGGCATCACCTTTCTTCGCAAAATACAAAACCGAATTGAACGCGCCGCGCGGCGTTTCCGAATAGCGCGTGATTTTCAAAGCCTTGCCGCCGTCGAGCAGTTCCCACGTATCGTTGGTTTTCATCGTCATACTGCCCATCTGCGTATCGAGATTGCGAACGACCGTTAAGCTCAATTTGCCGTCGGAAGTCACTTTGGCGGTTTTCGTTTCCTTGCCGGTCGTTACATCTCTGCCGATGTCGGCGGTCGTTTCCTTGCCGTCGAGCGAGTAAACAATTGTCTGCGCGCCGCCGCCGCGCATTCCGCCTCCTCCGCCCATTCCGCCTCCCGCGCCGCCGCGCATTCCGCCGCCCATTGCGCCGCCTGCGCCCGTTGCGTTTTGACCGCGCTTGGTCGTGGTTTCAACTTTTAATTCGGTCTGTGTCTGCGAAACGTTGAGCGTCATTGATTCGATTGGCATCGTTTCAGGCAGAACCGATTTGGTTTTGTCCAATTCCCAGGTGCCGGAAAAATCAGGCGTTGCCGCCGAAACGGAAATCGCCTGCAACATCAAACAAAACATCGCCGTCAGGATTGCTAATTTCTTCATATTCTTTTTATTCCTCCTCGAATAATTTACCTTGTGATAAACACGAAAATTTAATCCGGCTCCGATAACCGGCGCGGATTAAAAATCCTTTAACCTTCAGCCGCGACTTCCGCGGCTTCTTCGCGGTTGTGAAGTTTGCTGTGCGTATAACTATAGAAAAAATAAACGATTAAGCCGACCAGCAGCCAGAGGGCGAATCGAACCCAATTCGTCCAGCCGAGTTCGGTCATCAGATAAGTGCAGAACATTATGCCCAAAACCGGAATCAGCGATAATCTTTTGACGAAACACAGCGCGACCATCAGAAGCGAGAAAATCAGGAAAACGAAATGCGGAATTTTTTCTAAAATCGCGTTCAACTGCGTCTGGTCGCCGGTCGGGGTGAAATCAGTGAAGAAATTGATTATCGCGTCGTTGTTGAATAAAACGAGCAAAACTTCGACGACTATGAACAGAGCCGGCACGATCCATTGCGAATTAATATACGGCACATAACGCTGCTGTCCGGCAAATTCCTTGTCCTTGACCAGCACGCCCGCGCAGACAATCGTGAACGCGAACAGCGTTCCGATGACCGACAGGTCGGTGACTTCGCCAAGATTCATAAACAATGCCGGAATTGCCACCATAAAGCCGGTCAAAATCGTCGAAAACCAGGGCGTTCTATATTTCGGATGAATCGAAGAAAATATTTTCGGTAATAATCCATCGCGGCTCATCGCCATCCAGAGACGCGGCTGACCGAGCTGGAAAACAAGCAAAACCGTCGCAATCGCAATAATCGCGCTGACCGCGATGATGCCCGAAACCCAGGGAATATTTACGCCCTGATCGCCGAACACGAACGCCAAAGGATCGGGAACATTGAGCAGTCGGTAGCTCACCATTCCGGTTAAAACCAGCGCGAGCGCGATATATAAAACGGTGCAGATGACAAGCGAGTAAATCATTCCGCGCGGCAGAGTTCGATACGGGTCTTTGCATTCTTCGGCGGTCGTCGAAAGCGCGTCGAAACCGATATAAGCGAAGAAAACCGCCGCCACGCCGCTGCTCAAACCGCCGAATTTGT
The DNA here is from genome assembly GCA_964237235.1 of uncultured Pyrinomonadaceae bacterium. Classification (GTDB taxonomy): domain Bacteria; phylum Acidobacteriota; class Blastocatellia; order Pyrinomonadales; family Pyrinomonadaceae. The sequence continues at coordinate 104,499 of CAXSGY010000004.1, forward strand.
TCGGCAAAAACGGATGCCAGTTTTTCGTGTCAACGTAAAACGCGCCCAGAATAATGACCAGCAGAATGACCGCCAACTTGATGACGACCATAATATTCGAAGCGGTTTTCGATTCGCGGATGCCGACATAGACCAGGCAAGTGATGATGAAAACAATCGCCAGTGCGGGCAGATTTGCAATGATCGGAATGCCGCCGAGATGCGGCGCGTTCGCCCAAGCCGTGTAACCGTCGAGTTTGTCGCAGCCGATTGCCGCGTCAACATTCGCGCATTTCGCCCGCAACGCATCGAGCGTCGAACTGTTTTTGATCGCTTCCTGCACGATGTCGAAACTCGAACTCGCCGTGCGGTAATCGGTCGTAAAATAAGCCGGAATATCAATGCCGTTCGGGATGCCGAGCGCGGGAATCTTCAGCGATTTCAAAAATCCGGTGAAATAACCGCTCCAGGAGATGGCGACGGCGATGTTGCCGATGGCGTATTCGACCAGCAAATCCCAACCGATAATCCACGCTAAAATTTCGCCGAAACTCGCGTAGGCATAAGTGTAGGCAGAACCCGCAATCGGAATTTTCGAAGCGAATTCCGCATAGCACAGCGCGGAAAATCCGCAGGCGATTGCCGCGAAAAGAAACAGCAGAATAACGCCCGGACCGCCGTTAAAAGAAGCCTGTCCGACCATTGCGAAGATGCCCGCGCCGATGATCGCGGCGATGCCGAGCATTGTTAAATCAAACGTTCCCAAAGAACGCCGCAAGCCGCCGCCGTCGCCGCCCGTGCCGTCCTGCGCGTGGTCGCTCATTCCGGCGGCGGCATCCGCCTGAATCTGCGCGATGGATTTTTTACGGAATAATGATTTCATAGTTTGGTTTTTGGTTTTTGGTTTTTGGTTTTTAGCCGTTCGTTTTTCGCATTTCACAGTCAGTTTTGTAATTCAGTGTAAATCCGGCAACAAAAAACCGAAGACTATTTTGCTTGTTTGCGAATTTTGACGGAAAAATAAAAAAGATGCAATGGAAATCACGCCGGATTGGTAATTTTTTAAATACAAAAGCGCGGCGCGCCTTTTCAACACCGCAAATTTTGCCGGCAATTTCCCAATGAATAATCGTTTGATTTACGAAAATCTGGATACGTCCTTCGTCAGCCTGGCGGCTTTAATTAAGCATCTGCGGCGGCAAAAATTTGACGGAAAAATTCGCGTCGAGCTGAATGCTTATGAAGCCGACGTGCTTTTGACGGCTGACGAACAGATGCGCGTTCTCGAACGCGACACGATTGCCAACCGCATCTCGGAAGGCGAAGAAGCCTTAGAGAGGCTTTTGATTCGCGCCCGAGAACCGGGCGGCAAAATCTGCGTTTACCAGACCACCGAAGAACCCGCGCCCGTTTTAACGCAAGCCGTAGCGAACGCGGCGCAAACAGTCGCCGTCGCTCAATTGTCGCCGGATGAACCGCTGCTCGAATTGCCGGCGAGCGACGAAACGCAAAAAAATGCGAAGGTCAAAACATTTATTTTTGAGAAAACATTTAACAAAACGGACGCGGGCTTGCCCGATTTTCCGTTTGAGTTGAGCAATCGCGTCGAACATCAAGCGAAGCCTCTCAAGCTCGACGAGACGGAATGGCAGACGCTTCTGCATTTATCAGCCGAGCTTCTGCGCTCGGTCGAACAGCCGCTCGTCGAAGCGAATCTCGATTTCGCGGCGATGTTTGAACGGGCGCGGCGCGAAATCGCCGCCGATTATCCGTTTCTGAATCCGGCGGCGGACGCATTTAAATATCAAAACGGCAAAATTACCGTGCGCGAGCAAGTCAGCTCTAAATTTTTCGCCGCCAGCGTCGCCGAGTTGATTCGCCGTATTTTGGAAAAGCTCTCCAGAAACCCGAAATTGTCGAATCTATACCGAATCATCGTCGAAAAAATCCGCGTTCTGATGGAGCAGCGTCAATCTTTTTACGACCGTTTTTATATCGCCGCGCCGCTGGAAAAATTTGTTCAAATAAAATAAAAAAATTTTGAATCCGAAATTTATTCCCGCTCGAATGTTAATAATGTAAGGCTGAATCATTCAGTTTTACACTGAGAAGAATTCGTTTCGTTCGTTTGGATAAAACGAATTTTCAACTCTAATTCATCTCCTTTTTTGAACTGAAAATGCCGGACGCAACCCCAAAGAGCGCGTCCGGCATTTTTGGTTTTCAGACTGAAGCAAAGACCGGAACGAGTAGCATTTCTGTCTGCATTGAACATCGCTCCGACTCAATCGCTTTTTAAATTCGATTTCGATACTCCTTCATCCACTGAATAATCTGCCGCGCGTATAAATCGCTGTCGTTTTCAACCGGCGGCGCGTATTTATTGATTAAACCGTGCCAATCTTTATGGTCAATAAACGAGCGATAGCCGCGGTCGAGCAGTTTGAAATACGCTTCGATGCCTTTGTCCATCGAACTCCAACGGGCAAAGCCGCCCGCGCCTTTCGTCGCGCCCGCCTGCCCGACAAATCTGATATTGCCCGGGTTATTGTTGCGTTGCGCCAGACTTCCGGTCGAAGCAAAACCCGCTTCCTTGCGAAACATCGCCAACGCCAATTCCGCCGGAATGCGATATTCTTTCGCCAGTTTCGCAATTAAATCGCCTTTGCCCGCCAGATTCGTGCCTTTTAGAATTTGGTCTATTTTTTTGCCCGAAGCGGTTGTTGACGGATTCGTCGGATTCGTCGGATTCGTTGGATTGGTCGGCGTGGTGCTGCCGCCGCCTAATGCTTTGCGCAGCGCGGCTTGCGATTTCGGTCCGTAAATGCCGTCGGCGACCAAACCGTGATTGCGCTGAAAATGGCGCAGAGAGTCATCGGTGCGCGGTCCGAAAATTCCCGGTCCGGTGTTCATCTGCGCCTGCGTCATAAATTTTAGTTTGACGAGCGCGTTTTGCAGTTGTTTGACCTGTTCGCCGCGGCTGCCTTTTTGCAGAAACGCGGTCGGCACGGGAAGCGACGAATGTTTTTTCGCCAACGCAATCGCCGCGCGGGTTTTCGGTCCGACGATGCCGTCCGCTGCCAGATGTCTGTCGTGCTGAAAATGTCTGACCGCCGCATCGGTTTTCGTCCCGAAAATTCCGTCCGCCGCGAGCTTGTAACCGATACTTGTTAAATCGCGCTGAAGTTTTTCGACTCTCTCGCCGCGCGAGCCGATGCTTAAATTCGCCGTCGAAGGATTCGTCGGATGCGGCGAATTAACCGGCGCATTGCCGACGACGGTGCCGCCTTTGCCGCCGTGCCGGCTGATTTTTTGCGCCATATCGAAATTGTTAAATTTGAAGGCGGAAAGCGTCTGCGTTTTGCCGGTCGCCGGATCGTTGACCAGAATATGCCCGTTTTTATCAATGCCCGTCGCTACGACCGTGTGCCGCGACCAGTGTTTGCCGTCGGGCGTTTGCACGCCGCCGGAAATGCCCAGAACGACCGGATGACCGCTTTTAATAGCGCTTTTCACTTTGTCGAGCAGATGTTTCGCCGCCGTCGAATCTTTATCAATCGCGCCGAACGTATTGCCGAAGGCGACGTTGCCGCCGGGACCGATGTTTTGATGTTCAAATTTCCCAATCGTCGCGCCGAAATTGGCGTTCGCGTCGTGCGGCGTGACGGTTTTGCCGCTCGCCCACGAAGCCGCGATAGCCGCCGCCGTGACCGTGCAGCCGTTGCCCGCGAAGCTGCCGAGCGACGGATTAATTTTATACGGTTCGCCGCCCCAACGCCGGTCGGCTTGACTGTAATTCGGCAAATCTTTGATCTTGATGCCGTTTGAATTGTTCGGCGCAGTCGTGCCGTTCGCGCCGTCAATATGCGGATATTTTTTATTTACGCCGTCCCAGATTTTGTGCAGATTGCCGTTGTTGTGGCGATATTCCGCCAGTAAAGTCGAGATGCTTTTGCCGCCGATCATCTGAAAATGCGGTCGGTCTTTAAAGCTCGTCCAGTTGCCGCCCCATTCCATTTCCAATTTTTTGCCCGCCGCGCCGATTTTCTGCCACGTCGCTTCGCTCGCGCCCCAGTTCGGCTGACCTTTGGAATTAACCGGCACCACATCAACCGCCAACCCGTAATTATGCAGCGATTGACCGCCGCGCGCGTTCGTCACGATGCCGCCCGGTTTCGTGCGCCCCTGCGCGTAGAGCGCGTCCTGCTCGGCAAAGGTTCGCAAACCGCTGACCGCCATAATCGTAATGCCCTGCTTTTTCAAATCCGCCGCCATCAGGCGAATGCGGTCGGCAAGCTGCGGATTGACCTTCGCCAGACGCGCTTCGGAAGCCGCGTCCATTCGCGGAATCTGTTTCGCTTCCAAACTTTTCCGCGTCAGCGCGGCGTGGCTGAAAACGACTCGTTCGCGGTAGCTCTGCGCGGTTAAATTGTCGCTGCCCGCGTTTGTGTAATTCAAAATTTTGTCGTCGCCGCTTCCGCTGTAAACAACCGGATTAGTCGCACCGCCGCTGACTTTTGTCGTGCTTGCCATAATTTTTCGTTTCCTTGTCTGCTGAATTTATCGAACGTCTTATCAACTATTTTCGGCGGCGGGCAAAAATAGTTTCCCGTTCGGAGCGAAGTTTTTAAATTTTCGACATCGTGCTAAAATCTTTCCTTTGAGATTTTTCGGGAATTTATATTTTTATGAACGGCAAAGAAGTCAGACAAAAATTTTTAGAATATTTTGAAAAACGCGGGCATAAACTCGTGCATTCGAGTCCGGTTTATCCGCCGAACGATCCGACGATTTTGTTCACCAACGCGGGAATGAATCAATTCAAAGACGTATTTCTCGGTAACGAGCGGCGCGATTACACGCGCGCCGTTTCGAGCCAGAAATGCATCCGCGCCGGCGGCAAACACAACGACCTCGATGAAGTCGGCAAAACCGCCAGACATCAGACGTTTTTCGAGATGTTGGGAAATTTTTCGTTCGGCGACTATTTTAAGGAAGACGCGATCAATTTCGCGTGGGATTTTCTGGTCAACGAATTAAAGCTCGATGTCAATCGTCTCTGGTTCACGGTTTTTGAAGGCGACGCGGAAGTTCCCGCCGACACCGAAGCGCGCGATTTATGGATTAAAGCGGGCGTATCGCCCGACCGAATTTTGCCGTTCGGAAAAAAAGATAATTTCTGGCAGATGGCGGAAACCGGACCGTGCGGACCGAATTCGGAAATCAATTATTACCTCGGCGACGAGCCGGAAAATCCCGAAAAAAATCCGGCTGAACTGGTCAACTCTGATGCGGGCAGCGATTTGACGATGGAAATCTGGAATCTCGTCTTTATGCAATACAACCGCGTCGAAGACGGCAGCGGCGGCTATAAATTAGAGCCGTTGCCTGCGCCGTCGGTGGACACGGGCGCGGGTTTGGAGCGAATGACCGTCGTAATGGAAGGCGTTCGTTCAAATTATGAAACGACTTTGCTGAAACCGATTGTCGAATTCGTCGCCGAACTTGCCGGCAAACAATACGTCGCCGAAACGCCGGAAGGATTCGCCTGTCGCGTGATTGCCGACCACGCCCGCACGACGGCATTTTCCATCGCCGACGGAATTTTGCCCGGCAACGAAGGTCGAAGCTACGTGCTGCGAAAAATTATGCGCCGCGCCATTTATCACGGGCGCGAGCAGCTCAATTTTCACGAAGCGTTTTTCTACAAAGTCTGCGATTTCGTCGTTGACGAGATGCGCGACGCTTATCCCGAACTCGAAACGCAACGTGAATTTATCGGCAAAATGGTGCGGCTCGAAGAAGAAAGATTCGGCGCGACGATGACCGTCGGATTGCAGAAGCTCGACGAGTTTTTCGCCAAAAATACGGAAGCCGATTATCTCGAATTCGCCAAACTTTACGATACGTTCGGAACGCCGCGCGACCTTGTGCGCGTCAAGCTCGAAGAACACGGAATCCAGATTGACGAAAACGATTTTAACGATCAGCTCGACGCGGCGATCAGCGAAATTCAAAAACAGAGCGCAATCGGAAAAACAGAGCGTAAATCGGTGATCAGCCCGATTTATCACGAGCTGCTCGAAACGGTCGGCGCGAATAAATTTCACGGTTACGACCGCACGGATTTTGAAAGTTCGAAAATTTTGTCAATCGTCAAAGACGAAAAACAAATTAACGAATTGAACGAAGGCGACGAAGGTTTAATTGTTCTGAGCGAAACGCCGTTTTATGCCGAATCGGGCGGACAAGTCGGCGATACGGGCTGGCTTGTCAGAACCGCCGACGTTAGTGGGCGGCTCGACGCGGACGGCTCGAAGTCTGAAAATAATGCGAACGGCTCTGATGCGAAATTTCAACCGTCCGCTTACGCAGACGGTTCTGACAAAGGCGCGACCGTTCGCGTTCTCGACACTTTCGCGCCGGTCAAAGATTTGATTTTGCATAAATCGAAGGTCGAAAAAGGCTCGGTCAAAGTCGGCGACGAATTGACGGCGACGGTTGATGTGGAAAAACGCGACGCGACGCGCCGCAATCACACGGCGACGCATCTGGTTCACGCGGCGTTGCGCGAAGTTTTGGGAACGCACGTCAAACAAGCCGGTTCGGTCGTCGCGCCGCAGTTTTTGCGGTTTGATTTTACGCATTATCAACCGATTTCATACGAAGAAATTCGGCAGGTCGAAGATTTGGTCAATCATTATATCTTGCAAAACGAGCCGGTCACGACCGACGTGATGGCGATTGAAGACGCGATGCAGACGGGCGCGATGGCTTTGTTCGGCGAAAAATACGGTTCGGCGGTCAGAGTTTTGTCGGTCGGCGGCGGCACGTTTTCCAGAGAACTGTGCGGCGGCACGCACGTCCGCGCGACGGGCGACATCGGTTCTTTTAAAATCACTTCCGACGAAGCGATTGCGTCGGGCGTGCGAAGAATCCGCGCCATTACCGGCTTTGACGCTTTCGAGCGTTTCCGCGAAGACGAACGATTGATCGCCGATTCGCTCAATGTTCTAAAAGCGCAGCGCGATAATCTGCCGAACGCGATTGAGCGATTGCAGGAAGAATTGAAACGCGCGAAACGCGAAAACGACGAGCTGAAAATGAAAATCGCCACCGGCGCGATTGGCTCGGCGGCATCGAACGGCGACGAAGCGCGCGATGTCGGCGGTGTCAAAGTCATCGCCAAAACCGTCGAAGGTTTGGACAAAGGCGGAATGCGGCATTTGTCGGATACTTTGATGGCGAAAATAAAATCCGGCGTGGTCGTTTTAGCCCGCGCCGAAGACGAAAAAGTTTCGTTTATCGTGCGCGTCTCCGACGATTTGACCGCTCAAATCAAAGCCGGAGAAATCATCAAAATAATCGCCCCAATCGTCGGCGGCAGAGGCGGCGGCAAGGCGGATATGGCGGAAGGCGGCGGCACCGACGCGACGAAATTAAACGATGCTTTGGAAGCGAGTTATAAATCAATCGAACAAATGTTAGGATAAGTTTTTAGCCACGAATTACACGAATAACACGAATAAAAAACATAAATTTCTTATTCGTGTTATTCGTGTAATTCGTGGCTAATTTTCTTATTTAAGCTGAAGCCGAAACGGTTTTGCAATTTTCCGTCGGCGCGTTCGATTGATGGATTTCTAATTTTTCCGAATTTTTCGCTTCGTTATCCTGCGAAGTGATGAGCGCGACCGAACCGAGGATAACGCCTGCGCCGACAAGCATTTGCACTGATAAAGTTTCGCCCGCGATTGCCCAGCCCAAAATCACCGCGATAACCGGATTGACGTAAGCGTAAGTGGCGACTATCGCCGGTTGCGCGTTTTTCAAAAGCCAACTGTAAGCCGTGAACGCGATGATCGAGCCGAAAACGATTAAATACGCGAGTCCGAGCCACGAATTGAGCGTGACTTTGGCAACGTCGAAATTCGTCCATTCGCCCGCCAGCGTTCCGACTGCTAATAAAACCGCGCCGCCCGCGAGCATCTGCATCGCCGAAGCCAAAATCGGCGATTTCGCAACGGGCGCGCGCAAGCCGTAAATCGAACCGATTGCCCAGCAAAACGTCGCGCCGATTACCAAAAACGTGCCGAGCAATTGATTTGAATTGTTCGCGTTTGCCGTTTCGCCCTGTCCGCCGATTAGCAGATAAACGCCGACGAATCCGATTAAAAGACCGAGCGCGGTTTTCCAATTCGGGCGCGTCCCGCGCAGCCACAGCCAGCTTAAAAGCACGATCCAAAACGGCTCGACCGCGATGAGCAAAGCGGCGAGGCTCGACGAAATATAATGCTCGGCGAGAACCACGCCGCCGTTGCCGCCCAGCAGCAGCAGCGTTCCGACGACGAAGCTCGTTTTCCATTCGGAAACGGTGGGTTTTTCGTAATTTTTCGAAAATCGCGCGACGACGAAAAGCATCGCGCCGGCGATGAAAAATCGCGCGCCCGCCATCAAAAACGTCGGCAAAGTTTCAATTGCGTATTTGATCGAAAGATACGTCGAACCCCACACAATATAAATCGCTGCGAACGCCGCGATTAATAAAACGGTGTTGCGTTTTTTATTTATAACTTCCTTTTCCATCTCAACCCCCTTTTTATTATAAATAAGGCTTGTCTCCGCGTTTAACTTTCGGAATAGTTAAAAGTTGAAAGATAATAATTGACGGATTTTATCTTTCGTTCGTCGTCAACTTCCAAATCGTTTTCACTTTTGAGCCGCGCCCCGATCCTTCTTTTTGTCCGAAATTTTGTCGGAGCTTTTAAGCGGCAGCGCGGTCGTTTCCTTGATCGTCTGCAAAACAATCGTTGTTTTCGTCGCGGTCACGTTCGGCACGCTTCTGATTTTTTCCCGCAAAAGACACGCGAGTTCTTCGGCGTTTTTTGCCCGCACTTTCAGTAAATACGAATCTTCGCCCGCCACGTCGTGAACTTCCAGAACTTCGGGAATCGCTGCCAGAGCGCGGTCGTTTTCCGCGCAGCAATGTTCGGTGCGAACGGCGACGAACGCCGTCAGACCGAAATCCATCTGCGCCGCGTCAAGTTCGGTCGCGTAGCCGCGAATGATTCTGCGCTCCTCGAGCTTTTTGATTCGTTCCAAAATCGCCGACGGCGCAAGCCCGATTTGCCGCGCGATTTCGGCATTGCTCATTCGCGCGTCTTGCTGAATAATCGTTAGTATTTTTGTGTCAATTTCGTCAATCATTCTGTTTTACTTTCTATTGGGAGAATAATCTTCGCTAAAAGTTTTGTCAAGAGAAATTTAAATTTTAATTTTCTCGTCAAACGTTCCCAAACAAAACGAGCCGTCGCGCCGTATAGATTTCCGCCGAATAATTTTTCGACAAATAATTTTTAGTTGTCATAGACTTTCAACCAGCGGTGTTTTAATTTTAGAATCTGCGGATGTTTTTCACTTTTTCGTTTTGGGGATTTCCACGATGTATATCGGAAAGCGGTTCGGACGATATGAAATACGCTCAAAAATCGGCGCGGGCGGAATGGGCGAAGTTTACCTGGCGCACGATGCCGAACTCGACCGCGATGTCGCACTCAAAATTTTGCCGCCCGACTTATTAACCGACGAAACCAGAAAAAATCGTTTCCGGCAGGAAGCCCGCGCCGCGTCCGCGCTCAATCATCCGAATATCATTACGATTTACGAAATCGGCGAAAACGAACACGGCAGCTATCTGGCGACCGAATTGATTGACGGAGAAACTTTGCGCGAGGTCATTAAGCGCGAATCGCTGTCCGTCGCCGCCAACCTCAAAATTATCGAACAAATCGCCAAGGCTCTCGATGCCGCGCACCGCGCCCGCATCGTTCACCGCGACATCAAACCGGAAAATATAATGCTGCGGCGCGACGGCATCGTCAAAGTTCTGGATTTCGGGCTGGCGAAACCGACCGCGCCGAAATTTGCAACCGAAGACGAAGCGGTCAAAACGATTCCGGGCGTGGTTCTCGGCAGCGCGCGCTATATGTCGCCCGAACAGGCGCGCGGTCTGCCCGTTGACGAACGCACCGACATCTGGAGTCTCGGCGTGGTGCTTTACGAAATGCTGAGCGGCAGCGCGCCGTTCAAAGGCGAGACGACGAGCGACACGATTGCCGCCGTCATTTACAAAGAACCCTCGCCGATCAATAATTTCGTGCGAAACGCGCCGCCCGAACTCGGTCGAATCATTCGCAAGGCTCTGCAGAAAGACCGCGAAGAGCGTTATCAAAACGTCCGGGATTTTGCGCTCGATGTAAAGGATTTGCTGTATGAAATCGAACACACGACGAGCGCGGAACGCCGCCTCGCCAATCAAGCCGCCGATTTCAGCGAAAACGCGACGATAATTCACGAAACCGACAGCGCGGATCACGCGCGATTGGTTCATCAGACCGACGGCGCGAATCACTCGACCAAAGGAAACGCGCTTTCGACCGCCGGCACGCAAACTTACGAAAAATCGTTTGGAAAACGCGATTGGAAAATCGTTTTCGCTTCGTTCGCCGTTATCGTTTTGTTGTCGGCTCTCGCGTTCGGATTTTACAGTTGGTTCGGCGCGAAGCCGCATCCGATGGCGACGGCGTTCGATAAAAATCAGGTTTCGCGGCTGAATTCGGACGGCAAGGTCAGTCTTCCGGCGATTTCGCCGAGCGGGAAATATATCGCATATGTGAGCGGCGAAGCCGGCAGCCGCAGTCTGGTCGTGCGGCAAATTTCGACCGACAGCCTGATTACAATCGTTCCGGCGACGAATCTCGATTTTCGCTCAATCGTGTTTTCGCCCGCCGACGATTACATATACTACACGCAAGCCCGCGAAGATTTCAGCATCAATACGCTTTACCGGATTCCGACGCTCGGCGGAACTCCGAAAAAACTAATCGAAGACGTTGACACGGACGTTTCCTTTTCGCCCGACGGCAAGCGTTTCGCCTTTGCGCGGCACGTCACCAAAAACAATCAGGATCAAATTTTTATCGCCGACACGGAAAATTTAAATTCGCAAATGCTGATTTCGAGCCGTGAAGCCGGATTCGATTCGTTTTCAACTACTTTAGCCTGGTCGCCCGACGGTGCGAAAATACTCTCGGGCGCAAGCAAAAAGCAAAGCGGATTCGTCAGTGAAACAAAAATCGCCGAAATTTCAATCGCCGGCAAAAGCATTTCCGTCCTTCCAACGCGCGAGCTTTATTTAGCTGACAATTTCTGCTGGTTCAGAGACAATTCGGGATTTTTGTTCGCAGCCCAGGAAACGCGCGATGCGCCGGTTCAGATTTACCGGTTCAATTATTCGTCCGGCGAAATTAAACCGGTTACCAATGATTTCAACAGTTATACCGAACTGGGACTTTCCGCCGACGGTGCGACAATCGTGACGCTCAAAGGCGATACGGTTTCGTCACTCTGGCGGTTTACGCCCGCGACCAAAGAAAATACGCAGTTGACGCAGGACAGCCGCAATCTGGAAGGCACCTACGGACTGGCGCAGATGCCCGACGGAAAATTATTTTATTCAAAACGGGACGGAACGCAGGTAAATTTTCAGATAGCCGATGCGGACGGAAAAAATCCGCGTCCGGTGGCGACCGATTTGGGTTTGATTTACAATCCCGTTCCGACCCCCGACGGTCGTTACATAGTTTTCAGCTCGCAGTCTTCCAAAACACCGCGCATCTGGCGGGCAGATGCCGACGGCAAGAATCCCGTTCAGTTGACCGAAGAAAGCACGGATTACGGAGATTTCAGCCCGCAGTTGCTGGCTGACGGAAAAACCATTATTTTTCAGCGTCAGCGCGTCAGCGAAGATAAAACCGAATTAATGAAAATTCCCATCGCCGGCGGTCAGGTCGCGCCTTTTTATGCGAATGAGCGGATGAGTATTATGCAGGCGCGCGTCTCGCCCGACGGCAGATTTCTCGCGTTCGCCGAATATGACATCAGCACGTATGACAAACAGGTGATTGTCGCTTCAATCGAAGGCAATTCGTTCGGGAAAATTGAAAAGACGCTTAAATTCAGCTTGATAAATGCCCTCGCCTGGTCGCCCGACAGCAAAAGTCTGACGATTGCGAGCGTTCAGGCGGGCATTCCAAATATTCTCAAACTGCCGCTCGACGGCTCCGCGCCGCAGCCTATCACTGATTTTACATCAGGCAAAATCTTAAACTTTACCTGGTCGCGCGACGGCAAAAATCTGTTTCTCGTGCGCGGCATCACCAATAATGATTTGATTTTGATTCGTGATTCCGCGTCGAACAACGGTAAATTATAAATGTGAATCGCTATTCAAATGAGGAGCAGGCTGGAGCGCAAGCATCCTTGCTTGCGTTGAGCGGCGCGAGCCGCGAAAAGACGCTCGGGCAAAATTAAGTTTAATCGGCGCGAAAAATCATTCGCGTTCTCGCCCTTCAGCCGCAGGCAAGTCATTCGCTCCGAATCTGATCTGCGGTTCGATAATTTTATGATAATCTGTATTTTCAAGACACAGAGAGCAAAATTATGAGCGCGGTTCTTTCATTTCCAAAAACAAAAGACGAGACGAACGACGAAATCATTTCATACAATCCGGCGACCGGCGTGGAAATCGGGCGCGTGGAAAATGCTTCCGCCGAAGCGGTCAAAATCGCCGTCGAAAACGCGCGTGCAGCGTTCAAGTCGTGGCGCGAAACTTCGTTTGCGGCGCGGCGCAAATTTATCCTGAAAGCGCGCGAAGTTATTCTCGACGAACTCGACGAAATCGCGCGATTGATCTCCGACGAATCGGGCAAGCCTTTTGCTGAAGCTCTCTCGATGGAAATCGCGCCGGTTCTCGATTTAATGCAGTATTTCGCCAAAACCGCCGAAACGATTCTCAAGTCGCGCAAAATTAACATCGGTTTATACGCGCTGCTCGGACGCTTTTCGAAAATCATCTATCAGCCGCTCGGCGCGGTGGCGATCATTCCAGCGTGGAATTATCCGTTTTCAATTCCGCTCGGCGAAGCGGCGATGGCTTTAATGGCGGGCAACACGGTTATCATCAAGCCTTCCGAATTAACGCCGTTTATCGGTCTGAAAATCGGCGAAATTTTCCAGAAAGCCGGTCTGCCGGCAAACGTCGTGCAAATCCTCAGCGGCGACGGACGCGCCGGCGCGGCTTTAGTCGAAGCTGCGCCCGACAAAATTATGTTCACGGGCAGCGTCGGCACCGGCAGGAAAATTGCCGAAAGCGCGGCGAAAAATTTAACGAGCGTCGTTCTGGAACTCGGCGGCAAAGACCCGATGATTGTTTTCGCCGACGCGAACTTAGAACTCGCGGCAAGCGCGGCGGTATGGGGCGCGTTCTGCAATTCCGGTCAATCGTGTTCGTCGGTTGAAAGATTGTATGTCGAAGAAACGGCGGCGACGGGATTGACCCGCAAAATCGTCGAAAAAACAAAGCGATTAAAGCAAGGCGCGGGCAACGACGAAAACGTTGACATCGGCGCGATGTCTTCGGAAAGGCAATTGAAAATCGTCAAAGATCACGTCGAAAGTTTTGAAAAAGAAGGCGCGGCGATTTTAACCGGCGGCAAATCGAACGAGCTGTTTTTCGAGCCGACGGTGATCGGCGGCGCGACGAACGAAATGCGCGGAATGCGCGAAGAAACCTTCGGTCCGACGCTGCCGATTGCGACGTTTAAAACCGTCGAAGAAGCGATAACGCTCGCCAACGATTCGGAATTCGGCTTGACGGCGAGCGTCTGGACGCGCGACTTAGCGAAAGGTCGCCGAGTCGCCGAACGAATCGAAGCCGGAACCGTCTGCGTCAACGAAGTTTTATACACGCACGGCATCGGGCAAACGCCGTGGGGCGGCTTTAAAAATTCCGGTCGCGGCAGAACGCACGGCATCGAAGGCTTACTGGAACTCGTGCAGCCGCAGCACATTCACGTCAACCGTCTGGCGTTTTTGCCGAACGCCTGGTGGATGCCTTACGGCGCGCACGCGGTCGAAACTTTTCGCGGTCTGGCGCGTCGTTTCGCCACCGGCTCGGTTTTCCAAACTTCCAAACTCGCGCCGCAGCTTTTGAAAAGAATCAGGGAATTGAGGAATAAATAAATTGAGATAATTTTGGTCAAAAATTAGATTAATTATCAATAATTTTTGATTTAACCGTTCTCTGTTTCTTACCAACTAATCACTGTTAAAATGGATTCCCTGTTTTTATAGTTAACAGCGAACAGTTTATAGCGAACAGTTGAAATCCGCGCGAGCGTAAAAGTTTTTTAAGCCGTCTTGGAAATACGACGTTGTGCATTCTCAGGCAAATCTTCCCTGCGTCATCTGATACGCGCCGGTCAGAAACGGATTCGTCGTTCGCTCTCGCTCAACGGTCGTGTTTTCGCCGTGTCCCGAATAAATCGTAAAATCATCGCCGAGCGGCAGAATTTTTTCCCTTATCGAATTTATCAGCGTGTCGTAATCGCCGCCCGGCAGATCGGTTCTGCCGATTGAGCCGGCAAACAAACAATCGCCGCCGAAAACTTTTTTCTCCGTTTCTTCCGCCAAAACGACGTGTCCGGGCGCGTGTCCGGGGCAATGGAGAATTTTGAAATTCAAATTTCCGACCGCGTAAATTTCGCCGTCCGTCCAATTTCTCGACAAAGGCGGCGGCGCGGCGAAATCTAAGCCGAGAGCTTTTAATTGATGCGGCTCGATGCCCATAAACAGCGGCTGTTCGGGCAAGCCGTAATATAATGTTTCATCGTCCTCGTGCAAAATGATTTCCGCGTTCGGATAAATTTCGTGCAGATGTGAAACGCCGCCGATATGATCGAGATGCGCGTGCGTCAATGCTATTGCCAGCAACTCGAAATTATTTGCGCGGATAAATTCCGAAATTTCCGGCGAATCGTCGCCCGGATCAATGCAAATCGCTCTGCCGGTTTCTTCGCAAGCCAGAACGCGCGTGTTTTGTTGAAACGGACTGGTGATAAAAGTTTCGATAATCATTATGCATCTAATTTATCAAGATACGGCGCGGCATCAAAATCTTCGGTTTTCGCTTTGCTCAAAACAAACAAAATCGCTTCTCTGTATAATTGCGCGGTCGGGGTTCCGCTAAAGCACGGCGTTTCGATTTCCGGCAAGCTCAGATAAATTATCAGACAGCTCAGAAGCATCCACAAAAGCGTTTCTTCGCGCGTTCCAATCGGATTGTGCCGGCAAATCAATTCGCGCTCGGCGTAAATATCTTCGCAAATCCGTGCGAATTCGCGTTCGGTAATTTTGTTCATTGATTCGATTATAAATTCAAACCGGCATCTGTCTTAATCCTTAACACAGTGAATAAAAATAAGACAATTATTCTCATAAACATTATGATTTTGTACGTAAAGCGAACACTGACAATTTATCTATTAATGATACGAAACTCTTTTATTTGTTCATTTTAGCGTCTTAGTGAAATCTTAATCAAAATGGCATAATGATTGCTATTTTAATTTTCAGGCGAAGGTCAAAAACAAGCGGGTTAAATAAAGGCAGGCAAAAAAGAATCTACGTTTCGGGGAGGAAAGCGAGCAAGGGAAGGAAAAGTGTTATACGAAGATTTTTCGATTGGTCGGGTGAAACTCCAATTGTATTATCCCGTATCAACCCCAAACATTTTGCAGCAACGAGTTTCGGTTGAAGTATTGAGTTTTCAACCTTCGCTTTTTTTCAATTAGCGATTACTGAAAACTTAAAGTTCGGACTTTCTCCCACGAGAATTAGGTCAGACCAACTGAATCGAAATTGAGTTCCTGAGGCGGACTATGTTTCTGACGAAAAAGATGAGGTCGTTTTGTAATGTCGAATTACAAAATGACCTCATCTTTTTAATTGCTCGAACATTAGATAATGCGATTTTTCCATTCCGAGTTTTTCGTAAACCTTTTGTGCGCCCGTATTTTCCGTCTCGACATACAAACGAAAACCGCAAACGTCGTTTTGCGCGGCGGCTTTTTCCAGAACAAATTCATAAAGTTTTCGGTAAACGCCCGTGCCTCTGAATTCGGGCAGAACATAAACGCTCTGAATCCACCAGAACCAACCGTTGCGCCAATCGCTCCATTCGAAGGTAATCATCAAGCTGCCCGCGATTCGATTCGCGCTTTCGGCGACCACGTAGAAACCTTTTTTTTCGTCGCGGAAAACCGCCGCCACGCCGCCGCTTAAAATTTGCGCGTCGAGATATCTGCCTTCGGTCTCTAAAGCCATCGCCTGATTAAATTCGACGAGCGAAGCGGCATCGTTGATGTTTGCGATTCTGACAATCATTTTAATCGGTCAATACGGGAATCGCCGGACGCGCGTTCTACGCCGGAATTTCGACGACCGGCGGTGCGGCGAGCGAACTTTTTTCGCGCAAATCCAAGTAAAGACGGCGGCTCAAAATCCGTTCGAGAAAATGCGCCAGCCGCAAGAGCGGATATTTCATCATTTTGCCGAAAAGCCGCCTGCCGGTCGGCGCGCGATTCGTTTTGCCAATTCACGTCAATCAGGTAAAACGGAAAGCGCGAATAACGCGACGGCAGAGTTCCCAAAAGCATCTGCCGCCAGGAGCTTCGCTGGTATTCGGAAGATTCGGACGTACTGGCAGCCAAAACGATTTTTTCCGCGATCTCATTAGTTAAAAAATTTCCTTTAACAATAATTATTTCGCCGTAAAACGTGTAACGAGTTTATTTTATGCAAAAAATACTGCTCAGACAAACGACTTTACGGCGCGTTTTAATTTCGTTCTGCAGTTTGTCGTTTCAGTAAATCTTTCACCGAATCACCTGACCGGTTTCGGATAAACGACCGGACTTTTATTGCCGTTTTTATCAACTGCCCGAATTCCGAAGAAGTAGTTATCTTTTGACATATCTTTCATCGTAAAGTCTGTCACATTGCCGACATAGCGGGAGTTTGTCCAAAACGGCGCGGTCGTTTCGCGCCAGACGATTTCGTAACCGGCTAAATCAGCGTCGGCGTTCGCGTCCCATTTCAAATCCGTATCGTTCGTCAAACGGGTCGTCAAAATGGCGGCGTTTTTCGGCACGGCGGGCGCGAGCGCGAGCGCGGCGAGCGCGGCGGCGTTGACGCGGGCGACGTTCGCCACATATTCAAAATCCACGAATTCGGGCGTGTCGCCGTAAAAAACATCTTTTTCGGTTCTGACGTTTTGGTGCTGATGCGTGTAATCTTCGTGCGGCTCGGTAAAGCGCACGGCGGGAAAACCGCGTTCGAGAAACGGAATATGGTCGCCGCCGCGCCCGTATCTGTCGC
Organism: uncultured Pyrinomonadaceae bacterium; assembly: GCA_964237235.1. Classification (GTDB taxonomy): domain Bacteria; phylum Acidobacteriota; class Blastocatellia; order Pyrinomonadales; family Pyrinomonadaceae. Next base: position 121,755 of record CAXSGY010000004.1, read on the forward strand.
GGCGGTAAATCAACGAGACGCGAAATTTCGGCGAATAAACGTCCGCCGTTTCCTTGATAAACCGTCCGAGCTGGCGCGACGGCGAATCGTTTTCGCCGCCGACGCTGCGCCGCGTCGCCGCCTGCTGTTCGGTCTCGTTCGACGGCACGCCTTCGGCGAACACGCGCACCGTTTGCCGGTCAGCCGCCGTTTTATAACTCATTACGCCGCCGATAATATCGTTGGTGAACATCGCTTCGATATTCGTCTTTTTCTCGACGGCTTGTTTGGCGAAATATGTCGCGCCGAGCAAGCCTTGTTCTTCGCCCGGAACGGTCATAAAAACGATTGTTGCGTCGAACTTTCGTTTCGACATCACTCGCGCTATCTCGATGACCGCCGCCGTGCCGGAAGCATCGTCGTTCGCGCCCGGCGCGTCGCATTTCGCGTCAATCGGCGATGTACACATCGAATCGTAATGCCCGGAAACGACATAAACTCTTTCGGAATCGGTTGTTCCTTTTAAGGTCGCCACGACGTTAGTTAAAGTTGTTGGTTCGGGAACTCGCGCCGCTTTTTCCTGCAAAAAAGTTTGCTTTTCAATCGTCAGACAATTGCCGCAATCGTTCGAGATTTTCTGCATTTCGCTGAAAATCCAATCGCGCGCCGCGCCGATGCCGCGCGCCGGATTATCCTGTTCGGACAAAGTGTTGCGCGTGCCGAACGAAACCAGTTTGCGAATCGAGTTTTCGATATTTTTCGCCGAAATTTCCTTTAACATTCTTTGAATTTCGGCGTTCGGTTTCGCGTCCGGTTTCGGCGGAGATTTTTGGGCGAACGTCGCCACCGACGCAAATAAAAACGCCGCGGTGAACAAAAAAATATAAAATTTCATAACAGATTTTAGGGTTTTGGAAAATTTGAAAATAATTATACAGCACCTTGTTCGGTTTACGATGCCGTTCATTGGCATAATTTGACCGTTTGATGAATTTTTTCGCTCAAGGAAAGGATTTTTTCGACCTTTATTTATACTCAAACGTCTAAATTATGTCGAACAAATTGCTTTACGAATCAGTATTAAAGGCAATTTGATTTGAAGAGCTTTTTTAAGGAAAGCAAGGAGATTTTACAATGAAATACACGAAAAAATTCGGATTATTAATTTCGGCAATCGTTTTGGGCATCGCTTTTATGACTGTGAACGCATCGGCGCAAGTACGCGTCGGAGTCAGCTTCGGACGCGGTTATTATCGTCCGCGCATCGTCCAACGTTATTACGCGCCGGTTTATCCATACGGTTATTATTCGTATGGCAGAGTTCGTTCGGAAAGACACTACGATAAGCAGTCTTTGAATTACGCCAAGCGTCGTTTGAACCACGACGAAGACAAATACTACGCCGACGGTTATGTTACGCCGAAGGAACAGGAAAAACTCGACAGCGATTATTACAAACTCAACCGCGACCGGAGACGTTTACGCAACGATTGGTAATCGGAAATTATTTAACGAAAAGAGCAGTCAAAATCGACTGCTCTTTTTATTTTTGCAGAACGGAAAAAGCCTGCAACTGATTGCCGTTCGCCGAATAAAGCAAACCGGCGATTTCATCAATCGTAAAGCGCGTATCGGGTTCGGAAACGGCGACGAAACGCGCGTCTTGTCCAGTGTTGACATTTACGCCGAGCAAGCCTTTTCTGTTTAACGGCGACGGCAAGTCGGTGTAAAAATACATATAATTTCCGCGCAGATCGGCAAGCCGCCGGCGGCGCAAAAAATAATCGGCGAGCCGGTCGGCTTGCCGCGCCGGGTCGAGCCGTTCGAGCAAATTTTCCCGTGCGTCCGCCGGCGAAGGCGCGGCGCGATTGATTGCGCCGTTGACGATTCTGCCGCGAATGTTCGACGGCGCGGCGATTTGCAAATCGTTCAGGCGATTTAAAAGATTCGCGTTCCGCGCCGCGATTCCGTAAACGCTGATTTGATTGGCAACGTAATTTTTCGCCGAATTTGCGGCAAGCGTCGTTAAATCAAACGAACCGAAACGCGCAGACGCGCCCGACCAGCGAAGCGACAAAATCGAACGCGCCGCGCTTGCGCCGCGAACCAAATTCAATCCGGTCGTCGCCCAGCCGCCGTAACGAAAATAAAGCGCGGTCGCCCGCAAAGCGATTCCGGCAACGACGCGCAGAACGCCGCGCGACGGCGGATTATGCCGGACACGCCAAATTTCATTTGGATTTTGGATTTTAGATTTTGGATTTTGGATTGACGGCGGCGCGTTTTGAAACTTAACATTTGATATTTGAAATTCCGCCGAATTTCGAGCAGCGGACTTTGAACTTTGAACCTGAAAAGCCGCGATTTCCTCGCGTCCGCCGACGACGGCTTCGCCGCGTTCGTTGATTAAAACGAATTGCGCTTTTTCAATGTCGTGTTTAACGGCGAAAATTTTCTTGCCCGTCCGCGCGTCAATCGCAATCAAATCGTCGCGGTCGGCGATTAAGATTTTTCCGGCATCGGCGAAAACGAAGTTCGTCAAGCCTTTGTCCGCGCCTTTGTAACGCCACAGAGTTTTGCCGTTTTTCGTGTCAATCGCCGACACGCCGAAACTTCCCTTTTCCGTTGTTTCACCGTCTTTGATGCGCGTAAACTGCCCGCCGGTGCGAACGTATAAAACATCGCCGACAACCGCCATTTCCGGCGTTACGCCGAAATCGTTCGCTTCCCATTCGATTTTGAAATCGCGGCGGTTGACGGCGCGAATTTTGCCGTGTCCCGAAACGTATAAATATTTTTCGTCAAAAACCGGGTCGGCTTCGGTCAAAGCCAAACCGTTTTCATTGACCTGAAATTTTTCCCTTTCCGCTTCCCTGCCCGTTTCCGCGTCAAAACTCGTCGCGCCCTCGTAAAAAAGATAAAGTCTGCCGTCCAAAATCAAAGGAGCGCGATAATTGTCGAGCGTGTATGCGACTTCGGCGTTCTCCGCAAAATTGGCGGGCATCATCTGCACGTCCGACGCGAGTTCACGCTTCCAAAGTTCGTCGCCGTTTGACAGACGAAAAACGTGAACAATCGGCGTTCGTTTGAATTCTTCGCCGATTTTTCCACGCGCTTTTTTGACCACAACGACCGCCAACAAATCTTTCGACGGTTCGACTGCCAGCTGCATCACGTCGCCCTTCACTTTGTCCGAACGCCAAATCGTCGCGCCGCTCAGCAAATCAATTGCTTCGACGCGCGATTTTTCGCCCTCGTCGGTCGAAATCAAAATCAGATCGGTCGCCGGAACGGGCGTAACGGAAGTTTCGTCCAAACCGCGCGTTCCATTTCGCCAGAGCGTTTCGCCCGTCTGTCCGTCGAGTGCGTAAAGCGAATTGTTCGTTCCCGCCAGCAGCAAACCGAAATCGGTCGTTTGATAAAATTGAATTTTTGAATCGAGATTTTTCTGCCAGGCAGTTTGCGCGTTTGAGATTGGCACGCAAAAACATAAAAGACAAAAAAACATTGCTAAAAATTTCATAAGATTTTTCCGCAAAAAAATACGAAACGATAAAATAATTTCTTACCGTTTCGTGTGATGCGCTTAGGTTGTAAAAAGTTTCAGTCCAATTTGACCGATTGCAGCGAGGTTTTATTGAATGCGATACGCCTTTTCCTTCCAAACGACGACGACCGTGCCGCCGATTCGTTCGACGATTTGGCGCAAGCCTTTATCGAGATTTTTATATTCGTTCGTGCCGCGCGAGACGTTCGTCGTCGCTTGTCCGCGATACGCCGAATCATACCAGACGCTGTTTTCGCGCCGGAAAATTTTGCCGCCGACGCTCGTCGTCGCGCGCGCATTTTCCCGCGCGTCGTCGCTCGTCTCTTCGGATTTTTTGGCTTTGTTTTCCGTCCGCAACGCGTCCGACTGTGCGCGGCGCGCATTGCGCGAATCGGGCATTATCTGCGTTTGATTTTGCGTCCCCTGATTTTGCTGCGCGACGTTCGGCTGTTGTCTTGCCGTTTCGTCCTCATTTTGCGAATTATCTTCTTTAACCGGCGCAGGCGGTGCAGCGGCAGGCGCGACCGAATCGGCGGTTTTCGGTAAATCAAGCGGCTCGTTTTGCGTTGCGGCGGGTTTCGCCGCGAGATTTAAATCTTTGTCCGCTTCTTTGCGAACCGGCATTGAATTGGAATTTGCCGCAATCGTCGGCGCGGCGACGATTGTCGAATTTGACGCGCTCGCCGAATTCGTTGACATATTCGCCATTCTACTGGTCGTCGTATTCGCCGCCGTATTCGACAGCGCGCTGTTTGAGCTTGAAAAAGTTTCCGCCGGAGATGCGTCGCCGTCCGAAGACATTCCTTTACCGCCGGATTGTTTTTCGTAAACGCTCGATACCTGCGCGTCTTTCGCGCCGCTTTGCAGAACCGTGTAAACGGCGATGCCCGAAAAAAGCAGCACCAGCGCGCCCATCGCATAAGCCAAATTCGGCACGGCGAAAAGTTTTCGATACCAGGGAATTTCCGGTCGAATTGCCGCTAAGGATTTCGCGCCTTCCGCGTGAATAATTTCACTTTGCGCGGCGGAATTCAGCACTATTAAATTCGACAAAAATTTTCGACAGCGGTCACAGTCCGCCAGATGCGCGACGTAATTCAGGCGCGTTTTTTCCGGCAGAGCGTTTTCGGCAAACGCGGCGATTTCGTCCGCGTCGAGGTGTGCGGATTTTGGATTTCGGATTTCGGATTTCGGATTTTTCACGGCGAACGCAACTTCGTCCTGCGCCGTTTGCCGCAACAAAAAATCTATCTCCTGGTCGAATTCAAATTCCATTATTTTTAAGTTTGAATTATGAACGCCGTATGCGGAATCCGTTTTTTCTTCTTCAGCATTCAGCGTTCATCCTCTTCATAGAACGCCGCGCTCGAAAATTTCTTGCACGACGGCGCAGACGACCGCAATCGTCAGCAAATTTTCAAAATTCATTCCGAGCTTTGATGCCGCGTCCGCCAGATGACGTTTGATTTCATCTTTCTGCCAGCCGTGTCGTTTTTGCAAAATCTGTTCGACCGATTTGCGGATTTCCGTCTGAATGCGAACCAGTTTGCGGCTCGCCGTCGCTTCGTGAAAACCCAAAACCGCGCCGATGTCCTTCAACTTTAAATCGTCGAAATAATAAAGTTTCAAGATTAATTTGTCTTCCGCGCCGAGTTCGGCAATCGCCTGTTTCAACGCTTCGGAAACATCTCTTTCGGTTTGTTGACGGCTGAAATTTTCTTCCGGGTTGTCGCCCGCGTGGACGACTTTCGAGTTCTCGGAATTTTCCGAAGATTCCTGCGCCAGATTTTCAAATTCGCGCTGCTCTTCGATTTGCACGAACTTCGATTCTTTGCGAAACTGGTCAACCGCCAGTTGATTGGTAATGGCGCGCAGCCAGCCGCCCAAACTTCCGCGTCCCGAATAATAGGAAAGTTTCGTTTTTAAGCGTCCGTTCGCGTCGCGTTTCAAGCCGTAAAGCTCCGCCCAAATCGAACCCGCCAAATCTTCTGCGTCCTCGCTGTTTTTAGCATATTTTCTGGCTGCCGATTTGACCGCTCCGTCGAAATTTTTCACCAAATCCGTCCAAGCCGTTTCGTCGTTTTTTTCACACGCTAAAATCAAACACAAATCATCGGCGCGTATCTCGTCAACAAAATTTTTCACGTCCGCGCCCGCCGCGTTTTCGTCCGCCTTAAAAAGATATTTCTCCAACGCCAGATTCACGCGCGGCTCTAAATCCGCCGCCGTCAAGCCGCGCGAATTCCCGGCTCGCGCGAGAAGCCGCGCAATCGCTTCGTCAATCGTATTTTGATGTTTGGCGGCGAAACTCATTGCAGGAAACGACCAAATTTTAACACTATTTCGCCAATTGTGTTTAGCGCGGGAAAATTTAAAGGCGTGATTTCGATTATTTCAAATCGTTTTCATTTAATTTCGTCGTAACCCTTCCGACCGGATAAAAATTGACGCGCTGATTCAGGAAATACGGCGAGCGTTCATAGAAAAATGTCAGCCGCGCCCGCGGATTTTTGGCGAAGACTTCATCCTTTAATTTTTCTTCAAACTCCTTTCGCAAATTCGCGTCTTTAGCGAGCATTTCGCGGGCTAATTTTTCTAAAACATAACCTTCGCCATATTCCTTCTGCTCAAAAATCGCGTTGAAAAATCCCCAGTAAACGAACGAATCGGGCGACATCGGTTCAAGTAGATGAATGGCAACATTCGCCGTTTCCTGCGCGGTCGAAATGACAAGCGAACCGGCGGGAAACTCGCGCGTTTCCTTAATCGGATTCGCCTTGAAGCTGACGGTGACGCGATTCTCGAACGAAGCGGGCGCGAATTTTACTTCGCTGAATTGATAGCTTTCGACTTCAATTTTTAAAGGTTTCGACAATCTTTGAAACTGTATGCCGTGCGCTTCTAAAACGGCAATCGCGTCTTTCCACTGCGGCGGCACGATGTAATAAAGCGGCGGCGCGATTGACCCGGAAATTTTCGCTTCGTCGAATTTCGGAATCGTGATATTGAGCGGTTTCGTGCCGTAAACGATCCGCTTTGTGCCGGAAATTTCGCTGTCCTCGAGTTTGTATTCGATGCCTTTGAAATTAAGCGGCGCGGATTTTTCCGTAACTTCAATCCGCAGCGGAAATTGACGGCTCGCATCGAAAATTTTTCCGCGCTCAATCGTTTCCGCGTCGGCTTTTCGGTTCGCTTCAAAAAGACTCGCTTTGGTTTGATTGATTTCTTCAATCGTATAACGCAAAACGTCGTAAGTGCCGCGCACGCGCGATTTATACGGTTTCAGCATATGCGTTTCGATCAGCAAACCGGCGCGGTTGCGGAGCGGCGTGTAGCCGGTCGCAAAACGCGGCGTGGCGATAAATGTGGCAACGCCGCCGGTTACTTCGCGCCCGGCAAATTCGACGTAGTGCGTCAAAAGATTGCCTTCCGCTTCGACTCTTGGAACGATTTTTCCGTCGAAATGCTCGTTCATCCAGGCGGTGATTGACGCAGGCGATTCTTGAAAATGCGCGAATTCGTAAGTGACGTTGTATTGAAAATCCGCGCCGTCGGTGACGTGGCAATCTATGAAAAAATCCGGCTTCCACAAATTCCAGAGCTTCAAAAAAGCGCGTGTTTCCGGCGCGTCCGCCTTCATATAATCGCGGTTCAAATTTAGTCCGGCACTGGTCGCACGAAAACCCACTTCCTCGGGTCCGTTTTGATTGATGCGGTTAAAGGCGTTGAAATTTTCGTGTCCGTCAACATTGTAAATCGGCACGAAAAGAATAACGACATCTTTTAATAAATCGGCGCGCGTTTTGGTAATCGCAATGTCGCGCAGCAGCGCGAGTCCGGCATCTTTGCCGTCGGATTCGCCCGCGTGTATGCAGGCTTGAATCAAAACGATTGCCTTGCCGCTTTTCCGCGCTTTTTCCGGCGTGAAATCCTGCCCGTCCGCCGCGATCAAAAGCGGTAAATCTCTGCCTTCGCCGCTTTCGCCGAATGTTTGATAAACGATTCGGTCGGTTGCCCGATCAAGTTTTCGCGCATATTCAACGGTTTCCGCATAGCGCGGCGTTTGGCGATAATCGGTTTGTTCGGCGTAAGTCAGCCAATCCTGCGAAATGTTTTTCGATTCGCTCTGCGCGTTTGTTTTCATCGCATTCGCAACAATCAGACAAATTGTAAAAATTAGAATCGCCGGAAATTTTTCGCCTAAAAATTTTTTAACTGATTCGATTGACATCGCTTTGAATAAATTCGTTCTTAATCCGCAAACTGTAATTCTTCGATAATTTCGCGCATAAACCGCTCGCCTTTTTCTACTTCGTCGCGCTGCAAGGAAACCGCGCCGACGACCGCGTGACCGCCGCCGCCGTAACGTTCGCAGATTTCGGCGATATTGTGCGCGCGCGGGCGCGGCGACCAGGGATTTGATCCGACCGAGATTTTCGTCCTGAACGAACTCTGCGAAAGCGAAACCGTGTAAGTCGTTTCGGGATAAAAATAATACGGGATAAATTTGTTGTAGCCGTCAATGTTCGTTCCGACCAGATCGAAGTTGACCACGCCGCGCGAATATGCGGATTTTTCTTTGATGATTTCGACCGTTTTCCAGTGATTTTCGAGAATCGGCGCGAGCTTGGCTTGAATTTCGTCGCTTTCGAGAATTTCGTCGAGCGATTTTTCCATCAAACTTTTGATAATCCGCTCGACAAACGCCGCGTCCTTTTCACCTTCGATAATCTGCATCAGCTTCAACGCCGGCGATTTTAATTCGACGCACTGCGCCGCGTTTTCATAAAGCGCGCCGTCAATAATGTGCGCCCATTCGATTAATTCGGCTAAACCTTGATCTTCAAAATCGAATTTTTCCTTCGCAATGCGGGCAATAAATTCGGCGCACGATTTGCTCTTTGTGTCGAGAAATTTTTTGCCCGAACGATCCGCCACGAAATGCGCTTCGTCCGCCGCCGACAAAAACGCCGATTGATGATGGTCGAACCACCAGTCAAGCCGCTCGTCAGGACAGTATTTAAAGTCAACAATCGCGTTTTCGTCGCCGTCGAATTGCTCCGGGTCAAAGGCGTTTCCGGCTTTGTGCATCGTCGGCGTGTAGAAAAATTCTGCGTCCTGATTGATTTTTGATCGGTAAAATTTTGAAAAAACGGCGGCTGACGAAACGCCGTCGAAGCAATTTCCGTGATAAAGTATGCGAACTTTCATATATCGTTTCGCGCGGCGCGGCGTATGCCGATTTTCAGCGCAATTTTACGGTCACAACCGCGGCATTTCAAAGCGTTTGAGCGCAAGCCATTAGATTAAACTTTTTGTTTGCCAATAGTCAAAATTTAATGCGATTCGTTTTTTCGCGGAAACTTCTCCGAAGCGATTTCGATGCTATTAAATTATAAGACAAAAAAACTGTTGTATTACAAATACAAACTGTGTTAAATTAGTTTTAACTAGAACTGATTATTCTGGTTTTCATTTATTAACTATAACGAGCGGCGGCTTTGGGGAAAGTCCGACCGCTCTTTTTATTTGCTGATTTGATTTTTTCGGGCAAACTGAAATACCATAGCAGACGAGTTCTGAGTTTCAAGACTCAGTCTATTTTGATAAAAAAGGGCGCAGAGATATTTTATGAATATTTCCGCGCTTTTTTTCTTTAAACGGTAATGTCCAACGTGCTGTTGCGGGAAATTTGAACGCTCAAACGGCTCGCTGATAGAAACTACTGAATTAACTTGATTTTTCCTTTTGCCGGACGCGAAAATTTTTGTTGTGAAGTCGTTTGCTCTATGGTAACTTTATGATACATTTACGAGTTTTCCGTCGATAAATTCAAATGAAAAGTTGTTCGCTTGAACCGAACGCCGTTTGAATTTACATTTGAATATGTCAGTTTGCCCGCTTTGAGCGAAGCGGCTAAATTCAGGAGGAAGAATGAGAAATCATATTTTGGCGGCGACGTTTCTGCTGCTCGGCGCGACAATTTTGATTCCGGCTCAAAACAGCATCGAGCAGGGCGTGATAAGATCGCGCGACGATTTTTCCAATATAAAAAATCGCTCGCTCGAATTGGAGCGCATTAAACGCGAATCCTACAAACATCCGGTTGAGAATTCGACCGTTAAATTTCCTGAAATCAAAGAGGATTTTGAACGGCTGCAGAAAATAAACAGTGATGTTCTACAGCCGGTTTTTACCAAATCTCCTTCAAATTACACGGCGATTTTAAAGGCGGCGACGGAAATAAATCACCGCGCGAACCGTCTGAATACAAATCTGTTCGCGCCCGACGAGGAAAAAATAAAGGAAGATAAAAAATCAACCGCGCCCGGAGACGTAAAAATTTTGATTGTCAATCTCGATAAAAATATCAACCGCTTCGTTCACAGCCCGATATTTCAAAATTTGCAAGTCGTTAATCCGAAGGATTCTCTGCAGGCGCAGAAGGATTTAGAAACGGTCATCAAAATCAGCCGTCTGATAAAGGAAACCAGCGCAAGAATTATCAAGGACGGCGTAAAAAATCAGCCGCCCGAATAAAACCATTTTGCTTAACGGGAAAATTGAGTTTTCTGAAAAACTTTGCGTAAAAAAAGAAAGAACGCGGCTCGACTCGAACGAGTCCGCGTTCTTTTGACTTTAAGATTCTTTTTCAACTGCGCTGGCGATTTAACTGAACATTTCTCAGTTCGCACGCTAATTTTCGATTATTGTTTCGGACGCTGGTCAGCCGGAACGTTTTTGTAAACGTCGTCGAATTTAACGAAGCCGTCTTTAATAACCGTCGTCATCAGGTTATCTTTATCAACCGTCGTCACTTCGAGCAAAATCGCCGGAATATCTTTGCCGAGATTGTCGTTTTTGAACGGTTTCGCCTCGCTCAAAGATTCCTTTTTTGCCAGTTTAATCGCGGCTTCGACGGCGGCGTTCGCCAAAGGAATAATCGGTTTGTAAATCGTCATTGACTGTTTGCCTTCGGCGATGCGCTGCAGCGCGTCGAGTTGCGCGTCTTGTCCGGTAACAATAACTTTAGTCAATCCGCGTTTTTCCAGAGCCGATGCCGCGCCGCCAGCCATTCCATCGTTTGAACAGACCACGGCATCAATTTTATCGTTATTTTGAGTTAGCGCGTTTTCGACCATTTTTAACGCTTCTTCGGGTTTCCAATCGGTAATAAATTGGTCGGCTTTGATGACGATGTCGCCTTTATCAATCGCGGGCTGCAACACGGCGAGCTGTTCTTTTTTCATAATCACCGCGTTGTTATCGGTTGACGCGCCGTACACCATTATGTAGTTTCCTTTCGGCACTTTCGAGAGCGCGTATTCGGCGATTTTGCGACCGATGACCGGAACCTGGTGCGAAACGTAAACGTCAATTTTGTCGGAATTTATCAAGCGGTCATAACTGATAACGGGAACGCCCTGCGCTTTGGCTTTGTCAACCATCGAAGCCGCCTGCGTCGCGTCCTGCGGCGCGATGACGATGACATCAACTTTTTGCGTCAGCAGATTATCAACGTCGTTCGCCTGCCGGCTCGAATCGTTGTTGGCGACCGTGATAACGCACTCGACGTTCAATTGTTTGCAGTGCGCTTCAAAAGCGTCACGGTCGCGCTGCCAGCGTTCTTCCTTGACCGTCGCCATTGCGAAACCGATTTTAACTTTGCGATTCGAATCAATGCTTCCGCCGTTCGTCGAATTGCCGGTCGAAACGGCGTTCGTGCCTTGCGGCGCGCTGACGCAATTCGTTAAAACAAACGCCAAAGCCAGAATGATCGCCGATAAAAATGAAATTTTTTTCATTAAAAATCTCTCCTTTTTGAAATTTTGAAATCTTGATTTAACAATATAGCATTTAACCAAATCTCAAGCGGTTTTAGAAGCTGAACTTAAAAATTTTAGCCGCGAATAACACGAATGAACACGGATTTTTCAACTTAAATTTATTCGTGTTCATTCGTATTATTCGCGGCTAATTTCTCTTAACAACAATTTTGCCTGATTGTCAGTTGATTTTGACACGAGCGAGCGCGTTTTTAATTTCCTGATTTCGCATAAACCAATGCCAAACGTTGCCGCTTCGCAGATTTTCCGCGCTGAGAAGCGTGATGCCGACATCAATGCCGAGAACATCTTGATTAACCCAGCCGTTGCCTGGATTGAAAGCGTCGGCAAAGCCGTAGCGACCGTAGATTTTATCGCCGTATTTCCGTTTCATTTCTTTGAGCGCGGGCAGTGTAATTTCCGGCGCGAACATCAAAGAACCCGCCGGAGCGCACGGCACGACCGAGCCGTCCGTGTCTTTATCACGCGGCGGCGCGCCCCACGCGACGTAACCCTTCTGGCTGTCCGAAGCCGTCAAACCCCAAATATTTGCCGAGTATGTCGGAAATTCCTGGCTTAAAACATCAATCGTAAATTGCCTCTGGGCGTAGGTGGCGGCGACCGAATTATCGAAATAGTTGACGTTGAAATTCAAATAATGCTCGCGCTTATCGCGGAAATCAACGAAGGCGTGCGAATACTGGTGGATAAAAAGCGGCGCGACGGCGGCGAGATATTTGTAATTTTTGTATTCGACATAATCGCGCTGCATCGCATACCACGACTGCCACGCAATCGGCTTTTCGGGCGAACCGATGCCGAGCAAATACAACATCATCTGTTCGCTGTAATCGTGCCAGCGGTTTCTGATAAATCCGGTTTCGGGATGCCAGCCGTGCGACAACAAAAATTCATCGCTGTTGAGCATCCAGGGAAAATCTACGCGGTTGTAGATTTTCGTCGCCATCTCGACGATTTGCTTGTCGTCCGCAAAACATTGACGAACGGTTAAAACTCCGCCGAGCAGAAGTGAGGTGTCAATCGAAGAAAGCTCGCTGTTCCAACGCCTCGCGCCGGTTTTTTGGTCGAGCCAGTGATAAAACCAGCCGTTTTTTTGGAACGCGCGATTAGCGAAAAAATCGAGCGTGTTGCGCGTTCGGGTTTTCGCCTGTTCGGGCGTAACCCAATTTTGATCGGCGGCGATGCAATAGGAAGTCAAAGCGAATCCGGTCGAAGCGATGCTGGCGACTTGAAAATGATCTTCGCCCGGTTGCGGCGCGTCGCCGTTCGTGCGGGCGCGGTCAAGCGTCAAGCCTGTTTTCTCGTCCGAATGTTCCCAGAAATATCGAAACGCGCGTTGTTCGAGATCGGCGAGAAACGCCTTGTCGTCTTCATTGAGAACGTATTTTTGCTGCGCCGTTTGTTCGGCGGCGAAAGTTTTTCGCCGCGTCGTCTGCGCCGACGCACCCACGAACAGAAGACAAATATTCGCCGTCAAGACAAATGCGGCAAGTGATTTTCTGAAAAACATCAATTCTTTATTATTTTTATTTACTCCGAACTAAAACAACCTGTCAGCTATCAACTGTCAACTATGCGCTATCAAAACAAAAAAAACTAAAAGTTTATCTTCTGAAAAAAGCTGACAGTTGATAGTTGAGAGCTTTTTATTTCAAGACGGCGAAAGTATTTTTTAAGTTTTCGTCGGCGGAACTCGTGCCGACCGTGATGCCGAATTCGCCGTCTTCGACGACGTATTGATTCGCCACGTTATAAAATCCCAAATCGGCGGCTTTGACAATCATCGTAATTGTCCGTTTTTCGCCTGCCTTTAAGACGACTCGCTGGAACGCTTTTAACTCTTTGACGGGGCGCGAGCGGCTGGCGACAAAATCGCGGACGTAAAGCTGGACGACTTCCGCGCCGTCGCGTTTTCCCGCATTTTCGACATCAACCGAGACTTTCAATTCGCCGTTTTTAGCAATTTTATCCGCGCTCAACTGCAAGTTTGCAATCTTAAACGTCGTGTAGCTCAACCCGTAACCGAACGGATAAAGCGGCGTGTTCGGCGTATCTAAATATTTGGAAGTATATTTTTCCGTCGCCGAAAAAGGTCTGCCCGTCGGAAGTGCGTTGTAGTAAAGCGGAATTTGTCCGACCGTGCGCGGAAACGTCATCGGCAGTTTTCCGCCCGGATTCGCGTCGCCGAAAAGCGTGTCGGCAATCGCGTTGCCGGCTTCGGTTCCCGCAAACCACGTTTCTAAAATCGCGGGCGAATTTTCGGCGAGCCACGGAATCGTCAAAGGTCTGCCGTTCATCAAAACAATCGCATACGGTTTGCCGAGCTGGTGAATTCTTTTGATTAATTCGAGCTGGTTGCCGGGCAGGTCTATGTCCGAACGCGAAGAGGCTTCCGCGCTCATATCAATATCTTCGCCGACGGTTAAAATCGTAAAATCGCTGTCTTTGGCGGCTTTGACGGCTTCGTCGAAACCGCTCGTATCCGTGCATTTCGCGTCGCAACCGACGGCGTAACGAATCTTTGCCGAATTGCCGAGCTTGTTTTTAATTCCTTCGAGAATCGTCACGGCATCTTCGGCGTGACCGTCGCCCGCCCAGTTGCCGTTCATATTGCGCTTGTCGTTGGCGAGAAAACCGATGACGGCGATTTCTCTGGTCGTCTTTTTAATCGGCAGAGTTTCGTTTTCGTTTTTCAATAAAACGAACGATTCGTTCGCCGACTGTCTGGCGATGCGACGATTTTCGGCGGTTAAAATCGCCGCTTTTTCCCGATTTGCGTCGGCGAACGGATTATCGAAAAGTCCGAGCTTAAATTTCGTCCGCAGCACCTGGCGCACGGCATCGTCAATCGTCGTCGTCGAAAGGCGTTTGTTTTGGACGAGCTGTTCGCCGTTTTTATTGATCGTGCGGGAAACCATCTCCATATCAACGCCGGCTTCGAGCGTCAAACGCGCCGCGTCCGCTTCGTCGAGCGCGACCGCGTGATTCATCAATTCCATCGTCGCCGTGTAATCGGTGACGACGAGCGCGTCGGATTTCCACTCGCCGCGCAAAACCTGTTTCCAGAGAAACGGATTCGCCGTCGAAGGCACGCCGTCGAGGGCGTTGAACGAAGTCATAAACGAGCCGACACCGGCATCAACTGCCGCCTTGAACGGCGGAAAATAAACGTCGCGCAACCGCTGTTCGGACATATCGGTCGTGTTGTAATCGCGCCCGCCTTCGACCGCGCCGTAGCCGACGAAATGTTTCGCGCACGCCATCACTCTGTCCGGTCGGCTGTAATCCGTCCCCTGAAATCCGCGCACACGCGCCGTGGCGATTTGCGAGCCGAGAAAAGTATCTTCGCCCGCACCTTCGGAAACTCTGCCCCAACGCGGATCGCGGGCAATGTCCACCATCGGCGCGAACGTCCAATGCACGCCCGCCGCCCGCGCTTCACGCGCCGCGACCGCCGCCGTCTGTTCAATCGAAGTTAAATCCCAACTCGCCGCTTCGCCCAGGGAAATCGGAAACATCGTGCGATAACCGTGAATCACGTCAAAGCCGAACAGAATCGGAATTTTAAGACGCGATTCGAGCGCGGCTCTCTGCAGCGCGTTCGATTGTTCCGCGCCGCGCACGTTCAAGGTCGAGCCGAGCAAACCCTTTCGCGCCATCTCCAAATGTTCGGGACGATATTTCCCGTCCGCTTCGCCGTCGAGCTGCTGAAGCTGTCCGAGTTTTTCCGCCAAAGTCATCTTCGCAAGCAGCGCGTTGACTTTAGTTTCGATGTTCGCGTCGCGTCGCGCACTTTCTTGTGCGAATGCACCGAACGAAGAAAAATAAACCGCGAAAATTAAAATGAAGCCGGTAAAATATTTTTTATTCATTGAAAAATCCTCGTCTCGATTGGCAATTATAAATTCCCGGACGGCTTTGACGAAACTGCCCGGAAAAATTACACTGCAAAAATGATTTGCGGAAGAAAATATCTAATTTTATTTTTGGCGTTTTTCCCGCTTTTTCTCAACTGTGAAAACGTAGAACTCGCGGCGCAAACAAATTCCCTTAAACAAACCGAAGTCGCTCAACTGCTTCAACAAACCGCCGGATTGATTCAAACCGGAAAATTCGCCGAAGCCGAGCCGCTCGTCGCGCAGGCAGTCAAAATCGCGCCGATGAACGCCGACGCGCATAATCTTTACGGCATCGTTCTTAACGAACTCTTGAAAGCGACGGAAGCCGAGCGCGAATATCGAGCGGCGATTCGTCTGAACCCGAAAACCGTTTCGCCGCGCGCCAATCTCGGCATTTTGCTGGCGAAAACCAAACGACAAATTGAAGCCGCCGCGACGTTTGAATCTGTTTTGAAAATCAATCCCGAACACCCGCAGACGATTATCAATTTGGGACTTTTGTATGCGGCGACGGAAAATTATCAAAAAGCCGTGCCGCTTCTCAAACGCGCCGCTGAAATTCAGACGGATTCCGCCGACATAAAGCTCAATCTCGGCATCGCGCTGCTGCAAACAAACCAATCGGACAAAGCCGAAGCCGCGCTCGTCGGCGCGATGTCGCTCGCGCCGGAAAAAGTCGAACCGGTTTATTATCTCGGTCTGCTCGCCTTTAACCGCGGACAGGACGAAAACGCCGGTGCGTATTTTCAAAAGGCAATCGAACTCGATCCGAATTACGCCCCCGCCGATTTTATGCTCGGCGAGCTTTACGCCAAGTATTTTCGTTACGCGGAAGCGAAATCGTTTTACGAAAAAAATCTCCGGCTCGATAATTCAAAAGCCGTTAATTACATACGACTCGGCGGAATGTATATTTTTTTGAAGGACTTTAACGCCGCTTTGCAAACTTTTCAAAAAGCCGCCGCACAGTTTCCGAAAATCCCCGAAATTCAATATTTTTCGGCAATCGCTTCGCGCGGACTCGGCGATACGGAAGCGGCACAAACCGCGGTGCGGAAAGCCATCGTAATTAAGCCCGCTTACGCCGACGCGCTGGCTCTCGCGGGCGCGCTGTATTCCGATCAAGGAGACGCGGAAAACGCCGAAAAATTTCTGCGCCGCGCGATTTCAATCAGCGCACAAAACTTCAACGCCAATTACGATCTCGGAAAACTGCTCGTCAAAACAAAGCGTTATGCCGAAGCCCTGCCGCTTTTTCAATTAGCGGCGAAAGCCAATTCAAATAATCCGGACACGCATTATCAGCTTTTTTTGATTTATACGCGCCTCAAACAAAAAACCGAAGCCGAAGCCGAATTCGCCGTCTTCAAAAAACTGTCGGAAAATTCCGCTCAGAAAAAATGAAGGGAAACATAAAAAGCGGAAAGCGAAAATCTTCACTTCCCGTTTTTATTTTTACCCGTCAGATTCTAGAAGCTGAAACGGGTCTGAAATTCGATAACTCTGCCTGCGAGAGCCGACGTTGCTCGACCGAACTGAGTAAGCTGAACGCGCGTCGGATCACTGTTTGAATTGAACGGCGTAAGATTCAGCGTATTAAAGAGATTGAAGAAATTAAAGCGCACGTCAAGATTGGCGTTCTCGCCCAAAAATCCCCAACTTCCCAAACCGAATTTTTTAGCCAGCGTCATATCAACGTCGAAATAACGCGGACCGCGAAACGAATTTCTGCCGATAGCCGGCGGGCTGGTAAACGGATTATTCGGATCAACGACCGTATTGCCGAAAATCGACGCTATGCTAGTCGTTCCGAAGATGCCGCCCGGACGCAGAAAATTTTCGTTCGTGTTGGCATCAGGTTGTGCGCCGTTATATGAAGTCGGTCGCAGATCGCAGAATCCGGCGGGTCTTCCCGGAATCGTCAAACATCCGAAAATTTTCGGTGTCCAAGGAAATCCCGTGTTGTAGGTGATGATCGGGCTGATTTGAAATCCGCCGAGCAGCTTGCCCGCCAAAGATTTACGGTTATCGTTGAAAAACGGAATTTCCCACGTTCCCGCCGCGACAAAGGCGTGACGAACGTCGAAATCCGACGGACCGCGTTCCTGGCTCTGGTCAACCGGATAGCTCTGGTTCGTGCAGGCGCACGGCGATTCAAACGATGCCGTATCGAGACTTTTCGCGAAACGATAATTCATATCGAAAGAAAACTGTTTGGCAAATCTTCCCTGTAGCCGCGCGATCATCGCATTGTAGTTGGAATTAACGTCCGGCTGCGCGAAATAAGCCGCGCCGACGTTCGGATTGCCGCCCGGTCGGGTAATGTGAATCGGTTCGATTCTGACGAAATGCCTTCCCTGGCTTCCCTGATAGCTGAGCGAGGCAACCAGATTAGCCGGAAGCTGATATTCGCCTTCGAGCGAATAACGGTAAACGGTCGCGTCCGGCAGATGGCGGGGCGTGCCGTAAATTTCGACCTGACCGACGTTCGGAAGTCCGGTCGTCGGATTGGTGCCGCCGCCGATAATCGGATTTGCCGGATAACCCGTGATTGATCCGTCGGAACTCTGGGCGTATAAAATCTGTCCGTCAACAAACGGCGTTCCGAAACCGTCGGTCGTTCCGTTCGTTCCGCAGCAGATGCCGTAGATACTGCCGTTCGGCGGATTGCGCCGGGCATTGGCGAGCAAAGCGTTCGGCAAACGGTCAAAGCCGATGCCGCCGCCGCCGCGAATAACAAACTTGCTTTCGCCAAGCCAATTCGGACTGTAAGCGAAACCGACCTGCGGCGCGAAATTCTTAAAATTGGAATCGGTCAGAGTTTTAGCCGTTGAAATATAAGCACCCGTCAATCCGCCCTGCGGACCGAGAATCAGATTTCCAATCGTGCTGTTGCTCGAGGTTATCGGCTGGAAATATTCCCACCGAAGACCGAGATTAAGCGTTAAATTCGGACGCACTTTCCAATCGTCTTGACCGAAAAAGGCGAGATCGCCGGTGAAAAACTTCGCATCGTTATTGACCGGTTTGCCGTTGGCATTGGCGACGACCTGTTCAAAAATCGGCGCGTCGTTGGCAAAATTCCAGAGACCTTTGAATGTATACAGCGGACGCGAAAAACCGACTTCCGAATTGCTGTTCAAATCACGACGGTATTCGCCGCCGATTTTCACAACGTGATTGCCCAGAATTTTGGTAAAAGTATCACGAATCTCAAATTGTTTTTCGCTGATCTGTCCGGGCGTATTTTGACCGTAGGGCGCGCCGGCGCGAACACGGTCCCCGTTTGCCATAATAGACTCGATCTCGACGCGCGGCAGCCCGAAATTGGCTTGGGTATTCGTTTTGGTTTCGTCGAATCCCCAACGCGTGATATTAAATCGCGCTTCGTTGAGCATTGTCGCCGAAATATTGCTCGAATAGATGAAACCTAAAGCGTAGCTGAATCTTTTTGAATTAATATCGCTCATCGGTCTGCCTTGGCTGGCATAATCCGAAGCAAAGGCTGTGTTCGGAACGAGATACGAAGAAACCGTAAAGCGGTCACGACTGTTCACGTTCCAATCAATTCTGGTGTTGTATTGATTACCGGTAAATTGCTGCGGAGTATAAACTAAAACCTTCTGCAAATCGGCGATTCCGTCGAGTCCGCCGCCGACCGGCGCGCCGTTAGTATTGAAGAATTGAACGTATTGTCCTCTGGCTCCGGCTAAGCTGCCGACATCCAATCCGCCGTTGACGACCCGACATCCGTTGTTAATATCGCCGCTTAAATCCGAACAACTCGGAGTCAAAACGGACGCGATGCGCGGCGCGATTCCCGCGTCGGAAAGAAGAGCCGCGGCAATCGAACCCGGACGCGCGCCGATCACCGCCGAGCGGTAAGCCGATGTTTCCACATAAACCGGCGTTTGATTGATATTGTTGGTGTTGTTTCTCAAACCTTCATAGGTAAAGAAAAAGAAAAGTTTGTCGCGGATGATGCGACCGCCGAAGCTGCCGCCGAAGGTTTTATATTTCTGTTCGACGCGCGCCGGACCGGTTCCCGTTCCAGGTCCGAACAAATCTTTCGGAAATTTGTTGAAGGCGTTAAGCGACGGATCGTTGAGTTTGAAAAACGCGCTGCCGTGCCATTGATTGGTTCCGTTTTGCGAAACTACCTTCACCTGCGCGCCGCTGTTGCGACCGTCTTCCGCCGAATAAGTGCTGGCTGTTATCTGAACTTCCTTGACGCTTTCCTGGCTCGGCGTAATGACCGCGCCGCCGCCCCACGTTTGGCTGTTGACGCTCGAGCCGTCAATTTGATAATTGTTCGACGAAACGCGCTGACCGTTGGCGGAAATCGGCTGGCGGTCTTCGGTAGCGAAAATTCCGACGCTCGATCCCGGAGGTCCGCTCGTGTTCGGCAAAAGCGTTCCCGAGCCGTCCGCGCTGCGCGCGCCGGTGCCGAATACGCCCGGAGTGAGACGAGCCAGCTCATACGGGTCGCGTCCCGTCTGCGGCAGATTCAATACTTCCTCGGTCGTGATGGTTTTTCTGATGTTGCCGTCTTCGGTTTCGAGCGGCTGTGTTTCGTCGGTCACCGTGACCGTTTCGGAAATGCCGCCCGTGGTTAACGCAACATCCAATCCCTGGATATTTTCCGCGTCAATAGACACGTCTTCAAAAACCTGCTTTTTGAAATTAGCCTGCTCGACCGTCAGCGTATAGCTGCCGGGAGCTAAATTAGAGAAGCGATAAAATCCTTCGTCGCTGGTCATCACCGTCTGCGAACGCTTGGTTTCATTGCTGGTTAAAGTGACGGTCGCTTTGGAAACCAAACCGCCGCCCGAATCGGCAACGGTTCCCTGCAAACCGGCTCTGAATTGAGCGTGGGCAGCGACGCTGAACAGTAAAATAATAAGGCTGAACGCCAGACCGCTGAAAAACTTTGCGAATGCTTTATGCATTTTAAAACCTCCAGAAACTATTTTTAGAATTGCGTAGAAAATTAACGTCGGAAAGGATTAACCGAACCAAATTCGGAAACCGCTTCACCCGCACCGGATTTATCCTGTGATAAGCCGAAAAATCCGAAAAAAATTGTCTTTTAATTAACTTACTGAATCGTTTTACTGAATCGTTTAATTAGATACACGTTTTATATCATTCTCGTCACCGTAAGGTCAAGAGATATTCGCGCGATTTGCAAAATAATCGGGAAATTAGTTCCAAAAGCGAACAAAAACGCCGAATCAAATTCTTGGACAATTAAACCGCGTTGTGAGAAACTTTTCGCTATGCCCCGACGAAATGCGAAGACCCCGACGCAACCCGGCGAAAAAACCAACGGACGCGGAATCAGTTTAAAGGAACTCGCCGCGCATCTCGGACTTTCGCCGACTTCGCTTTCGATTGTCTTAAACGACGCGCCGGCGGCGAGCGCGATTCCGCAGGAAACGAAAAACCGAATTTTTGAAGCGGCGGCGAAATTCAATTACCGCCCGAATTATTTCGCCCGCAGCCTGCGCGCCCAGCGCAGCTTTACGCTCGGCGTGATCGTGCCGGAATTGTCCGACGGTTATTCGGCGATGGTTTTGAACGGTGTCGAATCGGCTCTGGCGGAGGAAGGATTTTTTTATTTGACGGCGAGCCATCTGCACCGCGACGATTTGTTGGAGCGTCACCCGAAAATGCTCATCGAACGGCAGGTCGAAGGCATTATCGCCGTTGATTCGCCGATTCGCTTTCAGCCCGCGCTGCCCGTGGTTTCGGTTTCGGGACACGATCAAATTAAAGGAGTCACGAACGTCATTTTAAATCATCAGCACGCGGCGGAACTCGGTGTCGGACATTTGTTCACGCTCGGACACCGGAACGTCGCTTTTATCAAGGGACAGGATTTCAGCTCGGACACGAAGATTCGATGGGAAACCATCGCACAGGCGGCACAGAAGCGCGGCATCAAATTAGACGCTGATTTAATCGCGCAGCTCGAAGGCGACATTCCTTCGCCGGAAATCGGTTATATTGCGACGAAAAAAATTCTCTCGACGAAACGAAATTTTACCGCGCTGTTCGCCTTTAACGATATTTCCGCCATCGGCGCGATTCGCGCGTTGCGCGAGGCGGGTTTGCGCGTGCCGGAAGACGTTTCGGTTCTCGGTTTCGACGACGTTTACGCCGCCGAATTTCATAATCCGGCGTTGACGACGATTCGCCAGCCGCTTTTTGAAATGGGCAGTCTCGCCGCGCAGACGCTTCTGAAACGTCTCAACGAAGACAAAAAATCCGACGCGAAAATTCCGGCGACGCTGACGGTCGAGCCGAATCTGATCGTTCGCCAATCAACTGCCCGCGTCAATAAATCGAAAGCCTCTGAAAAATAGGAATCGTCAAAAATGTTTCCGAATCAAGCCACGCCGAATGAATCAAACCGTCTGCTGAAAGTTTTTCTGCACACGGGCTTTCTGATTTCCGGCGTAATGACGGTTTTAATCGGGCAGATTTTACCGATTCTTTCAAATCGCCTCGCGCTCGACGACCGGCAAGCCGGCGATCTTTTCATCGCGCAGTTTTCCGGCTCGCTCGTCGGAACGCTTTTGACACAAACCGTCGCCCGGCGCGTCGGCTTCGGCGGCGCGGCGAGTCTCGGATTTTTGACGATGCTCGTCGGCGTTTCGGGATTAAATTCGGACAATTGGATCGTCAGCGGCGCGGCGTTCGTCGTCAACGGGTTCGGCATCGGCATTACCTTGCCCGCAATCAATATGCTGACGGTCGAATTGAACCCGACGCGCATTACGCCCGCGCTCAATTTTTTGAATTTTTTCTGGGGCGTAGGCGCGATTTTCTGCAAGACGTTCGTTGATTTTTTCGGCACGCAGACGAGCATTTTCACGCCGGCTCTGATTCTCTCCGTGCTGCTTTTTATTAACGGCTTGGCGATTTTTCTCGCGGCGCGGCGCAACGAGCCGCCGCCGATTTTTGAAGATTCAGCCGTCGAGAATTTCACGCCGATTTGGACGACCGCGCTCGCGTGGCTGATTACGGCGTTCAACTTCGTTCACGTCGGATTTGAAAGCGGCATCGGCGGCTGGATTACAACTTACGCGGCGCGTCTGCCGAATCAGAGCAGCGCGGTTGCGTGGTTTTCGCCGACATTCGCTTATTTTTTGTTTTTCGTTGCCGGACGATTTGTCGCGCCGCTATACTCGCGCATTTTGAACGAAAATCGAATTCTTCTACTCGGACTCTTTGAAATGACGCTCGGCGTTTTGATTTTGTTGTTCGCCGATTCGATTTTAATTTTAATCGTCGGCGCGGCAATTGCGGGCTTTGGAACGTCCGCGATTTTTCCGACGAATATGGCGCGATTTACAAAGACGTTCGGCGCGACCGCCACGCGCCGCGCGACACCGCTGTTCGTCAGCGGCACACTCGGCTCGGCTTTGACGACGTGGCTGATCGGTTACGTTGCGGCGAATTATCAAAATCTGCGCGTCGGAATGTTCGTACTTCTGGCGAGTTGTTTTTTATTGATCGTTCTGCAAGTTTATCTCTACGCGAGCCGTAGCCGCGCGACGGTTTCGACGTGATGCGTCTGCGGAAATAAATCGAGCGCGACGATTGATTCGATTCGATATTTGTTTTCGGTCAAAATTTTCAAATCACGCGCCAGAATCGAAGGCTCGCACGAAACGTAGGAAATTTCCCGCGGCTCGATTTCCAGAATTTTCTCAATCGTTTTTTTCTCGGTTCCGGCACGCGGCGGATCGAGCAGAACGAAATCAACTTCTTTTAATTGATCGCAGCTTTCTTCCAAAAAATCGGCGACGTTTTGGCGATAAAATTCGATGTTCGCAAGCCGCGCGGTTTCGGCATTTTTTTCGGCAAAACCAACCGCCGAATCATAATCTTCCACGCCTTTCACCGTTTGAAACTTTCGCGCCAGCGGCAGAGTGAAAAGCCCGACACCGCAGTATAAATCGAGCGCGAAATTGCCCGCCGCGCTGCCAATTGCCGTTGCGATCAAAGGTTCGATTAAAAACGGATTGCCCTGAAAAAACGAACGCGCGTCGTACCGGTAAACATCGTCGTTTGTCGAAAACGAAATTTCCGTCGTCGGCTCGATCAGTTCCGCCGAATAAATTGAAGTTTTGCCGTTCGCCGTCGCCGTTTCGATTTCGACGATTTCTTCAAAAAAGCTCGTCCACGCCATCTCCGCTCTTAAATTTTCGAGCGTCGCTTCGAGTTCGGGCGCGAGAATCGGACAATTTTTGACATCAATGACCGAATGAGATTTTCTTTGAAAATAGCCGAGTTTTTCCAGTCGAGTGTCAGCGTGCCATTGCGCCCTCGAACGATATTCGTAATCCTTCGGGCTTTTGATAATTTCGATTTCGCGCTCGTAATTGATGCGTCCGATGCGGGTCAGACAATCGCGCACGATGCCGACTTTCGCCCGCAACTGCGCTTCGTAATTCAACTGCTGAAAATCGCAGCCGCCGCAACGACCGAAATATGCGCAGCGCGGCGCGGTTCGGTCCGGCGACGGTTTGAGAATCTCGACGATTTCGGCGAACGCGATTTTTCCCTTCGTTTGATTGACGCGAACGCGCAGCTTGTCTCCTTTAGCGGACAAAGGAACAAAAACCGTCAAATTTTCGGCGAACGCCAAACCGAAACCGTTCGGCACGATTTTCTCGACGGTTAAATCAAGAATTCGTGCGGCGTTGGGCAATTTGCCGTCGTTTCTTTTTCGATTATTTTTGATAAGCGATTCGTCCGCCGCAACAATCCGGCAAAGCGAAATTGTTCCGGCGGCTTATTTAATTTGCAGTTAATAATTCGGCTGATTGTCGAAAATCGGCGGCGACGGCGGCACATCCCGATAAAAATTGTCGGTTCTGCCGAAAACGCTTTGATACGCGGCAAACAGCGCGGCGATTAAAATCGGCGCGATAAAAGGAAGTCCGAGCAAACAAGGCAACGCCCCGACGAAAGCCATTAAGAAAAGGATAAGCAGTAATCCGATGAGTCCGCCGATATTGGAAAATCCGCTTTTAATGCTCAACAGCAACGCTTCGCTGCCCGACAAATTGCGGTCGGCGATCAGCGGGTAAGCGAAGCTCGTCAACGCGGAGGCGATCAGATTGACGACGAGAATGACGAGAAAAAAAGCAATAATCGCCAGAAAAAATCCGCCGAAAACCGCCGGATTAACTTGTCCGTTTTGCGTGAACATTCCCGAACCGAAGGCGGACAAACCCAATGCCGCGCCGCCCGCTAATCCGATCAGGCTGACGACGAATTGAAACACCGACAGTGCCGCCGCGACGATCAGACACGGCTGAAATTTTTGAAAGCCGCCGAACAGATCGCCGAATTCGGCGCGTCCGCCGCTCGCTTTGTTCGCCAAAGATTTGTAAATTCCGCAGAAAAACGCGCCCGCAACCGCCCCGACAATAATATTTGTGAAAAAGCTGATGACCATCGAAACTAACTGCGGAATGATGGCGGCGGAAACTTTCAACGCATCGCCGGAATTGCTCGTCGCCGCGCCGAAAGCGGCGGCAAGTCCGAGTGCGATGCCGTTGCCGATCAAGCTCAAAACCACCACCGCGACGATAAAGATCAGAAACGCCGTCAGCGTCATCGAAAAAAACGTCCAGTAATCGTATTTGATAATTTCCCAGCCTTCCTGAATGCTGCCGATGGGACGAACCGCGCCGGATTGATATTCCATAAATTTTATTCTCCTTTTGGAAAAATTTTTGAAGTTGTTATTTCTATTATGAATTACAAATAAAACAAACTGATCCGCGGAATTTCCGCTTTTTCGCGCAGTCGTTTGAGCAGCATCAGTTCAAACGTCCGCTCGTAAACTTCGCGCTCCATTTTGGTTTTATACGAAGCGATTTCGCGTTCGATTTCCGCTCTTAATTTTTCGTCTTCGCCGGTTTGCAAAAGGCTCGCGTCAATCAGCGCGTCGAGCTTTTCCAGCGTTTCCTCCAACGCTTCCGCGCCCGGTTTTTCCGCGCGCAATTTCGATAACCGCGCCTGAACTTTTTCTAAAACGCCGCGCTGATAATCGTCAACTTTATCTTTGGCGTGGTTCAATTCGGCGGAAACCCGTTCGAGATGCGCCGCGATTGCTTCGTTCGGAAACAAATTGCTTTTCGCCGCCGAATTTTCAGCCGATTTTTCGACGGAATTTTCATCCCCCGACTTTGAACCTTGAACCTTGAACCTTGAACCTTGAACCTGCCCCGCGCCGACCTGCCGTTGCTGCCATTCGGCGAATTGCGCCTCGATTTCTTCCTTGCAGTAAAGCAGACTTTTGACGGTTCGTTTGCGCGACGATTGTTTATCAACCGTATCGAAAATTCGTTCGATGGCGCGTAAAATTATGTGCAGCGGAACTTGTCGTTCCTGCCAATTTTCGATCAAAGCCCAATCGAGCGGCGACAAAAGCAGATTGCGCCCGCGCCGCCGGATAAAAAGCTGTTCGATTTCGCTGAAATAATTGAAATAGTTCATCAATGGAAAACGGAAAAACGGAAAATGGAAAATGAAACTTCTTAATTTTCCATTTTCCATTTTCCGTTTCCCATTTAGAATCTGATTTTCATACGGCGCAGAGTGCGTACGTCTTCGTCGGTTAAATCAAGCTCAAATTCTTCGGGCAAATCGTCCGCATCCGTTTCGATTTCGTGCAGACCGATTTCGAGCTTTAAGGTTAAAACCGGCTCGTAACCGAGAACGCGCAGACTTTCAATGGCTGCGCCGACGCGCGCGGATTGTTCGACTGCCGCGTTAATCGCGTCGCCGAGTTCGTTCACCGCCTTTTTCGCATCTTTGTCGAGTTTCATTGCAGGTCAATTAAAAATGCTACGCGAGACTCGTGTAAGTTTCAAGTTCAAGGTTCAAAGTTCAAAATTTCAGGTTCCAGGTTTCAGGTTCAAGGTTCAAGATTTATCTTCGGGTTTCTAAATTGTATGGTTTTGAGTTAATTTTAATTGAGACTTTGAATGTCAAACTTTGAACTTAAAACCTGGAACCTTGAACTTGAAACTTTGAACCAAATGAAGGAACGACGCGAAAAATTTGAAACTTCTTCGGGCATCGAGCTGCCGAACGATTTTAACCCGGAAAATTCGCATTTCGATTATCAAACCAATTTGGGCGACGCAGGCGAATTTCCATATACGCGCGGCGTGCGTCCGAATATGTATCGCGGAAAATTCTGGACGATGCGCCAATATGCCGGGTTTGCGACCGCCGAAGAATCGAACGCGCGTTACAAATATCTTTTGGCAAACGGCACGACCGGCTTGAGCGTCGCGTTTGATTTGCCGACGCAAATCGGGCTTGATTCGGACAACGATCTGGCGGCGGGCGAAGTCGGCAAAGTCGGCGTGGCGATTGATTCTCTGGAAGATATGCTGATGCTTTTCGACGACATTCCGCTCGACACGG
This sequence comes from uncultured Pyrinomonadaceae bacterium, assembly GCA_964237235.1. Lineage (GTDB taxonomy): Bacteria > Acidobacteriota > Blastocatellia > Pyrinomonadales > Pyrinomonadaceae. The sequence continues at coordinate 148,487 of CAXSGY010000004.1, forward strand.
TTTCGACTTCGATGACGATTAACGCGACGGCTTCGACGCTGCTTTGTTTATATTTAGCCGTCGCCAAAAAGCAAAATGTTTCGTTTGATAAAGTAAACGGCACGATTCAAAACGACATTTTGAAGGAATATATCGCCCGCGGAACTTATATCTATCCGCCGAAGCCTTCGATGCGCCTGATTACCGACACATTCGCGTTTTGCGCCGACCAGGTTCCGAACTGGAACACGATTTCGATTTCCGGCTATCACATCCGCGAAGCCGGTTCGACCGCCGCGCAGGAAATCGCGTTCACGCTCGCCGACGGCATCGCGTATGTCGAAGCGGCAATTTCAGTCGGACTGGAAGTTGATAAATTCGCGCCGCGACTGTCGTTTTTCTTTAACGCGCACAGCAATCTTTTAGAAGAAATCGCCAAGTTTCGCGCCGCGCGAAGGCTTTGGGCGAAATTAATGAAAAATCGTTTCGGCGCGAAGAATCCAAAGTCAATGATGTTGCGCTTTCACACGCAAACCGCCGGTTCGACGCTGACCGCGCAGCAGCCGGAAGTAAACATCGTCCGCACGACGATTCAAGCCTTAGCTGCTGTTTTGGGCGGAACGCAGAGTTTGCACACAAACGGAATGGACGAAGCGTTGAGTTTGCCGACCGAAACGGCGGCGCGCATCGCTCTCAGAACGCAGCAAGTCATCGCCAACGAAGTTGGCGTTGCCGACACGGTTGACGCGCTCGCCGGAAGTTATGCGATTGAAGAATTGACGAATGAACTCGAACAAAAAGCCGTCGCTTACATCGAAAAAATAGACGCGATGGGCGGAATGTTGAAAGCCATCGAAAACAGTTACCCGCAGCGCGAAATTCAGGAAGCGGCTTACCAATACCAACGCGCCGTCGAAACCGAAAACCAGATCGTCGTCGGCGTGAACAAATTTCAAATCAAAGAAGATGAAACGATTCCGATTCTGAAAATTGACGCGGCGATAGAGCGCGAACAAATCGAAAGAGTCCGCACCGTCCGCGCGAAACGCGATGCCGTAAAAGCCGCAAATGCTTTGTCGCAATTAGATACGGCGGCGCGCGGCGATGAAAATTTACTGCCGAAAATTTTGGAATGCGTCGAAAGTCGCGCGACGGTCGGCGAAATTTCTCACTGTTTGAGAAAAGTTTGGGGCGAATACCGCGAAGCCGTTAATCTTTAAGGCTCACTTTCCCACCAGACATATTTTTTACCGTTCCATTTCAAGTATCCTTCAGAGCCTTCGGTTGGAAAATAAAGCCTTAACTTACCGCCTTTGTCTTTTTCAATTTTAACGCCGTCGCCTTTTTCAGCGAGTCGCTGTTTTTCAAAAATCAACGCGCTGTTTTCTCCGATCAGCAAAAAACTTTCTTTTTGAGCGGTTTTCCATCCTTTGCCCGCGCCGTGAACGATCAGCATCATTAAATCGTTTTTGGCAACTTCTTTGGAATAATAAGGATAAACTTTTTTAATTTTCGAACTGACATTTTCCGGCGAATCCATCAATTCGACAATAATCGCGATGTCTTCGATTTTGTCGCCGTTGAAATCGCCGGTCAGCTTGTAAGGCGTAGCTTTAGATTCAACCCGAAGTTTTCCTGCCGACAATGAATTGACTAACTTTTCGACGCTCGCTTCTGTTTGCGCCCTGATTGAAAAACTCAAGCCCAAAAATAAAATTAAAAAACCGATTATTTTTGCCGGCGACGATTGAATTTGTCTCTTGATTTTTAAGAATTTCATTTTAGTCCCTCCAACCATAAACGGTCGAGCAATTCGGTTGGATTCATTAAATCCGTCCGGCGGTTATAGTGCGCGTCTTTTAAAACTCCCGAATTATAATGGGCGGGTTCTTCTCCGCCCGGACGAACCGACAAGTTGCCGCTGCCCGAACCGTCAAATAATTCGAAATGCAGCATCGGCGGAAAAGTCGCCACGGCGCGCCCGACTTTGCCGATCACCGTTCCGGCGGTGATTTGTGTGTTGACTATCAAATAATCTACGGGAATTTTGATGACTTCTCCGTATCGAATTACGCCGATTCCTTTGTGAAAAAGCGCGATTGCCTGCGTCGGTCCAGAAAATTTTGTGCTTATCTCGACGACATAACCGTCATCAACCGCAACCACATCAGATTCGAGCGGCGCGTATAAATCGCACGCGGCGTGAACACGGTCGCCTTTGGCGCGCCGGTGTCCGAATTGCGGCGAGCCTTGTTTATAAGACGTTCCATCCCATTTCGGTGCTGGAAAATAAAGTGACATTATGACCTCCCGAGATTTGCGAATGCTTCTCGTTTCAATAAAATACAGCGTTCGCGTCATTTCGTCAACAAATCTATAAATCTTGCCGCCATTGCTCATTTAATGCGATTGGTTTTCCGGATTTCCTCGAAAATTATTCGAGGAAATTTGCTTTCGGACGGCGAATAAGATTAAATATGCAAAAGGTGTTTCACTGATGAAACAAATCTATAAAAAAGAGGATTGAAAAATGGCAACGACGGCACTCGGCGAACAAATTTCAAATGAAAACCAATTGGAAAACACATCGGAAAAATCGAACGCGGAGCTGCGCTCGATTCGCGAAATCGTTAAGGATTTAACCAAACCGATTGCCCAGAAACATCTGCGAAAACGGCGGCAGGGCGGCAAGGAAATCACTTATCTGTCGTGGCACGACGCGGTGAAATATCTCGACCATTACGCGCCGGGCTGGTGTTATGAAATCCGCTCGATTGAATCGCTCAGCGGCAAATTGATTATGATTGTGCGTCTCTCGATTTTGTGCGCCGAAGGAACCGTTTACCGCGAAGCGACCGGTCAGGAAGACGAAACTTTGGATTCCTACGGCGATTCGAGTTCCAACGCCGAATCAATGGCACTGCGCCGCGCCGCCGCGAAATTCGGTTTGGGACTGTCGCTCTACGATCAGAACAAATAACTTTGCCGAATCAAAAAGATTCTGCGAAAAGACGAGCAACCGGGCGCGTCAAGGCGAAATAAACAGGGCAAACAAAGCGCAGGCAGATTGCCTGCGCTTTTAATTTTTCAATGAACATCTGGCAAATCGTTTTGCGGCTCGCGCCGTTCGTCAAACCTTACAAATCGCTCGTCGCCGTTTCGCTCGTTCTGACCTTAATCGGCGCAGTTGCGGCGCAGGTCAATCCGATTGTTTTGCGTTATACGGTTGACACGATTCAAGAATTGCTTGACCGAAATATTCACGCTCAGGAAAGCACTTCGCTGCTGCTTTTTATCAGCGCGGTTTTGTTCGGCAAAGAGCTTTTAAATATCGCCGTCAAATACGGGCAAAGTATGATCGGCGAGCGCATTCGCGTTAATCTTTCGAGCCAGCTTTCACAATTCGCCATCGAACGAATTTTAACTTACAAATACGCATTTTTCGCGGCAGACGAAAACGCGACCGGCAAGCTGCAAACCAGAATTGACCGCGGCGCGGACAGCCTGACGAGCTTTGTGCAGAATATTTTTATTGATCTTCTGCCGCTGTTCGCCAACGCGATTTTGGCTCTCGTTTTGATGTTTAACGCCAATTTCTACGTCGGCTTGGTCGCGTCAATCATTATGCCGATTTATTTTCTGCTCAGCTGGAAACAAGCCGGATTGTTAAAGGGCGTGCGGCGCGGTCTACGGGCTTTGCGCGAGCAGAAAACGAACGGACTTTTCAACATTATCGAATCTATTATCGTTATCAAATCGTTCGTCCGCGAAGAATACGAACGCGAAAAGCAAAACCGGCTCAAGCAAAATTTGATTGACGCGCAACTGAAACAGCGCAAAACGAATTACGCGTTCGACGCGCTGAAAACCTTCGTCGAACAGGTCGGCGTGGTTTTGATTATTATTCTGACGGCGTATCTGGTGCTTGACCAAAAAATGACGATTGGCGCGATTATGTTTCACATTCTGCTGTTCAATAACGTCTCCGCGCCGATTCGCCAGCTTCACCGGATTTACGACCAGATCAACGAAGCGATGACATATGCCGAAGGATTTTTTGAAGTTTTGGACGCGAATTCGGCAATCGAAGAATCGGGCGCGATTACCGCCGAAACCCTGCGCGGTGAATTTCAATTAAAAGCGGTCAACTTCACGTATCCGAACGGAACACGGGCTTTATTTGATGTCAATATGACGATTCCGGCGGGCAAAACCGTCGCCTTCGTCGGACTTTCCGGCGCGGGAAAATCAACTTTGCTGAATCTTCTGTGTAAATTTTACGAGCCGACGGACGGCGAAATTTTGCTGGACGGAAAAAATCTTGCCGATTACGAAACGCATCTTCTGCGGCGCAAAATCGGACTTGTTTTGCAGAAAAATCATATTTTTCGCGGCTCGATTGAAGAAAATATTCGTTACGGAAAAATCAACGCGACGCTCACGGAAATCGAAAACGCCGCGCGGAGCGCGTATCTGCACGACCAAATCGAACAATTGCCGGAAAAATATCAAACCGAAGCGACGCAGCTTTCCGGCGGACAACAGCAGAGAATCGCCATTGCCAGACTTTTTCTGAAAGATCCGCCGATCATTTTTCTCGACGAACCGACCGCGAGTTTAGACGCGATTGCGACCGAGCAAATAAAAAACAGCCTCGACGCGATCAAGGAAAACCGCACGGTCGTCGTCATTTCGCACAGCATTTCGCAGATTATTGATTCGGACGTGATTTTCGTTCTCAAACAAGGGCGCGTCGTCGAAGCGGGAACGCACGACGAATTATATGAAAAAGACGGAACCTACAGCGAAATTTTCAACGCTTCGGCGCGGAGCCTGAATTTGGATAAAATCTCGAAAACCTTGGAAATTGAGAGAAATTAACCGGCAAAAAAGATTGAAGCGCAAGCATCTCTGCTTGCATTGAGCGCAAAAGCGCGAAAAAGTCTCTGCGAAAATTCAACTTTTATTATACCTTGACGTTTATTCGTGCTTCCTCGCTCAGTGCAAGCAGAGGTGCATCTCGCTCCAATCGAAAATTAAAAAGCCGCATTAAAATAAATGCGGCTTTTCGTCTTAATTATCCGGCTGATTATTAACGGAACGGACTCCAGTAAAACCAACGGTTATTGTTCCAACGGCGGTATTGGTAATAGCGACCGTTGTTATGCCAGCGTCCGCGATAGCTGCGTCCGGTATCCTGTCTGTAATCGCGGCGCGCATCGCGGATGTCTTCACGATATTCGCGGCGCGCCTTTCGATAATCTCCGTTATTTACTCTGCGTCTGTAATCCTGCCGCGCGTCGCGCACGTCACCTCTATATTCACGTCTGGCTTGTCGGTTTCTGCTACGATATTGCGCGTTCGCCGTATCTGCGCTGATAAAAATTAGACCGAACGCAAACGCCAGAAATCCGATTCTCACTAAATTTTTCATTTTCTCTTTAACCTTCCTTGTTTTTAATTCGCACATTCTAGAAACTGTGTTCTTTTATTACACAAAGGAGAAATTTCAATGCACGTTTTATTGAAAAGCAAAAACCGCGCCAAAACGCGATTTATTTTTTGAAAATTGTTAAGAATTTAAGCGGGCGCACAAAATAAACTCAAAGATTTTAGCCACGAATGAACACGAATGAACACGAATAAATCTATACAAAATAATTCGGGTTCATTCGTGTTATTCGTGGCTAACTTTTCTTAAAGAATGAGGTTTGCGCGGCTAGTTAAGAAATTTAATTTGAATTGTTTAATTTTTCCGCGCGACGACGACAATTGAAACGCCGAACGGGAAGTCGAAATTTTTCAGCCAGAAACGCTCCGCGCCGAACAATTTGCCGAACACGCCGTTCAAGGCGGAAACATTGACGTTGTTTTCCGATTCGGGCTTGATTCCCGTCACGCGCATCAAGGTTCGACCGCCTAAAATCGGCGCGAAAAACGTCCAATTCGCATACGTCGCGCGTTCGACTTCAAAACCGGCTTTTTGAAGTCGCTCGACGATTTGTTTTTTCGTGTAGCGAATGCGGTGATTGGAAACGTCGTCCTGCACGCCCCAGAGCCACATAAACGCCGGAACAAAAATTAAGGTTTTGCCGCCGCTCTTGGTCACGCGAAACATTTCCTTCAGTCCGGCGATGTCGTCGTCGAGATGTTCGACGACATCGAGCGCAGTAACAATGTCGAAGGATTCGTCCGCAAACGGCAACGCTTCGGCTAAACCTTTATGCACGGTTAAATTTTTCGATCTGCAAAACTCGAGCGCGTCGTCGGAAACGTCAACGCCCTCCGCCGCGCCGAAATTTTCGAGCATTTCGAGGTTGCCGCCCGTCCCGCAGCCAACGTCTAAAATCTTCGGATTTTGGATTTCGGATTTTGGATTTTGGATTATTTGCTGCAAAAAAGATTCGAGAATTTGGCGGCGACCGACATACCACCAATGCTCGTTCTCGACGCGGTTCATAATCGCGTAAGTGTGCTGCTGCATTTCCTTTGAAAGTATTTGGTTCATAAAATTCGCTTTCGACGTTTATCGAAACATTAAATTATTTGTTATCAACGCGTGTTTCAAGCGCGTCCTGCAAATTTTGCGGCAGATTCGAGAGCAGATTCAGGTTGGTTTTCTGCTCGATGGCGCGGACGGTCGTGCGAAAATCGCGCCAGTTGGGTTTGCCCAGGTTCGGCGCGTTCGGCATATCAACGGCGACGACGTGCGTGTTTTCGTTGATGACGGAAAAATCCGCACCCTGCGGAACGGCGACGATCACCTTCCAGCAGTTGGTCGGAACGGTGATTTTCTTTTTCAGCTTTCCCTTTTCGCCGTAAACGCCCGCGATAACGTATAGATCAACTTTTCCCTTTTTGACCAGCTCGCGCGAATAGGTTTCAAAATCGTTCCAGACGTTGCGGTTCAAATCCGGCGTTTGCGGCACCATATTCGTCATATAAAACGTTTCGCCGTTCGCTTCGGGGCTGCTCGAACGGTCTGCGCTCGGACACAGATGTCCTTTATCGAAACCGCTGCCCGTGTAATCGGTCGGCGTGATGCGGGTAAATTCCTTCGGCAGATTCGGATCGGGACGAAAATTATTTTGCCGTTCCGCGCCGCCGAAATCCGCTTCGGTAATGCGCCACGAAACCCAATTCGGCGTTCCCTTCTGATTGTTGTAGGAAAGCGCGTAAGCGTTATTGACCATTAAATAATTGTTGGCATTCGACGCGCTCTGCGTCGCGCCCGACGGATTGCCGAGCGCGAGATAAACGCGCTGCGCCTGCTCGACGCTGGCAATCGGCTCGTTCGTTTTTTGAGGCGGCGCGGTTTGCGTCGTATCGGTGTTTTCGTTGCGATTCGTCGCGCCCTGCCAGACTTTTTTGATGCCCCAAACGCACAGAATTACCAGCAAAATCAAAATTGCCAGCGCGATGCCTGCGCCGATGAGCGTTTTTCTGTTCATAAAATTTGCGCCGCTAAAACTTCTTTGAATTTTAGCATAAACCGTCGGAAAATTCGTTCGATGCCGTTTCGCCGCGAAATGGGTTAAAATAAAATTCGTAATGAGCGGAAAACTTCATCTGACAGGACTTTCGATCATCGAGCTTGCCGAATTTGCGGAAAAAATCGGCGAGCCGAAATATCGCGCCGCGCAAATCTTTAAAGCCCTGCACGAACGCCGCATTTCAGATTTTGATGAAATGACCGATCTGCCGAAAGCGTTTCGCGCGAAGTTGACGGAAACGGCGACGGCTTCGATCTTGAAAGTCGAATCGCGCTATGTTTCGACGGACGGAACGCGCCGCTTTTTAATGAAAACTCACGACGATTTTCCGGTCGAGACGGTTTTTATACCGACCGAAAACCGCGATACGATTTGTTTTTCTTCGCAGTCGGGCTGTCCTCTGAAATGCGATTTTTGTTTGACGGCAAAGCTCGGACTGTTACGAAATTTAACCGCCGGAGAAATCGTCGAACAGATAATTACTGTATTAAATGACGTTTACGGCGCGGGATTGGACGTGCCGCACGGGACGAATCTCGTGGCAATGGGCGCGGGCGAGCCGTTTCTGAATTTTGAAAATCTGATCAAAGCTCTCGAAATTATGGCGGACGCGCAAGGCTTGTTTATCGTGCCGAACCGCGTCACCGTTTCGACCGCCGGAATCGTGCCGAAAATTTATGAGTTTGCCAAGCTCGAAAAGCGTCCGAATCTGGCGATTTCGCTGTCGGCGGCGAACGACGAATTGCGCGACAAATTGATGCCGGTCAACAAACGCTGGAATATCGAAGAGCTTTTCGCGGCGGCGAAAACATTTGAAAAAACTCTGCGGCGCGGCGAGCGTTTTACGTTTGAATACGTTCTTCTGGGCGGCGTAAACGATTCGGAGGAACACGCCCGCGCGCTTGCCGATTTGCTGAAAAAACACGATTTACAGCGCGTCAAAATTAACTTGATCGCGCATAATTCCGCCGAACCGCTTGAATACATTCCGCCATCCGCCGAGCAAATCGTGCGATTTAAAAAGATTTTAGAAGGCAGAGGCGTTTCGGCTTATCTGCGCCGACCGCGCGGGCGCGACATCTACGCCGCCTGCGGACAGCTCGCGGCGAAAAGCGCGGCGAATTTAGTGCAGATCGGCGGCTGAAAATTTTTATGGAAATTTTGATTATCGGCGGCGTGGTCGTTTTGATAATGGTTTTTATCTCGACGCAGATCAAGAAAAGCGCGGCGCAGGCATTTGAGCGCGAAACGATTGAAACGGCTGATTTTACAATCGTCAAACCAAACGGTTTTTTATATCCGCTGCGCGAAGATTCCGAATATCTTTTCGAGGCGTATTCAAAGGAATACGGCGAGCGCGAGGAACGTAATTTCTGGAAGGCGCAGGTTTATCTGACCGCTTCGCCGTTAAATTCAACCGAATCGGTCGGCGCACAAATCGAACAGGCGGCAAACAAAGTCGTGTCAAAAAAATTAACCGAAAACGCCGCCAAAGACGAAACAGTTTGCTTGCTCGAAACGGAAAAAATCGAGGACGAAATCGAATTCGGCGAATTTTGGAAAATCGTCAAAAGCCGCCAACGGCAGAAAACTTACGATTTGCAAATCAAAGTTCTTAAATCGTCTCGAGACGAATTTTTAGAAAGAATTGACGAATTAACGAACAGTTTTCAATTGAAATAAAAGCATCTGAAAATATCCGCGCCGCATCATTCAATACCCAAAGCAATTATGAAAAATTTATTATTCGGAGCGTTTTTGGCTCTGGCATTGATCGTTTCGGCGGGAAATTTTTACCAGGCGAACGCGCAGACTTTTAACGGTTCAGTCGGCAAAATCAAGCGCGGCGGTTCGGCGACGGGAATGGTTACGATGAATTTGCCCGCCGGTTTGCACGCTAATTCAAACAAACCGACGACCGAATTTGCGATTCCGACCGTCGTCAAAATCAGCGCGGCGGGCGCACGAGTCGGCAAAATCAATTATCCGCGCGGCGAAAATCGAAAGTTCGCTTTTTCCGAAGACGTTTTTAACGTCTATGAAAACCGCAACGCCTTCAGTTTCAAACTAAAAATTCCCGCCAATTTCAAAGGAAAAATCGTCCGCGTCAACGCCGTCATCAAATATCAAGCCTGCACGAACGAAGTTTGTTATCCACCGGCGACCAAAAAAATCGCTTTTACGGCCAAGGTCATATAAATTTTGGGATAATTTTACATTCTAAATTCTTCATTCTAAATTTTATTTCGTAAAATAATTGACTTTTTACTGAATAAAATTTGGAATGAAGAATGTAAAATTTAGAATTCCCTGCAATGTTGCTTATCTCAATCCGATCACCGACAGCAAACGTCCGGCTTTACCGTAGAGATTTTTTTCGACGCGGTATGAAAAAAACAAATCCGTTCGTTCCAATGTGCAGAGCGGCGCGGTGAAAATGTTTTCGGGCGCGACCCCGACGCTCAATAATTGTTCGCGGTTGGCGAGCGGTAAATCAACGAGCGCGTGGTTTTCCCGCGTCCTGTGGAAAAGATTTCCACAGGTGGAAAAGTTTTTCTCAAACGCCTCAATCACGTCTTGACCGACTTCGTAATTGCGCCCGCACGCCGCCGCGCCAATCGCGCAAACTAGATTTTTCGCGGCGGTTTGATATTGCTTTTGCATCTGTACGACGGCGTTTTTGACAATCGAATTCGCCGTTCCGCGCCAACCGGCGTGAACGGCGGCGAACGCTTTTGTTTTCGGATCGCCGATTAGGACGGGAACGCAATCGGCTGTTTTCACGCCGATTAAAAGATTGTTCAGGTTTGAAACGAGCGCATCGTTTCGCTGTTCGCCGTCGCGTGCTTCTTCCAAATTTTCAACGACGCGCACGTCCGCGCTGTGCGTTTGCCAGCTCGTCGCAATCTGGTAATTGCCGTCGAACATCTGCAAAAATCGCCGCCGGTTTTCGGCGACGTTTTCTGCCGAATCGATATCCAAACCTGACAAATTTAAGGAATTTTCAGGAAAATCCGAAACACCGCCAAGCCGCGTTGAAAATCCGTTGACGAAACCCTTGGCTTCCAATGCCGCGCAAATTAAAACTTTTACGCCGTTTTTCTCTCGCCAATAAAAGCCGTTTTCGGTTAAACTTGCATCACTTTGAACTTTGAACTCGGAACTTTGAACTGAATTTGTGATAGTTTCCATCGGAATAGATATTATCGAAGTTTACCGCATCCGCGAAACGATTGAGCGAACGCCGCGTTTCGTCGAAAGAGTTTTCACCGTCGGCGAACGCGCCTACTGCGAATCGAAAGGCGCGGCGGCGGCGCAGTCGTATGCCGCCCGATTTGCCGCTAAGGAAGCGTTTTTGAAGGCTTTGAAAACCGGCTGGCGCGGCAAAATAACCTGGCACGACATCGAAATCGTTTCGGGCGAAATGGGCGTTCCGTCAATCGAAATCAAAGGCGAAGCAAATACGCTGATGCAAAATCTCGGCGCAAACAAAATTCACGTTTCCCTTTCACACACGACCGAACACGCCGTCGCGCAAATTATTCTGGAGAAGATTTAGCCGCGAATGACACGAATGAACACGAATAAATTTACATAAAATAATTCGTGTTCATTCGTGTCATTCGCGGCTAAAAAAATTAATTCGTCTTGTCGGTTTCGCGCTCCGAAGGCAAAACCGGACGGCTCGCGTCCGGGTTGTCGGGCGAAGTATGCAGATGAACGACTTTCCAATCTTTGCCGATTAAGCGAAAAACCAAAGTCATTCTGCCCGACGCGGACTCGAGTTTATCGTTAAATTCCTGCTGCTGCTTCCATTTGCAGGTGACGTAAGCCGCGTCTTTGCCGAGCATTTCGACGCGCAAGCCGGTGATATCGAGGGTGACGTTTGCGGTTTTCGCATAGGATGATTGGCGGTTTTTCTTCATCGTTTCCCAACCGATAGTCGCCGTGCCGTTGTTATTAAAGAACAAAATTTTATCGGAATTTTGGTAAACGCTCATTACTTTTTCCGCGTCAACTTGTTTGATTCCTTCAATTAAACGGTCGAAAGCGTCGCGCACGCCTTTATCGGCAGCGGGTGCGGCAACAGTTACGGGTTTCGATTTGGCAGGCGCGGTCTTCTGCCCGAAGCCGGCGCAGGTTAAAATCAAAACGATGAAACTCAGTATTGCGATTTTTTTCATTTTTATAATTCCTTTTGAAAATAAATTTTAAGTATTTTAGTTGCGAAACGGGAAATGATAGTTTTCCCGCGCCGGCTGATTTTGTATTTTACACCAAATCGTATTTGCGCTATTCGATTTCCGACGCGAAGCGGTTGTCAGATGGCGTATCAATGAATGGACTTTTGATCAATTCCCTGTTTTTACAGTAAATAATAGTGAATAGCTAATAATTTGCGAATGTGCCGCCGTCGCTGTTCACTATTATTTATTCGCTTTAATACCGGAAAAATTTCCTATGAAGTTTTTGTTAAAATTCATAAATTTTGACAAGATAAAATCAGAAACCGCGTTTTATTTGCAATTTTTAACTGTCCGGGCTTTATTTTTCGGCTTAAAGGGTATAATTTTTGCTGTCAAGCGCAAGCAGAAATCCAGCGAAAATTTAATTTTCACTCTTTTTCAGAAAAAAATACGGAGAAAATAATTTATGAGTCCAGCCAGAATAACCAGATGGGCATTTTTCTTCCTGATGCCGTTATTGCTTGTGAGCGCGACGTTCGCTCTGCCCGACGTAAATGACGACGAAGTGCCGGATGTGACGGCGCGCGTGGCGCGAATCAGCTTTATCAGCGGCGACGCGCAAATTCGCCGCGCCGGTGAAAACGATTGGGAACGCGCCGCCCCGAATCTGCCGATTGTTGAAGGCGACGAATTGGCGACCGACCGCGACGCGCGGCTCGAAATTCAATTTAACAGCTACACATTTTTGCGTCTTTCGGCAAACGCTTATTTGAAAATCACGACGTTGCGCGACGAAGGCATCGCCGTCAGCCTGCCCGAAGGAACTTTGAGCGCGCGCATTTTAGATTTTGACAAAGACCGCGCTTACTTTGAAATCGACGCGCCGAAAACGACCGTTTCCGTTGAAAAATCGGGAATGTATCGCGTTGATGCGGGCAGTAAAAACGATTCGCAGGTGCGCGTCGCCGTGACCGATTCGGGACAGGCGCGCGTTTATTCGGAAACTTCCGGCTTTACGCTTCGCAACGGGCGCAGCGCGACGGTTCAAATCGAAGGCGATTACGCGGGCGAATGGGAAACCGCCGACGCGCCGCGCTATGCCGACGATTTCGACAGCTGGGCGTTGCAGCGCGACGCGATTATTGCCAAGCGTCTGCAAAATGCCGATTACGATAAATATTACGACCGCGACATTTACGGCGCGGAAGATTTGAATGATTACGGCGATTGGGTTTTCACCAAAAAATACGGCTATGTCTGGAAGCCTTACCGCAATTCGATTGCAAGCTATTCGGACTGGTCGCCGTATCGTTACGGACAATGGCGTTGGATTCCGCCATACGGCTGGACGTGGGTCAACGACGAGCCTTGGGGCTGGGCGACGTATCATCACGGACGTTGGGTTTATGACAGCGGTGGTTGGTATTGGTCGCCATACGCGCAATCTCGGTCGCGCCGCAGCTGGTGGCAACCGGCATTAGTCGTGGTCTCTTACGTCGGCAGCAGTATCTGTTGGTATCCTTTGCCTTACGACTACAGTTACTACAGCTACAACAATTATTATTACAACAAGCGGCGGCGCGACCGAAATACGACGATTATCAACAATAATAATACGACCGTCATCGTCAATCCCGTGCAGAATCCCGTGCAAACGCCGACACCGAGCGTCGGAACGCTGCAATCGCCGGGCAGAATCAATCCGCGCATTAAACCCGCGGAAGTCGTGCCGGCATCGGGCGTTGTCACCGTCGAAGCGAGCGGTTTCGGCAGAACGAAAAACGGATTTACGACCGCGCCGACGAAATTGGCGCAGGAAGTTTTAGCCGTCGCGCCGTCGGAAACAACTAAAGTTCCGCCTTTGCCGACGTATAAAGATTTGAACGGCAGAGTAAGCCGCGATATTCGTGTCGAAACACCGCGCGATACCAGAGCGGAAACGAGCGTCAAAACCGGCGCGACCGTGCGTGAAAGCGGCATTTCGACCGGCGAAACGCTTCGCAAGGAACGAATATTTAATAATCGCTCGCCGGTTGAGAAAACGGAGCGTAACACTCAGCCGGAAACAAGAAGCGAAACGGACAACAATCAATCGCCGGTGCGCGAAACCGGCGCGATAAAACGCGAGCCGCGCACGGTCATCAAACAAAACGACGGCGACAATTCGGGAACGAACGACGATACGCCGGTCAAAACTGCGCCGAACCGCGACCGTATTCGCACCGACAGACGCGACCGCGACGAGAGCGATACGAAAACTGTCCGTCCGAGCCGCGAAGACCGCGATTCATCGCCAAGCTATAATCCGCCACCGACCAAACAGCGCGACGAACCGACCATTCGTCCGAGCCGCGAGCGCAATGAACCGGTCAAACAACCGGAAACTCCGCGCCTCGAACCGCCAACGCCGAGATACGAACCGCCGCCGCGTAATGATCCACCGCCGCGTAATGACCCGCCGCCGAGAAACGATCCTCCGCCGCGCAACGATCCGCCACCGTCGAAGGTCGAGCCGCCTTCAAAAGCCGAGCCGCCGGTGGAAACCAGAAAGAGCAGCAAGGACGGCTAAAATCGTTCGGCAGAATTGAAAAAAGGATGTCTGAAGGTTAACTTTCAGACATCCTTTTTTTGTTTGAATCAAGCCCGGATTTTTACACTATTCGCTGCCCGGCAAAAATACCTGCTTATCAATCGCTTTCGGATCGCCGACGACGACGAAGCGGATGTTTTTCATATATTTCTGCGAAACTTCCTGCACCTGCGCGGGAGAAACGGCGCGAACTTTATCGAGAAAATCGAAGGCGTTGCGCCATCCGCCGCCGATTAATTCGTATTTGGCGAGTTCGCCGACCTGCGCGACGTTCGACTGCTGATCAATATAGTAATTCGTCAGGAAAAATCCGGCGATGCCGTCAACTACGTCGTCGTTGATTTGTCGGGTTTTCAGATTATTGACTTCATCGAGCATTATCTTAACCGCATCGTTGGCTTTGACGGCGGTCACGTAAATATTCGCCGTGTTCGCGGCAAACGAATCGAGATTCGCCGTCGGTGCGTAAGACAATTGGCGTTTGTTGCGCACTTCCTCGTTGACGCGGCTCGCTAAAATGGCGATGGCGACGCGCATCGCCGAATAATCCGGATTGCTCAAAGACGGCGCGCTGAAAATGCCTTCGATATAATTAGTCGGCAGAGCGCGCGTCGTGATGTCGAGCGTCGGTTTTGAAAAATCGAACGCGGGATACGGCGCGTCTTTATAATCGCCGCGCGGCAGTTTATCGAATGTTCCGGCAATTCCGACGACGCGCGTTTGAATCGCTTTCGGGTCAACGTCGCCGACGATAACGAGCAGAAGTTTCGAGGTCTGCATCATTTTTTGATGATAATCTCTTAAATCCTTCTCGGTGAAACGGCTGATGCTTTCGATTGTGCCGTTGACATCGTTCGCATAAGGATGATTGGCGTAGATAATGCGTTCCTGCAAAACCTGCAAAAAATTATCGTTGTTCGTTTCCTGTTCGCGCAGACTGCTGATAATCGCGGCGCGTTCCTGCTCGATGTCTTCGGGCGCGAACGCCGGATTAAGCGCGATGTCGGTGAAAATTTCCCACGTCCGGTCGAAATTTTTGAGCGTCGAAACCATACTCAAACCGCTGTAATCATTATTTACTCCGGCGGCGATACTGCTGCCCGTCCGCGCCAATTCGCGCCGCAGAGCTTCGCGCGGAAACTTTTTACTGCCTTCGGCGGCAACCTGTAGCATTAAGTTTTCGATGCCGGCGTTTTTGTCCGAAATGTTACGCGCGCCTCCGCGGATAAACAAACCGGCGGCGACCGTCGGCGAACTCGCGCGGCGTTTGACTAAAACCTTTAAGCCGTTGACTTCAAACTCGGTGACGAGATTCGCCTGCTGCGCGATACTCGGCTTGCCCGTTTCCGCCTGACCGAACGCGATTGAAGCAAACGCCAGCAGAACAAGTGTCAGCGAAATGAATTTTCCAAACTTTCGATATTGATTTTTATGCGAATTCATATTATTTTCCGATTAAATCCTGCGGCGTAATCTGCGCCTGCGCCTGCGCCTGCGTCGAAATGAGAGCCACACCGACGTGCGGTTTGTCCTGAATGTAAGTTTTTACGTAACGATTAATGTCTGCCCGCGATGTCGCGCGAAGATTTTTATAATAACCGCGGAAATAATCAATGCCGGTCGAAGACCACCAGAAGCCGAGCGTATGCGCGTATTCGCTCAGTTTTTCACGCTCAAACAAATCGTTCGATTCGAGAATCGTTTTCGCGTTTTGCAGTTCTTCATCGCTGAAATAATCGGGCTTGTTGAACTGCGCGATTTCCTTATAGACGGCATCGAGTGCGGCTTTCGATTTTTCCGGCGAAGTTTGCAGAATGACGGAAATCGGTCCGACGTTGCGCTGCGTGTAATAGCCGATCCCTGCGCCGACCGTCAAACCCGAATCAACCATCGCCCGCTGAAACTTTGAATCCGGCTGCGACAAAATATACGAAAAAACGTCCGCCGCATAAGTCGCCGCATCGTCCTTGCCAATCGAAGGTCCCTGCCAGCCGATATTGATCAAAACATTCTGCACGGGTTGTTCGACGATCACGCCTTCGCTTTTTGGCAAAGGCGGATGCTCGACAAGCGGAAAATCTTTGAACGGGTCGGTTTTGCGCCGTTCCCAACCGCCGAAAATCTGCCCGGCAAGCGTGAAAACTTCGTCCGGATTGACATCGCCGGTGACGACGATAGCCGAATTGTTCGGCACATAATAGCGCGATTCAATCAAGCGCATCTGGTCGGTCGTCGCCGCCGCGACCGTCTGGCGCGTTCCGGCGGGCATTTTGCGCGTCGGATATTTGTAAAAAAGTTTATCCTTCAACGTTTGATCCAGATATTCAAACGGATTCGATTCGTGGCGGTCGAGTTCGCCGATGACGACTTGTTTTTCCTCGGCGAAATCCTGTTCGTCAAACGTCGGATAACGCACCGCGTCGTTGATTAACCGCAACGCGCTCGACAGATACGGGCTGGTCGTCGTGTAAAAATAATTAACGACTTCCTCTCTGGTCGAGCCGTTGTAGATATTGAGCTGGTCTTGATTGTCCAGATATGCGACGCTGCCGATTTGCGATTTCAGGCTCAAAGGATTCGAGCAAATTCGTTTGCCGTAGTCGTTCAAGCCGCCGTTCGTTTTCAAAACCGACTCGCATTGATAAAGCAAAACCGCTTGATTCGGTTTGAAAAACATATGTTCGTAAAGATGCGACAAACCGTTCAGCTCGGGCGGTTCGGTAAACGAACCGTTGCGAACGTCGAGTTCGACCGTTACAATCGGCACGGATTTATCGGGCAGCACGATGACTTCCAGACCGTTCGGCAAAACGCGGTTGACGAACGGCACTTCCGAAGTTTGCGGCGTTTTAGCCGTCGTCGCGGCGGTCGCCTGCGGCGGTTTGACCGTTTGCGCGAAATTGACTGAAGTGAAAATTGATAAAATAAGCAGCGATTTAAGAAAATTTTTATACACGCCTGATTGCTCCGTTAAAACGAAATTAATTTGTAAATTTTACGTTCGCTTTTGCGAAAAAGTTATTCGTTGTGAAAAACTCTAACACAAGGAGAACTAATTTATGGAACGCGACAATTTGATGCACGGAGCGCGCACCGCGTTGAACCGAAATTCGGAAATGCGCGAATGGTGTGAAAATTATTTGAAGGATCGAGAAAAAGAAAATCACGCGGCGATGTCCGACGAGGAATTTCAGAAACACTGGCGTTATCATCGCCCGGAAATTATGCACGCGGGCGCGGCGGAAGCCGTGCAAGCCTTTAATAGTGAAAAACTAAAAACTAAAAGTGAATAATATCTTGGAAGAACAGATTCAAAAGTTTTTAGTTTTTAGTTTTTCGCTATTCGCCGAGCAATCTGTCGGACAGGGTTTGCGGCGTTAAGCCGTCGAGGTTGAGGCGCGTCATTCCGCCCGCGTCGGAGAATCCGTCGGTCAGGGCGCGTCTGCGCTTTATCAAATTGAAATAAAAAAATCCGACGGCGATGCCCGCCAAAATCGAAAGTCCGAGTCCGCCGACGATAACGACGACGGTCGTGAAAAAAATGTCGGAAGTCGTTAAAACAAAAGCGCGTTCGGCGCGTTTCAAAGAAAACGGGTCTGCGCCGAGCCATTGCACGTCTTTTTCGTATTTTATTTGATCGAGCAGCGCGTTTGCCGCCGCTTCGTCGGTTGTATCAAACACGAACGCATTGTAATTTCCGATGCGGCGATAGAAAACCGGCGAATTCCTGTTTGTTTCGGCGAGCTTGCGAGCAATTTTTTCGTCCGCGGCGAGCGATGATTGCGGGGTCATAAATTCGATAATCAAAAGCCGCGCCTGACCGTAAGCGGCGGTGACGGCTTCGGTGCCGCTTTCAAATTCAATCGAGTCCAGAACCGGACGTTCACCGAGCGCGTTTCGCAAATCGGTGCGATTAAATATATATGCGGCGCGGCTCTGCGCGTTTTCCCAATCAGGCAGATGCTTAACCAAAACGGGAATGCCTTCCTTTTCCGAAATTTCGCGGCTTTTGATCGCCGGCGCGCCGTTATTTTGTGCGTAAATGCTTGAAAATACGGATAAAACAGCAAACACTAAGATTAAAAACGAGATGAGACGATTCTTTTTCATCTTTTTAACTTTTCCGCCCGGAAACTTCCTCCTTTTTTACTAACTGCCTTGGAACGAACATTTTAACATTAACTGAAAATCTACGGCAATTTACAGCCGCAAACGGCACTTCTTCCGAACAATGTATCAGATGCCGCAACCATCACACGCTTTGGTTTAAATCTGAGTTTTGATGAAAGACGAATATAGATGTATGTCCAAGAAAATGGAACAAATTTGCCGCTGATGCGTGAATAATATGTATGTAAATAGTTAATTGAAATTTATCGAAAAAGTTTGTGGCACGTTATTTGTTTATTAAGGGACAGCGAGGGGGAATTTGAAAATGACAACAACAGAAACTTTAGAATATCCGGTTTGGCAGGAAAAGGTCGGAATTGAAAATTCAGGCAAAAATTTTAATAAAACCGTTGAAAAGATAGACACTTTTGCGGCGACCGATTTCGAGTTGACGCAGGCGGCGGCGAACGGCAATATGCCGGCGTTCGAGGAAATTTATAATCGTCATCATCGCCGCGTTTATTCGATTTGTTTGCGAATGCTGCAAAACGCGACCGAAGCCGAAGATTTAACGCAAGACGTTTTTATTCAGCTTCACCGTAAAATCGGCAGCTTCCGCGGCGACTCGGCTTTTACGACGTGGCTGCACCGCCTGACGGTCAATCAGGTTTTGATGCATTTTCGTAAACGCAACGTCAAATTCGAGAAAACCACTGAAGAAGGCGAAACGCCGGTTCAGATTGTCGGCGGCACGGAAAATCCGCGCAAAATGCCGGTCGTTGATAAAATCGCCATCGAAGACGCGATTGGTCAATTGCCCGCCGGTTACAAAAACGTCTTCGTTCTGCACGATGTCGAAGGTTACGAACACGAAGAAGTCGCCAGGATTTTGGGTTGTTCGGTCGGCACGTCGAAATCGCAACTGCACAAAGCACGGCTTAAACTGCGGAAACTTTTACAGAAAAAAGCTCCGCCGCGTCTTTTCGGAATCTAGTTTTTTACACAAAATTCAAGCGAAAAAGGCTTCTCGATGGCGAGAAGCCTTTTTTATTTTTTGTCTTCCACTTCGAAATTCAAAATTTATCAATCGTTTCGCTGATTCCGCAGCGCGGACAAACGAGCGTTCTCTGCGCCGCGTCAGTCCATCTGGCGAGCGCGTGACTGGAAAATTGCGGCTGTTTGCTTTCGGCTTCGCCTTCGCGCATAAGACGCGAAAATTGATTTTCGGGCGCGTTCAGCGTTTGTTTGATTTCGCCTTCGCAAAGTTTGCAAATCCAGCCGAAGCCGTCGTTGTAAAAATACTCCAAATCATTTCTGTTCATAGCAATCGCAAAATAAAAAATTCGGACGGCATAAAGACCGCCCGAATTTTCATTTTTAGCGCGTTTTTTTTAGTTTGTCCGGCGCGTTGTCGGACGACTTTGCGAAGCGGCGGGCAGCGGCGTTAATTTAACCGGCACGGTGAGCGTTTTTCCGTTGCGGTAAATCTCCACCTGAATCGAATCGCCGATTTGTTTTTTGTCGAGAAAGTGATATAGATCATCTAAATCGCTCATCTTCTCGCCGTCAATCGAAGTGATAATGTCGCCGATGACGACATCGCCCGTATTATCCTGCGAAATTCCGCGAATGCCCGCAATCTGCGCTGCACCGCCGGGCGCGGAAACGCGCACCAGCAAACCGTCTTCGATTGGCAGACGCACGCCTTGTTCGCGGAGCTGGCTCACGCCAACCAGGCTCGCGCCGATTCGCGGACGGCGAACTTCGCCGAATTGCAGTAGCTGCGGCACGACGCGCTTGGCAATGTTAATCGGAATCGCAAAACCGACCCCGCTCGACGCGCCCGACGGCGAAAGAATCTGCGAATTTACGCCGATCATCTTGCCGTATTTGTCCAAAAGCGGTCCGCCGGAATTGCCCGGATTGATCGAAGCGTCGGTTTGAATCGCGCCTTCAATCGGGCGACCGTTGCGGGCGCGAATCGGACGCTGCAAACCGGAAATCACGCCGGTCGTCAAAGTTCGGTCAAGTCCGAACGGATTGCCGATTGCCAGAACCTTCTGTCCGACGTTCAAAACATCCGAATCGCCGAGCGGCACGACCGTTAAGCCTTCGCGCGGCGGCTCGATTTTAATCACCGCCAAATCCGTATCGGGATCCGTTCCGACGACGGTCGCCGGATAAGTTTTATCGCCGCCGAGGCTGACCGTTAATTTTGAAGAACCTTCGACGACGTGATTGTTCGTTAAAATATGACCTTGCGCGTCAATCACCGAACCCGAACCGTTGCCGCTTTCCTGCTCTGATTCTTCGCCGTAATAATTTTCGACCCGCGCGCTCGTGCGGATGAATGCCACGCCGGGAGCTAATGTTTTGTAAACCTCGATGCTGTTCTGCTCGTCGCTGACCGCCGACGGCTCGGAAATTCCCGCCGGTGCTTTTTCCGCAAACGCGACGTTGGCGTTATCGCGCCACTGAAATATATTGCCGAAATTGCTGAAACCCGCGACCGTTCCGACGGCGATAAACGCCGATGCCAGCGCGAGAAATAAAATCTGTCTGGCTGATAATTGATAAACTGCTTTTTTTGACATAAATACTTTTTCCATCCGTATAAAATTTAATTCTTTGATGCTGAAATTTTCAACGCGCGTTGTGTATTGAAATACGAAAAAAACGCCGGCTTGTTTCAAGCGGTTTTGAAACAAAAAGAGCGCGTTTTATAATGATTTTCGGTTTTTAAAATCCGCTTAATTGAAAAAAGCGAAGAGATTGTTCGACCAGTTGTGAAAATTATTGACGGTCGTTTCGGAAATAAAGCCGAGAGCCGAAAGCCCTGTCAGAAAATGAATGCCCATCAAGCTGATATAAATCGCCAGCACAACCGTCAATCCGTAACGCGCCAGCGAAAAATTTCCCCAATGCCACAAAACGAGCGAGGCAATCGCGCCGACCGCGATTTTCACCGCCAGAAACGGCACGTAACCGACTTCGAGCAATCGCGCCATCATTTGATTGCCTTCCGACGCGAAACCGTTATGCACCCAAAAAACCGTCAAAAAACCGTCCAGTAAATTCAGGACAAAAAGAAGAAAACTTTGACGATAAAGTTGCATAAACGGAGCCGCCCTTTGCAAAAACTTGTTAAACTTTATCCCTAAAACGACTTAACCCCCGGTCTTTTGGAGACCAAGGGTTAAACGAAAATCGGGAAACACGAAATATTTAGTTGCTAGAATATACTTGCAATCGCTTTTTAATTCAAGACTTATTTTCGTCTTCGTGACTTTTTGTTTTCGGCATTGAAAATGTTACGCTCGAATTATTGTTTGAGAAAATATTTCAGCGACTGAGGCGAATCAACGGCACATAGGTTGCTGTGTTAGAAAGGCGGCTTTTCGGAAAACGGTTTGAGTCGAAATTGATTTCAGAATCGGAGGATTAAAACAGATGAAAAATTTATACAGCTTTAGATTTTTGGCGGCGATTTTAACGGCATTTTTCGTTTTCGGCACGATTGACGGCTTGGCGCAGCGGCGCAAACCGGTGGTTCGCCGAACGACGGTCAGAAGAACGACGACCGTTGCCCGCCCGACCATTTCACTCTACACGGTGCAGAGCGGCGAACGATTTCGTGTGCGGATGAACGAAACGATCAGTTCAAAAACCGCGCGCGTCGGCGACAAATTTACGACGACCGTCACCGAGCCGGTTTATTCGTCAACGGGCATCGTCGTTATTCCGACCGGCAGCATCGTGACCGGTCGCGTTGATTCGGTCAAGGCGGCAAAAAAAGGCGGCGATCCGGGTTCGATCAGCGCGAGCTTCGTCGAAGTCAAACTGCCGAACGGCACGCGCCGCGCGATTAACGGTTCGTTGACCGATCTGGACACGAAAAAAGCGAAAAGCGACAATGAAGGAAACGCTTCGGGCGACGACCGCAAAAACGATAAATTAATCTTTATCGGCGGCGGCGCGGCGGGCGGCGCGGTTTTAGGCGGCGCGGTCGGCGGCGGCAAAGGCGCGCTGATCGGCGGAATTCTGGGCGCAGTCGGCGGACTCGCCGGCGAAAGATTAACTAAAGGCGAAGATGCCGAGGTCAAATCGGGAACGGAATTCGGCGTTTATCTGAATCAATCAATTTCCCTGCCGAAGTTTACCGAAGCGACTCCGTAATCATTTTCGGAGCGCAGGCATCCTGCCTGCAATGAGCGCGAGAGCGCGAAAAAGCCTTTGCGGAGAATTAATTTTATTCTTCGCAAAGGCTTTTTCGCATCAAAAAACGATGCTTATTGCAGGCAGGATGCCTGCGCTCCAGTCTCTTTATCAAATCAGCGACATTTCGTTTTCGAGCGTCGCGCCGATTTCCTTTAATTTTTGCGAAACTCGTTCGATCAACCAATTCGGCGTTGACGCGCCCGCCGTCAAACCGACGCGAATCGCGCCGCGCAAATCTTCGGTATTGATTTCATCTTCGGTTTCAATCAAGAAGCTTTTCTCGCATTGTTCCTTGCAAACCGCCAAAAGTTTGCGGCTGTTCGATGAATGCCTGCCGCCGATCACATAAAAAGCGTCAACTTCGCCCGCCAGCGCGCGCGCCGCGTCCTGCCGGTCGCGCGTCGCCGAGCAAATCGTATTGACAATTTGCGTTTCGCCTATCGCGCGCGCTTTGACGGCTTCGGCGACATCGTAAAAATTTTTCAGTTTAATCGTCGTCTGCGAAACGACCAAAGGATTATTCAAACGCGGCAATTTTGCCACTTCTTCGGCATCGCGGACGATAAACGAATGTTCCGGCGCATAACCGAAAACGCCGATCATTTCCGGGTGGTCGGGATTGCCGACGACGACGACGTGCCGATCCTGCGCGGCGGCGCGCGCAGCGAGTTTTTGCACCTTCGTCACAAATGGACAAGTCGCGTCCACGACCTTCGAGGCTTTTTCCCGCAATTCGGCTTCGATTTGCGGCGTTACGCCGTGCGCTCTGATAACGGCGGTTTCACCGCGCTGAATTTGCACCGGCTCACTGATCGTCGCCACGCCGTGCGTCGCCAGCCGCGCCATTTCCTGATCGTTATGAATCAGCGGTCCGAGCGTGCGAACCGTATCGCCTTCCTGCAACGCTTCTTCGACCATCTCGACGGCGCGTTCGACACCGAAACAAAAACCGTATTCGTCTGCTATTAAAACCTGCATAAATATCCAAACTCCGCAAGAATCATAACAAAATTAGTTGTGAAATGTCAGCGTTTAGTTGTTAAAATATTGTGAATTAACGAATCGGCTCGCGCAAAATCGCTCCCGCCGTTGCTCTGGCAATCGCGGCTGACGCGGCGTGTTCGTCTTTTAGATGAGCGATTTGCATCAGGGCTTCGCCGGTGCGCGAAAGCAGACGAACCAAATCGCCTTCTTCGGCTTTGGTGCGGAAAACGAGGTCGCTCCAGGTCATTCCGTCCGCCCAGCGTTCGGCGGCGGCGGCGGCGGAAAAATTCATCTCCGGCGCGGATTCGACTCCGTTTTTCCACTCGACGTTCGAGACTTCAAAAATTATATTTTCAAATTTGGTCAAAATTTCGAGAATCTCGTCCGACAGATAAAGCTCACCGTAATTTCGGTCCGAATCGGCGGCGAGCGCAGCCATTAAACCGGCGACCTGCTTTGTTTCGAGTTTTTCAAAAAGCCCGTTCCGCAGAGCTTCGCCGACGAGCAGCGGTCGGTCAACGCGCAAATCGGCGAGCCATTTGCCGCGCGCCGTAACTTTTTCGCTTTGAAAATCCAAATAGCCGAAGTGACTTAAAACTCTGGCGCGATGCTCGAACGGCAGCCAGATTTCGTTTTTCAGCGCGCCGATTTCGCGCTCCGTTTTTTCCAAAAATTCCGCGTCCGTCCACGCTTCCCACAAAAAAGCGGTCGCGGCGCGTTTTCCGTCTTCGCTCGCGTCGGCGGGCAAAAATTTGGCGACGAGCGAATTGATTAACTCGAGCGATTCGTCCGCGCCGCTTTGATTGACGGAAATTTTCGGCTCGACGAGCGGCGGATTTCTGCCTTCCACGGTTTCAAAAAACGCGGTTTCCAAACCCGCTTCGTTCAGCGGATATTTTTTCTCGAAAACGCGCCCGACGTTCGGCAGATCGAGCTTCGCGCCCTGACCGTCGTCGCGCATCGTCGTAATTCGGTCGCCGTGAACGTCGAGGACGAGAAAAAATCTTTTTCCGTTGCGGCTTTTCGTCACGATTCGACCGGCTTCGATTGATTTTTCGAGCCATTCGCGGCGGGCATCGCGGCGCGAAAACGGCTGATTCGCTTCGAGCCGCAGACGCGCGTTCGTCAATCTTTCAAATCCGCGCACGTCGTCCAATACAAAACCGAATTCGTTGCCGTTTAATTTTTCGCGCAAACTTTGCAAACGCCGCTCGCTTTGTTTTCCGAGCGCTGCAATCGTCCGCGCCGTTTCGCGGAAAGCGAAACTTTTTTCGGCGACGGCGCGCACCTGCGCGAAGCTGTTGAAAGCGTCCAAAAGATTTAGAAAGCTCGTATAAGTGGCGCGAAATTTACTTTCGAGCGCGTCGGGCAGCGACTTTAAAAGTTCGGCGATTTTCGGCGGATTTTGAAAATTTGACGGTGCGAGAACGACGAAACCGACGTTATCTTTGCCGCGTCGGCCGGCGCGTCCGGTCATCTGTTGCAACTCGCTCGCCTGTAAAGAACGCCAGCCGTCGTTGCCGCGCGCGTCGGCGTTGACGATGACGACGGTGCGCGCCGGAAAATCAACGCCGGCGGCGACGGTCGAGGTGGCGAAAATCGCGTTCAGCAAACCGCCCGCCATCATTTTTTCGATTAAAAGTTTCCACGCCGGAATATGTCCGGCGTGATGCGCGGCGATGCCGCCGTCGAGCAGAATTTTGCGGTGCTTGTGCGATTTTATTTCGGGAAACTGCGCGGCGAATTCCTGAAAAATCTCGCGCCGCTTTGCTTGTTTGTCCGCGTCAATTTTCTGCGATTTGTCGAGCGCGACTTCGGTCGCCGATTCGTCGCATTTGCGGCGCGTCGGCATAAAAACAATCGCCGGCAGCAGATTAAACGAGCGCAGCGTCGTAATTAATTTCGGCGGCGGAATTTCGGGCAATTTGAATTTCATTTTTCGTTTTCCAAATCGCTCGTCTCCAATTCGTCGCCGCTGAAAAGACGGCTGACCGGCGTTTGCGGCGGCGGCAAATGAGCTTGGTGTTCGCCGAAATCTTTTTGCAGTTTCCCGACGGCTTCGATGGCGCGTTCAAAATCGTCGCGGGCGATTTTCAGCGAAATCTTGCCGTCTTTGTTCGGCATCTCGCTCAATTTCGTGAAACTCTTCAAGCGAATTTCGATTTTCGCGCCGATTCTGAAAACGCCTTTGCGAAATTTGATGTCCAAAATATCGTCGAGCGCGATGCGCGATTCCTTCACGCCGCTTTTGATGATGCCGAAGATTTTGCCTTCGTATTCAAGCACGATTCCGGCTGCCGAAAATTTGCCGACACCCGCGATTTGCGTGAAATTGTCGTCCATCTTAAATGGGACGCTGATAAAACCGTTCATCTGATTTTTCGTCGAATTAATTCGTCAAATCTTCGGCGCGCGTTTCGCTTCCGTCTTCCTCTTGTTTTTCGATTTTTTTGGCTTCTTTTTCCTTGATGCTGACCAGGTTAAAAGCCGTCAGAGCGGTTGCCACCAGAGCGATTGCCGCGCCGTAATAAAGCGTGTCCGCCGCGTTCTCATATTTCAAAATCTTCTGCACGAATTTGACCGCCATCACCGGAATTATGACGAACGTAAACTTCGCCTTCAGCTCGGTCAAATCCTTGACGAGCATCCAATCCGGCACTTCGAGACTGCCGATGAAAAGCTCATAAAGACTGATGGCGACGACGACCAAAGCGGTGGCGATTAGAAAACAATCGAGAGCTTCAAACAAAACGTAAAGCGTCGGTTCGCTTTCGTCGAATCTGGTAAACGCCGTCTGCAAAACCTGTATAGTTTTGACCGCGCCTAAGAAAAGCGCGGCGATTGCGCCGAGCAGCATTCCGAAAACGCCGATTATCGGCAAATATCTCGCTCTTTCAATCAGCCATTTCATCGTTCTAAAACCCGTTTCTTAAACGCGGGCGGCACAATTCGGTTATCAAATACATCATACGCCGCCGAAACCGGTTCGGGAAATCCGGCTCTCTCGGCGATTGCCAGCTCGGATTCGAGATAAGCGGAAACCCCCGCGACGATTTCGTTTAATTTATTTTCGTCGGCGATTTTTTCCGTCGTCAAAAATCGCTCGTAACGGTCAATCGGATCGTTTTTCTGCGCCCAAAAATCAATTTCGCCCGCCGGAACATAAGATTGATTATCGTGTTCGGCGTGTCCTTTGCGGCGATAAGTCAAAACTTCCAAAAGCACCGCGCCGCGTCCGGAGCGGGCGTGTTCGACCGCTCGTTTCATCGTTTCAAAACAGGCAATAACGTCGTTGCCGTCGCACTGCAAACCCAAAATTCCGTAACCGATTGCCTTGTCAACGAACGAATTTGCCGCGCATTGGTGGCGCGTCGGCGTGGAATAAGCGTAGCCGTTGTTTTCGATAATCGTAATGAGCGGTAAATTTTGAACGGCGGCGAAGTTTACGCCTTCGTGAAACGCGCCGGTCGAGCTTGCGCCTTCGCCGATATACGCGACGGCAACGCGATTTTCTTTTTTCATCCGCGCGGCGAGCAAAACGCCCGCCATCACCGGAATCATATCGCCGAGGTGCGAAATCGGACCGACGAAACCTTTCTCCAAATCGGCGAAATGAAACTGCACGTCGGTCGCCCGACTCGGCGCGTTCGCTTTGCCGAGATACTGCGCGAAAATCGTTCTCGGCAGAATTCCCTTCACGAAAACCGCACCGATGTCGCGGATTAAAGGCGCGATAAAATCCTGCGATTCAAGCGCGTAAGCCGTGCCGACCGCCGTCGCTTCCTGTCCCAAAGATGTAAAAACGCCGCCCGTCAATTTCGCCTGCCGCTTCAATCGGACGGTGATTTCATCGAACATTCTGGTCATTTTCAAATAACGGTAAAGCTCTAAAAATTGTTCGCCGGAAAGCGAAGTTTCCCGCTGACACGAAAGCGGTTGATTAGATTTTTTTAAATTAGTTTTCGCAGTCATTTTATTTAAAGTGAAAAAGACGAAAAGTGAAGAAGCGAAAAAGTTTTATCGCTGTCATCATAAACTTTTTCACTTTTCGCCTTTTTCACTTTTGCCCTTTAACAAAGTATTTAACGATTCCGTAGATGCTGATCAACACCCATAAAGATTCAACTATAAATGCGGAAAAATTGAAACTGTAAACAAGCGAAAAAACGATCAACGCCGCGCCCGCGCCGTTCAAAATCGAATACGGCAAACTTTCGCTTTTTAGTTTTTCGGTTTGCAGCAAAACGTATGTGAGAATAATCGTCGCCACGCCGATTGTGCCGATAACGTCGTAAAAAGCGAAATTCATCGTAATTTTTCAGCCGAAATATATGCTCTGCGGCTCGGATATTCCGCGTCTTTGTAAGGATGGCGAACGACGGTTTCTAAAACTCGAAAACCGCTTTTTTCGAGCATTTCTAAAATTTCTTCGACTTCAAAAAAGTAAAACGTCACGTCAACCGCGTGATTCAAAAATTCGTCCAAATGCGTTTCTTCCGCGCCGACGTGAAACGAAAACAGAAATTGTCCCGACGGTTTTAGAACGCGGCTGATTTCGGCAAACGCCGTTTCGACTTCTTCGAGCGTGAAGTGAACAATCGAATAAAAAGCCAAAATTGCCGCGAACGCTTCATCAGCGGCGGCGAGTTCGAGCATATTTCCGACTTCAAAATTTACGTCCGCATTTTTTCGCGCGGCGGTTTTTATCATTTCCGGCGATAAATCAATGCCGACGATATTTGCCGCGCCCGCGTCTTTCAAAAAATTCGTTGTGTGTCCGCAGCCGCAACCCAGATCGGCAATCGCACCTCGATTTTTATTTTCGTCGGCAAACCTTTTCAAAAGCAGCCGGTCGAGCGATTTATGCGAAAGCTCGTCGTAAAAGTTTTTCGCATATTCTTCGGCGGTCGCGTCGTAGCAATTTTTAACTTCTTCCAATTGTTTCATTTTTAAAAAGACAGTGTAATTGAGAACCAGGAAACTTCCCATTTTTATAGTGAAAAGTTAATAGTGAATAACGAATAGTTGCACATCGGCAAACCATTCACTTTTCACTATTAATTTTTCACTATAAAAGCGGGTGATTTTCTCTTCAAATTTCAAAAAAAATTTAATCTCCGCATTGATAATTCTTCGCTTTAATTCGCTTCTTCTTCATACCATTCCTCGTGCGGCGAAGAACGAAAACAGCGCAAACAATCCGTCCATTTCCATTCGTAATCGCAGCCCGGACAAACGCCACGCGTGTCGAAGGTGTTCCACATCGTTCCGCATCCGAAATGAAATGCGTCGTCGCTGCAAAACCAGCGGCTCGCAGCGTTCGGTTGCCAACGGCACAAAGGGCAGCGAATGCGACCAAAATCAACGGACGCGTCTTTTAATTTTTCGACATTAAAATTCTCATCGAAATCCGGCGTTTTCCGAAAAAGAAATGCAAGCGGAAATAATTCGGCATTTTGCTGGAACATAATCTTAGCCGGAGCGCAGGCATCTTGCCCGCGTGTAATTTTATTCTCACCATAAACGCGGGCAAGATGCCCGCGCTCCAGTTTAACGAACAATATACCGGCTGACCAAACCGTTCGCGCCGACCGCCCAAATGGCGTTTTTGCCGTTGGCTCGAACGGCGTTGTAATTTTCTTTATCGAGATTCGTCCAAGTTTTGCCGCCGTCGGTTGATAAATCCGAACCGCTCGCGCCGACCGCGATAATTGTTTTTTTATCCATAAACGAAACGCCCGAACGATAGCCGTTTAAGCCTTTGCTCAAAATCCAGGTTTTGCCGCCGTCGTTCGTAAAAGCTAAATCGTTATTGATTTCATCAGGCTTTTCGTAATTTCCGCCGACGATTACGCCGCGTTTTTTGTCGAACATCGCAATCGAAAAAATGCCGCTGCCCGCCGTTCCTTTCGTAATCGGCGAATCGGAAACAAGCCAGATCGAACCGCGATTTTCTGAACGAAAAACCCGTGCATCCGTGCCACCGGAAATTAAAAACACATCATTTTTTCCATATGTCAAAAGACAAGTTCCGCTTGCCGCGAAAGCCGCTTCGCCCGTTTTCGCGGACGGCATTTTTTCCGTGTCGGCAATTTGCCACGTTTCGCCGTCAATCGTTTTCAGCAAAATGTATTTGCCGTCAACCGGATCGCTCATCGCCATTCCGTGCGTCGCGTCCCAAAACGCCAGCGCGTCGAAAAACGCTTTCGGGTTTGTATTTTTGAACTGCAGTTTCCAGGTTTTTCCGCCGTCAACGGTTTTATAAATTCTGGAGTTTTCACCGTCGCCGATGCTCAAAATATAAGCCGTATTTTCATCAAACGCTTCGACATCGCGGAAATCTAATTTTTCCCCGTCGGGAACTTTTATCACCGACCACGTTTTTCCGCCGTCAACGGTTCGCAAAACGGTTCCGCCGGTTCCGCTTGCCCAAACGATTCGGTCGCTGACGACGGACAGCCCGCGCAGACTCGCTTTGGTGTCAACCGTCTGTTTTTGCCATTGGGCGCGGACGATGGAAGTGAAAACGGTTATTGAAAAAAGCAGAACGCCGAACATTGAAAAAATTAGGCGGCGCGTCGAATAAAATTTCATCATAAAAGTTTTAAATTGCCCGGAAAAATTCAAAGACGGCGCGTCTTCAATTATCGTCCGCGCGACGGCGGCATAAATCGGCGGCGGCATCCTTCCAATGCGGAAACTGAAACTGAAAACCCGATTCGAGCAGTCGAGCCGGCACGACGCGGCGGCTTTTTAAGATCAGCTCAGTTTCCGTCCGCATCAGAAACGCGCCGATTTCCAACATCAACTCGGTCGCCGGAAATCCGATTTTCGCGCCGCACGATTCGCGGAAAATTTGCATAAATTCTTTGTTCGGCAAAGGATTCGGCGACGCGAGATTGACCGCGCCGGAAAAATCTTCGCGTTCGATCAGCCATTCGACGGCGCGGATAAAATCCGTTTCGTGAATCCAAGAGAGATATTGCCGCCCACTGCCCGCCGTGCCGCCCAAACCTTTTTTGACCAATCCGCGCATCACATCGAAAATGCCGTTCCGGTCGGGACTCATCGTTACCGCCGAGCGCATTAAAATTAAACGCGTGCGCGGCAAAACAAATTCGTTCGCCGTTTTTTCCCACGCTTTGGCGACCTCGATGCTGAAATTCCAGGTGTCGGACGCGTCTTGTTCGCCGCCGCCGATAATGCCGTTCAGCTCGTCGTTCGGCGCGTCGAAACGGTGCGCGTAAATCGTCGCCGTGCTTGCCTGCAGCCAGAGGCGCGGCGGATTTTTCGCCTGCTCGATTGCTTCGCCGACGGCGCGGGTCGAATCAACGCGCGAACTCATTATTTGCCGGCGATTTTCTGCGTCGTAGCGACAATTCACAGAGCGTCCGGCGAGATTAATGACGACCTCCGCATTTTCGATTTCGCGCGCCCAATCGCCGACGGTTGCTGCGTCCCATTCGACGATGCGCCACGGAAATTCGTTCGACGCGCGGCGGCTTAAAACGACCACTTCGTGTTTGTCGGCGCAAAAGGCGCGCGCCAAAATCGTTCCGACTTGTCCGCTGCCGCCCGGCATTACGATTTTCATTTTAATAAACCATTCTTGTTTTAATCGTTCCCTTTACTTCGCGCAAAATCTCCAGAGCCTCTTGCGAAAGTTTCGTGTCAACGTCAAGAATTACATAGCCGGTTTCTTCGTTCGTTTTCAGATATTGCCCCAAAATATTAATGCCCTTGTCGGAAAGTTTCGAGTTTATTTCCGACAAAACACCCGGAATATTTTCGTGGATGTGCAGAATGCGGTGCGTCCGATCCTGCGGCGGCAAATTGACCGGCGGAACGGTGTGCGAGCCGCTCGATGTGCCGAGTTCGAGATAATTTATCAATTTCGAGGTGACATCGAGACCGATGTTCGCCTGCGCTTCTTCGGTCGAGCCGCCGATGTGCGGCGTTAAAATCACGTTCGGCAGATTTTGCAGAATTGAAACGAATTCGTCGCCGTTTTTCTCCGGCTCTTCTGGAAAAACGTCTATCGCCGCGCCTCTGATTTTGCCGCTCTCGACGGCTGATTTTAAAGCGTCTAAATTAACGACATCGCCGCGCGAATAGTTCAAAAAAATCGCGCCGGTTTTCATCGCGGCAATCGTCGTTTCATTCATCATATTGCGCGTCGTCGCATCCGAAGGCACGTGCAGAGTGACGATGTCCGAATGCTCTAAAAGCTCGGTCAAATCGCGGATTTGCTTGGCGTTTCCCAGCGGCAGTTTCGTCAGAACGTCGAAGTAAACGACGTTCATTCCCAACGCTTCCGCCATCACCGAAACTTGCGAGCCGATGTTGCCGTAACCAACGATTCCAAGGGTTTTCCCGCGCAGCTCGAACGAATTTTTCGCATCCTTCATCCAAACGCCTTTGTGCGCCGCGATGTTTTTATCGGCGATGCGGCGAATCAGCATCACGCACAAAGCGATGACGAGTTCGGCGACCGAGCGCGTGTTTGAATACGGCGCGTTGAAAACGGCGATGCCTTTGCGCGACGCACTTCGCAAATCAATCTGATTCGTGCCGATGCAGAACGCGCCGACGGCGAGCAGTTTGTCCGCCGCGTCGAGAACCGTTGCCGTTACCTGCGTTTTCGAGCGAATGCCCAAAATATGCACGCCTTTGATCGCTTCGCTCAATTCCGTATCGCTCAACGCGCCTTTAATTTGTTTGATTTCAACGTAGCCGCCCGCTTCGAGTTCGGCAACCGCCGACGCGGAAATATTTTCGAGCAGCAGAATTTTTATACGATTGCGCGGATAAGATGTTTGTTCGGGTTTCATAAAAACTTTGATTATAAACAAAAAAAACGCGGTCGGAAAATTGACCGCGTTTTTTACCGGCGATATTTGCTTTAGCCGCACGAAATTGCTTCGCTATTTCCGCTGAAATTCGGGCGAGCCGAGCATCAGCGTAATCAATTCGGCGACGTATTCAAGCGGTTTACCAGCGGCGTTCGGCGCGTTTTTTACGTTCGACGGCGCGACCGCAGTTTGATTTGCCGGCATCACCGCGTTTTTTTCGTTTGCTTTTTCGTCGTTCATTCGCGTCGCGGCTTCGGCGGCAATTTTGTCGAACGCGAATTTCGTTTTTGCGGAAACTTCGCCGCGCAAAATGGTTTTCATCAAAAAGGCATTGACCGAATTCGGATTATTAAAATCCGTCGTTTCGAGCAGTTGTTTTTGGTTGACGCTCGTGCCTTTAATTTTGTTTTCGGCGAGCGCGGCGGCGAAATTAAGGCGCGCCAGAAGACTGCCGGTCGAAAGCCATTCGCTGCTTTTTTCGGGAAATCCGTCGGGCGTAACGTGTCCGAAAATCGGCTGTCCCATCTTAGAAATCCAATCGAGAACCGGACGATTCGCGTCGGTTTCCGCCCCGGTAATTCTTAGAGATGCGGCGACGAACTCAAACGGCGATTTGAATTTCGCTTGATACATCGCCGGACTCAAAAACTGGGGCGATGTGATGATGCTGCGGACGGTTTCACGAATCGAGCCGTCGGTTTTCAAAAAAACCTGCGCCGCCTGATTAACGATTGCCGTCGGCGGATCGTCGCCCAAAAAACGCTGTGCCAATTTTCCGGCGACGAATTTCGCGGTCGAAGGATTTGCCGCCAAAATATCCAAAACCCGTTCAGCATCGCCGATGCCGCCGCCCGCCGCAATTCGTTGACCGAGAACGATTTTTTCGCCGTTGTCGTGCGCCTGCGGATTGAAATAAAAAAGTCCTTCCTCGTTCGGCTTGCGAATCGTCCAGCCGGTAAAACACCTTGCAACTTCCTGCACGTCTTTTTGCGTATAACCGCCGTTCACGCCCAAAGTGTGCAGCTCCATCAATTCGCGGGCATAGTTTTCGTTGATTCCGCCGGTTTGACGCGCGGGTTTGTCTTTGGTCGCCGGATATCTTCTCAGAAGGCTCGACTGCCAGTTATCGAGATAAAAAAGCATCGCGGGCGAATGCGCCGTCGCTCCCAAAAGGTCGCGGAAACGTCCGAAAATATTCGGTCGAATCGCGTCGCGGTCAAACGAAGTCATCATCCAGCGGTCGGCATCTTTCTGCGCGTATATACTGAAATGATTTTCCCAAAAATCAACCAAAACTTCGTTTAATTGCCGCTCGCTGTAAACGGCGCGAAGCAATTTCGCTCTTTGCAATTCGGTGACGACCTGTTGCGGATTTTTCGGCGCGGGCGTTGGCGCGGGTTTCGGCGCGGGATTTGTATTATTTGCTTTGGCAATTTCAGCCGTTTTCAGCGCGTCGGGATTCATCGCGGCTTCATTGGAATTGGCATTTGTCGGCGACGGCGCGCCAACCGGACTCGTTGACGGAGAAGGCGCGGCAGCCGGCGTTGGAGTCGGCGTGATTGTCGGTTTCGGCGGATTATACTGCTCGGCAAGCACCGGCGTGGAAAGCGCGAGCGTCGGAAGTTTTTCGAGCCGTTTATCGAGCGCGGAATCGTCAATCGTATCGGGATTGAGCTGTTCTTCAATATAGGCTTTGATGCCCGTTCGTTTGACGCGCTCGAAATCCGCCGGACGCGCTCCGAACGTCAATCTGGATAAGATTTGCCGGTCGCGCTGGTCGCCGCTCAAAACCGTTTTGCGGCTGACATCAACCGCCGAAGAATTTGCCGCGACGGGTTCAATGATCAAAAGCGACAAAAGAAGCAAAGACAATCCGAACCGAATTTTACCGATTAACGCGCATTTCATAGCAAATCGCTCCAAAATAAGTTTTCATTAAAATTTTATCATTTTGAATGTTTGATTTGGAAAAATCGGCGCGGGATGTCCGCATTGAATTAGAAATCGAAGAATGTCGGAACCGCCTGCGTGAGCGGGCGGCGCGCTTTTTTCCTCGGGTGCGGTTTAATAAATTAATCACGGGAAAATTCAGATTTAATTGTTCGCTCACGCAGGCGGTTCTGATTTGTGTTTATAAACAGCCGACCATTTTTACAAACAGTTTTTCGAGCGTCTCGCGCGGTGCGGCGCAGAATCCGGTGTGAACCGGCGATGATTGAACGATGGTGCTGCGCTGGGCGGTCAGCCAGTAAAAACGTTCGCGCTGCGTTAATTTTCCGATGATTCCGCCAGCCGCATCGCCCGCGCAGATTTGCGGAATAATGTCGAGATACTGATGAATTACACTTGGCGCGGCTTCGGGCGCGAACGCTTTTAATTTCGCTTCGTCGAGCCAAAGACGGCATTCGAGAAATTTTCGCGCCGGACACGAAACAATTACGCCGACGTTGAAAAATTCTTCGCGCTCGACGCGCGGCGCAAGTCGAATCGTTGCGTAATCAAACGGAAAGAAGTCGTCGCGCATCAATCGCCTCCTTCACAAATTCACGCGGTTCGCGCAAACGATTCGTCAAAAATTCGAGGTAGATTTTTCTTTGCTCCGACGGATTTTCGAGCCATTCGTCGGGAACGAGCGCAACGATTTCGGTTAGAATTTCGGGCGTTAATTGCGCGCTCGATTCCGCGTCGGCACGCTCAATTTCGGCGGCGAACGGCAACAAAATATGGTCTTTAATTTGGCGAAAAGGATTAATCGCGTTTTCTAAAAACCTGTCCCAGTTATGTTGATAAAAAAACGCCGCGCCGTGGTCAATCAGCCATAATTCCCGATGCCACAAAAGCATATTGGCGTTGCGCGGCGTGCGGTCAACATTCGCCGTCAATGCGTCGAACCAAACGATTTTTGAAGCCGGATCGCTCGCGGGTTTCTCAATCAACGCATCGAACATAATCGAGCCGGGCAGATAATCGAGCGCGAGATTCAATCCGTCGCTCGCCTTCAGTAAATCCTGAATTTCCGGGTCGGGTTCGGTGCGCGCCATCGTCGCGTCGAGTTCGACAAACACTATTTCCGGCACCGGCAAACCTAAAACGCGACCGATTTCGCCCGCCAAAAGCTCGGCGATTAAAGCTTTTACGCCTTGTCCCGCGCCGCGAAACTTTAAAACGTAAAGCCCGTCGTCGTCCGCCTCGACAATCGCCGGCAGCGAGCCGCCTTCGCGTAAAGGCGTAACATATCTGGTAACTTTGACCGTCCGCAAATTCATATCTAGGATACGATTATAACAAAAACGGAGATAGTGAGAATCGGCAATCGCTTGAGAATTTTTCGTCAATCTGCAATTCTCAGTATTGTCTGAAAGTCAGCCTTTAAATTCGGGAGAATAAAAACTATGCGTTTGATTATGAAATTAATAATCTGCTTCTGTCTGTTTCCGGTAAGTTTGTTTTGCCCAACAGAAGGATTGAAAAAAATATTGATAACTACAATGATTGATTCTTGTGATTGCGAAAGCTAACTGCAAGCCCAGCCGAAAGCGAGTTGTTCCTTATGTTGCTCGCATTGTGTGAGATGAGCGCAGCCGACATCGCCGAACACATATGGAATATTATCTTCGGAATCTATTTGAAAAACTAACCGCATTCGCTCATTGCAAATTGGACAGTCGGGATACTCTACACCTTGAATCCACATTGGAAAACCGTCGAGTTTGTCGCCGCTGATCGGATAATTTTCTTCGTATAATTCTTCCCATTCTTTTTCACTTAATTCGATGCCCAAAAATTCGCCTTCTTCGCGGTTCGGGTAATCGGCGGTTTCTTGCCAGCCGGTTATTTTTTTCGGCGGAAAATTTCCGTGGTCAGAATTATTGTTATTTTGCCTGTCGAGATTTTCAGGTTTGATGATTCTGGTCGAAACGCTTTTAGCGAAAGGGAAAAACGCCTCACACTCGACTTCGCACAAAGGTTCTTCGCTCGTGCAGTAGAAAAGCTGAAGCAGACCGCGCCCAAATTTACTGCCGACGGGTAGTTTATCAAGGTCGATCTGAACAAATAACTGTAAAGGCTTTTCGCAATTCGAACAAATCGGATAATTTTCGCCTTCAACCAAAAAAGGCGTTCCCGCAAACTTTGAATCCGCCGGCAAACCGTCATCATCAGCGACGACAGGCTGCCAAGCAATTCGCTTATATTTTTCGATTTCTTTCGGAACGCTCATTTACAAATTCACAAAAATGAGAGGGCAAATTATCAGCTCGCCCTTTATCAAAGATCACATATGAATCGTCAAATCGTGAACGCCTTCGGCAGCTTCCATCATTGATTCGGAAACGGTCGGATGCGCGTGAATGGTGTTGGCGAGCGATTCGGCGGTGGCTTCGTGCGACATGGCGACGCAGGCTTCGGCTAATAATTCCGTCGCGTGCGGTCCGATTAAGTGAACGCCGAGAATTTCGTCGTATTTTTTATCGGCGACGATTTTGATGAAGCCATCGGTTTCGCCCAAAATACGCGCTTTGCCCGAAGCTGAAAACGGGAATTTGCCGACTTTGACATCGTAGCCTTCTTCTTTGGCTTTGGCTTCGGTCAAGCCGACCGAGGCAACCTCCGGGTCGCAATAGGTGCAGTTCGGAACGAGGCGGTGATTGATCGGTTCAACTTTTCTGCCTGCGATTCTTTCAACAACTAAACAGCCTTCTTTTGAAGCGAGATGCGCGAGCCACGCGGTGTCAATGACATCGCCGATGGCAAAGACGTTCGGTTCAGCGGTTTCACAAAATTCGTTGACCTTGATCGTGCCGCGCGGATTGACGACGACTTTCGTGTTTTCCAAACCTAATTTTTCGAGATAAGGCATTCTGCCGATGGCGACGAGCAGCATTTCGGCTTCTAAAACGACATCTTTGCCTTTTGCGTCTTTGCCCGAAACTTTGACCGACTTTTTCGATTTTTCGAGCTTATCCATTTTCATGCCGGTCAGACATTTGATGTCGCGTTTTTTGAAACTTCTTTCAAGCTCTTTGGAAACTTCCGCGTCTTCGAGCGGCACGATGCGATCCATCAATTCGACGACGGTCGTGTCGCAGCCGAAGCGCGAATAAACGCTTGCGAATTCCACGCCGACCGCGCCCGATCCCAAAACGATCATTGATTTCGGAACTTTGTTTAATTCTAAAATCTGATCGGAATTGACAATCTGTTTGCCGTCGGTTTCAAAACCCGGAATCGGACGCACGACCGAGCCGGTCGCAATAATGATATTTTTCGCGTCAATCTTTTCCGTTTTGCCGCCGTCATACGCGATTTCGACTTTGCCGCGACCGGCGATTTTGCCGAAGCCGTTAAAGACGGTCACTTTATTCTTTTTCATCAGATACGAAACGCCCGCCGAGTTTTTGGCGACCACGCCGGATTTATATTCCTGAACTTTCGCAAAATCATACGACAAATTTTCGACCTTCAAACCAAACTGTTCGAAATGTTCCGCTTTTTCATAAAGATGCGCCGCGTTTAAAAGTGCTTTGGTCGGAATACAGCCGCGCAAGCCGCACGTTCCGCCGAGGCGCGCGTCTTTTTCCTTTTCGACCAGCGCGACCTTTAAGCCGACCTGCGCCCCGCGCACGGCGGCGACGTAACCGCCCGGACCCGAACCGATAATACAAACGTCAAATTGTTCTGCCAATGTCTTAACCTCTACTAATTTAAATTTTATCGAACAACAAAATAATTATTATAAGAATTTAATCCGGTTCCCGCTAGTTTGCCGGTTGGAAGTTGCGCTAAACTGTTCAAACGATGGAACACACACAGGAATTTTTAGAATTGGCGCAAGCGGCGCGTTCGCAGGTTAAGGAAATTTCGGTTGAAGAAACGCGCGAAAAAGTAAAGAGCGGCGCGACTTTGATTGACGTGCGCGAAGATAACGAATGGGAAGCCGGACACGCCGAAAAAGCAACACACATCGGGCGCGGCGTAATCGAGCGCGACATCATCGGCAAATTTCCGAACAAAAATCAGGAGCTAATTTTATACTGCGGCGGCGGCTATCGTTCCGCGCTCGCGGCGGATAATTTGCAGAAAATGGGCTACATAAATGTTCTTTCGATGGCGGGCGGCTGGACTGCTTGGCAGGAACAGAGTGAAAACGACATCTGATTTATTTTGTCCGCCTAAGCAAGCAGAATTGATTTTAAGTAAAATTAGCCGCGAACGACACGAAGAAGGACGAATAAATTCAAATAAAATAATTCGTCTTTTTTCGTGTTATGCGCGGCGAGAATAAAGATTAATTTTGCTCGATTGCCTGCCGTTTGCCGTGATAAATCAATTGGCGGTCGAAGGATAAAATTTCGCGTATTTTCTTTGATTGTTCCAAATATCCTTGACGAGTTCTCTGGCGATTTCGTCGGTAAAATGAAACGGGTCGTTAAAATTATCGGCGTTGCGCGTCATTTCATTGTCCCAATCGAAATCGAAAACGTCGCCGAATTGCGTTAAATCCCGAAGCATCGCTTCTCTCTGCGGACGCACTTTGATTTCATCAATCAGTTTTTGCAAATCAATGTGCGTCGGGAAAATTACGAAAGTCAATTTGATATTGTGTTGCCGGCAATATTCGGCGATTTTTCTGAATTCTTCACGATATTTTTTCGGTTCGGCGTATTTTTGATAATAGCGCGTTTCGGCTTCGGTTGATTCCGCCCAAAATCGCGCCTTCGTCATCTGCGGAATGCCGAGACTGAATTTTTTGCCGGTCAGATACGTTTTCGCGTTGTAATATGCCGCGTCCCAAATATCGGGATTCAGAAAATATAAAAATTTGTTTTCGCTGGTCGCGCGATAAACCTGCGTGCGGTCAACAATCTCGTAATCGTTGTATTTGTCGAGATTGATGTTGATATAAACCTTTTCCAGCGGATTTTGTTTCGCCGCCAGCCAGAAGGCTTCGATGGATTCGCGGGCGTTGCCGCCGCCGAAAGCCAGATTGAAATAATCTTCGCCCGTCGCTTTGTTAATCTCTTCAGTCGGCATCGCAAGCATTCTCGAATCGCCGAGCAAAATTCTGTTTCCGCCGGCGCGACTGTATTGAGTCAATTTCCAAAACGTCGGATTAACTATCGCCGCCACCTGTTTTTTTCCTTCGTCGGGAAAAAAACGGCTATAATTGAAATAATTATACGGGTCAACGAACAGCATAAACGCCGCCGCGAGCAGAAACGGCGCGGCTAAAAGCAAAAATCGTTTCGCCATTCGCTGAAAATCCGCCGCTTCAGAATTGAAAATAAATGAATTGTTGTGATTCATTGAACGCTCCGAAAAACAAAATTGTGAAAATTATCAGGAAATAAAATGCCCAGCGAGTTAAACCGCTCTGCCGGTTGAGCAAAGCGCGCCCGCTTTCCCTGCGCTGTAAAAAATGCGTGAAAAGAAGGAAAATAATCAAGCCGCACGCCAGAAAGAAATCATATTTGTCACGATTGAGTAAAATATTGAATTTCAAAAAACGCATATCGAACATCTGTTGCGGCAGTTGCGAAAATCCGTCAAACAAATGCGTAACGATATAAAGTGCGTCGTGAAGCGTGTTGGCGCGGAAAAAAATCCACGCGAAACAAGTCAAAGCGAACGTGAACAAAATTAATCCGGCGCGCACTGCCCAGTAACCGAAACCGCTTTCGTGTCTGGCTTTTAATTTTTCGAGCAAGCCGAGATATTGCAATTCCGCGATCAAATAAAATCCGTTCAACGCGCCCCAGATTACGTAAGTCCAATTCGCGCCGTGCCATAGACCGCTGATTAAAAATGTGAAAAACAAATTAAAGTATCGGCGAGGCACGGAAACGCGACTGCCGCCGAGCGAGATGTATAGGTAATCTCGAAACCAGGTCGAAAGTGAAATGTGCCAGCGTTTCCAGAACTCCGAGATTGATTTGGAAAAATACGGGCGGTCGAAATTGACCATCAATTCATAACCCATCACCTGCGCCGAACCGAGCGCGATGTCCGAATACCCTGAAAAATCGCAGTAAATCTGAAACGCGAAAAAAATCGTTCCTAAAATCAACGAAATGCCCGGAAATTCGTGCGGATGGTTATAAACGACGTTGGCAAAAGCCGCCAAACGGTCGGCAATGACGACCTTTTTGAACATTCCCCACATCATCAGCTGCAGACCGAGCTTGATTCGTTCATATTCAAAATAATGCTTTCGGTAAAATTGCCAGAGAATATTTTGCGGACGTTCGATGGGTCCCGCCACAAGCTGCGGATAAAACATCACATAGAGCGCGAAAATTCCGGCGTGACGTTCGGCGCGCACGCGGCGGCGATAAACTTCGATGGTGTAGCTCAGCGATTGAAAAGTGTGAAACGAAAGCCCGACGGGCAGAAGGATTTCCAAAAAAGGCGGAACGGGCAAACCGAATCCGGTCAAACCGAGCAAATCGCGCCACGAATGATTGAGAAAATTGTAATATTTGAAAAACGCCAGAACGCCGACGTTCGCGCAAATGCTCGCGATCAAAAACCATCTGCGCCTTTTCCCTTCGCTTTTTTCAATCCAAATTCCGGCGACATAATCAACCAGAATCGTAAAAGCCAGAATTAAAATATAAACCGGCTTGAAAACCATATAAAAGTAACAACTGGCAAGTAGCAGCCAAAGCCAGCGAAACTTTTGCGGCAGAAGAAAATATCCGGCGGTTACGAGTGGAAAGAAAATTAAAAATTGAAGCGAATTAAATAGCACAAAAAAAGTCGCTTTGGAGAGCAATTTCAAATTTCCCTGTTCAAATCACAAAGAAAAAGAAGATTTGCCGTCCAAAAATGTCTAAAATTGTGCGTCTAATTGCGTGAGCGTCTAGTAAACATACGACAAATGTCGAACAAACGTCAATTCATCAAAAATGAATTAGACGCTTCGTCAAGCGTTCGACCAGCCGGATTCCTGAATAAACTTTCAATCGGTTATTAAATTTTGAAAAAGGCTTAATTAATTATTTTTGTGTATTTGTTATATTTGTTCGTAAGGACGCTGATTTAATAAAAATCTATGAGCTTTGAGACACACGACGCACGCGAAAGAACGAAGGAGATTCAAGCCGAATATGCCGAAAGAGGCGACGCGCTCGGCTGGTTTGACGCGCTTTATAAGGAAGCGAAGGGCGACACGGAAAAAATTCCGTGGGCTGATCTAAAGCCGAATAAATTCTTCGTTCGTTATGCCAAATACGTTCATTTACGCGGCAACAATCGGAACGCCCTGGTCGTCGGCTGCGGTTTGGGCGACGACGCGCGGTTTTTATATGAACTCGGATTTAAGGTAACGGCGTTCGACATTTCCCGGACGGCGATTGAATGGGCGCGTAAATTGCACGCCGACACCGACATCGAATTTTTCGCCGCCGATCTTTTCGACGCGCCGAAGCAGTGGTTTCAGGCTTTTGAATTCGTTTTGGAAATTTATACGATTCAGCCTCTGCCGCTTGAAATGCGCCCGCAGACGATTGACGCGATTGCGAATTTCGTCAAATTCGGCGGCTCGCTGATCGTCGTCGCCCGCGGGCGCGAAGACGAGGAAATTCCGCCCGAGCTGCCTTGGGCTTTGTCGCGTCAGGATTTATCGCGCTTTGAAGCGAATCATTTCCGGCAAATGAATTTCGTCGAAATGCTCGGCGACGAAGAACCGCCGATTCGCCGTTTCGTCGTCGAATATGAAAAAGTCTAAATTTCCTTCTGCGCCAATTTGCTCCAATATCGTAAATCGCGGCGGCGAAAGTCGGGCGAGTTAGTCGCCGCTTCGATTGCCTGCTCGAATCGTTCGCGCGCCTTCGCGTCTTCGCCGCGCGCCTTGTAAACTTTGCCGAGATAATATAAGCCTTCGGCATCGGCGGGACGACGCGCGACGAATTTTTCCAACGCTTCGCAGGCTTCGGGCAGCATTTGCGCTTCCATATAAGTCGCGCCGATTTCGCGCCAGACTTCGCTCAAGGCGTGTTTGTCGTTCTGCTCGACGACCGTCGAAAAATGATTCAGAGCCGTTTGCAAATCTCCTTTCGCGCGGGCGATTTTGCCGAGTTCGTAATTAGCATCAATTTCCGTTTTATCAATCTCGAAAGCCTTTGTGAAATGTTCCAAAGCCTTCGCGTCCTGTTTTCTCTGTAAATAAATCAAGCCGAGCTGAACGTGCGCGTCGGCATCTTTCGGGTTGACGGTCGCGTTATGCAGAAAGCGTTTGAAATTTTGTTTTTGCCGGAAGGCGTTGCCTGCGCCGCGCACTTCGCCGGACAGCGCGCCGCCGAAATACATATAACCGTAAAAAAGCAGAAACGGCGAAAAAAGCCACGGCGAGACGTATCGAAAAACATACATTCCCGCGCTAAAGGCGAGCCACGCGGCGCAGACGATAAAAATCGCCGTCGCGTAGTTTGCGCCGAAGACGACGCGCAGCACGAAAATCATCAAAAAGCCGAATAAAACGCCGCTCGCCAGCCACATCGCCAAAAAGAACGGCGGCGTGATTTCCGTTTGATAAAGCACGATTCCGATCAGCGCGAACGGCAGATGCGCCGCCGCCCAAGCCATCAGCGAACAAGTCGCCAATTCGCCGTAACTGCGCTGCAAAATCGTTCCGAAACTTCCCGCCGCGCCGAAAACGGCAATCAAAAGAATGACGAACGGCACGTAGAAAATTGAAAGCGACAGTAACGGCTGATAAAACGCGGACGGCGCGAACGAAAAGAATTTGAAAAAATAATCGCCGACGAGCGGAATTTTCGGGTGCGTCTGCAACGCTTTTTGATATTCGTCGGAAGCCTTGTCGTATTGCTCTTCGGCGACGATTGAATCTTCCTCAGCTGATTGATTCGGATAATAAAATTCGTAAAATTCGGGAATATGATACGCGGTTTGAAGTTTGGCGTTGACGGCGAAGAAAAACGCGGCGGCAACGATCAAAACCGCGACGGCGGCAAAAAACCAACTGCCTTTGTCGAGAATTTCGCTCATCGCCGATGCGGGACGATAATATAACTGCAACAGGAGTTTGATATTTTCCATAAATTCACGGGTTAAGATAAAGTATAAAAAGAGAACTCTGCCGGTCTCCAGCCTAAATTCTATAGTAAAAAGTTGTCAAGATTGTTATTTCGGAGCGAATATCCAAACGGATTTTATGAAAAAATTATCTATGTTACTTTTCATTTTCCTTTCAGTCTCTCAATTTGTTTCTGCCCAAACAAAAGTTGATGAATATCAAAAGACAGATTCTGATTCGGAGTCCGCGCGCTTGGAAAACTTTCTTTTTCTGCTAAACCAAAATCCGGAAAGTAAAGGTTTAATAGTAATTTACAGCGGTAAAAACAAAGAGCGATTAGGAAATATTTTAACGTTTCAAGCTGGAATGAAACGGTGGTTGAGTGTGGTGGCTGGCGAAAAGTTTGACGACAGAATCTCATTTTTAATCGCCGAAGGAAAACAAACGCTTGACAAAGAATTTTGGATAATCTCAAAAAATGAAAAATTACCTGAAATAAAAAGCGTAGATTTTAATTTAAATAATTTGAAAACTAAATATCTCTATGCTTTTGTTTGTTTGGATTGCGAGCCTGCCGTTGCGGGACTTTCGGCTGATGTCGCCGACACTGATTTATATAAAAAAACTTTAGAGGAAAACGCCGATTATATCGCTCTGATAATCATTCGTCCGAGTCGAAGCGAAGAAAAAGTTTACCTAAAAGATGCCAAAAAGTTCGCTTCCGGTTATC
This sequence comes from uncultured Pyrinomonadaceae bacterium, assembly GCA_964237235.1. Lineage (GTDB taxonomy): Bacteria > Acidobacteriota > Blastocatellia > Pyrinomonadales > Pyrinomonadaceae. The sequence continues at coordinate 192,665 of CAXSGY010000004.1, forward strand.
AAAAGGACTTGACCAAGAGTCGAAAGATAAATAAAAAACGTATTACAATCAGAATTGAAGATTCTTTGAGCGAAAATTCTGCGGCGACCGCAGAGTTATATATTATTCCGAAATAAAAGGAAATTTTATAATGGCAGAAGCAACTGAACAAAAAAAACAAACACGCATCGAAACCGATTCGATGGGCGAAATTGCGGTCGAAGCGGATAAATACTGGGGCGCGCAAACCGAACGATCTTTGCATCATTTCGACATCGGTTTCGACGTGATGCCGCGCGAGATGATTCGCGCGCTCGGCATTTTGAAAAAAGCGGCGGCGATGACCAATCATCAGCTCAAACCCGACAAAATGACGTTGGACAAAACCGATTTTATCGTCCGCGCCGCGAACGAAGTGATTGACGGCGAACTCGACGCGCATTTCCCGCTACGCGTTTGGCAGACCGGTTCGGGAACGCAGACGAATATGAACGCCAACGAAGTCATCTCGAACCGCGCCATCGAAATCGCGGGCGGCGAAATGGGTTCAAAAAAACCCGTTCACCCGAACGACGACGTGAATATGTCGCAATCGTCGAACGATACTTTTCCGACCGCGATGTATATTGCCGCCGCCGAAAGATTGAACGCGCTGATTCCGACCGTCGAGACGGTTTATAATTCGATCAACGCCAAAGCTATTGAATTCGCAGACGTTGTAAAAATCGGCAGAACGCATTTGCAGGACGCAACGCCTTTGACCGTCGGGCAGGAATTTGGCGGTTGGGCTTCGTTGATTGAACGCGACGTTGAAAGATTAAGACAAGTTTTGAACGGACTTTATGATCTGGCAATCGGCGGCACGGCGGTCGGCACCGGTTTAAACGCGCATCCTGATTTTGCGGAGCGCGCCGCGAAGAACATTAGCGAATTGACCGGCTTGCCGTTCCGCGCGCATCCGAATAAATTCGCCGCTTTATCGGCGCACGACGAAATTGTTTTTGCCTCCGGCGCGTTGAAAACTCTAGCGTGCAGCTTGATGAAAATCGCCAACGACATTCGCTGGCTCGCTTCTGGTCCACGCTGCGGCATCGGCGAAATCACGATCCCTGAAAACGAACCGGGCAGCTCGATTATGCCCGGCAAAGTCAATCCGACGCAGAGCGAGGCGATGACGATGGTTGCCGCGCAGGTTTTAGGAAACGATGCGGCAATCGGCTTCGCCGGTTCGCAGGGCAATTTTGAATTGAATGTTTTCAAACCCGTGATGATTCACAATTTTCTGCATTCGGTTCGACTTCTGAACGATGCTTGCCGAGGCTTTGTCGAATTCTGCGTTTCGGGAATCGAATTGAATCGTCCGCAAATTGATAAATATGTGCAGGATTCGTTGATGCTCGTGACCGCTTTGAATCAACATATCGGCTATGACAACGCCGCGAAAATTGCTAAAAACGCGCATAAAAAAGGAACATCGTTAAAAGAATCAGCGATTGAACTCGGACTTCTGACGAGCGAACAATTTGATGAATGGGTCGTGCCGGTTGAGATGACGCATCCGTGAATACAGAAATATTCGCGTAACTTATTTGCCTCTAAAAATTGAAAAAGGCGGTTACTAACCGCCTTTTTCTTCGTAGAAAAATCTTTTAAACTAATCACCGATTAAAACCGTCAGACAACCCATCATAATAAAATTCGGCGGTCCGATAGGTTCCAGAATTTCGTCGCCCTGTCGGGCGGCGGGCTGTCCCTTGATAAGGACGGTTTTGGACGGTTTGATGTCAACGCCTGGACCGTGAACGGGCGGCGGTATAAAAACCGCGCAGTTATGAATATCGGTCATTGCCGCCGCCGCTAAAATCGATGCCGCCATCTTTGCCTGTTCTTCCACTTTTACCTTTTTTTCGTTAAGTTCGGCAGCTCCCTGTGCCGCCGTACCCGTAGCTAGTTTGGTTGCAGCTTCAGCTTTTAAAATTTTCTTTTCGGACTCGATTTTGCCTTGGCTGAGACCGGCGGCGAGACCTGCACCGATTCCGCGCCACGCCGGAAGAAATCCGATAATGACGTTAATGGCAGTCGGACCGCCGGTCAAAATAGGCGGTAATGGGTGGGCGACGGCATCAGTTATTCTAGCGGCTGGCGGCATATATTTACCCTCAATTATTAGATTTCGAACAAAATTAAAATTTACTCTTCCTCCTAAAGCGTATATGGAATCAGCAGACTTTTTTCCAAATCGGTTTCTTCCAAAGTAATTTTACCGTCGGGCATTAATTTTATATTAAGACGAACTAAATCCTGACCTTTGACGACAAAAAATACCGCTTCATATGGAATCGCGTCGTTAATCTGCGGCGGCTGGATTGTTTTTTCGAATTTTGCCTTAAATTCCGCAAATTCATTTTTTTCGGCTTCGCTCAAATTCGGTCGCTCTTTTAAGTCATTGATATTTTGCAAAATTTGCAGACGTTTGTCTTTGGATTCGACCGTTTCCAAAAAAGTTCTGATGTAGTCGAGTCTTACTTCGCGTCTTTCCAACGATAAACCCGCTTTTTCGGCGAGTTCGAAATAGCCTTCACGATTGGCGTTCAAAACGACCGTGAAATCTTTCTCGTCAACTCCGACGAAGATAATAAGCGGGCGCGAAGGTAAAAATTTCGAGATGCGGTAAATTTTACCGGCGCGGAAAAACGGTGTCGAAAGCTGTTCGATTTTTGAATTCGCGCTGCGAATAACATTTGCCGAATTCGGATCTATTTTTTCTACTCTTCGAGCCAGCAATTCTTTCTCATCTACTTTTTCGTCCACTTTTTCGTCCACTTTCATTTTCTCCTGCACCGGCACAGTTTCTTTATTCTGCGCCGAATTTACCGACCCAGGCTGAATATTTTGCGCCGTCGCGTTTGTCTGACTACTATTTTTTAACTCTGCTTTTCCGCAACCATATTGCAAAAACAACAGCAAAACGAGACTCAAAATCGAATTTCCCACTTCCCACTCCTTGCAAAAACTTTTACGGCGACGGCGGCGATGGATGGTGACCATCCCAGTCTCCGCCGTAATACTGCGGATAAGTTTGTCCGGTCGAGGTCGAAGGGACAACTTCACCGTTATCAAAACCCTGTCTAACGCGGTCGCGTCCCGCCTGTCTGCCGATAGCTTCGGCATCCTGGTCCGAGATATTAGGATTATTCGTTCGCGCGTCTCTAACCGCTTGATCGTGCGCCTGCTGATATTGATTTTCGAGCGGGAAATGCGAATTGGAAACATCTACTCCTTGCTTGGCGAGTTCGTTTCTGGCTTCAATACTGCGAACGGTTCCATCGGTTTCTTCATTGAGCATCGTGTTGACATAATCGTTGCGGCTTTGATTTTGAACATCGCCCGATGTATGTTCGTTGCCCGCCTCGCCGTGATTCATCTCGTGCGTAAAGGTCAACGCCGAAGTCGTCGCATTTTCAGTCGGATCCAGGTTCATTGTGTTGGTCGAACCGTCAAAAAAAGACCCCTGACCGGGATTAAAGGTCGGCTGAATATTATAACGATCATAGACTTCCAAAGCGTGTCTTCCCTGCTGTGAATTTGCCAATGTGCGCCGCATTGCCGAAATACGCGGGTCTTCGCCCGGACGCGGCGGCGCGATGTAGTGCTGCGAATTGAGTTGCTCCCAACGCCGTCCGCCGCCGCCGCCGCCGGTGCGCGGTCTGTCCAAATAACCCGGTTCGCCCGTATCCGCCGCTTCCGCATCGAGCGGATTGCCGAGCATCGGGCTGGAAGTTTCCGTGCCGAAGCCCCCCGAGTTAATTTTTACCGTCGGTGTTCCAGCGATTGTGATTCCGGTCGGATCAATGACGATACAGTTGCCGCCGACCTTAAACGAGATTTTCATCGCCGCTTCGAAAATAATTTCGCGGGCGTTTTGTTCGGATTTGCCGGTAATAATCGTAGTTTTATCACCTTTGTACCCTTCGACTAAATCCTTGACGACTTTTTCGTAACGTTTGCCGTCAATACCGATAAATTCGTCGTATTTGACGTGAAAATCGTGATTGCCGCCGACTGTGACGGCGAGATTGCCGCCCGGCTTATTATCGGTGCGGAGTCCGATTAATTCCTGCCGGTCGCCGCCGCAGGTTTCGTAAAGCGATTGGCGCACACGCACATCCATCCGCTTTTGCGAATGGATAAAAACCTGTTCTTTGCCCTGTTTGTCTTCAAACCGGAGTTCGTTAAATCCTTTGCCGTCGTCGGGCGTAGTGCGCGTTTTAATATAAGTCAAGGTCTTATATTGCGGCAGTTTATAATGCGGCATCGAGAGTTCATTATAAACCGAACCGACAATTATCGGCTGATCCGGGTTGCCTTCGAGAAAATCTACGATGACTTCCTGACCGACGCGCGGTATATGCATCTCGCCCCATTTATTGCCAGCGATGTCGTGCGCCACGCGCACCCAGCAAGAGCTGTCCGGATCGTATTTATTTTCCCGATCCCAGTTAAACTGCACCTTAACGCGCCCGTATTTGTCGGTAAAAATTTCTTCGCCGGCGAGACCGACGACGACTGCCGTCTGGCTGCCGTAAATAATCGGCTTCGCCGTTTTCAAAGGCGGACGAAATTCCGCACTGCCCGAACCGTGGGCGATACAGACGAATTCGTTTTCGTAAGCCATCGGCGCGGTAACGCCGATTAAATACGCCGGACTTTGCTCGGCTTGGTGTATAACCGACAGCAAAATATACGGTTTGTTAAAATCGCCGTTCGGATGATTTTTAAGTTTGAAGCGATAACCCGGCGTTAAGGTGCAGCAATCGCTTCTGCCGTTAATAGTCTGATATTGCGAGTCGAGCAACGACATTCGGTTGGCGACGGTTCTTTTATTATCGTCGAAGACATTCGGCAGATCGCTGCGCTCGCCGCCCATTTTGTCAATATTATCGTATTTTCTGGCGTAACCGGGAGGAAATGTGTAATTTTCAATTTGTCGGTTGCCGCCCACATTGTGAATGCTCGTTTTCTCGACATCGAGATGCTTGGTCGGCAACTGAAAATGATAATCCCAAAGCGTAACTTTACCGGTTTGCAGCCGGTAATCAATCTGCCAAATTTTAATCGCGCTTTCAAAAACCTCGCCGGTCAAATCTTCATCGAAAATTCCTATCTCATATTTACCGGGACAATTATCGGGGCTTTTGAAATCATCACGAAGGATCATTTTTTCGCCTTGCTCCGAATGCTCGAAATAATAATAAATGCCTTCTTCCTCCATCAGGCGCGACGCGAAAGCGAAGTCGGTTTCCTGATATTGAACGCAAATATTTCTCGGCTTATATTCGGCTTGCGTCTGAATTTCAAATTTAAAGCCGTCAAAAACTTTGCGCAGAATATCGGGAACGTTTTTGTGCTGGAAAATACGGCTCTGCGAATTTCTGGTCAATTTCCAAACGTGCGGAACGATGGTCGCGCTATAAATCGAATAATCCTTAAAACGTCCGAGAATAGTCAGATTATTAACCATTCCGGCAAATGTGCGTTCGCCGCCGTCGTCCTGTTTTATATTGATGCTGACCGGCTGACCGATCAAGTCCGTGCCGTCAATGACATTGATGACATAAGCGTCGTCGTCCTGCTGGTCGTACCAAAGCTCGACGTTAAACTCGAACAGCTCGGAGACTTTTTCTTCCGCATATATTTTATTGATGAGCAGATGATCTTTCCCCAACGGTGTGGAGATAGAAAGAAGTCTGTAATCCTGCGTCATTTTTGCCATTTCGTTATTTCCTCATCAACTTTTATTCAAAATTTTATGACAGACGATTTCGTTAAGATATTGTCATTATATATTCAAAATCGAAACTTCAAAACCCTTTTCTCGTCGCGCCGAGATTACTCAAAAATATTGAGACAATTCCGTCAGTTTATATAAGACGGAACAATCGCGCATAAATTGCACTTTTTCCGACAAATATTTACGAAAGCGAAAACCAGAAGGCGTTTTACCTGAGTTTAAATGCTTTAATTTCACAATCTTAACGGAAGGATTCGCCCATTTTTCCGAAGAAAACGAACAAATCCTCCCGTCAGGATTTTTTATTGAATATCGTAAACGAAATTGCCGTCGCCGCCGACGCTCACTTTAACGTTTTTCACGCCGTCTCCGCTCGCCATTCTCGACAAAAATTCGCCGGACATTTCGGGCAGCATCGTGCCGTTTAAGATATTGAAAACATTGCGCGCGCCCGAGTCAACGTCGGTGCAGCGTTTCGCCACCGCATCAATCACCGAATCGTCGTAAGTAAACTGTGCTTTATGGTTAGCCGAAATGCGCTGCGCGATTTTTGCCAGCTGAAGTTTGATAATCATCTTCAGAATATCGTCGGAAATCGGGTAATACGGCGCGACTGTCATTCGACCCAAAAGCGCGGGTTTGAAGGCTTTGACGAGTTCGGGGCGAATCGCTTCGAGCAAGCCTTCGGGTTCGGGTTTGGTGTCGGGATCGGCGCACAATTTCATAATCGTATCGGTCGCCACGTTGGAAGTCAGCAAAATCACGCAGTTTTTAAAATCAATCTCGCGTCCTTCGCCGTCTTCGAGCAATCCTTTATCGAACACCTGATAGAAAAGCTCCATTACATCGGGATGCGCCTTTTCAACTTCATCTAAAAGCACGACCGCATACGGTTTTCGTCTGACGGCTTCGGTCAAAACGCCGCCTTCGCCGTAACCGACATAACCCGGAGGCGAGCCTTTTAAGCTCGAAACCGTGTGCGCTTCCTGATATTCACTCATATTGATCGAGACGAGATTGCGCTCGCCGCCGTAAAGCGTGTCGGCTAACGCCAGAGCCGTCTCGGTTTTACCGACACCGGAAGTTCCGACCAGCAAAAACACGCCAATCGGACGTTTCGGATCGGTCAAACCGGCGCGCGAAGTCCTGATGCGTTCGGCAATCGCGTTGAGCGCGTGGTCTTGCCCGACGACTCTTTCCTTCAAAGTTTCCGCCAATTTTAAGACGGCATTAATTTCGTCGGAAACCATTTTGCCGACCGGAATTCCCGTCCAGCCGGAAATCACTTCGGCGACGGTTTGCCCGTTGACGACCGGCTGCATTAAAGGGTTTTCGCCCTGCACCGCTTTGAGTTCGGCGTTTAATTTTTTGAGTTCCGTTTTTAATTGTTCGACATCAATTTTCTCGGCGGGCGCGGCTTCGGTCGAAGCAGCTTCCGTTGTTTCGCCTGACGCGGATTTATTTTCCTGCGCCGCGCCTTCGGAATATTCCGCCGACGGTTCAGTTGCCGCGCCGGTTTGCGCGTCGGCGGCGTTGCCGTCGGTTTCGGGTTTGCCGTTTTGTTTATCGAGCCGCGACATTTCGAGCTTGATGCGAATGTTGCGAATCTTTTCGGTCAAATCCTTTTCCTTCGTCCATTGTTCGTTGAGCGCGGCGAGTTTTTCTTCGGTCGTCGAGCGTTGCTCTTTGAGTTCGCCGAGCCGTTCGCCGTGTTCCGCGCCGGTGACAAGCTCGCGTTCGAGCGAATCAATTTCCGAAGTCAGACGCTGAATTCTGCGCGTCGCGTCTTCGACCGCGCCCGGTGTCGCGCCCTGACCGATGGCGACTTTGGCGCACGCCGTGTCGAGAACCGAAACTGATTTATCGGGCAGTTGTCGTCCGGTAATATATCGGTGCGACAATTTCACGCAGTCAACAATCGCTTCGTCGAGAATGCGGACGTTGTGATGTTCTTCCATTTTCCCTAAAAGACCGCGCATCATTCCGATGGCTTTTTCTTCGTCGGGTTCTTCGACTTTGACGACCTGAAAGCGGCGCGCGAGCGCGGCATCTTTCTCGAAATATTTTTTGTATTCCGCCCACGTCGTCGCCGCAATCGTGCGAAGCTCGCCGCGCGCCAGTGCCGGTTTCAAAAGATTTGCCGCGTCGTTTTGTCCGGCTTGTCCGCCCGCGCCGATCATCGTGTGTGCTTCGTCAATAAATAAAATGATCGGTGTCGGCGAGGCTTTTACTTCGTCAATGACGGTTTTCAGACGGTTTTCAAATTCGCCTTTGATGCCCGCGCCGGCTTGCAGAAGTCCTAAATCGAGCGTTCTGACCGCGACATTTTTCAAAGGCTCGGGAACGTCGCCTTCGGAGATGCGAAGCGCGAAGCCTTCGACGACCGCCGTTTTTCCAACACCCGCTTCGCCCGTCAAAATCGGATTGTTCTGGCGGCGGCGCGTTAAAATATCAATCACCTGCCGAATCTCGAAATCGCGTCCCAAAATCGGGTCAATTTTTCCGGCTTTCGCCTTCGCCGTTAAATCTTCGGTGTATTGATCGAGAGCTTTGGATTTGCCCGGAACGCCCGAGGCGACCGGCGCGCCGTCGGAAACGCCGCCCGCTTCTGACAAGCTCGTCGCTTCGCGGTCTTCCATCGAGCCGGAAACGATAGTCGCAAATTCGCGTTTAAAGCCGTCGAGATTAGTCGTCAGCGCGTTGAATTCGCGAGAAATTTCACGCGCCAGCCGCGCGAAATTTTCATTCGACATCATCGCTAAAATCAGATGCCCTGAACGTACCTTCGCCGCGCCGTATTCGACCGAGGCGAGCAGCCACGCGTCCTGAATCCACTGCGGCAAACGGTCGCTCAAACCGGGCGTGCGTGAATTGCCGGTTTTCAGACGGTCGAGCGCGGTGTTGACATCCTTATTTAAACGGTCGCGGTTGATTTCAAAATGACGAACGATTTTCTCGAAATCAGTATCGTCCACTTCGAGCAGCTTTGCTAAAATATGCTCGACTTCCACGTCGTAATTCGTCCGCGACAGACACAATCCCGCCGCGCCTTCGAGTGCCGTCCGGCACGTATCGTTTAATCTCCCGATCAGAGATTTTAGATTAACATTCATATTTTTCTCCGGTTTTTAACGTATAAATTAACACAAAATTCGCTTGTAAAATTTAAATTTTAACGCTCCTTTTACAGCCGTCTGATTTCGTGTTCGAAAATTTATGCTAAAAAGAATTTTAGTTTTTGTTTCTGAATAAGTGATAACTTTTTGTCGGACAATTAACTTTCACTTTTCACTACTCCACACGACTTTTTCTCGAGTATAAATTCTCCGACGCGACTTAAGCACTCGTGCAAAAATAAATCACATTTCGGTTCAGAGGCGGGCTACTGCCCGACTTTGGCAAATTTCCCGAACGGCGGGCAGTAGCCCGCCTCTGAACCGTGATTCGGTCTCATATAATTTTGTGTAAACGCTTAGTCCTCGATCTGCAAAATCACTTGCTCGTCGTCCTGCGTAAACGGCTTCGTTTTTAAAAACGAAGTCCAGCCGATCATCGGACGGCGTTTCGCTCTGGTCGTTAAAATCGTGCTGGGAACTTCTTTCGCCTTTAATTTCAACTGCACGTCGAAATCAACTTCCTGATTAATCATAAAGCGGACGATTGCCAGAAGCGGTTTGTAAGCCGTGCCGACGGGCAGAAACGCCTGAAACTCGTTGAATTTCAACGCGCCGAGAACGATTCGAAATTTCGACTGATAATCCCAAATTTTCGTTCCGATAATGGTCGTCGTGCCGAGCGCGCTGTTGGCTTCGCCGAGTCTGGTGATACTTTCATCATCGAGCGTTATCCATTGACCGCTGAATTGCTCGATTTTTGCCTTGACGCGGAAATAATCGGCAATCATCTGTTCGAGCGCGACGACCGAATGCGGCTTCTGGATGATCAAACCGCTATACGGCAGAAGCCCTTCTTCGTCCAGATTCATTTTGCCGCGCAAGCCCTGCGTGCCGAGTCCGACGAAATCGAACAAAAAAGCAGTAAAGTCGTCGTTGCCGCGCTCGTATTGAACCGGAAAACGATATTTTTCCCACGCGCGGAAAAACATCGAAACCATCCGGTGCGTGAAAATGTCCAGAAAAGCCCAGAGCGAAGTGTCGCCGTAGCGGGCGCGGTCAACCGCCAATTCGGTATAAGTCGTCGGAAGAACGCCGACGATGCCGAGCATTCCCATAAAATTGACGAACATTTCCAACTTTTCCTTGTCTGAAAATTCGTCGCTGACTGTTCTTATTTCAAAAATCTCGCTCGGCGGAAATCTTAACGAAGCGTTGCTGCGAAAACGGACGACTTCGTTCTGCGGCGAAACGCTGCGCGTCACCGCCGAACGCTCCGGGAAAATTCGTTCGAGCAGACGAACGGCTTGAAAAAATTCAAACTTAAACGGCTCGTCAATTAATTCCTGATTTAAATCTTTTCCCGCCATTACATTTTTTTTGTTTATTTGCCGACGGAGCAACAGCGCGGAAAAATTTATCTTCGTCTGTTGGAATTCGGATAACAATGATTTACCGCGCGCCGGCGCGTTTAGAAATACGGACCCTGCCGTCCGCTTTCTGTTAAATCAAAACTCTTTCGCCGGCGCGCGGCGACCATCTTTTGACGACTCCCTCGCGCTGTTTCGTCCGCATCACGAGCTGGCTGAACGAATTTAGAGACGAATAAAGCCCGAAAAATCTTTCTAAAACCGAAGCGAAAACAAATAAACCGCTGCCGACAAACTGATTTTCGTCGAAATCTAAAATCGTTTCCACGCCGCGCACGAAGCCCGCGCCGGTGCGGTTGCCGATTCGCCTGACGACCTTGCGGCTTTCGATGCCGGTGATGCCCAAAATCTGTTTGTGGTTAGCCGCCGAATCATCAAAATTGTAAAGCTGCAAAATTTCCTGCAACGCTTCGGGAACGCCGTTCTGATTTTCGACGAGCGACAGATAATTCAAATTCAGATGCGAGATCAGCCGCCACTGGGCGGCGCGGCGTTGCGGCGGTCGAATCGTTTCGGTCGGCTTCGTCACGCAGCGAATGCGCGAAATCAAAGCCGTGCCTTCGACTTCAAAATCGCCTTCCCGGTTGCCGAACGGCAGACGCGCCGGCAAATCGCGGTTCGAGCAGGTCGCTCTGACGGTCAAAACTTCTTCCGCCGGAACGCGCGGGTTGAAATTCGTATCAACCAGCGTCATAAACATTTCCGTGCCGTCGTCTTCGGGTCGCTGCGACGCGCGGCGGTTGGCATACCAGAAAACCTTTTCGTTTTCTTTGCCGTAAGTGTGCCGCATCGAATAAAACGACGTAAATTCGCGCGTTTGATTGGTGCGCGGATCGGTCGTGTAAACTTCGTCAATCGAATAAATTTCGTTTGCCTGTTGATGATGTACGTCGGGCAAAATCTGATATTCGTATTTTTGCTGCGATAAATAAACCGGATCGGTAACCTGCGAAAAAAGATTGATAATCGGCGAACAGCCGAGCATAAACGTTTCCGCCGTGATTTCGGCGCGCGGCGGCACGATGTTTTTCAAATGAATGACGATATCGAAATAACTGCCGAATTTTTTCCGCGCCGCCTGATCCAGCCCGTATATGTCGAAAAACAAAAATTTATACGGAAAAGTAAAATACTCGGTTAAAAGCCGGTAACCGGGAAACGAAAATTTCGAATACGGCAGCATTCCTTCGGATTCTTCAAAACCGACCTGCCGGATAGCGTCTTTCGTGAGAACGACCGGATCGGGCAATTTCAGTTGGAAATTGCTCATCGTCATCATCGTTTTATTGGTGATCGGAGCTTCCTTCGGCTGAATCTCGACCGATGAAGCGTGATTGAAAATCAATTCGTAAAGCGGAAAAATAAGCTGCGGATCGCCGTTGATGTAAAAACGCAGAAATTCGAGCGGTTCGCCCGTTTCCCCGTTTTTTAATTCGGACAACATCGCGTCGCCGTAACCGCGCAGACTGATTCTGATCTGGCTGTCGGTTAAAATGCCGCGCGCGTTCGGCGGCGCGGTTGACTCTAAGCCGGCTGACAGCACTTCGATTGGCACGAGCTGCACGTCGTAACAGGTTTGAAAGCGGCACGGCGCACCGTCAATCGGGCGCGAATAAAGTTTCGCACCGCGCCCGACGTGCTGCACGCCGGTCAGTTTATCTTTCGGCGAACCGAAATGAAATTGCGAAACCGCCATCGAAGGAATCGGCGCGAGATAATGCGGATAAAGTATATTGAGAAAGGATTCGGTGATTTCCGGCAGCTCGTCGTCGAGCTTGAGACTGACGCGCCCCGAAAGAAAAGCGAACGCTTCGACCAGACGCTCGACGTGCGGGTCTTCGATTTTTTCCTCGTCAATTAACAGACGCGCCGCGATCTTCGGATATTTGCGGGCAAACTCCGCTCCCATCCGTCGCAGAAAAATCAATTCGCGTTCGTAATAACCAAGCAGTTCGTCGCGCATTAATGCTGAAAACCCTGAAGATTTATATTTTTACGGTCTCGAAAATTCCGAGCCGGAAAAAATAAACCGGAAAAATAATATTCTAAGAGCAGCGAGAGTCGTATCGGTTAATAATACAATAATTTAACTTGTATGATAAGCGGAGAAGCGTTTGATTGACGCGCGCCGAAATATTTCGAGGTTTTTATTTTTCTTCGACCTTAAACTCGCCGCTGCCGACCTGCAGAACGGTATCGAAAACAATCGGTTCGGGAGTCGGTTCGACCCGGAGCGTCGCCTGAATGCGAAATTTTATGCCGCGCTGAAATTCATCGGCTTCTTCGAGGGCGACTTTCAGATTCATAAAGCGCGGCTCGAAAACACGCAGAGCGTTTTCGATGCTGCGAATCAGACTTTTCTTGTCGTCGAGGCTTTTTGAACTCATTCCGGTAAAATCCGGCAACCCGTAAACCGCCAGCGAATTGTTTAATTGTTCCAGACTTTCGGGAATTTCCTCGCCCGAAAGACGTGTATTCAAAAGCCATTCGACATCGCGCCGCACCGATTGCTTGAGTTCGCGCAAATCCTGCGAGCGCGATTTCGGGGCTTCTCTGGAAACCTTCGGTTCGAAGTCAATCAAACGATCAATGATTGACGGCGTAATTTTGATTTCGTTGTCGCGTAAAGCCATCTGTTTGGTATTCGATTCGATCTTGATGAAAATTTCACGTTTGTTCAAGCAGAAAATGTTCGGGAACTATTTGAATATGATAGTTCCCGAACATTTTTCTGAATAATCCTGCATATTTGGGCAATTGTCGCCAAATTAGCTGATAAGGTTTGTCTTCGAGTTATATTTGGTTTTGCCGACGCTGGTCAATTTTCCGTCGCCGCCCTGAACCCAATATTCCTGTTCGTAAGTTTCGCCCGTCAGGTGCAAGCCTTCACCCGGCAAGCTGTTCGGCGATTTGCTCACGCTGTTGCTGGTCACGAAAACCTTTTCCATTTTCAGATGATAATAGGTTTCGGCAGCCGTTTCGCCCGTTTGTTTCAAGAACTTGATTTCGACGATTGGAAAGTGTTTGCCCGAACACATTTTCGTAAAAATCTGCGGGGTATGTCTTCCGGTGGTGGTGTGGAAGCTCACGCCGTCAATCGTTACTTTGCCGACACCGCTGCCTTCGCCGAGTTCGGTTGACTGTTCGGTTCTGCTGCTCAACGCAAAGCTGCCGAGTTCGATCCATTTTTCAAGTCCTTTCTGGGTTGATTCTCCGTCCACTCCGTCGAATCTGATATACATATCTGTTGCCATTTTATTTTTCTCCTTATTTCTATCTCTTAGTAATAGTTTAGTTTTTCCCTCAATGAAAACGTCTCAAAGACTTAACTTCATTGAGAATCCGTTTCATTTACATTTAATAGACGACGAAGAAATTTACTTTTGCGAACTTTCGTAAAAAAAATTTCTTCGCTCTAAATTTATTTCGCCGGCGCGGGCAAATCGGCGACCAATCTCAACGAAACCGAAAGCTCGTCGAGCTGGAAATGCGGACGCAGAAAGGCGACCGCGCGATATGCGCCCGGTTTGCCGGGAACTTCCGCGACATCAATGCGCGCTTCGCGCAAAGGACGCGAAGCCTTTGCCGATTGGCTGGCGACATCGGTGTCGAGAACATAATTGTTGATCCAGCGGTTCAGAAACATCTGCGCTTCTTCGCGCGACATAAACGAACCGATTTTATCGCGCATCATCGCCTTCAGATAATGAGCGAAACGCGAAACGGCGAAAATATACTGCAACTGCGTCGAGAGACGCGCGTTGGCGTTCGCCGCATCGGTGTCGTATTTTTTCGCACGGTTCGCCGACTGCGTGGCGAAGAACGCCGCGTAATCGGTGTTTTTGCAATGAACGAGCGGAATAAATCCGTTATCGGCGAATTCTTTTTCGCGGCGGTCGGTAATGGCGACTTCGGTCGGACATTTCATGGCGACTTCGCCTTCGTCGGTTTCAAACGTATGCGTCGGCATTCCGTCAACCAACCCGCCGCCTTCGACACCGCGAATCGCCACGCACCAGCCGTGCATCGAAAACGCTTCGGTCAGCCGCGTGCCGAGCGCGTAAGCCGCGTTCGACCAAAGATATTTGCTGTGGTCTTTGCCGGTGACATCTTCTTCAAAATTGAAATTTTCAATCGGTCTCGTCGCCGAACCGTACGGCTCGCGTCCGAGGACGCGCGGCAATGTTAAACCGACGTAGCGCGAATCTTCCGATTCGCGGAAGCTGCGCCATTTGACGTATTCCGTGCGGTCGAAGATTTTTGAAATATCGCGCACTTCGGTCATCTGATTGTATTCGTCCCAGCCGAACAATTCCGGGGAAGCCGCGCTTAAAAAAGGCGCGTGCGCCGCCGCCGCGACACCCGACAATTTTTCGAGCAGAGCCATATCCTGCGGATGATTGCCGAATTCGTAATCGCCGATTAACGCTCCGTACGGCGCGCCGCCGAACGTGCCGTATTCTTCTTCGTAAATTTTCTTGAACAGTGCCGATTGGTCGAATTCGACCGCGCGCTCGAAATCCTTCAAAAGGTCTTTTTTGTTGACGCTGATGACGCGAATTTTAAGCTGCGGGCTGGTCAGACTGTTTTTGACCAGATGATTGAGTCCGCGCCACGAGCCTTCCAATTTCTGGAAATCGGCGTGATGCATAATCTCGTTCATCTGATCGGTCAGAAGGCGGTCAATTTCGGCGATGCGCGAATTGATCGCCACGTCCATATTCTGCGACATCGTTAATTCGCCCGCCATTACCTGACCGACGAATTCGCTTATCATATCTTTGGCGCGTTCCTTCTGAAATTCGTCGCGCGCCATTTTGCCGTCGGTCAAAATCTGATCGAGCAAGCTCGTTCCCTGTTCCTCTTGAACTTCAACCTGGGCTTCTTTTTGTTTCGCTTTATCAGCCATAATTTTATTTCTCCTTTGCTCCGTCCAAACCGAGCGAATCGCTTAGTTCCTTTTGTTTGTCGCTGCTGGCGATGATTTCGTTCAGCATATTTTCCAATTTTTCGTTGCCGTCCATTTTGGAGCGCAAATCGGAAAGTTTTTTACGCGCCTCGACCAGCTTGCGAAGCGGTTCGACCTGCTGCACGATGTTGTCCGGCTCGAAGTCTTCGAGGCTGTTGAACTTTAATTCAACGCCGACCTTGCTGCCGTCGCTTTGCAGTTTATTGTCCACGTTATAAGCGAGACGCGGTTTCATACCCGACATCACCTGATCGAAATTATCGCGGTCAATTTCGACGAACTTACGATTTTTCAAAGCGGGCAGCGGATCTTCCGGCTTGCCGACGAAATCGCCCATCACGCCGACGACGAACGGCAATTCCTTCAACTCAATCGCTCCGCCGATTTCCACGTCGTATGTAATTTGGATGCGCGGCGGGCGCACGCGGTCAATTTTATGTTGCAGACTTTCTTTCTTTGGCATTTTAGATTGTTCTCCTTTATGTATTCTGAAATTTTGACTCTATTACTATTCGTAAATTTTTTCGCTTTTAATAGCTTTTAATAGCTCGACGATTCGCCGTCGGTTCCGGTATTAAAGCCGAGCGTTTGCCGCAGATTCGACAGCACCGAATCGTCTTTAATGACATCCTGCAGCCAGTTCTCGAGCGGCATATTGCCCCACTTGACGGCGCGCGCGACCAGGTATGAAACCGGGCTGTGCGGCTCGGCTCGCTGGAAATAATCGGCGACATCGGACAATCTTTTCAGCGCGTCGGCGCGCGTCTGAATCGCGCCGGTGCGCGCGCCGGTTTCACCTGTGACCGTCGCGCCGTCGCCCGCGTTTTCTTCTTCAAACGCTTCGACCGGATCGGGTTCTTCTTTGCGTTTTTCTTCGAGCAGAAGTTTAACCTGCGTGTGTATGTCTTCGAGCGTTTTTTTCAAACCCGAAAGACCGGGAGCCTGATTGCGGTCGAATTTTTCTTCGATGACGCGGTTCAAATCGTTATATTCGGTCCAGCATTCTTCGATGGTAAAATTTATCTGCTCGCAAAAAGCGCGGCGCGTGTTGCTTTTCGCCTTGCGCCAAAGTTCGCCCGTCACGCGGCTTTCCCGTTCGGCTTGCGCCTGCAGCTCGCGGTAACGCTGTTCGTCGGCGGACAAAAGCGTTTCGAGATTTTCGGGAATGTCGAATTTTTTAGAATCCTCGCAATCCAGATAGTTGTAGCCCGCGCCGTCAATAATCGGAATTTTCTTGATAAGCAAAGTAAACACGGGCGTTTCGAGCCACGAAATCGCATTCGCGCGACCTTCCATATCGCCTTCGTCAACTTCGGGATGCAGCGTCTCCCAAAATGTTTCCTGCAAACCGCTCATCAGCTTTAAACTGTCGCGCAAACCGGCGAAACCGTGAACGCTGCTCAACCCTTCGGAAAGATACGCGGCGATTTGCAAATCCTTCGATTGCGAAGTCAAGGCGGGAACGGCGAGATTGATGACCTGGCGATAATCGGCATATTTTATGTCGGTTTTCCAATCGCCCTGATTCATCGTATCGTCGGCGCGGCGGGCTTCGGCGATCTGGTCGTAGATGCCCGAATAGCGCAGCGATTCGCCCGCCGGATTTTCTTCGGAAATCGGCTGAAACATTGCCTCAAAATCAATGACCGGCGGTTTTTGGAGTTCTTCGCTCATTTGAAAAAAGATTGCTTCCTCGCTTAATCGAAATAATCGAGAGTTTTTAAGTTTTTCGTTTAATTCGTTAATAATCTAAATGCCGTTAGAAAGTCAAGTTATTTATCGTCGGAATCTTCTTCGGACGGCACTTCCGCATTTTCAGCCCGTTCTTCGTGTTCAAATTCAATCGTTTGAATATCGAGCAGCGATTTTTCTTTCCCGTCCATCCAGAAAAGCTTCATTCCCTCGCCGGCGAAAATCTCTTCGCCGAGATCGCGCCAATCGGTCATTCGTCCAAGCCGGACGCGGTCGTCGCCGCTTTTTGAAGAACCGGCGTAAAGCGCGGGCAGAAACATTTCGCCGCTGACTCCGGTAATTGTTTCGACCTGCGCCTGCACCCAATAAAGATCGCGCAGAGTTTTCGGCGCGAAAAGCTCGATGCTTTTGACTTCTTCGAATTGCAGCCAGATATACGAATCTTTGACGAAAACCTCGAAGACACAGCTCGTCAAATCGTTGTAATCGCGGAAATCGCTGACCGTTTCGCCGTTGATTTTACAGGGATAAGCCGGTCTTTCTTCTTCGACCTTATCGAGCAACTCGCGCGCTTCCGCCAGATTCCCTTCCCGGATGCGATTATTCGCCGTCAGTAAATCTTCGACATAAGCAAGCGGCGCGGCGAGAAATTCCGGTTTTTGACCCGCGTCGAAAAATTTCAGACGGTCGCGCTCGCCCTTGAAATTTTGCCGGTAAATCTGCGAGCCGATCATCGCGTTGACATCTTGATGACCGATCACATCGAGCTGTTTTTCGGCGCGTTCCCAATCACCGGAAAAACACGACAGTTCAAACAGAAACGTCCGCGCTTTGGCATCGGTCGGATTGGCTTTGACGGCGGCTAAGGCTTCTTCGACCGCGCTTCCGAGATTGCCCGCGTCGAGTTGTGTTTTGGCTTCGTTCATAAATTTTCAGTTTTTAACTTTTCTACAGTCGCCAGCCGAAACGTCGCCGACGAAAATTTTTATGGTGCGTTTTACAACGGAAAATTTCCCGCTCAAACTTATTTCACCAATTTCTCCGGCGCGCGGATTGATTTGAAAAATTCCTTGTCGAATAAATCCGCGCCGCTCGGTTTAACGGTTATCGAAACCTTTTTGCCGCCGAGCGTATAAGTCAGAGCATATTCGCCGCTCGGTCCTTTCTGAGGATTGCCGCGATTGATAAATTTGAACAATCCCCAGGTTCCCGGCTCTTTAATGGTTGCGTTCGACGAATCGGTCGAAGTATTGGTTTGTAAAAACTTACTCGTGTTCGTGTTGCCCGTCGTCGCCGTCGGCGAAGAAGTGGTCGCCGGTTTCGGCGTGGTCGTCGCGCCCGGCGCAGTCGTCGTGCTGCTTGACGAAGCGAGACTCATAAACACGCCGGTTTCGGTCGAACCGCCGGGGAACTTCAATTTGCTCGAAGCCGAACCTTCGGACGTAACCTTTTGTCCGTCAATCGTAATTTCGACAATCGCGCCCGGCGTTGGCGCGAGAATGAAATCGTATTCAAAGCCCGGCGCGGCGTTTTTGCCGTAGAGAGCTTCGCGCAGAATCAACATACGATTCAAATAGGCGACGAAATCGTCGCTGAATTTGACTTCGCTCGTGTCTTTCAACTTTAATTGTCCCGGATTGCCGTCGAAATATTTCTTGATACGGTCGTCATAGAAACTCTTAAAGCTTCCGTTGACCGGATTAAGAAAAGCCGTCAGTTTCGCCAAATCCGTATCGGACGCGCCGTCGGCGAACGGGAAACCGCCTTCGATCTCCTTAGCTTTCGGTCGCAGCTCTTCGCTCCAGGTTTTTTCAAGCTGCTGCTGCCCGCCGTGATTGAGCAGGATGTTTAAGTTGTCGAGCGGTTTTCTCAAAAGTCCGGCAATTTCCTGTCCAGAAGAAGTCGTGCCGAAGACACCCAGTAATGGAGTGATTCTTTGAGTCTCGGTCCTCAGATCAGGAAGCAGTCTATCGTCTTCCTTTGCCAAATCCTGCTCTAATTGATTAATTTGACCGATACTTAAACCGTTAAATTTGTTCGACACTTTGCCTATTGCGCCCTGGTAATTATCAATCGGCGCGTTTGTCTTACCGGGTTCGCCCATAAATCCGAAAAGCGGATTGAAATCTTTCTCGACCTGCGTGTCCCCGCCCGTGGCGACCGGCTGGCTCGAAGAACCCCAGAAACCTTTGATCGTGTCCCACCAGCTTCCGGCGACGGGTTTGGCTGAAAAATTTGTGTTGAGAGCGACCTGCGCCAAAAGAAGTTTAATCGGCGAACTAGCCGACGAAAACGACTGTAAAGCATCTTTGGCGTTTTCCTTCGTATACGGCTTGACATTTATGCCGCGCACGAAATTTCGCCAATGGTCGGCGTAATCGCGCAGGTAAATATCTTTGAGCTTGCCCGTATCGGTTGACTGCGCGAGCGCGGCTTTGCCTTCTTCGCCCGCTACCCAATCGTCGGTTCCGAGCTGGCTGCCCGCGTCGCTGATCGCGGTCTGCATCAGCTTGTAGCCTTCGAGCGTATATGCGCCCGGCACGACATACGTGCCTTCGACAAAGAGCGTGTTCGTGTTATCTCTGTATAAAAGATTTTCCACGCTGGTCGGTCCGAATTTTTCGTCAATTTGTTTGGAAATTTCCGCCACCTTGGTCTTGTAATAACGGTTGACCGCCGGAAACGCTTTAAGTTTTTCGCGGACGGATTTGACTAAATTATCGTCAACCTGAATGGATTGCAGCTCTTGTCGGTCCCATTGTTTCGACCAAAATTCGAGCTGCTGCTGGGCTTCGCCGGCAAGTTCGGGCGGCAGTTTCGAATCGCTCGCCCAAAAATCCTTCAGCGTGTTGGCAATCGCCCCGGCATCGGCTTTACTCCGATATTTTTGAGACATCATCAGATAAACCTTCAGCAATTCATAATTTTTATTTAAGGTTTCTTCTTCCTGCTGCTTTAGCTGATTCGGGTTGACGACGGCGGGCGCGGCGGCGAACTTTTTCAATTCCGCCTCGATACGAGCAACCGTCGGCTTTTTAAATCTTTGTTCGGTAACGGTGAAATAAATCGGCAAAAGCTTTTCGTAAATTTCATTGCCCGAATAAAAGCCCATTCGCATATAAACGGGCGCGCCTTTCCGTTCATACTCGTCGAGCCGCGCCAACAATTGACGCAAATCTTCGGTCGCGGCGAGTTCCTTTCTCGCTTCGTCAGCCTTTTTTTCGAGCGGATTTTTATTATTGTCGCCGCGCGAGATATCAATCAGAGCGCGTCCCTTTTCGCCTGCTTCATTGAGCATCTGCTTATTGTTATAAAGCGAAACGCCCGCCAGAGTCAGCACGGATAAAACGAGCAGCGCGCCGAGAGCCGTCAAAAGCCAGCCGAGAATCGGCGGACGCTGTTTCTGCTCCTGCAGCGTCCGAATCAAATCCTTATCGCGCAGCAAGACATCGCGGAAAAGGCGTTCGGTAAAATACGTGCCGCCGACGCTCTGCGGAACGTTCGACATCGTTTGTCCGCCCGGCGGTGCTTTTAATTGGTTGGCAGGGGAGGCGGTAAAATAAAAGCCGCGCAAAAACGGATTTTCGCTGAACGGATTCGGACGAAACAAGGTCGAGACGAAGCTGCCGATTTTGCGCCGCGCCGAACCGAAATGCAGCGGAAAATTAAAAATGCGAAGCTGTCTGACCGCCGGAAACGGCGCGGACAGGCGCATCAGCCGACGCTTCATCAAAGAATCCTGCAAAAGTTCGTATTCGCCGTCGAAAAGTGCCTGCGAATTATCCGCTTTTTCAATCGGAATCGTCGCGCCCCAAACCAGATTTTTCGCTTCGCCTTTGGAGGTCGAAAACGAATCGCGGAAACCTTCAATCGCGTCGGCGTTGGTGAAAATCAAATAAACCGGAAAACGAATTTTCGTCCGCGTCATTACGTCGTCGAGCCGCGCGCGCAAGACCTTCGCCATCTGTTCGACTTCCGCGTCGTTTGAATTAAGAATTTTCTCGGCGTTGGCGATTAACAGAAAGCCGTCCACCGGACGAGTTTTGCGATATTTAACGAGCGTTTCGACCAGTCCCGCCCATTCGTCGCCATCCACCCCTTCGTCGGTTTGATAACGTCCGGCGGTGTCCACGAAAACCGCGTCGCTCGTCACGCGCCAATCGATATTCCGCGTCGAGCGGACGAATTTTTGTTCGGATTGCCGCTGGCTCGGCAGATTTTGAAAATTGAGATTCGAGCCGATGACGAGCGACGATTTGCCGCTTTTCGGCGTTCCGGCGACCAAATACCACGGCAACGAGTAAACCGCGTCTTTGCCGGCTTCGCCGAGGTTAGAAGTTTTGAGAAACTGCACGACTTCGTCGGTGCTTTTCGTAATGTCGTCGTTGCCGACCGGCGCGGTGATTTTCGCAGCGGGCTGACCTTCGGCGGCGGGCTGCTCGCCGAGCTTCGCCTGCTGTTCTTCCAATTCTTTCGCCGCCTTCTTTTTCGAGCGGCGCGACGCGACGAATCCGATAATCAAGGCGAACGGCATCGTCAGCAAAATCAATACGACGATGATGATGCGGTCGGAAACCGGAAAACCCATTTTCGAGCCGAGAATCCAGACGGTGAAACCGACAATACCGTAAAACGACATCAAGCCGCCGAGTCCGAATGCGTATTTTAATTGGTTAAGATGCCAGGAACTCATAATTTCGCTTTTCTTAAATACGATTTATGAACGAAGAATCGTAAAAAATTTTCTCAATTTACCTTACCATTCATTAGAACGTCAGTTTATCTTTCGCCTGCTGAAAATATTGCGACGACATTATAAACATCAACAGATAAATAATAAATGCTAAACCAAGACCGCTCGCCGCGCTGATTTTTGCCCAAACCGGCATTCCTCTTTTTTCCGGCGGCTTCGGCTGATCGTTCGCCAACCAGTGCGGCGACAATTCGGTCGGGCGGATTTTGCCGGCTTTAACGAGCGCATTCGCCGTCTGCTGCATAATCGAAAGCAGTTTTTCCTGCTCGTAAACGCCGTATCTGCCTTTGAAACCCAGAAGCATACAATAATAATAAATTTCCACCGCATCCGCCGTCTGCTCGATTTGTTTGAGCATCGAAGCGAGCTTTTCAAAAAACTTGTTGCCCGCGAGCTGTTCGCCGAAATATTCGAGCTGCAAAGGATATTTTTCCCATTCTTCCTTGAGATGAAAATTATTCGTCAAAACCGTTTCATCAACAAACGAAGCGAGCGCGAATTTGGAAACCTGGATAATTTTATGATTAAAACGATAGCGTTCGGCGCGTTTTTCAAAATCGAGCAGCATCGCCGCAATCTTCGGACGCAAATCCATCGAAGGCACGACGATTCCGGCTTTGACGCGCAAAATCAAATCGAAAACCGGTCCGGCAAACGCGACTAAATCGTTTTTTGTTACCTTTTCACTCATAAAAATTCTCGTCTAAATATATAAGGCATATTTTACAAAATATTTCGGTCATTTTTTACGGCTTGACCGCATACATTTCCAGCTTTTCGTCCGGTATCTCGTTCGGCACGTAAACGGCGACGACTTTTGAGCCTTTAATGCCGTTCCAATACGGTCCGATTGTGTCGAGCATAAAATAGCGAAAGCCGACGCGCGCGGGAATCGGCGCGGGCGGCGGATTGGCGTGCGTCAAAACCACGCCCGGCAGAGCCGAACCGATCACCGTGTCAATGACATCGCGCGAAGCGATTTTGACGACGCGCGGCACGCCTTCGATCAATTTCGATTCGGGCATCTGCGCGCGCACCGCCAGATAGAATCCGGCTTCTTTCAAAAGACGCTCGTCCTCGATACGCCCGACGTATAAAGTATCGCGCATTTTTTCAAGCGGAATCGGCACGCAGCGGCTCGGAATGACGGTTTCGAGCAGCTCCTTTAAAATCGTCGAAAGATTATAAAACGTAAAATAAAGATCGTCGTGGTCGTATTTAACGATGTCGCGCGGATGATGTTCGAGCGAAAACGTCATCAATTGCCCGACGATTTTCGCCATTTCGACATACAGCCTTTCGGGATGCAACAAGGGCGAGCGAAAGAAATGCGCCATCGTCGGGATCGTCGTGTTGATCGTGTGCAGCAGCCAGAAAACGGCGACTTCGGACGTTGTAAAATCAGCCAGCGAAGCGTTTCTCTGTCGGCGTTGCTCGCCCAGACTTCCGCTTTTCGTGTTTAAGATTTCGACGATTTGCCGCAGCATATTGACGAGCCACATCGAACCGGCAACTTTTAAGGTCGGCGGAATATAATCGTCGGAGATTTGCAGTTGTCCGGTCGGCGTGCGGACGAGTTCGGCGATTTTCATCGAGGTCAAACCGTCGCGCAGCTCGTCGTCGAAAATGATTCGCAAGTTGCTTTTGGCGAGCGCGAGCGGCTGTTCGTTCGTGCCGCTGGTTTCGTCTTTGACGAGCGCGCCTTCCTGCAAAAACCGCAAACTCGGAATCGGTTTCGCGCCGTTCGCCTGAAAATTTGCTTCGCCCATTTTCTTCGCCGGAATCGCCAGATGAACGCCGAGCTTTTCGGCTTCGGGCTGAAAATGATTGCCGACGGGACGCAAATCGGGAACGGCTTCCGCGTCCGGCACGTTAATCATCAAGCCGTCCTGCATTACCGCGTAACAGTTAATTATCTGAAAATTTCCGTTGGCGATGGCTTCGCGGTTGATTTGCAAATCAAGCACGCCGTATTCAAACGGCAAAACCGAACGCACGCGCGAAGTCAGAAGGTCTTCGTAATAATTATCCCATTGCTGAAAGTGATGCGGCGTTAGAAGCATTCCTTCGTTCCAGACAATTTTGCGATATTTGCTCATATTTTATTGAGAGTTTATAGTAAATCGGAAAGCGCAAATAGTAAAACGGCACATTTCTAACCGTTGTAATATCGCGCTTTATCGAATAAATTTCGTGGAAGTCGGTCTTTGAATCGGATAAAAACTTCGATAACTATATGCTATCGCTATCTTGAAAAACTGTAAAGTATTTTCATAGATACGCCGCTGTGAGGCGTTGATTTTCGGACACGGATAATTTTCACGGCGGAAATCAGGAAACAAACCCAGGCTCCGCCGATTTTGACAAAAAGTGTCGAGTAATTACAAAGCGAAATAAACGGCGTTCGAGTTTCTGCCCGTGTAAGCGAGCGTGCCGTTGACCGGCAGATTGTAAACCGGCGAATCGCCGATGGTCTGCAATGTCCGGTTCGGATAGCTGTGATTCGGGAAAATGCGCTCGGCTAAAAGAACTGATGATTTTGCTTTTTGAAAATGAGAGAATCGCATATAAGATACTCTTCAAAATAAATTTCAGTTGACTTCAATTTCGAGAATCAAATCGAAATTACGCGCTTTGTTCGGCTTTGTCAATACTTTTTTGACTATTCGAAACAGTTGAAAATCTTCTTCTCCGAAACCAAAGGCGTAATAATTTAAGTTAGATTTTCTGTAAATCGCCGCTTAAAATCCGTCGAGTTTTGCCGCAGCGCGACCCAGCTTTCAAAGACCGCCGGATTTTGTAGCCAGATGGTGAACCATTCGGCGATTTCCTGTTTTTCAAGGCGTTTTTCCGGCGCGACTTTTTCGTTCTTTGAAATCATCTCGGCGCGGCGTTTTCCCTTGAGAGCGATTTCGCGCATCAGGCGCAAGCCTTCGCGGTCGTTCTCAAGGGTGAATTTTTTTCGTAAATTTTCCAAGCGGCGCAAGGAAGCAAGCGTTTGCTTGAAGTCGGCGAATTTCAGGACGTTGCGAAACATTGCGTCATACGGCGATTCGAGCCGACGCGCCACATCGAGTTCCATAATCTCGGCGTGGCGCAGTTCCGCGCCTTCGTCGGCTAAAAGCCGGGCGATAATAAGCGGCGATTCGACCGCGCCCGCGCCGAATTGTTCGGCGACGGCGATTTCAATCGCTTCGATTTCCTGTCTGCCGACGGATTCGCAGTCGAGCTTTTCCCAAACCTCGATCATCAAATCGTTTTTCGTGCGCGACTGCCACATAAACCTTAAAATTCTATTGCGGTAATTGAATAAAACAAAGAATTTCAGCCACGAATTACACGAATCAGCACGAATAAAAAGACAAATATAACGTATGTTGTTCGTGCAATTCGCGGCTAAAACTGTCAATTTCGTTTTGCTTGATTGCCTTTAATTATAAACGAAAAGGTTGAAGACTTCGCAAAGTCTTCAACCTTAAAAATGCTTGGACGTTTCAAACAGAAAGTTTAATGCGTGTCGTAGCTGGCAATCGGAAAATCGTTCGACGCGCCCCATTGAACGCCGACGAGCGCGCCATTGTTGGCACTGCTCAGGTAATAAAAATAACCGTTCGTATCGCGCCACACGGCAATATCGCATTTCCCGTCGCCGTCGTAATCGTTCTGCACGTTTAAGTCGGTTCCGGTCGTTCCGAAACCGGCTGCCTGTAAGCTGCCGTTGCTGCTGCGGCGAATATACCAGATCAGAGCGGTGTTCGCGCTCGCGCCTTCACGGACGACCGCGACATCGGTTTTGCCGTCGCCGTCGTAGTCGCCGGGAACGACCAAATCGTTACTGAAGCCCCACGGAATTGACTGGAGCGCGCCGTTGGAAGACTGCTGAATAAAGAAGGTCGCCTGGTCGGTCGCCGTCGCGCCGGGACGCTGCACGGCTAAATCGAATTTGCCGTCGCCGTCATAATCGCCGGGCGCAGTATAGTCGGTTGATAAGCCGAACTGCGTCGCGGTCAAGCCGCCGCTGCTTCGCAAAACATACCAGAACATTTGACCGTTGCTGCGGCGCACGACCGCTTGATCGGTTTTACCGTCGCCGTCGTAATCTCTGGCAACCGGTTCGTCGCCGGTCGCGCCGAACTGAACTGCCGACAACGTGCTGTTCGAGCTGTTCAGGCGATACCAAATGCCGTCCGTGTCGCGGAACACGGAAATATCGCCTTTGCCGTCGCCGTCGTAATCACCCGGCGTTTGATAATCGGTGTTGGAATTGCCGAACTGCTGGAAGATTTGACCCGAGCCATTGCTTTTGTTGATATACCAAACACTGTTGGAAGGACGAAAAACCGAGAAATCGGCTTTGCCGTCTAACCCGTCATAATCTACGGCTTTACGCAGGCTGGCTTGCGCGAGAGCCGACGCTGCTAAAAGCGAAACACAGGCAATAAATACAACGATTTTGCCGCTTCTGGTCAAAATATTCTTCATTTTTGATACCTTCTGTTAAATTATTAAATCTGTTAAATTCGGGTGTTGGTCAAATATACGTCAAACGTATCGGAATATCAAATATACACTTTTCCGCAAGGCAAATGCAAGATATTTTCCCGCTGCGTTTCGCTGTCGCCCGCCGAATCAATTTTCATCATTTTGATATTCTCAAAATTTTAGACGCGGCGTTCGTCAAAAAAGTTTATAGTTGCCGCGTCTATTTTCAATTTATTGTCCCAAAATCGAATTAGCCGGAATTTTCATTTGCGAAGTTCCCCAGCCGAACGCGGTGAAACCAGCGGTGCTGCGCTGAACGTAAAACACGCCCGATTCGTTTTGATTCGCGCCCGGTCGCCAGACGGCGATGTCGGTTTTGCCGTCGCCGTCGTAATCGCCCGGCGCGGGCAAATCGGTTGCTTGTCCGAACTGCTGCGCGCTGAAACCGGCGGAAGTTCCCGATACATACCAAACGCCGTTCGTCGAACGGAAAACCGCGACATCGGTTCGACCGTCGCCGTCGAAATCAGCCGGGACGGGTTTGTCAATCGTCGAATCGCCGAACTGCACAACCGATAAATTATTGTTCGAGCTGTTTTGAACGATAAAGCTGTTCGCCGGAGCATTGCCCGTCGTGCGGTAAACGGCGAGATCGGCTTTGCCGTCGCCGTCGAAATCGCCGCGCAGAGGCTTATCCGTCGCGATGCCGAATTGCGCGGCGTAAAACCCTTTGGTCGAGCCGTAAATATACCAGAAAAGACTTCCGTTCACGACGCGCGTGACGGCAAAATCCGTTTTGCCGTCGCCGTCGAAATCCTGCGAAATGTTCGGATTATCGCCGCTTTGCCCGAATTGAAATCCTCGAAAAGCGTTAATCGCGCTCTGCAAAACATAAAAAGTGCCGTTCGAGTTGCGCCACACGGCGATATCTGCTTTGCCGTCGCCGTCAAAATCGGCGGGTAGGGCAACGTCATCATTGAAAAGTCCGAAATTGGTCGGCGCGTAACCGTTCGTCGTTCGATAATTATGCCAGATCATCGAATTGCCGCTGTTTTGAATCGCCGAATAATCGGTTTTGCCGTCGCCGTCAAAATCCAGAAGTTTGCCGAGCGTCGGCGCAACAGTCGGACCGATTTGATTGACGGTAAAAGTCGTCTCGCCGACGGTGATCGTTCCGCTGCGCGCCGCGCCTGAACTCGATTGAACGGTAAAAGTGACGGTCGTGTTGCCGCTGCCCGGATTGCCGCTCGTGACGCTGATCCAGTTGGAATTGGAAACCGCCGCGAAATCGCAATTTGCCGGCGCAGTAACGCCGACGCTGAATGTTCCGCCGGCAGTCGGCACGGTCGTCTGACTTTGCGAAAGATTAAACGCGCAGACGGTTTGATTTCTGAGCGCGCGGTCAACATTGATGCGTCCGCCGGATTTGACTAAACCGCTCCACGCCGGAAGCACGTCAACCGTGTTCATCAAAGTCGCTTTGAGCGACGCGGGCGAAAGATTCGGATTATAACTCGAAAGCAGAGCCGCCGCGCCCGCGACGTGCGGAGTTGCCATCGAAGTTCCGCTCAAAATTGCATAATCCGTATCGGACCTTCCAAACGTGCTGAGAACGCCCGCGCCGGGCGCGGCAACATCAATGCTCGTCGCGCCGTAATTGGAAAAACTTGCCCGCGCGTCGGTCGAAGTCGAAGCCGCCACCGCCATAACGCTCGGACTCGTGTATCGCGCCGGATAACCCGGACTCGGATTGCCGCCCGCCGGAAACGAATCAACATTTTGATTGTCGTTGCCCGCCGCGAAAACATTCAGGATTCCGGCGTTGCCCATCGCGTCGAGCGCGTCTTTGGTCGCCTGATCGTAAC
Source organism: uncultured Pyrinomonadaceae bacterium (assembly GCA_964237235.1). Classification (GTDB taxonomy): domain Bacteria; phylum Acidobacteriota; class Blastocatellia; order Pyrinomonadales; family Pyrinomonadaceae. The sequence continues at coordinate 220,739 of CAXSGY010000004.1, forward strand.
CGCACGCTTCGCCGCAGTCGCCGTAGGAATTATTCGTCACGCGAATATTCACGCCGCGATTTTTCATCATTCGCACGTAATTATAAGCGTTCACCAGCATCGCCGAAGTCGAATCGCTTCCGTTCGGGCTGTAAATTTTAACCGCCATAATTTTGACGTTCCAATTCACGCCCGTCACGCCTTTCCCGTTATTTCCGATTGCGCCGATTGTTCCGGCGGTGTGCGTGCCGTGTCCGCCCGCATCGTCGAACGGGTTCGAATCGTTGTAGAAAAAATCCCAGCCGTAAACGTCGTCAACGAAACCGTCGCCGTCGTCGTCAATGCCGTTGCCGGCAATCTCGCCCGGATTCGTCCAGGCGTTCGCCGCCAAATCTTCGTGCGTGTAGCGCAAGCCCGTATCAATGTCGGCGACGACCACCTGCGCGCTGCCAGTCGTCAAATCCCAAGCCGACGGCGCGTTGATTTTCGCCAAACCATACATTCCGCTGTTCGAGTATTGCGGATCGTTCGGCGTGGAGAGCAGATGATAATAAAAATTCGGCTGCACCCATTCGATTTCCGAAGAATTTTTATACAAATTAACCGCTTCGTCCACCGATAAATTTTCGGGCAATTTAACGCGCTGCCAGCCGAGATCGGGAAATTCCTCTAAAACGCTCGCCCGAAGTTGGTCGTTGACCGAACGCGCCGCTTCCGAAGCCGTGCCGTTTTTATATTTGACCAGCAGTTCGCCCGCGACAAATGTTTTATCGGAGAATTTTTGAGCGAAAGCGAAATTCGATGACAGAAAAATTAAACAGACGAGAACGAATAAATTTCTAAAAGCGGATTTCATACAAAACATATTAAACCGATTTCGGACTTTGAAGTTGGAAAAATTTGTTGAAAGTTGATTAAATTTCGGGCTTTGATGCCGGCGGGGTGAAAAAGGTTCGGCAAGTTTTTAGAAAATCTGAAAAGAATTGGGGCGGCTAGTCGGGATCGAACCGACGACCTCTTGAACCACAATCAAGCGTTCTAACCAACTGAACTATAGCCGCCATAAATTTATGTATTTACATAAACGTGCCGCTTATAACCAAACTGCGCGGCAGATTTGCGACGATGACAGTTGGCGCACAGCACGTCGCATTTTCGAATTTCCGCCTCGATTCGTTCCCAAGAGGAATTTCTAACTAAAGTCGAGACGTTTTCAATCTTATCATTTCTATCCCGATGGTCAAATTCCAAAACAATCGGATCGGCTTCGCCGCAATTTATACACGGATGATTTTCCAAATACTCAAAAATCCTCCGAGCATTCCGCTCACGGATTTTGTTGCGGCTCACATTATGACTATTTCGATACTGCGTGTGGTTTTCATAATAACGCTTTTCCCAATAATCTTTGTAACAAGCCCGACACCAAGAGGCGCGTCCGTCGTTCGACTTTTTTCTCTGCGAAAACAAATCAAACGCCTTCTCAATCCGACATTTCGTAAAGATTTTCGTTTCGATTTCAACAGACATTTGCGTGAAAGGTAAAAACAAACCCCGAAATTGAATTGCCCCCGGCACGACTTGAACGTGCGACCCACAGCTTAGCTTACCTCACTTGGTTTCCCAAGCCACATTTTCCTTGCGGAAAACGGTTGAAAGTCTGGACTATATCTTAGACATTTCAGTCTGAGTGCGTATAGTCTCTACGGCGTCTCTGTGTAATCTTCGGCAAAATTAATTCCTTTTGCCTGATTGTTTTTAGTTGCTGCGATACGAATTGTAAAACACTTTCCGACACTTTTCGGTTTGAAGTAATAACACTTGTCGGTGTCAGGACAATAAACGCAAAAAGCGTCAATTTGTGATTTATCAATTTGCTTTCCGTGCGAACCTTTAATGTCAGACCACCAACTTTTCATCGGTATCTGAATTGAACCATTAACGGCTCGGCGATATTTGACTTGAATTCTTATAAAACGGTTGTCTTTATAAGCGACTAAATCAAACGGCGCGTGTTCGGTTGCCGGAAACAAAACTAAGAATCCTTTTTCAACCAAATCACAGAAAGCCTTCGCAACTCCCAAATCGCCTTTGTTTTTTTCGTATGATGATTAATCATTTCCACTTATTTCCAAAGGTTCTCACAAAGTTCCCTCGGTGTTGTCATAGGAATCTTTCGATTCCCTTAGATATTCACCGATATAGCACTCTCCACTATGCAAGTTACTAATTCCCCGCACAGGCTCCTATTTGAAGGCTGTTGCTCTATCCAACTGAGCTACGGGAGCATACAAAGAACGAATGAAAATCTTAGCGAGTGCGAATTGACAAGTCAAATTCGCGGAAACACAATCAGGAAAATGACGATTAAAAGCGCGACGATTAACGGAAAGGCGTTGAGAATCAACATCCAAAACGCTTCGTTCTCGAAATTAAATTTGCGCGGCTTCATTTTGTTTTTCACGCACGAGGTTGAGCATTTGTTCGTAAACTTCCGCGAGATTCAGCTCGCTCGTGTCAATGACTATCGCGCCTTCGGCGATGGAAAGCGGCGAATCTTCGCGCGAAACGTCGCGTTCGTCGCGCAAATTTATTTCCGTTAAGGTCTCCTCGTAAGTCGTCACGCGACCGCGCGCTTTGTCTTCTTCAAAGCGGCGCAGGGCGCGGGCGGCGGGCGTGGCGGTCAGAAAAAATTTGATGTCAGCGTGCGGAAAAACGACTGTGCCGATGTCGCGCCCGTCGAGTACCGCGCCGTTCTTCGAGCTTTGTCCGAGCGCGCGCTGGTGTTCGACGAGAATTTTTCTGACTTCGGAAACGGTCGAAACAATCGAAGCCATCTGTCCGACTTCGGGTTTGCGAATATCTTCGGAAACGTCGCGCCCTGCGAGCAGAATTTGCAAGGATTCGGGTTCGCCGACTAATTCGATGCGCGAATGTTCGGCGATTCGGGCGACGGTTTCGGCATCGTAAAAATCCTTGCCGCTTTCCAGAACCGCCAGACCGACGGCGCGGTACATCGCGCCCGTGTCGAGATAAAGCAAACTCAATTCTTTGGCTAACATTTTGCCGAGCGTGGATTTGCCCGCGCCCGAAGGTCCGTCAATGGCGATAATCATCGAATGCAAGTTTATTTGATTTGCGGACTTATGTCTAAAAGCCGGTTCGTTGCGAGGAAACTTTTTCCGGCTTTGCCGATAACTGTAAAAGACCGACTCTTTCAGATAAATTTTCGCAACAATTTTTGGAGGCAATAAAAATGATACCGAGAGATACTTATGTAAAACCGATTCCGCTGCAGCCGGTAGTGAAAACCGAACCGAAAACCCAACTGAAAACTCAACCGGCAGCGGCAACGACCGTCGCTCTCAGACCGAACGACGCGCAATACGTCGGAGCGACCAATAAGTATAAATTAGATAAACAATACGACGCGACGCTGCCGACACCTTCTAAGGCTCTAGAGCAAATCAACAGCTTGCCGAAGCCCGACCCGACCGATAAAGCGGCGGTTGAAAATTATAAACAGCAGCGCAAACAAATTGCCGACGACGCGATTAACAATTCAAAGCCGCCGAAAATCGAAGATTTTCGCAACGCCGGTTTGAACGGCAGAACTGCCGAATACGAATACGAGCAGGCGAAACAAAGTTATGACACGCAAATCGGCGATTTAAAGAAAATCTCGGCGGACGCGAAAAATTATCCCGACAAAATTTTAACGCCCTCCGAAGCACAACAGGAGATTGCGAATCTGCCGCGTCCGGACCGCGGCAATCCGCAGTCGGTTCTGGATTATAACAACCGGCGCGCGGCAATTGCGGATTCGGCTTTGATGTATGCGAAACCGCCGAACCGCGAAGATTATCTTCATTCCGGTTTGAACGGCGCGACGGCAAACTACGAATACCGACAGGATTTAAGTTATTACAATTCGGCGGTCGCCGAGTTGAAGAAAGATTCGAGCGCGGGCGGCACGACGACTCTTCCGCCGATGACCGATGCCGAAGCCGACAGAGCGGCGACCGATTACATCAACGCGCGCGGCGGCGTGAACAATGAAGACGACGCTTTCGGTGTCGGTCAAGACGTTTCCGCGCTTGCCAAAACCGACCCGGAAGGCGCGGCGTTGGTGATGCAGAAAGTGCAGGAAAAATTAGGCGGCACGACCTACGGCGATAATGTCGCCAGCGGTTTCGTTGATAATATGTCGGTCGAGGAGTTGCGCTCGTTTTCGCAAATGCCGGGCGGCGAAAAAGTCTTGAGAAGCTTGCAGGAGCATTTAACGACCGGCGACGTTCACGAAGGCGAATATCAGGAATCCGACAAAATTGACGAAGCGATTACCGGCTTAAATCCGCAGAGTTTGATCGGCGACCCGGAACACGACGCGAAAGCGGTTGACGAGCAGCTCCAAAAATTGCCGCCGGAAATGCGCGATAAATACATTCAGGCGGTTCTCGAACATCCGGCGGGCGGCAAAGCGATTAAATACGCCGGAACGATGTCGCCCGAAAGTCAGGCGGCGTTAGGCAAGGCTCTCGGCGATTTGTATGCAAAAGACCCGTCCGGCACGATGGCGAAACTGCACGAAATCACCGATTCGCAGGACGCGACTTTATATCCGTGGAATCTGCAATCGGGTTTGGCGACCGCCATCAGCAAATCCGGCAACGACGGCTTGATCAAGGAATTCGCGCAAAACGAAATCAACCGCGCCAAAGGCAACCCGGACGAAGTTCTCGGTTATGTCAATGCCGTCACCGCTTACGCCGGACTTTCGCCCGCAGGCTTGCAGGACGTGATGAAAAACAATCCGGATTTCTTCAAAGCCGCGAGTGAAGCCGGAAAACTCTCATCCAGCTACGTGCAAACTATCGAGAGCGGCTACGGCAATCTTTTGAAAAAAGCCGCTGATGTAACCGACGCGAACGGTAATCCGACTCCCGAAGCAATGCGCCTTTTCAAGGAAGGAATGCAGTATGCGGGCGATAATATTTACACTAAAGAAGGCTTGGGCGAATTTTTCATCAAGCATCAGGACGCGATTACCAATACATATCTCAACAAAAACGGCTACGATTTGACGAGCGAGGGTTTAAAGTCTCTGAATTCTTTCTTCAAAAATGTGCTGTTCACAACGCCGCTCGGCGCGAACGCCAAAGACGTGGCAATGGCGATTACGGCGAAAATGAACGCGACCTTAGCCGACGCAGACCGGCTTTCCGACGCTGATTTTGAAGCGAAATACGGCAAAAACAAACACGATATGACTTCATTGGTCGGCGAGCAATACGGCACGATGGTCAATGCGATGGAAGAATCTTTGAAAAGCATCAAAGATAAATCCGACGAGGAAGCCAAACAAATCGTTGATGTCTTAGGCGGCATTATCAGCGTCGGCGAAGCGGCAGGCAGTCTCGCCGGACCTGAAGCGACCATCGGCTCGGCGATTATCGGCGAAGGCTTAAAGCTCGCGCTCGGCGCGGCGGGCGACGACATCGCCCGGGGCAAATACGACGAGGCGGTCAAAGAATTGAAGAACAACGGCATTGATCCCCAAAATTTCGACGATTATACGTTCAACGACGTGCTTGGAAAGATCGAAAACACAACGGCGCACGATTCGGTGCGCGATGCCTTCGATTACGTCAAGGAAGTTCTCGAATAAACCCTTCGGTCTAACCGACTATTCGCGCGTGTTGAGTTTTTTCAGCACGCGCTTTTTCGTTTTTTAACGAACTCAAAAAAAATTCCGCGAACCGTCGAAAATTTCGACGCGCATTCTCTAAAAACGCGCTGAAATGATTGTAAATAAACAAATAAACCGGAAACCTTTCAGTAAAATCGCCGATAACTCGAATTGAAAAAAGCAAAAAAAATTCGCTTTTCTCACAGCCTTTAAATTTACGCGAAAATCTATTATTAAATAACGAGGTGCGAAAATGTTTGATGACGTTGCAAGAATAAATAACAAAGTAAATGTCGAGCCGCCGAAATCCGCCGTGGTCGAAAAACCCTTGATCGACGCGCCGACCGAACAGCCGAATACGAGCAAAGCCGCCGAACTGGATTTCGGCAACGCCGCGCTAAAATTCAAGCTCGAAAATCTTTGGAACAAACTGCCGCTCGACGCGCCGCCGGTGGAGGCGCAAAATCTGGTTGACACCGGCTATCCGCAGGAAGCCCAAACCGGCGACGAAGCGGCGGCGCGTTTGAAAAACAAGGAAAATTATTGGGGACCCGAAGCTCAAAATAATCGCGGGCGCGATTTTATGGAAACGGTCAACGCCCACAAAAACGACCCGGAATTTTTGAATAAAATGTATCAATCGCTCGGACCGGAAGAGACGGCGCGACTGCTCGAAGACACGAGCCACGCCGTCCGCAACGACAACCGCAACGATTTCCCGAACGAATCGGACGTGCGCGGCAATTACGAAGCGATTGCGAAAAGTTTGGCGGCGATGCCCGATTCTTTTCAATACGAAGTCGGCGCGAACGCCGTCAAACAGGGCAATTATGAAGTCGGCATTATTTTAAGTCAGGCGGGCGGCGGCACGGCAGCGAAACGCGGATTTCTCGACGCGATCAAAGCGGACGCGCTCGGCGGCGACGAATACAAAAACTATATCGCGGCGCGTATGACGGGCGAAGTTTTAGCGTCCGATCCGCAGCTCGTCAAAGAATATTTAGCGGGCGGCAGAGACGATAAAGGAAATTGGATCGCGCCGAAATGGTCGGCAGCCGAAACATCGAAACTGTTCAAAAACGGCTTGGCAATGCCGCCGCTCGGCGACACTTATCATTACGATTGGTCGCTGATGAAGGGCGAGGGCTTAGAGCGCGTCGTCGGAATGGCGGCTGATTTGAAGGGCGCGGATTACAGCGACTTTCGCGCCAGAGTTTTCCGCGACGCGGCGACGGTTTTGAAGGACACGCACACGGGCGACCGCCTGCGGCAATCGCTGGTTGATAATTTGCAGAAATTATTTTTAAGCGATCCGCGCGGCATCGTTGACAAACTTTTCGATAACAACGGACCCGATTCGCCGTATGACGGCAGCGGACAGGCGTTGTCTTTGTTTTTGCGCGAAGCGGTTTTCGCCAATCCGAACCCGGACGGCGAAATGGTCAACGCCGTTTCCAATTTGATGGGCGATCTGCGCGCCGATATGCTCAACCCGGACAACAAAGGCAAAAGTCCGAACAACGAATATTACGCGAAACTTTTGGGCGACGTTCTCGGCTCGGTCGCGTCCGCTTATAAACGCGCCGTCAAAGACAACGGCGAAGACCAGAAAACGCGCGAAGCCCTCGTCGGCACGCTCGTTGATCTAGCCGCCAAACCGATTGAAGTCGGCGGCGGCGAAGTCGGCAGTATGGCGAAGGAGCAAGCAAAGGAACTCGTGAAAAGTCTTTTGAGCGATTTTCTGAACGGCGACTTAAAAGCCGACGAGAAAGGCATGCAAACGATTCTCAATAAACTATTCGACACCGCTTTCGCCGGCGCACGCGATTTTGACAGCAAAAACGGTACGAACATCGAGGCGAACGTCAAAGTCGAAACGATTTGGGTTGATTTCCTGCGCGAGCTTTTCGGCTAATCGCCGATTGTTAAATCCAAAAACAAAAATGGCTGAATCAACTTTGATTCAGCCGTTTTTGTTTGATTTTTATTTTTTATAAAGTAAAAATTATTTCTTCTCAAGCGTTTTATCAATCATTTCCCGCAAGGTTTTATTCGTTTCGGTTGTGCGGTGCGTTTCGACGATTTCGAGTTCCGCCGCGCCGCCGTCGAGAATCAACGCCGAAAGCGCGTCGAACCGAATCAATTCGGCTTCGTCCGCCAGCATTTTCTTCAAAACGTCGAAACTTTTTTCCTTTCGGCGGGCAACGAGGGCGTAAGCGGCGAGACCGCGCTTTCTCAAATCCGCATCGGTCGTCAAAGCCGTCAGCGTGTCGTCGAACGACGCTCCGGCGTGGTTATAGAGCGTTTGAAAAGTCTGCCATCGGACGATGCTGTCGTCGTTGCCCATACAATTTAAGAGCGGTTTGACATATTCATTTTTCCATTGCCGTGCCATCTGTCCGACGGCGTTTCCGACGACAAAGGCATTCGCGTCGGTCGAAATTTCAATTAACGATTTACCGCTTTTCACCAATTCGGCAAAACGCGCATCGGCGGCGGCAACGGCGATGTTTGTAATTCTCGATTCGACGAATTCGGTCTCGTAAGCGTGCGGATCGAGAAAATAAGCATTGAAATAATATTTCAGAGCCTTTTCGTTGTCGTTTTTAACTTTGAAGTAAAATCGTCCGACCCAGCCTTGAATAAAGCCGGATTTCGGCGCGCGCGCGGCGGCTTCGACGAGAAATTTTTCGGCTTCGTTCTGGTTTCCCGCCGCTAATAAACGCGAACCTTCTTCGAATGCTTTTTTCGCTTCAACACCCGGTTCGGGCGAATTGTCGCCGAAAAATTTGACGAACGCCGCGTCGAAATCTTTTTCGGCGAACCTGTAGCGGCGGGCATATTCCATAATTAAAAACGCCTGCAATTTATCGTTTTTGTCGAGATAATATTGCGCGAGCGCGAAATGCGCCGCGGGCTGCAGATATTTGACGGCGAATTGTTTTCGCAATTCGGAAAGTTTCGCGGCGGGCGTTTGCGAAAAAGCGTCGGCAACGAAAATCAAAAACGCCAATGCCGTCAGAACGACAAACGAAACGGCTTTTTGAGAATGTCTTCGATTTTTCATACGCAAAAAATATGTTTCCGAAAGCGCGCCATTGCCGAGCGCGGTTATCTGTCCGTTTCAACTAAAATCCGATTGTTTTTTTTCGCGCTGATAAAAAGATGCGCGGTGATCAAAGTCATCAAATTTTTCTGCGAAATATCCAAACCGACGATATTGAGATTCAATGCTTCGAATCCGAGCGTCTGATTATAGGAAACGAGTTTGCGCCCGGTTTTGGAAGTTTTACCCAGGTATTTTTCGACGTTTTTGATTTCCAGAGAAACGAATTTGCTGGAAAAAACATTGTTCGGATACGCCGCTTCGATGTCGTCCCAGAAAATTTTCCCGATGCCGAGCGATTTGTCTTCGATGCCTTCGTCGTCGAGAATCAGACGCGGCGCGGTGTTCAAAAAGTGCTTCAGAAAAACGATCAATCCGAATCCGAAAAGCGCGATGCTCGACCAACCGATAATATTTCCGCGCAAATCTTTGGCGATTGCCAAAATAAAAATGCCGCCCGCGACGAATACCAAACAAACGAGCAGTAATAAACCCGTCTTCACGCGGCTGAATTTTATTTCGATTTTGTCCATCGTTTTCAGCTCAGAATATTTTCCAAAATCCGCAGCGTCGTTTCAATATCGGAGCGCGAAACGTCGCAGTGCGTCACCATCCTGATCGCCTTGCCGAACGGAATCGCCAGAACGTCGTTCGCCTTTAATTCGGCGATGATTTCGGCTGACGTTTTGCCCGTTTCGGAAACATCGAAAATGACGATGTTCGTCTGCACTCGTTCCGCGTCAATCGCCACACCGCGCAAATTTGCCGCGCCTTCCGCCAGACGTTTTGCGTTTTCGTGATCTATATGAAGACGCTTCGGCGATTCTGTCAAAGCGATCAAACCGGCGGCTGCCAAAATTCCGACTTGCCGCATTCCGCCGCCGAAACGCTTGCGCCAAACTCTGGCTTCTGCGATAAAATCCTTCGTCCCCAAAAGCATCGAACCGACCGGCGCGCCCAGACCTTTGGAAAGACAAAACTGCACCGAATCGCAATTTTTGGAAAGATTTTCGACCGTCTCGTTTTGTGCGACTGCCGAATTAAAAATCCGCGCGCCGTCCAGATGAACGGGCAAATTTAATTGACGCGCCTGGTCGCAAATTTCCCGCGTTTGTTCCGCGCTCATCACGCTGCCGCCGCCGAAATTATGCGTATTTTCGAGACAAATCAAACCGGTCGGACAAGCGTAATACGGCTGATTTCGATGAATCGCCGCTTCGATTTCCGCCCACGCGAGCATTCCGTTATCGTTCGCCGCGCGGACGGCGCGAACCGTTACGCCCGAAGCGATTGCCGGCGTTCCCATCTCCCAATTCAAAATATGCCCGCGCTCTTCGACGATAATTTCGTCGCCCAATTTTGTGTGCAGTTTAACGGCAATCTGATTGCCCATCGAGCCGGTCGGCACGAACAGCGCGGCTTCTTTGCCGAAAATTTCGGCGGCGCGTTCCTGTAAAAAATTAACGGTCGCGTCTTCACCGTAGACATCGTCGCCGACTTCCGCGTCCGCCATCGCGCGGCGCATTTCGGCGGTCGGCTTCGTAACTGTGTCGCTTCGTAGATCAATCATTTTTAATAATAGACGGCTCTTACAATTCGATTATTTCCTGCATATTTTTTGTAAAAGATTACAAACTTTGCTTTCATTTTACGGCTTTCGGCATAACTTTTTCGATTTCCTTTCGCAGAATCTTCGCGTCAACTCGACCGTTCTTTTGAAAGACGAGTTTGCCGTTTGCGTCGAAAAGTAAAGTCAGAGGATAAACGTCGGGAAATTTCGGCGCGATTTGGCGGACGGCTTTGGCGATTTCGCGGCGACCGCGAATGTCGATTAAATACGAAGGCATCGTCGAATCGTAATCCTTCAAAAATTCGGGAACGCGCGTCTCAATCAAGGCGAAATCGTCAACCGAAACGACGTAAAAATTTAAGCCTTTAGCGCGAAAATCCCGGTCAATTTCGACGAGTTCGGGAAATTCCGAATGACACGGACCGCACCACGTCGCCCAGAAATTTATCAGAACCGGTTTTTTATCCGCCGGTTTAGCGAGCGATTTCAATTCTTCGCCCGTGATTTTTTTTGTTTCGGTAATCGTTTTTAATTTCGATTCCTGCGCGAAAATCGTCGCCGCGAAGACGCACAGGAAAAGCGCAAAGAACTGTTTGGAAAAATTTTGAATCATCTTTTTATTTCACGGCTCTCGATTGATAGCCATTACTTCTCTCTTCAACTGTTCACTATCAACTGTCAACTATTCACTATCAAAATAGGGAAACCTTTTAACAATGGATAATTAATAGTGAATAGTTAAAATCCTCGCAACGCGAATGTTGATTTTCGCGCGGAGTTTTATTGCGTCGGCAGCGTTTCGTAAAACTGATCGTCAACGTAGCAATAGCCCCAATCTTCGCCCGGCTCAAACGATTTGATAATCGGGTGCGCGGTCTGGTGAAAATGTTTCGTCGCGTGTTTATTTTTTGAAGAATCGCAGCAGCCGACGTGACCACAAGTTTCGCAAAGGCGCAGATGAACCCAGTCGTCGCCTGTTTTCAAACAATCTTCGCAGCCGTCCGCGCTCGGCGTAACCGCTTTGATTTCTTTTAGATGTTCGCAACCGTTCATAAATTTTTCTCCATCATTAATTTTAGATTTTCCGAATATTACTTTCATTCGATTGAGCTTTAATCGACATTTTTTAATTTTACTATCCGGCTTCTTCGACGACTTCGATTTCGCCGTGCGTTTTCCGCAGAATATCAACGAGCGACGCGCCCAATTCTTCGAGAATTTTCTTCATTTTTTCGTCAGACATTTCCGCGCCGTTGCCGTCGAACATTTTAGACACATTGGCGACGGCAATCTCCGACGGCAGAACATTGACGAACATAATCGTCAAAACCGTTCGCAAATGTCCGAGACAGCGCAGACCGCCGAACGCGCCCGGCGATTCGGTCATAATCGCGGCGGCTTTGCCTTTGAAAACTTCGACCATTCCGTAATCGTCCGATTTACGCGAAGCCCAATCAATCGCGTTTTTCAACGCGCCCGGAAGCGAGCCGTTGTATTCGGGCGAGCAAATCAAAAAACCCTCGCTTTCGCCCAAGAGTTTTTGAAACGCGAGCGCGTTCTCGCCGAAGCCTTCGCGTTCGTGTAAATCCTGGTCGTAAATCGGCATCGGATAATCGCGCAAATCAACAAATGTTACGTCCGCGCCCGCGTCCGCCGCGCCCTTCATCGCCGTTCTGACGACGCGCTTGCTAAATGAATTTTCGCGGAGACTTCCCGCAAACGCTAAAATTTTCGGTTTTTTTGCCATATCTGACTTCTCTTTTTCATTTTAATATTCGGACAGGAAAAGTTTGCCACGAACGCAGTGAAAACTCCAATTACTTGTTTTTCGCGGCGCGGCGCATTAACATTGCCGTTGATGGAAGAGGCATTTTACAAATGGATTTTTGAATCAATCGGCGGGTTGATTTTGATCGGCTTCGGCTTGAGCCTGTTCGGTCAATCGGTGATTTACAAATCAAAAGGCGAGCCGCTAAAAAAATGGTTTTTGTGGGGAACGCTCAGTTTGATCGTCGTCAATGCCGGAATCTGCGTGTTCGGCGACGCGGTGAAAACCCGTCTGCAATATGAAAATTTGGAAATTCGCGCCAAACAAAAATGATCGAATCGTTCCGAAATCAGCACCCGAAAATTCACGCAACGGCTTTTGTCGCCGACGACGCAATCATCCTCGGCGACGTTGAAATCGGCGCGGAATCGAGCGTTTGGTTCGGTTCGATTCTGCGTGGCGACGTTAATTTTATCCGCATCGGCGAGCGGACGAACATTCAGGACGGCACGATCATCCACGTTTCGCGTGACGCGCATTCGACCGTTTTGGAAAACGAAATCACCGTCGGACACCGCGTCACCCTGCACGGCTGTCACATCGAATCGAATTGTTTGATCGGCATCGGCGCGATTGTTCTCGACGGCGTGCGCGTCGGCGCAAATTCGCTCGTCGCGGCGGGCAGTTTAATAACGCCGAACACCGTTATTCCGCCGCGCTCGCTCGTGATGGGCAGTCCGGCGAAAGTCAAGCGCGAATTGTCGGACGCGGAAGTCGAAGATTTGCAAAAATTCTGGCGCAACTATGTCGAATTGAGCCGCGCGTATCGAAAATAATTGGAACCACCGGCGCGAAGCGTCGTTGCTTGCCGGTGAAGCGCAACGGCGCGGAATACTTCGCGGTGAAAATAAAGCCGAATTTACGCAAAGGCTTTTTCGCTTTGAAGCGATTCTCCCAGGTCAGCAACGATACTTCGCCCACCAGTCGTTTTAATCGCCAAATTTCGCAATTTGGTTTATGCTTAACAGACGCGCCTTTTCGGGATGACAATCTTGCGCGTCTTTATTTTTCATAAAATTTCAGGAGAAAAATTTTTAATGCGAAATTTTTTCGCCGATTTCCGGCGCGTGATCGGCTTTACGATTATCACATTGGTTTTCGCTTTGTCCGCGCTCGCGCAGGCAAATTTTACGGGCGCGACCGAAGGCACGAAGACCGACGCGGAAGCCGCCAAAGCACAATTGAGCGAGGACGCAATTAACGCCAAAAACGAATTCGGCGTTTTCGGCGGATTCGCGCCCGATATTCCGCGCCTGTTCAGCGGTTCGCGCCGTTCGTCTTACGGCGAAATTGATTTTCGATATTCCCGGCGTTTGGCGACGAGCAAAAATCTCGCCATCAAATATCAGATTGACTTCGTTCCCTTGGCAATCGTCAGATATCCCGCCGACCGCATCGTTCGCACTTCGCCGACGACGTTCGCCACCGACCGTTCGCGCCAGACCGCTTACGCCGTCGGCTTAACGCCCGCGAGCTTTCAGTTAAATTTTCGCCGTCGAACAAAAATTCAGCCGTTTATCACGGCGGGCGCGGGGCTGCTTATTTTCGGCAAAAAAATTCCCGATGACCGCAGCCCGATTCGTCCCGATCAGGTCGGCAGACGGCTTAATTTCACGCCGTTCTTCGGCGGCGGCGCGGAATTTTTAACCGACGACGGACGCGCTTTTACGGTCGGTTTCAAATTTCATCATATCTCGAACAATTCGACCGCGAGAATCAATCCGGGCTTCGACCAAAATTATTTTTACGTCGGCTATACGTTCAAGAAATTTTAATTAAAGAGGAAAAAGGGAAAAAGAGAAAAAGTTTATTCATCTGAGACTTTCACGCTTTTTCCCTTTTTCCCTTTTTTCCTTTTCCACTTTTTCCCTTTTCCACTTTTAACCAATGTCAGCCAAAACAAATCCGGCGCGCGGAATGCGCGATTTTTTACCGTCCGACGTTCGCAAGCGCAATTACGTCATCAACATCATCAAGGAAGTTTACGAATCATACGGCTTTGAACCGCTCGAAACGCCGTCGGTCGAAAACCTCGAAACATTAACCGGCAAATACGGCGAAGAAGGCAATCAGTTGATCTTCAAAATCCTCAAACGCGGCGAAAAATTGCAGGAAGAATTAAACGCCGGACAAATCAAAAACGAAAACGAATTGTCCGATCTGGCTCTGCGCTACGATTTAACCGTTCCGCTCGCGCGCGTCGTCGCCAACCACAAAAACGATCTGCCGAAATTCTTCAAACGCTACCAAATCCAACCCGTCTGGCGCGCCGACCGCCCGGCGCGCGGGCGTTATCGGGAATTTTATCAATGCGACGTTGACGCAATCGGTTCGAGTTCTATGATGGTCGAAGCGGAATTGATTTCGGCGGTTTGTGAGATTTTGGAGAGATTTGGATTTAAGGATTTTACAATTCGTATAAATCATCGAGAAATACTTTTTGCGTTACTGCGCTCTTCTGGGATTCCTGAGGAGAAACACTTTGATGCATTAGTAGCGTTAGACAAAATAGACAAAATTGGGCGTATCGGCGTTGAAAATGAATTGGCTGAACGTGGAATCTCAGACACGGCAAATAAGAGATTAATTACTGCTATGGAATTTTTCATCAAAGATATTTCAGTTAAATCTTTGACGGGAAAGGAAAAGTTAGAAGTTTTAGAGTTATTAAAATTAGACAATAAAGTTGAAAGTGAAAAATATAAAACTCTTGAAAGTCTTCGATCATCTTTCAAAGAACATGGCAAATCTGATGAAGAAACAATCGAAACTGTAGTCAAAGAGATTACTGACTTTATCGCTACTGGCAATGCTTTCATAGAAATTAATTCCCTACTTGTTGATGATGAAAAAGGTTTGGCAGCCAAATCACAACTTGAAAGGATATGGAAGTTTTCAATGCTTCGTTATTCAGGATTACGAATAAAATTTGATCCGAGTCTTGCGCGTGGTTTGTCATACTACACGGGCGCGATTTTTGAAATAAATGTGGGAAAAGAAATAGGTTCAATCGGCGGCGGCGGGCGTTATGACGGCTTAATCGGAATGTTCGGCAAGGAGCAAATTCCGGCGTGCGGTTTCAGCTTGGGACTCGAACGCATTCTCGTCGTGATGGAAGAACGCGGAATGTTTCCGCCGGAATTGTCGGACAGCTCGGCTGATGTAATGGTAACGATTTGGAACGAAGACGCAATCGGCGAATCGCTTAAGCTCGCGGCTGAATTGCGCTCGCAAAATTTGCGCGTTCTCGTTTATCCCGAAGCGGACAAACTCGGCAAACAATTCAAATATGCCGATTCGATAAAAATCCCGTTCGTCTGCGTCTTGGGCGAATCGGAACTCGCCGATAATAAAGTAACACTCAAAAATCTAAGCACGGGCGAACAGGAAACGGTTGCGCGTGAAGACATTTCGGGAAAAATCAAATTGGACAAATAAAAATGAAGCACCAAATAACTTCGGCGCAAATCGTTTTACCGTGCGCGAATTTTAACCGTTCGCTCGAATTTTTCGTCGAGCGTTGCGGCTTTCGCGTCGAAATGATTTATCCGGCTGACGCGCCAATCGTGGCGGTGATTTCCGGTTACGGAACGACTCTGCGGTTAGAAGAATCGAAAGAAGTTTCACCTTTGACGCTGCGGCTTGCCGGCAATTTTTCAACGCTTGCTGCCGATGCGCCGCGAGAAATTTTCTCGCCCGACGGTGTGCGAGTGATTTTTACGAACGCAGACGCGCCGGTTGAGATTCCCGACGCGGCGCAGGAATTTATCGTTTCCACGCTTGAAGGCGAAAATGTGTGGGGCGCGGGACGTGCCGGAATGCAGTATCGGGATTTGATTCCGGGCAGGTTAAGCGGCAGATTTGTCGCTTCGCATATCTCGATTCCGAAGGGCGGCGAAGTTCCCGATTACGTACACTTTCACAAAGTTCGTTTTCAGATGATTTACTGCATCGCGGGCTGGGCAAAGCTCGTTTACGAAAATCAGGGCGAACCGTTCATAATGAACGCCGGCGACTGCGTTCTTCAGCCGCCGGAAATTCGTCACCGCGTTCTTGAATCTTCGGACCAATTTGAAGTTTTGGAAATCGGCTGTCCGGCGATTCACGAAACCTTCGCCGACCACGAATTAAATTTACCGACCGAAACGCGCGCGCCCGACAAATTTTACGGCAGACAGCAATTTCTGCATCACATCGCCGAAAACGCCGTCTGGGAAAAATCCGAATTTGACGGACTCGAAACGCGCGATACGAAAATCGCGGAAGCGACCGGCGGTTTAGCCGACGCGCGCGTTTTTCGCGCCGTTGCCGACGCGCATTTTGCCGTTCGACATTCGGGCGAGTTTATGTTTTTCTTCGTGTTAGACGGAAATTTGCGTCTTTCCGGTGGCGGCGAGATTTATCAACTGACAAAAGCCGGAAGTTTTGTGCTGCCGAACGAAACGGAATTTCTTTTTGAAGCCGGTCAAGGACTCGAGATGATTCGCGTCACACTTCCCGCTCCGAACGGCTGAAAAACGCTTTGCCGCCGATGAATGCGAAAACAGAAAAATACGGCGGCAAAAATCATAGTCGCAACGTTACAACCGATATGCGTTTAATGAATTTCGTAAATTTTCGAGCGAATTATTCGATTTTATAGACAAAAATGCGGTCGAAAAACTCGTCTTCGATTTGCGGCAAAACGGCGGCGGCGATTTCACGCGCGGGCGCGATTTTTTTATCAAGCCTTTGAAGGAGAGAAATAAATTTCTCGAGCGCGGACATCTTTTCGTTCTCGCCGGGCGCACGACGTTTTCCGCCGGAATGACGAACACGGCGGATTTTCGCAACGATTTAAAGGCGATTATCGTCGGCGAACCGACCGGCGCGCGTCCCGTCGGTTATATGGAAAATCGCGGTTTCACGCTGCCAAATTCGCATCTTCCGGTCAGTTATTCAATCGAATTTTACAAGTTTTCCGAAACCGACACGTCCGGAATTTTGCCCGATAAATTAATCGCGCCCGATTGGAAATCTTACACGGAAGGACGCGATGCGGCTTTGAAATGGATTTTGGCTTATCCGAAAAAAAATAATCTATGAGCGAACAAATTTTACAGAGTGTTTTGGATGAAGCGCGGCAATCGTTCGACGGTTACAAAAAACTCGCCGAACGAGCGTTCGAGCAAATTTCCGACGAAGAATTTTTTGCATTGATTGATGCCGAATCGAATTCGATGGCGACGATTGCCAAGCACGTCGGCGGAAATTTGCGCTCGCGCTGGACTGATTTTTTGATGAGCGACGGAGAGAAAGCCGATAGAAACCGCGACGCGGAATTTATTGCGGAAACGGATTCGCGCGTGTTCGTAATGGAAATTTGGGAAACGGGCTGGAAAGTTTTAGCTGAAACGCTTGAAAGTTTGCAAACCGAAGATTTAGGAAAAATCGTGCAGATTCGCGGCGAAGATTTTACGGTTGTTAAGGCAATCAATCGTTCGCTCGCGCACACGGCTTATCACGTCGGGCAAATCGTTTTTCTCGCAAAACATCTGCGCGCCGCGGATTGGAAAAATTTGAGCGTTCCGAAAAATCAATCGGCGCAATTTGCGACGTGGCTCGAATCGAAAGACGACAAAGGCGATTATTTGGAGGCGACGCGAAAATTTGCGGAGGAAAATTCAAAATAATACAGCCGGGCATATTTGAACGAAAGATTTTTAGCCGCGAATAACACGAATAAACACGAATTATCTTTGAATCTAATTCGTGTTTATTCGTGGCTAAAAATTACCGTTTTTTATGTTGCTCGATAGTTTCGTTCAAAGTTTTAGTAGCGTCTGATGACGACGCTGCTGACCAGACGGCGATTGACTCTGCCGTTGGCAAAATACGTCGTTCGATAAGTTTCGCGGACTAAACTGCGACCGCGGCGAACGTTGCGCGTGGTCGTGACGACGCGCGTTCGGCGTTGATAACGATTGCGCGGCGTTCTGATGATAATCTGCGGTTCGGCAATTGTCGCCGCGTTTGCCGTGCTGTTAGTTTTCGCTTCAATCGAAGGCACGAATGCCATCGAAGATAAAGAAAGTATGGCTAAAGCTAAGAATTTTTTCATTATAATCTCTCCTTAAAAATCTTTTTTTTGAACGGCTTCAAACTCGTTTTCAAATCGCCGCCCGCAAAGTATGACGCGCCCGAATTTCGGATGGTTGGAAAAAACATATCTTTCGCGTGTAAAGAAATGTAAAGCGTTTTCAATGATTTAGCCCGCGCGGATCAATAAAAATTACCGGTTTGTGATAATCTTTGACGAGCGTATTTTATGAAATCAATCGCAGTTTTAGGCTCGACCGGCTCAATCGGCTGTAACACGCTGAAGGTCGTCGAACATCTCAAAAACGATTTTCGCGTGGTCGCGCTCGGCGCGGGCAAAAACGTCGAAAAGCTTGCCGAACAGATCGAACAATTTCAACCCACATTAGTTTCGGTCGCGGACGAGCAAAGCGCGGAAGATTTGCTTCGCCGAATTTCAAATTTCAAATTTCAAATTCCGAAAATCGAAATCGGCGAAAGCGGATTAATCGCGGCGGCGACGCACGAGCAAGTCGCAACGGTCGTTTCGGCGACGGTCGGCGCAGTCGGTTTCGTGCCGACTCTGCGTGCTTTGGAAGCGGGCAAACGAGTCGCGCTCGCCAACAAGGAAACCTTCGTAATGGCGGGCGAATTGATGCGAAAAGCGGCGCGTGAAAATAAAGCCGAAATTTTGCCCGTTGATTCTGAACACAACGCGATTCACCAATGTCTGCGCGGCGAATCGAAACGGGAAGTCAAACGCTTGATTTTAACCGCTTCGGGCGGACCGTTTCGCGGGAAATCGAAACGCGAAATCGAAAACGCGACCGTCGCCGAAGCCTTAAATCATCCGAACTGGAAAATGGGCAAAAAAAACACGATTGACAGCGCGACTTTGATGAACAAAGGTTTAGAGGTGATCGAAGCGAGCCGCCTGTTCGATTTTCCGGCGGACGAAATCGCGGTCGTCGTGCATCCGCAGTCAATCGTCCATTCGTTCGTCGAAATGGTTGACGGCTCGATCATCGCGCAGCTCGGCGTAACCGATATGAAACACGCCATTCAATATGCTTTGACGTATCCGACGAGAAAGGAAAATTGCCTGCCGCCGCTCGATTTTGCGACGCTTTCGCAGCTCACTTTTGAAGAACCCGATTTGGAAAAGTTTCCCTGTTTGGCTTTAGCTTACAAAGCATTAAAAATCGGCGGCACGATGACGACCGCGCTCAACGCCGCCAACGAAATCGCCGTCGAAGCATTTTTGGATGGTAAAATCCAACTTTCGGGCATTCCGAAAATCGTCGAAAGCGTGATGAACGAACACGAATCGAAACCGGCGCAGAGTTTGGAAATTATTTTGGAAACCGACGATTGGGCGCGAAAACAGGCTATAATACGGTTGGAAACTTTTGGAAAAACCGCTTCGGCAAATTGAGAGGTAAAAATTTATGGAACAGGTGATTTCAAAGATTGATTCGCAAAACTATTCGTTTGTCGGTGAGATCGAAGAAACCAACGCGAGAAACGAAGGAGTTAAACTGATAAAATGGACGCAGAAAGAATATTACAAAATGGCGGAACTCGGTTTCTTTCACAACAGACGAGTCGAACTCATTGAAGGAGAAATTATCGAAATGTCACCAATGAAGTCGGCACACGCGACCGCTCTGGCGTTAGCCGCGCAAATTTTAGCGAAGATTTTTCCTCAAAATTTCGTCGTCCGCACGCAGATGCCTCTGAATTTCGGGAAAGCGAACGCGCCCGAACCCGACCTAGCCATAATCAAAGGCAATATTCGGGATTTTTCAAAATCGCATCCGAAAACGGCGGAGTTGCTGATCGAAGTTTCCGATTCGACGCTTCGCTATGATCGGGCAGTCAAAGCGGAACTCTACGCTCAAAACAGAATTCGGGAATACTGGATTGTGAATTTAAAAAACCGCCGTCTCGAAGTTTACCGTCAGCCGAAAAAAGACAAAAATCTCGGATTCGTTTACGGCGAAATAAAAATTCTCATCGAAACCGAATCAATCGCGCCGCTCGCCGCGCCGAAATCAAAAATCAAAATCGCCGACATTTTGCCTTAGTTGCCAAAGTTTTCGGCGCGTTTTACACTTTTAATGACAACTTGCCCGCCGGAAATTGTTTCTAAGCAGACAAGATTTTTTTTACAAAGGAATTTATACAATGCCCGATATTTTAATAGTCATTTTAGCCGTCATCTTCGTTCTCGGCATCGCCATCAACATCCACGAATTCGGACACTTTGCCGTTGCCAAACTGTTGGGAATGCGTGTTGACGCTTATTCGTTTTTCGGTCTCGGACCACGCATCTGGGGTTTCAAATACGGACATACCGATTACCGTATTTCGGCGATTCCGCTTGGCGCATACGTCAAACTTTACGGCGACGAAGCCAATTCCGGTTTGGAAGGCAAAGACGACCAAAGCGAGCCGGTTGCCGATTCGGAGCTGTATGAACTGCGCCCGCGCTGGCAAAAGTTTTTAGTGATGATCGGCGGACCGTTTATGAACATTATGCTCGCGCTGGCGATTCCGTTTTTCGGCGCGTGGTATATGGGCTTGCCTTCGATGCCCGCGCCGATTGTCGGCACGGTCAAAACGGCGGGCGCGGCTGAACAAGCCGGAATCAAAGTCGGCGACCGCGTGGTGCAGTTTGACGGCGTGGAAAATCCGACGTGGGAGCGCGTCCGCAACGATTCGCTGATCGCGCCGGAAAAAGAAATTCCGGTAACGGTCGAGCGCGGCGGGCAGAAATTGAATTTGACGATTAAACCGACGCGCACCGAAAAAGACGGCAACAGCATCGGTTCGCTCGATCTCGAGCCGGAAATCGGTGTCGAGCCGGTCATTACCGGTTCGCTAATCGAAGGAAATCCGGCGGCGAACGCCGGTTTGCAAATTGGCGACCGCATTATTTCGATCAACGGTGAAACGGTTCGCAACCACAACGAAATCGTCAATCAAATTCGCGGCAGCAAAGAGGCGACGATTAAAATGCTCGTCGAGCGCAACGGCGAACGCCGGGAAATTCCGATTCAAGCCGAACAAGTCGAAGGCGTTTACAAAGTCGGCGCGATTTTCGAGCCGGACGAAAAAGCGATGCCGCGCGAGCCGGTTTCGATGGGACAGGCGGCGAGCTTTGCCGTCAACACGAATCTCGAAATTATCCGCTTGACGGGCAAAGTTTTCGGACAGCTTTTCGCCGGACAGCGTTCGGTCAAAGATGCCGGATTAGCCGGACCAATCGGCATCGTGCAGATAATTTCCAAAGTCGTCCACGAACAGGGTTTCGTCGGTTTAGTTTCGATATTGGCGTTAATCAGCCTTAATTTGGGCGTGTTTAATCTGCTGCCGATTCCGATGCTCGACGGCGGACAAATCGCGGTGCTGGCAATCGAAGGTTTCCTGGGTTTATTCGGAATGACGCTTTCGATGAATGTTAAGGAAAAAATTCAGCTCGTCGGTCTCGCCATAATTTTGCTGTTGATGGTTACGACGATTTTCTTTGATGTTTCGCGCTTGTTTGGAAAGTAAATTAGCCACGAATTGAACGAATAAGCACGAATAAGAGTCAAAAGATAATTCGTGTTTATTCGTGTCATTCGTGGCAAAAAATTTTGCGGTGAAGTGAACTTAAGATGAGAAGAAAAACAAAAGCGGTAATGGTCAAAAACGTGCAGATCGGCGGCGACGCGCCGATTGCCGTGCAGTCTATGACGAAAACCGACACGACCGACGTTGACGGAACGATCAAGCAGATCGAAGAAATGGTCGCCGCCGGTTGCGAAATCGTCCGCATCGCCGTTCCCGACAACGACGCGGCGATTGCCTTAAAAGAAATCCGCAAACGCACCGACGCGCCGCTCGTCGCCGACATTCATTTTCACTATAAACTCGCGCTGATGGCACTCGACGCGGGCATTGATAAGTTGCGGCTTAACCCGGGAAACATCGGTTCGATTGACCGCATTCGCCAGGTCGTGCGCGCCGCCGAAGCGCAAAAAGTTCCGATCAGAATCGGTGTCAACGGCGGCAGTCTGGAAAAAGACCTTTTGGCAAAATACGGCACGGCAACGCCCGAAGCGATTGTCGAATCGGGAATGCGCCATATCAGAATTTTGGAAGATTTAGGTTTTACCGACACGATTATTTCCCTCAAAGCCTCGGACGTAAATCGTATGGTCGAAGCGTATCGTCTGATGTCAAGAAAGGTTGATTATCCGTTTCATCTCGGCGTAACCGAAGCGGGAACGGCGTTCGGCGGCACGATTAAATCCGCCATCGGTTTGGGAATTTTGATGCACGAAGGCATCGGCGACACAATTCGCGTTTCTCTCGCCGCCGAACCGCACGAAGAGGTGCGCGTCGGTTGGGAAATCTTAAAAAGTCTGGAATTAAGAAAGCGCGGCGTAACGGTCGTCGCGTGTCCGACCTGCGGCAGATTAGACGTTGATAATTTCGTCGAGATCGTCACCGAAGTCGAAAGAAGATTGGCGCACGTCGAAGAGCCTTTGCATCTTTCGATTATGGGCTGCGCCGTCAACGGTCCCGGCGAAGCGCACGATTCACAGTTGGGAATTACGTTCGGTCGCAATGTCGGAATGATTTTCAAAGACGGCGTGCCGATGCGCCGCGTTTCCGGCGCGGATATCGTCGAAGAATTCGTCAAGGAAGTCGAGATTTTGCGGAAAGAAGGCAAAAACGCGAAACCTTTGAACGCCGAAAAACCTTTAGTCCAAATCAGCTGAAAATTTATCAAACCACATAGAGACATAGGACACATAGAAAATTTAATCTCTATGTGTCCTATGTTTCTATGTGGTTAAAAAATTCTTAAGGCGCGAGCAATGTAAAAGGATAAATCGGCACATTCCGCAGAACGAAAAATGCCGCCACTAAAAAAATAAATCCGTAAATCGCGGCAGGCGGAAAAACTTTCCACGAAAGCCCGCGACCTCTGACGACAATTAAAATCATCGAAGCGAAAAAGTATAGAAAAATAAACGAATAAATCGGCAGCATCGCGTTAAAATGCAGAGCCGTCAAAACGTCGCCGTGAAAAAGCGCGTGAAAACCGCGCGTCAAACCGCATCCCGGACAATTTATTCCGGTCAGCGCGTAAAGCGGACAAACCGGAAAAAATCCGGCGGTCGTCGGATTAAAATAACCGACGACAAACACGCCCGCGCCGACCGCCAAAATTCCCGCGCCCGCTAAAAGTCTTTCATTTGAAAATTTCGATTCGCTCAATTTCACTTCTATTTTACCGCAAATTAATGTTATCAGTCATTTGCCATCTGCATAAACAATGCGTCGGTGGCGATTTTGCGGTTGAGATTGACGGCGAGATTTTCGCGCAAAGTTTCGATTTCCGCGAGCCACGCCGACAGCTTTTTGCCTTCCGTTCGATCGGCGAAGCGTCTTAAATCGGCGATGGAATCAGTGTTTACCAACAACTTTTCGTCGGCGCGCTGGCGAATCGCCCAAACGTCGTGAATTAAAGTTTGCAGAATGTCGAGCGACGTTTCGTAATCGTCCTTGTTTTTTGCGTCGTTCATTTCTTCGGCGACGCGCAAAAGCTCGGCGCGGTTTCGGCTGATGGCGACGCTTTCCAAAACTCGGAGCATCGCGTGGCGTTGGCGGCGAAATTTTTCCAGATCCGCGTTTCGCGCGTAGCCGATTCTGCCGCCGGAAAGCCTTGCGAGCAGCGCGGCATCTTCGACGGAAAATTCTTTGCTTTTCGCCAGATAGTTTTCGATTTCCGCCGGCGCGACCGGCGCGAAGCGCAGCGTTTGACAGCGCGAGCGAATCGTCGGCAAAAACGCGTCGGGGCGCGCCGAAATCAGAAAAATATACGAAGTGGCGGGCGGCTCTTCGAGCGTCTTTAAAAGCGCGTTCGATGCCGAATCGTTCATTTTATCGGCATCGTCAATTAGAAAAAATCTGTTTGACGCTTCAAACGGTCGGAAATTCGCCTCCGTCTCCAGATCGCGCACCGCGTCAACCAGAATGTTTTTGTTGAACGGCAAAATCAAACCGATGTCGGGATGCTCTGTAAAAGTAACCTTCTTGAATGCGTCGCGGTCGTCCGTTTTCGGAGCGTTAAAATTGTCGGCGCGGCGGCACGAAGCGCAAACGTCGCAGGCTTCGCCCGCTTTCGGATTGCGGCAAACAATTGATTTAGCGAGTTCGAGCGCAAATTGCCGCTTGCCAACGCCGCCCGCGCCCGCCAAAAGCAGCGAATGAGGAACGCGACCTGATTTTAGAAGTCGGCGCAAAATCGTTTTAACCGAATCGTTGCCGATGAGCTTGTCGAACATAAAAATAATGGATGCGGAGCGTGGACGGCTCGTCAGCATTTCGAGCGCGCGAGCGCGAGATATACCGTTGTTATTAAGTCGCGGATTAGCAATCGAGCAACGTCGCTCACGCTCCGTTGGCGGACGAGCCGTCCGCGCTCCGTTTGCTTTCGAGAAATTCGGAAACGATTTTCAAAACACGCGCTTTGACTTCTTCAATCGAGCCGCTTGCTTCGACAATGCGAAAACGCGCCGGTTCGCTTTCGACGATTTTAAGGTAAGCGCGGCGCACGCGGTCGTAAAATTCCGTCGTCTCCGAATCCATACGATTTTTCTGCTCGCCCGCCGCGCTGCGCGAATGTTTTCTGGCGAACGCCGTTTCAATCGGTAAATCGAAAAACAAAGTCAAATCGGGTTTGAGTCCGCCGGTGGCGAGTTCGATTACTTGATTAACCATTTCTTCGGAAAAACCGCGCCCCGCGCCTTGATAAGCGAAAGTCGCGTCGGCATAACGGTCGGAGATGACGATTTTTCCCTGTTCGATAGCCGGTTTGACTAAAAATTCGACGTGCTGGGCGCGGTCAGCGGCGAACAATAAAAGCTCGGCGAGCGGCGCGACCGTTTCTTCGGTTTCGAGAAACGATTCGCGCAGACGGCGACCGAGCGGCGTTCCGCCCGGCTCCATCGTCGTTAAAACGTCCAAGCCTCTGACGCGCAATTCGCTTGCCAGCATTCGCAACTGCGTTGATTTGCCGCTTCCGTCAATTCCTTCAAAAGTGATAAATTTTCCGCGCAAATTTATGGTTCCGAAACGGGTCTTTTTCTTTCCTGCGAAATAGTGGAAATGGAATGTTTGAACACTAAAACGTCTTGCCCGCTCACATCCAGCATCACCGAAAATTTATCGAAGCTTTTGATTCTTCCCGAAAGCGTCGCGCCGTGCATTAAATGTATGACAATGTTAAACTTCTCGCGCCGCGCCGTATTTAAAAACGCATCCTGTATGTTTTGGGCAACTGTTTTTTCCATAACATTCTCTCTTCAGCCAAGTTGTGGGATTGCTGGACTTAGTTTATAACAAGTTTGCCGATTCGCACAAGAAAATTTTCACAAGTTCTTACAAATCAAGCATTTTCCACAATTTTTCGCGCGTTGCGGCTTCGTCGCCGAAGCCTTCGAGCCATTCGACCGCTTTTTCGCGCCGAAACCAGGACATCTGCCGTTTGGCGTAATTGCGAACGTCCTGTTTGGTTTGTTCGATTGCGCTTTCAAGCGTTCGCTCGCCGCGCAAAAATTCGCAAACCCTCCGGTAACCGTGCGCGCCGAGCGCGTTCGTATCATCGCGCAAGCCTTTCCCGCGCAAATTTTTTACTTCTTCGATTAACCCGTCGGCGAAATGCGTTTCGGCGCGGCAGTTAATGCGTTCATACAAAAGATCGCGCGGCGGATAAAGCGCGAAAATTCTTATTCTACCAGCAAATTCCGGCGGCGGCGGACGGTTCGGCTGCGCCGCGGCGATAGATTTTCCGGTTTGGAAAAAAACTTCGAGCGCGCGCGCGACGCGAACATAATCGCGCGGAAAAAGTCTGGCAGCGGAAATTTTGTCAACTCTGGTTAAGATTTTGTGCAGATGTTCCGCGCCTTTTTGCTCTTTTATTCGCTTGATTTTTTTCCGCAGATTTTCGTCGGTTTTCGGACTCGCAAAAAACGGTTCGCGCAACGCTCTCAAATAAAAACCCGTTCCGCCGACGAGAACGGGAATGTTGCCGCGCCGCTCGATTTCAAAGATTTTTTGAGCCGCGTCCGTTGCCCAGTCAGCCGCCGTATAATTCACGTCGGGCGCGACGTAACCGATTAAATGATGCGGCACGCCGCGCATTTCTTCAATCGAAACCTTCGCCGTCGCAATCTCGATTTCCTGGTAAATCTGCACTGAATCGCAGTTGATTATTTCGCCGCCGACGCGAAGCGCGAGTTCGATGCCGAGTTCGCTTTTGCCCGCCGCGGTCGGACCGGCGACGGCGTAAATCTCTTGATTTTCGGCGTTATTTTCCAAAACAAATCAAATAAGCGTATAGGCTATCAAGCTGCAAACGATGACCATCAGCGACAACCCGCCGACGAAAAATATATCGGCGGTTCTCTCCAGCCGCCGTTTGCGTTTCCCGTCGGTCGTTCGCAAACTGGTGTAAGCGAGAATGCAGGAAACCAAAAAAATCAGCCGTCAAAAGCCAGAATATTATCGCCGACCGAATCGAAATTTTTCAGTTCGGTAATCGCTCTAAAAATTCCGATGACCGTCAGACAAACGCCGACCAGCGTCGCCGAAACGCTGAATATATGTATGCTGATGCTGTTTTCGATTTCGTCTTCCTTCTTTGCCGCTTTTTCTTCCGGTTCAACCGAATTTTCCATTTTGTCCTGCTTGATTATTTCAAAGTGACTGCACAATTTGCGCCTTTTAGATGATTTATACGAGCGAAATCAGTTTGTGTTCAGAAACAGCCGCGCCAATGCGATCAGCAGGAAGAATGCCAGCAATAAAAGCGCGCCGATAATTTGATTGCGAGAAAATTTCATCGTTAAAGATTTTAGATTTTATTTCAAAAGTATAAAGTCGATTATTTTGCTCGATTTTCCTTTGCATCTTCGCGTCTTTGCGGGGGATAAAAATTGTTTTCCCGCAAAGGCGCGAAGATGCAAAGAAAAACTATTTTTGCAGCGGTTTTAACTCAAATCGCTTTGCCGGCGGCGAAGCCGGACGACCACGCCCATTGAAAATTATAACCGCCGAGCCAGCCGGTTACGTCAACGATTTCGCCGATAAAATAAAGCCCGGAAACTCGTTTGGCTTCCATAGTCTTCGACGAAAGCTCATCGGTCGAAACGCCGCCCGAAGTTACTTCGGCGCGGTCAAAGCCTTCGGTGTCGCTGAATTTGATTTGCCAATCGTTTAGTTTTCCGGCGATTTGTTCGATTTCCGGGCGGCTGAATTGATTAACAGGCTTGTTCGGAAAATTTCGCGCCGTAAAATTTTCGGCGAAACGGTGCGGCAGAAAACGGCTCAGAAAATTGTCGAGCCTTTGTTTGTTCTCACGGTTTTCCGCCAACAATCGAGCCGCATTTGCCGCCGGCAGCAAATCAATCGAAACCGATTTTCCCTTTTGCCAGTAATTCGAGATTTGCAAAATCGCCGGACCGGAAAGCCCGCGGTGCGTGAATAAAATATTTTCCCGAAACGATTGTTTGCCGGATGAAACCGCCGCGTCAATCGAAACGCCCGCCAGCTTTTTAAAGTTCGCGTCCGAATGTTCGGCGACGAGCGCGACGAGCGCAGGCGTTGGCGGAACGATTTTCAAATCGAATTGTTCAGCGACGCGATAACCGAAATCGCTCGCTCCGATTTTCGGAAACGAAAGCCCGCCGGTTGCGACGATCAAACTTTCACAGGAAAAATTTCCCTGACTCGTTTCGACTGTAAACGAACCGTTTTTACAGACGCTTTGCACCGCGCAATTAAGGCGGATCTCGACGCGCGCCGCGCGGCATTCCGTCAAAAGCATTTCGACAATTTGGCTTGAGGATTGGCGGCAGAAAAGCTGTCCGAGCTTTTTTTCGTAGAACTCGATGCGGTGTTTTTTGACGAGTTCGACAAAATCCTGCGGCGTGTATTGGGCTAACGCCGATTTGCAAAAATGCGGATTTTCGGAAACGAAATTTTCGGCGCGCGCGTTTGTGTTCGTAAAATTACAGCGACCGCCGCCGGAAATTAAAATTTTGCGCCCGATTTGCGCGTTGTGTTCGAGAACTAAAATTTTGCGCCCGCGTCGTCCGGCTTCTATCGCGCAAAAAAGCCCCGCCGCGCCCGCGCCGATGATAATCGCGTCGAATTTCATTCTTAATTCAAATATCTTTCGCGCAGGATATTAGTATGATGTCGAACGTGACCGACCATTATAAAAGCCAGCGCGCGAACCGAAACCGCCGCGCCGCTCGCCGTGCCGCGCCGCGACCACATTTCATCGGTCAGATTTTGAAACATCAAACTATTCGATTGACGAAGCAGCGCGAATTCTTCGACCAAATCGGCAAAGTTCGATTCATTAAAATTGCTCGCGGCGACATATTCGTTTTCTTCAAAACCCGCCAGAGGAGTTTCGTCGCCGCGCGAAATTCGCAGCGCGCGATACGAAAAAACTCTCTCGCCGTCAATGATGTGTCCGAGCAATTCCCTGACGCTCCATTTGCCTTCGGCGTAGCGAAAATTTTCTTTGTCCGGCGAAATTCCGTCGAGCAAATTTCGCAATTCGTCAATCTGATTTCCCAACGCCGCAACGATGTCCGCGTCTTCGGCGAGCGAGACATAATTGGCATAGTATTCGGCATATTCGTCTTTTTCCGGTCGCGTTTTCATTAAATTATCTTACCAGAACAAACATAAACCCGCTTCAGGCGCGAAGACGCGCGGTCACTTTCGAAAATCGTTTCAACCGCGCGGATTGCTTTTTCGTATCGTTGATTTCACTTTGCGCTGCAAGCGACCGCGTGCGCCGATTTCAAATCAATCTCGATTTGCCGGCGGATTTTTTCGCTCGCTTCGGGCAAAATACAAACCGCGTTCGCCGCGTGTTTTTTGACGCAGCCGCCTTTGCGGTGTTTTTTGACTTCGGCGGAAACCGAATCGGTTTGTCCGATGCAGACCAGGGCGTGATGAGCGCGTTTGTGATGATCGGTTTTGCGTTTGGAAATAATATAAACCGCCGGAATCGGCTCGAATTTTTCGTCCAGCTCAAAGACCTTAAAATCGTAACGCTCTTTTTTTCCGCGAAAAATCGCCGAGCCAATCGGTTTGCCTTTCTTCGGTTTCGGCGGACGCGATTTGACTTCTTCAACGACCGCGATTGGCGCGACGACCGTCATTTTTTTCAATTTCCGGTTCGCCTTGACCGTTTTCGCCGAAGAAATCGCCGGTTTGAATTTCAAACGCTTCCAAACGATATTTTTCGTCGGCGCGACCGGTTTGAATCTCGGAGTTCTCGCTTCATTTTTCTTCGGCTCGGAAACAGCTTTTATTTTCGCCGTTGGCGTTGCGACTTTTTTCGCAACATTTTCTTTCGGCTTGGTAAGCGATTTTGGAGTTGCCGATTTTCCGGTGCTTTTTACCGGCGCGGCGATTATTGTTTTTTGTGTTTTTCGTTTAACGGTTTTCGCCTTAATCGTCGGCGCGACGCTTTTTTTCGGCTTCAAACGCTTTGCCGCCGTCAATTTAGTTTGGCTGATTTTCGACGCTTTCTTCGCCTTTAAAATCGGCTTTGCCGCTTGCGAAACGACTTTTTGGCGGGCATTTGAAACACTTTTCACTTTCGACGAACTTGGTTTTTTCGTTCTTTGGATTGTCGGTTTGACCGTTTTCGATTTAACCTTTTGAGCAGATTTTTTGACAGTATTTTTATTAGTCTTTTTCGCGTCCGCCGTTTTTTGCGCCGGTTTCCGTTTCGCCGTTGATTCGAGATTTTTTTTCGCGGCGGCTTTTTTCGGTGTCAAAGTTAATTTAATTTTCGGCGCGGCTGATTTAATTTGCCTGCCCGTTGCCTTGACCGTTTTCGCCGAAATTTTTACGGCGGGCTTTTTCGTATTCGGCGTTGCGGTCTGTTTCAAAGGCGATGCGGCTTTTCTTTTTGAAACGGTTTTCAGGGCGTTCAGAGTTTTCGCCGACAGCTTCGGCGCGGTTTTTTGCAGAGACGTTTTTGCTGACGCTTTTGCCGACGCTTTTATTTTTGGCGGCGCGGCTTGAGCAGCGGATTTCCTCGCCGTCGATTTTGTTTTGATGACGGCTTTGATCGGCGCGAGAGACTTTGTTTTCGGTTTTGCAGACGGTTTTCTCTGTTTTACGGCGTGCTTCATATAACACATTGTATTACAAATGAAACGTCAGGACAAAACGAAGCGCGAATTTTTCGGTCAATTTTCCGAAACTTTTTTGATGTAATTTAAGACGCGCCGATATTTGCTGATTTTCCGTCAATTAACTTCCCTTTTCATTTTTTCCGAGGAAACAAAAACGAATCTCTGTTCGGACAGCGGCAGTAAATATTTCTCAAACTTCGCGCCGCTCGCAGCCAGCGAATCGCCAAGTGCGTTGCCTCCGAAGAAGAGGAAATCACAATCGCCGCGCCACCTTAAAATCTTCGGTAGCTTCGGCATAAATTTATCAATCGCACGGCATAAAACAAATGAAACATCGGGCTTTTTGAGTTCTTCAAATTGATTATTGAGAACGCGGGCGCGATTCTTCAATCTGCATTCCGCCAAAACTTCGTCCAGAAACTTCGCCTTTTTCAATTTCGATTCGACGAGAACACCGCGCAAATCCTTTCGGGCGACGAGCAGCGGAACGGCGGGCAAACCCGCGCCCGTGCCGAGGTCGGCGAACGTCGTGTTTTTCGGCAGAAATTGTTCGGCGTAGATTGATTCTAAAACGTGGCGAACGACGAAAGTTTCAACCTCAAACGGCGCAACCAGATGAAGAAGCGCGTTGTGTTTTTCGACGAGTTCAAAAAATTTCGCCAGATTAAAAATCTTCTCGGTCGAAAGCGAAACGCCGAACGCCTCACGATTTGTCTCAAACGCGCGGATAAATTGTCGCTCCCGGTCGTTCATTGAAAGTTATATAAACATTAATCGCCGCGGAAAAATTTGTTTACTCGAACGCGCCGCTTGAAAACAAGAAAAACAGTTTCGAGACTTGCCTCGAAACTGCTGTTTACAAAGAGATTAATGACGGAGCCGACGGGACTCGAACCCGCGACCTCCAACGTGACAGATTAAAATTCTGCCTTTCAGATTTCTCTTAACTATAAGCATTTTCAGGTAGTTAACAACACCAAGCAACTGTGCCAAAACCACAGTTGCTTTATTTATGCGGGATATTTCCGGCACATTTTGGCTACGTTTTTGGCTACGTTTTCAAACACGATTTCAAGCGAAAATTTTATCACACTTGAAAGAAATATCTTTACTCTCAAATCCTAATCGGTGTATAATCCGTGCCACATCAAAATAAAGCAGTATTTCTTTCATAACAGGAGATTATATTTATCTGGAAATGATTAAGAAACCTCAATTCATTATACTGCACCCCGTTAAGACAAAGCTGATTCAGAGCGAGTATCCTAACAATTTGGGAGAATACTTTTTATGGGAAAAGGCAGAGTGTGGACTTCTGAAGAGAAGGCGAAAATCGTGGTTCAGGGATTAAAAGGGCGAGCGGTCTCTGAGATTTGCAGCGAACATCAGATTCACCAAACGCAGTATTACAAATGGCGCGAGCAGTTTTTAGATAACATTCCGAAGCTCTTTGAAACAAAACAGCAGTCGAAGAAAGAAGTGAGCCTAGAGCGGGAGAATCAGAAACTCAAGACAATGGTCGGCGAATTGACAATGGAGCTTAAAAAAAACGATTGGTAAAGTATCGCCGCAAGCGAAGCGCAGTTACCGAAGAATCCGACCGAGCGGTGTTGCCGATTATCCAGCAGCTTAAAGCCGGGCATCCGTTTTGGGGTTATCGCCGGATTTGGGCATATCTGGTCTTCGTCGAGCGATTGAAAATCAACCGTAAGCGCGTCTAACCGGCTGTTGCGGGAAAACGGTTTGCTCGTGAGAGGCGATGAAAAATTAAAGGCAAAGCGGACAAGTCGGCAATCAAAGCCGCGCCCGGAGAAACCCAATAGCTGGTGGGGCGTAGATATGACAAAGGTTTTGACTCAAGAAGGCTGGGCATATTTGGTGGTCGTCAATGATTGGTTTACGAAGAAGATTCTCGGCGCGTTTGTGGCGAGTCGAAGCCGCGCCTCGGATTGGCTCGAAGCCGTCAACCTTGCCGTATGCAGACAATTTCGCGCCGGCATCCGGGAGGCGGAAAATCTCGAACTAAATTTGATGAGCGATAATGGCTCTCAGCCGACCGGCTTAACTTTTATGAGAGAATGCCGCCCGCTTGGGATCAAACAGGCATTCATGGCTTATGCTAATCCGAAGGGCAATGCCGACACCGAACGCCTGATTCGCACCATTAAAGAAGAGCTTTGCTGGCTGCGCGAGTGGTCGTCAGTTGAAGAATTGAAAATTGAGGTGGAAAAGTTTATCAGGTATTTTAACGCCAATTATTTGCATCGGCTTTGGGTTACAAAACGCCGAACGCATTTGAAAACGAATGGTTCAGAAATAATCAAATTACTCGCTCTCAGGCAGCTTGATTAACAGGGAGCTTTACATGATCCCGCCCCACAGAATGAAACAGGCTGAACAGAGCAGCCTGAGATTAACTGATACATAGCTTCCAACTATTCTTCTAAGGGGTTAGCAGACTAAAGGCGCGGGTGTATCTAACTAGCAAATTGAAAACGGCGATCAAGCTATGGCACATACCTTGCAACTCACCATCCTAGATAATGTTTTTATGTCCGAAGTTAATGCAGTTCTTATAAGTCGGAATTTGCATAAAAATATTAACCACAAAAAAAAGGAGATAAAAATTATGAGTGAAACAACAGGACGAACGGTATCAGGACTTTTTAACGACAGAGCAAGCACCGAACGAGCTTATTCGGCATTGGAAAGCCGCGGTTATACCAAAGATGATGTCAATTTACTGATGTCAGACGAAACGCGCAACAAACATTTCGGCGAAGGAACAGTCGCAACCGAACTCGGCAGCAAAGCTCTTGAAGGCGCGGGAACCGGTTCAGCCATCGGCGGAACGCTCGGCGCGATTATTGCCGGTATCGCAGCCATCGGAACAAGCGTTTTAATTCCGGGACTCGGATTAGTTATCGCCGGACCGATTGCGGCGGCTTTGGCTGGCGCGGGAGCAGGCGGATTGACAGGCGGTTTGATCGGAGCGTTAGTCGGTTCGGGTATACCCGAAGAACATGCTGCCGAGTATGAATCAGGAATTAAAAACGGCGGCGTTTATATGGGCGTTAATGCGCGCAATGACGAAGACGCGCAATACTTCCATGATGAATTCAACAAAAACGGCGGTTCGCACGTATTTGGAACCGGTGTCGGTATTGCCGGCGGAGCGGTTGCAGGCGCAGCGGTCGGCTCGGTAGTTCCGGTTGTCGGAACGGCGATTGGCGGCGTTGTCGGCGGCGTGGCGGGTGGAGTTGCCGGTCACGAAGTAGCCGAACATACAAATCCTGATGACAAATTAAATAACAGATAGATGTACCCAAGTTAACCTTGAATAACTTGAACAAATGAATAGGGGAAGTTTTGAGAGAGGCTTCCCCTATTCATTTGTCTGCGAAGCGGTTATAGATAATTAATTTCTAGTGTATAATGCAGTTACGAGTAACAAAACTGCCTTATCATCATCACGCCAGCCAACCCAAGACGAGTTAGATTCTTCCTGCTTTCATCACCCTGATAAAGGATGCCGGATTGTTTGGTATCCGGTTCCCAAGAAAGACGAGCAAGGCAATTACGAACGCGACGCGAACGGCAAAAAGGTGTTCAAGAATAGCGTAATGTGCAAGACCCACAAAATCAGAATCTGTTACGCGATGAAAGAATGTTATTTTGAAATCGGCACCCACTTCAATCAATTAAGCCTTGGCTACGAAGCACCGTATTCTCTCGACAATTACCCATATGATGAAGCAAATGAGAATCCAATCGAATCGTTAATTTGAAGTTGTTGGCGTTGCGGACAGTGAGCCGCATATTTCCGGGTAGCTAATTCGGCAACTATAGTGATGTATCACAGATAGGAAACCGTGTGCAATTAACGTTATTGCTAAACCGATAAGCTACAAGTCAAACCTTGTCGTCAACAACTTTAAGCGAATGAAATGATTATGGAAGCAATACTTTTCTCAACAATCTTCACCGCCGCAGTTGGCTATCCCTATTGGCGATTTACCCGCCGCAGAGAGCCGGTTTATGACGACCACGAACCGAGCAGCCGCGAGATTAGAGAATCGCCGCTTTACAGGGCATTCCGCAATTCAGTATTAAAGCGCGACAACTTTCAATGCATCTGGTGTCATTCCGAAAACAATCTCGAAGTGCATCATCTTTATTCGTTCGCCAGTTTCCCCGAAGGACGATTCGATATAAAAAATACCATCACGCTCTGCCATCGTTGCCATCTTCAAACTCCAAATTATGGTAACAAAGAAAAAGCGTTCTCTCAAAAAATAATTAACTCAAAATAAAATGGATAAGTATGAAATTGCAGACCAGACATTTGCCGTTATAGACAATCAATTATGGCAACTGGTTGCGCCGACTTCCGATCAGGAAACAGTGGATGAAATTCCGCTCGCAAAGCCGGCAGTCAAGACAAAAACATCAAAAAAACTAAGCGAACAGAAAATTCAAAAAATGGTCGAGGACAGACTAAACGGAATGACTTTGAGCAAAGTTTGTCAGAAGTATGATGTTACTGCGCCGACTTTTTCTTACTGGATAAAAAAGCAAGACGCAACAGTTCCCACAAACACAAAAGTAAAGGATTATAATTGCCGTGATTGTCGCCGTTCGTTCAAATCAAATTTAAGTTTGCTCGACGTAAAATGTCCGAATTGCAATTCGCTGGAAATTGAAAACGGCGCAAGTGAGCCGGCAATCAAGGAAGAATAATTAATTCTCGCAACTTTGAAGGAAACTCAATTAGTCCGACAAATCATAGACTTTCTTAATTATCGCGGTCATTTAGTTGATCGAACGCAATCGGGAATGATCCGCGGCGACCACAAAGGCAAAGGCTGGGCAGTGAGGCTATCGCGCCCCGGAACTGCCAATATTACCGGCTGCTCGAAAGACGGAAAGTTTATCGCCGTCGAATGTAAAATCGCCCCCAACAAACCGACCGAACTGCAAAAATCCTACCTTGAAGAAGTCAAAAAGCGCGGCGGCATCGCACTCGTTCCTTACTCTCTCGATGATGTCGCTAATTTATAACTCGATTCATTAACCCCTAACCCACTTAAGGAGGAACAATGAAAAAACTACCAAAAGGCGTATATCGCCGCGATAAAAACAGTAATAATCTATGGATTAGTTACAATGACGAGCAAGGTAAACGGATAAAGGAATCTGCCAAAACAACTGAACCGGAAGTAGCTAAATTACTTCGGGACAAGCGGGTCAGGGAGGTTTCCGAAGGTAAATTAACCCCGATCAGAAAATACGAAGCAATCACGTTCGGTGAGATTTTCGATTTCTGGTGGGAGCGACACGGAAAGACCAAACGGGGCTTTCAATACAAGGACAAGCGACTTGAAAAGTTTCGAGCGATCAAGGCGCGCAATCTGCGACCGGAAATAATTGACGACTTTCTAAAGGAACTTTTAGAAGTGGAAGGCTATTCGCCGTCCTACGTTAATCATTACCGGACAATTTTCAACTCGTCGTTTAATTTCGCTATCAAGTGGAAGAAATACGACGAAAATCCTATTGCGGTTATTCCGCAAATACCGGAGCGCGAAGCGCGTGATCGTTTCGTTGAAGTTTCGGAACTCGCCGCTTTAATCGAGCAGTGCCAAAAGGAAAAGGATTTTGAGCTGCAAGGTTTCATCATTCTGGCGGCTTGCACCGGACTTCGGAAAACAGCCATTCTTTCGCGCAAGTGGGAAGAATTAAAAATGGACGTTGATTTCCCGTCAATCTTTCTGCCGAAGAAGGACAGCAAGAACCGGCGTTCAAACCGGCTGCCGTTGCCGCAATTCTGTATAGAAGCCTTAAAACAGCTTCCCAGCTACGGAAAACACGAATACCTGTTTCCGGCACGTCCGAACGTAAAATATCGCAACGTCGAGGCATTTCAGAAGCCACACGCTTGGGATATTGGCAAACGCTTTCGGCGGATTCGGAATTTGGCAGGGATTAAGGATTTGCGGATTCACGATCTGCGCCATTTCGCCACGACGATGCTTTTTATCGAAGGCGTGTCGGACGCGATTATTCGGAAAATGACCGGACATAGAAGCGACGAATTGGAATGGTATAAGCACTTATCGCCGTCTTT
Organism: uncultured Pyrinomonadaceae bacterium; assembly: GCA_964237235.1. Classification (GTDB taxonomy): domain Bacteria; phylum Acidobacteriota; class Blastocatellia; order Pyrinomonadales; family Pyrinomonadaceae. Next base: position 257,325 of record CAXSGY010000004.1, read on the forward strand.
TTCCAATCAGACAACGGAGCTTATTGCCGGTAAATTGATGGACGAATTAGAGGGAAAAGGCACGTTTTTGACACAGCAGCCCGAAAATGAAAAAGTCGCCACTGATGACGACTCGGAAACTGCTGATAATAAAGAGATTAATGGCGGAGCCGACGGGACTCGAACCCGCGACCTCCAACGTGACAGGCTGGCGTTCTAACCAACTGAACTACGACTCCGCATATTGAATTTTGGATTTTAGGTTTCGGATTTTGGATTGGTAAAGAAGTTATTTCAACCCGAAATCCGAAACCTAAAATCCAAAATCGAAATTGGTGGGCACGAAGGGACTCGAACCCCTAACTTCCTCCTTGTAAGGGAGGCTGTCTACCAATTGA
>CAXSGY010000005.1:0-202589 GCA_964237235.1 uncultured Pyrinomonadaceae bacterium
CGCCGAACGGAAAAACCGTCGTGTGCTGCACCGCGCCGCGTCCGAAAATCATTAAGCTCGTCACCTCCGCGCCGATATTGACGAGAGCGCAACCGTATTCTTTATCGTCGTCGGTCAAAGCGCAGTTCGCCGCCGCGAGCGGTTCGAGCATCATCGTTTCGATTTCGAGGTCGGCGCGTTGAATCGCTTTGACGATATTTTGCCGTCCCGCGCTCGGCGATGTGACGACGTGAATTTTGCTTTCGAGCCGCGCGCCGCGCATTCCAATCGGCTCGATGATGCCGTCCTGCCCGTCAATAATAAATTCCTGCGGCAGACGGTCAACGATTTCCCAACCGGCGGGCAACTGCATCGCGCTCGCCGATTCGACGGCGCGTTCGACATCTTCGCTGGAAATTTCGCGTCCCGCGCCGGCGACCGCGACCACGCCCGATTTGTTTTCGCCGCGCAGGTGTTCGCCCGACAAATTAATCGTCGCCGAATGAATCGTCAAACCGCTGACGCGCTCGGCTTCTTCGACGGCTTTGCGGATTGATTCGGCAACCGCGTCGGTCGTCGTCACGATCCCGCGCCGCAAGCCCCTTGATTCGGCTTGACCGATGCCGACGATAATCATTTTGCCGTTTTCCGACGGCTCGCCGATCATACACCGCACGCGGCTCGTGCCGATGTCTAATCCGACTGCCTGTATTTCACGATTCATTTTTTCTTCAATCGTAAGATTTCAAAATCGCCCGCGCAACCCGGAAATTTTACTTCTCTCGAAATCCTAAAATACCCTGCACATTATTTACGTCAATTGATTTAATTTCTTTGCCGCGACCGGCGATTTTTTCCAAGCCGAATTTCAAGCGATTGGCAAAATTTTCAATCGGCAAAATAATCGTCACAGCTTCGCCCGAATCCGAGACGACCGCCTGCGGCTCGCGCAGGTTGGCGAGATTAACGACGCTGACGCGCTTCGCCAAATCGAAATTTTGCCATTCGTCGAGCATTTTTAAATACATCTTGACGCGGTCTTGATTTTCCTTCGCCGATTTATCGGCTTTCGATTCGTCCCAACCGCGCAGAACGAACGGCGGACGGTCTTCGGTTTTGCCGACCGCTTCGAGAATGACGGCTTCGTCGTCCACCCAATAATCGCCCGTGTCAAAACGCGCGACGACGCGCGGCACGCGCTCTTTGACGCTGACGCGCAAGCCGTCCGGCAGAACGCGCGAGACGACCGCCGATCTGACATACGGCAATTTTTCGACATCGCTTTTCACCTGGCTTAAATCCGCGTTCCACACGCCCGAACGGTCAGTCTGGCGGCTGACGATGCGTTCGATGTCGCTTTTTGAAGCGCGCGCCACGCCGCGAATATCTACGGTTTTGACATCGAAAAACGCCGAAGCCGTGACGGTTCGATAGCCCATTAAACCTAAAAAACCGAGACAAAATAAAATGCCGAAAATAAAAAAGAGCGGCACGAAAAAATTTGCGAATCGTCCCGGATTAGATTTTCTATCGGCGGGCGTTCGTTTCGATTTGATGCCTCTCAAACTTGCCTTATTCGTCGTTCGTGTGCGTGCTGCCATAATTTTTTTTAGTTCGTTCGCGCTGCTTGTCAAGCCGCCGTTCAAAAATTATTTTTTCGTTTTCGTCTTTGTTTTCTTTTTTCCCTTTTTCTGTTTTTGCTCTTTCTGCCCGTTCGATTTCAGCGTTTCGATAATCTCGTCCGAGAGACGTGTGATGCTGCCTGCGCCGAGCGTGATAACCAAATCGCCCGCCTGCAAATCTTTTGCAACCACAGACGCGGCGGTTTCGATGTCGCCGATGAATTGCGCGTTTTTGTGTCCGTATTCCTTAATTTTTTCCGTCAAAATTTCCGCCGTGACGTTTTCAATCGGCGGTTCGCTCGCCGCGTAAATATCCAAAAGATAAAGCACGTCGGCGTTATTGAAACAACGTGCGAAATCTTCCATCAATTCATTCGTGCGCGTGTAGCGGTGCGGCTGAAAAACGACGACCGTCCGCCTGCCGCCCGAACCTTCCTTCGCCGCTGCGAGCGTCGCCGTTATCTCGGTCGGATGATGCCCGTAATCGTCAACCAGAGTGATGCCGTTAAATTCGCCTTTGAACTGAAAACGGCGGTCGGCGTTTTTGAATTTTGCGAACGCTTCGGCGATTTTTTCAAACGCGACATCGAGTTCGAGCGCGGCGGTCGTCGCCGCCAGCGCGTTATAAACATTGTGTCGTCCGGGAACCGGCAAATTTATTTCGCCTAAAATTTCCGCGCCGCGCCACACCTCAAAAGTGGAGCCGAACGCATCATTCGCCACGATATTGTGTGCCGAAACGTCCGCCTGCGCGGTGAACCCATAAGTGACGCGGCGGCGTTTAATCGAGGGAATTATTGACTGCACGTTCGGGTCGTCGAGACATAAAACCGCCGCGCCGTAGAACGGAATTTTATTGACGTAATCCGTGAAACACTGCATTACGTCTTCCATTCCTTTGTAAGATTCCATATGCTCGCGGTCAATATTCGTGACGACGCATACCGTCGGATTGAGCATCAAGAAGGAACGATCGCTTTCGTCGGCTTCGATGACGAACCAATCGCTTGTTCCCAAACGCGCGTTGGAACCCAAAGTGTCAACCACGCCGCCGACAATCGTCGTCGGGTCAACGCCCGCGTGTCCCAAAACGGTAGCGACCATCGAGGTCGTCGAAGTCTTTCCGTGCGAACCGGCAACGCCGATTGAATACGGTTTTAAGGTCATCAATTCCGCCAACATTTCGGCGCGCGGAATTACCGGAATTTTCCTTTCTCTGGCGATCTGAACTTCCGGATTGTCGTCTTTTACGGCAGACGAATAAACGACGACCTGCGCGTCGCCGACGTTTTCGGCGCGGTGTCCTTCGTAAATTTTCGCGCCGAACTTTTCGAGGCGATTCGTCGTTTTCGATTTTTTCAAATCCGAACCGGAAACTTTGAATTCGAGATTCAGCAAAACCTCGGCGATGCCGCTCATCCCGATGCCGCCGATGCCGATGAAATGAATTTTTTTTACGTGCCGAAACATTTGGATTTTGGATTTTGGATTTTGGATTTTGGATCTGTTTGAAGTCCGAAATCTTTGTCGAAAATTATCTCTTTTCCTTTATTAAACTTTTTATTAAATCAACTGTAACTTTCGCTGCGTCCGCCTTTGCCAATTTTTTCGCCGACGCTTCCATCGCCGTAATTTTTTCGGGCGCATTTATCAAATCCGAGATTTTCTCCGCCAGCGTTTTGCCAGACAAATCTTTTTGCAAAATCATCTGCGCCGCGCCCGCGCGTTCAAACGCTTCGGCGTTTTTGCGCTGATGGTCGTCCGCGGCGGTCGGCAGCGGAATCAAAATCGCGGCTCGTCCGGCGGCGGCGATTTCCGCGCAGCTCGTCGCTCCGGCGCGACAGATTATCAAATCGCTTTTCGCAAATTCTTCGACCATATTTGAAATATACGGTTTCACCTGCGCCGCGTCGCCGAAACCGGCGCGATTGTATGTCTCACGAATCAATTCAAAATCGCCTTCGCCCGTTTGGTGCGTAATTCTCAATCGCTCGTGCGGCAAATCTTTTAACGATTCAACCACTGCGTTATTGATTGCCCGCGCGCCTTGCGAGCCGCCGAAAATTAAAAGATTCGTTTTTGCGCCGCGCTGTTTCGCGCCGATTTCAAAAAACTCTTTTCGCACCGGATTGCCGGTGACGATTCCCTTTCTGCCGAAAAACGGAACGGCTTCTTCAAACGTCAAAGCGGCTTTGGTGACGAACGGCGCGAGCCTTCGATTTGTAAAACCGGGCAGAGCGTTCGAGTCCATCACGAGCGTCGGAATCCGCATCAAGCTCGCCATTAAAAGAACCGGTCCCGAAACATAACCGCCCGCGCCGACGACCACATCCGGCTGAAAATTTTTAATCACGCGCCGGGCTTCCAGAAAACTTTTCGGCAAGACGAACAAACCTTTCAACTGTCCGGCGAGTCCGACGTTTTTCAAGCCCGCGCTGTTTATCAGTGCGAGTTCAAAATCGTTCGCGGGAACGATTTTCGTTTCCAATCCGCGGCTCGTGCCGACGAATAAAATTTTCGATTTTTCGGCGCGCCGCAAAATTTCCTTCGCCACCGCGATTCCCGGATAAATATGTCCGCCCGTTCCGCCGGCGGCGATTAAAATTTTCATTTCAGTGAGCAGTAAGTAGTAAGCAGTGAGCAGTTTTTTTACTGCATACCGCTCACCGCTTACTTTCTATTTCAATCCGGTTCTGCCGCGTTTTTTTCGTTTCTTTTCACTCGTTTTATCCGCCGAATTCGTCGTCGCGTGTTGCGAAATATTTAATAAAATGCCGACTGCGAACAGCGTCAAAACGACCGACGAACCGCCGTAGGAAATGAACGGCAAAGGAATTCCCTTTGCCGGTAAAATCGAAATCACGACCGAGATATTAAATAACGCCTGCACGATAATGCCGGTGATAATTCCGATTCCCAAAAGCATTCCGAATCTATCGGGTGCGAGCAGAGCGGCGCGTGTTCCGCGCCAGAGCAAAAAACCGAACGCGATTAAAACGGCGAGCGTTCCGATTAAACCCAACTCTTCGCCGATGACCGCGAAAATAAAATCCGAATACGGATACGGCAGATAAAAAAGTTTCTGCTGACCTTTGGCAAATCCTTCGCCCAAAACGCCGCCCGAACCGATGGCGTAGAGTCCCTGCACGACTTGATAGCTGCCGTCGCCCGAATGCTCCCACGGATCGAGAAACGCAAACAGCCGTTTCATACGCCACGGCGATAAAATCAGAGCCGCGCAGCCGCAAATTAAAAGACTGCCGAGCGTGGCGAGAATGTGCAGCCATTTTGCGCCCGCCGCAAAATAGATGGCGACGAAAATCGCGCACAAAACCATCGTCGTTCCCAAATCCGGTTCGAGCATTATCAAACCGCACAAAAACGCTAAGACCAGACCGCACGGCAAAACCGTTTCTTTTATTTCGGCAATCGCGTCAATTTTTTCGGTCAGAAAATAAGCGAGAAAAATCGGCAGAGCGATTTTGGCAATCTCCGACGGCTGAAACGAAACGCCCGGAAAACGTATCCAACGCCGCGCGCCGTTGATCGGCGGAAATCCGAAGACCGCCAACAGCAAAATTGCGGTAACGATTAAAATCCCGTAAACGACGGTTTTATCCTGATACCATTTGTAATCGATTTTGCTCGTCACAAACATTACTATTAATCCGAAAACGGTGAAGCCGAATTGTTTGTAAAAATAGGAGTATTGCGTCGCGCTGTCGGTTTCCTTCAAGGAGATCATCGCCGACGCGGAATAAACCATTATCGAACCGAACAGCGCGAGGCTGGCGGCGATGGCGAACAGAAACCAATCTATGCGATTTTTTTTCGTCATTATCTTTTCTGGTCTCAAGTCTCAAGGGTCAACTCTCAAATTCCGACTTTCAAGTTTTTCTCTTCAACTTGAGACTTGAGACTTGAGACCTGGGACTTAAATTCCTTCCCTCTTTCCTCGAAACTTTTGAACATATCGAAGCTGGCGCAAGCGGGCGCGAGCAAAACCGCGTCGTTCGTTTCGGCAAATTCAAAACTTTTTTTCACCGCGTCCGCCATCGAATCGGCGCGAACGATTTCAGCGGAACTTTTTAATTGCGATTCGATATTGTCGGCATCTTCGCCGATCAAAATTAACTTGCGAACAGATTTTTCGATCAATGCGGCGAGCGGTTGATACGGCGCGTTTTTGCCGCGTCCGCCTAAGATCAAATTTATTTTCGCCGCGTCGTCGCTCAACGCTTCGAGAGCCTTCTGCGTCGCGTCAACCGAAGTCGCCTTTGAATCGTTGTAAAATTTCACGCCGCCGATTTCTGCGACGAATTCGATGCGATGCTCCACGCCGCGAAAATTCTTCACCGTTTTAAACATTGAATCAACCGACGCGCCGCACGCCAAACCAGCCGCTAAACTCGCCAGAATATTTTCGACGTTGTGCAGACCGCGCAAAAAAATATCGCCGCGCGTCATTAAGATTTTTTCCTTTCCGTCGGCGCGGCAAATCAAATCGCGCCCGCGCAGAAACAAACCTTCGTCGAGTTCTTTTTTCACCGAAAACAAAACGATTTGCGCCTTCAAATTGCGCGCCCAGCTCGCCGTCGTTTCGTCGTCGGCATTTAAGACGGCGACATCTTCCGCCGTTTGATTCATAAAAAGCCGGTGCTTGGCGACGGCGTAATCCGAGAAAAAATTGTATCGGTCGAGGTGATTCGGCGTGACGTTCAAAGCGACGGCGACGTTCGGGCGAAATGTTTTTATCGTTTCGAGCTGAAAGCTCGAAAGCTCGCACACCGTCCACGTTTCATCGTTTGAACTTTCGACCAAATCAATTAAAGGCGTTCCGATATTGCCGCCGACCTGCATTTCAATTCCTGCATTTTTCAAAATCTCGCCGATCAAAGTCGTCGTCGTCGTTTTGCCGTTGCTGCCCGTAATGCCGACAATTTTTCCCTTCAAAAATCTGTAAGCTAGTTCGACTTCGCCGATCACTTCGCCGTCTTTGCGTTCGACGTAACGCGCCGGAACAATCGAGGTCGGAATGCCCGGCGAAATAACGATTAAATCAATCTGGTCGAGCAGCCACGAAGGAATTTGTCCATCAAGCAAACCGATTTTTTCGTCTTTCAAGGAACGCGCGTTTTCAGTCCATTCGGCAATCGGCTTTTTGTCGTGCAGAGCAACCACCGCACCGCGCTTCGCTAAAAATTTCGCCGCCGCAATGCCGGATTTTCCCGCGCCGAGAACTAAAGTTTTGCGTCCTTCTAAATTCATTTGGTATTTGGTTTTTGGTTTTGGCTTTTTATTTTTGGAGATTTTCTAAAACAAAATAACCAAAGACAAAAAACCAAAAACCAAAAACTAAACTCACCGCAATTTCAACGTTGACAAACTGAGCAGCGCAAACAAAATCGCAATAATGACAAATCTGAAAACGATTTTCGGCTCTTTCCAGCCGCCCATCTGAAAATGATGATGCAGCGGCGATTGCAGAAAAATTCGCTTGCCCGTGCCGGTCGTGCGCTTCGTGAATTTGAAATACGAAACCTGCAACATCACTGAAACCGCTTCGATAATAAAAATGCCGCCGATAAACGGCAGAAGAAATTCCTGCTTGGTTAAAATCGCCACCGTGCCGAGCGCGCCGCCGATGGCGAGCGACCCGACATCGCCCATAAAAACTTCCGCCGGCGGCGCGTTAAACCATAAAAATCCGAGTGCCGCGCCGACCATCGCGCCGCAAAAAACCGTCAGCTCGGCGGCTTCGGGTTTGTGCGTGATGTCGAGCCGTTCTGCCCAACGCTCGTCGCTCGCCAAATAAGTCAATCCGGTCAAAGCCGACATTGCAATAAACGTCACGCTCGTCGCCAAACCATCCATTCCGTCGGTCAAATTCACGGCGTTTGACGCGCCCAATAAAACGAAAATTATAAAGATGAGATAAGCTATCGGACCGATCCAGGTAACTGCTGAAATTGGATCGGCAATCGCGGTTGATTTGAAAAACGGAATGCTCAAATTCCAGGGATAATTGGCAAACGCCCACAAAATTCCCCAGACGACAATCGCCGTTAAAAGCTGACCGAGAATTTTCTGCCAGCCAGTCAAACCCAAACTTCGTTTTTTGACGATTTTGATGTAATCGTCCACAAAACCGATCACGCCGAACGAAGTCGTCGCGGCGAGCGTCAGCCACAGATACAGACTGTCGAGCCGCGCCCAGAGAATCGTCGAAAGAAAAACCGAACCGAGAATCAAGACTCCGCCCATTGTCGGCGTGCCTTTTTTGGCGTGGTGTTCGGCGGATAATTCTTCGCGGATTTCCTGTCCGATTTTCAACGCCTGCAATTTTCTAATAACGCGCTTGCCGAAAAGAAGCGTCAGCAAAAGCGAGGTAATCGTCGCCCAAGCCGTGCGAAACGTCACGTATTGAAAAACGTTCAAACCTTTGTAAAAGATTGATTCGCTGGTGCGACCGTAGGTTTGATAAATCAATTGATATAAAAAATAGTAGAGCATCCGTTTCGATTTTGGATTTCAGATTTTGGATTTCGGATTTTTTTCGCCGGCTGTCATCCGTTTATCTTGATCGTCAATTTTTCCGTTTTGTTCCGCGTTTTCCAATTTAAATTTTTCCAACAATTTTTCGATGACCTTTTCCGTGCGAACGCCGCGCGAGCCTTTAACTAAAATTAAATCCCCGGCTTTGATTTGGTCGGCTAAAAATTCTCCGGCTTTATCCGAATCTGCAAAAAATTTCGCTTCCGCCAAATTATTTTTTTTCGCCGCTTCGACCATTTCGCTTGCCAGACCGCGCGCGCCGATTAAAAAATCTATGCCCGATTTTGCCAATGCCGCGCCGGTTTCCGCGTGAATGTCGCGCTCGTTTTTTCCGAGTTCGAGCATTTCGCCGGCGACGACGATTTTTCTTTTCGCGCCGCGTGAGTTCTCGATTAAAGTTTCGACCATTCCCAGAAGCGCGGCGGGATTTGAATTATACGAATCGTTGACGACTGTAAAACCGTCGGCGAAATGCAGAACTTCGCCGCGCTGCGCGGGCGGCGCGACGGTTTGCAAAGCGTCGGCGATTTCACGCGCCGCCATTCCGAATTTAAAACCGACCGCGGCGGCGGCGAGCGCGTTTGAAACGTTGTGTTTGCCCGACAGCGCGATACGAACTTCCGCCGCGCCATTCGGCAAACTCATAACGAATTTCGTTTCGCCGAAGCGCGACATTTCTATTTCGCTTGCCGCAACGTCGGCTTTTTCTTTAATGCCGAAAGTGATCGTTTCGCCCGCGTGCAAACCGCGCATCGCCGCGACGCGCGAATCGTCGGCGTTTAAAATCGCCGCGCCGCCGGGCTTCATTCCTTCGACGATTTCGGCTTTGGCTTGGGCGACCGCTTCAATCGAGCCGAGATGTTCGACGTGAACCGGCAGAACATTCAAAACGACCGCGACATCCGGCGGCGTGATGCGGCAAAGCCTTCTGATTTCGTTGTTCGGCGTGGACATTCCCATCTCCAAAACCGCCGCGTCGAACGATTTGTCGCGGGCGAGATTTAAAACCGTAATGGGAAGTCCGAGACCGTTGTTAAAGTTTTTTTCGTTGCTTAAAATTCGCTTGCCGCCCGCGCCCAGAACGTGCGCCGTCAATTCCTTCGCCGTCGTTTTGCCCGCGCTGCCGGTGACGGCGACAACCGGCTTGTTCCATTCGAGATAAACGCCGTGCGCCAAATTTTGTAACGCCGCGATGCCGTCCGCAACGAAAATCAAACGGTCTTGAAACCGTTTCAAAATTTCGTGATGTTCGGCGAATTTATCCGGTCGGGCGACACAGACGACCGCGCCTTTTTCAAACGCCGACGGAACGAATTTGTGCGAATCCTGAAACTCGCCGTTGAAGCAATTGTTTTGAAAATCAATCGGCGCGAACGCAAAAAAAACGTCGCCCGCCTGAACCCGGCGCGAGTCAATCGCAAACGATTCGACTTCGGTGCCAAGCAAGGCGGGATTTAATTTCGACGCATCGGCGTTCATATACTCGACGGCTTTTTCAATCTTCAAGTTTTTTGCTTTTTCCTTTCGGCGATTGATTTCTTTTTCGTGTCCGCGTCCGCATTCGTCTGTTTTTGCTTCGGCGATTTTTTATCTTCGGGCGCGCTTTTTTTATCTTCGCTTAACGGCTTTTTATCTTTTTTGGTTTCCGGCGTTTCCTTCGATTTTTCCCTAACCGGTTTTTCCTTATTGACAGTTTCCTTATCGGTTTTGTTCGACGAATTATCAGTTGTCGTTTTCTTTACGTTATTTTCCTTTTCCGTGTTTACATTTTCATCTTCGGGCAGAGGCTTCGCGCTGGTCGGCTCGTCCACGTCGCTCGGAATTTCGACGGTCGCCAAATTTTCCTGCGTGATATTCGAGTCGGGCGCGACGTTCATTTCCGGCAGAACCTGTTCGGCGATTTCACGAAAAACCGGCGCGGAAACTTGTCCGCCGTCGCGCGCGCCGCCGCTCGGTTCGTCCATCACGACTCCGATGACGATTGCCGGATTGTCTGCTGGAGCCATTCCGATAAATGAAGACATATATTTTCCGGCATCAACTTTTTTCAATTTCGCGTTAAATTTCCAAGCCGTGCCGGTTTTGCCCGCCGACGTGTAACCGTTCAACTGGGCGCGTTTCGCCGTGCCTTTTAAAACGACCTGCCGCAGCATCGCGCGAAAACCGCGCGCCGTTTCCGGGCTGACAATCGGCGTTTGCTCCAACTGCGTAGTTGAAAAAGGCGTGCCGTCGGCATTGCGGATTTCCTTGATGACGTGCGGCTTGACGCGCACGCCGTTGTTGGCAATCGTGCCGTAGGCGGAAATCATCTGCAAAGCCGTAACACCGACTTCGTAGCCGATTGACATCGAAGCCAAACTGTCGCCGTTCCACGTCGCGGGCGAGCGAAACTGTCCGCGCGTTTCCGCCGGAAGCTCGATGCCCGTCGGCTGACCGATGCCAAACTTTTGAGCATAACCGTAAAAATTTTCCCTGCCAACCGCCATTCCGGTTTTTATTGCGGCGACGTTGCTCGAGACGGCGAGGGCTTCGCCGTAAGACATTACTTTGGTCGCGTGCGGATCGTTAAAACGATGTCCGGCGACTTCGATAAAACCGCTGCGGCAATCAATCGAGCCGTTCGGATTGATTAAATTCAAATCTATTGCCGAGCTGTATGTAACGAGTTTGAAAATCGAACCGGGCGAATAAATTGATTGAATCGCGCGATTCGTCACCGCTTCGGCGTTGGCTTCGCTGAATTTGTTCGGGTCGAACGTCGGATAATTCGCCATCGCCAGAATTTCGCCGTTTTTCGGATCGAGCGCGATTGCCATTCCCGATTTCGCGCCGCTCGCCTTCACGCCTTTTTCGAGTGCCAGTTCGACTTTATACTGAATCGAATTGTTGATCGTCAGCACAATATCTTTCGGCGGCTCGCGCTCTTCAACGTCTTCTTCTTCGTAAACTCTGCCGAGACGGTCGCGGTCCTGCCATTTCTCGATCACCGCGCCGCGCAAAATTTGTTCCTGCGATTGTTCGATGCCCGCTTGACCGACATCCGAAGAGTTGCTGAAACCGATCACCTGCGCCGCCAGGGTTTTATACGGATAGCTGCGCTTTTGGTCTTCGCGCCAGTGCAAGCCTTCAAACTTCGGCAAATCGAATTTACGAACGCCCTGGGTTTCGAGCGTTTGATTTAATTTTTGCGCCGTGTCTTCGTCCAACTTCTGCGCGAGCCAGACGAATCTCTTGCCGCTTTCCTTGGCTTCGCGCAAATCCTTTAAGATTCCGTCGGGCTTGATTTTTAATGCTTCGGCAACTCGTCGCGCGGTAAATTCCACGTCTTCGATTTCCTTGGGATCGGCGAACAGAGATTTGACTTTGACGCTCATCGCCAGCGTGCGCTCGGTGCGGTCGTAAATCGTGCCGCGCAACGTTTTGCTTTTCAATTCGTCGCGGCGTTGGTCTTGGGCTTTATCGCGCAGCCATTCGCTTTGATTGACCTGCAAATGCACGAGCCGCACGCCGATTGCGCCGATCCATAAAATAAACAGCGCGACGATCAGCATAAAGCGCGTGAACGCCGTCTGCGTCGGATTTCTTTTTTTGACAATTTTCGTTTTGCGCGTCGCCATAATTTACAGCTTGAAAATTACTTTTAACCCAAAAATTTCATTCGCCGCTTTTATGCGAAAGCTCTTCTCACTTTTTCGCAATTTGCACTCTCGTTTTATCAATTTTATTTTTGTCCGCTTTGTCTTTTTCAGCCGCCGTATTTTTATCGGTTTTTTCAATTTTCGTTTCTTTCTGAGGCTTTTTCGCGTCATCTGTTTTAGAGGCGGCGACGGGCAGCGGTTTCACTTCGGATTCTTTTTCCGTTTTTGGCTTATCAACCGGATTCTGGTTCGGGCTGAAAACTTCGATATTGCTCGCCGTCATTTCCCGAAAACCGATTTTCTGCGCCGCTTTTTTGATTTCGGCGGGCGAGAGCGCGATTTCCTTGGCGAGAATCAAGCGGCGTTTGCCCGCTTCGAGGTCTTCGATTTGTTTACGCAGACGCGAATTTTTGATGCTGAAATCTATCGAAGCGAAATGCTGTCTGGCGGCGAAGAAAAAGCCGACGACCAAAATCAAACCGCAGACGAGCGTCAGAAGACAATACTTCCACGGAATCGGACTCGCGCCCTTTTCGCGCGGCGATTTATTTTTAGCAGACGGTTTTTTTCGATCCATAATTTTCTCCAGAATTTTTGAGCGTTTTTTCAGAGTCAATCAAGCTTTAGGCAAGCTCGAAGTTTCGCGCTGCGCGCCCGCGGGTTCGCTTCTATTTCAAGTTCGCCGGGAACAATCGGTTTGCGGGTTAAAATTTCTATCTGTTTGTCCGCGCCGCAAACGCAAACCGGAAGGCGCGGCGGACAGGCGCATCTGCCCGCGAGTTTCTGAAAAGCCTGCTTAACGATTCTGTCTTCCAAAGAGTGAAAAGTTATCATTGCCAACCGTCCGTTTGGTTTCAAAACATTTACGCCGTCGCGGATAAATCCGTCCAAAATATCGAGTTCGTCGTTGACCGCGATGCGTAACGCCTGAAAAGTTTTCGTCGCCGGGTGAATTTTGTCCCGCTTGCCGCGCCCGACGGCTTTTTCGATTAAATCGGCGAGCTGTCTGGTCGTTTCAATCGGCTCGCCCTGTTTTCTTTTCCAAACGATGCGGGCAGCGATGCGGCGCGATAATCTTTCTTCGCCGTATTCGTAAATGATTCGCGCAATCTCGAATTCGGAAAGCTCGGCGAGCAAATCGGCGGCGGTCGGCGCGTCGGAATCTTTGTCCATACGCATATCGAGCGGCGCGTCGAACCTGAAACTGAAGCCGCGTTCCGCGCTGTCAAACTGCAACGACGAAACGCCGAGATCGGCGATGATACCGTCAATCTTTTCAATTCCCGCTTCGCTTAAAATCCGTTTTATGTCCGAAAAGTTCGCGTGAAAAATCTCGATGCGCTTTCCGAATTTTTTCAGTCGTTTGCGTGCCGACTCAATCGCTTCGGCATCCTGATCAATGCCGATAATGCGCGTATTTTCGGAATTTTCCAAAACGGCTTCGGCGTGTCCGCCCAGCCCGAGCGTCGCGTCTATGTAGATTTCCGCAGCGGTCGGCTTAAGCAGTTTGAGAGTTTCCGCGAGCAAAACCGGCTTATGTATAGTTTCATCCTTATTTTGCGGCATTTTCAAAGAACTGACTTGATCTTCGCGCCGTTCGTCGAGCGAACACACGAATACTGCAAAATTGAACCCGTCAAATTTTGGAAAAATTGATTATTGGTTTATATTTTCTTGATTTTACGCGGGAAAACTGAAATTCTTGACCGTCCTGTCGGTAAAATCATCGCAAGTAATTTCCGCGTAGCGTCCTAAGAATAGTTTTAGGGAAAGTGCTTAATCTTAAACACTACATTTGTGGAAATCTTTTTGGTTTGAATTCTCCTTTTCAAACCGTTTTCAACTAATTACAAAGCATCTTACGATTATTTTTCGCCCGCTGTCAAGACAAAATTCAACCTTTTTTGCTTAATCAGGTGTTTAAATTCAGAGACGGCATTTTTCCCCGCCGATTTCTTGTTTTCCCGCCTGTTTTCGTAAATTTTCATTTCTTGCCGCTTTAAGTTAGAGTTGATAATTCTACGAGTTATTTGGCTATGGAGATTTCTTCTGTTCAACTAATTGTTTTCGGTTTAATCGCGGGAGCGGCGAACGTGCTGGGCGGTTTGATTTTGTTTCCGGTCGAAGCGCGTAAAAATCATAAAAATCTGCTCAAATACGTTCTGGCATTGGGCGCGGGCTTTATGCTCGCAGTGAGCTTTATAGATATTTTGCCGGAAGTTTTCGAGCTGTGGGCGCGCAAGGAAAATACGCCGTCCGCCGGATCTCTGATGATGCCGATGATTTTGCTGCTCGCCGGGTATCTTTTGACGCAGTTTTTTGAACACACCATCGCGCCGCATATTCACCTGGGCGAAGAAGTTCACAAAGATCATCTGATTCCGACCGTTTCGGCTTACACGGCAATCGGCGGGCTTTTGATTCACACCTTTTTCGACGGCGTTTCGATTGCCGCCGCCGCGCAGGTTGATTATCGAGTCGGCATTCTTGTTTTCATCGCCGTTTTTCTGCACAAATTTCCCGAAGGCTTTACCATCGCTTCGATTATTTTAGCCGCCGGAAAAAGCCGCAAGGAAGTGCTTCTGGCGACCTCTCTGATCGGTTTGACGACGCTTTTGGGCGTTTTAATTTTTTATTTTATCGGCACGAAAATCGGTTTTTCAGTCGCCTATGCTTTGCCGATTGCCTGCGGCGTAACAATATATGTCGCGGCGAGCGATTTGATTCCCGAAGTCAATCATCACGGCGGCAAGCGACCGCTGGTTTCGCTGTCGGTATTCGCGGGCGTTGCGTTATTTTTCATTATTCATTACGCTTTGCATAGCATTTTAGAAAGATAGAACTTCAAGGCGAAGAAATTCGTTCAGGTTGATTGCTCGGTAAAATTATTTTTTGGTAAAGAATGAAAAATAAATTTTCGGCGTTAAAATTTCGCTCACTTTTCATCGTTTGCGTCTTATGTCTGGCGAGCCTGCACGTTTTCTCGCAAAGCTCGACTCCGTTTTCAATCAACAATTCGCCGCTGCCGAAGCCGACGAGTCCGGTGATGGATTACGCGAACGTTTTGGACGCGAACACTAAAGCCGCGCTCGAAAAACGCATTATTGATTTTCGCAACACGTCGAATCCGCGCGTCGAACTCGCGGTGGCGATTGTCAAAACCACCGGCGAGCGTCCGATTTTCGATTATTCGCTGGCGGTCGCCCGCGGATGGGGCATCGGCTCGAAAGAATCGGACAATCCGGGCGCGCTGCTGTTGATCGCCATTGACGACCGCAAATATGTGACGCAGGTTTCAAAAGATTTGGAAGACGAATTGCCCGACGGTCTGGTCGGACAACTTCAGCGTGAAAATCTCGTTCCGGCATTTCGTCAGCAAGATTACGGTAAAGGCATTACGGACACAATCAATGCCTATATTCGTCAAATTCAAGCCAAGCAAACCGGCGCGCCCGCACCGCCCGTCCAGCCGCAGGAGCAAAGCGGACGACAAAACAAGGAATCTTTGTCAGGCGGCTTTTGCTGTATAATAATCGTTATTATTTTTTTGATTATAATTTTTAGCCGCGGCGGTCGCGGCGGCTCGGGCGGCGGCGGCGGTTCGTTCTGGCTTCCGGTAATTCTCGGCTCGGTTCTTAACGACGCGGGCAGATCGTCTTCGAGCGGCAGCGGCTGGGGCGGCGGTTCGTCGGGTGGCGGCGGTGATAGTTGGGGCGGCTTCGGCGGCGGCGGCGATTTCGGCGGCGGCGGCGCGGGCGGAGGTTGGTGAGTTGGTATCAGGTTCAAGGTTTCAGGTTTCAGGTTCAAAGTTAATCATAATCTTAAACCTGAAACCTTGAACCTGAAACCTTGAACCTGAAACCTTGCACCTGAAAATAATTATGAAGAATCAATTCGACGCTTTTATTGACGATTTGCGGGCGACGCACGGCAGGAATCTGGCTTCCGTGATTTTATACGGTTCGGCGGCGGCGGGCGATTTCGTGCCGTTTCAGTCGGATTACAATATCTTAATCGCTCTGCATCGCATCACGCCGAAGGATTTGCGCGCGGCGCAGGCTCCGGTGCGCGAGTGGAA
This sequence comes from uncultured Pyrinomonadaceae bacterium, assembly GCA_964237235.1. Lineage (GTDB taxonomy): Bacteria > Acidobacteriota > Blastocatellia > Pyrinomonadales > Pyrinomonadaceae. Next base: position 15,873 of record CAXSGY010000005.1, read on the forward strand.
TAAGCTCGGTCATCCGGTTCCCGTCTATTTCACCGTTTCCGAGCTGCAAACGGCGGCGGACGTTTTTCCGATAGAATTTCACCAGATGGAGCGCGTCCGCAAAGTTCTTTACGGAATGGATGCGCTGGCTGATCTGGATATTTCCGACAAATTTCTGCGCCATCAAACCGAATACGAATTACGCAGCAAGCTGACGCAGTTGCGCCGCAGTTATATTCCGGCTTCGGCTTCGGTCGCGGATTTAGAGAGTTTACTGGCGGAAAGTCTTTCGAGCTTTATGGCAATTTTTCGCGCCGTTCTATCAATTCACGGCGTGAATCCGCCGGTTACGAAACGCGAAATTGCGGCGGCGGTCGTCAGGCTTTTGCATTTAGACGGGCAGCCGTTTGAAAAAATCTTCGCCATTCGAGAAAATAACGCATCTAACACGCTCGATGAACACGCCGCCAACGCGCTTTTCGCCGATTATATGCTCGAAATCGAGCGCGTAATTGAGGCGGTTGACAAATTGGGGAAATCGTAAACGGTTGGTGGTTGATTGCCTTAAAAACGATTGCCATTAACGATCACAATTAACAATTAACTTTTTATGAGGAGATAAAAAAGAGATGAGAAAAACAATTTTATTAACATTCGCGCTGTTCGTCGCTTTCGGTTTAAGCGGCTGTAGTTACAACGACCTGACCGCCAAACAGCAAGGCGTAAAAGGCAAATGGGCAAACGTCGAAAGCGCGATGCAGCGACGCGCCGATTTGATTCCGAATCTGGTCAAAGCCGCACAGATGTCAGCGGTTCAGGAACAAGAAGTTTTCGGTCAAATCGCCGACGCGCGTTCAAAACTCTTAAACGCTCAACAAGCTGCTCCGCAAGGCGCGGACGGTGACAAAACGCCGGATCAAAAGCAAGCGGTAATTGATGCGAACAATAGCTTCGGCGGAACTATCGGACGGCTTCTTTCATTGACGGAGAGCTATCCGCAGCTTCGCTCAAGCGAGGCATTTCTCAAATTGCAGGACGAACTTTCCGCAACGGAAAATCGAATTAAAGTTTCGAGAGATGATTATAATGATGCGGTGACCGGCTATAACACATCACGCAATTCGTTTCCGGCGGTTTTGACAGCTGGATTGTTGGGTTTTAAGGAAGAACCTTTCTTTAAAGCCGACGATAGTGCCAAGCAAGCCCCGGACATCGGCAATCCCGACTCATTGCGAAAAAACAACGCTAACAAATAAACTGCGCAAAATTAAAATCCGCGCGAATTACACATCGCGCAATGGTCGCAAGGCTTGCCCGTCGGTTCATACGGGCAAGCCTTTTCCGTTTGCAAATCATTCATAACTTCATCGGCGATTTCTTCGAGGCTTGGGAATTTTTCCTGACTGAAATGATTGATTTTTGATTTTTGGTCTCTGATTTTCGGCGTTTGGAAAGCTAACTGCGATTCGATTTTATCTAATCTTTGATTTATTTTTTCAATACTCGCACGTAAAGTTTCGTCGCCGCTTTTTTCATTATCCCGCAAGAGCCGCGCGATTTTTTCGATTAAATCCTGAGTGTTTTGATTTTCCATACATCTGGAATTTCAAATTTAAACAATGAAATTTGAAATAGTGAATCTAAAATTTTGGAATCTGAAATTATTTCTCTTCCGGCAGTAAATCAACGTAATCAACTACGCCGATAATCGCCGAATCAATCGCCGCGCCTTGTTTGCCGGTCGCGGCGGTTGACGCGCCCCAGCCTTCCTGCACGATTAAAACCGTGTCGCCGACTCCGGCGGAAACCGAATCGAGCGCAAGACAGGTATAATCCATCTCCGCGCCTTCGGGTGAAATCTGCCGGCAGAGCATCACGCGCGCACCTTCGTAACGCTGATTTTTCTGCGTGGCGACGACGTTTCCAATAACTTTGGCTAAAAGCATAACTCAATGGAAAATGGAAAGCGGAAAATGAAGAGTTTATTTTCCATTTTCCATTTTCCGCTTTCCGTTTACAAAAACGTGTTTTTCCGAATCCACTATTCCGACAATCGTGCAATCGGTCGGGGTCGAATCGCGCTTGAAGGGAAAGCTCGCTTCTTTGCCGCGACACCAAAAAACCAACTCGCCAACGCCTGCGCCAACCGCGTCGAGCGCGATTTGCGGTTTTCCGGTCGGCTGCAGGTCGGCATTCAAAGTTTGCACAAACAGTAACTTGCGACCTTCCAAAGTTTCATTTTTGATGGTTGAAACAACCGTTCCGACGACTCGCGCTAATTGCATTTTGAATTTATGAATTGACTTCGAAAGAATCAATCACGCCGATGATGGCTGCATCAATCGGACAATCTTTATTACCTTCCGCCAAACGCGCCGATGAACCGGCGACGATTAAAACCCGCTCATGAAAGCCTGCGCCGACCGTATCAACCGCGACCGTGTAGCCGCTCTGATCCGTTCCGTCGAGATTGATTGGCTTGACGATTAAAAGTTTTTTCCCGTTCAGCCGTTCGTCCTTTTGCGAAGCGACGACAGTTCCTAAAATTCTGGCGATAATCATTTTCAGGTTTCAGGTTCAAGGTTTCAGGTTCAAGGTTTCAAGTTCAAGGTTTCAGGTTTCAGGCTTTTCAACCTTGAACCTGAAACCTGAAACCTTGAACTTGAAACTTATTTAAGTCCCAGAGGCAAAACTTCGTCAACGCTGTTATGCGGGCGCGGAATAACGTGAACGCTGACCAATTCGCCAACTCGTCTGGCTGCCGCCGCGCCCGCGTCGGTGGCGGCTTTGACCGCCGCGACATCGCCGCGCACGATTGCCGTGACAAATCCCGCGCCGATTTTTTCGTAACCGACCAGATTGACGTTTGCGGCTTTAACCATCGCGTCCGCCGCTTCAATCGTGGCGATTAAACCTTTTGTTTCGACCATTCCCAATGCTTCCTGCATTTAAGTTTTTCTCCTCGTAATTTTATTCGATAATTCCCTGATAAATTTCATCGACGCGCAAATCGCACTCGAGCGATTCGAGCCGCAGTGTTTCGCCGCTTTCATATTCGCTCTGAAACCAAAATTTTTCGTTATGCTTCGTATACAGCGTCACGATTTTTTTGCTTTGATCAATCAAAAGATATTCCTTAAAACTTTCAATTGACTTATATTCGGTAAATTTTTCGCCGCGATCATATGCCGCCGTCGAATCCGATAAAATTTCAACGATCAAACTCGGATTAACCAGCACGTCCAAACCGGCGACTTTTTCGACGATTCTTTCTCCGCATAACGCCGACAAATCGGCGTAACGATACGTCGGCAGTTTCGGAACCCGGATGCGAAGATTGGCGGGATTGATTTTACAGCCCCGCACGGCGGTTTTATTTTTCAAAATCGTCAGCAAATTCGCTTCGATGTCGCTGTGTTCGACGCTCACGCCGCTCATTTCGACGACCAAGCCGTCGTGGTATTCAAAACAGCCTTCGGCGTTCGCGTCGAGTTCTAAGTATTCTTCGAGAGTGATTTTTTTCTGCGTAACGGCTGACATAAAGACTGTTTTGTTCGGACAACTACGACTGATTGGTAATTTTAAACTTCCGTTTCGGGAAAAATTCCCTGATAAATTTCATCAACGCGCAAATCGCACTCGAGCGATTCGAGCCGCAGTGTTTCGCCGCTTTCATATTCGCTCTGAAACCAAAATTTTTCGTTATGCTTCGTATACAGCGTCACGAATTTTCGATTTTGCGAAACAAGTAGATATTCGCGCAAACTTTCGATTGATTTATAAGCTTTGAATTTTAAGTCGCGGTCAAACTTTTCGGTCGAAGACGAAAGAATTTCGACAATCAAAGTCGGATTAATCAGCAGCCGCTGATTTCCCGAATCTTCATATACCGGTTTGCCGCACAAAGCCGAAACGTCGCCGTAGCGGTAAGGCAACATTGCCGGAACTTTTATCAACACTTCTGAATTGTAAACCGAACAGCCTTTCGGAACTAACTGATTTCCGAGAAGTCGTCCGACTTGATTTCCCAAAAGCGAATGTTCCGGGCTTCCGCCGCCCATCTCAAAAACTTCGCCGTCGAAATATTCATAGCGACCTTCGGCGTTGTAATCGAACTCCAGATACTCTTCCAGAGACATTTTCCGGCTTGTAATCGGAATCTCGGACATAAATTTTCACCTTTTTTACTTGGCGACCTGGCTCAGTAATTCTATCAGTTCTTCGCGCGTCAGGGAAATTTTCGCGCCGTTCGCGCTTTGATTATGATTTGAATTTGTTTCGCAGGTAATTCCGACTTCCGATAAATAGCCGCACGATTGACAACGCGCTTCCTTCGGCAAATAGCCGCCTTTTTCGCGGATGTTGATGAGTTTTTCAATCGCGTCCGGCGGCAAATCGTTCGCGCCGCCCAAAGTTTTAGCGAGAATCGCAATCCTCGCCGTGTGTTCCAGAGTTTCCAATCTATCGAACGCCTGCCATAAATCTTTGCCGTAAGCGACGACACCGTGATTTTCAAGCAGCAGCGCGTTGTGATGTTCGACGTAAGGCACAAGCGCATCGGTCAATTCGGTCGTCGAAGGCGTTCCGTAAGCGGTCAGCGGAACGCAGCCCAAAGTCAAAATAACTTCCGACAAAATCGGCGCGTCAATCGCCAAACCGGCGGCGGCGAACGCCGTGCCGTGCGGCGTGTGCGCGTGGCAAACCGCGCCGACATCCGACCGCATATTGTAAACAAGCAAGTGCATTTTGATTTCCGAAGACATTTTTTTGTCGTTCAAAGCGTTGCCTTCCAAATCAACCAACGCCATCATCTCTTCGGTCATCCGCCCTTTGGAAACCTGCGTCGGTGTCGCCAAAATCAAATTTTCGCCCAAACGACAACTGATGTTGCCGTCCGACGAAGTTACATAACCTTTGTCATACATCAGTTTGCCGATTTCGACGATTAATTTGCGGGCTGATTGTTCGTCCATAAAGAAAGAAGCCACAGATTAACACATTGAAGAAAAATCTTCATCGGTTAATCTGTGGCTTGGAATTCTCACCGGAACAAAGTTTATCTATCCTGACGCGGAACGCTTCGCACGGTCGGCGGCGCGGGCGGCGGCGGCGGAACAGTAAATTTCAAGTTTTGAAAATCAATTCTGTCCGCGTCGCTGTCGGATAAACGTTGTTCGAGCTGCGCGTTTCTCTCTTTCAGCCGCTGATTTTCAGCTTCGCGCTGACGATCCCACTCTCGGTGATTCATTCGGTAACCGCGTCCGAATTGAAAGCTCGGGGCGGCGATGTTGATAAAAAAGCTGGCGATAAAAAGTCCGGCAGCGAATGTTAGGAAAAACGGAACGACTCTTTTTATAAATCCTTTACAGCACATTTAATTTTTTTACCTCTCTTGAATTGTTTGGAAAATACTGCCATTTATAATAGCGTAAAACGGTCGGAAAAAGTTTCATCTTTTTCCGTTGGAATTAACGGGCTGCGCTAAAAAATACGAAAGACTTTCGAGCGAAGTCGTCAAATCAACGGTTTTTATCTTCACGCCGTCCGCCGACTTTAAGGGAACGGGCGCGAAATTCATCACGGCTTTGATTCCCGCTTTCGTAATTTCTTCTAAAACGCTCTGCGCGAACGGCGCGGGAACGGCGATCACCGCTACGTCTATCTTATCTTTTTCGGCGACGCGGGCAAAGTCTTTAATGTGAAAAATCTCGATCTCGCCGATTTTTTTTCCGACTTTGTTTGCGTCGGCATCGAACATCGCCGCAACCGAAAAATTAGTGCGCGTCAAAGCGTAATAATCCGCCAGAGCCGTCCCGAGCCGTCCCGCGCCGATAATTGCTACGCAGTGTTCCCTGTTCAGTCCGAGAATTCCCGTCAGGTGTTCGCGCAATTCGTCAACGAAATAGCCGACTCCGCGCACGCCGAATTCGCCGAAATATGCCAAATCCTTGCGAATCTGCGCCGAATTCAAATGAAACCGCTTCGCCAGACCGTCGCTCGACACGGTTGTAATATTCTCCGCCGCCAATTCGTTCAGGCAGCGCAGATAAACGCTCATACGGTTCGTCGTCAATTCGGATATTTTTTCCGCTTTCATCGCTCTGGTTTGATTATATTCCGAAAAAATAAAAAGTGAAAAAGTTCGCAAACTAATGATGGCAAATTAGTTTTCGGTCGTTGCCCCGAAAACGAATATCCTTTACAATTTATGTTTCAAGAGTGAAACGCAAAGGAGGCAAAAATGACTGACGATGTATCAGAAAAATCACGATTTAGTGAATTGGCGATTCGCGGAATGAATTTTTACAAAGAAAAACTGAAGCCTTTACTTGAGCCTCAGCATAACGGCGAATTTGTAGCGATTGAGCCGGATTCGCAAAGATATTTCATTCACAAAAACGGGTCACAGGCTTTGCTCGAAGCTCTAGCCGCAATGCCTGACAACAAATTTTATCTAGCCCGCATCGGTTTCAAAACAACTGACCGGATTGGAAGTTATGGCTCATCAAATAAAAGGCGCGGTCAACGATAATCTGCAAGCGTTTCTAACCATCAAATTAACGAACGGCGCAGTAATTAATTGTTTGATTGACACTGGTTTCGACGGAGCTTTAGTGCTACCGCGAGATTTTGTGCAAAACAATTCGATTTTAATTGTCGGCGATGAAACTTTTACAGCAGCCGAGGGAAATGAGTTTACGGCGGAAATGGGATTAGCGGAAATAAACTGGCTCGGTGATATTTTCGCTTTTCGAGTTTTAGTCAGCGAAGTTGGAGACGCTTTGATCGGCACAGAACTTTTCGACGAAACCCTGCTCGAAATTGATTACCGAAATCATTCGGTCAAAATAACAAAATGATTGCATACTTATCGGGAAAACTTTTAGAAAAACAGGCGACGGCGGTAATTTTAGAGGTCGGCGGCGTTGGTTATGAAGTAACGATTCCGCTTTCGACTTTCTACGAACTCGGCGAAGTCGGCGATCAGATCGAACTCAGAATTTACACGCATGTGCGCGAAGACGCGCTGCAGCTTTTCGGGTTTCGCACGTTGCGCGAGCGCGAGCTTTATTTGAAACTGATTTCCGTCAACGGCATCGGCGCGAAATCCGGTATTTCGATGCTTTCGGGAATGAGCGCGGACGAAATTGTCACGGCGATTCGCACTGACAATTTAGCGCGTCTGACTTCGATTCCCGGTGTCGGCAAAAAGACCGCCGAAAGATTGGTCATCGAACTGCGCGACAAATTAAACGAGTTTACCACGCAGGCGACGCAGGAAAAACTTGCCGCCGGTGGCAAACAAACCGATCTGCCGCCCGACGCGATTTTCGACGACGCGCTTTCTGCTCTGGTAAATTTAGGCTATCAGCGCAACGCGGCGGAAAAAGCTCTCAATCAAGCCGTGAAAGACGGAACGGAAATTTCGGTGCAAAAATTACTGCGAAAGAGCTTGCAGCTTTTGGCGAAAGGTTAGCCGGATAAATCGTATGAAAAAATTGGTCTTTATAGTTTTGATTTTGACTGCCGTCGCAAATGTTTTCGGTCAGAAAACTTTTGCCGTGCAGGATTTTTCCGAAGATTATTACGGCAGAGTTCATCTGGAACAGCCCGCGGAAGTTTTCAGTAGAGGCTGGGTGGCGATTTATCAAAAGAAAACCGATAAACAGTTGATCAAAATAAACGCCGAAGAATTAGTCGGCGACACCGAAAACGATCAGATCAAAGTTAATGTCAAAGAACTTCCCTACGGCGAACAGAGCGCGATTATTTACGAAGATTTTAACTTTGACGGCGTTAAGGATTTTGCGATTATGGACGGACAGAACAGTTGTTATCACGGTCCGTCCTTTCAGATATTTCTGGCGGGAAAAGTGAAAGGCAGATTCACTCTGAGTCCGGCTTTTACCAAACTGGCGCAGGAATTTTGCGGAATGTTTGAAGTTGATTCAAAAGAGAAAAAACTTTCGACGATGACGAAAGACGGTTGCTGCTGGCATCAGTTTTCCGAATACATCGTCGTTAATAATGTGCCGAAAGCTGTTGAAATCACCGAAGACGACGGAATGAAATTTCCTTTGCGAACGCTGACGACGCAAATCTGGAACGGAAAACGAATGATTGCAACGTCCGAAAAAACGATTGATTTCGAGGACGAAAATTTAAAAAAACTGTTCTCGTTCAAAACCGCCAACGGCGGCGAAGTCGTTTTATTTAATTATGAAACGATGCTGTATTATGCGTTCATCAATAAAGCCGGAAACGTGGATTTAATTTATCCGAAGTATTCCCTAGAAGAACAAGACCCGAAATTCACCGTTGATTCAAAGGAAGCTCCGACCGCTATTTCGTTCGCTAACAAAAATGCCGTTTATAAAATTTACGAGAGACCGAATAAAGAAATCGGCGTGCAGATCAGCGTCAACGGCAAACTTTCTGAAATTTCCGGCGACGTTAAATCCGCGCAAGGCAGCCTGCGTCAAATCGCCGCCGCGAATTTTGAGAATGTCCAATTTAAACAATGACCGAAGATTTTGAAAATAACGACAACCGCGACGGCAACGCTTTTGAAGACGAAGCGCAGATCGAATTATCCTTGCGCCCGAACCGGCTCGCCGAATATATCGGGCAGAAAAAAATCAAAGACAATTTGCGCGTGTTTATGAAAGCCGCGCTCAAGCGGCGCGAGGCTCTCGACCATATTTTGCTGTTCGGTCCGCCCGGCACCGGAAAAACGACGCTTTCTATTATCTGCGCCAACGAAATGGGCGCGGAACTTAAATCAACCGCCGCGCCGATTATCGAAAAAGCCGGAGATTTAGCCGCGCTTTTAACGAATTTGCAGGAAGGCGACGTGCTTTTTATAGACGAAATTCACCGCCTGAATCCGGCAATCGAAGAAGTGCTTTATCCGGCGATGGAGGATTACAATCTCGATTTGATGATCGGGCAAGGCACGGCGGCGCGTTCGATAAAATTGGAGTTGCCGAAATTTACTTTAATCGGCGCGACGACCAGACCGGGTTTGATAACCGCTCCGCTGCGTGGTCGTTTCGGGATCGTTTTTCATCTCGATTTCTACAACACCGAAGATTTGCAGACGATTGTCGAGCGTTCGGCAGAGATTTTAAAAGTCGAAATCGAATCGAACGGCGCGGAAGAAATCGCCCGCCGTTCACGCGGAACTCCGCGCATCGCCAACCGACTGCTGCGCCGCGTCCGCGATTACGCCGAAGTTGATTACGACGGCAAAATCACGGAAGAAGTGGCGAAGGACGCGCTCAACCGGATGGAAGTTGACGTTTACGGATTGGACGAAGTTGACCGCAAACTGTTGCTGACAATCATCGAAAAATTCGACGGCGGTCCGGTCGGTTTGGGAACGATCTCCGCCGCGATAAACGAAGAAAGAGATTCGATTGAAGAAATTATCGAACCGTATCTGATTCAAACCGGCTTCTTAAACCGCACGCCGCGCGGTCGAATGGTGACGCGATTGGCATATCAGCATTTTGGATTGGAAAATTTATTAAAACCGCAGGTCGCGCACAGTTTGTTCGATTGAGCGAAGTTATCTGAGAGATATTAAATTTGAATTGTTCTTTATTAATTGAAAAGCCACCCGAAAATTCGAGCGGCTTTTTGTTATCTAAAAATCAATTTTGACTTTATTCGTCTTCGTCTTCCGAAACTTCAATCAAAGATGCGCTCGTGACCATATCGCCGTCGTTCATTTTGATTAGAGTTACGCCCTGCGCGCTTCGTCCGGTTTGCCGGATTTTATCGGTTTCGAGGCGAATCAGTTTCGCCTGCTGCGTGATGATGATCACTTCCGAATCTTCGTCAACCGGGAAAACGGCGACGACTTTACCGGTCTTTTTCGTCGTTTTCATATTGATTACGCCTTTGCCGGCACGCGACTGCAAGCGGTAGATTCCGACCTTCGACTGTTTGCCGAAACCTTGCTCGGAAATCGAAAGCATTCTTTCGGATTCATCGGTCGAAACGGCACACGCCGTCACGACGAAATCGTCTTTTCGCAAAGAAATTCCGCGCACGCCGCGAGCGACCCGACCGAGCGGACGCGCGTCTTCTTCGTTAAAACGAATCGCCATTCCGTCGTTCGTGGCGATAAAGATTTGCTTTGTTCCATCGGTTACGAAAACATTCAAAAGCTCGTCGCCGTCGTCAATATTAATAGCGTTAATGCCGTTGACGCGAATGTTTTGATATTGCGAAAGCGCGGATTTTTTGACCACGCCTTTTTTCGTGACCATTACGACATAAACTTCGTCGGTGAAATCCTTGACCGGCAAAACTTCGACCAGTTTTCTTTCACTTGAAAGTTGGACGAGATTGACAATCGCCTTGCCGCGCGCCGCCGTGTCGCCTTCGGGAATTTCGTGAACCTTGATTTTAAAAACCTGCCCGTCGTCGGTGAAAATCATCAGAAAATCGTGCGTCGAAGCCGTAAACAGATGCTCGACGAAATCGTCGCCTTTGGCTTTCGCGCCGAAACGACCTTTGCCGCCGCGACCTTGTTTCGAGTAAGCCGTGACGGGCGTTCGCTTGATGTAACCGGCGTTCGTCACCGTAATCGCGACTTCCTCATCGGCAATTAAATCCTCGATTTTCAGTTCGATTCCCGCGTCAACGATTTGCGTTTTGCGCTCGTCGCCGAATGCGCGTTTAACTTCTTTGAGTTCGTCAACGATGACTTGCCGCAAAAGCTGTTCGTTCGCCAAAATCGCTTCGAGTTCCGAAATGTGTTTCAAGATCACTTCGAGTTCGTCAATGATTTTTTGACGCTCTAAAGCCGAAAGGCGGCGCAGCTGTAAATCAAGAATCGCCTGCGCCTGAATGTCCGAAAACCGCAGCGCGCCGACGATTTTTTCTAGATTTTTCCGAAACGCTTCGGGCGTTTGGTCGGTGGTCGGCGCGCCGCGCCACGCTTTGATTTCGGCAAGCGTCGCAAAATTTCCGGTCAGCCACGCTTTCGCTTCGTCAATCGAGCGCGAATTACGAATCAGCGGAATAATGTAATCGAGCGCGTCAATCGCCTTGTTCAAGCCTTCCAAAATGTGCGCCCGCGCCTGCGCCTTTCGCAAATCGAATTCGGTGCGGCGGCGCACGACTTCGCGTCGAAATTCGACGAACGCTTCGAGAATCTGTTTCAGATTCAAGACTTTCGGCTGTCCGTCAACAATCGCAATCATAATGATTCCGAACGACATTTGCAGCGGCGTTAATTTGTAAAGTTTATTAAGGACGACCTGCGGCACGGCATCGCGTTTGAGTTCGATGACAACGCGGATACCTTCGCGGTTCGATTCATCGCGGATTTCCGAAATGCCGTCGAGCCGTTTTTCGTGAACGAGTTCGGCGATTTTTTCGATCAAACGCGCTTTGTTCAACTGATACGGAATTTCGGTGATGACGACGGCATCTTTTTCGCGCTCGCCGCGTCCGATGCGGTCAATCGCCGCCTTCGCCCGCATTTGGATAATGCCGCGACCTTCGCGGTAGGCGCGGTGAATTTCCTCGCGCCCGTAAATAAATCCGGCGGTCGGAAAATCCGGTCCGGGAACGATTTCAATCAGTTTATCGGTTTTGATGTCCGGGTTTTTAATCAGCGCGATGGTCGCATCAATCACTTCCGACAAATTATGCGGCGGAATTTTCGTCGCCATCCCGACCGCGATGCCTTCCGAGCCGTTGACCAACAAATTCGGAAAACGCGCCGGCAATACTTTTGGTTCGCTTAAAGATTCGTCGTAATTCGGCTGAAAATCAACGGTTTCCTTTTCGATATCCGCCAAAACCTCGCCGGTCAGCTTTTGCATTCTGACTTCTGTATTGTGATTGACAAAACCGTTGGCGACGAACGAATGACAATCGCTGTCAACGCGCAGAGAATAAACATTCTGCTCGCCCGCGTCCGAAATTTCAGCAATCGGTTCAAACAAATAATTGGTTTGAGCGAGATTTCTTATCCACGTCAATTCTTGAACTTCAAGCGCGTGTTCAATTCGCGCGAACGAATTTCGCAGACGCGGCAAACGATCAAAATTATTTCGTTCCAGCCAACTTTTTTCAGCCGTCGCATTGGCGCGGACAAAGCTGGATAGATATGGAACAAAATCGGTTTTCGACAAAGCCACACCTGAAAACGCAGAGGCGATAGCTTCCAATGCCTCCTTTTTCACAGTTGAAAAGAAATTGATTTTTTCCGCAAATTTTTGCAGATTTTCGACCCCTGTAATGCAAAGACGATGCGTTTTGCGATTATGTGAAGCATCGTCAAAAAGACTCACCGCTATCCCGAAACGCAGCAGAATAACTTGCGTTTGTTTGAGCATCTCCGCGCTGTTGGAAGTTAAAGTAACGCGCATTAAACTCTTGCCGGATTTCTCGACGCTGCCGTCGCCTTCGTAAAGTCCGCGTAAAAATGCCGCGACAACGTTTTTGGGCGAACGAAGAATCGCATCGGGAATCTGCTTTTCGTGCGATTTACCGACGAAACCGAGATTTTGCAGAAATCCGACGATATGTTGACTGACAATCTGCATCTGCCACCAATTTCTTTTTCCGTAACCGTGAGGTTCGCGCAGCCAGCGATGCAGACGGCACGTCGGAAAAACCCTTTCCCAAACCGCGACAAATTCGTCGGCAAATTCACCCTCCGCGTTAACGAAATCTATATAATCTTTCCGGCTCGAACCTTCCGCCGTCAACGCGCCGAGCAGAAATGCCAAATCTTCGTTTAATGTTTCCGGCGTTTCGTGAATTCTCGTGCGCGGATTTTTGAACGTCGGCAGATAACTTTGTAAGGAAATTTCCTGTTCCGTCCAGAGCATTTCGCTGCGGTCAATCACAAGAAAATCGCCCTTTTTCAAATCTTCAATCGTCTTCCACACAAAATGCGGGCAGTTGTTCGCCGCCGTCTCCCAAACCAAAAGCGGATGATTTAACGTTCCCGTAATTTCATAGCCGCGTCTGGTTTTCACCCGAAACGTCGGATGATCGCCGCAATCGAACCACTTGCTTGCCTGATTGATTTTTTGATTGTGCGACAAAACTTTTAACTCAATATTTTCTTCTTCGGCGATATTTCCGATGCGCTGCAAGCCTTTGCTTGTGACCGCAAGTGTATTATTTGCAACACAATAGCGCATTGCAGCCGCATTGTCGCCATCAATGCTGCCGAAATTTCCCTGTCCATCAACGAGCGTGTAACGCATCGAGAAATCCTGCGCGAGACGAACGATTGTGTCGTACACGGCGGTGTCGCCGTGCGGATGATATTTTCCTATAGTGTCGCCCACGACGCGCGCCGATTTTTTATACGGTTTGTTATGATAATTGCCGAGTTCCTGCATCGCCCACAAAACGCGGCGATGAACTGGTTTAAGTCCGTCGCGCACGTCCGGCAGGGCGCGTCCGATGATGACCGACATCGCGTAGTCGAGATACGACCGGCGCATTTCGTCTTCGATATTAACCTGATTTCTTTCTAAAATTGTATCCATTATTTTTCCTTGTTTGCTGCTGCTTTCGATATTTTCCGGCTGTCGTTTTTATCTTTGGTGAAATTAGTCCGACTAAAATAAAAACTTGAATTTCTAACGACTAAAATGTATTATTATTTTACAGGTTTTTCGCCTGTTTAGCAAACCACGAAACTTTCGCAAACCGCCCAAAAATCAACGTCTTCCGCACGATTTTACGAGTTATTTTCTCAGTTCCGACGATTATGAAAACGAATCCGGTTAACGACAAAAATATTCGCCGCATACAAAGGTTTTCGCTGTCTTTGCCGGTGCGCGTCGAAGCGGGCGTTGATGAAGAAAGCGGCTGGAATGAAATCACGCGTCTGACCGACGTTTCGGCATTCGGCGCGGGTTTTAACCTGAAGCATTCGGTTAAGCGCGGAAGTCTTTTGCAGATGACGCTGCCGATGCCGCGCCAGATGCGCTGTTACGATTTTACCGAACCGCAGTATAAAGTTTGGGGTTTAGTGCGAACGTGCGTTCCGATTGAGGAAACGGATGAAAATGAAATTTCAGTCGGCGTGGCGTTTATCGGCAAACAACCGCCGGACAGTTATTTTCAAAATCCGGCGAAGTTATACGATATTTCGCACCAGGACAAAGATAATTTGTGGCGCGTCGTTGATGCCGCCGAACAGACGGACGCGCCGGGCGGATTTGAAGAACAACGTCGCCATTCAAGACTTTCGATTCCGACAAACATCATCGTCGAGAAAATTGACGGGGACGGCAACGTCGCGGCGAGCGAAACGACCGTCACGGAAAATTTGAGTTTGAGCGGCGCGTCGGTTTTTTCGACGTTTGCGATGGAAGCGGGCGAATTCGTCCGCGTCAGAAGCGAACAATACAACGTCTCGATCATCTCGGTCGTGCGCGGCTTTCACAAAGGTCAGGACGGCATTCCGCGTCTGCATCTCGAATTCGTTGACCGCTTTTTCCCGCTCGAAGGAATCGAGTGAGTGAAAAACTAAAAACTAAAAACTAAAAGTGAAAGGTTGACATATAACTTTTCACTTTTAGTTTTTAGTTTTTCACTATCAAAGACAGCTCCACTGATTGGCGACGACCATTGCGGGCGCGCCGGTGCCGCCGGCTTGACACGGCGTTGTGTCGCGGCGGCAATTTGAACAATAAACGAGCGAGCCGTTCGGCTTTCCGGCGGGCAGCGCGTTCTGCAAAATCGAGGGCATCTGCACGGGCGTTCCGAACTGCACATCGGTTCCGAAAAACGTCGGCGAAGATTTGAGAGAGCCTTCGGCGGGTTGTCCGGTCATAAAAATCACGGTCGCGCGGTCGAAATATTTGATTTGTCCGGTCGTTTGACAGCCGAGCGTGTTGCCGTCGTAGCAAAAACGGTCGCCGGTCGAATAAACCCGCAGATACTGATCGGCTTGAAACGTATTCGCCAGATAGAGATTGCCGGTCGAGACGAGCGTGCGGCGGGCTTTGAAGATAATCGGCGCGCCGAAAATATTATTGACGAGCGTGATCGGATACGAATAATCGCCCGCGTATTGCAGCATCGCGCCGTTGTAAACGATGGAATTGGTGATCGCTTCGGCTTGGCTGTTGAGAACCGTCGTGTTCGCGCTGTCGGTGATATCGAGAAACGTGCCGCCGAGCGCGCCGGAATTTGCGCCGCTGAAGGTGTCTTGAACGAGAATCATTCCGGCGTGTTCAAAATGCATCGAATTGGCGTTGACGGTCGGCGTTTTTTGCGGATTGTTGAAAAAACTGCCTTCGATTTTCCAGTCGGAATTTTGAACGTCCGTGTAAATCCCCGCGTCGCGGTTATAGACGAAGCGGCAGTGATTAAATTTGATAAAATCGAACTGCCAGATGTTCGAATTGACCGGCAAACTGTGCGCGTAAAAACCGCGAAAGAAATTGTTGAAGGAAACTCTTTCAAAGTAAAAATTCTGCGACGAAATAAACGCGCCGACGGCTTCGATGCCGTAGGTGTTGTCGGTGCTTTCGCCGTAAAGCTCGACATCTTTAATAACGACGTTTTCGACGCATTCGCCGAGACGGAAAAGCGCGCGGTTCGTGCCGCGAAATCTGATGCGGCTCGGACTCTCCCGAACGACGTTGCCGCTTTGCGCGCCGGTCGGCAAACCGCTGACACCTTGAATATTTATGCCCGACGGCAAAGTCAGCGTTGACGTAATCAGAAAATCGCCTTCGCCGATTTGCAAAGTGCCGCCGGCGCGGGCAGCGATGAACGCCAGCGCGCTCTTGAAGGCGATTGTATCGTCGGCTTTGCCGTCGCCGACCGCGCCGAAATCTCTGATGTTATAAATTCCCGGCGTTGACGGTTCGGCAATCCAATCGTAAACGATGCGCGGCGCGTTCGGCTCGGTGCCTTGAAAGCTGATTCGATAACGTTTGTCTTCGCCGTTAAAACACCATTTAAAATCGTTATAGCTGCCGCGGATCGTCATCGTCGCGCCGGTTTGCCTTAATTGCGTCGAAGCGTCGCCGCAATTGGTGACGCGCATCGGTGTCGCCGGATTCAAATCGGTAATCGTGATGTCGGTCGTCGGCGGCAGATAGCGCAGAGCGCAGGTCGCAATTTTCTGATTGTCGGGCGCGTCGAGAAAAAGGTTAAAGCCTTCAAAACGGTTTTGCGCGAAGGCGGAAACGGCGGAGAGTGCGATAAAAGCGAGTAAAGAAATCGTCTTATATTTTTTCAGCATAATGTTTATAGATTAAAGAGAGAAAGTGTAAAGTGGAAAACGGAAAGTGGAAAATGATTAATTGATATTACGAACGGAAGGCGGAAAAATGTTTTTCTGTAACAAATTATTTTCTGATTTATTTTCCATTTTCCACTTTCCATTTTTCATTAAATTTTACTTTTTCACTTTTCCGCTTTTCGCCTTTTTCGCCTTCGCGGATTTGTCGCGTGATTGAACGAGATATTTGAGTTCCGTCATAAACTCGGAAACGTCTTCAAATTCGAGATATACCGACGCGAAGCGGACATAAGCGACTTTATCGAGTTGTTTCAACCGCCGCATAATGATTTTTCCCGTGTCGCTCGTCGGCAATTCGCGGTCGGGCGAATCTTGAACGTTTTTTTCCACGTCGTCCACGATTGATTCGAGCTGCGACGCGGAAATCGGACGCTTTTCGCAGGCGCGCAGTAAGCCCGCCATAATTTTGCCGCGCTCGAAAATCTCGCGCCGTCCGTCTTTTTTGACGACCATATACGGAATTTCGTCAATCCGCTCGTAAGACGTGAAACGCCGTCCGCATTGCAGACATTCGCGCCGCCGTCGAATCGAATCGCCGTCTTTCGCCTCGCGCGAATCAACTACCTTGTCTTCCAAAAATCCGCAGAATGGACATTTCATAATTCAGTTACCGGTGAGCGGTCAGCAGTGAGCAGTTTTCTTCTATCTGCTGACTGCTGACTGCTGACTGCTGACTGCTTGTTCTTCCAGAATTTCTTCTTCGGCGTGTTCGCTCGACAGTAGATTTTTGAACCGGGCGACGCTGATGTCGCCGTGAAAAAAATAATAAATGCCGAACACGACCGCCGGGACGAAATATATCAGATGCATCGCAAAAGCGACCGCCGCCGCGTCGTTTTGGTCAACGTTCAGAAAAATCAAGCCGCCCGCCGTCGCCGCGTGAAACGCGCCCGCCGCGCCGCCCGGAGTCGGCACGACTGAACCCAGAGCCGCCGTAAACATTACGAAAAGCGAACCGCTGAAACCGACGTTGACCGGCAAATCGAACGCTAAAATCACGAGCCACGTCGGAACGGCGATGGAAAACCAAAGCAAAATCGTCCAGAAAACGACGAGCGCGATTTCGCGCCAATTACGCAGAATCTTGAGCGATGCCGCGAGCTGTTTCAGAAGGCTGATAAAAACCGTTCGGATTTTATTCGGAATAAACCGCCGCTCGGTTTTCGCTTCGAACCAACTGATAAAACGCTCCGAATTTTTCTGATAAACATAAAGTCCGATGAATCCGATTGCCACGCCGACGAGCATCAGATTGCCGAGCGTTTTGATATAAGCGAATTGCTTTTCGCGTCCGGCGGGCGCGTCGAAAAACAAAAGATTGACGGCGAAAAAACAAATCAGTGCGGCTAAATCAAAAATGCGCTCAACGCCCAGCGTCATCAGCGCGGCAGACGGACGAACACGATTGTCGCGCATCGAAAGCCACATCGGTCGAATCAATTCGCCCGCACGACCGGCAATTAAAATCGCCGTAAAGCCGATGGTCGTCGCCGCAAATAATTCTTTGATCGAAGTTTCGGTAATCGGTTCGAGCAGAGTTTTCCAACGCCACGCCCGCAGATAATAGCCGAGACAGGTAATCAAAAACGCCGCGATCAGATAAACGGCGTTCGCGCGGCGCAGATTTTCGCTGACCTCGCGCCAGTCGAGATTGCGCCCGAAAAACCAGAAAATAAAAACGGCTAATAAAAATAAAACGATGAATTTTAGAGATTTTCGCAAACTTTTTGCTCCGCTATGCGGCGAGATAAAAATTAAAATCTGATAGATGCCGGACATCTCGCCAAAAACTCAAGATACATTATTTATTTAAAAATTTACAATGATATTGCCCTCTTATCGGTTAAATACGGCTCAAAATTAAATGGGAACTTTTGTTTTTCCCCGAACGTAACAAAATCTTGACAAAGCGGTTTTCGGGTTTTGTTGCTTTTTGTCTAAAGCTATTTAAAAAGGCTTCGCGGAGACGATTAAAAAGTTGGAAGCAGTAAAATCAATTGCGGCAACAACGACGACGGTGACGAACGGTGCGGAACTCGTGCGGCGGTGTCGCGCCGGTGACGGGACGGCTTGGGAAGAAATTGTCTCGCAGTTTTCAAGGCGCATTTTCAATCTCGCATATCGTTTTACGTCGAGCATCGAAGCCGCCGAAGATTTGACGCAGGAAGTTTTCGTCAGAATTTATAAAACGCTCGATCAATACGACTCCAAACAAGGCGATTTGTCGAATTGGTTAATGCGTCTGGCGCGAAATTTGATAATTGACGATTATCGCCACCGCCAGCGCAATCCGCAGAATTCCTATGCCGACGACGTTGACGAACATTCGTTTCATCTGCGCGCCGTCGGCACGTCGGCGCAGAAGGAAATCGAGCGGCGCGAATTGGCGAAACAGGTTCAGGAAGGAATTGACAAGCTGCCGACGGATTTGCGAACCTGCGTGATTCTGCGCGACATCGAGGAATTAACGTATCAGGAAATCGTGGATTTGCTGAAAATTCCCGAAGGCACGGTCAAATCGCGCATCAACCGCGGACGCATCGAGCTGGCGAAAATTCTGCGCCGAATGCGCGTCGTCAATATGTAGGGCGGAAAATTTTTATCGCGGATGAAACGGCTTTATGCCGCTTTATTAAAAGCAGAAATAAACCGATGTAAGATTTTACGATTGCAGAGTTTTTGATTTATGAATTACAAAAGCGAAACCACGATTAATTGCCAAAAGTTCGAGGAGCTTTTGACCGATTATCTGGACAACATTTTAGAGCGCAAAACGCGCGTCGCCATGGCGGAACACGCTCTGCGCTGCCCGCTCTGCCACGCTTTGCTCAACGAAGTGAAGGACGCGGTTGACGTTTGCCGCGAAATCGCCGCGCCGAAATATTCGACGACGCATCTCGAAGCGAGAATTTTGGCGATGACCGCGCCGGAGACGGCGATGGCGTGCGCCGATTTTGAAAATCATCTGACCGATTACCTCGACGGCTTTCTGCCCGCCGCCGTTTTTCACCGCTGGGAACGCCACGCCGTTTTGTGCGAAAAATGCACCGATTTGCCCGGCGAAGTCGTGCGCTCGATTGCCGCTTGTTACACGTATAAAACCGAAGAAATGCCGCTGCCCGAAGGCTTGCAGGCAAAAATTTTGCAGGCGACCATCGGCACGGAACGCGCCGCCGACGTGCGCCCGAGCCGCATTTCACAATTGATCGAACAAATGCGCGGCTGGAGCTTTCCGATTCCGATTCCGCAGCTCGCGCCGGTCGCTTTAATTATGCTGTTCGCGGTTCTGATTTTCAGCCAGACCGTTTCCGCCGACGGCTCGTTCAGCGGCGTTTATCAAAAAAGCTTCGAGTTAGCCGGACAAACTTACAAGCAAAGCGCGGACGTAATTTTGGGCGAAAAAACGATTGAGCCGAAATCGAATCAGGAACCGATTCAGGGAACATATACAAATTACGAGGGCAATAAATAATGGATTGTGCATATCACGCGCACAACGCGGCGGTCGTCAATTGCAACGGATGCGGGAAACCGCTGTGTCCTTCGTGCGACCACCGGATAAAAGGATTTCCGTATTGTCAGGACTGCATCGTTTCGGGCGTTGAGCTGCTTCGCAATTACAATCAATCGTCGTATGCGCCGATTATCAAACGGCAAACTTCCCCGTTCATTGCCACGCTTTTATCCTTGATTTGCCCCGGACTCGGCGCGGCTTACAACGGGCAAACGACCAAAGCTCTGGTTTATTTCGCCGTTTTCGCGGGACTTTTTCAAATGGCGGTTTTGACCGGCGGAATGCCTTTGTTTGTTTTAGGCTTTATCGGAATGTGGTTTTTCGCCGCCCTCGATTCGTATCGGACGGCAAATCTGCTGCGTTCAGGCGTTACGCCGAACGGCGCGGAAGATTTGATCGTGCAGCGTTTCGCCAATAATCCGAAACTCTGGGGAATCGTTTTAACCGCGCTCGGCGCGTCGTTTTTTATCAACGTATTTTTTGACATCAGACAATTGATGCGCGGAGTTTTGCCGGTTTTGTTAATCGGTTTAGGCATTTACTTTCTGCGCGATTTTGTTTTTAAACGCAAGCAGACCGAGCCGGACTGGAACGATTTTGCCGCGCGAAACGATTCGCCGACTTTCGCCGCCGCGCTGAGCGAACCGGCGTTTCGCGCCGATAATTTCGATTCGCAAACTGATTTTACGACCGAGACGCGCATTCCGACGTGGAAAAACCGTTGAGAAATCTTGTATAATAATCGGCGGCAAACGCTTTTGAATTTTTAAGACGATTTGAAAGCCGCCGGTTTCGATTGAAATTTTTACGAAATAAAGGAAGTTTAATATTATGTCGTTAGTTTATAAAGCCGCCGGTTTGGGAAGCATTCTTGCTTTACTCGCTTTGATTGTTACGTTTCTGAAGCAGATTATTGCGATTGTTACCCAGATTTTGGCACTCGTCAGCTTCTTTATTTTCGCCATTAAAATTTTAATCGTGCTGCTTTTCGTCGCGCTGATCGCGGGGGTCGGCTTTATGGTTTTCCGCACCTGGGACAAAAACCGTCGGGCGAAGATTTAATTTTTGAAATCATAAGTTTTTTAGTTTTACACACGAACAAACGCTAAAATAATCGGGATATTTGCTTTCCGCGTTTGTTTGTGTTACTTTTTTCTTTCCATTAACCAAAAATAATTTATAAATTTTGGTATCAAACCCCAGAAGGAGCGTTTATTTTTTTAAAAGTAAATGCTCTTGGCAAGGATCGCGTCAGCGCCGTATGGCTGTGCTTTCGTGATTCCAAACATTTGGAAATCTTGCGATTTTCAAATGCGTAAAATCATCAAAAAAGGAGCAACAAGCATAATGCACCAGGACGACAAGTTTTATACTTTTCTTTTATCGCATTTTATTCAATTTAAAAAAATTATCGGTCGTCAGGAAGTCTCGAAAAGGATTTGCCATACGAGCATCGCAATTCTATTTTTATTACTAATTACTTTTACAATCGGATTTGTCAGAGCATTACCGAACAATGTTTTAGCCGATTCGGAAGCCTTTCTTAGAAGCAATCCTGCCGTTGCCAATCAACAGCTTGCCAGACAAAACAATCAGCCGCAAACAACCGCCGAATATAAATCATTCAACTACGACCGTCCGGCGACGAACGGCGACGATTTCGCATTCGACAGCGGCGGACCGATTGATTTAACCGAGAACGAATCAGAAGCCGAAGAGACCGCGATGGAAGGCAAAATCCGCCTTATCGAAGCAACCGGCAATCCGGCTTTTCTGCCGACGATGTGGGCGCACTTGGGAAAAATCAACAATGAATTCGGCTATCGCCGCAATCCGTTCGGCGGACGCGGTTACGAATTTCATACCGGTTTGGATATTGACGGCGAACGCGGCGATTCGGTTGCTGCGCCGGCGAACGGCGTTGTCACGAAAGCCGGTTGGGAAGGCGGTTACGGCAATATGATCGAGATTGATCACGGCAACGGCTTGATGACGCGCTACGGTCATCTTTCCAAAATCGGCGTGAGCGTCGGCGACACGATTCTGCGCGGACAATTAATCGGCTTGATCGGCTCGACCGGACGCTCGACCGGACCGCATCTCCATTACGAACTGCGGCTCAACGACAAAGCGATTAATCCGCGCCGGCTGCTGCCGCCCGAACCGGCGGAGATCAAAGCCTTAAATAATGCCCAATAGTTCGGCGAAAAATCAAAAGCCATAAATAAAAAAGGGAATCGAATTTGAAAAACTCGATTCCCTTTTTATTTTCAGATTAAATAAGACCGGAGCGAGAGGCATCACTGCTTATAATGATCGGGGCAGCGCGAATATCTTCGTGGTGAAAGTAAAGTCGAATTAACGCAGAGGCTTTTTTTGCGTCGAAGTGACACTCAATGCAAACAGGGCTGCTTCTCGCTCCGGTCTATTTCGTAACCAGCGTTGAATCCACAGTTTCGCCGCGCTGATTCATCATTCTTAAAAACCAGACTGCGCCCGCGCTCGCCGATAAAATGCCGGAAACGATGGTTAAAGTTTGCGGCGTGATGAAATACATCAATTCGCTCGAAAAATAACTCGACAACCCGAAAATCGTCATCTCCGCGCCGCGATCCAGCGTCGAGATGCGCCCGCGAATAAAATCCGGCAGACTTCTCTGAAACATCGTTTCCTGCACCGCGTATTCGACCCCGACAATCAGGCGCGAAACGAAAACGAAAATCATAAACAGCCAGAGCGCGGGCATTACGCCGCCAATCGCAAACAAAATCCCGTGAATCAGAAGCGTCCAGCCGATGAACGAAACGCGGCTGTTTCGGCGTTCGAGAATCGTTTCCGTGCGATGCGCGATCATCATTCCGAAAAACAAACCGAAACCGCTCGCCGTCCAAAGCAGAGCGACGGCTAAATCGGCGTTCCAATTTTCCTTCGTGGCGAAAACCACTCCCCCGACGCGCTCGAAGATGGCGTTAACCGCGCCGCCGCCCGTCGCCCAGATGATATTCATCAACAAAATCGTCAACGCGAAACGGTTTTGTATCGTGTATTGAAAGCCTTCTTTCAATTCGTTGAAAAAAGATTCGCGTTTGAAAGCAAGTTGATTTTCCGTCTCCGGTAGTGCGCCGGCGAGCGCGGTTGATTCTAAAATTTCTTCTTTGACGATTCCCCTGCGCGCCTCGCGCGTCGCTGTTTCGGGAATCAGCCAGACGGAAAACGCCGAAATTAAAAAAGACGCGGCGTTGATAATAAACGCGACTTTGTAGCCGAAAATCGCCGCCGCCCAACCGCCGAGTGCCGAACCGATTGCCATCAGCAAAAACCGGGACGAAAACATCAACGCCGTTCCCGCCAAAAGTCCTTCTTTCCCTGTTAAATTCGGAGTCGCGGCGTTTTTCGCGCCGTCGAAAAATGCGCCGAAAACCGACAGCGAAACGGTTGCCACGTAAGCAATCCAAAGATTTTCCGCGCTCGTCACCAGCAAAAACGCGAGCGCGACGGCGAAGCGAGTCAAATCTGACCAAATCATCACCCGCCGCCGCGAAAAGCGGTCAACGAACGTCCCGGCAATCGGCGAAAAAACCGCGAACGGCAAGAGACGACACGCGAATAAAATTCCGGCGGCTTGCGGCGAAGCGTCGGAGACAACGCGAACCAAACCGAGCGCGGCGATAAAATTAAACCAGTTGCCGAGTTCGGAAACGACTTGTCCCCAAAGCAGATTTCTGAAATTGCGATTGCGACTTAAAAGTTGCCCGTAGGTGAGCGAATTCATTAATCAAGCATAGATGGAAATGTCGGCTTTGCACAAAAATTCAGGCAGGTAAAATTCAATTTTTATTTGATAGAAGCTATCTCAAAAATAGTTTCCTTTTCCTACAACGAATAAATAATAGTGAACAGTGAATAGATTGATTTCTAACAATTCCTGTTTTTCAGTGTTTGTGAAAGAAATGAAATATGTGCGTGTGAAAACCAGTGATATATTTTCGGTTTTCAGTTTTTTGGTGTCCGAAAAACCGAAAAATTTTAGGCGATTTTGACTTCGACGGCGCGTTTCAATTTCCGGTTTATCAGCCAATTGCGAAAGCGTCGTAAGGCGAGCGAAAAGCCTGTCCAAACGAGAAAACAACCGCCGAGCGTCGCTAATCCGGCGATGATTTGTCCAATTAAGCCGAACGATTCGCCGGTGTGTGCGAACCGCGCCCACGTTCGCAAACGGCGACCGGCGTTGAGGCTTTCGTAAGGCTCCCATTTCATAACTTCGGCGGTTTGCGCGTTAAGCGTCAGATTGGAACGCGCCATTCGATTCCAGGAGCTATTGTCGTCAATCGCAAACGTGACGGGCGCGTCGGGCTGATTGGCAAGCCGCATACTGATTGATTCGCTTTCGGGAACTTGCTGTTCGGCGCGCGCCCAAAGTTGATTTAGGTTGGCGGGCAATTCAAATTTCTGCTCGCCCTGCCGATTTTGCTGTTGCGGCGGCGGCTGATTCGGCGGCGGCGGTTCATTGCCGGTCAGAGTGTAAAGCAAATTGTTCGCCCAGGTATATGACATTACAATCGCCGTCAATGTCAGCACGATTAAAACGAGCGACGACCAGATGCCGATGACGTTGTGCCAGTTAAAATTTCTCGCTTTGCCGCGCACGCCCGTGCGAAACCAACCGATTGCCCGCAGATGTTTCAGCGAAAATTTGCGCGGAAACCAGATGTAAATTCCGGTGACGGCAAGCACGAAAAACAGAAGATTACACGCGCCCGTCAGAGCGCGACCGACGGCGCGATTGTCGCCCGACGCGCCGAGCCAGCGATGCCAATCTTCGACGAACTGAAAAAATCCGCGCGCCGCCTTCGAGCTTTCGCCCAAAACCGCGCCGGTGTAAGGATTAACGTAAATCGTTCCCTCGCGTCCCAAAGCGATTGCCGCCGCGATTGATTTGTCCTTTTGCAAAGTAATCTGGCTCGGTTTGGCGTTCGGGTTAGCTTGAACGACGCTCTGCAGCATTTCCTGCACGCCGAGCCGCGGCGCGTCCGCATTCGGCGGCTGAACGATTCGGATTTCGCGGTCGGCAAAATTCGTGATCTGCGATTCGAACGCCAGCAGAACGCCCGTCACGGACATAATCATAATCACGATTCCGGCGAGAATGCCCGAAACGAGATGCGTCCAAAAAAGGATTTTGCGAAAGATTTTCATTGCGTAAAATTTTATGAAACCGATTGACTGACTAAAATATCGTCGGTTTGCCTGACCATATTCAGCAAGTCGTAAAACTCCAAATTACCGAATTGCTTTTGGTAAAGCTCCATCATCGTGTGCGTCAAATCGGCAAACTCCGTTTTTGTGAAACCGAGCAGAACATTGTCGGTTTTAAAGTGAACGACCTGACAATTTTCGCAGTGCCAGACTTGTAAATTCTGCCGCTTTTCTTCGCGGTTCGTTTCGATAAAGTTTTCCATTTTCTGCTCCTTACCAAAAAATTAGATTCTGTAACTGATGACGAATTTCTGCTTGCTCTTTTTCTGCCGGAGATATTGTTGTAGAACCGCATCGCGCATACGGTTTAATTTGTCGGCGAATTCGAGAAAGCGTTTCTGCGAAAAATTAATCGCCGCTTCGCCGAATTCGAGGCAAATTTCGCCCGCTTCCGATTCGTAACAGAAAACTTCCAGGCTGTCTTTTTCCTTCATTTTGCCAAACTCCGATTTCGATTATTTTTAACTTAGACATCTGCCCAACGCCGCAGAAGATTGTGATATACGCCGGTCAACTGCACCGCCGCCGCGTGGCTCGGCATCGTTTCGTTGATGTTCTGAATCGCCGAATCCATATCGAACAAAAGTGTGCGCTGTCCGTCGTCGCGGATCATACTCTGAATCCAGAAAAACGACGAAATTCGCGCCCCGCGCGTCACCGGTTTGACGTTGTGCAGGCTCGTCGCCGGATACAAAATCAAATCTCCGGCGGGCAGTTTGACCGAATGCACGCCGTATGTGTCTTCTATCACCAATTCGCCGCCGTCGTAATCTTCGGGCGCGGTCAAAAATAAAGTCGCCGACAAATCTGTTCTGACGCGGTGCGGCGTTCCCGTTACCTGCCGAATCGCGTTGTCAACGTGATTGCCGAACGAATGTCCGCCTTCGTAGCGATTAAACAGCGGCGGAAAAACCTTCAACGGCAGAGCCGCCGACATAAACAAAGAATTTTGTTCGAGCGAAGCCAAAACCAAATCGCCCATCTGCTGCGCGAGCGGATGCGATTCGGGCATCTGCAAATTGTTTTTCGTTCGCCCCGATTGATGTCCGGCAGTGACGCGTCCGTCAACCCATTCAGCTCGCTCGATTTCGCTTCGACAATTTGCCGCTTGCTCGGCGGTTAAAACATTCGGAATTTGCAACAACATAAATCAGTGGTAAACGGTAAGTGGTAAGTGGTAAGTGGTAAGTGGTAAGTGGTAAATGGTAAATATTTGATTTCTCCACTTACCGCTTACCACTTACCACTTTCCACTAATTAAAATCTAAATCCGGTTGAAACGAGCAACGAGCGTCCGGGTCCGGGAACGGCGTGACCGCCGCTGAAGCGGTCGAAATAATATTTGTTGCCGAGATTGTAACCGTTCAGGCGGAGGTCTATGTGTTTCGTAACTTGATACGAAGCGGTCGCTTCATATAGCCAGTAACCGTCAACTAATCTGGTGTTAATCGTATTGACGTAACGCAAATCTACAAATCTCGCGCCGCCGCCGACGCTCAGGTTGAACGGCAGACGATACGATGACCACAAATTAAACGAATTGCGCGGCGTGTTGATAAAGCGGTGTCCGACTTCGTAAATTCTGACGTTATTGACCAGCGTAAAAGCGTTCGATTCGACGATTTTGCTGTCGAGCAAAGTGTAGCCCGCCAACACATTCCAGCGATTCGTGATGTTGCCGGTGATGCCCAATTCGATTCCGTCAACGCGCTGTTTGCCGTCGAGAATCTGTAAAGTTCCGTCGGGCTGCGGCGTGCGGGCATTCGTTTTTTCGACGCGAAAAACCGCCGCGGTCGCCAGCAAACGGTCGCCGAATAAATCCCATTTCGTGCCGGCTTCCAGCGTTCTGGTTCGTTCCGGGTCGAGCGACGTAACGGTCGCGTTTTCGTAAATCAAGCCCGACAAAGACGGATTTGAAGAGGTGCCGTAGGACACGTAAAAACTTCCTCTTTGAACGGGTTTATAAATTGCCGCGAGCCGGACGTTAAATAAATTGTCGGTTTTAGCGACGCGCGCCCGCGCCGTGCCGAAAATGACCGGCGCGGTCGCCGTCGGCAGCGTCAGCGTCGGCGGCAAATAGCCCGTCGCCCGGTAACGCTCGTAACGCAAACCGCCGCTCAATTCAAATTTCGGATGCAGCTCAATCGTATCGAACGCATAAATCGTCGCCGTGTTCGCCTTGACGATTCCCGGCAAAGGATTCGTGTAAATAATTCCCGGATACGCGTCTTCGGGATTCGGATTGAATAAATCGGTCGCGCCGTTCGCCGCGTTGCGCGTATAGCGGCGACTGTTTTCGTGGATAAATTCCGCGCCGGTGACAATCGAATGTTTGACGAAACCCGTTTTGAAACGCGCCGTAAAATCCGTCTGATTGTCATAATTCTGGTCGGTCGTCTGCCAAGCGCGCAGCTCTCGATTGAGCAGCGTTCCCGAATTGTCGTTGTTAAAGCGCGGCGGCGTGGCAATCGAATCGCGCGACGAATGATCAAAGCGAAACTGATTTCGCAGATTCATCGTGTCGCTGAAAACGTGATTTAAGGTAATCGTTCCGAGATTCGAGCGCAAATATTCTTTATCGCGCGACAAATAACCGTAAAAATTATCGCGCGGAACCGGCGCGACGCGGTCTCGGAAATTGATTAGAACGCGATTTGTCACCGGCACGAACGGGATGCCGTAATCTTGTATGTTTTCCTGTCCGAGAAAGAAATAACCGAGCGTCAAACTCGTTTTTTTGGAGAGTCCGAGCAGTAGGGTCGGCGCGATGCCATAGCGCGAATTTCGCACGTCTTCGCGCCCCGCGTAATTGGAATCGTGTCCGACAAAATTCAACCGAAAAGCGTTGCCCGCACCTAACTTAAATCGCTCGAGCGGAACATTGATGTCGCCCGTGACGCGCTTTGTTTTATCCGTGCCGCCGGTCAAATCGAAATTGTAAGACGGTCGCAGATTCGGAATTTTCGTTACCAGATTAACCGTGCCGCCGGTCGAGCCTCTGCCGGTCGTCGCCGACGAAGGACCTTTAATGACTTCGACCTGTTCGAGATTAAACGGGTCGCGGTTTTGCGGACTCAAATCCCGCGCGCCGTCAACGTATATGTCGTTGCGCGCGCTGAATCCGCGCAGCGTCAGATTATCGCCGCCGACATTGCCGCCTTCGCCCGCCGTGATCGTCAAGCCCGGCACGTTTCGCAAAACATCGCGCAGCGTCGTCGCGCCCTGCTGCTGAATCGTTTCCTTGTCAATAACATTAATCGTCTGCGGCGTGTCGCGCAGCGGCTCGGTATATTTCGGCGACGAAATTGCCCGCGCATTTTCATCTTTGATTTCCACCGTCGCGCTTTCGGCTTTTAATTCGAGCAGAACCGTTTTTGAATCTTTGAACGAATAACTCACGCCCGTTCCTTCGAGAATTTTCTGCAACGCCTGTTCAACCGTAAACGTGCCGACCACACCGTTCGAGCGAACGTCGAAAATTTCCGTCTTCTCGATTTTTACCTGCGTTCCGGTCAGCGTTTGAAAAACTTTAATCACGTCTTCCAATCTGCCCGCCGGAATGTTGAATTCGATTCCCTGCTGCTTGAATTTTTTGACGATTTCCGTTTTGCCGTTCAATTCGCTGGCGTAGGCGACCATCATATCGCGGCTGTTGCCGACCGTGAATGCGACCAGCACGCCCATTATTCCGGTTGATAAAATCCAGGCGCGCGGGCGGCGTTTGGCTAATTTATTTTTTCTGCTCTTTCTCGCTTTAATCATTATCTCTCGACTCCAAAATATAAACTTTCCTCAAGCATTCGGTTCGGAATGTTTGCAGGCAACAACTAAATTTTTGTTTGAATAAAATCGGATGAAATTAGAAAACTTATAACGTCGCGGCAAATTTTAGAATTCGCTTATTGAAAACGATTTTCAATTTCATTTCTTCAATAATACTGCTTGATGAAAATGATTGTCAATTCCATTTTTACTTTTTTTCAAAAACGTTTTCGATTGATTTTATTTTCGCAATTTTGAATTGCACGGGGTTTGATAATTTTTTCAACTTTTCGCGCAAGACGAAAAAGCCGTCGAGAATAAATTCGCGGCGGCTTTTTTATTTTTATTTTTCTTGAATCAATTTCCCGAAAAATTCGGCGGGCGTTTTTCAAAAAACGCCTGCACGCCTTCTTTAAAGTCGTTTCCCTTCCCCGATTCGATCTGGCATCGGTGTTCCAAATCGAGCTGTTGCGACAAGTTGTTTGAGAACGATGCGTTGAGCATTCGCTTGATTCGTCCAATGACGGCGGTCGGCGCGAGGGCGAACTTGTTTGCCGTCCGCATCGCTTCGGACATTAAATTTTCCGGCGCGACGACGCGATTAATCATTCCGATTTGCAAGGCTCTTTCTGCTGAAATGCCGTCGCCGGTCATAAAAATTTCGGCGGCGCGCTTTTCGCCGACGGCGCGCGGCAGAAAAAAACTTCCGCCGCAATCGGGCGATAAACCGATGCGGACGAAGGCTTCGTTAAAAGCAGCGTTTTCCGAAGCGAAAACCAAATCGCAGGCGAGCGCGAAATTCGTTCCCGCGCCCGCGCAAACGCCCTGCACGGCGGCAAGAAACGGAATCGGCGTTTCACGAATCAATAAAATTACGTCGTGCAGAGCCTTAAGCGGTTCTTCTAAAAACGCTTCGATTCTGCCTTCTTTTTGCCACATCGTCTGCATCTCGCGCAAATCGCCGCCCGAACAAAACGCGCGTCCTTCGCCGGTTAAAACGACGGCGCGGGCATCGTCTTCGACGGCTTTTTCGATTGCCGAGCGCAAATCTTTTGAGAGTTGGAGCGACAGCGCATTTAATGCTTCGGGGCGATTCATCGTGATCGTCGCCGTTGTTTCGTTCAGTTCGTATTTGACGGTTTCAAAGCTCATAAAATTTTAATCGCCGGTGTCATAATCTTCGCTGATTCTCTCCAGCAGAGCAGGTTGTTTTCCTTCAAACTCGGCATAGCGGGCTTTATCTTCTTCGCCAAACTCGACCGCAAATTGTAAATTGCCGCAGTGCAGACAGGCGTGTGCCGTAATTTTGTTGCCGATGCCGAACATCTTTTTGTAATACGGTTTGTCGTTCGGAACGAAAACCGAAGTTTCGCCGCCGGCGTTGTCTCTGACCGTTCCTTCAATCAAATTCGAGCTTCCGCAGGCATTACATTTCATATGTCAGACGGCGGAACGCACTCTCGATTTGTTCGCCTGAAAACATTCCTTGCACAAAATCGAACGCCCGACCTTCGGCTGAAACGGCACGGTGTCGTGCTTGCCGCAATGGTCGCAGATAATTTCAAAACGGGTAGATGCATTTTCGCCCGCCGCGTTTTTTTTCGAACGGCACTTCAGACATCTCTGCGGCGGCGGCATATTTCGCTGATAAAAAATTCCCTGTTCTTTTTCGGTAAAAAGAAAAGTTTCACGGCATTGGACACAAGCCATTTCAACATCGGGCATCGTTTTTTTCTCCTCTCAAAAGTTCAGTCTATTTGCCGACAGTGTAACACAAAAAAATTTCAAAGCGATGAAAAACCGCGCTTCCGCCGCGCAGCGGCTAAATGTTTTTTTCGCCGACGACGAGCGTCGCTTTGATTGAAAACCGGAACGTCATTCCCTGACAATCTTCGTCAATCATCCGCGCCAGTTCCGGTTTGATTCGTTCGAGTTCTTTCGCGCTCAAAAAATCGAGTTTCGCGGGCAAGATAAACTCGCTGACGAACGGCGCGTTGACCAACGCCGCGCCGTTTTCATATTCAACAAATTCGTTTTTCGTGACAATTTCGATTTTCGTCAGATTCGCTTTTTCCGCCCATTCTTCGACGGTCGAAACGGTCGGAATTTCCAAAATCAAACGCTCGATCTCCGCGCCTTTGTCGGGCATTCCGGCGTTCAGAAAAGTTTCCCAGAGCAGCGAATAAATCTCGCCGAAACTGCCCGCCGTCGGTAGAAAAACAGCCGTCTGTTTCCTGCCCAAAGCGGCGGCTTGCGAGAAAAAATTTTTCGCCTCGGATGGCTTAACAATGCTCGCGTCAGCCAGCACCGCGTCGAATTTTTCAGTCGGCATTTCGGTTGAAAATTTTATGTCGGCGCGCACCGCGTCGGATTTCGCTTGGGCAATTTTGAGCAGCTCCGCATTTTCGACGACGGCGAAAATTTCGACTTTCTTTTTTCGCAATTTTTCGCTCAAAGCGAGCGCGTGATTGCCCGTTCCGGCATTCAAATAAAGAATCGTCTTTCCGTCGGAAAATTTAAAGTTGTCGTCGAAGAGATTTGTGAAACGCTCGGTCCAGTCGGTTTCGATATACAAGTCGCGCAGAAACGCGAGTTCTTTTTCAGTTTTGCTCATTATTTAAATTTATCGCAAAGCGGATTTCGGTTCAAAGTTCGAGGTTCAAAGTTCAAAGTTTTAAGACAAAATAGATTTGCATTTTGAACTTTGAACCTTAAACTTTGAACTTTGAACCCGACTAAAAGTTATGCGCGGCGAGCCAATTTTCGGCGACGGTTTTCGGCTGTTTTTTTTCGCCGTCAACCGCGTAATTTAATTTTCTCATTTCTTCGGTCGAGACGGCGTTGTTTAATTTTTCGAGCGTTTCGCGCAAAATTTCCGCTTTGTCGTTGCGGTATATAAAAACGGCTTGATACGGCGGGAAATATTTTTTATCGTCTTCGAGCTGAAACAAATCGAGCGCGGCGATTAAACCGTCGGTCGAATTTCCGGCGATGATGTCAATTTGCCCGGCGGCAAGTGCGCGATACGTTAATGATAAATCCATCTCGCGCGGCTGTTTTGAAAAATTGAAATCGTAGGCTTTGGCAAATCCGGCATAGCCGTCGGCGCGCGACATAAAATCCTGACCGAAGCCGGCTTGCCAGTTTTTGGAAACGGGAACGGCATCGGAAACGGTTCGGAGATTTTCATCGCGGGCGACCGCGCCGCGAATCAGGATCGCAAAATCATTTGAAAATCCGAGCGGCGGGCTGATGCCGAAATCGAATTTTCCGGCGTATTCCTGCTTCGTTTCTTCATAAACCTTTATGGTGTCGGTGATCGGTTTCTTTTTTAAAATCGCCGTGTAAGCCGTGCCGGTGTATTCGGGATAGACATCGAGATTGTCGGCGACGAGCGCGTCGTGCGCGAGGTTGCCGCCGAGTTCGAATCGTCTTTCAACTTGAATTTTCTTTCGCTCCAACATCTGCGCTAAAATTTCCGCTAAAATTATTGACTCGGTAAAATCCTTCGAGCCGACGCGAATCGTCTGCGCCGGATTTGCAGTCTGATTTGAAACTTGAGATTTGAAATTTGAAACTAAAGGCGCAGCAAAAATCAGCAAAATCAAAGCCGCCGCGCCGACGGCGATCAATTTTCTTTTTCCGCCGGAAGATTCGTTTCGCAGATTTTCGAGCGCGTAAATTTTCTCGATTTGTCCGAGCGCGAAATCGGCAAACAGGGCAAGAACCGCCGAGAAAATCGCGCCCGCGAGCAAAAGATTATTGTCGTTTTGCCGCAGACCGCGAAAGATATAAGTTCCCAAACCGCCCGCGCCGACCGCCGCCGCGATGGTCGCCACGCCGACCGCGATGACGACCGCGACGCGAATGCCCGTTAAAATCACCGGCATCGCCAAGGGAAATTCGACCCGTTTTAAAATCTGCCAGTCGGTCATTCCCATCGCCGTCGCCGCTTCTTTAATTTTTGGATCAACGCCCGCGATGCCCGTCACGGTGTTGCGAATAATCGGCAGAAACGAATACAGAACGAGCGCGATAATCGCTGTTTTCGCGCCGATGCCGCCGATGAACGGCAGCGGAATCAACAACCCGAAAAGCGCGAGCGACGGCACGGTTTGCAGAATATTGGCGATTCCCAAAACGGGCGTTTGCAGAGATTTTTTGCGCGTCAGCAAAACGCCGAGAGGAACGCCGACGAGAACGGCGAGCGCGGTCGAAACGAAAACGAGAACGAGATGTTCGCGCGTCAAAACGAGCAGTTCCGCCCAATTATTTTGGAGAAATTCAAAAAAATTCATCTATAAATTAAGAGCAATTTAACAGGGATGAAAGGGATGAAAAGGATTTTTAAGAAATCTGAAAAATTATCCTTTCCATCTCTTTCATCCCTGTTAATTTATCTTACCGATTTTTCCCGGACACTCGATTAAATTTCAATCGTTTCCAGATATTCGCGCACCAGCGGCAAATCGGATCGTCTGAAATCTTCCGCCGCGCCTAAGAAAACGATTTTGCCTTTGTCCATCAAACAAATGCGTGTTCCCAACACGAACGCTTCCTGCAAATCGTGCGTGACGAAAACGGCGGTTTTATTTAACTCTTTGACCAGCCGCGCGAATTCGGTTTGCAGATTTTTGCGCGTAATCGCGTCGAGCGCGCCGAACGGTTCGTCCAATAAAAGCAAATCGGGATTTGCCGCCAAAGCCCGCGCCACGCCGACTCTCTGCCGCTGTCCGCCGGACAGTTCGTGCGGAAAACGGTTGGCGAATTTATGCGGATTTAGCCCGACCAGCTCGAGCATTTCAAAAGCCCGCGAATCAATTTTTTCGCGTTCCCAATTTTCCAATTCGGGAACGAGCGCGACGTTTTCCCGAATCGTAAAATGCGGAAAAAGCCCGGCTTCCTGCAAAACGTATCCGATGCGGCGGCGCAATTTGATCGCGTCCCAGGTTTTTGTAGATTTTCCTTCGACCAGGATTTCCCCGCTCGTCGGTTCATAAAGACGGTTGATTAATTTTAAGGTCGTCGTTTTGCCGCAGCCCGACGCGCCGAGCAAAATTAAAATCTCGCCCTGAAAAATCTTTAAATTCAAATCGAAAAGAATCTGCGCCGCGCCGACGCTGAAATCAACCGCGCGAAATTCTACTATCGAATAATTTTCCTTTGTCATCGTTCGGCTTGAATTTTATCATCAAAATTTAATTTTGTAAGATAAAAAGGATGTTGAAATTTAAACCGACGAAAGAAGATTTGCGCGACGCGGTCAACCGCACGACCGAAGATTTGATTGATTACGATTTGAAGCTTTTATTTTGCGGCATCAATCCGGGCATCTGGTCGGGCGCGACCGGCTTTCATTTTGCCAGACCGGGCAACCGTTTCTGGAAGGCTCTCTATTTCGGCGGTTTCACCGATAGAATTTTGCATCCGTCCGAAGAACACGAATTACTCGAACGCGGTTACGGCATCACGAGCTTTTGCAAGCGCACGACCGCCAGAGCCGATGAATTGACGACGGAAGAATTCGTTGAGGGCGGAAAAAATCTCGTCAGGAAAATCAAAAAATACAAACCGAAAAATCTCGCCGTTCTCGGCATCGGCGCATATCGGACCGCGTTTCAGAAACCGAAGGCGACGCTCGGCTTACAGGCGGAAAAAATCGGTGCGGCAAACATCTGGCTGTTGCCGAATCCGAGCGGCTTGAACGCGCATTATCAAATCAACGATTTGGCGAAATTATTCGCCGAAGCGCGCGCCGCGGCAGATTAAAAACTATTTTTTAACTTTTAGTTTTTAATTGTTAGTTTTCCTCCCAGTCGCTCGAAATCTTCGGGCGTATCAATGTCAATCGCGCCGTCCGCAAAATCAACGGCAATCGTTTCATCGAGGTGTTGTTTGATTAAGACTTTCGCGCCGCCGCGCTCGCGCAAATTTCGCAAATCGGGAAAAAGTTTCCGGCTGAACAACGCGGGAACGCCGAGCGTTCCGGCATAGCGCGAAGCGACGATCAGCGCGTCGTTTGCCGCGAATGTTTCGGCTAAATGATCGAAGATTTTTCCCGTCACAAACGGCTGATCGCAAACCGCGAGAACCGCGCCGGAAATTTGCGCGTCAATCTCGAGCAGCTTTTCGAGACCGACGCAAATCGAAGTTTGCATTCCGATTTCCCAATCTTCGTTGCGCGTTGTATAAACGACGAAATCCCTTATTGATTCTTCAAATTCTTCCGCGTTCGCGCCGAAAACCGCGACAATCGGCTGACAGACACTCGCCGCCGCTTCACGCGCCGCACGCCGCAAAAAAGTTTCCCCCTTAAATTTCAAAAATTGTTTCGGCTTTCCCAGTCTGGTTGACGCGCCGGCGGCTAAAATTATTAATCCGATTTTTTGTTTTGGCTGCATAGACGATTTCATACGAAATTTTGATGACAATCAGAATTCAGAATGTTATCTTTAAATTACAAGTTTTTCTTTTTGCAGCAAGTTAGTTAAACGTCCGAAATTTATATTCTCGGCTATTATCAGTTTAAACCAGGGGGATTTATCAATGGAAGAACAATCAATTGATTTTCAGTTGAACGACGACGAACGAGAACTGCTCGACGAATTGATCGCCGATTCAACGAAACTTTCCGAAGAAGGCGAATCGCGCCGCAAATTTCTAAAAAACATCTCGGCGGCAAGCGCGGCGATTTTAGCGACGCAGATACTCGCCGAACAAAAACTTTTGGCGATAACGCCGTTTGAATCCGACGCGCCGGCGACCGCGCAAACGATTGAAAACGGTGTCAAAGTCGCTCTGAAAATAAACGGCGCGGAAAAAACTTTGAATGTAGATTCAAGAATGACTCTGCTCGACGCTTTGCGCGAACGGCTCGATTTGACCGGCTCGAAAAAAGGCTGCGATCACGGTCAGTGCGGAGCGTGTACAGTCATCGCCGACGGGCGCAGAGTGTTGTCGTGCCTGACTTTGGCGGCGACTTGCGAAGGCAAAGAAATTACGACGATTGAGGGTTTGGCGAAGGGCGACGATCTGCATCCGGTGCAGGCGGCGTTCGTCAAACACGACGGATTTCAGTGCGGTTACTGTACGCCCGGACAGATTTGTTCGGCGGTCGCTTTATTAAACGAAGCGAAAAACGGCGAAGCGAGTTACGTGACGGCGGACGTGCGGCAGAAAGTTCGCTCGGTGCAGCTTTCCGACGACGAAATCCGCGAGCGAATGAGCGGAAATATCTGCCGCTGCGGTGCCTATCCGAATATCGTCGCGGCGATCAAGGAAGTTCACACGGGCAAAGATGTCGCGCAGGCGTGGCAGTTTGCGGGCGACGAGCAAAAAGCGATTTTTGAACAGACGAACGAGGAGGGCGCGAAAAATGAGACCGTTTAAGTTTTCAAAAGCAGGCGACGCAAACGCCGCCGTGCAGACAGTTTCGGCGAATGCGAACGCTAAATATTTAGCCGGCGGCACGAACATCATCGATTTGATGAAAGAAGATGTCGAGCGACCGGACGCGCTCGTGGACATCACGAAATTAAATTTTACGCAGATTAAAAACATCGCCGACGGCGCGAACAAAGGCGGCGTTTCAATCGGCGCAACCGCCAAAAATACCGACACGGCGAATCACCCGCTGATTCGTCAAAATTATCCATTATTAACGCAGGCGATTTTGTCGGGCGCGTCGGGTCAAATCCGCAATATGGCGACGAACGGCGGCAATCTCAACCAGCGAACACGCTGCACTTATTTTTACGATACGGCGATGCCGTGCAACAAACGCGAGCCGGGAACGGGCTGCGGCGCGCTCGAAGGTGTCAACCGCAATCACGCGATTTTCGGTTATTCGGAAAAATGCGTCGCCACGCATCCGTCGGATATGTGCGTCGCGCTCGCCGCGCTCGACGCGGTCGTTCAGGTGCAGGGCGCGAACGGGCAAATGCGCTCGATTCCGTTCGTCGATTATCATCGTCTGCCGGGCGACACGCCGCAGAAGGACAACAATCTGAATTACGGGGAACTAATCACGGCAATCGAAATTCCGAAAAATAATTTCGCGGCGAAATCCTATTATTTGAAAGTTCGAGACCGCGCTTCGTATGCGTTCGCGCTCGTCTCGGTCGCCGCCGCTTTGGAAATGAGCGGAAATAATATTTCGCAAATCAGAATCGCCGTCGGCGGTGTCGCGCACAAACCCTGGCGGGCGGCGGAAGCCGAAAAGTTCTTAACCGGCAAAGCGGCGACCGAAGCGAATTTCAAACAGGCGGCGGAAGCGGAAATGAGAAACGCGAAACCGCTCGAATACAACAAATTCAAAGTCGAACTTGGCAAACGCGGCATCGTCCGCGCTCTGCAAATGGCGATGAACGGCGGCGCGGCTTAATCGACAAAAAATTATCCACGAAATGACACGAAGAAAGACACAAAGTCAGGAAAAATCTTGGAGTGATTCAGAAAAGGCGGAATGGATAATTACGGCAATGACTATCAAGCAAACAGCGAAAACACTTCGTGAATTTTTCGTGTCTCTTCGTGGAAAGTTGTTTCCGGTAATCTCTTATATTAAATTGACAAAATGAACGAAACAAACCTACAAAATACAGCCGCGACGGTTGCCGTTAAACTGAATATCAACGGCGAAAACTACAATTTGCAAATTGAGCCGCGTGTTTCACTGCTCGACGCTCTGCGTGAATTTACGAATTTGACGGGAACGAAAAAAGGCTGCAATCAGGGCGCGTGCGGAGCCTGCACGGTGCTGGCTGACGGCGAACGGATTAATTCGTGTTTCGCACTCGCCGTTCAATACGAAGGCGTTTCGATCACGACGATTGAAGGACTTGCGGACGAAAACGGCGAACTTCATCCGTTACAGGCGGCGTTCGTCGAACACGACGGTTTTCAGTGCGGCTACTGCACGCCCGGACAGATTTGTTCGGCGGTCGGTATGTTCAGCGAATTTCAGAAAGGCTTGCCGAGCGCAGTTTCAAAAAGTATGAACGAACGCGAATATGAATTTTCCGACGAGGAAATCAAAGAGCGAATGAGCGGCAATCTGTGCCGGTGCGGAGCTTACGTCGGCATCACGGAAGCGATTCACGAAGCGTTCGACGCAAAGAAAACGGAGGCGGCGGCGCGATGAAAAATTTTACTTATCGAAAAGCCGAAACATCAGAATCGGCGATTAATTTAATCGGTCAAAACGCGGGCGCGAAATTCTTGGGCGGCGGCACGAATCTGGTTGATTTGATGCGCGAAAATATCGAGCATCCCGATGTTTTGATTGATGTGACGAAACTGTCGAACGAAGTCGAAAAAACGGACGACGGCGGCATTCGCATCGGCGCGGCGATGAAAAATACGTGGTTGGCGAACGACGAAACGGTGCGCGAAAATTATCCGGTTTTGTCGCAGGCGATTCTTTTCGGCGCGTCCGGGCAAATCCGCAATATGGCGACGGTCGGCGGCAATCTTTTGCAGCGGACACGCTGTTATTATTTTTACGATAACGAGTCGAAATGCAATAAACGCCAGCCGAATTCGGGGTGTGACGCAATCGGCGGATTTAACCGGATTCACGCGATTTTGGGCGCGTCCGACGCGTGCATCGCCACGCATCCGTCGGATATGTGCGTCGCGCTCGCCGCTCTGGACGCGAAAGTTTCGGTCGAAAGCGCGGACGGAAAGCGCGAAATAAATTTTACGGATTTTCATCGGCTTCCCGCAGATACGCCGCAAATTGAAACCGATTTGCGGCAAGGTGAGTTAATCGTTTCGGTTGAAATTCCGCCGAACGATTTCGCTAAAAATTCGGTTTATCGAAAAGTTCGTGATCGCGCTTCATATGCGTTCGCGCTCGTTTCGGTTGCCGCCGCGCTCGAAGTTGAAGATGGCAAAGTGAAAAATGTCCGCATCGCGCTCGGCGGTGTCGCGCACAAACCCTGGCGGGCTTTTGAAACGGAAAACTTTTTGAAAGGCAAAACGGCGACGGAAGATAATTTTCGCGCCGCGGCTGAAAGCGAATTGAAAGCGGCGAAAGGTTACGAACACAACAGTTTCAAAATCGAACTGGCAAAACGAACAATGGTCAGTGTGTTGAAGGAATTGACGGAACAATAAAAACCGGGTTAGTCGCCGAAGGTGACTGACAACATAGCGTAGGGAGAGATGAGCGCAAGCGAATGAATCCCTACGTTGAATCGAAGCAAAAAACTGCTCGCTGAAAGTGAGCGACAAACGGACGCGATTTGTTCGTCACCTTCGGCGACGGAAAATCTTTTTTGAATCTTCGTAGGGCTGCGCTCATTTCATTCGCTTCACCCTACGCTATCGTTGTCGGTCATCTTCGATGACAAAAAAAGAAGTTAGATTTTGCAGGTAGAGAGAAAATTATGAGCATCATGCAGAAAGTTATGGAAACCGTCGTGCAGTATCTGCCCGACCCGATTTCCGATCCGCTAATCGGTGAAAAACACGGTTATGTCGGCAAGCCTTTAAGCCGCGTTGACGGGCAGTTAAAAGTTAAAGGCGCGGCGACGTTTTCGGCGGAGTTTAAATTTGACAACATCGCTTACGCCGCCCTCGTTTACAGCACGATCAACAAAGGCAAAATCACGAAATTCGAGACGGCGGAAGCCGAAAAAATGACGGGCGTGCTGGCGGTCATCACATATCAAAACGCGCCGAAACTGATTAAGCCGAGAACTTTTGATCCGGGCAGCGGCGACAACAGCGCGTCGGCGAGCGAGCTGCCGGTTTTGCAGGACGCTTCTATTCATTGGAACGGTCAGCCGATTGCCGTGGTCGTCGCCGAAACGCAGGATCAGGCGGAAGCGGCGGCTTTGAATGTGCGCGTCGAATATGCGGAAGAATTGGCGGAAGTGTCATTTGACGCTTTGAAATCGAGAGGCGTTCAGCCGCCGAATATTATGGGCGAACCGCCTGAAGTCGTTAAAGGCGACGCGGAAAGCGCGCTCGGCAATGCGGAATTCAAGGTTGACAACATTTACCGCACGCCGCGCTACAATCACAACGCCATCGAACTGCATTCGACGATTGCGGCGTGGGACGAAGATGAAAACTTAACCGTTTTCGATTCGACGCAGTTTGTTTACGGTGTGCGCGACACGCTCGCCGGAATGTTCGGAATGAAACCCGAACATGTGCGCGTCATCGCGCCGTTCGTCGGCGGCGGTTTCGGCGGCAAAGGAACGCTTTGGTGGAACACGGTTTTATGCGCGGCGGCGGCGAAAGTCGTCGAGCGTCCGGTCAAATTCGTCGTTTCGCGGGAAGGCGTTTTCCGCATCATCGGCGGGCGGACGGTTTCCGAACAGCACGTCGCTCTCGGCGCAAATCAGGACGGAAAATTTACGTCGCTGATTCAAACCGGCACGACCTACACCACGCCGCACAACAATTTTCCCGAACAATTCACGTTTCCGGCGCGGCATTTATACGATTCGGAAACGGTTCATCTCGAACAGAAAATCGTCAATCTCGACACGGTGGCGAACACTTTTATGCGCGCTCCGGGCGAATCAATCGGGACGTTTGCATTGGAGTCGGCGATTGACGAACTCGCGTATCAATTAAGTATTGACCCGATTGAATTGAGAAAAATCAACGAACCCGCCAAAGACCCGACCAAAGACACGGAATTTTCGCATCGCGCGCTGCTCGAAGCCTATAAGCGCGGCGCGGAAAAATTCGGCTGGCAGCAACGTGAACCCGGTTCGCAAAAAGACGGAAAATGGCTCGTCGGGCAGGGCGTGGCGACGGCTTATTACCCGTATATGCGGATGGCTGCGTCGGCGCGGATTCGGATTGACGCGGACGGCGCGGCGACGGTACAGACGGCGACGCACGAAATGGGAATGGGAACGGCGACCGTGCAAATTCAACACGCGGCGGAAAGATTGGGCTTGCCGATTGACAAAATTTCGTTTGAATACGGCGATTCGGATCTGCCGCAATCCGCGCTCGCGGGCGGCTCGAACCAGACCGCCAGCAACGTCGCGGCGGTGATGGCGGCGGCGGAAAAACTTACAGAGGAATTTCTCGCCATCGCCGGCGACGATTACGATTCGCCGCTTGCCGGTTTGAAAGCCGCCGATGTCGAACTGCGAAACGGCGGAATTTTCAGCGTCAAAGAACCGTCGAAAGGCGAAACTTATCAGGCGATCTTGAAGCGCGTCGGTCAGGATTCGGTCGAAGCCGAATCCGCCGCGCCCGCGCCGATGGAAACGATGAAATATTCGATGAATTCCTACGGCGCGCAGTTTTGCGAAGTCCGCGTCAACGGTGAATCCGGCGAAGTTCGCGTTTCGCGCTGGCTCGGCTCATTCGACTGCGGCAAGATTTTGAATCCGAAAACCGCGACCAGCCAGTTTCGCGGCGGAATCATTATGGGAATCGGTATGGCTCTGACCGAAGAAACTTTATTCGATGAGCGAATGGGCAGAATTATGAACGCGTCGCTCGCCGAATATCACGTTCCGGTCAATCTGGACGTGCCGAAAATCGAGATCATCTACAACGATATTCCCGATCAGCATTCGCCGCTCGGCGCGCACGGAGTCGGCGAAATCGGCATCACGGGCTGCGCGGCGGCGATTGCCAACGCTGTTTATAACGCGACCGGCAAACGCATTCGGGAGCTGCCGATTACTTTGGATAAATTGTTGTAGGAAAAATTGGCGTTCTTGGCGCGAGGAAAAGAAATTAACCGCAAAGGGCGCAAGGGGTAGGACGCAAAGAGCGCGAAGAGAAAGTTATTACTTATTTTATGCGAAAGTGTTTTTGTCGCCAACGGCGACCGACAGCATAGCGTAGTGAGCAATGAGCGAAGGCGAATGAATACCCTACGGCAAGTAGATTAAATGATTTAGTTCGCTGAAAGTGAGCGACAAACGGGCGTGATTTGTTCGTCACCTTCAGCGACGGAAAATCTTTTTTGAATCTTCGTAGGGTTACGCTCATTATTCGCTCCACCCTACGCTGTGTTGTTAGTCATCTTCGATGACGGAAATTATTTTGCGTAAGATAAATTATTATTAAAAATTGACAAGCGAGGGAAGTTAAAATGATCAAAACAAATGTTATCGGCAAACCGCTCGACCGGATGGATGCGCGGGCGAAAGTGACGGGCGCGGCGAAATATGCCGCCGAATTTAATCAAAAAAATATGGCGTATGCTTTCGCCGTGCGCTCGACCGTCGGAAATGGAACGATTGTCTCATTCGAGACGGCGGCAGCGCAGAAAGCGGGCGGAGTTTTGCAGATTTTAACGCACGAAAACGCCGCGCGTTTGAAAGAATATAATCAGCAGGAAGTCTCGAAAACCGGCGGAATGCTCGGCGAAATGCTGCTGCCTTTGCAGGAAAATAAAGTCAATTATTTCGGTCAGTATGTCGCGCTCGTCGTCGCCGAAAGTTACGAACAGGCGCGCACCGCCGCCGAACTCGTCGTCGTTAATTACAATAAACAAACGCCCGCGATTGACCTCGAAAAGGAACTGCCGAACGGCGAAGAACCGCAGAAGGCTCGCGGCGAAGACGTGCAGGTCAATAAAGGACAGGCGCAAAGCGTGATTAACGCGTCGCCCTTCAAAATCGAGCAGACTTACCGCACGCCGACGGAAAATCATCATCCGATGGAACCGCACGCGACGATTGCCGTTTGGGACGGCGCGGAAAAACTGACGATTTACGACGCTTCGCAGGGTGTCAAAGGAACTCAGGGGACGACGGCGCATTTTTTAGGTTTGAAACCGGACAACGTGCGTCTGATTTCGCCGTATGTCGGCGGCGGTTTCGGCTGCAAAGGCGCGGCGTGGGCGCACGTTTTGCTGGCAGCGATGGCGGCGAAAGCGGTGAATCGTCCGGTCAAATTCGCCATTACCAGACAGATGATGGTGACGAACGTCGGTCGCCGACCGGAAACGATTCAAAAAGTCGCGCTCGCGTCGGACAAAGACGGCAAACTGACCGCGATTCGCCACGAAAATAATTCATACAAATCGTTCGCCGAATATTTTGAACAGAGCGGTGTGCAGACGAAAATTTTATACTCCGCGCCGATGCGCGAAATTACTTATAAACTGGCGAAATTCAATATCAATTCGCCGACGTTTATGCGCGCTCCCGGAGAAACGCCGGGAACTTTCGCGCTCGAATCGGCGATGGACGAACTCGCGCACGAGCTGAAAATGGATCCGATTCAACTGCGGATTTTGAATCATACGACAGTCGATCCGCTGCAAAAACTGCCGTTTTCAAGCGAATATCTGCTTGAATGCTATAAAATCGGCGCGGATAAATTCGGCTGGGCGAACCGCAAAATGCAGCCGCGTCAAGCGAGAAACGGAAAATATCTCGTCGGCTACGGAATGGCGACGGCGACTTACCCGGCGAACCGGAGCAAGGCTTCGGCGAAAATTCAAATGACGGCGGACGGTTCGGTCAAAGTTTTGAGCGCGACGCAGGACATCGGGACGGGAACTTACACGATTCTGGCGCAGACTGCCGCCGACGCGCTCGGCGTGCCGTATGA
Source organism: uncultured Pyrinomonadaceae bacterium (assembly GCA_964237235.1). Lineage (GTDB taxonomy): Bacteria > Acidobacteriota > Blastocatellia > Pyrinomonadales > Pyrinomonadaceae. Next base: position 59,240 of record CAXSGY010000005.1, read on the forward strand.
AAAAATCTCGGTCGAAATCGGCGATTCGAGTTTGCCGCCCGCGCCCGTTTCCGGCGGTTCGATGACGGTCGCCAGCGTCACGGCGGCGGTCGTCGCGGCGGCGGAAATGCTCAAAAAAGATTTGATGGCGTTGGCGATGTCCGACGGAAAATCGCAATTGAGCGGCAGAAAACCCGAAGAAATCAGCTACGCCGAAGCGAGATTTTTCGTTGCCGGCGATTCGTCGAAAAGCGATTCTTACGTCGAAATAATGCGGCGCAATAATAAAAAAATGGTCGAAGCCTGCGCGACCGCGCAGCCGTTCGCCGCCGCGAATCCGAACGAAGCGAACGAACAGGCGAAAAAAGAATCCGAGACCGGCGGGCAGAATCAGATGGGCAATCCGCCGTGCAGCCCATTTCAGGCTAATGAAGACGAAGATTCAAACAAGAAAAAATATTCGTTTCACTCGTTCGGCGCGCAGTTTGCCGAAGTGCTGATCGACGAAGATTTAGGCACGATTCGCGTTTCGCGTTTCACGAGCGTTCACGACATCGGGCAGATTATGAACGAAAAAACCTGCCGCTCGCAGGTCATCGGCGGCGTGATTTACGGTCTCGGTCAGGCGTTGATGGAAGAAACCGCGTATGACAAACGCTGGGCGAACCCGGTTCACCGGACGCTCGCGGATTATCACGTTCCGGTTAATCTCGACGTGCCGGAAATCGACGCGTATTTCATCGGCAAACCGGATCCGCATATTTCAACCGTCGGCGCGCGCGGCATCGGCGAAATCGGCATCACCGGAGTCGCCGCGGCAGTTGCCAACGCGGTTTTCAACGCGACTGGCAAACGCCTGCGCGATTTGCCTCTGACACCGGACAAACTGTTGTAGATTTTTTTTGAAACACATAGAAACATAGAAACATAGAACGAATCAAAGACTTGATTCATAATTTCTATGTTTCTATGTTTCTATGTGTTTCAATTTTTATGAAGGAATTACAAGAAATTCTCAAAAAGATTTCGCAATTCGAGCCGGATGAAAAAGCGATTTTAGCGACGGTCGTTGATGTCGTCGGTTCGGGCTACCGTCGTCCGGGCGCGCGGATGTTGATTGATGAAAACGGTTATTCAATCGGCACCGTTTCCGGCGGCTGTCTCGAAGCCGACGTTTTGCAGCGCGCTAAAAAGGTTTTGGAAACAGGCGAAGCGGCGGTTATCACATACGACACGACCAAAGACGAAAATTCGGTTTTCGGTTTGGGAATGGGTTGTCGCGGCATCGTGCGAATTTTGCTTGAAAGCATTGATAAAGAAAATAATCTATTTCGTATTTTTCAATCTGTTATAGAAGATAGAACCAGTCATTGTATAGCTACAATAATTACATCAAGCCGCGCAGTAACTGGCGGAAGAATATTTTTTAGCATTGAAGAATACTTTGAAGAATTCGGCTTTAAAAATCTGCCAAGCGACCTCGAAATGCTGGAAGATTTAAGAAATGACTGTCGGTCGTTTTTGAAAGACGATAAATCACCCGAAGTTAGGCATTATAAAATTGGCAATGATAATTTCGAGATGTCTTTCGAGATTCTTGCGCCGCCGCTAAATTTATTACTGTTCGGTGTGGGTTACGACGCGCTTCCGTTAATAAAATTTGCGAAAGAACTCGGTTGGCACGTGACGGCGATTGACCATCGCGCTGCTTTTGCCAACGCTGAACGTCTACCCGAAGTTGACGAAGTCATCGTTTCATCGAGCGAAAATTTGCCTGAAGAAATCTTTGCTGATGAAAATAGCGTTGCGGTCGTAATGACGCATAATTACGACCGCGACCGCGAAATTTTAGCGCGGCTGCTCGATTCAAAATGCCGCTATATCGGCGCGCTCGGACCGAAACGGCGGACGGAAAATTTAATACAGGAATTGCGCGACGCGGGCGGACGGTTCGACGAAGAAGCATTGAAAAAAGTTTACGCGCCCGTCGGTCTGGACATCGGCGCGAAAACGCCCGAAGCTATCGCCCTTTCGATTGTCGCCGAAATCCAAAGCGTGCTGGCAAACCGCGCGGGCGGCTTTCTGCGCCTGCGGAAGACGAACATTTACGATAGAAAATAAATAATCGGCACTCGAAAATACATCTATCGTTAAGCGAGCCGCTCTCAAGACCGCATTGAAATTAATAATTAAAATCTGTTGCGGTCAAAGACCGCTCCCTTAACAATGACTTTAAGGTTTTTTTGAAATAAATTTTTGTCGAATCGAAAATCTTGTCGTGGAATTATAAAAAATTTATCATGCATCGCCTTCGGTGGTTAAATCTTTGACGAACACGAGCAGTTTATCTATATCGACGGGCTTCGGCAGATGTCTCTGATAACCGGCATCGAGCGCAAGGTCGCGGTCCTGGATGCTGGCATAGCCGGTCAGCGCGACGGCGGGCGTTTCGCCGCCCTGTTCGGGCGCGAGCTGCCGGACGCGCCGCATCAATTCATAGCCGTCTGCGCCCGGCAAACCGATGTCGCTGATTAAAACGTCCGGCTGAATTTGTTCGATTAAATTTAAAGCTTCGGCGGACGAAGAAGCGTCGAAAACTTCTAAACCCGATTGTTCGAAAACGATTCTGAGCATCTCGCGCGAATCTTCATCATCTTCGACGAGCAGCACGCGAACGCGCCTGAGCGCATTTTCAATTTCATTTTTTTCCGTTTCGATTTTATTTTCCTCCGCTGTTTCGCTGAACGATTCAATTTCTTCGGCAGCGCGCGAAATCGGCAAATTGACCGTGAATGTCGCGCCCTTGTCCTCGCCCGCGCTTTCGACCTGAATTTCGCCGGCGTGCATCTCAACCAAATGCCGCACGATTGCCAGACCGAGACCGAGACCGCCGACTTGCCGCGTATAAGAACTGTCCGCCTGTCTGAAACGCTCGAACACGAACGGCAAAAATTCAGCTTTGATGCCGCGTCCCGAATCGCTGACTTCGATTTCGACTTTTGATTTTTTTCCGTTGACTCGCAGATTTATTTGTCCGCGCGGCGGCGTAAATTTTATCGCGTTCGAGAGCAAATTCCAAAAAATCTGCTGCAAACGGTCCGCATCGCCTTCGATGTGGCTGATGCTCGCGTCGAACGAAGTATTTAATTGAATATGTTTGGCTTCAAATGACGGGCGCAGAGTTTCGACCGCGGTTTGCGCGGCGGCGATGATATCAACCGATTCGCAACGTAGGGCGAGCTTGCCGGTGATTATTCTCGATACGAAAAGAATATCGGAAATCATTTCCGCCTGCGCCCGCGCGTTGCGCTCGATGACGCTGAGCGCGTGTTTCAAATTCAGTTGATTGCCCGCTTCGTCGGCGTTTAATAATTGCAGCCAGCCGAGAATCGAATTGAGCGGCGTGCGCAGTTCGTGCGAAAGCGTCGCTAAAAATAAATCCTTCTGGCGGTCTGATTCTTCGAGCTGATTTAATAAATCGCGCGATTGATACTGCCTTGCGCGGGCGCGAAGCGCGCCTTCGACCGCGCTGACCAGAATCGGTATGCGAATCGGACGCTCGACAATCGTTGCGTTAAAGCGCGTGCCGACCGTGGCAATTAAAATTTCGACGTGCTGCCCGCTGCCGGCGAACATCACGATTGGAATGTCCGACCAAATCGGCTGCGCGTCCAATGTATCGGTCAATTTTTCGAGCGTCCCGTTCCGCAAGCCTTCTTCGGCAAGCAAAACCGCGCCCGCGCCGCGTTCGATTTCGCCCGCCAACTCACCGGAGTCGGCACAAATCTGCGCGGCGATGCCCGCTCGTTCGAGCGTCGCGCTCACCAGCGTCGCGTCGCGTCCGGTCGGCATAAAAACGAGAACGCGGTTTTCCATATTATCGTTTTTCGCCGCGGTTCTCATCATCGTCCCCGTTTCCTTTTTTTTTCATCAAATCGCCGTCTTTGCCTTCGTAAACCGGCACGCCGCTTAAAACGCCGCGGAATTCTCTGAGCGGCTGTCCGAGCCGTATGCCGCCCGTATCAATGCGAAATTCGCGGATCGTGCGTTCGTGTTTGCCCGTGCGTTTTTTCAAAACCGAAATCGCCTGCCGCACTTCGCCGCCCGCCTCAAAATAACGCAAAAGCAAGACCGTATCCGCCAGATAGCTCAGATCAATCGGCGACTGCATATTGCCGATCAACCCGTATTGCCCGACGACTAAAATGCTGACCACGCCGTGCCGGTTCAGATACGAAAGCAGTTCGTGAAACTGCATCGTCAAAAATCTTTCCTGCGGCGTTGACATCAGATAACCGTTCACACTGTCTATTACGACGATGCGCGTGTTGTTTTTTTCAACGTCCTGACTGACCATATGTGCCAATTCGCCCGGCGTTAACTCGGCGAGCTGAATTTGCCTAATATGAATCAAGCCCGCCGCGACGTATTTTTGCACGTCAAAACCGAGCGCGCTCGTTCGCTTATATAAAGTTTCGGTTAATTCGTCGAATAAATAAATCGCCGACCGTTCGCCGTTCGCCGCGGCGGTGTAGGCATACATCATCGCCAGCGTGGATTTTCCGATGCCCGCCGGTCCGGTCAAAATCGTGCTTGTGCCGTAATCGAGTCCGCCCAAAAGCTGTTCGAGGTCTTCGAGATTGCTGGTAACCGTGCCGGCTTGAAATTCGTGCTTCATCTCCGGCGAGCCGAGGCGCGGAAATACCGCAATGCCGCCGGTTTCGATATTAAAATCGTGCGCTCCGGATTGAAAATTAACGCCGCGCATTTTCACCACGCGCAAACAATGCCGCTGTTTGCCGTAATCGGAGGAAACGTAATCGAGATTGATAACGCCGTGCGCGATTGATTCGAGCTGGCGGTCGTCTCTTCCGCTCGTCCGGTCGTCGAGCAGCATCACGGTGCAATGCCGCCCGATAAAATATTGTTTCAGCGCGAGAATCTGCCGCCGAAACCGAATCGCCTCGCTCGCCAGCATACGCATCTCGGAAAGCGAATCGAACACGACGCGCGACGGATTGACGCGCTCGACTTCGTTCAAAACCGCCCGCGTCGTTTCGTCTAATTCAACTTCCGACGGATGAAAAACCGTATAACGCGAATCGTCGCGCAAGCTGTCGCCGGAAACGGTCAGATCGTAAATACTTAATTTTTCCAAATCCCAACCGTGCGACCGCCCGACTGCGAGCAGTTCGTCTCTGCTTTCCGACAAAGTAATATAAAGTCCCTTCTCGCCCTGTTTTTCGCCTTCGAGCAGAAATTGCAAACCGATGGTTGTTTTCCCCGTGCCGGGATTTCCCTGCACCAAATACAGGCGATTTTTCGGTAAACCGCCTTTGAGAATAAAATCCAAACATTCAATTCCGGTCGAAGATTGATCGTCGGCGGCTGTTTTTATTTCGTCCATATTCTTGGAAAACTCTGTTGTAATTTTAATTTTAACAACCGCATCCATCTTCGCATAAAATCAGCGGCAACTTCAAAACAATCCGGGTTAAAACGACCTTCCGCGACGCGCTTCAATTATTCCCATTCAATCGTGCTTGGCGGTTTCGAGGAAATGTCGTAAACAACCCGATTTACGCCGCGAATTTCCGACGTAATTCTCGAAGAAACCGCCTGCAAAAAATCAAACGGTAGCCGCGCCCAATCCGCCGTCATTCCGTCGGTCGAAGTGACGGCGCGAAGCGCGACGGTTCGTTCGTAAGTGCGGAAATCGCCCTGCACGCCGACCGTCTGAACGGGCAGCAAAACGGCGAACGCCTGCCAGACTTCTTTGTATAAATCGAAATTTAGCAGCTCTTCGATAAAAATCTTGTCCGCCTTTTGCAGCAGCAAGACTTTTTCCGGCGTGATGTCGCCCAAAATTCGCACGCCCAAGCCCGGACCCGGAAACGGATGACGCTGGAGAATTTCGTCGGGAATATTTAAGTCTTTGCCGATGGCGCGAACCTCGTCTTTGAACAATTCGCGCAGCGGCTCGATCAATTTCAAGTTCATTTTTTCGGGCAAGCCGCCGACGTTGTGATGCGATTTAATCGTGACCGACGCGCCGCGCAAGCTGACCGATTCGATGACATCCGGGTAAAGAGTTCCCTGCGCCAGATATTTTACGCCGCCGATTTTTTGCGCTTCCGCGTCGAACACTTCGACAAATTTCGCGCCGATGATTTTGCGCTTTCGTTCAGGCTCGGAAACGTCTTTCAACGCCGCGTAAAATTCTTCCGAAGCGTCTATGCCGACGACATTTAAGTGCAGATTTTCGCGGTAAATTTTCAGCGTGTCTTCAAATTCATCGGCGCGCAGCAAACCGTTGTTGACGAAGATGCAAATTTGCCGCCTCCCAATTGCTTCGTGAATCAAAGTCGCCGCGACGGTCGAATCAACGCCGCCCGAAAGCCCGCAGATAACTTTGTCTGTTTCGCCGACCGTGTGGCGAATTTTTTCGATTTCTTCCTCGATAAATTTACCGGTCGTCCAATCGCCGCGGCATTCGCAGATTTCAAACAAAAAATTCCGCAAAACTTCCTTGCCCAAAGGCGTGTGCGAAACTTCCGGGTGAAACTGCACGGCGTAGATTTTCCGCACGTCGTTTTCCATCGCCGTGACGACATCGCCGGTCGTCGCCGTCTGTCGAAAATTTTCGGGCAGTGCGGTAACGTGATCGCCGTGGCTCATCCAAACGTCCATCTCGAACGGCAAGCCCTGAAAAAGCTTCGTCTCGCCGCTCAAAATCCGCATCTTCGCCGCGCCGTATTCGCGCCTTTCCGAAGGCGCAACCGCGCCGCGCAAGTCTTTGGCGACGATTTGCATTCCATAGCAAATGCCGAGAACCGGCGCGTTAAGCATCTCGAAAAAATCATCCGCGACGCGCGGCGCGTCCGCCTCATAAACCGAATTCGGACCACCCGACAAAATCACGCCCTTCGGATTTTTCGCCCGAATTTTTTCCGTCGAAAGATGAAACGGCGCAATCTCGCAATAAACGCCCTGCTCGCGTACGCGCCGGGCGATAAGCTGTGTGTATTGCGAACCGAAATCGAGAATTAAAATAAGTTCGTGTTGCAAAATAAATTTTCTCCGCGTTTGATAAAAAAATGATTATAACTTGCGTTCGGACATCGTGCGAAGTTTACCGCTTGAAATTTGATTCGTTAAAAGTCGAAGCATTTGTTATATTCACTTGCGACTGCCGACCAAATTAAAAAAACGAGGATAATTTTAATGACAAATTCGCCGCCTTTTACGGACGAAATTTCAAAAGCGAAAATCTGGAAGGTGATTGCCGCGTCGAGCGCGGGAACGGTAATCGAATGGTATGACTTTTATATTTTCGGTTCGCTCGCGGCGATTATCGCTCCACTTTTCTATCCGAAGGGCAACGAAACATTCGCACTGATCGCGTATCTTTTAACCTTTGCCGTCGGATTCGTCGTGCGTCCGTTCGGCGCGCTTTTTTTCGGGCGCATCGGCGATTTGGTCGGACGCAAATACGCGTTTTTGATTACCCTTTTGCTGATGGGCGGCGCGACCGCTGCTATCGGTTTTCTGCCGACATACGAAAGCGTCGGCGTTCTCGCGCCCGTTTTGTTAATTGTCATACGCATTCTGCAAGGTCTCGCGCTCGGCGGCGAATACGGCGGCGCGGCGGTTTACGTCGCCGAACACGTTCCCGACAACCGGCGCGGATTTTATACGAGCTTCATTCAAATCACCGCGTCGCTCGGGCTTCTTATTTCGCTCGCGGTAATTTTAATCGTGCAGAGCCAAATGTCGCCGGAAACATTTTCCGCTTGGGGCTGGCGCGTGCCGTTTTTGCTGTCGCTGATTTTAGTCGGCACGTCGCTCTACATTCGGCTGCAAATGAAGGAATCGCCGATTTTTCAACAAATGAAATCTGCGGGAATGACTTCGGCGCAGCCGCTTGTTGACGCTTTCGTCAATCCTGAAAATCGCCGCCGCGTTTTAATTTCGCTGTTCGGTGCGACCGCGGGACAAGGCGTTGTCTGGTATACCGGACAATTTTACGCGCTTTTTTATATGCAGACAGTTTTGAAAATCGAACGCCAAACGGCGAGCTTAATCGTCGCCGCCGCCATCGTTCTGGCGATTCCGCTGTTCATTTTTTTCGGCGCGCTATCGGATCGAATCGGGCGCAAAAAAATTATGATGACGGGTTGTCTTTTGGCGGTGATTTTTTATTACCCGATTTATAAAGGAATGGTTTATTACGCCGGAAACGCGGTCGAAGCGATTCGCTCCACGCCTGATCCGATCACCAAAGAACCGAAACTTTCGCCCGTTCGCCTCGATGAAAGCGGCGTTCGGGAAGTTCCCGTCAGCGACGCGCCGAACGCGAATGTGCCGGTGCTGATTCTGCTCGTTTTTCTGCAAATAGTTTTCGTGACGATGGTTTACGCGCCGATTGCCGCTTATCTGGTCGAAGCGTTTCCCGCTAAAGTTCGCTACACCTCGCTGTCGCTTCCCTATCACATCGGCAACGGCGTTTTCGGCGGCATTCTGCCGACCGTCGGTTTGCTCGCCTGCGCGTGGACGGGAAATATCTACGCCGGACTTTGGTATCCGATGTTCGTTGCGGCAATCACGTTTGTTGTCGGTTCCTTGCTTTTGCCCGAAACGCACGGACATAAAATTTGGGAAGAAATAAAAAATTAGACAGGTGGAAAATTTGACCGCGCGCGAAACGCAATTCTTGCCGCAGAGATTTTTGAAACGACGCTTGACAAGAAACGGCAAACTATTTAACCTAAAAATTCGTTCTACGGAGCGATTATTCCGCAGTAGCTCAATGGCAGAGCATTCGGCTGTAAACTTAGTTGCAGCTTTCACAGGTGACTGTGATTGAAAAATCGGATGAATTTAGGGAAGCCTTCGCTAATGTAAATTAGAATGGTAATCCTAAGCGAAGCCTGCTGAATGGTTTAAGAGTAAGCAGGAACGTTCAGAGACTAGAGATTGAGGAAACCAAACCAATAAAATCTCAAACAGCGTCCGACAACTTTTGTTTTTATAAAAGTTGATGAGATAGTCCACACTCAAACGAAAGTTTGGGAGAAAGTGTAACCGAAGGGTTGTAAGTTCGAGTCTTACCTGCGGAGCCATTAAATTTAAGGAAAAAGCGAATCAATCGGTTCGCTTTTTTCTTTGCGCTTCGCTCTGTTTGCACGAGGCGGAGAATAGAATAGAATCTAACCGATGGCTATTTTGATTGCCGAAGACAACGAGGCGCAGCGGCGTTATTTGCGCGATTTATTGGGCGGTTCGTTCGCCGAATTCGCGCCCATCATCGAAGCGGAAGACGGCGAAGCGGCGGTGCGCCTGACGCTCGAAAAACGTCCCGCGCTGTGCGTTTTCGATATACAGATGCCGAAACTTTCCGGCGTGAAGGCGGCGCGTTTGGTCTGGAAAGATTTTCCAGAAGCGCGGATTGTTTTCTGGACGCAGTTTCCGCACGAGATTTATATCAACGAAATTCGCAAAATCGTCCGCGCCATCGAGCCGCCGCCGACCTACGGATTTATTCACAAAAACAATCCCGAACCGCGCTTTCTGCGTTTTATCGCCGCCGTTCTCGAAGACGGCGCGGATATGATTGATCCGGCTTTTAAGGATTCGTTCAAGCGACCGCTTTTGACCGAATTTGAAGCCGAAGCCCTGCGCTATCTCGCGCTCGGTTTGTCGAATTGGGCGATTGCCCGAAAATGCAGTTTGTCGCAGCGCGGCGTGGAGAGCCGTCTGGCGACGCTTTACGAAAAACTTTTTCCCGAAAACTCCGCCGGCACGGAAAACGAAGCGTTCGATAAGTTAGCGTTCAATCCGCGCACGCGCGCGTTTTTTGAATCCTTAAAGCGCGGTTTGATCAACGCCGACGAACTCGAAAAAGCCGAAGCCGAGCTGCAAAATTGGACGACGCGCGAACGCTCACGCTTTGCCGCCGGTGAAAAAAAATAAATAGAAGTAATCTCGAAAATAATTTTTATTTTTTGGCGAGCTTCGCGCCTTTGCGGGAAAATAAATCTTTGTTTCCCGCAAAGGCGCAAAGCTCGCCGGAAAAACCAAATAAAATTTTAGCATTCCAATATGTTTGAGATAGCTTATAAAAAATTTTCGTTTGAAATTTTTATGCGATGAACAAAGCTCGAATTGAAAAACGCAATTTCAAAACTCGTGCGGCGAGCAAAAAATTTCAGCTTTCCGCGCTGTCGTTTTACGGTTTGTTTTTTCTTGTCGCCGGATTAGTTTTTTGCGGCGCAATTTTTTCGCAGACAACGGTTTCGCCCTCGCCGACAAATTCGCCGACTCAAAATCTACAGCCGCAAAGTTCGCCGACTCAAAATTCCCAAAATCAAAATTCTCAAAATCAAAACTTACAAGGTCAAACTCCTCAAATGGATAATTCTCAAACGAAGAGTTCCCCGCCGAAAGTTGCGAAAACGCCGCCGCGAACGGCGACGAATTTCCATCAGTGGGGCGCGGTGACGCTTTTTAACGGCTTGCCTTCGGATAACGTCCGCGCCGTCGCGCAAACCGGCGACGGCGTTCTCTGGTTCGGAACGGACAACGGCTTGGCGAAATTTGACGGGCAGCGCGTGCAGGCGGTGCAGATTGAAAATGCCGGTCAAATTCACGCGCTTAAAACCGCCGCTGACGGCGCACTCTGGATCGGCGCGAGCGGCGGCGCGTTTGTTTTGCGCGGCGGGCAATTTCAACGAATCGAAGACGCGAAAAACTTTTCGGTAACGGATATTTTTTTCGACACGGACACGTTTCTCGCCACCGAAAACGGCGTGATTTTGCGGGTTGCGGCGAACGGCGAAAATTCGTTTCGGGTTGAAAAAATTCCCGCCGATCCGCTCATCGCGGGCGACGGGCAGCTTTTGAAAATCACGAGCCTCACGCGCGTCGGCGACAAGTTAATTGCGGGAACGCGCGGACGCGCTTTTTTGCTTGTCGAAAACAACCAGGTGTTTGAAACTTACAGCCGACCGCGCCCGTTCTTCGTCAACGCGCTCGCGCCCGACCGATTCGGCAATGTCTGGCTCGGCGCGGATTCGCGCGGCGCGGAGAGCGGATTTTTCAGCGTCCGCGACACGGCGAATTTACAAAGAATCGGCGAAGCGACGGGCAACGTCGCGGCAATCGCGCCGGACGCGGCGGGCGGCGCGTGGCTCGGCACCGCAGCCAACGGTCTGTATCATTTTCGGGGCGAACAGTCGCTCGAACATTTCACGTTTGAAAACACGGCGGGCGGCTTGCGCTCGAACACGGTTTACGCCGTTTTCATTGATCGTGAATCGGTTCTCTGGATCGGCACAAATCGCGGCGTGAGCCGTTTCGACGCTTCGAGTCCGTTCAATAAAATCGTTGCCGACAACGCCAACGCAAATTTCGTTCGCGGTTTGTTTCGCGCGGCGAACGGACAAATTTTCGTCGGCACAAATCGCGGCTTGTTCAGCTTGAATAACGACGATTTAACCGCCGTGGATAAATTTTCCGAAAAGACGATTTATACCATCGGCGCGGACGAAGGCGGACAATTTTTAATCGCCGCGTCGAGCGGACTCTACGATTTTAACGGCGCGGCGCGCTTAACGGGCGACGCGCGCGCCGTTGCTAATTTCCAGGGCAAAACTTACGCCGCCGTGTTCGGGCGCGGCGTTTTGCAGATTGACACGCAGACCGTAGTTTTAGCGAACGATTCGCCGACCGCGCTTTTTTCCGACGGCAAAAATAAATTATGGATCGGCACGGCACGCGACGGCGTTTTCCGGTTTGACGGCAAAGAAACCAAAGCGGAAAGCAATCTCGAAAAATTGCGCGGCGCGCCAATACGACGCATCGTGCAGGGCGCGGAAAACGATTTATGGCTGGCAAGCGAGCGCGGGCTTTTTCTGTATCGCAACGGCGAATTGCAAACCGTTTTAGACGGCGCGGATACGCGCGACGTAGTAATAATCGGCGCGGACGTTTGGGCGGCGACGCTTCGCAGCGGGCTTGTTCATCTGCGGTTTGACGAACAATTCGGCTGGCTGAAAACGAATCTGAGCGTCGAACAGGGATTGCCGTCCGAACAAGTTTTTGCCGTTCTGCCGCTTGACGAGCAATTGCTCGTCGGCACAAATCGCGGCATCGCTTTTTACGCCCCGAAACAGGTCGAACCGCAAATCGTCGCTGCCCGCATACTCAGCCAGCGTCTGCATTCGGCAGAAGAATTAAACGGCGTGATCGCGCTCGATTTTCCGCAGAATTCCCTGCTCGTCGAAACCGCCGGTTTAAGCAGCCGCACTTTCCCGGAGCAATTTCAATATGCGTTTGTGTTGAAAAATTCTAAGGGCGAAATTTTAGACAAAAAAATTTCCAACGATTCGCAGTTCACGCCCGCCAATCTCGCGGCGGGCGCATACGAAATCGTCGCCCGCGTTTTCAACAAGGATTTGATCGCATCCGCGCCGCTGACGATAAAATTTTCGGTCGCCCGCGCTCCGTTTCCGTGGACGGCGACTGCACTCGGCGCACTGCTTTTGATTGCGCTCGTCGGTCTTGCGTGGGCGATGATCGAGCGACGGCGCATTGCAAAGCGCAACCGCGAGCTGCGCGCCGCGCGCTTCGAATTGGCAAACGAAGCCGAGCGCGAACGAAAACGCATTGCGCAGGATTTGCACGACCAAACGCTCGCCGATTTACGCGCTTTGATGTTGATGTCCGACGATTTGCCCGTCGAGACGACCGGATTCCGAGACGAAATCGAATCAATCTCGATTGAGATTCGCCGCATCTGCGAAGATTTAAGCCCGTCGGTTTTAGAGAACGTCGGTTTGATGCCCGCGCTCGAATTTCTGCTTTCGCACACCGTGCAAAATTACAAGTTCGCGGCGGAAGAAACTTTGGACGAACGACTCAACTTTAAACCGAACGCGCAGATGCAGATTTACCGCATCGCGCAGGAAGTTTTAAATAACATCAAGCGGCATTCCGACGCGAACTTTATCGAAATGAAAATCGAAACAACCGCGGAAAATGAATTCGTTCTTTCGATTTTCGACGACGGAAAAAACTTTAGTCCGCTTGAAAAATCCGCCAAAGGTCGCGGCATCAACAATATCAAATCACGCGCCGCAATTATCGAAGCCAAAATTTTCTGGTCATCGCCGGATGCGGGCGGAAATCTTTTTCGCCTCAAAAAATGTATTTGATTTTTCCTAAATTTTAATCTCCGCGCACGCCTCTTTACTGTGGCAATCCACATCTCTTCGTCCGTAGAAACTGTTCGCAAAATCGTTGCCGCTCCCGTTTAAATCTTTTTTTTGCGGGCGGATAATCGCTCTAACTTATGCGTTTATCAATCGGCAAAATCACAATCAGCGCGGCAGTCATATTTTTTTTGAGCGTCGCCGCGTATCAAATTTTCAGCGTCAAAAATTCTGCCCGGACAACGCTCGCCGAAGAAAACGCCCGCCTGAAGAATAAGAATCTCGTTCCCTTCGAGAAAAAAAATCTCACTCCTCACTCTTTTCAAAACGTCGAAATTTTACAGAATGCGACGGACGCGCGGGATTTTGTAAAATTTCAGAATTTGTATTTCGCGGCGACCGGCGGCGGTCTGACCGCGTTTGACGAAGCGGGGAAAATATCAAAGCATTTCACGATTTTGGACGGTTTGCCGGAAAGCGATTTAACGGTTCTCGCAGTTTTCAAAGACCGGCTTTTTATCGGCACGCGGACGAAAAATCTAATCGCATTCGACGGCGAAAAATTCGAGCAATACGTTTTCACAGACAGAGACGCACAAGCCGTCACCGCATTTATGGAAATGAACGGCGAGCTTTTTATCGGCACTACAAACGGCGGTTTATTAAAATTTGACGGCGCGGCGTTTCGGGAAATAAAGACCGGCAATCAAAAAATTCCGGCAATCACTTGCCTTCAGAAAGCAGGCGCGACGCTGTTCGTCGGCACTTTCGACCAAGGGCTTTGGATTTATGAGACGGACATTTGGAAACATTTTACGAATGCCGATAATCTGCTGTCGAACCGCGTCGTCGGCGTTTTTACGAAAGATGAAAATTTGTATGTCGCCACCGATTTGGGTCTGGCGATGCGTCGGGAAAACGCTTTTCAAAAACTCTTCGTTCTGCCCGCGCTGACGAGCGCACTGGTTTATGAAAATCGAATTTTTCTTACGAAAGATGACGGCGCGATTTTTACTTTTGAAAACGCGCTCAAAGAATTTTCCGTTTCGAGACAGATGCGTTCGGCGCGGCTAATCGAGGCGGACGGAAAACTTTTTCTCGCGTCGAATCAAGGCATTGCGGAAATCAGGCAAGGGCGCGTGAAAAATTTCAGCCAGGCGGAAATTGATTCATTAAGCGACAATTTCGTGTCGGCTTTGACCATTGATAAAAATCAAAATCTCTGGGTCGGGACGTTTCGCAACGGCATTGACGTTTTCAGCCGGACGGGAAAAAAAATCAAACACATCGAAACCGAAGCGGCGCGTGAAATCAATTTTTTGAACGCCGACGATGAAACAATTCGCGCGGCGACGAATGGCGGTTTGCTGACATTCAAAAACGATTTCTCGTTTGAAAATTTGACGAAAAACGAAAATTTGCCAAGCAATTCGGTCACGTATTTTTCCGACGATTTTACGGCGACGGCAAAAGGTCTGGCGTTTCGCACCGACGGCAAAACGCGCGTTCTTTCGACCGCCCAAAATTTGCCGAGCAATTCGGTTTATACAACCCTGCGCGTCGGCGCGAAACTTTACGCGGGAACGCTCGGCGGCTTGGCGGAAATCGAAAACGGGCGCGTCGTTCGCCAGTTCCGCGATACGAATTCCAACTTAAAAACAAATTGGGTGACGGCTCTCGTTCGCGCCCGCGAACGCATTTTTATCGGAACTTACGGCGGCGGTATTTTTGAACTGAGCGCGTCGGGCGAGATTCGTTCGTTTGAATCCGAGGCGGGAAAATTCGTCGTCAACCCGAATGCCTTTTACACGGACGGCGAACGATTGTATGCGGGAACTTTGGCGGGCATAAAAATTCTCGATTTAGAAACGCAGCAATGGACGATTGTCAAAACGACGCTGCCCGCCGAAACCGTTTTGAGCATCGCGGGCGACGAACGCGACGTTTATTTCGGCACAACCGACGGCATCGCACGCATCGGTAAAAACTATTTTGCGAACGGAGAGATGAAATGAAATTTAATGGAAAATGGAAAATGGAAAATGGAAAATTTTTGAGCGAGGAAAATTGTTTTTCCCGCAAAACAATTCGCAAAACAAATTGCCGAAAACTAAATTCACGAAAAATAACCTGCGCCTTTTTTATGCTGATTTATTTTCCGTTTTCCGTTTTTCATTTTCCATTAACCTTCGCGCAATCCGGCGTTTTGATTTCGACCGACGAAAATAAACCGAATCCGAAAACGCTTTCGCTCGCCAAAATGAATGTTGACGTTTTGATTGACAACAACCGCGCCACCATTAAAGTGATGCAGATTTTCGACAATCACACGCCGCGCACGCTCGAAGGAAAATACATTTTCGCACTGCCGCAGACGGCTTCGATTTCCGATTTTGCCGTCTGGGACGACGATTTGCGAATTCCCGGCGTGATGCTGGAACGCCGCCGCGCGAACGCCGTTTACGAATCAACCAAGCAAAAAAGAATTGATCCGGGCATTTTGCAGACGACCGACGAAACCGAAAGCGCGAGCGGATTTTCGGCAAAGATTTTTCCGATTAACGATTACGGCACAAAGCGTCTGGAAATGGAATATACCGAAGATTTGCCGGTTGAAAATCTCACGTCGCAGTTTGTTTTTCCCCTCAAACCCGCTTACGGCGAACGGCAGAAAATCGGCGAATTCAACCTGAAAATTCGCGTCGTCAACGATTTTGATTTCGCGCCTTTGATTCGTGAGGACGCGCCGTATGCTTTGCAAATTACAAAAAATGATTCGCGCGAATTCGTCGGCGAATTTCACGCTAATGATGTCGAGTTAACCGATGATTTCGCGTTCGTTTATCAAATCAAAACCGGCGCGGACGATTTCTCCGTCGTCGCTTATCGCGCCCCGGAAAAGATTTCCGCTTACGATTTGCGCGATCCGCAAACCGCCGACCAAACGGCTGACGGATTTTTTCAGGCGCGGACGATTTTCGCGCCGCGCGCCGGCGAGACACAGCCGCCGAAGCGCGTCGTTTTGATGCTCGACACATCGCTTTCGATGTATGGCGACAAGCTCGCGAGGGCAATCGAAGCAATTGATTTTTTTCTGCACAATCTTCAGCCCGCCGACGAATTTAATTTAATTTTATTCGCCGACGATGAAAAAATCTTCGCCGACGCGCCGCAGAAGGCGACCATCGAAACGATTGAAAACGCCGTTCAATTCGTCAGAAATTCCGAACTCGGCGGCGGCACGAATTTGAAAACAGCGTTGCAAACGGCAGTCACGCAAACCGGAAAATTTTCCGGCGGCGCGGCGCGGCAAATCGTTTTAATTTCCGACGCGCAGCCGACGCTCAACACAGCGCGAACGGAAGAAATCGCCAAAGTTTTTGACAATCAAAATGCGAAGTTTTTCGCGTTCGGTCTGGGCGCGGGCGCGAACAAAAATTTGCTCGAAAATTTAACCGTAAAAACGCGCGGTTATTACGAGACGGCTAACGAAACCGAAGACATCGCGCTCAAATTAAAATTATTTTTCGATAAAGTCGGCGCGGACGACATCACTAATTTACAGCTCGGCGCGGACGCGAACCTTTACGACGTTTATGCGAGCAATGCGAATTCTTTCTACGGTTCTGATGTCGCGTTCGTCGGTCGTTACCACCAACCGCAGACGCAGATTTTTAATTTCAAGGCGCAAGCCGGCGCGGAAAGCATCAATCTTTCACGCGAAATAAATTTGCCCGAATTTGACGACGCGCATTCGTTTCTGCCGCGCGTTTGGGCAAAGGCGCGTATTGATTGGCTTTTGCAGGCGATGAATGAAAATGGCGAGCGCGAAGATTACATATCGGAAATCATCAAACTCTCGGAAAAATACAAGCTCGTTACGCCTTACACGGCGTTTATCGCCGCGCCGCGCGCACTTCTGCGCCCGCGTCTGATTCAGCCGGGCGATCCGGTGATTCGCGTGAAAGCCGACGAATCAATCAAAGAAGTTTTCGCCGTTTTGCCGTTCGGCGAAACGCTGCCGCTGAAATTTTTAGAATCGGAAAAAGTTTGGGAAACGCGCTTTCTCGCGCCGGTCTGGATGACGGACGGCACATATAAATGCCGTCTGCTTTTAACCGACAAAAACGGCGCGGGTTACGAAGAAGAAAAAACCTTCGTCGTGGACAGCCGCGCGCCGCGTCTGAAGGTAAATCTCGGTAAAAACGCATTCCGCGCGGGCGAAACGATTAGTTTGAAGGTCGCCGCCGACAGCGACACGATTCGTCTTTCGGCGCGCATTTACGGCGCGAAGCCCGCGTCTCTAACCTGGTCGAACGCGGAAAAAACTAACGTCGGCGCGCTCAAAATTCCTGACAATCTGGCAGCCGGAAAATATGTTCTGACCGTCTCGGCGGAAGATTTCGCGCACAATCAAACGGTTGAAGAACAAACGATTGAGGTGTTTTAGAAATGAGATTCATAAAGCAAAAGGCGACAGGCAAAATACAAAAATTCCTTCGCGCGATTTCATCAACCGGCAAAATATTTCTGCTCGTTCTGTCTTTCGCGCTGCTGCAAATTTCCGTCAACGTGCCTTTTACGGGAAAAGTTTCAGCCGAAGATTCGAGCGCGGAAATTAACAACGCGCTTTACGCCAAACAGGAATTTTTCGGCGCGTCGGCAATCGTGCCGCTGCCGACTAAAGAAGCGCGCGAAAATCTCGCGCGGCTCGCCGACGCGTATCCTGACCATCAAACGATTCTCGAAAAGCTCGCCGACACGAACGAAAAACTGCAACGGTTCGACGAAGCCGAAACGAATTTAATTCATCTGACCGAAATAGATTTTTCGGCGAATCAGCAACTCGCCGATTTCTACGAACGGCGCGGCAAGTTTGAAAAAGAAGCCGAAACGTTGCGAAAAATCCTCTTCTCGTCCGCGCCCGAAAAACGCGCCGCCGCGTTTGAAAATTTGATAAATGTTGCCCGCACACACGACTTGAAAGCATATCTGCAAATTGAATTCTACGCGCAAATCGTCGCGGCGAACACGGATTTTTACCCGATTTTCGTTCATCTTATCGAACGTCTCACCGAAAGCGAAGATTATGCCGCCGCGCTCGATTTCACAAGACAGGCGCGCGCGCATTTTCCCGAAAAAAAAGATGTTTTGCTCGCCAAGGAAGTCGAAATTCTGCTTGCGCTGAATAAATCGGAAGAAGCCGAAATTGTTTATCGCCGGGCGTTTGATCCGTTTTGGTCCGACGAACAGGCTCGAAAATTTTATGAATTTTTGAGCGACCGGGACCATCTGCGATTATACGGCGCGGAATTGAAAACGCGCATTAAAAAAGACCCGGCGGATTTCGACGCGGCGATTCGGCTGGCGGATTATCAATTGCACGATTACGCATACGGCAACGACGACATCGAGCCGATTATCGCCAAACTCGAAGCGGCGAAAAAAGATTGGACGACCGACGAACTCGTTGCCGCCGCCCGTCTGCTTCTGCGGCAAAATGCGGGCGAAGCGGCTTCGAGATTTCTCTACACGCTCTATCTGCGCGAAGATTTTCAGAAAAATTCCGCACTCCGCGCCCGCGTTCTCTATCAGCTTTTCGAGATGTTTTCCGATGCCGAAAAAACGCGTTTGCCGTTGACCCGCGGCGATTTGAGCTTTTACGAAGACATTGCCCGCGCCGACACCAATCCGGGCATTACGACCGGCGTTTTGTCTCTGATTTTTTCCGACACAAACCCGCGCGAAAAACTCGCCAGCCAGGAAAAAACCGCCGTGCAGTTTTTTAACCGCGCCGCGGCATATCGCATCTTTCTCGAATACAAAAAAGAGTTTCCGACCTCGAACGAACTGGCGCAGATGTATCTCGACATCGTACGCCTTTACACGGCGACTAAAGACACGGAAATCGCCGAAGAAACTTTGAACGAATTCGTCGAGCGACAGAAAAACGCCGCTGATTTTCCGGCGGTCGCGCTGAAATTAGCCGACGCTTTTAACGCCGCCGGGCAGACGGAAAAAGCCCGCGAAACTTATCAGAAAATTCTTGATTTTATCGGCAAACAAGGCAAACCGCTCGCGCCGCTAAAAACCGAAAACGCGGAAGACTCAAAAGATTTTCAATTGTCCGACAATTCGCAAACGTCGGAAATTTCCCTGGAAGAAAAGCTTGTCCGCAACGAAGGAATTAATATTCCGAAACCTGCGCCCACGCCTCAAAACGATTACTACGATGATGAATCGGCAAATTACTTTCACGATTTTCTCGGACAAAAAAACGTCGAAATAACATACGCGGAAATTCTGGAAAAAGATGTCGCCGCGCTCGCTTCGGAAAACAGGCGGGCGGAGGTTCTCGCGCTTTACGCAAACGAAATCGAAAAATATCCGAACGAAGAATGGCTTTACGAACAGCGCATTCAGTGGCTTGAACAAACAAACCTGACCGATGAGCAAATGAAAATGTATCAAGCCGCGCTCGCCCGTTTTCAAACGAACAATTGGCGCGATAAATTGGCGCGTTTTTTTCTGCGCCGCAATCAAACCGAGGATTTTAAGCGTTTGAGCGAAGATTTGATCGGGAATCTAAACGAAGCGGAAGTCGCCGAATTTATGACGCAAACCGCCGAGCCGAATCTTTCCGGTTCGGACAAAGATTTTAATAAGCGCGTGCTGTCCGCCTTGCTCAAATCGGCGCACAAACGTTTTCCGCAAAACGTCGAATTCGTCAAAAGTCTGTTGCGCTTTTATCGAACGAACGATCTCCAGATCGAATGGCGCGCGCTCGCCGCCGAATATTATTTTGAATCAAAGGAAATCCGCGAACAGTTTTTAAGCGACCTGGCGAAGGAAAAAGATTTGCGAAAATATCTGCAAAAAACTGACGACAAAACCGACTTGATTTACGAGCTTTTTCGCGCCGACGCTTCCGCCAAACTTTCCGATTTTGAAACGGCGGTTCCCGCTTATCGAAAATTAAACGAGCTGTATCCGAACACGCCGGAATTTTCCGGGCGGCTCGTCAATTTCACGCGCTCGTTCGGACAGAAAAGCGCGGACAGCCTGCGCGAAGCCGCGACGACTGCCCGCGCGCGCGCGGATTTTCTCGTGCAGCGAACGGATTTGCGAACCGCGAGCGGCGAGATTTTCGCCGAACTCGGCGATTACCAGGCGGCGCGCGGCGAATGGGAAAAATCGCTCGAAACCGAACGCGGCGAGCGAAATAATTATCTGGCGACGGCGACGGTTTTCTGGGATTATTTTCAGTACGAAGACGCGCTTCAAACAATTAAAATGGCGCGTCAAAAATTCGGAGACGACGCGCTCTACGCTTTTGAAAGCGGCGTGATTTTAGAAGCACGGCACGAACCGGACGAAGCGTTGCGCGAATACGTCAAAGCCCTCGACGCGCGGCGCGACGAAACGCAAACGAATAACGCGCAAAACCGGCTCGCCAAACTTTTCGACCGCGCGGCAAACAAAAAAGGCGAATCGGAAAAATTATTTTTAAGAACGCTCGACGCGGCATTTGCAACGGAAAAGCAAAAACGCGGCGACACTTCGTATCTCGCGCTCGGTTACGCCGAAACGCTTTTCAAAATGCGCCAAAGCGAACGCGCCGAATCAATTCTCGACCGCGCCGTTGCGACGAGCCGCGACGCGAATTTTCTCGAAGCGGCGCGCGCTTTTTACGCCCGCGAAGAAACGGCGGAAGGTGAACGGGTTGTTTTAAAGCGACTTATCGAGACGGCGAACAATCCGCGTTCGGAAATTATGTTTGAATTGCAGTTGGCGGAAAATTTTGAAACGGCGCAACAGCCCGCCGATGCGAAATCCGTCTTATCAACGCTCGTCAAAAATTTTCCGACCAACTACGGCGTTCTGACCGAAACGGCAAATTTTTACGCGCGTTTGGGCGACGAAAACGCCGCCGCCGGTGTTTTGCAAAATGCTCTGCCGAAAAGCCAAGGGTCTTATCGCAACACGCTCGCGGAAAATCTCGCCAGTCGTCTCATTCGGCTCGAAAAGCTCGACGCAGCCGAGCGCGTTTTGCTTGATTTGCACAATCAAAACGAAGCGAATACGGAAATTTTTGAAACGCTCGCGGCAATTTACGTCAGAAAAAACGAGCCTGAAAAAATGCGGCGCGTTTTCGATGAAACCGTCGCCGCGCTTAAAGCGAGCGATGCCGACCGGCGCGAACTCGACGCGCAGTTTGCCGATTTGCGCGTCAAAATGATTGCCGTTTTTACGCGGCTCGGCGATTATCAATCGGCAGTCGAACAGCAAATCGAAATTATCAACCGCAAACCCGAAGACGAAGAATTGACCGAAAACGCGATTCGTTACGTCAAGCGTTACGGCGGTGCGGAAACGCTTAAAAATTATTATCAAAAAACCGCCGCCGAAGCGTTTAAAAATTATCGCTGGAACGTCGTTCTCGCCCGCCTTTCGGAAGCCGACGGCGACGCGGACGGCGCGATCAAAAATTACCAGACGGCAATTGAAAACCAGCCGGAAATGTTCGAGCTTTACGACGCAATTGCCGACATCGAGCTGAAAAGAAACAACTTCGACGCGGCGATAAAAAATCTCGACAAAATTTTAGAACTGACGAACGACGAACCGAGTTTTGTCAGAAAAAAAATCGAAGCATTGAAAAAAGCCGGACGCACGGCGGAAATTGAAGCGGAACAGGCGAAATTGCCCGCCGAGCCGAAAACGGAATCGAAAATTGACCGCTTTGCCGAAGCCGAACAATTAAAAACCGGCGAGCGCGAAAAAGCGCGTGAAATTTACAAACTAGCGTTTGCCGCGTTGCTCGAAAATCCTTTGCAAACCGATATAAAAGCCGCCGATTTGAAAAGCTACGCGCAAATCGTCCGCGACGAAAAATCGCTCGCCGCAATTAATCAGGACTTTTGGACGCTGCGCGAAAAGCTCGCCGCCGTCGCCGACGAAATTAATTCGATTGACGCGGGCGAAGCCAGAAAACGAATTGCGACGCTCGACGCGGCGATTATCGAATCAATCGGCGAGACGGCGAAAATTGTTGCGACCGACGACGAACTGGCAACTTTGCACGAAGATTTGCGCCAACAAATCGAAACCGATTCGGGCAGCGCGGAAAGCCGGAACAAAATTTTATCCGTCGTTCAAGATTTAAGTCGCCGCGCCGGATTCGGCGATCTGGAAGAAACGATTTTATTAAAGCGATTGACGGCGGCAACCTCGTTTGACGATAAAAAATTGCGGCTTAAAAGTTTGACCGATTTTTATGACGAGCGCGGCGCGTATCAAAAAACCTTCGACGCGCTTGAAAAATTCGGCGGCGACGATTTGGCGCAGAAAGCCGAAGCCGCGCGGCTGGTCGGCAACCGTGAAAAGGAATTAGAGGCGTTGCGGGCAATTTATTGGAAGCCGGAAAAACCCGACGCGCCGGCAAGCGGAAACGTCGCCCGATATCTGGAAATTTTACGCGCCGAACGCCCCGACGAATTAAAATCCTTGACCGAAAAATCTTCCGTCTATCAATTGCAGTTAATCAATTTTCTGCTCGGCGCGGGCGAAGCGGAATCGGCGCATCGGGCAATCGAAGCGGCGGATTCGTCGAAGGCTTGGAAGGTTTCGCGCAACGCGGAAGTTTCGCTTGCTCTGCGCGAATTCGATGCGGCGGCGGAATGTTATTTTTGCGACGCTCTGCAATTTGATTCAATCGGAAATCTAATCGGACAAACACCCGATAAGAAAAACTTTCTCGTCAACGACGATTGGTTTCGCCTGACGCGCGAATACGGCGAATGGCTTTTTGAAAAAAACAAATCGGCGAAAAATCAGACGGAAAATTTTGCGCCCGCGCCGGACAAATATCTCGCGGCGATGACGGAAAATTTGCCGCAAAACGCGGGCGAACAATTCAAGCTCGGCGAATTTTATCTCGCCAACAATCAAACTGAAAAGGCGATTGAACATCTGCGATTGGCGGTTGAAGTTGAAAATGCGGAAACGCCCGACACATTGCCGACGGCAACGCTCGCCGCGGCTTTTTTGAAGAACAACCAGCGCGCCGAAGCCGAAAAATTGCGGGCGGAAATTTTGCAGGATGAAGATATAAAGAGCGCGGCGATTTATTTCAACGCGCTGCAAAAATACGGTTTTACGGCGGAAGCCCGCGCCGCTTTGCCGACGATTATCGTTAAATTTTTGACCGAAAGCAACGCCGAAAATTCACCGGAATTTCAAAATTTGATTCGCGCCGTCGCCTCTTCGTTCGCAGACGAAAACGAAAAATCAAAATATTTTTTGAACATTCTGCAAATGCGACCGACCGATAAATCGCTGGCGGAAATGATCGTTGACGAAAACTTAATCGCACGCGAAAAACAGCCCGCCTTTTACGATTTGTTGATCGAGCGAATTGACGAATCGAGCAATTCGGATTATCGCTACACGGAAGTTTTTGAACGGGTTTGGCGCGACAAAACGGAAGCTGAATCAGTATACGACCAGGAAAGCGATTACAAAATCGAAGAGTTGGGCGGCGAGCGTTTTGAATATCAAAAGAAATATCTCGAGCTGCTCGTCGAACAGCGCGAAAACCCGGCGGCGGAAAAATTAGCGGCTGAAATTGAAAAAGAATTTGCCAATCGTTACGTGCGTCCCGAATGGCTGCGGCTGGCAAATATTCGCCTGCAAATCCGGCGCGGAAATTTGGATTTAACCGAAGCGCAACGTTTCGTCGGCATTAAAATTTCCGACGCGGCGACGGAGATCAATCTGCCGAGCGTCGAAAGATTTAATCAGGTTCTCGACGTTTTCAAAACCGAAAACGCGGACGCGGCGGCGCGCCAATTAAGCGCAAATTTTTACGCGCGGATGCTCGCGCTCGGACAATTTGACGCGGAAAATTTCGTCGGCTTGGCGCGGGCGTTTTTCGAGCAAGGCGACGCGGCAAACGCTTCGCGCGTTCTACAACTTCTGGCAGACGCGGGCGACGACGCGCAACGCGAAACTGTTTTAGCGGAAACCGGCGCGCTCGAGATTGTAAAATCGAATGCGGCGGACGCGGCAAAACTCAAGTCGAGCGAAACAACCGATTTATCAAACGCCACGCGCAGCTTACAGCTTGCCGCCGAAACCGCGCTCGAATTCGGGCAAATTGATCAAGCAATCGAAACTCGCCGCCGCTTGCTCGAAGCCGCGCCGGACAACGCGCCGAACCGCATTGAACTCGCCAAACTGATTTTACGAAAGGGCGAAAACAACGGCGCGGTCGAGCTTCTGAAAGACGTTATCAATAACCGCAATGCCCTGCGCGAAATGCGCTGGCAGGCGCGTCAGCTTTTAATCGAAACCGGCGCAGCGACGAACTTGCCCGACGTAAAATTCGACGCGCTTTCGCAGTTCTACAATGGAAAATTTGCCTTAAAAAATAACCAAACAAGTCCCGCTTACGAATTTATTATCAATTCCTTAATTGCCGATAAAGACGCAAATTCTACCGCGCGGCAGGAATTAATCAGACTTTACGCGGCAAAGGGAAACTTCCCCGCCGCGCTCAAGCTCGCCCTGACGGACAAAACCGTCAAGCCTGACGATTTACTCGACGCGCTCGTCGAAGCGGCGGCAAAAATCAGCGATTTTAATCAGGCGATTTCGTTTGAAAAAGCCAAATCCGGCGGCGGCACTACAGAAAAAATCAGCGCATTGCAAAACGCGCTCGACGAAAAATCGAAACGCGCGACTGATTTGCACATTGATTCGGGAAACACGAAAAGTTTATGAAATTCAAAATTCTGACGGCGATTATGATTACGTGCGCGATTGTTTTCGCCGTTCATTCGGCGACCAAATCGAACGAATTCGCGCCCGCCAAAGCGTTTCCGCGCGGAGCTTTAGTTTACGCGCAAACCGGCGATTTGCCCGCGCTCGTCAAGCTCTGGAGCGAATCGGACTTTAAAGCAAAATATGCTGAAAGCGCGAATTTTCAGGAGTTTTTAAACAGTCATCTCGGTTTAAAATTGGCGAGTCGTCTTTCGGAATTTGAAACGGCGAGCGGTTTTCCGTTTGATTTGGAAACCGTCGCCGCGCTCGCCGACAAACGCGCCGCCGTCGCGCTCTACGACATCGGCAAACTCGAATTCGTTTTTGTCGCGCCTGCGTCGGACGAAGTTTTCGCGGTGACGCAGTTCGCGCAAAATCAAAATAATTTTGAAGAACAAACGCTCGACGACGGCACGACGATTTATCGCGCCCAAGTCGAAGCCGACCGCGGAAGGCAGCGGCAGGATTTGATTTTTTGTCATCTGAAAAATCAGCTCGTAGTTGCGACGAGTGAAACTTTGCTCACGCAAACTTTAAATAATATTAACGACAAAGGCGCGGGAAAAAACGCACTGGCTGCCGAACCGCCGTTCGCCGCGCTCGCCGCCGGAACCGCACCGAATCTTCTGACCGTCTGGGCAAATCAAACCGCGCTCAACAACGAATATTATTTCAAACATTACTGGCTGATGGCGGACGCGGAACATTTAAAAAACATCCGCGCGGGCATCTTCGACTTCGCAATCGAGGACAACAAAACCATCGAACGCCGCCGTTTTTTGCCAACGACCAAAACGAATTCTGCGTCCGTTCTGCCCGCGCGCGCCAATGAAACGCTCGCCTTTTTGCCCGAAAACATTCCGTTTTATCAAATGAGAAAAGCGAATGCGGAAACGAACGGCGCGGCAATCGAAGCGACTTTGTTCGACCGTCCGCAATCCGCTTCGTCTGAAAAAAGCGCGTCTAATTATTTTAATAATTTTTCGTTTTTGGAATATGAAGATTACGATGATTACCACGATTACAGTCGTCTCGACGCAGATTTCGACGAAACGATTGACGAAGCGGAAGACGCGGAAACGAGCGAGCAACGGGCAGCGAAAACCGATTTTTCGCGGCTTCTGCAAACGGCGAATCCGCAGGCGGTTTTGACATTTACCGAACCGGAAGCGTTGCCCGCGCCGCTTTTCGTGCGATTCAAAAAGGGCGCGATTTTTAATTTAACCGCGCCGGAAAATTTCGACCGTCAAAAATTTGAATCGGCAATCGTCGCGCAATTTTCCGGCGAAATGACGATTAAAAACTCAAACGCGAAGCTCGAATGGCAGACGAAGATCGAAGACGGGCGACAGTGGCGCGAACTGGATTTGCCGATGCTCGGCGCGGGCGCGAGTTATGCAATTAGCGGAAATAATTTGATTTTGACGAACGACGCAGACTTTCTAAAAGCAATTCTTGCGGACAAAAAATTGCCGCAAATTGAAAACGAGCCGTTCGCCCGCCTCTGCGTTTTAAATCTCGGAGAAACCGAAAATGCTTTCGGCAACGTTTTCGCCGAACTCGACCGGCACGACGCGGCGAACGAGTTTTTTACGGGCAACATCGCTAGCCTTTTAGATTCGATTTCGGAAGTTAAACGAATCGAAATTCGTGAAAATTATTCGCAGGGTTTTTTAGAGCAGACGATCACCGCTTCGCGTTGACGATGAGAATATTCGTTTGAAAAATGAATTTGCGGTTATCCGTTTGCGTCCGCCCAGAGAGCGATAAAAGCGTCTGCCAGACGGTCGCGCCAGCTTGTCCAGTTATGTCCGGTTTCGCGTTCTTCGTAAGCGACGTTGAAGCCTTTTTTTCGCAGAATTTCGACGGCGCGGCGATTTGTTTCCGCGCCTTCCAATGTGCCGACATCGAAATAAAATCTGAATTTATTTTTCGCCGCGTCGAGCGCGTTTAATTCTTTAACAACGCGTTCATTGTCAATCCAGAACGAAGACGATTGCCCGCCGACGCGCCCGAAAATTTCGGGATATTTTATCGCCGTATGCACGCTCGTGATGCCGCCGAGACTCGCGCCCAACACGCCGCGTCCGTCGGGCGATTTGACGGTTTTATATTTTGCGTCAATCGCGGGAACAACTTCCGTCGCCAGAAATTTCGCGTAATCGTCGCTTGCCCAATATTCCTTCATACGGTCTTTGTAATCTATGAAAACCATTATGAACGGCTGCACTTTTCCGGCGGCAACGAGATTTTGCTGAATTTCGACGGCTTTCGCGCGGTTGATATAATCCGTGCCGTCTTGCAAATATAAAACCGGAAATTCCTTGGGACCGTCCGATTTGATAAACGGCACATAAACTTGCACCGCACGTTTGCCGTAAATTTTTGAATCAACTTCCAGCGTCTCGATTGTCGTCGGCAGCCCGTCAATTTTCTTGTCCCAACTCGTCGGTTGATATTCGGGCATCGTGAAAAACGAATTTTCGCCGCCGACACCGTTATCAACTTTGTTCGGATTTAGCGGGTCAAGAATCCATTTACCGTCAACGATGAGTTTGTATTCGACTCGACCGGTTTTTGCAAAATTGAAGCAGTCTATCAAATTTCCGTCTTTCTGTTTTTGGTTTTTCAGAGCGGACGGTTTCCAACCGGTAAAATCTCCGGCAATTTCCAGCGTTTTAAATTCTTCTTTGTAATTAAAACAGGCGTGCATTTCATTTGCAGAATCTTTACATCCCAAATAAAAACCATCAAGTCTACATTTTACGATTTGAGGATTTTGCAAGTTTTCTTTCGCCATTGTGGAAGTATAAGAACAATCTTTTTTGTAGAGAGGTTTGTCAAAAAAACATCTTTTATCAATTTCGCTGTTAACGGGAATTTCAGCTATATCAATATCGCCTGGATCGTCGTTGCTCCCTTTTTGTGTCCGGTTTCCTGATTCGGATTTTTTACTCAAAACGTATCGCTCATAAACAATGTCCGGCGTGTCAAGATTTCTACCTGCCTGCAAGTTAACGGCGAGGCGAATGAACTGCGCCATTGACCACGCGAGCGGCGTTGCCGAACCGGTGCCTTCGCCGAATTTCAATTCGGGAACGAATTGTTTATCTATATTTTTCGGCACGTCCGCTTTATCCCAAACTTGTTCGGGAATCATCAAACCGTCGTTAGCGAAGTTTGCCATTGCTTCCAGCCTTTTCTTTGCTGAAATTAAATAATCAATACTTGGTTTAGCCGGTGGATATTTTTTTGTGTCGTCTCGATTAGGCTTTGAAATTTTAGTATTAACTTGGTCAAGATAATAATTTTGCATTGCAAGTTCATACTGTCCGCGTTCACCCGCCAATAAAGCCCAGAGCCGACCTTTGCCCGTATATTTCCCGTCGAAATTCCAGCGTCTGCCGTCGTCCATTTCGCCGTAGCCGTCGTGATTGTAGCGATAAAAACTTTCGCCGTTCGGCGTTTTGACGCGCAAAGCTTCGTCCACGACCTTGACGCTTTTTTGAATCAAAGGATCGTCGGGCGATTTAATGCCGAGCCGCACTAATTCCAAAAATCCCGCGTCAACAATTTCGTTTTCCTGAAAAGTTCCCGCGCCGTTATTCAAAACGGTTTTCTCGCCCGCGTCGGGCTTGCCGTTTTCGGTCAGGCGAACGTAATAATTGCCGTCACCGTATTTACCGTTGGTCGTCGCCGTCCATTTTTCGATGTTCGCCTGCCAATCGTCGGCAGTCTTTAAATAAATTTCCGCGCCCGCATCATCACCGTTTCGCTTCGCAATATCCGCCGCGCAGACGAGTCCGGCGATTTCTGCCGCAATCGTCGAAGGCGAATAACCGGATTTTTCTTCCCAGCGTTCCTGCGTGGTTTTCGGTCCGGTTTTGACGAGAAAAGCGGCGGCGCGTTTGACGTGATTTTCGTAAGTCGGTTTGTCGAATCTTTTTAATTGATAAGCCAGAATCAATGGATACGCCACTTCGTCCAGTTGCAGAGAACCCCAACCTTTTTTGCCGTCGAGCCACGAATTTTGCGGAAAACTGCCGTCTTCTTTTTGCTGAATATTAAATAGAAAATCGAGCGCGCGGTTTGCCGCCGCCATATCGCCCAGAGCCATATATGCCGTCACGACTTGATACAAATCACGCGACCAAACCAGATGATAACCGCCGCCGACATCTTCGTTCGCGTTCGCGCCGCCGCCCCACGGAATCGTCAAAGACGCGACGTTCGCGCCGCGCACGGTTTTATCTTCCTGCGCCTTTAAAACCATCGCCGCCATATTAAACTGCGCCTGATATTTCGCTTCGACTTTCGGCAGCGTTTTGACATAATCGCTCCAGCCTTTTTCGTATTCAGCAAAACCTTTTCCCAAGGAATTTTTAGCAGTTTGTAATGCTTCTTCAGGAGTTTTACCAAAACCCAAAGCGAAACTAATTGATTTTCTCAGGTTTCGCACAGTTTCCAATTTAGCGATTTGAGCGACATTCCCGTTTTCTGCGCGCTGATACGTCGTAGTAATTTTACCAGCAGTCTTAAGTTGTTCCAGACCGTCGCTTACGCCGTAAAATCCGCTTGAAATTTCACTCATTTCATCATTTGCAATCAAAGCAGACGAAATATCTTTTTCCTGCGACAGCAACGCTTTTCCCTGACTCCAAGCCGTGTCGTGCATTCCGGTATTGCCGAGCGACGGATCATAATAAACGTAGAGATTCAGGTCCAAACTTTTTGGTTCAAACTTCACATCAATTAAAATTGAGTCGCGTTCAGGGTCAGCTGTGTATGTCTTCGTAATCTTCCATTCGCCCGATTTCGCCGTGTTGATTTGCTGGAAACTTAACGAGTCAGGACGCAAAACTTTGATTTCGTGAATCGCATCTGCGGTTTCCGTTTCAACCTTTTTCGTTTTCGGATTGACGACGACAAACTCTAATTTATGAACGTTCGCCACCGTTACGTCAGGATAATAAACTTCGGTTAACGCACCCTGGGCAAGCGTGAACCAGACTTTGCTTTCGAGCGTCGCGCTCGTGCCGATTGCCTGTTTTCCGGCGGTCGCCCAACGCGCGTCATTGCCGGGCGCGCCGGGCGCAAGCGTCTGCGCGGGTGTTGCGGGACAGAGAAAAACCAGCCACAGATAAACACAGATGGATACAGATATTTTTTTTGAAATGTGCATTTTATAAACTCCTCCAAAAGAGATAAATGACGGCAAAATATTTGTAGGGACGACGGCTCGTCCTCGCCCGCTGAGCGCGAAAGCGCGAATAAACGCCTCGATTTCACGCCAAATAATCAACCCGCCCGACAAATTCCCAATTCTCTAAATTCTTCTTCAACGAATTTTCCTTCGTGTATTTCACGCACTCCGTAAAATCCGTTTCGTTGCGAATAATATGATCGTAAAATCCGCGCTGCCAAAGCGTGCCTTTGCCGTATTTCCAGTAAATTCTCGTCGTCAGACTTTTGAACGCGCCGCAAATTTCGCCCAAATCTTTTTCGCAGTCGCCCATTCCGACGACGGCGTGAAAGTGATTCGGCATCAAACAGTAAGAGTAGATATTGAACCGCATTTTTTCGCGCAGAGTCGGCAAGCAAACAATAATTTCTCCGGCAAAGTCTTTGTTGTAAAAGACATTTCTTCTTTCCGAAACAACGATAGTCACGAAATAAACGCGGCTGGCGGAATAATCGAATCCCGGCAGGCGGAGCGATTTTTTTCTCGTGTAAAAATCTTCGTCGGTCATAAAATTATGCAAAATGTATCGGCTTACACAAATTGTAGGGGCGACGGCTCGTCCTCGCCCGCTGAGCGCACGGCGCGAAAAAATGTTTGGCAAAATTCAACTTTAAATCAATCTGATGTTTCAACAATTTAACCGACTTTGTGAAATACTGAACGGCATTGTCGCTCAACGTTTATTCGCGCTTTCGCGCTCAACGGGCGAGGACAAGCCGTCGCCCCTACAAACTCAACGGGCGAGGACGAGCCGTCGCCCCTACACATAAATTCAAGCTACATTTTTCGCTTAAAAAGTCTGAAACCGTAAGCGTCCAGACTCAAACTCGGCAAAGCGTTCGACATCTGCGCTTTTTCCTTGTTTTGGTCGTCGTCCGGCGGCATCGGCGCGGCGATATTCGGCGTGATTTCTTCGTAATTGCCCGACGCTTCGACCGCGCCGAAAAACGGGACGCTCGACATATTTATCGCCACGAGTATTTCTTCCGCGCCGCTTTTGCGCGTAAACGTCAAAACCTTCGATTCATCCGAATTTTTGAGCCAAGTCAAATCGCCGCGACGTAATGCAACTGAACTTTTATGAAGCGCAATCATTTCCTTGTAAAATCTCGGAAATTCGGGACGGCGCACTTCGGTTTGCCAGAAGATCGGCAGCTTTTCAAACAACGCCGGATAACCCGATTCCGCCGTGTCGCCGACTTCCATTCCGTTATAAACGAGCGGCACGCCGTCCAAAGTAAATGCCAGAGTCTGCGCCGCCAACGCGCCTTTTTCGCCGAATCGGGCAATGGCGCGGCGTTCGTCGTGATCGTCGGAAAAGCGCATCAGCAAAGAGTTTTTCGGCATTTCCGCTTTTTGTTTTTCCCAATTTTTGCGAATTTCGGACGCAGGCAGATTGCCCTGCAAAACGTTCGTCATCACCGAATGATTCGCCCACGAATAATCGAGATCAAACGCTTTCGTCAACAAATCCGGCGTTTCGGCTTCGGCAAGCCACAAAGTATTCGGCTTGATTTTATCAATTTGCGCCCGCGCATTGTCCCAAAAATCGGTCGGCACGAAAAACGCGACATCGCACCGGAAACCGTCCAAATCGTAATCACGAATCCACGAAACCAGCATCTCCGTCATATACTTACGCGTTTCGGGATTGTCGTAATTCAAATCGGCGACATCAGCCCAATCAGGCACGGGCGGAATAATTTCGCCTTTGTCGTTGTGCGTGTAAAACGCCGGATTACTCATCATCACCGAATCCCAAGCTGTGTGATTGGCGACAATATCAATAATGACCTTCAAATTTCGCTTGTGCGCTTCGCTGATTAAACGCTTGAAATCTTCCTTCGTGCCGTAATCGGGATTGATCGCGTAATAATCTTTAACGGCATACGGCGAGCCGATTGTGCCTTTCGATTTGAGTTTCCCAATCGGATGAATCGGCATCAGCCACAGCACATCAACGCCGAGATTTTTCAAACGGTCTAAATCCGCCGTGATCGAATTAAAATCCCCTTTCTGCGAATACTGACGCTCGAAAATCTGGTAAATCACCGCATCTTTGACCCAATCGGCAGTCGGTCGCGCCGTATCTTTTGAATAATCGTGCGGAGCGGGCTGCTGGGCGAAAATGAACGAAGAGAAAATAACTCCGGCAATAATCAGACTCAAAACTTTAGAAAAAAATTTATTATTCATAGCTTAAACCTCAGATAATTAAAATTCTTCTCCGGCAACCGCGCTTACGCTCGGAACAGTCGTGTCAATCATTCTTCCGCCGACATCCTTGACGATGAAAACACTGGCTGCCGCGATGAGCATTGAAATTCCGCCGAACATAACGGCATAAAGCGGATTGTCGCCGAGTAAAGTTTTATAAATCTGCGGCGCAACCAAACCTTGAATGATCTGCGGAAAAACGATAAAAAGATTGAAAACGCCCATATAAACGCCCATTCTTTCGGGTTTGATCGCGCCCGCGAGAATGACATACGGCATTGATAAAATGGAAGCCCACGCAATGCCCACTCCAATCATTGAAATGAACGCCATATATTTGTCGGGCGTAAAATACAATGAAATTAATCCCAACCCTCCGCACGCCAGACAAATTGTATGAACCGTTTTCCGCGATGTTTTTCTTGCCAAAAATGGAATTAAAAACGCGATTAAAAAACAAACCAGGTTGTAACAGGAAAAGTAAAGATTTCCCCAAATTCCGGTGGCTTCCTTGTAAGCCTGCGAATCAGGATCAACCGTTCCGAAAACGTGCCGCGCGACGGCAACGCCGAAATACTGCCACATAAACGGCAAAGCAAACCAGGTGAAAAACTGGACGACCGCCAGCTGCTTCATTGTTATCGGCATATCTTTCAAGGCTTCGATGATTTCCTTGAAAATCTTTCCGACAATGTTTCCTTCATTTTTTTGCCGGTTAAATTCTTCTATATCTTCAGGCGGATATTCCTTCGTCGTAAAGACCGTCCACAAAACCGCTAATATAAATGTTGCCGCGCCGATATAAAAAGCATACTGGACGGCAACCGGAATTCCGCTCGCCAGATTTTGGGTAATTCCCACCCAAAAGAAAACCGGCACCAGAAAATTTGCCGCAACCTGCCCGATTCCGATAAAAAATGACTGCATCACAAAACCGAGTGTGCGCTGTTCTTCGGGCAGCTTGTCACCAACAAATGCGCGAAAAGGTTCCATCGAGATATTGATCGAGGCATCCATAATCCACAGCAAACCCGCCGCCATCCAAAGTGCTGAAGCATTCGGCATTAGAATCAAACAAAGACTTGCTAAAATCGCTCCAACCGAAAAATACGGGCGGCGGCGACCGAATCTGTTCCAGGTTCGGTCGGACATCGCGCCGATTATCGGTTGAATCAGCAAGCCCGTAATTGGTCCCGCTAAAAATAAATAAGGCAATGAACTTTCATCGGCGTGTAAATATCTGTAGATAGGACTCATATTGCCCATCTGCAAGCCCCAGCCGAACTGAATTCCGAGAAACCCGAAACTCATATTCCAAATTTGCCAGAAAGACAGGCGCGGTTTGTTCTGCATAAATTTATTCAGGAATCGAGGTCGTCAAAATCAGCGTGTCTCGCCGCCTGCGCCTGCGCGTCCTTTTTCTCCTTGATTATCGTCAATGTCCAAATCGTTAAAATTGCAACTGCGAAAATCGAACCGCCGATCAGCGGCACGATGCCCAAACCGTTGCCGGCGCGGTAGCTTGTAAAACCGAGCAAAGCCAAAGCACTCGACAAGACCAAAAGTAAAGTTAAAATTGCTTTCATATATTTATTGACGGCACACGGAACGCCGTCATCTTGACGGCAGTCGGCGAGCGAACGCGATGCCGACTTTCTCAGGTTACGAACAAGCTGAAAATCAAACAGGCGTGTTCGCGTTTCACGCTCATTGCCGTCAAGATGACGGCGTTCCAACGGCGTTCCGTTATTTACTTCACCGTGAAAATTCCCGCCGTTCGCGCCGGAATCGTTATTTTCGCCGTTCCGTTCACGAGTTTGATGTCGGGAACTTTGTCCAATCTGTCCGTCAAAGTCGCGTTCGCGGCGAACTGCTTAATCATCGAAGCGTCGAACGAAATGTCCGACGGTTTCGCGTCGTTGTTGAAAATCATCAAAACGGCTTGATTATCGGTGAAGCGAACATAAGCCACTTGCTGTTCTTCGTCCAATAAAAATAATGTTTTGCCGTCGCGCAAAGGTTTCAATTCTTTTCTTAACGCGCCGAGTTTCGCAACGTGATTCCATACGTCGTTTTCTTCCGCCGTTCTGCCTTTTGAGGTGAAAGCATTTTCTTTATCGCCCGCGAATCCGCCGGGAAAATCTTTGCGGTTGTCGGGATCGCCGCCGCCGCGCATCGCCAGTTCGTCGCCGTAATACAGCAGCGGCGTGCCGCGTGAAGTCATAATTAGAGTCTGCGCGAGTTTTAAGCCTTCCGTGGTTGCGCCTTTTTCGTTCATAAAGCGTTCCATATCGTGAAGCCCGAAAAACGTCGTTAAGACTTCGGGATGCGGGAAAAGCCAGTCGTGCGCGAACATTTTCTGCACATCACGAATTGCGTTTCCGTTCGCAAACGCCGAGCGCAGCGTGTAAAAAAGCGAATAATCGTAAAGCGTGTCAATCTGCGTATCAACGCCGTCAAAACCGCGCCGTCCCGCTTGAAAATACGCCAATAACGCCGGATCACCGTCATACAATTCGCCCAAAATATTAACTTTCGGATATTCCCTGTGAATCGCCGTTCCCCATTTGCCCCAAAAAGTGCGCGGAACGTGCGGCAAAGTGTCCATTCTGATCGTATCGAAACCGTAAGTTTCGAGCCACCACATCGAATTTTGCGTTAAATATTTAGCAACTTCCGGGTCGTCCTGATTGAAATCAGGCAGAATATTGATAAACCAGCCGTCCGTATTTCGCGCTTGCGTCTGCTTCGTCGCATACGGATTCATCGTCGTCCATTTTTGCCAGTTGTTGTTCGGATGATTTTCCAAAGTTCCGTTCCACCAAGTCGGAGTCGGCGGATCGTCCGCCCAAACGTGATATGGTCCCGTGTGATTCGCCACCTGATCCTGAATCATTTTGATGCCCATCGAATGCGCTTTATCAATTAGTTCTTTGAGCTTCGCCTGCGTTCCGAGATGCTCGTCAATCGCATACATATCCGTCGCGCCGTAGCCGTGATAGCCGGTCGAAGGTTGTTTCGCGCCGTTCGCGTCTTCGTAAACTTCCTTGTAATCGAGTTTGTCGTTGTTGTCATAAACCGGAGTCATCCAAATCGCCGTCACGCCCAAACTCTTCAAATACGGCAGTTTATCAATCACGCCCTGAAAATCGCCGCCGTGATAATAACGCCCTTTGGAACGGTCATACAAACCCTTCGATTTCGCCGGATCATCATTCGACGCGTCGCCGTCGGCGAATCTGTCCGGCATCAAAAAATAAATCACGTCGTCGGGCGTGTAACCCTCAAAACGATTCGTTCTATCGAGTCGCGGCGCAATCTCGAACGGCGCGTCAATCGAACCGGATTTCGTGACAACTTTCAAATTATATTTTCCAACCTTCGTTTCCGGCGCGATTTCAACATCGAAAAATAAATAATGCCCGTTCTCCGAAGCGCGAAAATTATAAGTTTTTAATCCGCTGTTAAAAGGAACTAAAACATTCGCGCCGCCGAGGTTCGTCCCGCGCACAAGAACGCGAACGGGATTGACCGAATAATTCGCAAACCAATTCGGTGGATCAATTTTTTCAACCGTCGGCGTTTGCGCGGACGCAGTTATCAGTGAGCAGCCAACAGTTATCAGTAAAAAAATGAAGTGATATAATTTATTTTTCATAAATAATTATTTAAATCTCAACTCGAAACCGTTTTGTTTTCGTTCCTGAAAGGAACATTTTCAATAGCCGTAGGTTGCAAACCTACGGAACACGGCGCGAAAGTTTCAAACCTGTAAGGTTTGTGTTTACAACGGATTAAATTTAATAAATCTCTGACGATCTTGTAACAGTTCAATTCCACAAATAATCTTCGTCAAACGGCATCTGATATTTTTGATAAAATCCGCGCATTTCATCTTCAAAATTTTGTGAATCGTGTTTCTCCTTTTGTCTCGCAATATATTTTTTGACATCTTCTATTTGCGTTTGTCCCACCGAAAATGCACCGTAACCATCTTGCCAATGAAAATTTTCAAACTCTGCGCCTTTCTGTTTGATCCATAACGAACTCGCCTTTTTAATTTCTCTGACCAAATCGCTGAGAGCAAATTTTTTCGACATTGAAATTAATAAATGAACGTGATTTGCCGTGCCGTTTCCGGCAATCAAAACCGTCTCACGTTTCCGCACTACTCCGCCGATATAAGCAAATAATTCGTTTCAATTTCCGGCGTTATCAAGTCGGCGCGATTTTTGGTCGAGAAAACGATATGAATGTATAAACTCACCAATGTCTGCGCCATAAATTTTAACTGAAACCTTTCAGATTTCGATTATTTCCGTGTCATTCCGTAGGTTTGCAACCTACGGCTATTGAAAATGTTCCTTTCAGGAACAATGAACCGAAAATAAATACCGTCTAAAGAAATTGACAGTCCCAACTCCATGCGCTGTTTGCATCTTTGAAAAAATATGCCGTTCCTCTGTCAATCCATTGCCAAGCGGCTTTTTCTTCGCTTCCTATCTGAAACACATAATTTTGCCAATTATCTATTTCGTGCTGAACTTCATCAGGATAACCCCAAACTTTTGTGCTAACTGAATAATATTGATTTAACTCCTCAAAAGTTTTTTTAGCCTCTTCATCGTTATAAATAAGCGACACATCAACTATTTCTCCTGAAGTAGCAAATCCGGGAGCATCATCTTCAATTAACTTCCACAAAATCGGAAAAGGACGCAATATTTTCGACATATCAATTTCGGGCAAAGGAATCAGATTTTCAAGACTTTTATATTCGCGTATCAGCCAGCCTTCGCCATGCGGATTATTGAACGGATATTCGTCCTGATTAAAAAAAACCACTAAAAGTTTTGTTTCCTGCAATTGATTTGGAACGAACGGCAATTCACTAACATTGATTTGCAGCAACGGGAACATTTCTTTGCCGTTATAAAACGGCAACCGTTCGTTTTCCAAACCGACACCTTTTCCGAACCAGGAAATTTTCGGATCATCAGACGGTCGAAATCCACCGAGTTGAGCAACTGAGGCAGGTCTCAACTTTGTTTTTAATTCGTCCAAAACTGCTTTTGCCGACTGATTCATTAATTGTTTAATCTTCCGTAAATCTCCGTTAATTCCTTCAACCGTTCCGCAATTTCATCCGAAAAATCGCCGCTGGCGCAACGCCAATCCCAATTTCCGTTAGTCGAACCGGGCAGATTGATGCGCGCTTCGTTGCCCAAACCTAACAAATCCTGCATCGGCACGAGCGCGGAATTTGCCACGCTCGACCAAACGGCGCGGATGAAATCCCAATGAATTTCGCGTTCGTTTGAATTTAAATATTGCAGACAAAAATCGTGTTCGCGCCTGACCTGCGCGTTGTTCCGCGTCGAACCCGCGCCGGCTCCCGAATTAAACCAGCCGACGGTCGTGTCGTTGTCGTGCGTTCCCGTGTAGGCGACCGAGTTTGGAATATAATTGTGCGGCAAATCGTGATTTTTCGTATCGCCGCCGAACGCGAACTGCAAAATCCGCATTCCGGGAAAACCGAAACCGTCGCGCAGTTCTTCGACATCGGGCGTAATGACACCCAAATCCTCCGCCCAAAAAGGCAGGTCGCCGATGGCGTTTTCGAGCGCGTTGAACAGGTCTTTGCCGGGAACGTTGACCCATTGACCGTTAACCGCCGTTCTGTCGCCGCCGGGAACTTCCCACGCCGCCGCAAAGCCCCGGAAATGGTCAACGCGCACGATGTCAACCGTTTTTAAGGTCGCTTTGACACGCGAAATCCACCAGCGAAAATTGTCGGCTTTCATCTTTTCCCAATCGTAAATCGGATTGCCCCAAAGCTGTCCGGTCGCCGAAAAATAATCGGGCGGCACGCCGGCGACCACGCGCGGGCGATTTTCCGCGTCGAGTTTGAATTCCTGCGGATTGCACCACACGTCCGATGAATCCAGAGAAATAAAAATCGGCACGTCGCCGACGATTTTAATTCCTTTTTCGTTGGCGTAATTTTTCAAATCGTTCCACTGGCGGAAAAAAAGCCACTGCTGAAATTTCTGCGCCTGTATATCTTCGCGCAAATTTTCACGCGCCGCATTCAAAGCGTTTTCGTCGCGCAAACGAAGCGGCGCGTCCCATTCGAGCCAGAGTTTTTGATTTTGCGATTTTTTGACGGCGCGAAACAGCGCGTAATCATCGAGCCAGTAGCTTTCGGACTGGCAAAAAGTTTCAAATTTGCCGCGCAGATCAACGCTCGTCGTCTGCCGAAATTTTTCAAACGCCAGACCGAGAATCCAGTTCTTCCAATCGTAAAGTTTCCCGAAATCAACGCGGTCGTCGGGAAAGTCGGGCTTTTGATTTATTTCGTCGTCGGTTAAAAATCCGTTGCCGACCAGCAGTTCCGGCGAAATCATATTCGCATTGCCCGCAAACGCCGAAAAACATTGATACGGCGAATCACCGTAGCCCGTCGGACCGAGCGGCAAAACCTGCCAGTAAGTTTGTTTCGCGCGTTCGAGAAATTCGACAAACCGGTAAGCGTTCGCGCCTAAATCGCCAACGCCGTAGTTTGATGGTAATGATGTCGGATGTAATAAAATTCCGCCTGCTCTTGGAAAATTCATAAAATAATCTTAAATAGTTTCGTAAAAATCTTCGAAGGAGATAAACAACATAGCGTAGAGTGAAACCCTACGACCGTTGCAGTATGATTTCCCGACGCTGAAAGTGTCGAACAATTTGCGCCGATAATATTTTGTTCGTCACCTTCGGCGACGACATTCTTTCCGTTCGCGTTCGTAGGGTTTCACCCTACGCTATGTTGTCGGTCGCCGTTGGCGACAAGAACAGAATCTACTCTTACCGAGATTTTCTTTAATTCTCTTTGATGACAGATATATTACTTTCAAAAGTAATTATTGATTTGGCAGGCATTTCCAAAATAATATTTCCTTTCGCGTCTTTAGAAACTTGCGCTTTTCTCGGCAGCAAAAAATTATTTCTTTGATTTTGCTCGTCCAAAATATCTTCCAATTTATCTAACTCTGCGAATTTCATCGGACTTAAACTGATAATTTTCATTTTTTCCGAAAGATTTATTCCGAAAACCGCGTAGTTATTTTCTCTATGTCGCAAAGACTTATTTTCTTCAAAGTAACGCCCGAATAAATAAGCGTCGTTATCGTAAAATAAATCAATGGTTTTACCTTCTCTCAATGCTCTATTTTCTTTTCTCAGCTTTATAAATTTCTGCGTCCATTCAAACATCTCCTGCTCGTCCGCCGTTCTGCCTGCCTTTAAAAATTTATCTGTTTTATCGCCCTGCCAACCGCCGGGAAAATCGCGCCGGTTTTCGGGATCGAAACCGCCGTTCATTAAAATTTCTTCGCCGTAATAAAGCTGCGGAATGCCGCGCGTCGCCAGCAAAAATGCGAGGTGCAGTTTCGCACCTTCTTTGGTCGCGCCGGGCAGCGACATAAAACGATCCGTGTCGTGATTATTTTGGAGCGTCGTGATGTTATTGACGTTCGCGTAAAGCCCGTCGTATTTCAAAACGTCGCGCAAAGCGGTCAACGGTTTTTTGCCCGTGAAAACGTCGAGCGAAGTTTGCCACAAATTGAAATCGAAATCCGACGGCAACTTCGTATCAACGCCGTCCCAAGCCGTTTTGCCGCCCTGAAAAAAAGCCGTGTGAACCGAGTCGCGGACGAAGACTTCGCCGACCATATAAAATTTCGGATACTGCTTTAAAATCGCGCTCGACCAATCGCGGATAAACGGGCGCGGCATATATTGAATCGTGTCTTGTCGAATGCCGTCAATGCCCGTCGCGGCAATCCACCAGAGCGCATTTTGAATTTCATATTTGGCGACTTCCGGCTCGTCCTGATTTATATCGGGCAACGAGAAATCGAACCAGCCGTGCAGCAAATTATCACGCTCAACTTGTGAACCGTTCGGCGAAAGCAGCACGGAGCTGTTAAAAGTGTTTTGTGTAAACGGCGGAAACCAATCGGCGAGCGGCGGATTTTTGATCCACGGATGATTGATGCCGACGTGATTTGCCACCTGATCCTGAATAACTTTGATGCCGTTTCGATGCGCGGTTTCAATCATCTCGCGCAAATCCGCAAACGTGCCGAAATGATTTTCCACCGCGTAATAATCCGTCGCGCCGTAACCGTGATAGCTGGTCATCGGACACCACGGTTTATCGCACGTCGTTACATCGTCCGAATTGTCATACCACGGTGTCAGCCAGATCGCCGTCACGCCCAACTCCTTTAAGTAAGGAATTTTGTTTGCGATGCCTTTAAAATCTCCGCCGTGCCACGCTCGCGGATTGTTGCGGTCGTTGGCGAGCGCGGGCGAATTCGGCGGATTGTCGTTTGCCGCGTCTCCGTCGGCAAAACGGTCGGTCATTATCAGATAAATTACGTCGTCGTTGGTGATGCTTTGAAAATTTGTCTTCGCGTCGAGCGGCGCGGAAATTTCAAACGGAGTTTTCGTTTTGCCGCCCGCGGTCGAAACTTCAAATTCGTATTTTGCGGGTTTTGCATCGGGCGCAATCGTGACATCGAAAAATAAATAAGTTGCGTTCGGGTTAACGCGGACGTTGGAAACTTTCAGAGATTTGTTCGCCGAAATAACTTTCGCCGCTCGAAAATTCGCGCCGCGCACGAGCAGGCGCACCGGGTTGATCGTCTGATTCGCCCACCAATTCGGCGGCTCGATTTTGGAAATCTGCGGCGCGGCGTTCGATTGATTTTGCGCCGTCAAAGATGCAGTCAAAATCAACGCCGTCATCAACAAAAACAAAATTTTTATCGCCGGACGATTCATATTTAAATTCGTTTTCGGGAGATTTTGATTGTAAAAAAGGCGTGCCACAAAAAATTGCCGCACGCCTTTGGAAATGAGCAAGCCGTCGCAGAAATCCGCGACGGCTTGACCGTGTGAATTTAGAATTCCAGACGAACCGCAAACTGCAACTGACGATTGCTGAACGGCACAATCGAATTGATTCTGCCGAAGTTTGAATCCGGAACCACTACATTGTTAACAGTCGTAAATCCACTCTGCGGATTGCTGAATTGCAGCGTGTTGAAAACGTTGAACGCTTCGGCGCGGAACTGGATTTTCGCCGCGTCCGAGATGCCGAAGTTTTTCAGCAGTCCCAAATTCAGCGTCCGCGTCGAAGGCGAACGCAGACCGTTGCGTTCGAGACTGCCG
Source organism: uncultured Pyrinomonadaceae bacterium (assembly GCA_964237235.1). GTDB lineage: Bacteria > Acidobacteriota > Blastocatellia > Pyrinomonadales > Pyrinomonadaceae. The sequence continues at coordinate 100,937 of CAXSGY010000005.1, forward strand.
AAACCGGTCGTCGTCGCCGGGATGCTGAAAGCGGTCGGATTCAAAAATCTGCCGCTCGTATCGCCATATGCATCGCCGTTGACGTTGACCAGACGATTGTTGTAGCGAACGTCGAACGGATTGCCGCTTTGCGCGCGGAAAATCGCGTTGACCTGAATGCCGCCGATTAGCAAATCCAACGCTCTCGGAATATCTCCGCCGAATTGTCTGCCGCGTCCGAACGGAATTTCGTAAATCGTTTCATACGAAAAAACGTGCGGATAATCGAGCCGCGATCTGCCGTATTGCTCGACATAATTGATGCCGCCCGCCGTGTTGTCGAACGCGCCTTCGCCGTTGTCTTTCGTTTTCGAGAAGGTGTAGGAAGCGATATACTGCCAGCCTTTCGAGAAACGGCGTTCGAGCTGCACTTGCAGCGAATCGTATTGCGATCTGCCGATGTCGTCGCGGACGTTGACCGAGCTGAGTCCGGGATAACAATTGCCGCGCGTTCGACCGCTGATCGGACACGGAATCGAAGAATCGTTGCTCAAAGCCGTTCCCTGCAAGTTGTAATACAAAATCAAGTTGCGCCCGCGCGTGCCGACGTAACCGACGCTGACCGCCGTGTTGCCGCTCAACTGTTGTTGAAACTGCACGTTATATTGCTGAACGTTCGAGATTTTGTTGTCGGGACGGATAGCAAGCACGTCCGCGCCGGCTGGGTTGGCTAAGAAAGCCGCGCTCGCCGTCGCCGACGGCAGCGGCAGTGCTTGAGTCGCCAGGCGACTATCGCGGCTGTTCAGAGGGGCTTGTCCGCCGAACGTAATGCGATAGCCGTCGTTATAGCTGTAGCTGATGCTTCCGGCGAACGGCGCGTTCTGTGCCAACTGGTTGCTAATGCCGCCGCGGTCGAGAAAATAAAATAATCCGTAACCGCCGCGAATCACCGATTTGCCTTTGCCGAAAATATCGTATGCGAAACCGGCGCGCGGTCCGAAATTGTTTTTATCGGTGTTCACCTGCGCGTCGTTATCGCCCGATGCGAGAACTAATGCGCCGGTATTCAAATTGAAATTCGACTGCTTGCCCGCGATTTCCGCCGGATTGGTCAAGTATTCATAACGCAAGCCGAGGTTTAACGTCAGTTTCGGCGTAACCTTCCAATCGTCCTGCGCGAACGCGGCGTTTTCCCAGTTGCGCGTGATGATTTGACCGGTTTGCGTGCCGATTTGATAACTGCACGCAAAGCCGATCAGCAAATCGGCTTGCTCGAATCCGGTCGTTCCCGAATTTGCCAAACTCGATGCTCCCGCCGCGCCCGGACACTGCGTAAAATCGCCGTTGCCGTAGATGCGGAAATATCCCTTACCGGCAATCGGTCGAAATAATTCGACTTCGCGCCGCAGAACGGTGCCGCCAAATTTGAATGTGTGATTGCCGGTCGTATAGCTGAGACCGTCAACGATTTGCAAAGTCTTCTGCGGAACACGGTAATCGCCGTAATCGCCCGTATATTCGAGCTGTCCGTTGTAACCGCCGATCAACGCGCCGCCGCCTAAACCTTCGCCGCGGTTGGCGTTGACGATGCCGAGAGCCGCCGAAATTGATTGATCGCCGAACGGCGGCGTATAACCGAAACGCAAAGTGTTGCCCTGGACGCGCAGCTCGTTAAATAAATTCGCGCCGAACGTCGTGTTCAAGCCGACGACCAGACCTTTGTTGCGCGTCGGATTTGAACCCGAACCGAAGCCGGACGGCAGAGTCGTCAGGCGCGTCGTCGTTTCCTGCGCGTAACGTCCGAGACTGCCGCGCACGAACAATTGATTCGATTGATTAATCGTCGCATCAACCCGTGCGTCGAAAACATTTTGTCTGAACAACTGATTGCGCGTGTTGATGTAATTGCTTTGCAGTCCGCTGCCGTTGTTCGCCGTCGGAAACGCGCGCAGATAATTTAATCCCGCCTGATTCAAACGACTGCCCGGCAACAGATCGAGCCGGTTAAACGGCGTTCCGTTGCCGTTCGCGCAAAGAATGCCGTTCGTCGTCGTGCCGGTCACGCAAATGTTTCGCCCGTCGAGCGGATCACGAAGCTGCGTCGTCAAAGCCGAAAAATCGCCGTTGCGAAACGCCGCCGTCGGAACGGTCGCCGTATCGGTCGAACTCGGCAAAAACTGGCGCACGCCGTCGTAGCTGAAGAAAAAGAAAACTTTGTCCTTAAAATTGTTGAATTCCGGTCCGCCTTCGCCGAAATGCGGCAGAACGACCGGACCGCCGATAGTCGCGCCGAATTGCCCGCGCCGGAAGTTCGGCGTGCGCTGCGTCGCGGTCGCGCCGAAAAACGCTTCGCGCGCGTTGAACGCGCTGTTACGCAGAAAGAAATACGAGCTGCCGTGATATTTATTCGTTCCCGACTTGATCACCGTATTGATAATCGCGCCGCCGCCGCGTCCGAATTCGGCGGTCGCCACGCTCGTTTGCACGCGAAATTCCTGCGTCGCTTCGGCTGAAGGGAAAATGTTAATCGTATTAACGAGCGATTCGTTGTTGTCTACGCCGTCGAGCAAAAAATTGTTCGCCTGCGTGCGCTGACCGTTGACCGAAATCGCCGCGCCGCCCGTGTTGCCGCCGCGATACGTTTCGGCATCGCCACCCGACCCGGAAGCGAAACCGCCGATCACGCCCTGCGTTACGCCCGGGGTAAGCCGCGCCAACTCCAATACGTTGCGTCCGTTCAGCGGCAAATCAGCCGTTTCCCGCGCTCCGACGACGTTGCCGATTGCCGAACTGGCTGATTCGACCAGCGGCGTGTCGTTGGTAATCGTGACCGTTTCGCTGACCGCACCCGGTTCGAGGGCGAAATCGAGCGTCGCGTTTTGGGCGACTTCCAAAGTCGCTTCCTGCTTGACTGTTTTGAAACTGCTTTGCGTTACTTCGACCTGGTAACGACCCGGCTGTAACGACAAAATCGAATACTCGCCTTCGGCGTTGGTCTGGGCAGTAACTTCGCGCCCCGTTCCGCTGCTGGTTATTTTGACGGTCGCTCCGGACACCGCTGCGCCCGAAGTATCCGTCACCGTTCCCTGCACGCGCGCCGTTTCGGTTTGGGCGATAATTGACGCGGCTAAACATAAAATGCTCAATACAGCCGCAAAAATTAAATGCCGGCTGCCTTTTAACATACTCATAACTGAATTCCTCTCTTTAACCAAATAGACTGAAAATTTTGTTGGGCTTAATTGCTCGATAAACTTGCGGATTGATTTTACTCAGCGTAAAAATCGCTCGCCGTTTTTGAATTATTTAATATACTAATAAACGATTGTTTGTTGTGGAAACAAACAAAGTTTTAATATATTTGTAACCTCATTGTCAAGATAAAATCGAATAAATTATCAAAAAAATTAAAATTAATTTGCCAGCGCGAATTTTTGCGCCAAAATCAGGCTCAACGAGCCGATAATCGTCGGCGTGTCGCCGAGCGAAGAAGGCATAATAATCGTCCGCGCCAGTTCCTGCCGCACGCTGCGCTCCGCCATATTGTTTATTTCATCTTTTATCAAATCCCAGGCGCGCGCGATGTTGCCGCTGACGACGATCGCCTGCGGGCTGAAACCGACGATTAAATTTGAAATGCCGATGCCGAGAAAACGCGCCGTTTCATTGAGAGCTTTGAGAGCCTTTCGGTCGCCCTGATAAGCCATATTTATCAATTTTTCAAAATGATTGCCGCCGTTTTGAAACGCTCCGTTCGTCGCGCCGAATCTTTTCAGAGAGGCTTTCTCCGAAGCGTGCGCTTCCCAGCAGATACGGCTGCCGCAAGAACATTTGACCGGCGCGTTGTCGCCGACGATCATATGCCCGAATTCGCCCGCCGCACCGCTTTCGCCGCGGTAAATCTGCCCGTCGAAAATAATTCCCGTGCCGATGCCGTCGGCGACTAAAACCGAGATGAAATTGCGATGTTTTCTGATTATTTCCGCCCCGAACCAAAGCTCGGCAAGCGCGGTCGCGTTGGCATCGTTATCAATTATCACTGGCAATCCGGTGCGGTCGGTAATGCGTTTGGCGATGTCCCAGTTGCTCCATTGAAAATACGGAATATAAACGACGTTGCCGTTCGCTTGATCGGCGATGCCGGGAATGCTGATGCCGACTCCCAAATCGTATTTCGCATAAGTTCGGGCGTATTTAACGGTTTTGTCAACGATTTGCTTGGTCATCAATTCGACCTGCGGCAGCGTCGGGAAAACTTCCTTTTTGATAATCTGACCGGACAAATCGGCGATTGAAATCGTCGTCAGGCGCGGTGTAATGTCTATGCCCATCGCCGCCGGAATGTCGGTTTTGATTTTCAGAAGCGTCGGTTTTCGACCGCCGGTCGAATCGCCCGTGCCGATTTCTTCGATTAAACCCGCGTCCTGCAAATCGTCAACGATTGCCGAGACGGTTGACCTTTGCAGCGCGGTTTCGCGCGCGATGTCGGCGCGTGAAATCGGCGAGCGGTCGCGGACATAGTTTAAAACAATCTGTTTATTAATTCCGCGAATCGTATCGTGACGGGCAATATGGCTTTTCGCTTTGTGCAAATAAATTTTTTTCATATTAAAGCAAACCGTCCGGAATGATTTAATATATATATCCTAAGTTTGTTGTCCAAACAAACAAAGAATGGTTTTTTTCGGAGAAAGCCGCAAAAAGGATTCCGGTTCTGTTCCTAGACTTGAAAAAATTTCTCACCAGAGTGAATCGGATTGAGTAGAAATTGTTGAAGAGATTAAATTCGCAGAGGGCGGAACGAAGTAAATTTATATCGTTCCGCCAAAAACAACGAATCTTGAGCAACTATTTTTCGATATACGGACGCGCCTGCACGATGTAAATTCTGCCGTTGATAATTCCCCATTCGATGTCCTGTTCGCTTTTGCCGCCGAAAACACGCTTGATCCGATTAGCGGCGGCGACTAGTTCGCGGACGTTTTTGTTTGTCAGAACGCGCCGTGTTGCCGGTTCTTTGTCTTCGATTAAATCGCCGTTCGCGCCGAACTTTAGAACGGATTCCTGCTGCGAAAGCGTCAAAACCTGAACGGCATTCGATTTCGGGTTGTATAAGATTTGTTCGGGAACGAATTTATTACCCGTGACCGAATCGTTGTGTCCCCAAACCGCGCTGATGTATATGGCGTTTTTGTTTTCCGCATCGAACGGGTCTTTGGTGAACATGACGCCGCCGCTCTGCATATCAATGCCGACCTGAATCAACGCCGACATATAAACCGAATCTTGATTGACATAATTGCGAACACGCGATTCGTAGGCTTCAAAATTCCAGAGCGAAGCCCAGACGGTTTTCACGGCTTCGACGAGTTTTTCTTCGTCTTTGACGTTCGCCACCGATTTGTAAAGTCCCGCGCCGGAAAAATTTGGCAAATCTTCGGCGTTCGACGAACTGCGGACGAAAACGCCTTGTCCCTTCAATTCGGTTTTCCACTTCTGCACAATTTCCGCTCTTAATTCTTCGTCGAATTTTCCGTTTTGCAGTTGTGCGCGAAACTCTTCCAATTTCTGACGGCGAACGCGCGGATTGTGAACAAAATCATTATCGTTCATCAAATCGTCAATAATTTTATCGAAACCGTTATCGCTCATAAACTTATCATACCAGTAAAACGGCACGGTAAATCCGTCAGGGACAACGAAAAGCGGGATTTTAGCGTTGATCATCTCACCGAGATTCGCCGATTTCGAGCCGTAAATAATGCTGTCTTTTTTCCTCATTTCACGAATCGAAGCGAGTTTTGAAACATTTAAATCCGAAGGCGCGTTGGTTTGTCCGTCGAGCGAAGGATTTTCTTTCAATTCTTCGATGTCGGCGCGTTTGATTTTCGGTTCTTCCAACGTCGCTTCAAACGAAACCCAATAAGTATCAAATTCTTTGAAAAGTTTATCGGCATCTTTGATATAAACATTCGGTACGCCCCAACCTTTCGCCAGAATGTTAATGTGCGACAGCGGCGTTGACGGTTTGGCGACAATAATGCCGCGCACCTGCGGCAGAGTGATCGGCAATTCCTTCAAAACCAAAATCTCGTTCGAGCCGATTTCCACCGTGTCATCGAGCTTTTCGATAATGTGAATGCGCCCGACGGCTTTGCCCGTGTTGAGCGCGAGATATTCCTGATTTTTCTGAATTTCGTCCGCCGAAATTCGATTGATGCCGAGCTTTTCGGAATTCTCATCCTGCACGATTGAGTTCGGCTTGTAGGCGACATCGGTGAAAAAAGTTTTGTTGATCGTATCGTAAGCGAGTTTTATCAAATCGGGATTTGCCAAATCGCCTTCCCAAAGTTCAAACGTAAATTTTTCGACCGGCTTTTGATAAGCCACCGTGCCGACGATAAATCTTCGGTCCTGATTGATGTAAATCGGTGTAAAAACGTCTTCGCCGCGGGCAATTAAATAATTGGCAAGCAAAAAATCTTTGTGAAAACGATATTCCTGCGAATTGACGTAATAAATTTTGTTTTTGAATTTGCGGTCAATCACGAACATCGCGTGCGGCAGCGCATACGGCGTTCCCTGGTGATAAACGCGCGCCATCGAGTCAAAATCCTCGCGCGAATCTATTTGATTGAGCGCGCGTTTCGTCGAATCGGGCGTTTTCGACATTGCCCCGACCGGTTCGCGCGTCGGCGAAGGCTTTCGGGACATTTGCGCGTTTGTCTTGAGAACCGCCGACGCGGTTAAAATCGTGATCATCAAAAGTGAAAAAATATGTCTTGAAACTTTCATTTTCGTTCCTTTGTAAAGTTAAATTTATTTCGTCGCAAATCATCGAGCTGCGCGTCGTTTTCGAGATGAATGCCGAGCCGCTCCAAAACGCCTTCGCGCATATCGTAAATCCAGCCGTGAACCGTCAGATTTTGTTTCCGCGCCCAGGCATCCTGCACGAAAGTCGTTTCGCAAACATTTAATGTTTGCTCTAAAACATTGAGTTCGCACAATTTAGCAAAACGCGTTTCTTCATCTTCAATCGCTTCGAGGGTCGTTTCGTGCGTTCGGAAAACGTCTTGAATATGGCGCAGCCAGTTATTTATCAAACCGAACCGTACGTTGTCCATCGCCGCCTTGACACCGCCGCAGTTGTAATGACCGCAAACGATAATGTGTTCCACGCCCAACGCTTCGACCGCGAATTGAATGACCGAAAGGCAATTCATATCCGTATGCACGACGACGTTGGCGATGTTTCGATGCACGAAAAGCTCGCCGGGTTTCAAGCCCATCGTCATATTCGCCGAAATGCGGCTGTCCGAACAACCGATCCAGAGATATTTCGGTGTTTGCACGTCGTAAATCCGCGAGAAAAATTCGGCATCCTTCGCCTTCATTTTCGCCGCCCAACGCGCGTTGTTTTCCAAAAGATATTCGAGCGTTTCCATATATAAAAAAGTTTATTTTACACCTTTTTTCAGCAAAACCGCCTCAATCGCGTCGCAAGCCATTCTGGTCCCGTGTTCGGCTTCGACGATTTTCGCCGTTGCGACCGCGTTCGCCTTATATTTCAAATCGCCGAGCAGCGAACGCAGTTCTCGCGCCGCCGTTTCCGCACGATATTTGTCGCGCGAGATCGTCCGCGCCACGCCGAGCCGCTCGCAGCGCGCCGCGTTATCCGGCTGATCGTGCGAATACGGCATAATCAAATGCGGAACGCCGGCGCGCAAAACCTGCGCGGTCGTGCCGATGCCGCCCTGATGAACGACGCACGCCGCCCGCGGAAAAACCGATGAATACGGCGCATAATCAAACGCCGCAACTTGTAATTCCGAAGATTTTCCATTTTCCATTTTCCATTTTCCATTTTCCAACAATTTCGGCGGCTCGTTGAAAATTCCGTAAAGCAAAACGGCGCGGCGATTGAGCATCTGCGCTGCTTTTGCGCTTTCCTCGAAAAAATCGCGCGCGTCCATCACCGCCGCCGAACCGAGCGTAAAAACAATCGGCGGCTCGCCCGCGTCTAAAAATTCAATTAATTTTTCCGGCATTTTTCCCAAATCGTCTTTGCCGTCGTAAAAACAAAAGCCGGTTTGCAAGGTCGGCGAATGCCAATCGGGTTGCGGCTTGCCTAAAACCTTTGAAAACATCGCCAGATTGAGCAATTCGGATTTGCCTTCAAACAAAGGATTTTGATTCGCGTCGAGTCCGAGTTCGCGCCGAAATTCACGATACGGCGCGAACCACAAATCAATCATTCGCCGCACGATGCCGAACATCGCGCCGTGAAACGGTTTGCCAAGGAAACGCAGATGTTTGAGCCACTGCGCCGTCGGCGGCACGAACGGATCGTGCGCCGACAGAAACGTGCCGGGCGCGAGCGTCGTCGTCATCCATTTTACGCCGGTTTTCTCAGCGACCGATTTCGCAGGGAAAACGACTTCAGTGGAAATCAAAAGATCAGCGTCCGCGACGGCTTCAAGCAAATCTTCATACATCGGGCGCAGATTCGGCAGAATTATTTCGCGCAAAAGCAGTTCCGAACCACTTCGCGCGTCCATCAATTCGCGGGCGAGCTTTTTATTGTTCGGATCGAGATGCGGGCGCATCGGGCGAAATTCAAAATTGAGCGTTTCGATTTTTTCGCGGTAAAATTCCATCGCCGCAAATGCGACATCGTGTCCGCGCCGCCGCAGCTCGATGCCGAGCGCGTTCGTCGGGTGCATATCGCCGAGCGAGCCGAAAGTGGCGAGAACGATTTTCATAAACGATGGTCAGGTGTCGGTTGTTGCTTGTCGTTTGCGTGATTTTCGCCTTCGATAATTTCCTGAGCCGAAAGCGCGTCGTCGCCTGAATTTAGTTTGAGATTTTCAATTTCTTCCGCGTCATTTTCATCTGTTTCTGTGGCTTCCGCGTTTTCAAATTCCCGCTGTTCCATTCGTTCCTTAACCTGAAAACGAACGCTCAGAAAAAAACAAACCGCGCCGAGAACGCCCGCGATGAACAAACCGTCGTTGTTGCCGCGCCACAAAAAATAGGCGGCGACCCCGATTAGAATCACCGCTGCAATCTGAAATATTTTTTCTATCTTCGAGTTATTCAATTTTTATTTCTTCCCGCGCGATTTCATTCGCCGATTTTCGCTTGCGCGTTTTTCTCATCCAATATCGTAGCAAAAAGTAAACGGGCAAAACAATCAGCACGAAAAACGGCAAAAGAGCGATAATCGCTGTAATCAGGAAAAATAAAACGCCTGAAGCCGCATCAATGCCCGTGCCGATTGCCGTTTTTAAGCGATAGAAAAAGCCTTCGCTGCTGCCCGAAAAAGCGGTCGGCGTTTTGATGACGGCTTTGATCGTCGAAAGGCTCGATTGATTTTCCAAAAATCTTTTTCTGCCCTCGATCTGTTCGATTTCGCCGCGCACGTTCCCCAGTTCCCTCTGCACGTTGAGCGCGTCGGCAACCGAATTCGAACGTTTCATTATCTCTAAAAATTGTTCTTCGAGAGCTTTTTTCGCTTTCAGACGCGCTTCGACATCGATAAATTCTTCGGTGACATCCTGACCTTTGATTGTTTCGACGACGACGCGGCTCGCCATTTGACGAATTTCGCCGAGAGATTCTTCAAACTTCGCCGCCGGGACGCGAGCGGTCAAGGTTACGGTGTCGCGCATCATCGCGTTTTTGTCGCTGCCGCTCTGCGTTGATTCGACAACGAAACCGCCTTTCGCTTCAACAATTTGGGCGATTTTCTTCTGCACATCTTCAGGCGCGTCCGTCTCTAATTGCAAATCGGCGTTGCGAATAATTTTGCGTTCGGTAACCGTCGGCGCATTGTTCGTCTGCTCGGCTTGATTCAGCGAAACTTGCGCGGCTGGCGAATTATTCCGCTGATCGCTGCTGCCGCCCGATTCTATCGAGGCGGGCTGCACCTTATCGGAAGATACAGGGTTTTCGGAAGCCGAACGCGACGATTCGCTGGCGCAAGCGGTCAAAAAAGCAAAAAATAAAACGGCGGCGTATGTAAAATTTTTCATAATTTTCTCTCGCACAAAATTTATGAAATCAGAACGATAATTTTACGGCGACTTGCGGGCGACGGCGCGAAAAGATTCGCCGTTGAACAGAGCGCGCACGCCGCTGAATAATTTTCTGACGGCGCGCACGAATTTCGGGAAAAGCCAGACGAAAAAAATCATAAAAACGATCAAGACAATCGCAATCAAAACCGGCGCGAAGACGGCGAGCAGCGTTCCGAGAAAAGCGATAATGTCTTCGACGATTGATAAAAACCAGTTTGAAACCGGTTCGGGCGAAAGATTCGCGCCCATTCTAAGCGCGGTTTTTGTGCCGTGCGACGAAAATGCTAGACCGCCGCCGAGCAACGTGGCAATCGTCGTGAGCGAAGGGTCGGTTTGATTCGTCGCCGCGTAAGCGACCAACGCGCCCGCCGGAACGCGGATAAACGTGTGAACGACATCCCAAACCGAATCGACATAGGGAATTTTGTCGGCGAAAAATTCGATTAAATACAATCCGACGGCAACGCCGATAATCCACCAATTATCCAAAACATCCAAACCGCCGGGCAGTTTGGCGAAATTGAATTTCTGTAAAACGCCCAACACCGCGACGGTCGCGTAAAGGTTGATGCCCGAAGTCCAAGCCGAGCCGAGTGCCAAAGATAAAGTTGAAAACCAGTCCATCCGAAATCACCTCACTTTTTTATCGCCTAGAGTCAAATGCGTCTTAAACTTCGCCCGCTCGCATTAACGAGAACCGAGCGCGTAAAGTTGCGTTTCGGGGTTATAATTTTTCCAATCGAACCAATAATCCTTCAAAATCGGCACGGGCGCAAGTTGTTTGCCAATCAATTCGCCGCTCGTTGCCTTGCCGGAAAAATCCCAGACGCTGCCCGTTTCCGCGTCAACAATTTCGGTCGAATCGGGTTTGATGAAAAATTCGAGCGTTTTATCGTCTAATTTTCTTTCAAAAGCGCGCACCGATTTTTTATCCGCGCCGAGCAGCACGACGATTTCGCGCCCGCCGATTGAATCGAGAATCGGGTTTTGTTTTTCAATCGCCGAAAACGGATACGCTTTCGCTTTGCTGTTAATATTTATGCCGACGACGAGCGTGCGCGGAGCGAGCGTTTGATCTAACTTATCGCCGATTCTGACCGGCATTTTGGCGACCTTGGCTTCCCAGTCAGCCGACTCGTATTCGTTTGCCGCGAGAATTTTTTCGTCGGGACGCAGCACGCGCCCGTCCGGGTTTTCACGTTTCCATTCGTCGAATGTCAATTCGTCCGTGTAAACATTTTCGAGTTTTTGCCCGCGCAGCGCGCCCTGAATCGCTTCGCCGGAAACCTGCTGCCACCACGAGCCGGTTTCCTCGTCGCGCATTATGAAATTTTGATTATTGATTCCGGCTAAATGAAAAGTCAGTTTTTGTCCGTTCACGACGGATTCCCACACCAAACCGGTGTGACACAGCGTTCAGTAAGTCGCCGTAATCGGTTTGCCGCCGACGACATCCGCCACAACGTGGTGATAAGCCATTTGCCTGATCGGATAAGCGACCGCTTCGCCGTTGATTTTCACCGCCAAAACCATATCGTCGTCGCTGACGAAATTCGTTTCGCTCGCCTTTGCAAAATTCGCTTCGGCGAGCGGATTAAACATCCATTCAAAATGATTCTGGCGGGCGAACCACACGCAAATTAAAACGATGAAAAGCGGCACAAACAAAAACGGCTTGCCATACCAACGCTTTGAATTTTGCCAGATAAAAATTATCAGCGCGGTTGCCGCAAACAGCGCGATGACGGTTAAAAGCGGCGACCAGCTTTTCAAAAAATACGAAATTCGCAGCGCGTTTTCGGTCTGCGGCGCGAACGGCTGAATCAGCCACACCGGAATCGCCGTGATTGCGAAAATCGCCGCCGCAATTCCTGATAAAGAAAGCCACGCCGCAAGATTTTTTGATTTGCTCGACATAGATTTTTCTGATTTTACGCTTCGTCTTCCTCGCCTTCTCCGGCATCTTTTTTGAAGCCGAATTTTTCCAGGCGATATTGCAGAGTCCGAAACGTCAAACCAAGCAATTTCGCCGATTTGGTGATGTTGTTGTCGGTTCTGTCCATCGCCTGCATTATTAAACTTCGTTCGACATCTTCAAAATTAATTCCTTCGGCGGGCAATTTAAAAAGATCGTTTGCCGTTTGCGGACGCGATGATTGCGTCATTTCGGGCGGCAAATCTTCGACGGTGATTTGATTGTTTTCGCACAACAAAATCGCGCGTTCGATTGCCGATTCGAGCTGGCGAATATTGCCCGGATACGAATAATTTTCCAGCAATTTTCGCGCGCTCGATTCGATTGTCACTTTGCGGCTCGAGCCGCGCGTGTGTTTCTGCAAAAAATAATCAATCAAAACCGGAATGTCCGTGCGCCGCTCGCGCAGGGCGGGCAGCTCGATTGATAAAACATTGAGGCGATAATATAAATCTTCCCGAAATCTGCCTTCCTGCGACATCTGCAAAAGGTCGCGGTTCGTCGCCGCGACGACGCGCACGTCAACATTGATTTCTTTTGTGCCGCCGACGCGCCGGATTTGTTTTTCCTGCAAAGCGCGCAATAATTTCGCCTGCAAAGCGATGTCGAGTTCGCCGATTTCGTCTAAAAAAAGCGTTCCGCGGTCGGCGACTTCAAACAAGCCTTTTTTCTCGCCGACCGCGCCGGTGAAACTTCCCTTTTCGTGTCCGAAAAGCTCCGACTCCAAAAGATTTTCGTTAATCGCGGCGCAGTTGACGGCTTGAAAAACTTCGCTGCCGCGCGGCGAATTATTATGAATCGAACGCGCGATTAATTCTTTGCCCGTGCCGGATTCGCCGCGAATCAAAACGGTCGAACTCGAGTTGGCAATTTTCAAAATCAGCTTTTTCACCTTGTCCATTTCCGGCGACGAAGAAACGATTTCCGCGTCCAAAGTCGAAAGTTTATTCAAGGCGCGCGAAATCGTTTCAAGCAATTTTTCGCGGTCGTAAGGTTTTTGCAGGTAATCGAACGCGCCCAAACGTAGCGCGTCAACCGCCGAATCAACCGTGCCGTGCGCCGTCAGCAGCAAAACAATAATTGATTTATCGAAATCAGTTAATTCCTTCAACAAATCAAGCCCGCTCATTCCGGTCATTTTCAAATCCGTCAAAACAAGGTCGAAATGTCTATCGGCGACAAACTTCATCGCCGCCTCGCCCGAACTCGCGGTCGTTACGTCGTAGCCTTCGCTCGACAAGATCATCTCCAAAATCTCGCGTTGCGATTTTTCGTCGTCAACTACTAATATTGATTTTCTAGCCATACAGTTATTTTACCGCGCTTTTTCTTTTTCGGATAAATCGTTGTAAAACTTTATAAACTCTATCGTGATGTCAGGTGTTGGGTCTTCGTCTACGCAATCACAAGCCAGTGATTTTATATCTAGAATAAATGCATAACCTTTTTCTTTCGCAAATTGTTTGAGCGCGTCGCCGATTTTAATTTTAATTGGCGTGATGATTTCAGACTCACGCTTGTCCACAAATAATTTGTAACTACTCTGTTTATTCTTAAATTCTGACGATAACTTTTGACATTCCTCAAATTTAGCTGTGGCTTCTGCGGTAATTGGCTTGTAATTCGCAATCGGGACTTCGTTTCTTTTGTTTAAGATTTTTTGATAGTCCTCGATTTCTGTTTGAAGTTTTTGAAGTTTAAAATTTAATGCCTTCAACTCATCAATTTGCGGTTTGAATTCCGCATCAAGTTGAGCATTTGCATTTATCAAATCTTTAATTCCAGTTTTTTCATCTTCAAAAGCCTTTGGATTAACCGAAGCGATTTTGCTTGATGCAACATCTGATCTTTTCTCTGTTTGAGCAATTATTGAAATTGTAAAAACCGCAATCGAAGCCAAAACAAAAACTAAAAACTTAAACATTTTCATAATAATTACTTTTACGCCTTCGGCAATTTTACGGTAAATTTTGTTCCTTCATTTTCCTTTGATGCAACATCAATCGTTCCGTTGTGCTGCTCGACGATTTTTTGCACAATCGCCAATCCCAAACCCGTTCCGGTTTCTTTGGTGGAAAAATACGGCTCGAAAATTTTCGCCTGATTCGCCTCGGAAATTCCGATTCCGGTGTCGCAGACTTCGATGCGGACGAATTCCGCGTCGGGCGAGATTTTGACGTTTAAGTTGCCGCCGGTTTTTTCCATCGAATGCACGGCGTTGATGAACAGATTGTTGAAAACCGAGCGCAAAAATTCCGCGTCGCCCAAAATCTTCGGCACGTCTTCGCGCTCGACGACGCTGATTTTAATGCCGCATTCGGCGGCTTGCGGTTCGACGATGTGCAGCGAATCTTCGATGACCTTTCGCGCGTCAATCGGCTGTAAATTCGCTTTTGAAGGACGCGAATAATTTAGGAAATCCGAAATTTGATTGTTGATGCGGGCGACTTCCTGCTTGAGCTGCGCGGTCAATTTTTCAAACGGTTCGCGCTTGCCGTCTTCGACGGGCGCGAATTTGGCGCGCAGATGATCGAGCGTCAGATTGATGTAATTGAGCGGGTTGCGGATTTCGTGCGCGATTGCCGAACCCAAGCGTCCGACGACCGCCGATTTTTCGGCTTCGCGCAGTTGCGCTTCGAGCTGGCGCGATTTTTCAAGCTCGGCGGTCATCTCGTTAAACTGCGTGGCGAGCTGTCCGATTTCGTCGGTGCGCTCCACGTCTTTCACGCGAAAACTCAAATCTCCGGCGGCGACGCTCTGCGCGGCTTTGGAAAGATTCGCAATCGGGCGCGTGAAACGCCAGACGAGGAAAATTGTGACCAAAGTGGAAACCAGCAGAATGCCCAGAGTGTAAATCAAAGGCTGCGCGGCTTTGAGCGCGTCTTCGTTCTGGTCGGTTTTCAAAATCACCATTACATACCAGCGTCCGCGGTTGGTTTCAATAGGAATCGCGTGCGCTTCGCCGTCTAAATCGGCGTTGACGTTCGGATCGGCGTTCGGAAACTGATCGCGGTCTGTGCCGAGACGATTGGCTTCGACGAGCGGCGGCAGATTTTTGATGTCGCGCAGATTGACATTTTTCGTTTTGCCGTCATCGGAAGTCGGCAGATATTCGGGGCTGAGACTGTCTTCGACCTGCCATTTATTATTGATAATAATAATGTCCTTAATGCGCTGCGTAATTTGTTCATTGAAATATGGCTGACCTTCGCGGCTGACAAAATCCTTTAAGCGGTCGTCGGACTGCATTCCGTTAAAGCCGAGCGCGATGCCGGCGACCAGCGCGTTTTCCTGTCGTTTGCGCTGGCGCGTGTTTTCTTCCTGGGATTTGAGATTTAAATAATACTGCAAACCGAGCGTGGCGATTAACAGAAACGCCAAAATCAGAAGCAGTCGTCCGCGAAATGTGTAGAAAAAATTCATTGTTTTGGTCGGGAAAGCATTTTTGCCGATTTTATTTCTTGCCGTTTGGCAATTCTGAATGTTATATTCTTATTTAGTTTTTGAAGCAACAAATTTTACGGTCAGATTTGCCGCTCCGACGGATTTTTTTCCGACTCTCCGATATTTAAAACAATTTATTTGTTATTGCATTTATAAAATTGACGCGCATTTGCCGACTTTGATTTTTGTTTTTGCCTTCAAAGATATTTCCCTTCTAACTTAAACATTAAAAGAGGTGTTCAGATGTTTTTTTCTTCAGAAAGGTATCTTCCGAAATTTCTAACCGCGCTTTTTCTGCTTTTTATTTTAACGACCGCGAGCGTTTCGGCGCAGACGAAAAAAAATTCCGCCAGCCAGAAAAAATTCGCGACAGAGGCGAAAAATCAAGCTAACAAAAAGACCTCTGCGAAACCGGACAAACCAGCCAAATCAAAATCCGACACCTCGAAAGACAAATCCGCCAAATCGAAAAAAGACGACGCGCGCGACAAATCGGCGAAGTCGAAAAAAGACGACGCGAACAATAAATCCGCCAAATCGAAAAAGGAAGATTCAAAAGACCAATCCGCCAAATCGAAATCAAACGATTCAAAAAAGCAGACGGCGGCTGAAAAACAACGCCGCGCCGAAGAAGAAGCCCGCCGACGCGCCGAACAGGAAGCGCGCCGCCAAGCCGCGCTCGCCGAACAGCGCAGACGCGAACAGCTCGCCCGCGAAGCCGCCGCGCGTCATCTCGCTTTCGAGCGCGGGCTACGCAGCGAGACCGTCGAAAATATCGGCAAAGATAACGTCGAAGGCGAAGATTTGGAAGTTCGTGCGGCGGCGGTCAACGCGCTCGGTAATCACGCCGGAACAATCGTCGTGATGGAACCGCAGACGGGACGAGTTCTTTCCATCGTCAATCAGGACTGGGCGATTCGCCACAGCTTCAAACCGTGTTCGACGATCAAGCTCGTCACCGCCGTCGCCGGAATTAATGAAAAAGTCATCAACGAAGACGGCAGCATCAACGCCAGACGTTTTCCGATGAATCTGGACGACGCGCTCGCTTTCTCCAACAACAAATATTTTCAAACCGTCGGTTCAGGTCTCGGCGGCGAAAAAATGACCGCCTACGCCAAAATGCTCGGACTCGGGCAGCCGACCGGCATCAACGCGGCGGACGAAACCGGCGGGCGCATACCGAACGGCAACAACAATGCCCGCATTTATTCGCACGGCGACGATTTTGAAGTTACGCCTTTGCAGCTCGGCGTGTTGGTTTCGGCGATTTCCAACGGCGGCAAAATCGTCGTGCCGCAAATTCCGCGCACGAAAATCGAAAAAGCGAATTTTCGCGGCGCGATGCGTTATCAATTAAATTTGCCGAACAATAATTTCAGAAACGTGATTCCGGGAATGGTCGGCGCGGCGAGCTACGGCACAGCCCGACGCGGCATGGATCCGCTGCTGGCGGTCGCCGGAAAAACCGGTTCGTGCATCGGACAAGGCAGCTGGGTCGGGCTGTTTGCTTCAGTCGCGCCCGTCGAAAATCCGCGTCTGGCAATCGTCGTCATCACGCGCGGTCAGGGCGAGCGCGGCAAATACGCCGCCGGAATCGCCGCCAACATTTACGAAGCGTTAAAAAACCGCGTAATTCCGAGAGGCGAAAACAACGTCGCTAAAATTCCGCTCGATTTGCGCCCGCAGACGAAGATTAACGCGCAGACTTCGGCGAAACTCGACGACGATGATGGTGAAGATTCCGAAGATAATGACGCGGCAAACGTCGTTAAGAAAGATGCGGTGAAAACGCCTGTCGCGCCGAAATCTCTGATTAAAAAGACCGTCAGTTCCGAGCCTTTGTTTCCGACGACCGTCATCAAAGTGAAAAAACCCGGCGAAACGACGCGCCCGCGTTTTGCGCCGAACAATTAAATAAAATTTTCAACCGACCGCAACTCAAATAATCGCGCGATTTTCGCTTGACACAAATGCGAAAATCACGCGATTATTTATCTTTCCGAAACTTTTAAAGCGAACGAAGCGAAGCGTAAAATCCGGCTGCGAAATTTTGAAAATCTTGCAACCAATTTTTTTTACGATTCATCAGAGTTTCGCAAAACGCGAAACTCTTTCGTCTCGTTTCGGAATTTGCACGAAATTTATTACACAGAAATCTCTTGGAGGAAAGATTATGAAAACCATTTTTAAGAAATTAGGAGCGGGATTTTTTATGGCGGGCTGCATCGCCGTCGCCGGAACAAAAGCCTTCGCCCAGGACGCGTCCGCCGATGTTTGCAAAGACATCGAAGGTCAGCAGGCTTCGTATAAACCATTTACCGACAATATTCCGCCCGCTGCGCCAAAACCGACAATTGAACAAACTCAAACCGCTATTAAAGCCGGCGATGATTATGTTCAAAAATACGGTGCTTGCCCGGAAAGTAAAGATATTGTTAGTTATTTGAATACTAACCTCCCTAAAATGAAGGAAAGAGTTGCTAAGCTCATAGCTGCTCGAGACAAAGGCGCGGTTTTAACCAAATTTGACGCGGCGGCGAAAGGAAAAATGGTCGCGGACGTTTTTACGAGCGGAAAAGAAATTCTCAATAAAGAAGCTGATTATCAAGATGTCGCTTTAGACGTTAATCTGGCAATGGTTAGCGCTGGATTCGAGCAGACGCTTGCGACTACGCCGGTGGATACTTACAACGCCGATACGATTAACTATGCGAAAAGCGCGATTCAAAAAATAGAAGCGGGTAAAACATCACCCAACTGGGGCGTGTGGAGCTATAACTTTAAAGTTGACGCTACTAAGTATAAAGATAACAAAGCCTATGCGCTTGGCGCGTTAAATTATATTATCGGCAATGTTGATTATTATCGCCTTGGTAAAGACAATCCTGAAAAGAAAAAAGAAGCGTTACAGTATTTCTATAAGTCTACTCAGTATGAAGCATTCACTAAAACAGACCCGACTATTTATCAAGCTATCGGCGCGTGGTATTTAGACCAGGCACTCAAAATAGATGGCGAAAGAAATGCGATTCTTAAAGCCAATGGAAATAAAGATACTCCTGAAACATTAGCAATGGTCGGGATGCAAAAAGGCTATGCCGACCGCTCGATTGACGCTTACGCGCGAGCTTACAAACTTGCCAAAGATAACAAAACCGCCAAAATCGGATATGCTGACGGTTTGTATACCAAGATAAAAGATTTGTATGCCTTCCGTTATGACAATAAAACTGAAGGCATTGATCAATATGTAACGACCGTTCAAAATAATCCGCTGCCTGATCCGTCAACCGAGATTACGCCCGTGAAAGTAGATCCGGTAACCGATCCGGCTCCGACGACGAATACGAATACGCCGCCGGCAGCCGATACGACTACGAAACCGGCAACGACTCCGACGACCAAACCGGCGACCACGCCGACAACCAAACCGGCGACTGCGCCGAAAAAGCCGGTTAGTTTGAACGATGCGAAATCGTCGAGTTCGCCGAACGTCAGCGATACTGAAAAGTCGAATGTTAAAAAGCCTGCGCCGAAAAAGAAAGGCACGCGCTAATCGGTTAGATTAAAAATGGTTTTTAGGAAAAGCCGGACGCAGATTTTTTGTCGCGTCCGGCTTTCTTTTTTTTCGCAAACGGCTTAAACTTAGTGTCGTTTTATGTCGAAAAATCTCGCCAATCTCGAACAGTTGATCGGCTATAAATTTCAAAATTTAGCCTTGCTCGAACGCGCCGTGACGCATCGCTCGTGGGCTTTCGAGCAGGTCAATCTCGGCGAAGACGCGGAAGCCCGCAGCTTGCAGAACGAGTCGCTCGAGTTCGTCGGCGATTCGGTTCTCGGTCTGGCTATCGCCGAACAGCTTTACAATCTGCATCCGAACGCGAGCGAAGGCGATTTGACGTTGATGAAGCATCGCCTGGTCAGCACGACGATGCTTGCCAAAGTGTCGAAAACCGTTTGTCTCGGCGAATATATGCGCGTCGGTCGCGGCGAGGAAAAAACCGGCGGGCGGCGCAAATCCGCGCTTTTAGCCGACACGCTCGAAGCCGTCATCGGCGCGATTTTTTTCGACAGCGGCTATGTTCCGGCGCGCGCGTTCGTCGCCCGTTTGTATGCCGAACAGCTCCGAACGGCAACGCCGAAAACTTCGCTCGATTACAAAACGCTTCTCCAGGAAACCTTGCAGGCGGCGAAACATCCCGCGCCGACTTATACGGTAATACAGGTTGACGGACCGCCGCACGAACGCCAGTTTCTGGTCGAAGCCGTGTGGGAAACCGGCACGGTGCGCGGCACCGGAACTTCGATTAAAGCCGCCGAAATGATGGCGGCGAATCTAGCTCTGCAAAAGTTAAACAATGGCGCGGCGAAAAACGTAAAACATCACGACAGCGAAGAACAGACGCGCAAGACCTGCGGATAAAATTTTCGCAAAACTGAAAAATTCGCGCTTAATAAATTTCGATTATGAATAAATTTGAACCGGAAATCGTCGAAGTAAAGGAAATTAAAAAACCGCTCGGACCGCCGAAATCTACGGCGCGTGAATATTTCGAGTCGTTTGTCGTCACGCTGGTGATGGCGATTTTCGGGATGACTTTTATTTTGCAAGCCGTGACGGTTCCGACCGGCTCGATGCAGAACACGATTTTAATCGGCGATTATCTGCTGGTCAACAAATTTATCTTCGCGCCCGGCGGCAAGCCTCTGCCGTTTCTGCCGCAGCGCGAAATCAAGCGCGGCGACATCATTGTTTTCAAATATCCGGGCAACAAAGTTCATCCCGAAAACGACCGCCGACACAATCCGCCGTCCGTGCCGTATCAAATCAATTACGTCAAACGGGTAATTGGTTTACCCGGCGAAACCGTCGAATTTCGCAACAATCAGGTTTTCATTAACGGACAGCTTTTGCCCGAACACCGCGTTACCGCCGATTATCCGCCGAACGCCAAAGGCGGCGACGAATCCGAAGCCGCGCTGCAAATCGAATCGGAAGAACCACGCCAGGAAGGCGAAAATTACGACGTGTATTACTCGGAAGAAACGATGAAGGACGTAAAAGCCGGGAAAAATCTAATGCGCTCCGGCTATGAATTCGCCGTGCAGGGAAAACCGATGGTCGTTCCCGAAGACAGCTATTTCGTGATGGGCGACAGCCGCGACAACAGCGAAGACAGCCGCTATTGGGGCTTTGTCAACCGCGATTTGATTATCGGTCGGGCAATGTTCGTTTACTGGTCGTGCGACCGCGCTGCCTCGGGCGGAAGTTTTTTCGGCTGTCTGACCAATCCGCGCCTGAGTCGCATCGGGAAATTTATTAAATAAAATCAATTACGAATTGCGAATTTCAAATTACGAATAATCGTTTATTCTAAAATTCGTAATTTGAAATTCGTAATTCGTAATTAAAAATGAACTTAAAACTCAGTGCCGAAGTCGCCGATGCGCTTGCAAATGAAAAACCGATTGTCGCGCTCGAATCAACCGTTATCGCTCACGGTTTGCCTTATCCGCAGAACATCGAAACCGCATTTCAATTAGAAAATATTGTCCGCGAAAACGGCGCGTGTCCGGCGACGATTGCCGTTTTTGGTGGCGAATTTTGCGTCGGCTTAAATAAAGATCAAATCGAGCAATTAGCGACGGATAAAACCGTTCGCAAAATTTCGCGGCGTGATTTGCCGGTTGCCGTCGGTAAGCATTTGAATTGCGCGACGACCGTGGCGACGACCGCTTTTATCGCGCATCTTGCCGGAATTAAAGTTTTTGCGACCGGCGGCATCGGCGGCGTGCATCGCGGTTTTGATTGGGACGTTTCAGCGGATTTGCCCGAACTCGCGCAGACTCCGGTGGCGGTCGTTTGTTCGGGCGCGAAAATCGTTTTGGATTTACCGGCGACGCGCGAATGGCTGGAGACAAACGGCGTAACCGTTCTCGGCTGGCAATGCGACGAGCTGCCCGCGTTTTACTCACGAACGAGCGGATTGCCCGTTGACGAACGGGTTGATTCGGCAAGCGAAGCCGCCGCAATTATCAAAGCCCGCGACGAATTAAATCTGCCAAGCGCGATTCTTTTAACCGTTCCCGTTCCCTCCGAGTTTGAAATCGAGCGCGATGAATTAGAAGCAATTCTCGCCGAATCCTTAAAGCTCGCCGACGAAAAAAACATTAAAGGAAAGGAAATCACGCCGTTTCTTCTCGCGCGGATGGCGGAAAAAAGCGCGGGCAAAACACTCGCGGCAAACA
Source organism: uncultured Pyrinomonadaceae bacterium (assembly GCA_964237235.1). GTDB lineage: Bacteria > Acidobacteriota > Blastocatellia > Pyrinomonadales > Pyrinomonadaceae. The sequence continues at coordinate 122,666 of CAXSGY010000005.1, forward strand.
TCGCGCTGCTCGCAAACAACGCCCGCGTCGCCGCTCAAATCGCTTCGGAAATTTAGCCGTTGATTCTGTTTTCAATATTGAAAATTAAGTGTTGGAACAAAATAAAACAAAAGAATTTCAGCCACGAATTACACGAATGGACACGAATAAAAAGCAAATAAATTATTCGTGTTCATTCGTGTAATTCGTGGCTGAAATTACTATTATTTTTTTCGCCGACCGTTTCACTTATCTAAAAAATTTTAAGGTTTTTTGCCTTCATACCAGGTCGGCTTAAAATCGGAATTGACGAGCCATCGAACGGGTTCAATCATCGAATTGATCGCGCTTGTCATATGCGTAAAATCAATCGTTTTTACTTCGTCGCTGGCGTGATGATAATCGGGGTGCAAACCGAAGCTCGAAACCGTGTGCGCGACGATTCCCTGTTTTGCCAGAGTATAATTATCCGAACGCTGAAAAAAGTTTTGTTCCGGGTGCGGATCGGCGACCAATTTCGCGCCGCGTTTCGCTAATTCCGCGCCGAGATTCGAGCGGTCAAAGCCGGTCAGCCAGAGTTCTTCGGGCTTTACTTTCGCGTCGGGACGACCGATCATTTCAAATTCGAGATTCGCCGCCAGATTTTCCTTCGGAAACGGCAGATTATTGACGAAATAATTCGCGCCGAAACCGCCTGCTTCCTCGCTGCCGAAACAAACGAAATAAACGGTGCGCTTCGGACGCTGTTTGGCGGCGGCGAGCGTCCGGGCAAGCTCTAAAACCGCGATTGTTCCCGAAGCGTCGTCGTCCGCGCCGTTGAAAATTTTGTCGTCGCCCGGCGCGTTCGGCTGCACGCCGAGATGGTCGAGATGCGAGGTCAGCAAAACGACTTCCGCCGCAAGCTTCGGATCGCTGCCGTTGAGCTTGCCCATTGCGTTCCAGGTGTATGTTTTCTGCGGTTCGGAAAATGTGCCGGACATTTCGATTTTCGTGCCGTCCGCCTGTTTCGACAAAATTTCCGCCGCATTTTTTGAAACGACCAGCAGATTTCCGCGCCGTCCGAGCGCGGGTTTGCGCGTATTGATTTCCGCCCAATCATCGCGCGTTCGCTTTGTTTCGGTCATTATAATCGCCGCTGCGCCATCGCGGAAAAGCTGTCCGACTTTATCTTGAAACGTCCCGAATTCGTCGTTTTCGTCTAACATTAAAAGCACGACCGCGCCGCTTTTCGCTTTTTCGCCGAGCTTTATTTTTTGCAGCTCGCCGCTGACTTCCTTTGACGAAACCGAGAAAAATCCTAAATCCTTTCCGAAGACAATCGAATTTCCGGGGTCGCCGGAAATCTTCCAATCCTGCAAATAACTTTTGCCCGGAACTTCGACCGCCTGCACGTATGTCTGATTTCCCGCCGCGTCCTTTTCGCCCGCCGGTTCGAGTCCGAACTGCATAAATTGCGAGCCGACGTATTCCGCCGTGATTCTTTCAAACACGCTGCCGCTGCCGCGTCCCTGCATCGCGTCGCCCGCCAGAAAATTCATCTCGGCGCGGATATTTTTTTCCGTGACGATTGAATTTTGCTGCGCGGCGGCAAACGTCGAAAAACTAATTAGCAGCGACAAGCAAAAAACGATTTTTATTGCCGAATAATTTTTTCTCATAATTTTGCAAAAACGGAGCGCGGACGGCTCGTCCGCCCAACGAGCGGATGCGAAGTTGTCAGATGAAAATTGCGCGACCTAACCGCAACGGTTTGTCTCGCTCCGCTCGAGAGGCGGACGAGCCGTCCGCGCTCCATTTTTGTTAATATTTCATCAATTCCGCTGCCGCTTTCTCCACATCTTCGATTTGCGGCAGAATAAAATCTTCGACCTGCGGCGCGTAGGCGACGAACGTATCGGTCGCGGCGACGCGCTTGACGGGCGCGTCCAGATATTCGAAAAGCTCGTCGGAAATCCGCGCCGCGATTTCCGCGCCGTAGCCGTAGGACAGCGAGTCTTCGTGCGCGACGATGACGCGGTTTGTCTTTTTCACCGACTCGGCGACGCGCTCCCAATCGTATGGCACGAGCGTTCGCAAATCTATCAATTCAACGGAAATGCCCTGTTTTTCGAGTCGTTTCGCCGCTTCAAAACTTCTCTGCACCAACGCGCCGTAGGTAACGATGGTTATATCCGTTCCTTCACGAACGATTTTCGCTTTGCCGAACGGAATTAAAAACTCGCTCGAAGGATACTGCGATTTATTGTAAACCTGACGATATAAATGCTTGTGTTCGAGAAACATCACCGGATCGTCGCAGCGAATCGCCGTTCGCAATAAACCGTTCGCGTCGAGCGCGTTCGACGGGTAAACAATCATCAAGCCGGGTGTGTGCGAAAAAAGCGTCGTTCCCGACTGCGAATGATAAACCGCGCCGCCTTTCAAATATCCGCCGACCGGAACGCGCATCACCAGAGGGCATTTCGTGTCGCCGTCCGAACGCCAGCGCGTCACCGCGACTTCGTTGCGAATCTGGTGAAAGGCGGGGAAAATATAATCGAAGAATTGAATTTCGACGACCGGCTTTAAATTCCTGATCGCCATTCCGACGGCGCGACCGACAATGTTTGCTTCCGCGAGCGGCGAATTAAAAACGCGCGCCGAGCCGAATTTGCGTTGCAGATTTGCCGTCACTTTGAACACGCCGCCCTTGCCTTTGACCCGCTCCAAATATTCTTCGCGCGAAGCGTCGGCGACATCTTCGCCGAATACGACGATGCGTTCGTCGCGCTCCATTTCTTCGTGCAGACAGCGGTTGATAAGGTCAACCATCGTTCCCGCGTTGCCGGATAATTCCGCGCCGTCTTCGGTGTCGAACGCCTTCGATGTCGGGTCAACATCCGGGGAAAAAACGTTTCTCAGAGCCGTTTCGGGCGCGGGCTGCGGCGCGTTGACGGCAACGTCGGCGGCTTCATTCACTTCCGCGTCAACTTCCTTTCGCAGTTTTTCCAACGCTTCCGAATTTGAAATTCCTTCGGTCATCAAATATTCGGCGAAGGTTTTAATCGGATCAATTCGCGCGTCGGCTTCGCGTTCTTCTTCGGGACGATAAAGTTTTTCGTCGTCGGAAAGCGAATGCGAATACGGGCGAATGACTTTGGCGTGAACGAACGCCGCGCCTTTTCTTTGGCGGCAAAATGCGACGGCGCGTTTAAATGTTTCGTAAGATTCGATCGGATTCGTGCCGTCGCATTTTTGGATCAAAAGATTCGGAAATCCTTCGACCAATTTTGAAACGTCGCCGCCGGCGATGCCGACTTCGACCGGCGTGGAAATCGCGTAGCCGTTGTCTTCGACGACGAAAATCACCGGCAATTTCAAATTGCAAGCCGTGTTCAACGCTTCCCAAACCTCGCCTTCGCTCGCCGTGCCGTCGCCGATGGACATATAAACGACTTCATCGCCTTTGAAACCAATGATTTTGTCCTGTAATTCTTTGACGAGCGATGCGCGATAACTCGCTTCCGCCGCGCCGACCGCGTGCAGAGCCTGCGAGCCGGTGCAGCTCGATTGCGACGGAACATTTAAATCCTTGTGTCCCCAGTGCGAAGGCATCTGCCGCCCGTGCGAATTCGGATCGGCTTCCGCGCCAACCGCCGAAAAAAGCATCTCCTGCGCCGTCATTCCCAAGCCGAGCAGCAGAGCGCGGTCGCGGTAATACGGAAAAAACCAATCATACGCCGGTTTCAAAGCCTGCGCCGCGCCGACCAGAACCGCTTCGTGTCCCGCGCCGCTGATTTGGAAAAATATTCTGTTCTGACCTTTTAATTGAATTTCCTTGTCGTCGATGCGGCGCGACATATACATCGTCCGATACATCGCCACGAGCGTTTCCGCGCTCAAACCGCTGTAATCCTTCGACGCTTTTTTCGCTGCTGACCGACCGCTGTTTGAAGATTTCGCCGGTGTCGTTTTTGCCGGTTTCGAGTTGAAGTTTTTTGCTTCGAGCGCGACGGTTTTCGCGGTTTTGATGACGGTTTCCTTCGCCTCGAAACCGTCGGCTTCGGTGCGTTTCGGTTTTTCAAATAATTTCGCCGGTGCTTTAACGGTTGGCGTTTTAACGTCTTTCTTTTTCGACGAAGCTGTTTCCGCGCTTTCAACCTTCCTCGCCGGAGTTTTTTTATTCGTGTTTTTATTAATTTTCGCCGCGCCCGCTCCGGCTTTTTTCGCTGCTGTTGCCATATTTGTTACTTCGTTATTTATTGCTTTTTATAGAATCGAATAATGATATTTTTAAAATTTAGACAAAGATATAAAATATCAAAATTGAGAAAGGTGAGCAATTTGCGGGCAGGCGGGTTTTATTCGGAAAAATCCAGGTCGAGCGTCATTCGATAATCGTTCGCCATCGAAGGATGCCCGTGCGCGTTGGAAACTTCGATGCCTTTTCGATAAGTTTCAACCGCCTTTTCGCGTTCGCCGTTGACTTCGTAAGCCTTCGCCAGCATTCCGTAAGCGTTGCCTTCGTCGTCGGCTTTCGACAGATAAGTTTCGAGCAACGAAATAACTTCCGCCGATTGATTTAACTTTTCGTATTCCTTTGCCAAACCGAACATCACCATCGTATTGTCCGGCTCGATTTCGAGCATTTGTTTGAAGATTTCGATTCTGTTTTGCATAAGATTATTACATTTGACTTTTAACTTTGTAAGTTTTGCCCGACGGAACGAGCGCGAAACCCGCGTCGGATTCGTATGGACCGACGAGTAATCCTTTGGTGTTTTTGTTAAAATAAAGAACGTCGCCAATTTCCAATTCGGTCGAGTAAAAAGCCGGTTTTTTAACGGCGAAGGGAGCGTTGAAAACCGCGACGGCGAACTTTCCGTTTTTTATCAAAATCACGGCAAAATCTTCTTTTTTATCGCCGTTGAAATCGTTTGCCGAATAAAACGGCATCGCTTTTTCCGCGCTTTTGAAATCTCCGAGTCTTTCGCGGTCGTAATCTTTCTCCAAAGCCAGCCGCCAGCCTTTCTGAGTCGTCAGCCACGACTTCAGAACCGCCGAATGTTGGGGCGCTAAATCATTTGCGCCGGTTTGCGCGTCGCCGTTGATATAAAAAGCGGACGCTAGAAAAATCGCTAAAAACAGAGAAAAGATTTTCGGTTTTATCAAAACTTGTTCCTCGATGAATTTTATTTTGCCGAAACAATGTTACTAAAAAAGCCTCGGCTGAACAATTTCGGCTTGTTTTTGCGGCGCGTCTTCAATTTCCCCTTTTTCAGATCGCTCGAACCCCAAACGCTTAAAGTGAAGATTAAAAAGTTTGACGGCTAATTGCCATTGTTCGGTTGTGCCGCGCCGTTCGGCGAATGTTCGATGACGCAGTTGTCCGTTGCGCTCGCGTTTCAGCGCGTTCAAAATTTTATCAGATTTGGTCGGCAGTTTTTCTTTCAGACGCTCGACAAAATAATCGGCAATCGAATCCGAATCGAAGTGAATCAAATTGATAAACGCTTTAGTCGCGCCGTTTTCTCTGGCTCGTTCAAGCAAAACGGGAATGTCCGCGTCGTTGTAAGTCGGAATAATCGGCGCGATGCCGATGCCGACCTTCAAACCCGCGCCGGTCAAGGTTTTCATTGCCCGGAAACGCGCTTCGGGCGTGGGCGTGTATGGCTCGAACGGTTTCGATTTTCCAATCGTCGGAAACGGAATCGAAAAGAAGACGGTCGCGTCGAGCTGCTGTAAAACGTCTATGTCGCGCGTCACGAGCGGCGATTTGGTAATCACGGCAACCGGCATCCGAAAATCGCGGCAGACAATTAAACATCTGCGCGTTAATTCGTAATTCGCTTCGAGCGGCACATACGGGTCGGTCGCAAACGAAAATTCGAGATGCCCGATTTTTTCCCGCGTGCGTTTCAGCTCGGCGCGTAAAATTTCCGGCGCGTTTGTTTTGGCGACGATTTTCGTTTCAAAATCGGTTCCCGCGCCGTAACCCAAAAATTCGTGATAACGTCGGGCGAAACAATACGTGCAGGCGTGAACGCAGCCGCGATAGCAATTAACCGTGTAGCGAACGCCCATCTCCGGCATTTGGCTTTTCGTAAATGACGCTGCGCGTGAAGGTTTCTTCAAAAACTTCTAATTTCGTCGCAGGCGGCTCGCCCAAAAATTCGGCGGAATATTTCAGATATGGATTCGGCGGATTATTAATGTATCGCACAGATGCAACAATAGCCCACCTTCGGGCTAAACGCAAAAATTGGCGGTTAAAAATTAACGCGCCGTTACAATGCCGACGAAATAAGATAAGCTAATCGTTTCGACAAAATTTAAATTTTTACAATGAACACACAAACAGAAGAAACTTCGGAAACAACATTCGCGCAATTTGATTTAAGCGACGAATTAAATCGGGCAATCAGCGATTTGGGTTATGAAATGCCGTCGCCGATTCAGCGCAAAACGATTCCTTTGTTGCTCGAAGGTAAAGACATTATCGGACAGGCGCAGACGGGAACGGGCAAAACGGCGGCGTTCGCGCTGCCGACTTTGCAGAAGATTGACACGACGACTTCGCGCGTGCAGGCTTTGGTTCTGACACCGACGCGCGAGCTGGCGATTCAGGTCGCCGAAGCGTTTCACTCCTACGCCAAACATCTCGGACGCGTGCGCGTTTTGCCGGTTTACGGCGGACAATCAATTTCGCAGCAAATTCGGCATCTGCGAAGCGGCGTGCAAATCGTCGTCGGCACGCCCGGTCGCATTATGGATCATATTCGCCGCGAAACAATTGATATTTCCAATTTGAAAATAGTTGTTTTAGACGAAGCCGACGAAATGCTGAATATGGGTTTCGAGGAAGATGTCGAATGGATTTTGTCGCACACGCCCGCCACGCGCCAGACCGCGCTGTTTTCGGCGACGATGCCGCGACAGGTCAGGCGCATCGCCGAAAAATATCTGCAAAACGCCGTTAATGTCGAGATCGAACAAAAAACGATGACCGTGCCGACCATTCAGCAATTTTATCTGAACGTCTCGGACAAACAGAAAACCGACGCGCTGACCAGATTGCTTGAAACCGAAACCGCGTCGGGCGAAGCCGTTTTGATTTTCCACCGCACAAAACTCGGCGCGGCAAATCTAACCGATAAATTACAGGCGCGCGGTTACGCCGCCGAAGCAATGCACGGCGATATGTCGCAGGCGCAGCGCGAAGCGGTCATCAAAAAATTACGCAACGGCGCGGTCGAAATCGTCGTCGCCACCGATGTCGCCGCGCGCGGTCTGGATGTCGAACGCATTGCGACGGTCGTCAATTTCGATATGCCTTCGGACACGGAAAATTACGTTCACCGCATCGGGCGCACGGGTCGTGCCGGGCGCGGCGGCAAAGCGATTTTGTTCGTCACGCCGCGCCAGCAAAGAATGCTGCGCGACATCGAAAAATATACAAAACAAAAAATCGAGCCGATCAAATTGCCGACGCAAGCCGATGTCGCCGCGCGGCGCGTTTCGATGTTAAAGGAACGCATCGTTTCGACATTAGCCGAACAGGATTTGGAGCTATATTTGTCGCTGGTCGAAGATTTGGCGGAAGAAACCGGACGCGACGCGGTCGAGATTGCCGCCGCCGCGACGTTTCTGTCGGTCGGCGAAAAACCGCTGGTCGTCAAAATCGAGCCGGAACGCGAACGATTCACGTTTTCCGAAGAAGGAATGACGCGCCTGTTCGTTGATGTCGGTCGCCGCCAGCAAATCAGTCCGGCGCACATTGTCGCCGCCATCGCCAACGAAGCCGACGTTCCCGGCAAAGCCATCGGCGCGATTGATGTCAACGACCGTTTCACGCTGGTTGATGTTCCGGCGCAGTTCGTCGGGCAAATTCTCGAACGAATGAGCCGCAGCCGCATCGGCAGACAAAACGCCAATATTCGCCTTGCCGCCAACGTTGAAAACGATACCGTTCAAGAACCCGAACCGCACCGCGAACGAACATTCAAGCGAGAGTTGCCGCGCGAATTTGCAGCCGAAAAAACTTTCAAGCCGAAAAAGCCGTTTAAAAAAGAAAGCGTCGAAGGCGAAGGAAACTTTAGACCGAAAAGAAAATTTACAAGCGAGAGCATTGAGAGCAAAGGAAATTTTAAGCCTAAAAAAACCTTCAAAAGTGAAAAGTCCGAAACGCGAAAATCGAAATCCTTCGCTGACCAAGAAGCGGATTTTAAGCCGCGAAAATCAAAAAGCCCTTTTATCAAAAGCAGCGATTTCGACAATCGAAAACCGAAAGGCGCGGTCAAACGGAAAAAGTCGGAAAAGCTGAAAGCCAAAAGCCCGTTCGCCAATTTTGCTAAAACTAAGAGAAAGAAAAAATAGTAAATAATTTAGCCACGAACAGACACGAAAAAGCGCGAAAGAAATTTGAGCAACCTTTCGTGCTTTTTTGTGTCTATTCGTGGTTAAAAACTCTTACTTTCCGCTCGTAATCAATTTCGCAATCGTCGCCAACTGCATATTCGACGTGCCTTCGTAAATCGCGCCGATTTTTGAATCGCGCCAGAATTTTTCGACCGGATAATCTTTGACGTAACCGTAGCCGCCGAAAAGCTCGATGGCTTTTGAGGAAATTTTTTCCGCCACGCGCGACGAATAAACCTTCGCCATCGCCGCTTCTTTGAGGAAGGATTTTCCGGCATCCTTCAAACGCGCGGCGTTGTAAACCAGAAGGCGCGCGGCTTCCAAATCAATCGCCATTTCCGCGAGTTGAAATTGGACGGCTTGAAAATCGTTAATTTTTTTGCCGAATTGTTCGCGCTCGTTCGTATAATTCAAAGCGGCTTCAAACGCGCCCTGCGCGATGCCGATCATCTGCGCGCCGATGCCGATTCTGCCTTCGTTCAAAGTTTCGATGGAAACTTTGTAGCCTTTGCCGACTTCGCCCAGAACGTTTTCCTTCGGAACTTTGCAATTATCCAGAATTAATTCGGTCGTTGAGCTGGCGCGAATGCCGAGCTTGTCTTCTTTTTTGCCGACTGAAAAGCCTTCAAAGTTTTTCTCGACGATAAAAGCCGTGATGCCTTTATAGCCTTCTTCGGGATTAACGGTCGCAAAGAGTATGAAAATTTCGGCTTCGTTGCCGTTCGTAATCCAGAGTTTCTGCCCGCTGATTTCCCAAAAATCGCCGCGGTCAACGGCTTTTGTCTTTAACGCGAAAGCGTCCGAACCGCTGCCGGCTTCGCTCAAAGCATACGCGCCGACTTTCGACTCAGCCATCTGCGGCAGATATTTTTTCTTTTGCTCGTCGCTCGCCCAGCGAATAATCGCGTTTGTCACGAGCGTGTTCTGCACGTCAACGAACACGCTCGTCGAAGCGTCAACGCGGGCGATTTCTTCAATCGCCAGAATCGCGTTGAAAAACGTCGAACCTGCGCCGCCAAATTCTTCCGGCGTTTCGATTGCCATTAAACCGAGTTCAAAACACTGCTTGATTAAATCTTTATCCAATTTCGCTTCGTGTTCCATTTTCTCGATGCGCGGACGAATTTCGCCCATTGCAAATTCTCTGACCGAAGAGCGAAATTGTTCTTCTTCATCAGACAGTTGCGTTAAAGCCGGTCTTATATTTTCCGTTTCCAAAGCGGTTGCGTTCATAATAAATTCCTTCGATTTTGTAAATAAATGTTAATGTTCTAACATCATAATAGCCGCGACGCGACAAAAGGCAAAGAGCAAGTGAATCCTGAAACGACAACCCAAATCGAAACCGTCCCGACTCAAAAATCCGACAAAGCGAAACACATCCGGCGTTTAAAAATATTCGCCGTCGTGCTGACCGTTCTGGGCATCGCTTTGTTCGCTTATTTCGTTTATTCGGTCGGCGTTTGGGAAATTTTGTTCGGCATCGGGCGCATCGGTTTCGAGGGTTTCGCGCTGATTATTATTTTATATTTTCTCAGAATCGCCTGCCGCGCGATTGCCTGGAAATGGTCGGTGAACGAGCCTTACGCGCTGAAATTTTCCGACACTTTGCCCGCCGTCATCATCGGCGAAGCGTTGAGCAGTTTGATTCCTTTGGGAATTTTAGTCAGCGGCACGTCAAAAGCAGTCGCCGTCAGAAATCGCGTTCCGATGGTCGTCGGCTTGTCTTCGGTGGCGACGGAAAATTTATTTTATTCGCTCGTGACCGGACTGTTTATCGTCTTCGGCGCGTTCGCTTTTCTGCGAAGTTTCGATTTGCCCGATGCTTGGATTTTAACGATTGATTTCTTAATTTTCGCGGTTTTGGCTTTGATCGTTTTAGGTTTAATGATTGTCGTTCGCCAATGGCATCTGCTGAGTTCTCTGTGCGAATGGTTCTACAATCGTCATATCGGACGCTCGATTTTTGAAAACGGGCGGCGCGAAGTGAAACTTTTTGAAGATTTGATTTTTGAATTTTACCGCAAATATCCGCGCCGCTTCGTGCCGATTTTTTTGATGCAAATCGTCTTTCACGCGCTCGGCGTGGCGGAAGTTTTCTTTGTTTTAAGCCGCATCAGCGATGCCGTTCCGACCGTTTACAGTTCGTTTCTGCTCGAATCGGTCAGCCGCGTCATCACCGTTGTCTTTAAATTAATCCCGTTTTTAATCGGCGTTGACGAAGCCGGAGCGCAGTTCGTCACCGACACGCTCGCGCTCGGGGCGGGCATCGGCGTAACCTTAGCGATTATCCGTAAAGGTCGCATCTTATTTTGGACGGTCATCGGAATGCTTCTGATTTTCAAGCGCGAAATTTCCCTGCTCGAACTTTTAAAAAGTGAAAAAGCGGAAGATGAAAAGTGAAAGAGTGAAAAAGTGAAAAAGGTTTAAATCCAAAAATTAATTCGACAAAAATTCAATTTGCGTAATACCTTTTTAATCCTTCTAACTTTTTCACTTTTCTACTTTTTCACCTTTTCACTTTTTCCCTTGTAACCTTTTTACACGGCGTTTATACTTAACGAATGAAATTTTTGCGAATCGCGCGGGAGAAAAATTTTGCAGCCTAAAGTTCATCAGGGAATTCTGACCGCCGCCGGTTTCCGGTTTGCGATTATCGCTTCGCGCTGGAACGATTTCCTGACATCGAAATTGACCGAAGGCGCGGTTGACGCGCTCGAACGGCTCGGCGCGGCGGAAGATTCGGTCGAGATTTTCAAAGTTCCCGGTTCGTTCGAGCTGCCGCTGACGGCGCAGAAGGTCGCGGCGAGCGGCAGATTCGACGCGGTGATTTGTCTGGGGACGGTCATTCGCGGCGAGACTTCCCATTTTGAACACGTCGCCGGCGAAGCCGCCAAAGGCATTGCGCAGACGGCGATGAAAACCGGCGTTCCCGTACTTTTCGGCGTGGTCACGGCGGAAACGCTCGAACAGGCGATTAACCGCGCCGGTGTCAAATCGGGTAACAAAGGTTTTGAAGCCGCGCTGTCGGCGGTTGAATTGGTTAATTTATACGGCGCGATGGGCGACGGCGAACAAATCGCCGAGGAAAAGGTTTTCCCGCACGTCGTTTGAAAATTATTATGGGAACAAGGCGTAAAGCGCGTGAATGCGCTTTGCAGATGTTATTTGCGGCTGACGTTGCCAAAACACCCGAAGGCGTTTTGACGGCTGATTACTGGAAGGAACTCGGCGAACCGACGCTCGACGAAGAAACGCGCGAGTTTTCCAACCGTCTCGCCGTCGGAACTCTGCGCGAGATTGAACGAACCGACGAAACGATTCGCACGCGCGCCGAACATTGGCGCATCGAGCGAATGGCGATTGTTGACCGGAACGTTTTGCGTATGGCGGTTTACGAATTTCTTTTCACCGACACGCCGCACACCGTTATCATAAACGAAGCTCTCGAAATCGCCCGCCGTTTTTCGACCTTTGAAGCCACGCAATTTATCAACGGAATTCTCGACGCAATTAAACACGATTTAGAAAAAAATCCCGCCAATTCGTCCGTTGAAAAAACGGAAGAACCGAACGAAAAAACACGCGCCTCGTCTTTGTAGAAATTCCAGGTTTCAGGTTCAAGGTTTCAGGTTTCAGATTGAAAACCAATTTGAAACCTTGAACCTTGAACCTGAAACCTGAAACCTGGAATCTGAAATATATGGAAAATTTCCGCCGACAGTTTTTGCTCGAAGCCGTCGAGACGCTACGCCGTCTTTTGGACGAGTTACGAGCGGCGCGAAAATTTTCCGAGCCGCTCAAGCGCGAGACGCTGCGCGCGCTGCACACCGTCAAAGGAACGGCGCAGACGTTCGGGTTTGCCGTTTCGAGCCGTTTGGCGCACGAACTGGAAAGCGTCGCCGGCGAAGATAAATCCTTTGCGCTTTTGCTTGAAGGAATCGAATTATTAATCGCGTCTTTGACCGACGAAAATTTTGAAATCCCGCCGCGGTTCGCCGAAAAAATTCAAATCGCCGCTTTGCCCGCCATCGAAAATTCGTTCGTCGCCGACATTTTTCCGCCGGAAATTCCGCCGGAAATCGTTTCGCAATTATCGGCGCGGGAAAAAAACCGGCTGCGCGCCGCGCTGCGTGAAAATAAAAATTTAACGGGTTTGGAAGTCGAATTCGAGCTAAAAAATTTTGCCGAAGAATTGATTAAATTCCGGGAGTTCTTAAATCGGACGAGCGAAATCATTGCAACGTTTCCCGCCCCGAAAAAATCTATTTTTGAGCAAAAAATCGGTTTTCAGATGTTGACGGCGAGCGGCGAAAAGACACCGCTGCCCGAACGGTTCGGCGCGAAAATCATCTATCAAAAAATCGCCGTCGGCTTCGACGGCGCGAACGGGATTTTACAGGAAATCGCCGGTTATGGAAAATCGCTCGCCGCGCGGCTCGGTAAACAAATCGAATTCAAAATTCGCGCCGACGAAATGATTCTCGCGCCCGAAGAGCTTAAAATCATCTTCGACGCGCTCGTCCATCTCGTCCGCAATACGATTGACCACGCCGTTGCTGAAAGCGGGACGATTGAAATCAATTTGTCGAACGAAAACGACGCGATTCGATTGACAATCGCTGACGACGGAAGCGGCTTCGATCTAAAACAAATCAGGGCGAAAGCCGTTGAAAGAAAGCTGCTTGACGAAGCGGCGGCGGCGAGCGAAACGGATTTGATTGATTTGATTTTTCTGCCCGAATTTTCGACCAAAGCGAATGTCACGGAAATTTCCGGTCGCGGCATCGGACTCGACGCGGTAAAGGCGATGCTCGAAAAAAACGGCGGACAAATAACCGCCGCGAGCCGCGACGAAACGGGCGCGATTTTTGAAATATCGCTGCCGCGTTCAGAATTACGTCCGACGGCTTAACTCTGAACTTTTTATGTTTTCTACATTGTGTCAATGATTTCGGCTTATAAATACAAACGAATCAAAAATAATTCGCTCGCGCTGTTTTGTCTCGCGCTTTTATTTTTCGCGCCCGCAGATTCTCAAGATTTACCGAAGAAAATTCGCGGCTACAAAGTTTATCAGACGAAAATCTCGATTAAAAATCAAGACGAAAAATCCGCGCCCGACAAAAACCTCAAAGACGAATCCGAAACGTTTGTCCGTATCGGCGAGCCGCAGATCAAAGACGTTTCGCTGACCGGCATCACGCTCGAAATTTCGGCGGAAATAAATTCCGTCGAACAAACCGGCACGATTGATTTTCTCGCTTTTAAGGATTTTCGCGTCAACGATTTGCCGATTGAAATCGCCGAATATAAAGAACCGTTTGACTTGAAAAAAAATCAATCAACCGTTTTGCCGAAACCAATCGAAATTCTCGTCGGCGCGAAACAAACGCTGCGCGGCGCGGTAAAAGAAATGCGCGAATCGAAAAAGGAATGGACGGTAACGGGCAGAGTTTTCGTCTTCGGACATTTCAAAAAATCCTTTTTGAAATTTAAGCGCGTCGTTCCCGTTGACATCAATCTGAAAATCAAAAATCCGCTTTTGTCACTCAACAGTTAAAAGTTATCAACCAAATCTTTTTCTTCTGACAGACTGCTGACCGCTGATTACTGACAACGGCGCGGTTTTGCGTTAAAATCATCTTTTACGGTCGTAAATATCAAACGAGGTTATAAAATAAAGTGAGCGAAAAAGTTACCAATTTGTCCGAATTTATCAGCGAAAATTTCGGCGCGAACGCCAGTTACGTCGAAGGCTTATTAAGTCGTTTTCAAACCGACCCGAATTCGGTTGACGATTCGTGGCGCAGTTATTTCGGCGATTTGCTGAACGGCGACGCGCCGACGCTCGACGGCGGCAACGGACGGAAAGCGGCGGTTCAATCTACGGCAAATGCCGCGCAAACGACGACGGCGAAAAATCCGGCAAAGGAAAATCAGACAATCGCGCAACCGGCAACCGAAGTTAAAAAATCTTTGGAAATCGCGCCTGCCGCGGGCGTTGAAGTCAGACCGATCAGCGGCGCGTCGAAGAAAATCGTCGAAAATATGGAGCAGAGTTTGACCGTTCCGACGGCGACTTCGCTCCGGCGCGTCCCGGTCAAGGTTTTGGAAGAAAACCGCCGCGTCATCAACGAACAGATGCAAAACGGCGGGCGCGGCAAAGTTTCGTTTACGCATCTGATCGCGTGGGCGATTATCAAAGCCGTCGCCGCGTATCCGCAGATGAATTTCGGTTTCGGCGTGGTTGACGGCAAACCTTCGCGGCTCGAAAACAACAACGTAAATCTCGGCATTGCGATTGACATCGAGAAAAAAGACGGCTCGCGCAACCTGCTCGTGCCGAATATCAAAGCGTCGAATCAAATGAATTTTGCCGGATTTCTGGCGGCTTACAACGAACAGGTCAGAAAGGCGCGCGAAGGAAAATTAATTATCGAAGATTTTCAAGGCACGACCGTTTCTTTAACCAATCCGGGAACAATCGGCACGGTCGCCTCGAATCCGCGTCTGATGAGCGGGCAGGGGGTCATTATTGCGACGGGCGCGATTGAATATCCGGCGGAATATCAGGCGATGACCGCCGGCGCGCTTTCGCAATTAGGCATCAGCAAGGTTTTGACTTTAACTTCGACTTACGATCACCGCGTTATACAGGGCGCGGAATCGGGTTTGTTTCTGGCGAAGATTCACGAATTTTTAACCGGCGAGCATAATTTTTACGACGAAGTTTTCAAGGATTTGGAAATAAATTTTTCGCCGTTGCGGTTCGCGCAGGATTACAACCCTTCGCTGCTCGGCGGCGATCACCTGCGCGAACAGACGGAAAAACAGGCGAACGTCTTGCAGCTCATCAACGCTTACCGAACGCGCGGGCATCTGCTTGCCGATATTGATCCGCTCAATATGACTTCGCACCACGCTTCGGAACTCGATTTGGAAAATTACGAATTGACGATCTGGGATTTAGACCGCGAATTTATCACCGGCGGTCTGCATGGCACGAAAACCGCGCCGCTGCGCGAAATTCTTTCGATTCTGCGCCGCGCATACTGCGGCAAAGTCGGCATCGAATACCGGCACATTCAAAGCAAGGAAGAAAAAAAATGGATCCGCGAACAAATTCGCCAACAATTTGTTGATGTCGAGCCGCTCGCGCCGGAAACGCAAAAGGAATTGCTGCAAAAATTGATCGAAGCCGAACAATTCGAGCAATTTCTGCATAAAAAATACTTGGGACAAAAACGCTTTTCGCTCGAAGGCACGGAGACAATTATTCCTTTGCTCGACCAGTTGGTCGAAAAGGCTTCGGAAAAAGGCGTTGAGGAAATTTTTCTCGGAATGGCGCACCGCGGGCGACTTAATGTTTTATCGAACATCGTCGGCGACGCGAAAACAGGCGATTTGGCGGAACGCATTTTTACGATCTTTGAAGGCACGTCGCATCCTTCGTTTCCGGCTGATGAAGGCGATGTGAAATATCATCAGGGCGCGGTCGGGAAACGTCAAACAAAAAACGGCAAAGATATTAAAATCCGGCTTTCGTGTAATCCTTCGCATCTTGAATTCGTTGACGCGGTGGTCGAAGGAATGGCGCGTGCCAGACAAGACGAACATCTGTCCGACGGAAATTCGACGAACCGCGACGCGGTTCACGATAAAATTCTGCCGGTTCTTCTGCACGGCGACGCGGCGTTTGCCGGACAAGGGATCGTGATGGAAACGTTGCAGTTGGCGAGCTTAAAAGGTTATCGAACCGGCGGCACGATTCACATCGTCATCAATAATCAAATCGGTTTTACGACCGGCGTTGATTCGGCGCGAAGCTCGATTTATTCGACCGACGCGGCGCAAATTACGCAGATTCCGATTTTTCACATCAACGCCGACGCGCCCGAAGCGGCGTATCGCGTCGTCAAGATCGCGCTCGATTACCGGCAGGAATTTAACAAGGATGTCGCGCTCGATTTAGTCGGTTTCCGCCGACTCGGACACAACGAAGGCGACGAACCGAGCTACACGCAGCCGTTGATGTATGCGCGCGTCAAAGCTCATCCGGGCGCGCGTTATCTATACGCGCAGAAACTTTTGCGGCTCGGCATCATCAGCGAAGACGAATTAAATCAAATGACCGAAAAGGTCGTCGCCAAATACGAAGATATTCTGCAGCGCGCCAAACAAATTGCCACTAAAAATCCGAAACGCGCTCAACTTCCCGCAACTATCGAAGACGAAGACGGCTCGCAGATTTTAGACACGGCGATTTCAAAAGACGTTTTAGCACAGGTTTCCGAAAAAATTTCGCTCGTGCCGGAAAACTTTCACGTCAATCCGAAAATGGTCGGACAGCTTGCCCGCCGCGCGAAGATGGGAACGGGCGACGCGCCGATGGATTGGGGTTTCGCCGAAGCGATTGCGTTCGGCTCGCTCGCGCTCGACGGAACGGTTGTGCGCTTAAGCGGTCAGGATTCGGGACGCGGAACGTTTTCGCACCGCCACGCGAAAATGTATGACACGAACACGGGCGCGGTCTGGTGTCCGCTCGGCGAAATGAAAGACGAAAAAACCGGCGGCAAATTTGAAGTTTTCGACAGTTCTTTATCCGAGCAGGGCGTTCTTGGTTTTGAATACGGTTATTCGGTCATCGCGCAGAACGCGCTCGTGATGTGGGAAGCGCAGTTCGGCGATTTTTCAAACGGCGCGCAGGTCATTATTGACCAATACATCTCCGCGTCCGAAGATAAATGGCAGCAAAAATGCCGGCTCGTGATGCTTTTGCCGCACGGTTACGAAGGTCAGGGACCGGAACATTCGTCGGCGCGGCTCGAAAGATATTTGCAGCTTTGCGCGGAAAATAATATGCAGGTTTGTTACCCGACGACCCCGGCGCAGTATTTTCATCTTTTGCGCCGACAGGCAAAGCAGGAGATCGTGCGACCGCTGATCGTGATGACTCCGAAAAGTCTTCTGCGGCTCCCGGCGGCGAGTTCAACCGTCGAAGAATTAACAACCGGCGGTTTTCAACCGGCGATTGACGATGTTTCGGTTGAAAACAAGTCGGAAGTAAAACGCGTAATTTTATGTTCGGGCAAGATCTTTTACGATTTGGAAACGGCGCGACAGGAAGCGCACGATGCAAAAGTCGCCATTGTCCGGCTCGAACAATTTTACCCGTTTCCGGCGGAGCGTTTGCGGGAAATTTTCGCGTCTTATCCGAACGCGACGCAGATTTTCTGGACCCAGGAAGAACCGCAAAATATGGGCGGCTGGACGTTTGTCGAAGCGCGTTTGGATGAAATCAAAGGCGATTCGACATTGCGCTACATCGGCAGAACCGCGTCGGCTTCTCCGGCGACCGGCTCTTACGCGATTCACAATCTCGAACAGGAAAAAATCGTCAACGACGCGCTGATTAAGGAAACCGAGGAAATTTCGGCGGCAAGCACGGCGGAAGTCGCCGAAAAACTCGCTCCGGCGGGCGCGTAAAATCAATTACGAATTTCAAATTACGAATTACGAATATTTGGCGGCGAGCGTATCAGTTTGCTTTGGAAATTTTTAATTGTGAGCTTTAAAGTAATGACGGCGATAGAAAATTTTCTATCGCCGTCATTACTTTTCATTCGTAATTCATAATTTGAAATTCGTAATTGAATTCACTTCTTCGCCGATTTTTCGATTTGCTTAATCAGTTTCGTCGCGTGGTTGCGGGCAATGAGCGGAATGCGTTCGTCGTTGCTCAATTCGGTCAGCAGCGGAATCATCTGCGCGGCATCGGAAATTTCGTTGCGGCGAATCAGCGAATCGAGCGCGTCGAGCTGCCTGGGCGCGTCGAGCGGTTGATTTTCGCGCGCGACGTTGATGTCGAAAATCCAGGTGAATTGCTGCGCGATGCGACGGTATTCGTCGGCGAGAGCCTTCGCGTCTTTATTATTGGTGTAATTGAATTCCGCCGTTCGCTCTTTGCCGTCGCGGCGCATCGTAAATTTCATCTCGCCGAGATGCGCGTAATCTTTTTCGTATTGATAATCTTCGGTCGAATCGAGAAAATCGAGCGTTTGCCAGATCGTTTTTACCTTTTCCAAAGTCGTCGCCGAAAGCTGCAAAGGATCGGTTTCAAGAGCGGTAAAATCTTTCTTCAAAATCGAAATCTTCCCTTTCCCGTTTTCGTCGTGTTCGATGAGAATTTTTGAAACGTAAAAATTCGGCTGCGAAAATTCGTAAAAATATACGGGCTTGACTTCGTTTTTGGCGGTTGGACGAGCGTTATTTTTAGTCGCTTCGGTTGTCTGCTCAACCGAAATTTGCCCGGTCACATCCGATTCGGGACGCGAGTTTTTCTTCGCTTCAACAGTCGGCGTTTCGGTTTGTTCGACAATTGGTTCGGTTTTGACCGCCGCCGTTCTTTTCGCGGGCTTTTTCCCGACGGGTTTGCGTTTTGTCTGCGCGAAGCCGGAAAAACTCAAAAAGAAAATCAAGCATAAAAAAGTAAATTTTGAAAATCTATTTTGAAACATATCTATTCAAATCTGACCGAAACTATTTTTGAAACGCCCGCTTCCTGCATCGTTACGCCGTATAAAGCCTTCGCCGCTTCCATCGTCCGCTTGTTGTGCGTGATAACGATAAACTGTGTCTTTTCGGACATTTCGGCGATTTTACTGACAAATCTGCCGACGTTCGCGTCATCGAGCGGCGCGTCAACTTCGTCTAATAAACAAAACGGCGCGGGACGATATTGAAAAATCGCCATCACCAAAGCAATCGCCGTCATCGCTTTTTCGCCGCCCGAAAGCAGCAGAATATTTTGCAGACGCTTGCCCGGCGGTTGGGCGACAATTTCGATTCCCGACTCTAAAACGTCTTCGGCTTCGAGCAAAGTCATTTCGCCGCGACCGCCGCCGAAAAGCTCCTGGAAAAATTCGACGAAATTGCGGTTAATTGCATAAAACGCTTCTTTAAATCGCTCGCGCGAACGCTCTTTTATTTCCTTCAAAGCCGCTTCCGCCGCCAGGATGCCGTCAACGATGTCTTGCCGCTGCGCCGTCAAAAACGTCAAACGCTCTTCGGTTTCGGTTAATTCTTCGAGCGCGAGCATATTAATCGCGCCGAAATTTTCGATTTTATCGCGCAAACTTTCTAAATCTTCGCGCGCTTGTTCCGCGTCAAATTCTTCGGGCGTTTCCTCAATTTCGACCAGTTCGGCGAGCGGCATATTCAATTCGGAAACGCATTTTTCGTGCAAATTTTTCAAACGTGTCACCGTTTCCGCCTGTTTGATTTCGACGGCGGCGCGTTCGTTTCTCGCCTCGGCTGATTTTTTATTCAATTCGGCGAGTTCCGAAGACATCTGATCCGCCGTTTCCCTTGCAAATTTTAGATGCGCCGACTGCGCGGCAAGTTCGTTCTGCTCGCCCGTCTCCTCTTCGGTCGAAACGGCGATTTGTTGCTCGATTGCTCCGATTGAATTTTCCAAACCCGCTGTTTTGTTTTCGATTTCGACGATCTCCAGACTCTGGCGCGTTAATCTCGACGCGAGTTCGCTGTCTTCGTTTTCGACGCGCCGCAGAGCCGCCTGCGCCGAACGCCGCCGTTCGTTGGCAGTCGCGGCGGTGGTTCTTTTTTCATTCAGAACGGCGTTTTCGGCGTTTAATTTTTCGCGCGCTTCGGATAATTTCTGCGCGATTCGCGCCGAATTCTTCGACGCTTCGGTTCGCGCCTTTGCCGCTAGATCGGCGTTGCGTTGCGCGTCTTTTTGTTTTGAAACGGTTTCGGCAAACTCGGTTTCGATTTGCGCCGATTCTTCGCCGACGACTCGTTTGTGCCGTTCGGCGCGCTCGATTTCAACCGCGAGTGACTGCGCCTGAATTTCGATTGATAAAAGCTCGCGCTCGGCTTTGACGATGAACGACTGCAAATCAACTAATTTGTCTTCGCGTTCGGCTAAAACTTCGCGCGCCTTGTCCGCTTGCGACGCGGCTTTTTCGATTTGATTGTTTAATTTTTCAGCCGCGCTTGCGAGTTCCCGCAATTCGCGCTTAAAAGCAAGCAGCGACGTATTTTTTTCGTTGGAATTCGTTTTTCCGCCGACGAAAAGTTTTTCGCCGAACGCGAAATCGCCGTCGAGCGTGACGAAAGCGTCAATCGTTTTCGAGACGGTTTTTTCCAGATCGCCGACGACCGCCGCCGCCATTTCGCGCTCGAAAACCTGCGCCAGAACCGCTTTGATTTCATCAGCCGCGCCGATAAAATCCGTAATCAAGTTTTTCGATTTGTTCTTTGAACCTTGAACCTTGAACTTTGAACCTTGAACCACCAATACGGCGACGCGACCGAGATTGTTTTCGTTGACGAAACGCAAAGTTTTCTGCGCGTCCGTTTTCGATTCGACCAGAATCGCCTGCAAATAATTGCCGAATAAATTTTCGACGGCTTTTTCCGCCTGCTCGTCAACGTCTAATTTATCGGCTAAAATCCCGACGAATTTCACGCCGATTCGTTTTTGCTCGGCGAACAATTTCTGCACGGTCGGCGCGTAAATCGTTTTGCGTTCTTCAAGCTCCTGCAAAGTGTCGAGCCGGTGACGTTTTCTATTAAATTCGTCGCGTAAATCGCGCAGAGCGTTTTCCTTTTCCTGCAAAGCGATGCGCGCCTGGTTCGATTTTTCGACGATTTCACGCCGCTCTCCGTTTAAGTTTTCGAGTTTGGCGCGCTCTTTGGCGAGCGTCGCGTCAAGCTGCGCGGCTTCTTTCTGACGTTCGACGAGAGTTTCGGCGGCGCGTTCGCCTTCGCGCCGCAAGCCTTCCGATCTTTCCTTCAAACGCTCGCCGTTCGCTTCGAGCTGGCGGGCAATTTCGGTCAAACGCTCGAACGCCGCCGTGTGTTTGAGAATTTCGGCGCGGATCGCTTCAAGCTCGATTTCGATGCCGTTTAAGTCGGCAAATTTCGATTGATACTTTTTCTCGGCTTCGCTTAATTCCGTTTCGGCGCGTTCGGCGGCGGCGCGTTCCTTTTGGTCGTCTTTTTTCAATCGCTCGACTTCGGTTTTTAAAAGTTTGGAACGCTGCTCGATTGCCTCGGTTTCACCTCTGAGCGCGGCGGAACGCTGTTTGAGATTGGCGATTTGTTCCTGCTGATAAAATTTTTCGCGCAAATTGCGGTCGCGCGTGAGAGCATTTTCCGAATGCCTGGCTCTGATTTGCGCCAGATTTTCTTCGGCTTCCCGCGCCGTTTTCGTCGCTTCCCGAAAAGCGTCGTCCTTCTCCGACACTTCCCAGAAAACGCCGCGCTCGGTCTTTTGCGCTTCACTGAATTTTGCATCCAAATCTTCAATCAAGGCGGACAAAATTTTGCCTTCGGCGGAAAAAGTCTGCCGCTGAAGCGTTCTGAATTCTTCGCGCAAAATTTTATAGCGGCGCGTTTTGGCAGCCTGGCGGCGCAAAGAATTTGCCTGTTTGTCAATTTCCGAAACGATGTCGGTGATGCGGCTCAAGTTTGTTTTCGCCGTCTCGAGCCGCGTTTCGGCGGCGCGCTGGCGCGTGCGAAATTTGGAAATTCCGGCGGCTTCTTCGATCAAATTGCGGCGGTCGGACGGCTTCGCCGACAAAATCTGCCCGATGCGCCCTTGTTCGATCAAAGCGTAATGCGCGCCCGACAAACCGGTTCCGGCGAACAAATCCTGGATGTCGCGCAGACGGCAGGTTTTGCCGTTCAAAAGATATTCGCTCTCGCCCGATAAATATAAACGGCGCGTGACCGAAACGGCTTCGCCGGGCGCGAAATCGAGCGCGAGCGCGCGCGGTTTCCAATGGCGTTTGGTTTTGATTTTCGTCTGAACCGTTTGAATCGAACCGACCTGCGCGGCTTGCGCCTGTTCGATTTCTTCGGTTTGAATTTCGCTGCCCGCTTCGCCGTCAAGAGCAGATCGCCCCGCTTCAATCGCGTCCAAATCAATCGCTTTTTCATCCAAAATGCCGAGATTTTCGTCTATGTCTTCGAGTTCGTCTTCTTCCGCCGAGTCCATAAACGTCTCGTCGCGGACGAGATGCAGAACGACTTCCGCCATTCCCGAAGCCTTGCGTTTGCTCGTGCCTTGAAAAACGACATCTTTCATCTCTTCGCCGCGCAGAGATTTAGCTTTCTGTTCGCCTAAAACCCAAGCGATACAGTCACTTACATTACTTTTACCGCACCCGTTCGGACCAACAACGGCGGTAATTCCGCTGCCGGTAAAGACAATTTCAGTGTAATCGGCGAAAGATTTGAATCCGGTAATTTCGAGACGCTGGAGTTTGAACATTCTATAGTGTTTTCGGAGAGTTTCAGCACTATATTTTGTTGTTTTGCGGAGTTTAAGTCAAACAGAGTCAATTACGAACTACGAATTACGAATTACGAATACTAAAAACAAATTCGTAATTCGTAATTCGTAATTCGTAATTTTCAGAGGTCTTCGATATTTAAACTCAGCAAGCCCTGTTTTTCGGCGCGTTCGTTGTCGAGTTCGGTCAGCACGTCGAGCAGGAAATTGGTGTTGCTTGCCACCGCGATGACGACGGGAAACTCGGTTTCGGAAGTCGTAAATTCAAACGTGCCGCTGTTGAGTTCGATGATTTCACGAAACGCTTTGATGCCGTTGTGCGCGTTGGCTTCGGCATCAACGATTTTGCCTTCGTTGAAGGAAACACTCGCTAAATGTAAGTCGGATTTGATAATTAAGAGTCCTGTCATCCGCGAATTTTCGATGACCTGCACGGCATCGAATATGCCGACGAAGGCGAGATTTCCGGCGAAGGTTACGTCGGTGCGAACTTTCTGCGGCGTTTTGTCGCGGTTGACGGCGAAATCCGGGCGGCGCGCGCGGCGAATCGCCTCTAATCCGGGCGCGACCGAAATGCGCGGGTCGAGCAGTTTCGCTTCCTGCAGGCGGTCGTAAGCCAAATCGAATTCTTCGCGCCCGATGTAAAGGCTGACCAACGCCAGACATTGTTTGGCGGCTTCGTCTAAATTTTTCTGCGAAATACAGATTTCGCGCATTTTTTCGCGCAGCGCAATCGAACGCGGACTGCGCTCCATTGATTCGCGGAGCAGCGAGAAAGCCTTTTCCGGCGATTTGTATTTGACGAAAAGCTCGGCATCGAGCATCACCGATTCGATGGAAATTTCCGTGAACGGAACGGCGGATTGTTCTGAAATCTCGTTCATAAATATTTTTTGGAACAAACTTGTTCAACAATTTAAAATTAACATAATTTATGATTACTCGTCATTAAAATTCTCAATACTTGCGAAGTTAAAAAGCGCGATTGATTTGCAAACAATCGCGCCTTTATCAAAAGTTATTTTTCCAAATTAAAAATCGAATCTCATTCCGATCCGAATCGTGCGCTGACGATAAGTTCTGGTCGGAATCAGAAAGTTTTGATAATTTGTCCGCTGCGTCAGCGTCGGAGTCGCGCCGAGAGCGTTGAAATTGATAAACTCGGAGCCGAAACTGAAAACGGTCGCGTTGAAAATATTGCCGAATTCGATAATCGGTCGCAATTTGAAGCGTTCCGCAAATTTCCATTCTCTGGTCACGCTCATATCGAAGACGAACAAATTCGGTCCGGTGCCGGCGTTGCGCGGCAGATTTCCGCTGCGCGCGCCAATCGGCGGCAGCGAAAATTGCGCGGCGAGTTCAATCGGAAACGGTGTTCCCGGATCGCGGAATTTAATATCGCCGGTATTGCCGGTAAAATTCGGTCGGTCGGTGCTGACATCGTTGAGATTGCGGTCAACGCCGTAACCTAGATTGAAACGTGCCGCGCTGCCCAAACGAAGCAGCGGCGCGAATCTCAATTTACCTACCCACCAAGGCGTGTCGAGAGTTCCTGACAAAGCGAAGCGGTGTCGTCTGTCCTGCAAAGACCTTGCCCATTCACGACCGAAATCGCCGTTTATTTCGGCGTTCGACGTATTGTTTAAGCCGTCTTCCTTCGTGCCGGAGAGCGTGTAGGCTGCCCGCAGAGTCATTCCGAAACCGCCGCCGAGCTTTCGGAAACGACTGCGAAGCTCCAAGATCAATCCCTGATAAAAAGAATTGCCGATGGAAGAAACTCTTTCCGTTTCTTCGAGATTCGGATTCGATCTGAATTTCGCCACCGCCGCCAGAGCGATGCCGACCGGCGTTCCGACGGCGTTGCTGGCATCAACGGTCGCGGTTGAAGGCAGCGTGGTCGTGCTGTTGACGCTGTTCAAGTTGACGATGCAGGTAACGTTCGCCGTCGTCGAACAAGTTCCGCCGGTCGAAGCCGCCGTTCCGGTCGAATCGTTCGCCGCGCCGAGAACGAAATTATACGTTCTGACGGTTCCGTTGGTGTTCGTAAATCTGTACGGATTAGCCAGCAAATACGCGGTAAAATCGGCATAACCCGCCGGAACGACGGGCGCGTTCGGATTGAATTCGCGCCATAAATTCGCCGTTCGGTTGACGGTGTAATTCGCTTCAAAAACTAACCCTTTGCCGATTTCGCGCTCGAAACCGATGTTGAATTGATAGCTTTCGGGAATTTTCAAATTCGGGTCAATCGAACGCAGCGGATTGCTCGCGTTCGACGTGTTGTTCAAAAATCCGAGACTCGTCGCACAAGTCGCCGGTGCCGCCGTCGTGCCGCAGTTTGCCGACGCGATTGCGCTTCTCAAATCCGCGACGGACGCGAAACCTGTCGGAAATTGTTGGGCGATTTTAAGTAGAATTCCGGTGCGCCGCGCGTCGGTCGCCGAAACGCCGACGGTGTTCGTATCGAATTGAAATAAATTGCCCGAGCTGTTTTGGATAAAATCGCCGACCGTCCGAAGCAGAACGCGATTGTAAAATAAACCCGCACCGAAACGCACGACGGTTTTGCCGGTTTTAAACGGATCGTAAGCGATGCCGATTCGCGGACCGACGTTATTATGATCGGAAATCGCCGTCTCCCTTTCAAAGCGCAATCCGTAACTGACGGTCAGATTGGAAATCGGTTTGAATTCGTCGTTGGCGAAAATTCCCCAATACGTATTTTTGACCGTTATATCGGTGCCGAAGTTCTGCCGAAAACGCGACAAAACGTTATTTTGATAATTCAAAACGCTGTTAAAATTAAAGGTTCCCGTCGCATCGCTCAGAGCGATTGACTGCGAATTGACGTTTTGCAAATCAAAGCCGGTTTTAATCGTGTGCGAGCCGACGATGTAGGTCAGCGAATCTTGAAACTGTAATCTTCTTTCCTTGCGGTTGCTGGCAAAACCCGTGTTCGAGCTGGTCGTCGAATTGCCGGCGATCAATGTCTGCACGCCGTTGCTGACCGGATTTCGGTAACTGATTAAAACGACCGGATCGAACGGGTTATCCGTTTCGTAACTCGGCTTGAAACGCGACCATTGAAAGCGAAATTGATTGACCAATTTCGCGCCAAAAACCTGATTGTCGGTAAAATTGAAAGCGTCGGTGTTGCTGTTTAGATTTTGCAGCGCGTCTTCGATGCGCGTGATTGATGCGCCTCTCTGACGACGGTTGTTTCTTCTTCCGAACTGATAGCCGAACGTCGTCGTGTTGTTTTTGAAAAGCTCGTGGTCAACTCGCGCCGTGACCACATTATTCGTATTCGGTGTCGCCAGCGTCACGCTGTATGGAGCGACGAATCCCGCCGTCGGCGTTTGACCGTTGACACCGACGCAGGCGGGCGATGTCGAAGTCGTATCGGCATTATCGCAGGTGCGCGTCGTGCCGGTCGGAGTCGGCAATGTAAAACGCGAATTGGCGACGACGGGAATGTATGTGTCAATCAAAGAAGTGTCGTCGAGCTTATCGCGTTCGTAGGTCACGGAGAAAAATGTTTTCCTTCTACCGTTGTAAAAATAAGGCACGACGACCGGACCGCTCAGTGTAAAACCCGGATTATAATCGGTAAAAGGCAGCCGCCCGAGCGGACTTCGCAAAACGGTTCCGTCGGCGTTGTAAAAAGTCAGATTGTTGTAATAAGTGTTGGCGTTCAGATTGGCATCGCGGAAAAAGAAAAAGGCGCGCCCGCGAAATTTTTTCGTTCCCGCGCGGGTGCGCAAATTGACGCGACCGCCCGAAGCGCGTCCGTATTCGGAGGAAAATTGATTGGTGATGACTTGCACTTCCGCGACGGATTCGAGCGACGGCTGAAATCGGTCCTGCGCCGAAAGATCGTCGTTGTTGTCCAAACCGTCAATCGTAATGTTGTTCGAATAAGACGCGCCGCCGGACAGGGAAAAATTCCCTTGTTCCGCCGGCGTGCCGCGCGGATCGGCATTGCGGTCTTCGGCTAAATCTCTGGTCGAGAGCGATTCTTCCGCCGTGCCGCCCAGAGTTAAAACCAAATCGAGGGCGTTGCGCGAGTTGTTCGGAATTTCTTCGATTTCCCGTTCGGTGATCGTTCCGCCGACAATCGTGCGGCTCGTATCAATCTGCGCCGAGTCTTCTTCGATGGTGATCGTTTGTTCGGCGACGACGCTGCCCGGCGCGAGCGAAAAATCGAGCCGGACGTTTTGACCGGCGACGGTCTGCAGATCAATTTTATTCTGCGTGCCGAAATTAGTTTGCGACGCGCTGACTTTGTAAAGTCCGGGTTGTAATTGAACGATGCGGTAACGTCCTTCGTCGTCGGTCACGACGGTGCGCTCGATGTTGGTTGTGACGAGCGTCGCCGTGACGGACGCGCCGACAATCGGCGCGTTATTCGAATCAACGATTTTGCCGGAAATCGTTACGGTATCGAGGTCCTGGGCAAACGCGGTCGCGGCGAAAGCGACGACTGCCAGACAAAATGAGCAAAAGACAGGCGCAGTCCTGCTTGAAAGATTTTTCATTTTTTTCTCCAATTAAATTTTAGAATGCTTGAGAATTTGGGGTTGGTGTATTCTTACCCAATTCTTTCTAAAATTCAAATCGGAAAAGCGGGTTTGTGGTTGGATGGACGGTCGGGCTATTCTTCGTCGCGGCGGATGATTCTTGTTACGCTGAGGCGCGAAATCGGAATTAAGGCTTCGCGTTCGGAGAGTAAATCGTTTTGCTGGGCGAATTGCTCGCCGTGTTCGCGCAGATATTCAAAAAAGCGTTCAAATTCGCTCTGCATTTTGTCCATCTTTTCGCGCATATTGAGAATAATTTCCACGCCCGCCAGATTTACGCCCAAATCGCGCGTCAGCGATAAAATAATTTCCAGACGCTCGATGTCCGCGTCTTCGTAGAGGCGCGTGTTGCCGTCCGAGCGCGACGGTTTCAGCAATCCTTCGCGTTCGTAGAGCCGCAAAGTCTGCGGATGAATCTCGAAAAGCTCCGCGACCGCGCTGATTGTGTAAGTTTTAATCTTCCTTTTCATAACTTGATAGTTGGTGGAAAGTTATGGGAAGTTGCGGAAAGTTACAGATAGTTGCAGAGTTAGAAACTCTCCTTTAACTTTCCGGCACTTCCTATAACTTCCTGCAACTTCCTGCAACTTCCTGCAACTTCCTGCAACTTCCCATAACTTTCCGCAACTGTCTGTAACTCATTCCAAACCCATCGCGCTGCGCGGATTTTCGGCGTTCGCTTTTTCAAACGAGCGTAGAATTTCCTTCGATTCTTCGCTGATGACGCGCGGCAGAACGATTTTGACTTCGATAAACTGGTCGCCGCGCGCCGACGAATTTCTCAGAGACGGAAAGCCGCGCTCGCGCAGACGAAATTTTTGACCCGATTCGGTTCCGGCGGGAATTTTCAACTGCGCTTTGCCTTCGACGGTCGGCACTTCGATCTTCGCGCCGAGAGCGGCTTCCGGCACGGTAATCGGCACCGTTACGTAGATATTGTCGCCTTTGCGCGTAAAAAATTTATGCTTGCCGACGTTCGTCAGTATAAACAAATCGCCCGGCTCCGCGCCCAAACGTCCGCCCTGTCCTTTTTTCGGAATGCGGACTCTCGAACCCATATCAACGCCCGCCGGAATGCGGACTTTGACCTGTTCGGTTTTCGGCGTAACGCCTTTGCCTTGACACTGCGAACACGGTTCGCGCCGTCGTCCCGTTCCGTCGCAATCGGGGCAGGTCTGCGCGAACTGCAATCGTCCGCCCTGTCTCTGGACTTGCCCCGTGCCTTTGCACGTCGGACAAGTAATAATCGCGCCGCCCGTGTCGCCCGCGCCCTGACAGCGCGAACACTGCTCGCTGCGATGAACGGTGATGTTCGTCGTTAAACCGGTAAACGATTCTTCAAAGCTCAAGGCGAGCGGCATTTCAATATCCGCGCCTTTTTTGGGCATTGCCCGCGGCGGTTCAGGTTCGCGCGCCGCACTTTTTGAACTTCCGCCGCCGCCGAAAAGGTCAGAGAAAATATCACGGAACGAAGAGCCGCCGCCCGAGCCGCCCGGCTCGAAATTAAAGCCGGAAAAATCGAAGTTGCTCGCGTTGCCGGCTCCACCGCCGGTCGAACCTGCGCCGTAGCTCGCGCCGTAAGGCGAATTCACGTCGAGATTGTCGGCGTAATAACCGAAACGGTCGAACACCTTACGCTTTTTCTCGTCGGATAAAACGTCGTAGGCTTCCTGAATTTCCTTAAATTTTTCCTCGGCTGTCTTATCGTTCGGATTAACGTCCGGGTGATATTTCCGCGCCAGTTTGCGATACGATTTTTTAATCTCGTCCGCCTTCGCGTCCTTTTTTAAGCCGAGAATTTGGTAATAATCTTTTTTTGCCATTTCAAAAATTTACTGACTATCGCTTCGGACTTTTCTTTTTATCAATTACAAAAACTTCAGTCCGAATGTAAATTCGATTGCCTGCCTGATTTCGTGCATTCTTTCAGGCGAAAGATGGATGATTGGAGAACCGATTTTATCTTTTTGGACCGTTTGAATCGAAGCCAAATTCACAACGCACGCTTCCCGCATTCCGTCTGATTCGTCTAACACGACCTGCGAATCGGCATTTCGTATCGTTGTCGTAATTGGCGCGATGGTTACGGCGTTAAAGTCGGGGATAAGAACGCTTCTGGTCAAAATTACACACGGTCTTTTTTTATCGGGTGCTTTGAAAATGTAATTGCAGACATCGCCTTGGATCATTCATCCTCCCAAACTTGTTCGTCCAACCAAATTTCGTATTCTTCGGGTTGCTGGGGAAACTTGCGATACGCCTCCAGAGTCCTTCTTACCTTTTCCTCATCGCCGGCAATTTCTTCTTTTTGTTTTATAATTTGGCGCAAAGAAGAATTTACAAACTCAGTCGGGCTTTCTTTTTTATTCTCGGCAATTTTGACGATTTTCTCAGCCAAACTCTCTTCAATAGTAATTTGCATAGCTCTCGAAGTATTGCAAAATCAGCCGTTGTCTGCAACGAATTACAATCCAACGGCTGATTTTCAAACGAAGCGTAAAAATCTTTTACGCTTTACTTTTTCTCTTCGTCAACGTCAACGTATTCGGCATCAATCACGTTGTCGTCGCCGCCGCTCGAAGACGAAGTGTTCGCGTCCGCGCCCGCGCTGGCTGAACTCGCCTGTTCTTCGGTCGGCGCGTCGGTTGCGCCCTGCTGACTGTATAAAACTTCAGCCAGCTTGTGCGAAGCGGTTTGCAGACGGTTGAAGGCGTTGTCCATCGCGCCCGTGTCTTCGCCCGCGAGCGCGGTTTTCGATTCGCTGATCGCCGCTTCTAGTTCGCCCGCCGCGCCCGCATCGAGTTTTTCCTTGTTTTCGCCGAACGATTTTTCGACCGAATAAACCAGCCCGTCGAGACGGTTTCTCGCTTCGATCACTTCTTTACGTTTCGCGTCTTCGCCCGAATGCGATTCGGCATCCTTCATCATCTTGTCAATTTCTTCCTTCGACAGACCGCTCGAAGCCGTAATCGTAATCTTCTGTTCGCGTCCGGTGCCGACATCTTTCGCCGAAACATTGACGATGCCGTTCGCGTCAATGTCGAATGTCACTTCGACCTGCGGAACGCCGCGCGGCGCGGGCGGAATGCCGACCAAATGAAACTTGCCGAGCGTTTTGTTGTCGCCCGCCATCGGTCGCTCGCCCTGCAAAACGTGGACTTCGACCGACGTTTGATTGTCCGAAGCGGTCGAAAAGATTTCCGATTTGCGCGTCGGAATTGTCGTGTTGCGCGTAATCATTCCGGTCATCACGCCGCCTAAAGTTTCGATGCCTAAGCTAAGAGGCGTTACGTCCAACAACAAAATGTCGGTTTTTTCGCCGCCCAATACTCCGGCTTGCACTGCCGCGCCTAAAGCCACGACTTCATCGGGATTAACCGTTTTGTTCGGGTCTTTGCCGAAGAAGTCCTTGACCATTTCCTGAACTTTCGGGATGCGGGTCGAACCGCCGACGAGAACGATTTCGTCAATGTTTTTGGCTTCGAGTCCGGCATCTTTAATTGCCTGTTCGACCGGCGGCATCAAACGCTTCAAAAGCGGCTCGACGAGTGCTTCAAATTTCGCTCTGGTCAGTTTGATCACCAGATGCTTCGGACCCGATTGGTCAGCTGTAATAAACGGCAGGTTGATTTCGGTTTCCATCGCCGACGACAATTCGATTTTCGCTTTTTCGCCCGCTTCTTTGAGACGCTGCAAAGCCATCTTGTCGTTCGTTAAATCAATGCCCTGATCTTTTTTGAATTCGTCAATAATCCACTTCACCAACGCTTCGTCAACGTCGTCGCCGCCTAAATGCGTGTCGCCGTTCGTTGATTTAACTTCGACCACGCCTTCGCCGACTTCCAAAATCGAAATGTCGAACGTGCCGCCGCCGAAGTCGAAAACCGCGATGGTTTCTTCCTTCTTTTTGTCCAAACCGTAAGCGAGCGCGGCTGCCGTCGGTTCGTTGACGATTCGCATCACTTCGAGACCGGCGATTTTGCCCGCGTCTTTCGTCGCCTGTCTTTGCGCGTCATTAAAATACGCCGGAACGGTGATGACGGCTTTATCAACCTTCGCGCCGAGATAATCCTCCGCCGCCTTTTTCAATTTCTGCAAAACCATCGCCGAAATTTCCGGCGGGCTGTATGATTTCCCCTGCGCGTCAATTTTCACGTCGCTGTTGCCGGCTTTTTCTACTTTAAACGGCACCTGTTTCATTTCGCCGCCGACTTCGTCAAACTTACGACCGATAAAACGCTTGACCGAATACAAAGTATTTTCCGGGTTCGTGACCGCCTGACGTTTCGCCACCTGACCGACCAGACGATTGCCGTCTTTCGTAAAAGCGACGACCGAAGGCGTTGTTCGTCCGCCTTCTTCATTCGTAATGACGACCGGCTCGCCGCCTTCCATCACGGCGACGACCGAATTGGTAGTTCCTAAATCAATTCCAATAATTTTACTCATCTCTAAATTTCTCCAAATAAAAAAGAATTTCTCGCCTTAACTTATATAAAGATAAAACTCCTGCTTTCTTGAGCTAATAAAGATTATAAGACTTGAGTGTGTTCTTGTCAAGTTTAGTGAGCAGCAATAAATAAGATATATTTGAGTTTACTTAATGTGGTTTTGTTCGTCATTTTTCATCAATTTGGCGACGAAATAAATATAATGAAGCCCCGAAAGAAAGGCGAAAAGGGCGACCGTAAAATAAA
The DNA here is from genome assembly GCA_964237235.1 of uncultured Pyrinomonadaceae bacterium. Taxonomy (GTDB): domain Bacteria; phylum Acidobacteriota; class Blastocatellia; order Pyrinomonadales; family Pyrinomonadaceae. The sequence goes on from CAXSGY010000005.1 coordinate 154,642, forward strand.
TCGTCGGCAAATAATAGCCGCTCAAATTCGGATAGACGGCGGCAAATAAAATAACGACGATTGCCGTAATTTGCACAAAAGTCGAGGCTTTGCCGAGAAACGAAGGCTTGAAACCGCGAAAGTCGGTGATGATAAAAATCGCCAGAGCGACCGTGACGATTAAAACGTCGCGCCCGATGACGGCGGCTGTCACCCAGAACGGAACGGGAAAATGTTTATTATCGGCGGGCAGAACGTGCGGCAGAGTGAGAATAATAAATGCGGCGGTCATCAAAAGTTTATCGGCAATCGGATCGAGAATCGTGCCGAGTTCCGATTGCTGATTAAAGCGTCGGGCGACGAATCCGTCAATGCCGTCGGAAATTCCGGCGAAGAAAAATACGAATAAAGCCCAGCCGAAATAACCGTAAAACAAAAGGCTTGCGAAAACCGGAATCAGAGCCATTCGCAAAAACGTGAGCAGGTTTGGAATTGTTAAAATGTTATTCATTTTAGTTTTTAGTTTTTGGTCTTTTGTTTTTTGTCTATATTCTAAAGACCAAAGACCAAAAACTAAAAACTAAAAAGTAAAAACTAAAAACTAATCCAGAATATTGCCCGAATGCAGTTCGAGCAAAGAAATTTCCGGCGGACAGCCGAAGCGGACGGGCAAAACGACCGTGCCGATGCCGCGCGTAATATAAATTTGCGTTTCCCTGCGCCGGTAGAGACCGCTGGCGAATTTGCGGCGCGGCAAAATCCGTTTTTCGTCGTCGCGCAGTTTGACCTGTCCGCCGTGCGTGTGTCCGCTCAAAATCAAATCAACTCCGGCGCGCGCCGCGCCGTATAAATTTTTCGGATTATGCGCCAGAAGAAGTTTCACTTCGTCGGGAAACGAACCGCGCAGAGCCGCGCGCAAATCGGACTTCCCGACCATATAATCGTCCACGCCGCACAGCCAGAAAGATGCGCCGCGCCCTGTAAAACGAAAACCTTCGTTAATCAAAACCTTGATATTTACGTCGCGCAGACGGCGCGTCACCATTTCCGCGTCCGTCCAGTGGTCGTGATTGCCGAGACAGGCGTAAGTTCCGAATTCCGCCTGAAGCGTTCCCAGAACTTTCGCCACCGGCGCGATGTATTCGGTTTCGTGCGAAACGAAATCGCCGGTCAAAACGAACATATCCGGCTTTAATTGATTGGCGATTTGAACGGCGCGCGAAATATGTTCGAGATTTGTAAACGGGCTGTGATGTAAGTCGGAAAGATGAACGATGCGAAAGTTTTCGAGCGTTTTCGGCAGACGTTTTAAGCGAATTTGAATTTTTTCGACGGTTAAAGTATTCGCTTCTTCGAGCGCGTAACGCGCGACGACCGAAAGATTGCTCGCCAATTCTCTGAACGGCTTGTCCGAACCGACCATCGAGGAAAGTTTTTTCGACAATTTTACTTTTCGTCTCTCGGCAAATTTCATTTTTCGATAATTTTTTTTCGGCTGAAAATTACGGCAAGCAAACCGATTGTAACTTTTTTGTAAACTAAAAGTCTAGAATTCCCCAATCAAGCCCGGCAGAATCATTGCGTGTCTTAGTGCAAACAATTAACAAAACTATCCAAATTCCGCTTTTGTCGAGTATGATTTGTGCAAATAATTCATCCCTAATAACTTGAGAATTCGGTATAATTTATTAGGCTGATTTAATTCGGTATAAATCAAAGTTTAGCAGACAGCCGCTGCAACGTTCCGCAAAAAGCCGGATTGCCGCAGTCTTGACAGATATGTTAAGCTCGTGAGCTTCCGCTCAAGTCGGCTTGGAGACGGAAAGCTCACGAGCTTAACATATCCGAAGGTCGGCATTCTCGAACTTTTCGCTCGTAGCATCGTCTCTCTGCCAAACTCGGTGGTTAGCCGCTTCGTGGTAAAACCAAGTGAGCGAAATTGTAAAAATGAAAATCGTGATGCGCTTAGTCTTTTCATCGCTTCTGGCTTTTCTCGGCTTTAGTTGTTCGGGACACACCGAAAACCAAAACTCACGAATTGAACGGGTAAATATTTCTGACCTTAAAATGCCTTCAATTCGACACGAACAGTTAAACGATGACCAATTACGGCGCATCAAAAAACTTCAAGAAACTTTTGCCGAAGTTGACAAATCTTCTTTAGAAACTTGGATTGACAACTTTAAACGCGATATGAACCCGGACAAAGAAATAGCTGTTTGGGAGCGCATCGCAAAAAATTACACGAAATATATTTCGCAAAGAGAATTGTCGCTTGAAGGTAAAGAAGATACTTTAAAGACACTTTTAATGTGTTCGATGTCTTCAGACGAAGAAGATATAAAATTGCTGAAGTTAAAAGTTTTGTCGCAAGATGAAGCACAAAAAATGTGTCAAGAGTTTTAGAAACAAAAGACGCGGCTAACAAATCAATGGACGTGAGGGCGAAACAGCGACTTTGTTATTCGGCTTATCCGTTAAACTTTAACGGGCTTGGCGGCGGTTTCGCCCCACGTCATCTCAATCGTTCGGCGCGTCTTGGTGAAATTCGACAGCCTCGAATCGGAATGAGAAAAACTATGCTAAACTTTGAGATATAATGGCAGATGAATTACTCAAAGTTTACATCGAAACCACTATTGTCAGTTATTTGACAGCCCGACCGAGCAGGGATTTAATTCTTGCCGCTCATCAGCAAATAACACTTGAATGGTGGGAGAGGCGGCGGATGGACTTCGATTTATATACTTCGCAGTTTGTCATTCAGGAAGCGAGTGCCGGAGAAGCGGCAATGGCACAAAAGCGGCTTGAATCTCTTGACGAAATTCCTTTACTGGCAGTCAGTCAGGAAGCTCTTGATTTAGCTCGCGCTTAACTGAAAAAGGACCGCTGCCGGAAAAGGCAAATGTTGACGCTTTGCACGTGGCGGTTGCCGCCGGCAATGGGATGGATTATTTGCTGACTTGGAATTGCAAACACATTGCCAACGCCGAAATGCAAAGCGGCATCGGGAAATTTTGTCGCGCGGCAGGATTCGAGCCGCCGGTAATTTGCACGCCGGAAGAACTCTTAGGAAGTTGAAATTATGTGGAAAGACGAAATAGTTGAAGACGTGCGGCGAGTGCGCGACGAATATGCGGCAAAGTTTAACTACGACTTTGATGCAATTTACGAGGACATCAAAACTCAGGAAAAGCAGACCGAGCGTAAAATCGTTTCTTTACCGCCGAAGAAAGCACAGTTGCCTGAAATAGAAAAGGCATATTGAATCAAACACCGCGCCTAACAAATCAATGGATGTGAGCGCGGGCAGCGACTTTCTTATGAAACGTCTTTGGTGAAATGTTGGCTTGCGTGTTGCCGCCCGCGTCACGTCATCTCAAACGTTCAGCATCTATCTTTTGCTCTTTGAAAGTTTGAAATTTAGGATAAGTTTCTGTATCTTCTTTGTAGAGACCGAAGAGGTGCGTGATGAAAGTTCAAGTTCAAAAGTGGGGCAACAGTTTAGCCCTTAGAATTCCAAAATCTTTTGCAGTCGAATCAAATATCGGTCAGGGTTCAACTGTCGAAATTTCTCTTGAAAACGGCAGAATTATTGTTTTTCCCGTTGCCGAGCCGGAGTTTTCGCTTGACGAAATGTTGGCGCAAATTACCGCCGAAAACTTACACGGCGAAATTGATTCGGGCGGCTCTGTCGGTCAGGAGGCGTGTTAATGCCTTACGTTCCGACGCGCGGAGATGCAATCTGGATCAATTTCAATCCGCAAGCCGGACACGAACAAGCCGGCAGACGACCCGCAATCGTTTTATCGCCGCAAAGCTATAACGGCAAAGTCGGTTTATGTTTGCTCTGTCCGATTACAAATCAAGTTAAAGGTTATCCGTTTGAAGTTTTGATTCCGACCGGCTCAGGAGTAACGGGCGCAATTTTATCAGATCAAGCGAAAAGTTTAGACTGGCGCGTCAGAAACGCAGAATTTATTGCCGATTTACCCGAAGCCGTAATAATCGAAGTGCTGAAGAAATTAAAGTCCCTGTTATAAACGCAATACCGAACAAATCAATGGATGTGAGCGCGCAATAAAAATTTTTTTAAGGTGGCGGCTGACTCAATCTATTTGAAAGGCTTGTTTCGCCTGCGTTATTTTGACTGTTCGATGATTTTGCCGCCGGACTGATTTGTCTTTTTTACATAGTTCTCGATAAATCTGCTTGAGGCAAAATTGAATGATCTTCAAAATTAGTCTGATCGGTCTGCTTCGCGCCGGTAAAGGCACCGGCTGATTACGAACCCGCCAAACACACTGTTTATACGAAAGACAAAATGCCCGATGAAACCTGTCAGGAAATTGAAAAACTACTCGTTTTCGATTAACCGTTCCGATGGAATGCGACTTTATTTTAACGATATTTCTATCAACAATGGGCTTTCATAAAACTATTTTTTAAGTTTTCAAATATCTTTCCGGCAGAAATTAATTTTTAATTCAATTCAAGCCGTTTGAGCGCATTGATTTGTCTCGATTCATCATCAAACATTTGTCTTTTCGAGCGAAGCGGTCAAGACTATTAGCGAACGCGATTTGTGATGAATACTCTGAACACGGCATCTCTGGTTAATCTTTTGGGCTTCACGGTCGGCGCGGCACTCTACGCACTGCTGCTCGTGATGATCGCGCGTTACAGGCAGACGAAGACGAGATTTTCGGTTGATTGGCTGTTGCTGGCGACGGCAATTTTGGGTTCGCTCTGGAACGTCATTGAGCTGGACGCTTTTTTTTGGAATGATTTCGGGTTTCGTCAATCAACGCCGTTTTTATCGGCGATTTCTTATTCGGCACTCGGATTTTTGCCGTCGGTCGTCGTTCATTCGGCGCGGAACAGTTCCGGGACGAAAACGAAAAGCGGTCTTTATTTAACCGTCGCGGCTTACGTTTTGAGCGTTTTAGCAAGCGTTTTGCATTTTCGGTCGGCGTTTGCCGAAAACGTCGCGCCGTCGGGTTTGGCTTTGCAGATTTTGACCGTCGGCTCGCTCGCGCTGCTGGGCGGCTTGCTCGTTTTTAACTTCAAACAAACGCTTGAAAGAAAAACTATTTGGGCGGCGGCGTTGTTGATTTTCGCCGTGTCGGCTCTGCATCTGAATTCGCACGCCGAAGACGCTTCGTGGCTCGTCGAACTTGTCGCGCATCAATCTTCGCTGCCGCTCGTTTTGGCGATTCTCTTGCAGGATTACCGTTTCGCCTTCGCCGATTTATTTTTGAAACGCGCGCTATCCCTGCTTTTGCTCGCGCTGACGGCTTTTGGTTTGTATGTTTTCGCCGCCGCGCCGCTGCTCGATCTGCACGCGGCGCACGAAAAAAACGACGTGCAGGCGATTAGCCTTCTGCTCGTTTTCTGGATCGCCACCGCGCTCGCCTATCCGTCGCTGCACCGGTTCGCCGTCTGGCTGGTTGATAAAATCATTCTGCGCCGCGCCGATTATGAGAAGCTGCGAACGGAAATCGCCCGGCTGCTCGAACGCGAAAACGAAACGGAAACAATTCTCGAAAAGGTTTGCGAAAAAATCGCGGCGGCTTTGACGGCGGCGGACGCAAATTGGACGGAGATTCGGGAAAATCAAATTTTCATCGTCGAGTTCGCGCCGGACAGCGCGGAGATTTTCGTGCCGACGGTCGAAACGCCGTTTTATAAAATCCGTTTGAAAAATTTCAGCGGCGGGCGCAGGCTTCTTTCCGACGAAATCGAAACGCTCGAAGCGGTCGCGTTTCTGACCGCGCGGCGGATTGACGCGCTGCGCGTCACGCACGAACGCTACGGACGGCAAATCCGCGAACAGGAATTTTCAAAGCTCGCCGCCGAAGCGCAGTTGACCGCTTTGCGGGCGCAAATCAATCCGCATTTTCTCTTTAACGCCTTAACGACCATCGGTTATTTAATCAACGCCGCGCCCGATAAAGCATTTGAAACGCTGATGAAATTGACCGCACTTTTGCGCCGCGTTTTGAATTCAAAAGGCGAATTTTCGACGCTCGGCGAAGAAATTCGCCTGATCGAATCTTATTTGGAAATCGAACAGGCGCGGTTTGAAGAGCGTCTGGAAATTGAAATAAAAATCGCCAAAGATTTGGAAGCGACGCGCGTGCCGTCTCTGATTTTGCAGCCGCTCGTCGAAAACGCCGTCAAACACGGCATTTCAAAATCGAAAGCGGGCGGCAAAGTTTCTATTTCCGCCAACGTCGAAAGCGCAAACGGCGAAGTTTTCTTAAATCTGGAAGTTTTCAACAGCGGCGCGGATTCGTCTCTGGAAATTTTCACGCCGGAGACGAGTTCGGGTATCGGATTGAATAACATCGAACAAAGACTGCGAAATTATTACGGCGGCGCGGCGCGTCTGACCGTCGAAAGCGAAGCGAAAAAAGGCACGACGGCGCGCATTAAACTTCCCGTGGCGACTTCGCAGAAAATTTAAGAAAATTAACAGGGATGAAGAGGATAATCGGAATACTTTTTGATTTATTTTTCGACAATTTCCTAAAAAAATCCATTACATCCTGTTCATCCCTGTTAATTTTCCGTTTGTTTTTGGATTTATTTATGCACACTTGGAAACTCGAAATCGAATACGAAGGCACGCGCTATCGCGGCTGGCAGATTCAGCACAACGCCAACACGATTCAGGGCGAAATACAAAAAGCCGCTTATCAATTATTTTCCGGCAAAGTCGAAATCGGCGGCGCGGGACGCACCGACGCGGGCGTTCACGCCGCGCAGCAGTTCGCGCATTTGCGCGTTTCCGAATTGAAAGCGAACATCACGCCGCGCCAAATTCAATTCGGCTTTAACGATCTTTTGCCGCACGACATCAACGTCAAGCGAGTTTTGAACGCGCCGGAAATGTTCGACGCGCGGCGCGATGCGGTCGCCAGATTTTATCTATACCAAATCTCGACGCGCCGCACGGCGTTCGCTAAAAATTTCGTGTGGTGGATTAAAGACGATTTGAAAATCAACCAGATGAAGGAAGCGGCGGAGTTGCTCGCCGGCAAACATGATTTCTTTTCGTTTTGCGAAATTGACGAAACGAAAAAGCAGTCAACGATTGTCAAAGTCGAATCGGCGGAGATTTTTCAAAGCGGCGATTTGGTTTGTTTCCGCATCGGCGCGTCGCACTTTTTGTGGAAAATGGTTCGTCGAATCGTCGGAATGCTCGCCGAGGTCGGACGCGGCAACGCTTCAATCGCGGATTTTGAACGGCTTTTGAAATTTCAAACGAACGCCGCCGCCAAATTTACCGCGCCGCCGTCGGGTTTGTTTTTAGAAAAAGTTTTATACAAAGGCGATCAGCCGACGACCGAACACAAATCTTTGTTTCCGGTTTTTTAGCTCAATTTGAAATCTCGGATAATTTGTGCCAAATTCAAATTACAAAAGGAGAGAAGAAATTATGGCTGATCCGGTTATCGGACAATTATACGTAGTAACGGCGGAAACCGCGCAGGGAACGGTGACGATTGATGTCGAAACGGGCAGAAAATTGGTTTTGGCGTTGGAAGACAAAGGCGTTGACATCTTGCACCGCTGCGGCGGAAACGCGAAATGCACGACGTGCCGGGTCGAAATTTTAGCGGGCGATCCGGGCGAAATCGGCGATGCCGAACGCACTATTCTGGCGACGAAAACCGATTTGAGCGACCACACGCGCCTTTCGTGCCAGGTGCGCGTGACAGACGATCTGCACGTCAAAGTCGTTCGTCAGGCAAGCGTCGAAGGCATTGACGCGGGCGGACGACCGGCGGAATAAGGTAGTGAGCAGCGAGCGGTTAGCAATCGGCAGTTAAAATCTTCGTCATTTACTGCTGACTGCTAACCGCTCGCTGCTCACTAAAACTATAAAGGAGACAAAAGAATAAATTATGGCAAACGAAGCATTAGAACAAACATATCCATTTGAACTGCCCGCGCTTTCGTATGATTACGACGCGCTCGAAGCGGCGATTGACGCGGAAACGATGAAGCTGCATCACGACAAACATCATCAGGCGTATGTTGATAAATTAAACGAAGCAGTCGGCAAAAACAGCGATTTGCAGCAGAAAACGCTCGCCGAAATTTTAAAGGATTTAGACGCGGTGCCGGAAGACATCCGCGCGCAGGTTCGCAACAACGGCGGCGGACACGCCAATCATTCGATGTTCTGGACGATTATGAGCGCGGACGGCGGCGAACCCGAAGGCGAGCTGGCAACGGCGATTGACGAGGCGTTCGGTTCGTTCGACGATTTCAAAACGAAATTCAACGACGCGGGCGTAAAGCAATTCGGTTCGGGCTGGGTTTTCGTCACCGTCGGCAGCGGCGGCAAATTGGAAATCGCTTCCGCGCCGAATCAGGATACGCCGCTTCACAAAAGCGTCGAGCCTTTGTTCGGCAACGACGTTTGGGAACACGCGTATTATCTGAAATATCAAAACAAGCGTCCCGATTATTTGAAGGCGTGGTGGGAAGTCGCCGATTGGAGCGCGATTGGCGAACGCTATACGAAATTGAAAGGTTAAATAAACTTTTTCAACGAAAAAAGTCCGCGTGTTCTTAATGAAAAAACGCGGACTTTTTTCTGCTCGAAATATCTGATGCGCTGATTGGAAAACGCGGCAGCAGACTGATTTGTCTTAATGTTCGCCGTAACGCTTTTCGCCCGCTTTAATTTCTAGCGACAAACGATTTTGCGGCGGCGGCAGAGGACAAGTCGCAAATGTCGTGAACGCGCACGGTGGATTTTCGGCGCGGTTAAAATCCAAAACGACTTTGCCGTTCGCGGGCTTGTCGGCGTATAAAAATCTGCCGCCGCCGTAAGTTTCCGCGCGGCTCGTCGCGTCGCGGAAAATAATAAATAGTTTATCGCCTTCTTCGACCGGCTGGAGCGAATATGTTTTTCCGTTCAATTTGAATTTTAAAACGCCCGGACTCTTCATCTTGAAAGTTCCGCCCAAAACATTCGGAATCAAAATTTCCTGCGGCTCTTTGAACGCTTCAAACTTTGCTTCGACGCGGTAATTTTTATCAATCGGAAACCAATGCAAGCCTTTGAAATCCAAACGCTCGCGGCTGTTTTTATCCTTCAAACGAACACCGAAACGGTTTTCGCGTTTGATTAAATAAAACATCTGACTTCCCGTTTCGACGACGGTCGGCTTACCGTTTTCATCGGAGATTAGATTTATTTCAGCGACGCTTTTGCCGTCGCTCAACGCTTCGATATTCGGTTCGATTTTTAACGTCGCCGCGCCGTTTTGAAAGTTTATCTCGCCGAATTTTCCCTGCGTAAAATTGTCGGTCAATCGCACGTCAAAATTCGCGCCCGCGCCGACGGTGTTGGCACCGTCTTTGAGCCAGAAAAGTCCGGCGACGGTCAGCCAGCCGTCCGCGCTTCTCAATTCCGCTTCGTGTTCGCCGCGCCACGTTTCAGTTTCTTTTACATAAACGCTCTGCGCGCGCGCCGAATTTATGAAAGCGAAAATCGTCCAGAGAAAAATAACTAAACCGCTTTTCATTTTTAATCTTCTTAATGTTTTGTATCGAGACTCAAAAATCGTCATCATCAAACTGCTGATTCTACATTCTTCATTCTAAATTTTTATCGAAAAAAGAATTTAGAATGAAGAATGTAAAATGAAAAATTGTCTAATCGTCGAACTTCCTAAAATTATGCCGTTTCTAATATTTCGGAACGGTCGAATCAACTTCGTCCGACCAAGCCGTGATGCCGCCTTTTAAGTTCAAAAGTTTTCCTTTGTAGCCATCTTCCTGAAGCGCGGCAATCGCCTTCGCGCTGCGCCCGCCGGCTTTGCAATGGATAATCGCCGTCCGCGACGGATCAATTTCTTTGGCGCGGGCGACGATTTGCGCGAGCGGAATCAATTTCGTCTGCGGAATGCGGGCAATTTCAAATTCGTGCGGCTCGCGCACGTCTATAATCTGAACTTCCCTGTCGTTTTCGATTAATTCGCTTAATTCCTTTGCCGTAATTTCTTCGATGACCGGCGTTTCGATGGGCGCATTCAGTCCGCAAAATTCTTCGTAATCAATTAATTCCTTAATCGTCGCGTTCGCGCCGCAAATCGGGCAATCGGGGTTTTTCCTGAGCTTTAATTCGCGGAAGCGCATTTTCCAGGCATCGAACAGCAACAGACGATTGAGCAGAATTCCTTCCGCGCCGAGAATAACTTTGATCGTTTCGTTCGCCTGAATCGTGCCGACGATTCCGGGCAGAACGCCCAGAACGCCGCCTTCGGCGCACGACGGAACGAGTCCGGGCGGCGGCGGTTCGGGATAGAGACAACGGTAACACGCGCCCTTTTCAGCCCAGAAAACGCTCGCCTGTCCTTCAAACCGAAAAATCGAGCCGTAAACGTTCGGCTTGCCCGTCAACACGCAAGCGTCGTTGACCAGATAGCGCGTCGGAAAATTGTCGGTGCCGTCCACGACGACATCGAAATCTTTAAAAAATTCAAGCGCGTTTTCGCTCGTCAGACGGGTTTCGTGCGCCTCGATTTTGAGATTCGGATTGATGTCCTGCAAACGATCCTTCGCCGATTCGATTTTCGGTCGCCCGACATCTTTTGTGCCGTGAATAATTTGCCGCTGCAAATTCGATTGATCAACGACATCGAAATCTACCAAGCCCAAAGTTCCGATGCCCGCCGCCGCTAAATATAGTCCGAGCGGCGAACCCAAACCGCCCGTGCCGATCATCAAAACGCGCGCCGCTTTTAATTTGCGCTGACCTTCGAGTCCGACTTCGGGCAAAATCAGATGCCGCGAATAGCGTGCGTATTCTTCGGTCGTCAGCTCCGGCAAATCGTCCGCATTCTTCGCTTCGCCCGCCGCCAAATTGCCGCCCGCGATGGACGGCACGATTAAAATTTCGCCGCCGTCTCTGACTTCGGTTTCGAGATTGTCCAAATCTCTGATGTCTTCGTCGCCGACGTAAACATTGACGAAATTTCGCAACATTCCGCCGTCGTTATAAAGATGTTTTTTCAAATCGGCGTATTCGTTTGTTAATTTTTCCAACGCTTCGCCCGCCGTCTTCGCTTCGATTTCCACTTCCGATTGTCCGCCCGCAAATTGTCTGAGCGGTGTCGGGATAATAATTTTTATTGACATATTTTTATTCATTATTTTAAACACATAGAAACATAGAAAACATAGATTTTTTTTACAAATATCTTTCTATGTCTTCTATGTTTCTATGTGTTTAAAAAATCCTCTTCATTAAATTTCGACCGGTCATTTTCCATTTCCCACGAACGCGCGTCCGCCGCTTTTCCGTCCAAAACCGAAACGATAATGTAACTCCAAACCGGCAGCGCGTGATCCAGATCGAATTGCGACGGCACGGCTTGATCGTCCGGGTGCGAATGATAATAGCCGACGACATCCAGCTTTTTCTCACGCGCGTAACGCTCGGCGCGCAGAACGTCTTTCGGCAAAATCAAAATGCGGTCGTGCTGTTCCGATTCGTCCATCGCGTTCTCCATCGGCAACAATTCCGTGATTGTTTTCGCTTCGTTTTCAAAACGTCCGATCAACATCCCGCCGCATTCGTTCGGATACGCCGCTTCGCCGTGCGTCTTGATTTTTTCTAAAAGTTCTTCGCTGATTAAAATCATAATTTTGTCAGAACCGCCGGCGTGAGCGAGCGGATCATCGCTATTATTCAATTTTTTGATAACCAAACTTCAGCCGCCCGCTCACGCCGGCGGTTCTGACAATGCCTGTTCGATGTCGGCGATAATATCAATTACGTCTTCGATGCCGACCGAGATTCTGACCAAGCCGTCGCCGATGCCCAAATCGCGGCGGCGTTTCGGCGAAAGCTCGCGGTGCGACGAGGTTGCCGAATGCGAAACGAGCGTGTAAACGTCGCCTAAGCTGGTCGCGCGGACGCACAGTTTTAGATTATCCATAAACCGCCAAGCCGCGTCGGTCGTGTTTTCTTTTAATTGAATCGAAACGAGCGCGCCGCCGAAATCTTCGCGCAAAACTTTTTTCGTCAACGCTTTGTCGTCCGCCAAATTCGGATAATAAACGCGCTCAATCGCCGCGTTTTTCGATAAATGTTCAGCGAGAATTTCAGCGTTCGCGCATTGTCTTTCGAGCCGCAGACCCAGAGTTTTCACGCCGCGCAAAATCTGGTGCGCTTCCCAGACGCTCAGAACGCCGCCCGCCAATTTCAAAACGCCGACGAGCGCAATGCGGTCGAATTCTTCGCCGGAGACGACGATGCCGCCCATCGCGTCGGCGTGTCCGCTCAGATATTTTGTCGCCGAATGAACCGTAAAATCCGCGCCGAAATCGAGCGGACGACATAAATAGGGCGACGCGAAAGTGTTGTCAACGACGAGCCGCGCGCCCGCTTCGTGCGCGATTTCGGCGACGGTTTGGATGTCGCAGATTTTCAAAAGCGGATTGGAAATCGTTTCCGCCAGCAAAACGCGCGGCTTCGTTTCCGCGACCGTTTTTCGCAGCGCGTCCAAATCATTAAAATCCGCTGTTTTCGTTTTCACGCCGAACGCGCCGAAAATTTTATTGAGAAGATCGAACGACGCGCCGTATAAATCCTGCGAAGCTAAAACGATTGAATTCGGCGCGAGTTCGCACGCAAACAAAGCCGCGTGCATCGCCGCCATTCCCGAAGCGTAGGCGACGGAAACTTTGCCGTTTTCAATCGCGCAGAGCGCGTCTTCGAGCGCGGCGACCGTCGGATTGCCGTAGCGCGAATAAACAAAATCGCCGCCTTCGCCCGCGAAAACCGCGTCCATCTGCGCCATCGAATCATATGTATAAGTCGCCGTCGCGTAAAGCGGCGTGGCGACCGGCTGACCGATTGGCTTTTCCCTGCGCTCGCCCGCGTGGACGAGCGTTGTTTCTAACGAAAAATCGCTCATATAAATCATTTTACAAAATACGAAAGCCCCCGCGCTAAATTTTTCGGCGCGAGAGCTTTTCTAAAAAATCTCTTTCACGGTATTTAGCAGTTTTTTTGAAGTGGAGCAAGTTCCCTTAAATCGCCACTTTTTACTCTTTCAAGATTTTGAAAGTTTTCACTTAAAGAACTAATCTGAAATTTATCGGATAAGCGTTGAGCGTGTCAAGTTGGATAAAATTTAATCGAAAAAATAGATGAATGATTTACCCAAAGCAAATTTTTACGAAATCGCCCTGATTGTCTTCGGCTCGCGGCACAAATATATCTGCGAAGGCAAATCAATGAATCCGACATTGCGCGACGGCGAAACGGTTTTGGTTGACAGAAATGCGAAAATCGAAGTCGGCGATATTGTCGTTGCCAAGCACCCAATCGAGCAACGGAGCGAGATCGTCAAACGAGTCAAGGAAATCAATGAACGCGGACATTATTTTCTGATCGGCGACAATCTGGAAGACAGCAACGACAGCCGCGATTTCGGCGCGGTGACGAAGGATTATATCAGGGGAAAAGTCGTCGCGCGTCTGGGTTGAAACGCCGCGCGAGTCGCTCAATTTTCGCCGAAATGTTAAAATAGATTTTCGCGGAATTTTAGTTTTATTTTATGATCGAAGAAAAAGTTTTAATTCAAAATTTTGTCAAAAAGAAAAAGGAACGCCTGAAAAAACCCGACTGGCTGAAGATTCGCGTCGGCGATCCGACCAATCAGAACCAGGTTTTGAAATTGATTGACGGTTTGAATCTGCACACGGTTTGTCAGGAAGCCAGATGCCCGAATATTTTTGAATGCTGGACGGACAAAACCGCGACGTTTATGCTCGGCGGCGACACCTGCACGCGTCACTGCGGATTTTGCGCCGTTAATAAAGGCAAGCCGATGGATTTAGACCCGCTCGAACCGCTGCACGTTGCCGAAGCGGTCGCGCATTTAGGTCTCGAACACGCCGTGATCACGTCGGTCAACCGCGACGATTTGCAAGACGGCGGAGCGGCGCATTGGGCGGAAACGATTCGCACGGTTCACGCGCATAATCCGACGTGCCGCGTCGAGGTTTTGATTCCCGATTTTAACGGCGACGAAAACGCGCTCGATACGGTTTTAGCCGCGCGTCCCGAAGTTCTCAATCACAACACGGAAACGATTGCGCGTCTTTATCGCCGCGTTCGTCCCGACGCGAATTACAGGCAAACTCTAACGCTGCTCGAACGTGCGGCGCGTTACCGCGATACGCAGTTTCCACGGATGAAAACGAAAAGCGGAATTATGGCGGGACTCGGTGAAACATTCGAGGAAGTCGTCGCGCTTATGAAAGATTTACGCTCGGTTTCCTGCGACATTATGACCATCGGGCAATATCTGCAACCGTATGAACGCCGTCTGCCCGTCGAACGTTACGTTACGCCCGAAGAATTCGCCGAATGGAAACGAATCGGCTTGAGTTTAGGGTTTAAACACGTCGAATCGTCGCCGCTGACGCGCTCGTCTTATCACGCCAGACAGCAGAGCGAATCGGACGAACCGAATTTCGCTTCGATTACGAAGTGAGGAAAAGCTGTTGAAGAAAGGCGTTACATACGAAAAATTCCGCGAGATTATTTTATCCTTTCCTGAAGTTACGGAAGGCATCGCTTACGGTTCGCCGATTTTCAAAGTGAAAAACAAAATGGCGGCGCGTCTTTCGGAAGAATTTCCCGAAACCGTCGTCATTAAAATAGATTTGCCTTTGCGTGCGAGCCTGCTCGAAGGTGCGCCGGAAGCTTTTTACATCACTCCACACTACGCCGCGCATCCGCTAATGCTCGTCAAGCTGTCGAAAGTTCGCGCCGACGATTTGCAATATCTCGTCGAACAAGCCTGGCGAGCGGTCGCGCCGAAAACTCTCGTCAAATCTTTTGACGGAAATAATTCAAAATAATTGGCGGCGAAAATTTTTGAAATCGAACGCGCAACGCCGCGCAAAATCACGGCGGACGACGGCGAATTTATTTTCGATTTATTAAATTATCCGTCGTTTTTCAAATATATCGGCGACGCAACCAGGCGAATTATCCGTGCAGATGACTGCCGTTCATTTTTCCCGCTTATCCAAAATATTTCGCCGAAAAAAACTCTTTACGAACCGGCTCGCAAAGGTGTAGATTATGTATATCAATTGTCAGCCGGTCGAAAGGGCATCTGAAGCTGCGTCATCAAACGGCGCAAGTTCGCCCCGGAATCGTCTTACAATAAAACCGGCAGAACTGATAAACCCCCATTAAGCTGCCGCTGAAAAGTATGAATTAGGCTCTAAATTCGCTAAACCGTTAAAAAGCTTTGCGAATTGATTCGACGAATTATAACTGACGCACAAACTTCATTTTAATCAGGAGGAAAAGTCAGTGAACGATTTCAAATCAATTAATTTCTCAGGTCACATTTAACTTTCAAAACAATTCGGAAAATTTAAGAACCGAACATCAAATTCCGCGAACATACCGCCCACGCTGCCCGAAGTATTGGTTGATTACACTTTCAGCAACGCGCAGTTTCCGGTTGACGTTCAGGGCAAAACTCTTAATTTGAAGTTTTCCGAAGCGAACAAAATCCTAACCGAATACTGCCGTGAATGTCTGCCGGTTTACAGCACCCTGGCATTTTTTGAGGTGTTCAACAAACAGCCCGCCTTCGATTCGCTGCCGATGCTTAATAATCAAAAATTCGAATCCGCCGTCAGTCTTTATCAAAATCTTTATCACTCGACCGACGTTGCCGAAGTAAAAAACACGCTTTCTTTTTATATAGCCGATCCGTCGAGTCTGGCAAGTTGGTTCGATTTGCGAACGACCGAAGCGAAATTGACGGATTTAAGGAATTCTTTGAAGGAAATCGAAGCCCGTTACAGAAAACGCTTATTCGATGAAGTTTTGGCGACGAGCGCGAAGGACGGCAAAGGAAATCCGCTCGACGCGAAGGCGATCAAATGGTTCACCGAACAGAAAGCCGGTAAAATCTTAAACGAGGAAGCCGTCACGTTTTTTATCCAAAGAGCGGACGACGAAATGGCGTTGGACATCAAGGTCGAGTTTGCCAAAAATCAGCTAAGAGCCTTAATGTTTTATGCTGATCCGATTATCAGCGACCCGCGTTTCAGAATGTCTTTGGAAGATTCGCGCTGGAACGAATACGACGAGACGATCAAAAAAGAAGTCACCTATTACAACCAGAAGTTCAGCGGCAGAGGCGACGGATTTGTGCCGCTCGACTGGCGATATGTCAAAGCGATGCTTTGGACGGAATGTCTAGCGGGACCAGGTAGTGTAAAGAATATTAAAGCGCAAAATGAATGGAATGGTTCTCCGATGCAGATTGGGAGACGTGCCGCAGATGCGGGGTATATTGTCGTAAGTGGTAAAAGCAATGACTCTGATACGGAAAGAACTTTTTTCGTAACTCCGACTGAACTTCGTCAAGCAATTCAGGGCAAGAGTAAGATGGTCGGTCATCTAAATGTCAGAGCGGGAATT
Source organism: uncultured Pyrinomonadaceae bacterium (assembly GCA_964237235.1). Lineage (GTDB taxonomy): Bacteria > Acidobacteriota > Blastocatellia > Pyrinomonadales > Pyrinomonadaceae. The sequence goes on from CAXSGY010000005.1 coordinate 171,113, forward strand.
GCCTATCTTTATATAGTAGCAATCGTTAGTATGGTTGATAAGCCCCAGGATACGATAGATGATACGACAGTATTGACTTATACATACCAAAAATCAGATAAGGGATTGGACAGTATTGCGAAAAAATTGGGAACGACAAGTAGAAATATTGCAGCCAATTCAGGCATAACTCTAACCAGTATTCTGCATGCCGGAGACATATTAAGATATCAAAAAGCTAAGGCGGACAGAGTGCCTTCTGGGTGGGTGAATTGGAAAATAGCTATAGTAGATAAATACAATTATGGAGATCCCTTGTACGAGTTGAAGGTGGACAACGCTTATCGGATAATAACGAGTCGGACGGCAAAGTAGAACTGACTTTGAAGGAGGTAAAATGTTTTTTCTCAAAATCCTGACGTTTTTCTTTATTTTTTTATTTCTGAGTTCGTGTCGGGCGCAAAACTCAAAAATGACTCAATCCGACTTACGCCAAAACACTTTCCAATCCGGTGAATTTAATAACCACGGCACAGTTCCTAAAAAGGTTAAATTAACTGAAACATATCAAGTGTCGGAAAAATCGAAGTCCTTTGACAGAGAGCAAATTCGACAGTCACTGATTCGCTACAAGCTTTACGGCGAGTCAAAAGACGGGCGGATCGGGGGTGCTAAATTTATGCACTTCAGCCATTTTTGCGACGTGTATATTGACGGCAAACCTTATCATATCGTTAGAGCTTTACTCAATTTACAAAATGCTTCTTTTATGCGCGGACAACTATTGATGTATATCTTTGATAATTCACAAACGCTTATTAGTGAATTTTTTCTTCGCAGCGACATTCTTGCTTGTCGTGAAAATGCCGTTTTGTTTGATGACATAACTGATGTTGTTCGATTGTATCCCAAAGATTCCGCAAAAATGGGAGAAGTCACACACAAATCAAATAATGCAGGCATCACGAGTGATTCGGGCAATGTTTGGACGTTTAGCAATAATGCTCTGGACATCGAAACATCCGAAATGAAATCGGACGAGTATTTTTCAACTTACAAAACCCAACCGATTTTTCAATCGAGTAAAAAGATTTTCGCCGATGATAAATCTTTAATACGAGATAGAATCGGTCAAGCGTTAACAGTTAATAAAATTGACGATAAGTTAAAGATTACAAATTTTTATCAAACCTGCAATCTGCTGATTAACGGTAAAACATTCTATGTTGTTGATTTAATTGCAAATACAACTAATTTCACAAACGTTGATAAATCTAAAAATATTGGAGAATTCACAACCTCTAGCGAATATCACACATTAATTTTCGACAAATCGTTAAATCTAATTTACAACCAAATGCTTGATTCACGTCCTTTTTTCTGCGTTAATAACAGCTTATCTTCCAACGATAACTTCGGTTTTAGCGTTCCAAAAGATAATACTAAAATACAGGGAAATGTTCTGACTTTCAGCAATAATGCCAAAACAGTCAAAGCGACGACGGTCAACTTGAATTTCTATCGCTTCAAAGACTTAATTCACTAACAACCAAAGTCCTAAAATTTAATCTATCTCGTAACCGAGCAATCGAAATGATTATAACGAGACGTTTTTTTTATAATCAAAAATTCAGCGGCAAAGGCGACGGCTTCGTGCCGCTCGACTGGCGATATGTCAAAGCAATGCTTTGGACGGAAGTGCTGGCTGGTCCGACTGAATCTAAAGGTCAATGGCAGCAGAGACCGATGCAGATCGGCGTTGCAAATGATCCGAGTTTGAAAGTCGTGTCGAATACGGATCATGACGCGCCGCTGATTGTTTCGGAAGACCGGCGGAACGAATTCAGGAGCAATCATTTCGGTCAGAATAACGTCAAAGCGGGAATCGCTGCTCTCTACTACAAGGCGATTGAGGGATACGACGCTAAAACTGATCCGCGAAAGGTAGGAAATAGAGATGTTCCCGATGATTTACAAGTATTAATCTATACTGTTCAAGAAACGGACAGTAAGGGAATTGATGATATAGCTAAAAGACTTAAAACAACCAGAGGCTACTTTATAAAAAATACTCCGGGATTGACATCTGAAAATATAAATCAGTTGAAGATTGGACAAGTTCTCAATTACCAAAAAGCGCATACTGAAAGGTATATTACCGGCTGGCGAGATTGGCTAACGACGATTCGAATTACAATAAAAATCCTAAAATCAGTTCAAATGGCGGCGATCCAAACTACATAGACAAAATTCTTCGCGCTTATCAAATAATCATTAGTCGAACAGCGCAGTAATCCTGCCTAAGTTTAATTCTATGTTTTATCTGAAACTAATTACAATTTCTGTGACCGGGCTTTGCTTATTGAGTTTTTGTAACCAATCCAGAGAAAAAATTTCACCGGTTGAATTAAAACCGCATTTAATCGAACAGGATAAAAGTCCTAAAAGCGACGAACCTGCTAATGCGTCGAATCAATCAAACCAAGACTCTTCCGATGATGAAATAACAAATTCTCCATATCAGAAAACTCCGCGTCGCAAGAAAATTAATTTTCCTGATGATTGTGGAACTTCTGTCGTTATCGGCACTGAAGGCTGGTTATTACGAAAAACCTGCGGCGAGGCGTTGAATGCTGTTTTATCGGATTTGCCTGACGATGAATGTGATTATGAATCAATAAGAAAGGCAGGCGGCAAATTTTTTATGGTAATTGACAATGAAAAAATGCAAACTTACCGTCTCCAAGAAGATATAGGTTCGGATGATTTAGAAAAATTGGCGCAGGAATTAAATACGACGAAGGACAACATCATTATCAACAACAAGTTTGGCGAAGGAGGAAAATTACTCGCCGGTCAAGAGATAAAATATCAAATTTCTCATTTGGAAAAATCATCGAGTGCTTGGTTTGATGGTTATGAAATACACTTCTATTCACTGCAACCGAATAAATATCTGGTCGAGATAAAATGTTCGGCTGGAGTTTACAATCAATACAATAACTATCTGCTTTATGACGAATCGAAACTTCCCGCCAAAACTCAAGTTTTGGAGTTTCCCTATTTGATACTCAATTATTCAAGCAATCTAAATGATTATAACGAAAAAGACGACGTTCCCGATTCCGTCAAAAAAGCAATGGTCAAAACGATTGGCGGACGATATTTTAATCCGCAAACCAAAGAATTGATCGTCTTCGATAAAGCGCATGGCATCGGTGATGCGGGGCGATACGCCAGATATTCATTGACGAGTGGTCAACCGAAACTCGAAGAATTCCGCGCTCGAATTATTTGGAGCGGTCGCAGCTATCAACTGGATGATGTCATCAAAAGTACGACGAAAACTTGGAAACGCTATTATCCGTAACGATTTTTTAGACGAATAAGCTAATCCGATCATCAGCGATTCGCGTTTCAGAATGTCTTTGGAAGATTCGCGCTGGAACGAATACGACGAGACGATCAAAAAAGAAGTCGCCAATTACAATCAAAAATTTAGCGCACAAAAGTTTGCCGGAAAATTCACTAATTTTGTTCCACTCGACTGGCATTGGGTCAAAGCGATGTTGTGGACGGAAGTGCAAGCCGGACCAAAGAACAATTCTGAACAATGGACAAAATTGCCCATGCAGATTGGCAGATTTGCCGCTGATCCCGCATATGATGTGGTAAGCGGCAAAAGCAATGAAACCGATAAGGAAAAGACTAAACTGGTAACGCCCGACGAACTGTATCAGAATGTTCAAAATAAGAGCAGTGTTGTTGGAAATCTCAACGTGCGGGCGGGTATTGCTTATCTTTACATTGCTGCGATTGACGAAGTTGATTTTGATGACGATGAAATTGTAAATCCAATACTTCAAACCTACACAATTAAAAGTGGCGATAAACTCTCTGCACTAATTTCCAAAGCAGTAATTAAAACTACTCAAACCAATATTATTAAAAACACCGTCGGATTGACTAAAGAAAATGTCGCAAATCTAAAACCCGGACAAGTGATTTCATATCAGGAAGCTAAACCTGTCAGAAATATTTCAAGGTGGAAGGATTGGATGATGGCAATCAAAAATTACAACAGTAAGAAGCCTAGCGAAAAAGGCGATCCGATGTACTTAGATAAAATTAACCGTGCGTATAGAATTATTATAAGCCGAGTTTCACAATAGTATTTTTGGACTGCACAAAAAACAATATGTTCTGCATAAAAACAACGGTATTTATTTTATTGGTCACTTATTCAGTCAATTCGTGCGGTTTTTCGCGTGCATCATCGAATAGATTAGTCGAAAACGATAAAATCGGTAAACAACCGCCCGCGGCAGACGAACAGAACATAAATGTTTTGAGCAATACTGAAAGCATAAAGAGTGCCAATCTAGATCAAAGAATTTTCTCCAACTCGAAATATGCAAACTCCTATCAAATAAAACCGCGTCGAAGGAAAATTAATTTTCAAGACGACTGTCAGTACATTGCCGGAAATGGCGATGAGTATTTATTAGAGAAAACGTGCGCTGACGCTCTTCAAGCTATTAAACCTGGTTTGCCCAAAGAGTGTGAGTATAATACGTTCAGGGACAGAGACGGCAATACTTATTTTTCCTTTTTTGAGACTGCTCAAATAAAGTTTTACCCATTATCAGCTAACAAATATTTGGCTGAGTTGCGCTGTCAGACCGGTGCTTATAATGTTCAGAATGTTTACTTATTATATGACGAATCGGCGATTCCGGCAAAAGCGGAAGTTTTAGAGTTTCTGAGTCTAGAGTTTATCTCTGATGAAGATTCGGATGTTGCCAAAAGCGTAGAAAAAGTAAAAGTCAAAATTATCGGCGGACGATATTTCAATCCGAAAACCAAGGAATTAGTAGTGTTTGTTAAATCTCGCGGTATCGGCGACGCGGGCGAATATGCCAAATATTCGTTCCCGAACGGCAAGCCGAAGCTCGAAGAATTTCGCGCCAAGTTCAAATGGTCAGGGCGCGGCTATCAAGTGCCTGATGTCATTAAAAGTCCGCCGAAAACTTGGAAACGTTATTATCCGTAGAAAGTTTTCAGACTTATAATCTAATCCGGCGACCCGCGTTTCAGAGTGTCTTTGGAAGATTCGCGCTGGAACGAATACGACGAGACGATCAAAAAAGAAGTCGCCTATTACAACCAGAAGTTCAGCGGCAAAGGCGACGGCTTCGTGCCGCTCGATTAGCGATATGTCAAAGCGATGCTCTGGACGGAAGTGATGGCTGGTCCGACTGAATCTAAAGGTCAATGGCAGCAGAAACCGATGCAGATCGGCGTTGCGAATGATCCGAGTTTGAAGGTCGTGTCAAACACGGATCATGACGCGCCGCTGATTGTTTCGGAAGATCGCCGGAACGAGTTTAGAAACAATCATTTCGGTCAGAATAACGTCAAAGCAGGCATTGCCGCTCTCTACTACAAGGCGATTGAAGGCATCAGCACCGCCGATCCGAGAAAGGCAGCAAGTCGTCCGGTTATTGATAGTTTTCAAGTTGAAACATATATTTTCCAAAAAGGCGACAATGTTGAGTCCGTCGCAAAAAAACTTCAAACAACGCCGGACGTTATTTATCAGAACACGATTTATCTAACAGACGGTAATGGAAAAATGTTTTAGATGGAAATAACTTTATTAAGTTGAATAAGGAAACAGCACCCCGACTAACTGGCGGTTCGGTTCTTAAATATCAAAAAGCTCATTCCGAAAGATACATAACCGGCTGGCGAGATTGGGCGATGGCAATCAGGAATTACAACAAAAATCCTGATTCTACTTCAACTACAGGAGACAAAAATTATATGGATAAGGTTGATCGTGCTTATCAGATAATTGTAAGCAGAACACCTCAATAGATTTGACTGTGCAGAACGGAGATATATTATGCAGTATGTAAAGTTGGTGATTTTTTGTTTGGTCGTATTGAGCTTGTCTTTCGTCGGGTTTTCGATTTACTCAACCTCGTCAAAACCCAATTTAGCTCAAAACCAATTAGGCATTTCAGCATCTACGGATAATTTAGCCGAACCGACCGCGACCCCTCCAAATAATTCCGACCTTACAAATCAGCCATCTCTTGAACCATATGCCGAACTACATAAAAGTCCATATCAAAAAAAGCCGCGTCGCACAAAAATCGATTATCCTGACGATTGTGAGGCAAAGGCGGAATATGTGCTGGAAACTGCTTGTCGAGAAACTTTAGAAAACGTTATTTCCAAACTACCCAAAGAAGGCTGTAGTTATGAACCGTTTCAACCGGAACTCCATCGTTTCCGTGAGGAAATCAAAGGTTATCTCGGCATGCTAAGTTACACGGTGCAGGAAACGGATACCGACGGAATTGAAGCCCTTGCCAAAAGACTGGAAACAGTTCCCGATAATATTATCCGAAACTCTAACTTGCAAAAACCCGTTAAATTGGTAGTCGGACAGGAGCTGAAATATCAACAAGCCGAAATGGAAGAATATGTTACAAACTGGCTTGAAGAAAACAGCCATATTAAATTTTATTCTTTATCGCCGAATAAATATCTGCTGGAAATCAGGTGTTGGGCGAGCGCGTATAATCTCTCGAATGTTTATCTGCTTTACGACGAATCGGCGATTCCCGCCAAAACTCGAGTTCTGGAGTTTCCCGACTTGCGCTTCTCATTCGATGAAACCGACGGAGAACACGAATATCCCGTTTCATTCAAAAAGATATTGGTGAAAAGCGTTGCCGGACGCGTCTTCGATCCAAAGACTAAAGAATTATTCGCTATGGACAAGAAAACCGGCATCGGTTACGCCGGACACTTCGCCCGCTATTCGTTTCCCGGCGGCAAACCGAAACTGGAAGAATACCGAGCCAAATTCAAAGAAGACGGCAATGGATTAGGAGATGATTGGTTAAAAGTTATTCTCAAAACCTGGAAACGCTATTATCCGTAGAATTTTTTGAGTGCGGAATCGCAAATATGTGCAGCTTTTTCGCCTAAATTCTTTTTCGACAACGTGTCTGACGCGCTCTGCTAACCGTAATCTCCACGTTACAGAAAAAACTATCGAAACCGTACAATTCATAAATTAAAAGGCGAATGTGTAGAATCAATCGTTCTGCAATTCGATTAAAAATGTATGTCTTGCGGAAAGTTTCTGTTTATTTTTGCATTTGCGTGTGCGGCGTTTTCCTGCGCCGCGAGAAACGAGTTCGAGTTGTCGGCGCGAGAGGCGAATAATTCCGTCGCCGATTCCGCGCCGCAGAAAATCGAGCGCGTGCCGGTTGATTCTTCGCAAACGTCGGGTGAAGCGAAAGAAAGTTGGTTTGAACCGCAAAATCCTATTTACCGAAGTCCGTTTCAAAGCCGTCCGCGCCGAAACAAAATTGATTTCCCGGATGATTGCACCGATCAAGTCGGCGCGGGCGAAAAAGCGCGTCCGCTGCCGAAATCCTGTATCGAAGCGATTAGAAAAATTCACAAAGATTTGGAAAATGCCGCCGAAGCCGAATGTTCTCATCCGATAAACGATTTCGACAATCACCCATACCCGGTAATTGACGATGAAAAAATTCTTTCTTATACAATCAAGAATGAAAAGGAAACCGGTATCAGCGTATTGGAGGAAAAGCTCGGAACGGTTTACAAAAGTTTCGACGAAAACAACGCGCTCGAATATCCGGTCGAACTCAAAATCGGTCAAACACTGAAATATCAAAAAGCGCATTATTCGTATTCGTTCGCGCCGAAATTTTATCCTTTGGAAGCGAACGAATATTTAGTCGAAATACTCTGCGACGCGGGAGCGTATAATTTGTATAACCTTTATTTGTTTTACGACGAATCGAAACTGCCCGCGAAAGCCAAGCTGCTCAGATTTCCTTACCTCGAACTCGAATACGCAAACAATTTGAACGACTACGACGAGAGTCAAGACATACCCGATAAAATAAATAGAGTAACTGTTCCCGTCGTTCACGGTCGCTGGTTTAACCGGAAAACTAAAGAATTAATCGTTTTCGTCAAAGCGCACGGCATCGGCGATGCGGGTCGCTACGCCAGATACTCGTTTCCGAACGGCAAGCCGAAGCTCGAAGAATTTCGCGCCAGAATTATTTGGAGCGGGCGCGGCTATCAAGTCTATGACGTTTTGAAAAGCCCGCCGAAAACCTGGAAGAGATATTTTCCGTAATTTTTTTGAGAAATTATTTAATGCCGGATGACTTGCGCCGGTGTTAAAATGGATTTGTGAAAATCATTGAGACCGAACGGACAGTTTTGCGCGAAATCACGGCGGACGACGGTGAATTTATTCTTGATTTACTCAATCAGCCGTCGTTTATAAAACACATCGGCGACCGCAATGTGCGAACCGTCGAAGCGGCGCGCGAATACGTCGAAAGCCGCTTTCGGGCAAGCTATGAAAAATACGGCTATGGATTATGGCTTGTCGAATTAAAACTGGAAAACGCGCCGATTGGCATCAACGGTTTCGTCAAACGCGATTCGCTGCCCGACGCGGACATCGGGTTCGCGTTTCTGCCGCAGTTCGAGAAACGCGGACTGGCATTTGAAACCGCGCAAGCCGTAATGAATTATGGCAAAAACGATTTGAAGTTCGAGCGCGTTCTCGCTGTCACATCTCAAGACAACGAAAATTCAGGCAGACTTCTGGAAAAACTCGGCTTTCGTTTTGAAAAGTTAATCGAACACCCGCACAGCGTGGAAAAACTTAAATTATTCAGCTTCGATTTTGAATAATTTTGCCTTCATGTCAGAACTATTTGCGCTTACGGAATAATTGAATTTGAACGGTGCAAACTCAGCGTCTAAATTATTAAATTTTTCCAAAGCTGAATATTTGAATGGCGCAAATCTCCATCCATTATTGCAGGTGGCAAAATTTAATCGCCCGCAATCGAAGGCGGTTCTGACTGATCTGAAATTATTGATTGATAAAATTATACAAAACAACGCCGGTCGCTTTGACGGGTTGATTGTCAACGCGCACCGGATTAAAGCGCGATTGTAAAGCGGCGGCTTCGGCTGGCTGACGAAGAAGCGGATTGCCGCTCGTCGCTTTAGCGGACGTGACGTTGCCGGTTTCGTCAACCGAAACCTGCACGGCGACTTGCCCGCCGGCGTGCATCTGTTTGGCTATCGGCGGATAAGCCGGTGTCGTTAAATTTATCGCGCGGCTGTTTAGAATTCCGGCATTCACCGGGCGATTTGAAGGCTCGCCCGAAGGCGTTGGGCGCGGCGTAAGAGTCGGTGTCGGGCGCGTCATCGAATTCGTATTGACCGGCGAAATCGAATTCGCGTTGATATTCGCGTTCACGTTCGCATTGACGTTGGCGTTCGCGTCGGGTGTCGGCGTTGGAGTCGGCGTTCGGGTCGGGGTCGGCGTTTTTGTATTAACGTTGGCGTTCGCATTCACGTTCGCATTCGAGTTGGCGTTCAAATTGTAATTGAAATTGGCGAGCGAATTATCTATCGAAAGATTCGTATTCAAATTAATGTCCGTCGAATTTAAATTCGTATTGAAGTTCGCGTTTTGATTCGTGCTGTTGCCGCGCCCGCTGCTCAGAAACCAGAAAACGCCGCCCGCGCCGCCGAGAATAAAAATCGTTCCCAAAACGGTTAAAAGAACGATTTTCGTCGTGTTCGATTTTTGTTCCGGCGGCTGGCGACGAATCGAAGGCGTGGTTTTCGTTCGGACTGTTTCGCGGCGCGGTTCGCCGGACGCGTCTTCGTCGGACATCGGAATAATGATGCGTTCCGACGAATTGCGTTCGGGTTCGTCAAAATCGGGGACGGGCTGCGCGGTCGAAGGAATCACGGGTGGCGTTTTGCGCCGGATAACCGTTTCCTCGCCCAAATCGTTTTCGCTCGGCAGAGCCGTAAAATTCGGCTGCGCTTCATCAACCAGCGGCGTGCCGTCCTTTGTGCAGAAGCGCAGAATTTCTTCGTCGTAACGGGTTTTGCAAATCGGGCAGAATTTCATATTTTATTTACAAACGCCTTTCAATTTCGATTAAATCTGTGTCACAATACTTCTGACTACGCATTCTATCACGAAAATTTTATCCGAAAAATATCCGAATCAAACAAACGCTTATTCAACAATAATTTCAACTTTTTCTATGACAAATTTTCAACGCTTTATCGGCGAGCGCGTCGGACGCGTTCCGGTTTCCGGCTTGCATAAATTTTTCGGCATCGTCGCCGCGATGCCCGACGTAATCTCGCTCGGTGTCGGCGAGCCGGATTTCGCCACGCCCGCGCCGATTGTCGAAGCCGCATATCAGGCGGTTTACGAAAAGCCCGTCGGCTATACGGCAAATTCCGGCTTGCTCGAACTGCGCGAAGCCGTTGCCGCGCATCTCGAAAAACTTTACGCGGTTTCTTATGAGCCGAAAAGCGAAATTCTAATCACGGTCGGCGTGAGCGAAGCGTTTAAATGCGTTTTCTCGGCGATTTGCGACGAAGGCGACGAAATCATCGTGCCGAATCCGTGCTTCGTTGCGTATGAACCGGAAATAATTTTCGCGGGCGGCGTTCCCGTCGCGGTCGAATGCCGTGCGGAAAACAATTTCGAGCCGCTTGCCGAAGATATTCGCGCGGCGATTACGCCGAGAACAAAAGCGATTTTTTTGGGCTTTCCGAATAATCCGACCGGCGCGGTTTTGACCAGGGAAAACGCGGTCGAAATTGCGCGCATCGCCGCCGAACACGACCTTTTGATTATCAGCGACGAGATTTACGACCGGCTCGTTTACGGCGCGGAACACGTTTGCTTTCCCGCTCTGCCCGAAATGCGTGAACGAACCGTTCTGCTCGGCGGTTTTTCAAAAGATTACGCGATGACCGGCTGGCGCGTCGGTTATATTTGCGCGAACAGTGAACTGCTCGCGGCATTTTCCAAAATTCATCAATACGTCGTTATGTCCGCACCGACGATTTCACAATATGCCGCGCTTGCCGCGCTTCGCATCGGTGAACCGTTTGTTTTGGAAATGCGCGCGGAATATGACCGACGACGACGATTTTTAGTCAAATCGCTGAACGAAATCGGCTTGTCGTGCTTTGAACCGAAGGGCGCGCTTTACGCTTTTCCGTCAATCGCCGCGACCGGCTTGACGGGCGACGAATTCGCCGAAAAACTTCTGCTCGAAGAAAAAATCGCCGTCGTGCCGGGCGCGAGCTTCGGCAGCGGCGGAGCGAATCACGTTCGCATCGCTTACTGCAAATCGTTCGAGCAAATCGAAATCGCCGTCGAACGAATGGCGCGTTTTGTCAAAAGAATTCAGACGCGAAAAAGCGCGAGTCATTTCGCCTTTCATTCCTGAAACAGGTTTCTAACTCCATAATTCATAGTTTATCAACTGTCAACTGTCAGCTATCAACTGTTAAAAAAGGAAACTCGTTTAACAGTTGATAGCTGATAGTTAATAGTTGATAGTTTTCTTGTAAAGCGTTCGCCGCCGATTTACGGTAAAATTTCGCTTGATGAAAAAAATCATCGTCATCGGCGCGGGACTCGGCGGACTTGCCGCGGCGGTTCGACTTGCCAAAATAGGTTTTGACGTAACGATTTTAGAAAAAAACGAATCGGTCGGCGGCAAGGTCAACGCGGTCAAAGCGAACGGTTATCAATTCGACACGGGCGCGTCGCTTTTGACGATGCCGCGCGTGTTTGAAGATTTGTTTGAATTTTGCGAACGGCGCGTCGAAGATTATTTAAAAATCGTTCCGCTCGATCCGATTTGCAGATATTTCTGGTCGGACAAAACTCGATTCGACGCTTCGAGCGATTTGGAAAAAACCGAACGCGAAATTGCGCGAATCGCGCCCACCGACGTTGAAAATTTCCGCGAATATCTCGCCGATGCGCGCCGCAAATTTGAGGTCGCCGAACGAACTTTTCTCGCGCATTCACTCAATGATTTGCCGAAATTACTGCGCCCGAAATATTTGAAAGACTTGTTCGCCATTTCCTCCTTAAAAACGCTCGACGCGCACAATAAAAATTATTTTCAGTCAGAAAAAATGCGGCAGATTTTCAATCGTTACGCGACGTATAACGGTTCGTCGCCGTTTGAAACGCCCGCGACGTTTGCGCTCGTGCCGTTCGTCGAATTCGGTTTGGGCGCGTGGTATGTGCGCGGCGGCATCTACGAAATTCCGAAGGCTCTGGCGCGTCTGGCGAACGAACTGAACGTCGAAATCAAAACGAACTGCGCGGTCGAAAAAATAATTGTCGATAACAAAAAAGCCGTCGGCGTAACGCTCGAAAACGGCAAAAATTTACGCGCCGACGCGATTGTCGCCAATTCGGACGCGATTGAAACTTATCGAAATCTGCTCGACAAATTTTTTTTCAGCCGCAAGCTCGACGCACGCGAACCGTCGTGCAGCGGTTTCGTTTTACTGCTCGGCGCAAAGAAAAAATTTCCGTTGCTGGCGCATCACAACATCTTTTTTTCCGACGATTACCGCGCCGAATTCGATGCGCTTTTTCGAGATTTACGTCCCGCGCCGAACCCGACGATTTACGTTTGCGCGACCTCGCGCACCGATGCGACGCAGGCACCGGAAAATTGCGAAAATCTTTTCGTTTTAGTCAACGCGCCTTACACGAGCGCGCGAACCGATTGGCAAATCGAAGCCGAACCGTATCGTGATTTGATCGTCAAAAAATTAGAGGAAAATGGTCTTGAAGATTTGGAAGATTCAATCGAATTCGAGCAAATTATCACGCCCGCCGATTTCGAGAAAAAATATCGAACCAACCGCGGCTCGATTTACGGCGTTTCGTCGAACGGCGTTTTGTCGGCTTTCCTGCGCGTGCCGAATCAATCGAAACGAATCGAAAATCTTTATTTCGTCGGCGGCGCGACGCACCCGGGCGGCGGAATGCCGCTCGTGCTTTTGTCGGGCAAAATGACAGGCGATTTGATTCGCCGAAAAGAACGAATGTAGTATTCAAGTTCGCCGGGCGAGTTTTATTATTGAACGAAAAACTGATAAATTTATTCAGCAAATATCGATACAATTTATGAAATACTGCCCACAATGCCGAACCGAATACGCGGACGACACGCTGCAATTTTGTTTGCAGGACGGAACGCCGCTCGTTCAAAAATCGCTTACTGATTCACAATCGTCTTTTGAGAGCGACGCGGAAACGCTTGTCGTGCCAAAGCGCGTCGAGCCGATTCATTTCGATTTGCCGAGTTCTTATCGAACAAATCAACCGAGCCGCGACGATTGGAAAACGAATCAGCCGCTGATTGTTGAACGCGAAGCGAAAAAATCGAATACGGCGATGACCGTCGCGCTGACTTCTCTGGGAACCATTTTGCTTTTAAGTCTCGGCGCGGTCGGCACCTGGCTTTATCTGCGAAACAACGATAAAAAACAAATCATTGTTAACGTGAATAATGCGGTAACGCCGAATCGTCCGTTGAATGCGAACAATGCGAACAGCGCAAATAATCAAAACCAAAACGCAAACCTCGCCACTCCGACGCCGACGGCAACGCCGGTCGCAAAGCCGACCATCAATCCCGAACAAGCGAAAAAAATCAGCGGCGCAGTGAAAGATGTGATAGATAACTGGAGAGACGCGGCGGAAAATTTGGACATCACCGGCAACCTCAGCAGTTACGCCGACACGGTTGATTATTACAAAGCCGGACGAGTCAATATTTCGAAAGTTCGTGCCGACCGCGAAAGAGCTTTCAGCGATTATGATTCGATTGAAATTAACATTGATAATTTGCGCGTGATTCCCGATGCGACCGGCGAGCGGGCGACGGCGATTTTCGATAAGGAGTGGAATTTTGAAGGCGCGGACAAAACCTCGAAGGGTAAAGTGCAACAGCAATTGACGCTCGATAAAATCAACGGTCAATGGTTGATTTCAGGTGAAAAGGATTTAAAGGTCTACAACGTCGAAAAATGATTAACGAAACGTATATTACCGTCCGTCAAGCGACCAATCAAGACTGCGAAAAAATTCAAAATCTCGTCTTCGGCGTTTTGCGGGAATACGGCTTAACGCCCGACAAAAACCAAACCGACCGGGACATCGCCGACATCGAAACGAATTATTTAAAGCGCGGCGGCGTTTTTGAATTGCTCGAAGACGCGGGCGGAAATTTGCTCGGCACGGTCGGTCTTTATCCGATCAGCGCGGAAACAATCGAGCTGCGGAAAATGTATTTTTCAAAGGATTTGCGCGGTCGGGGCTTCGGCAAAAAAACGCTCGAACGAATGATTGAAAAAGCGCGCGAACTCGGTTATAAAAAAATTTATCTCGAAACGGCGAAAGTTTTGCGCGAAGCCGTTCATTTATACGAAAAATACAATTTCCAGCCGACCCTTGAAAAACATACCGCGCGCTGTGACCGCGCGTATTTTTTAGATTTGTAAAATGAAAGCTCTGCGCGTCGAAAACAATCGACTAAAGCTCGCCGAAATCGCCAAACCGCAACGCGAAAACGAAGCGATGATTCGCGTTCTGAAATCGGGAATCTGCAACACCGACTTGGAAATCGTCAAAGGCTACGCGAATTTTCAAGGCACCATCGGACACGAATTCGTGGGCATCGTCGAAGAATCTAACGACAAAAATTTGATCGGCAAAAGAATAGTCGGCGAAATCAACGCGGGCTGCGGCGCGTGCGAAAAGTGTCGGCAGGGCGACACGCGGCATTGCCCGGAGCGAACGGTTTTGGGAATCAAAAAACGCGACGGAGCGCACGCCGAATTTTTGACTTTACCCGAAAAAAATCTTTTGGAAGTTCCCGAAAATGTTTCCGACGCGCAGGCGGTTTTCGTCGAACCGCTCGCGGCGGCGTTCGGCATTACCGAACAAGTCGAGATTTTGCCGGAAACGCGCGTCGCGGTCATCGGCGACGGCAAGCTCGGCAATTTATGCGCTCAATCGCTTCGTCTAAAAAGCGCGAATATTTTTTGCGTCGGAAAACACGCGGAAAAGCTTGCGCTGCTCAAATCGCGCGACATCGAAACAATTCGGCTCGAACACGCATCAAAAGTAAATAAATCTTTTGATGTCGTCGTCGAAGCGAGCGGTTCGGAGACGGGTTTCGGTCTGGCGTTGGATTTATTAAAGCCGCGCGGCAAATTAGTTTTGAAATCAACTTTTCAAGGACGCGCCGACATCGAAATGTGGCGCGTCGTCGTTGACGAAATCACAATTGTCGGTTCGCGCTGCGGCAAATTTCAGCCCGCGCTTGAGCTTTTGAAAAACAATTCGGTTGATGTCGAAAGTTTAATCAGCGAGGAACTTTCGTTGCGCGAAGGCGTGAAAGCTATCGAACGGGCGGAACGAAAAGGCGTGTTGAAGGTGATTTTGGGCGTTAACAGGCGGTAAGCGGCGAGACGATGTGCAAAATAAAAGTTCAGTTGCTCTGATTACTGCTCACCGTTTACCGCCTACTGATTTGCTATACTCGAACTACCAAGTTTTACTTGTCGTTCCAAAGCGGCATTTTGAAGGAGAAAGAAGTTTTATGTCTGAAAACCGGATTCGTTCCGAAAAAGCGGCGGCGCGCAAAATTCGCGTCGTATTTTTGAGTTTTATCGCCGCGAGCTTTATTTTCGGCGGCGGCGCGATCAGTTCCCTTTCGCAAATTGACGGCGGCAAAACGAATGCTTCCGCCGTCACGCCCGAGATGCTTTCCGCCTCGTTCGCGGAAGTTTCCAAACGGGTCGAAAACGCCGTCGTCAACATTGATACGAAGGGAAAAATTCCGACCGACATTACGGTCAAGGGCGAATCCGAATCAAAAACGCCCGATGACATCGCGGAATTTTACCGCCGCCTCGCGCCGCGCCGTCCGAGCTATGCGGTCGGCAGCGGGTTTATTGTGGACAAAGCCGGTTATATCATCACCAATTATCACGTCGTCAACGACGCTTCGCGCATCACGGTCAAGTTGCAATCGGGCGAAGAATTTCAGGCGAGCGTCGTCGGCACCGACGATCTGACCGATCTGGCGATTTTGAAAATTGACGCGAACCGCGATTTGCCGTTTTTAAAGCTCGGCGATTCGGACGCGACGCGCATCGGCGATTGGGTTCTCGCCATCGGTTCGCCGTTCGGTTTGGAACAGACGGTCACGGCGGGCATTATTTCGCAAACAAAACGCGAAACGCCGTTCGCTTCGCAATTTCAAAAATTTATTCAAACCGACGCGGCGATTAATCGCGGCAATTCGGGCGGACCGCTCGTCGATATGAACGGCGATGTGATCGGCGTTAATTCGCAGATCGCCACGGTAACCGGCGATTACAACGGCATCGGCTTCGCTCTGCCGTCGAACGCCGCCGCCGGCGTTTACCGGCAAATCAGAGAAATCGGCAAAGTGCGGCGCGGTTATCTTGGCGTAACGCTCGATTCGGTGAAAGGCGAATTTGCTAAAGTTTACCGGCTCGACGAAGCGAAGGGCGCGATTATCACCGGCATTCCCGACAAACAAAATTCCGCCGCCGCCGCCGCCGGTTTGCAGGCGGGCGACGTGATTCTGGAATTTAACGGCGAGAAAATTTTGAACGCGGCTGATTTGATTCAGCGCGTCGCGGCGACCGCGCCCGCCAAAGAAGTCGGCATTTCATATCTGCGCGAAAACGGCAGCAATCTCGAACGCCGCGCCGCAATGATTAAGCTCGCCGAGCGTCCGTCGAAAGACACGACCGCCGACGAAGAAAATACGCCGAGAAAATTGCCGGTCAGCGATATCAAAAAACCAATTTTGCCGTTCGGCTTGACGCTCATCGAAGTTACGCCGCAGCTGTCCGCCCTTTATAAACTCGGCGGCGCAACTAAAGGTTTGGTCGTCAAAAGCATTGATCCGGCGAGCTTTATCGCCGACGTGAAAACCTCGAACGGCAGCGACGCGCTCAATCCGGGCGATTTAATCCAACGCATCAACCGCGCCAACGTCACCGATTTGAAATCGTTCAACGAAACGGTCGCCAAACTGAAAAAAGGCGATGCGGTCGTTCTGCAAATTCAAAGCTACGACAGCAATTCGCAAAACGTTTTGTTCCGCATCGTTCAATTTACCGTTCAATAAAATAGTCTAAAGTCCGAAGTTAGAAGTCCGAAGTCTTTTGTGTTCACAACTTGAGACTTTGGACTTTGGACTTTAAACTTTAGAAATTATGGCAAAAACAAAAGCGGCGAAAGCTGAAACGAAAAAAACAACCAAAACACAAACTTATAAAAATTATATCGGTGGCGAGTGGATAAAAAGCGCGTCGGACGATTATTTTGAAAATTTAAATCCGGCGGACACTTCGGATGTCGTCGGGCGTTTTCCGCGCTCGACCGAAGAGGACGTTGACCGGGCAGTCGCGGCGGCGAAAGAAGCGGCAACGAAATGGCGCAGAACGCCCGCGCCGAAACGCGCCGAAATTTTATTTAAATTGGGCGAGATTTTGCGCTTCAACAAAGACGAATTCACGCGCCAGATGACGCGCGAAATGGGCAAAGTTTTGAAGGAAGCCGGCGGCGACGTGCAGGAAGCGATTGACTGCACATACTACACGGCGGGCGAAGGCAGACGGCTGCACGGCTTTACGACCAAGGCGGAGATGCCGAACAAATACGCGATGTGCGAACGCCAGCCGGTCGGCATCTGCGGCTTGATTACGCCGTTCAATTTTCCGATGGCAATTCCCTCCTGGAAATTAATTCCGGCTCTGGTGTGCGGCAACACGGTCGTGATGAAATCCGGCGAGGACGTGCCGCTTTCAACAATCAATCTCGTCAAAGCCTGCGAGCAAGCCGGAATTCCAAAAGGCGTGATTAACGTCGTCAACGGCTTTTCCGAACCCGGCGAAGCGTTGGTCAATCACGACGACGTGCGCTTGATTTCATTCACCGGCTCGACCGACACGGGGCGCATTATCGCCGAACAATGCGCCAGAAATAACAAAATCGTCAGCTTGGAAATGGGCGGCAAAAACGCGATTATCGTGATGGACTCGGCGGACGTGGACAACGCTGTCGAAGGTGCTTTGTGGGGCGCGTTCGGAACTTCGGGGCAACGCTGCACGGCTTCGTCGAGGCTCGTCGTGCATAAAAAAGTTTATAAAAAATTCTGCGAAAAATTAGTCGAAAAAGCCAAACGCTTACGAGTCGGCAACGGTTTGGACGCGCGCACGGAAGTCGGTCCGGTCATCAATCAACAGGCGTTGGACAAGATTTTATCTTACATCGAAATCGGTCAAAAAGAAGACCGCGCGACGCTCGCCTGCGGCGGCAATCGCCTGACGAAAGGCGAATATAAAAACGGTTATTTCATCGAACCGACGGTTTTCACCGATGTCAAACGCGGAATGCGAATCGAGCAGGAAGAAATTTTCGGACCCGTCACGTGCGTCGTTCCGTTTTCGACTTTGGACGAAGCGATTGACATTGTGAACGATGTCAAATACGGCTTGTCGTCGGCGATCTACACGCAGGATGTCAACCAGGCTTTCTACGCGACGCAGGAGCTTTACACCGGCATCGTTTACGTTAATTCCGCGACCATCGGCGCGGAAGTCCATTTGCCGTTCGGCGGCACGAAAGGCACCGGCAACGGACACCGCGAAGCCGGCACGCAGGTCTTGGATATTTTCTCCGAATGGAAATCAATCTACGTAGATTATTCGGGCAAACTGCAAAAGGCGCAGATTGACGCGGTTGAGATTTAGATTCGACGACATAGAATTTCGAGCTACATCACACTCAACAAAAACTCTTTCTTATGGATCAGATTGTACTGTTTTACTCAAAGTCGAAACTTCTCAAAGCCTTTTTGCTGGTTTCGCTGATGAGTTTTGCCGCCGGTTTTGTCGCGACAAAACTCATCAGCACTCTGCTCGAGAAAAATCAAGCCTCTTGTTAGTATTTTCGGTCACTGATATTTCTTCAAATCTGTTACTGATAATCAGCTTGTGCGCCTTTTCAGTTACACTGCCCGTCGCTCTCGTTTTCGGTTCACGAATCTTAAACTCTGACCCGCAAGTAATTATTTCGCTTGAAGGAATAGATGACAAAATCACAAAGTAAAACAACAAGGAGAACTCAAATAAACGGAAGAATATATTGTGCAATATAAAGATACTCCGGAAACGATTGCCGAGAAGAAATTGGGCGATAAGGAGCGGTGGTATGAAATCGCTCAATTAAAATAATATTAAAAGAATTAAAATTTTTATGAAACTGCGAAATTGGTTTTTGAGACAAATAGCCGAACGCGGACTTATCGAATATAAACATGACTATTACACGGATAAGGATAAGCGGGCGTATGACGATCTACAGGAAGAATATCGTCAAGCCGCCGCTGGCGAAGAAAGAAAGCCGCTTTGGGGAAACAGCGGCGGAGAATTGTATCTGCCGTCCTGGAGCGGAGTTTGGAAACACGGAGGCGATGACCAAAGAATTTGGTATCTTTTTTGGGACAATATCAACGATCAACAAAAACGAGAATATCTCGTCAAGCATCAAGCTCCGCCGGAAGACTGGTATCAGAAACTGATCATTGAAAGAACGCTCGGAACGAAAGAAAAATGGAAGTGGCTGAACGAGCAGAAAGAGCGGGTTAAAAACGGCGCACAGCTTGAACCGCCGTGGATCACGTTTCCGATCAGCTTGAGCGATGTCGGCTGGGATGATTATTTTTTAGAGAGTTGGAAATTAAATGTTTGGATTCCATTTTGGGATAAATTAAACGAAGAAGAAAGAACACTATATTTAGCGAAATTCCCGCCGCCGGACAAAGAATGGAAAGACAATATAACTATTCGTTGGACGGGCAAAATCAGAAAGACCGCTGAATGGTTCGCCAGACAAAGATTCTTTCTGGAAAATCAAACAGATCATTTTGATTGCGTCCTTCGTATTTTATTTCCTTGGGAAGCATTTCCAACAATTACGGCAAAAGAAACGACTTGGGATGCTGAATTTACCAATAAATGGTTAGCAGAAATTTGGTTGCCGTTTTGGAACTCAATGAACAATGAAGAGCAGGATGAGATTCTTGTTTTTCAGAATTTACCTGAAAATGAATGGCTAGAGATATTAGCGCGTTACGAGGTTAAAAATTTTCACAAATTAAAAGAACTGAAATCAAATGAAACTAAAGGATGAATTAAAATCTGTCGGACACTGAATTTTGTCTGATTACATCCTGACTTTTACAGGCACAATCTCGCTAATTTTTGTCTTACATCTATTGATTTGTTCGGTTTGCCTTTGTTTTTATCACGCCGTTATATCCCACGTAATTTTAAGTTAATAATGCGAGTTTGCGCCGCGCTTTATTAATTTCGCGCCGTTCGCCGCCGGATAACTTTAATTAAGCATTAAATAAGTCGCCGACAAACGGTATTTTCCAAAAAGGCATATATTCAGTCCATCCCACGAAGAACGAGAAAATGAAATGAATTAACGGTGCCGAGAAAAAACTTAACGCTAAATATACAATTGTCTTTCGAGTATTCAACTTTAAAAATACCGGCGGAAGCAATACTGTTATGAGCATTGGAACAGGATAATAAATCCACCAGGGCAATCCGTAGGTTGCGCCGTATTTTCCAAATGTCATACCTAAAACAACTAGTGTAAAACCTAAAACGGATATTAATCTTATTTTTTTTAAATATTCAGTTTTCGATAAAAGAAGCCTGACAATCAAAAAAAATATCAACAGCGAAGCGACTATCATAATTAGGAAATGCCACGTGGAATTCATAAGGATTTTTATTTTGCAGATTGTTTCTGATAAGTTAATTTTCAAATGCCGTTCCGGCTTGTTCAAGCGTGATGCGTACGCGTTTTATCATCGCCGAAAATGCGTTGTTGATTTCCCATCTAAGCAAGCGCGGGGCAACTAGAGCATAGCCTTGAGATTTAGCAACCAGTAAAGGTTTCTCCGGCTCGTTTGCGATGACAGCAATAATAGTTGATGTATCTGCGACTAAATCCATATTCATAATTTCACAAATATAAATTTAGCAGATTTACAACTAACGAGAAACGAAAAGCGGCACAATGTCTGAGATGACGTGGGGCGAAACCGCCAGTATTAACGTAAAAGTTTAACGAACGACGCGACAAGAAAGTCGTTGTTTCGCCCTCACATCCATTGAGTTGTTGGCGGTATTGCCTGAGGTGATTCAATAAAAGTGGAGCGCAAACTGTCTTTGGTAGAATATCGAAGATGTGTGAAAAAAGAACGACGATGAATTTAAGCGCAACGCTTTGCAAAAGGTGTTTGACGGACAATCGGTCAGCCCGGTCGCCGAAGAATTATGGATTAAGGCAACTGCTGCGGACAACGTCCAAGCCGGGAGTTTTTTTCAAGATTTAAGGCGGAACTAATCGAAGGCGGAGCCTTTGAAGACTTTGAACAAGCCCGCTCGGAAATCTTCAGCCGCATTGAAGGCTGCTACAATCGGGTCAGACTGCATTCGGGCTTAGATTACCAAAGCCCGCTGCAATTTGAAGATGAGTTAAAGTTGAAAACTAAATTAAGGAGCAGAGAGAGTTTGATGTCCTGAATAATCTGACCGTCTCAATTAAATTATGGTTCTTCACTCAAAGCCAAACTTTTATGACAAGGAGATTTGCGATCAGTTCATCGCTTTGAACGCGGAAGCGCGATTTTGCGCGAAGCGGTCGAGCATCTGGAAAAACGAATCCTACCAAACCCCTGCCAACGCCGAAAAAAGAAAAAGCACTCACAACGATAAGTGCTTGAAACTAAATGGTGGAGATGAGGGCGAACAGCTGCTATTGTAAATCGTTGAATTAACAAGGTTTACATTTCACTTATAATAACCTTGACCGCTTTTTGACCACTTCCCTTTTAAAACGGTTAAAAATCAGCATCGGATTGAGTCGAATTTAATACCCAATCCGATGCTAAATTCATCTCTATTCTCTTTTGACAATAGAGATGAATTTGTTAAACTGCCTTTGCCTTTTAGTATTCAGTTATCAAATAGCTGAACGGAAAGCCTTCGATTACGAGTCGAGGGCTTTTCTCGTTTTAGAACTGTTTCCAGATGGCGAACGCCGCGCAGAGAATCGCAAAGATGGCGACATTTAATCTAATCACGATTCGGATCAGCCGGTTTCTCTCGCGCAGAGCTTCGAGCCGTTCAAATCTTGCGATCCGCGCGTCGAGAGCGTTCAAGATGATTTTCGATGTCTCTAGTCGGCATAAATAATTTTCAGAACAATCTCTCAATTGACCACTGACAAAAGCTGACAAAACTCATTTCAAGATGCGGATTCCGCACTTTGATTTTTTTCCCGCGATGGAAAAAAGCTCCGGGCTTCTCAAATCTCAAAACTGCGCGGCGACGGCATAAATGGCGCATATAACGCCGATGATAATGATTGCCGAATCCGTTCGTCGGACTCGCTCGGCGCGGATTTTACCTTGCGCCGCGTTCCACTCGTCGCGCTCAATGCGGGCGTTGGCTTTCGCTAAAAATAATCTTTCGCCGTTGATTAGCATTTTCTCGAATTCGCCGGTTAGGGCAGTATCAAAAGTATCAAAAGCTATAAGTGCGGAATCCGCACTTATAGAAAAATCTAGAAGATTCTCTAAACTAAACACTGACAAAAGCTGACGAAACTATTTCTGGCTTTTAACTTTCTCTTTTAATAAATCACCACGCCGCTTCGGTTTAGATGATTCTAAGCGTGAATACTTACCTTCAAAGTTGCACATAACTCCGTGGTAATCATTACAATCGGTTTCTCTAATAGTTATAGTGTTACCGACAAAAACAAAAGTTAAACGACAGCTAATAGCCTCGCCTTCGGAACTTCGTTTATTGAAATCGGTATTGTATTCAGCGATATTTTCAGATTGCCAATTTGCTTCATCTTTGAATTCACCAACACAATAATCGCCATAACTCTTTCCTTTCCTACCTACGTTTAACTCAAAACGGACAAAACTTATTTTGCCTCGTTTGATCTCTGTAATTTTGAGTCTTCCAAAGCCAAACTTGTCTTTGCGATTGTAAGTACCTGAATAATTCTGTGCCGACGTATTCGTAGCAAAAAAGACCAGCGTAAAGGCGAGTAGCGAAGAGAACAGAAACTTTAAAGAATAATTAGCCATTAAAATTTACTCTTTCTCTTTTGCCGGTCTGCCTGGCTTGCGTTCAAGATTTTCGAGTCGTTTAACTTCACTTTCAGGAATTACATTTTCACGACCGAACTTTTCAGTCCCAGTTATTACACCTTCAATAATCATTTGTCGAACACGAGCATCCGAGATGTTCAATCGGGCAGCCGTTTCTTTAGTTGTTAAAAAACCTTTCATTGTTCACCAATTTATCAAAAATAATAATCTTACGCAATCGAAATAATTAACTTGACTTTAATCTTACGACAGCGTAAGATTATTTATAGATTGAATAAATCATTCATTCCGAAATAAACGACAGGAGAAAAATCAATGATTGAAATTACCGACAAAGACAGATTCGCACAGGTCATCGCCGATTCAATCGCGCGCGTCGAACTGACGAACACAAATCAGCAAACCAAAAAACGATGGATTAACGCCATCGCCAAGGCAACCGTCGAAATTGAACAAAACGGAGTTTTTATGACGTGGCAGGAAGAGAATCACAGCTTGCTGATCTGGTCGCAGAAGAGCAACCAAATCTACACGGCAAACGGAGTCTGCCAGTGCCGCGCGTTCGCCGAAGGTCAGGCGTGTTTCCACCGGGCGGCGGCTCGACTGGTTCGTCTGTATCTGGAATCGGAAGCAAAGACGGCGAGCGTGGCAACGAAACGTGAAGAACTGACTTATCTGAAACCGACAATGACGTTCAAAGCCGAAAGAGTCGGCGGAATCAGAGTCAACTAAATACGAAAGGCTTAGGAATGCTAGGAACACTTCTAAGCCTCTCTTTCCAATTAGTTTATTAACCAAAAGGAGTTACGAAATGAATATTACATCGCAACCAACTGAAAAACAAAAGAGCGATAAAGACAGCTTTCAAGTTTTACTTGAAAAACTAAACAATGAAACTTTCGCCCGTGAATTCTTTGCGCGTAGATTGGAGCGCGCTACTGACGGCATCCAGGAAATTCTGTCCGTAACAATCGGCTGGAATGTTTTGACGAAAAAAAATAGCGAGTGGGGGCATCGAATCTTGCTCGAAGTTCTCGAGACTCTACTTATTCGTCACAAAAACTTTTCGCGCTCGGATTTTATCGAGAAACTGCAAAAAGCCATTTTCGATTTCACAATAACCAAAGACGAAGCCTATCGCCAATGGGAAACGGAATCTTTTGCCAAAGTCGGACTTGATGAAAACGGCATTGATTTGAAAGCCGATTTAGGCGAGAAAGTTGCGGAGGTGGAAAATGCCTAAACAAAAAGACGTTAAATCACTTACTGAACGCCAAAACAAATACATCAATCAAATCGCCCAACAAGTCGAATTGGCGATGAAGTCAAAGAAAACACCGAAGAAAGTCAAGGCGTGTCTGTATTCGGTTGTTCTCGAAGCGTCTATCGAATCCGGTTTGACGCTCGGCGATTTTAATTTAGTGCGCGTCGCTTTGCCGAACATCATTGACGCGCTCGGCGAAGATTACGGCAAAGGTTATCTGCATTCGATTTCCGCCATTCTGCGCTACGACACCGACGCGGTTCAGGAATTTTATGATAAGAATCTCGACAGGAAAGATTCGACATCGCCGCTTTACTCGGAGACTAAAGATGCCGATACGGAAACCTTAGCGGTCGTGCTGTCAGCCTTAATGCACAACGATAATTTACCGATTCGTCTTTACAACCTTATCGGCGATGAAATCAATCAGGTCGAAGATATTCACACGCCGGAAGTCGTTTTACTCAATCTGCAAAGATTGAACGCGGAGGAGGAGAAACGATGAATAATTCAGAAACAAGCCGCAACGAAAGATTAAAAGCGATTATCAAAACCGAGTATGAAAAAGACGGTGTAGTCATCGCCGTCGGCGGCATCCGGCACATTGACGGCTTCGCCTTTGAAATCACAACGAACGGCAGGCGGCAGAAAGGCATTTTGTTAAACGGCAAACTTCGCCGCCGCGAACGCCGCAAGGTTATAAACGGTCTTTTGTATGCGTTAAAAACGAACTATCTGGGCGATTTTATTCAATTCGGCAATGGCGCACGCGGCGCGATAGTGAAAAATGCGGAGGATTTGAAATGAACAGTCTAAGGCAAATCGGCGTGGAAACATTTCCGCGCCTCGCTCAATTTAGAACCGTGCGCGCTCTGTTCGGCAATCAAACCGAAGTCTTTTCAGCCGTGCCGATTTACGATAATGCGCTCAAACATTTGGGCATTTTATCCGGCGATATTCTGATTGTAAAAGTCTGCAAAAACTTTAACGAAGCGAATCTGTATGTCTGGCGAACGCCGAGCGGTCAGATGGCAAGGTTCGGCGAGACGAGCTGCGCGGAGATTGTTTTGAGCAACGGGAGAAATCAGCGCGAAACTTTCTTTCGTTCGGAAGTCGAAATGCTCGGCGTGGTCGTCAGAGTCGAGCGTGATTTGAAGATCAGGCGGTAGGTTATATTCTGAATTATTTGAAAGCCGGGAACTAATAAAATTCCCGGCTCTACCACTTTACACACTTTTTTATCAAACGACCTCTTGGCTGAAATTAAAATTTCAATCTGAATCCAAATTGAATTTGTCTCGAGTCAAACGCGGCGGTTGCTCTTCCAAAAGTTGTCGCCGTAACCGTGTTGTTCGGCACTGAATAATTGGCGCGGTTGAACAAATTAAAGCCTTCGCCGAGCAATTCCAAATTAAAATGCTCGGTCAACCTGAAGTTACGCGAAAGTCGTAAATCGAACGATGCGAAATCAAACCCTTTCCCCGTGTTGCGCCCAACGCCAAACGGACGGTCGTTAGTGTTGGAATCGTTGTTCAAATCGCTTCCGGCGAGAACGTTGAACGGCAGTTTTGAGGCGTAAGTATAAATATAGCTCGCCTGAAAACCGCCGAGTGCTTTGCGGGCAAATTCATTTTCAATCGTGTTCGGTGTATTAAAAGTGCCGCTTAACGTGAGCCGGTGGCGTTGGTCGTTGTCGGAAAGCCCGCGCTCGCCGCGCAAGTTAAAATTATCCTGCGGCGCGGAGAAAAAGAAATTGCCTGAATTGTCAATGGATTTGGAAAGCGTATAGGAAACGCGAGCCGTCGCCCAATTGCCCTGCCGCTTATTAAACGATGCGACTAAACCGTTGTAATAAGAATCGCCCGAACCTTCATAGCGCGAGATATTGCCGAAATTAGCATCCGGGCGGCAGAGATTTGCATCTACGGCTGCCGTGCAGCGCGGCACATTAACGTTTCTTGAAAGAATGAGATGCAGACCGCGCAAATATAGATAACCGACTGAAACCGAAGCGTTGAACGGCAATTCTCTTTCGATTTGTAAGTTTGCCTGTTGGCTCGAATTATTTTCGATGTTCGGATCAATTCTGGTGATGCTTGGTTTAATCGTCAAAACTGACGGCTGCGCGGTTAAAACATTCGGAAAAACGGGTGCGCCCGGTGAAGTCCGAGAAAGAATGGCAACGATATATTTTGAGCCGTCGCGCTGCAAAGCGTTCGACGTGGCGCGCGTCGGGATGCGGTCATAATATAGTCCGAAGCTGCCGCGAAAGACGGTTTTTTCGTCGGGCGAATAAGCGAAACCGAAACGCGGAGCAATGTTATTTTTGTCGGTTTCTATCGGGTCTGGTAAAAACTGCAAATCATAACGAACGCCAAAATTCAAAGTTAAATCCGTGCGCGGTTTCCATTCGTCCTGCGCGAAAATGCCGAAGTTCGGATTACTTTGCCGTTGCGACGGCGCGCCGAAAGCCTGTTGAAACTGGCTGTAATTTCCCGAAAGGAAGTTTGCCAGATTCGTGAACGTATAAACGCCCTGAATCGCGCCGGGAAAACCGATGTTCAAATCATTGTAAAGAAACTCCGCGCCGAATTTTAAGCTGTGTTTTTCAAAAGATGTGCTGAAACTATCGGTTAATTGATAAAGGTCAATATCGCGTTCGGTGGGTGAACTGGTCGCCGTCCCGACGCTCGCCACGCCGTTGATATTGACGGCTGCGCCGATCTGATCAATCGCCGGTGCGGAAAGATGGCTGCGGCGAAACTGAAATCTTGCTTCATTGAGTGATCGTGCGCCGATGGTTGTAATATTCTGCGTATTGATGGTGTGATCTTTATTATCAAGATTCGTTCCGCGACTCGTGGCATTCAATCCGCCGACTGTTCGCGCATTAACTGCGCTGATGTCATAAAAATTATAAGTCGCCGTGAACGCATTTTTAGAATTGATTTGATGGTCAACGCGCCCAAAGAAATTCGTCGTGTCGTAACCACCGGGAACAAGTCCGGTGCCGATTAAAGAACCGCGATAGCCGACCGCCGTAAGCCGATTGTTGATTGCCGTGACGTTAGCGGGTGAAATGGTAATGACGTTTGAATCATTGCGGCGCGTCTGCTCGAAATTCCCGAAAAAGAATGTGCGGTTTTTGATAACGGGTGCGCCAAAACTCGCGCCGTATTGCGTCTGCGTGAGCGGGTCTTTGGTGGGGGCGAGCGGATTTCTCGCATCGAATAGTTGGTTGCGCAAAAAACCGTAAATCTTGCCGCGAATATTATTTGTTCCCGATTGGGTGATGATATTTACAAAACCGCTCGAAGCTCGCCCGAACTCGGCAACCGCGCCGTTGGTGACGACCTGAAACTCACGAATAACTTCCTGGCTGTAAAAAGTCCCCGCCAATTCGACCGAATCATCGTTCGCGCTTGAGCCGTCTACGATAAAACTATTGGCTAAATTCCTCTGCCCGCCAACGGAAATGCCCGTTCCCGGCACGGCGGAAGTTTCCGCAAATCTTTGAACGCTGCCCGTGTTAGTGCGCGAGACTCCCGGGAGCAGCAATGCCAAATCGAGAAAGTTTCTGCCGTTCAAAGGCAGATTCTCGACATCTCTCGGCAAAACGGTTTCGGCGATCTGCGTGCGGTTCGTTTCGATGACCGGAGCGTTCTGCGTCACTTCGACTTCCGCGGAAACAGCTTTGATTTTTAATTCAATCTTAATTTCCAAAGCCTGTCCGATTGTCGCCGTCAATCTCTGCTTTGCCGGAACGAATCCGCTCGCTTCCGTTTTGACTTCGTAATTGCCGACCGGCAGATAAGCAAAGCGAAAACGTCCTTCCGCGTCCGTTTGCGCCATCTGTGTTTGATTTGTTTCAAGGTTGGTCGCCGAAACCCGCGCTCCGCCGACGAATGAATTGTTTTGGTCGGCGACCGTTCCGCTCAATCCCGCGCCGGAGACGTTTTGCTGCGCGTTCGTCCTTCCGGTTGTTAGCAGCAAAAATATAAAAATGCCGAAAGCCGCGAAAGGCGTTCGTTTAGCAATGTGAATCATAAATCTCCCTCTAAATTATCCGTTGAATGAAAATAAAATACTCTCGCCGAACTGAAAGTTGCAGCGATGAATATATTGAATTTTTATCGGTTGTGTTAGAGCGAGAAAGCGGGCGGAGCGCGCGGCTGGATGCGGCGCGAGATTTTCTCCAAATCACGGAGCGCGTTCGTTTGAGACGAAGCGGCGATTTGAACGGTCGGCGGACGCGCCCCCTGCGGCAAAGTGAAAATTTGCGTCTGCGCTTTGTCGAAATTCGTCTGAAAATTGTTTCCGGTGCTTTGGCGTTCGGCGTTCGATTTTGCTATTCCGTTCTCCGGCGCGTTCTCCGGCGCGACGATGAGAGCGAAAGCCTGTTTTCCTTTTTCGAGGTAATCGAAGAAAAGTTTTTCCGCGGTTGCGGAGTTCGGAATAAACTTCAGTAGCGGAACTTTGCGCGCGACCTCGAAAAAGAATTGCGCTTTCTGGCGATCCGATGCGCAGATGTCGGCGAGCGGCTCCTTGATTTTAACGGGCGGCTTCGGAACGTATTTATTAATCCACGTTTTTCGTAGCGGGCAGAAAACCAAATCCGCAGATTTTAGGGATAGTTGTCCGTGAACCGGAAGCAAACCGAGCGCGAGACAGAAAAACATCGACCAGGCGAAAATTCGCGCTATAAATCCGCGCTTTAAGATTAAATTTTCATTTGTTCGAGCGGCTAACATTTTGCTTAACAGAACGCTATCATAAATCTTCCAACAACGGAAAGCGGAAAGAAAAAAGCGCAAGAAAAATTTCGCTTCTACAGGCAACAATGAAAAAGAAGGCGAGTGAAATATCTCGCCTTTTTATTTTGTAGAATCTTTCTGCTATTCTGGGCGAACGAAAATTCTATTCCCGAAACCAATTTGAAAGATTTTAAGAAGCCGGAAATGGGCAGACCGAAGAAAGATAATTCTCGGTAAATTTTTAGGCGGAATTATCACATAAGCTGGCAAATCAAATACTTGATTGACTTTTGAGTAAAAAAAGCCTTATAAAAGTTCGGTATAAGAAAATTGTAATTCAGTAGAATACAAAGTTAGCCCGCTTCTTTCATTAAGTCGTCGTGCTATCATTGTTTAGTTTGGAAAATCCTTATGATTTACAAAATTTTGAAGACCTTTTCCGTGTTTGTGTTATTAGTGATCTGCTATTGCGGCGTGATACTTGCACAAAACAAACCGACGCAAATTCCGAAAGAAGTCAGCGATGTGACTGGAACTTATACGGGTTCTTGGACGAGTTATGCGTTAGACGCTAATGGGCAAGTTGTCAAACAAGCGGCTTGGACGGATACGATGAAAGCCGAAAATCCGGTTGTCGAAAAAAACCGTGCCTTTGTGACAACAACAGACGAAATGACTTTTGAGGGCGGGCGCATTCCGCCGATCAAAGTGCCGGGACGCGAAGGGTATACTTTAAACACGGACGGCAGTCTGAACGAGTATTTTATTGAAACTTACGGGCAGACCTTCAAAATGCAGAAGTTGAGTGATAATGTTTGGGCTTACACCGTTTCTGCGACACCGCAGGAGTTGGCAAGGCTCGGCGCAGGGAACGCTGTTTCAGCGCAGCACGTTCTGGTGAAAGTCATTACCTTTGAACAGGGAGTTGAAACGCATAACATTTCACGTTTAACGACGGTGCGCTGGAAAGATGCGAGCGGCAGGGAACACACGACACAATTTGTCAGCCTACAAGGTCAACACAAACGTCAACGCACTTAAAGAACACTGAAAACAAAGTCTCGCTATATCGCGTGGGGGCTAACAAATCAATGGACGTGAGGGCGAAACAGCGACTTTGTTTGGAAACTTGCGTGGTTACTCTCGGCGGGCTTGGTGGCGGTTTCGCCCCACGTCATCTCAAACGTTGGGTGGCTTCTTATGGGAACAAATGCTGTTTCAAAGATGCAACACTGTCTTGTATTCGCAAATGCCCTGTGATATTGTCTTTCATCAACAGAGAGGAATTTTACTATGCTTGACCACATCAATATCCGCGTTGCTGATTACGAACGCAGCAAGAAGTTTTACGAAGCGGCGTTGGCACCTTTGGGCTACAGGCTCGCAATGGAAGTCGCTTCCGGCGCGGGATTCAGTAAAGAGTTCATTCCTGACTTCTGGGTTAAACAGGGTGCGCCCATCAGCTTCGGCGTAGAGGCGGAATCCACGGAAATGTCGGGCTGTGGCGGAACTGCCGTCCACGTCGCGTTTGCAAGTGATGACCGCAACACGGTTGACGCTTTCTATCAAGCGGCTTTAGCCGCCGGTGCGCGAGACAACGGCGCACCGGGATTGCGTCCCAATCATCATCCGAACTATTACGGCGCGTTCGTTCTCGACCCAGACGGATATAACATCGAAGCGGTTTGCCACAAAGCCGAGTAATTGAGAGCCGCAAACGATTGTCGCATTTCTGCGAAGCCGCCCAACAAATCAATGGGGGCGAGGGCAAAACGGCTTTCACTTTTTCAAATCTTTCTGCTATTTTATCCCTATGAAAACCCTATTCACCTTCACGCCTATTTTCGCCTTTGTGTTTAATTCCGACGGATAAATTTCTTTACTCTCTCAAAATTTAAATCGTAGAATAACCGGCATTATGAATCGAAAAGTCGTTCCCGCATTAATCTTTATCTTTTTCGTTTTAGGCGTTCTCGGTTTTTACCGTTATTCTTCCGAAGCGCGAATGGTTGATGCCGTCGGATTGTTCGCCAGCGGAGTCTGTTGTGGCGCGGCTCTAATCGGTTTGGTTTTCGCTTTCAGGGGAAATCTCAATTCTCCGAAGATTGAGAAATAAGTTTTGATTTGCAAGAATTCAAAGAGGCTTCGATATTTGAAATATCGAAGCCTCTTCTTATGCTCAGAAGTATCCTTTCAATTATCCTAGGCGTTTTGATTCCGGTCGTTTATGTGACCTCCCCCCAAAGAATCGGACAATTCTAAAGTAGAGTTTTCCGGGCAATTAT
>CAXSGY010000006.1:0-200602 GCA_964237235.1 uncultured Pyrinomonadaceae bacterium
TGTCGTCCGAATCCACGAACCCGTCGCCGTTCGGACGCAGCTGGACATCGCCCTCGTAAGTTGGCGCAAGCGATGCGTCCCCGAGCAGTCTGATGACACCGAACACGCCGCCCGCGTCACCGACGACGACGGCTCTGCCGGATGAATCGAGCGCGATTCCGTAGGCTAAATCACCTGCGCCCGCGCTGACATCAATGGTTTTTTTGCCGCCCGTGCCATACGAATTGTCGAGCGAACCGTCCGTGTTATAACGCACAAGCGCGAACCCAAAGGCTGAAGTGCCGGCAGCGAGAATCTTGCCGTCGGTTTGAATCTGCACGGCGTTGGCATCGTCTATAAATGTGTCAATCGAAGTGGTTAATTTTCCGTCCGCGTCGAATGAGGTATCAAGTGTACCGTTGGAGTTGTAACGCACAAGCGCAAATGTGTCGTGCGAGCCGTTAAAGCTGTAACCGGCGACGACGATTTTACCGTTTGATTGAATCGCTATCGCGTTGCCCGCGTCGTTTCGTGCGCCAATCGGGGTAATCGCTTTGCCGCCGGAGTTAAACGAAGTGTCGAGCGAGCCGTTTGTGTTGTAGCGGACGACGGCGAAATCGTTGTTCGAGCCGTTAGAGCTGTAACCGGCGACGACGATTTTGCCGTCAGGTTGAATCGCCAGCGCGTTGAGAAAACCACCTATGCCGACCACGGTTGCAACCTTTCCGTCAAAGCTAAATGAAGTATCGAGCGAGCCGTCCGAGTTATAGCGGACGAGTGCGAAAGAGAATCCCGTCGTGGTATAAGATACACCGGCGGCGACAATTTTACCGTCCGGCTGAATCGCCACTGAATTGGAAGCGTCCTCGCTGTTCGTGCCGATGTTGGTCGTTGCTATTCCGTCAGCGTCGAAAGTCGTGTCGAGCGTACCGTTCGTGTTGTAACGCACGACGGCAAATTGACCAAATCCGGTTGAACCGGCGACGACGATTTTCCCGTCCGTCTGAATCGCCGTGCTTCGGGCAGGCGTTTGGTCGGAGTTGCCGATGTCGTCGGTTCTTACGCCCTGATCGTAAAACGTGCCGTCGGTCGAGCCGTTCGTGTTGAGCCGGATGACGGCGAAATCGTTATTGCCGGAGCTGGCGAGCGTAGAACCGGCGACGACAATTTTGCCCGAAAATTCTACCGCGTTTCCGACGCTGCTCGCGCCGACCGGAATCTCCGCTCTGCCGTCGCCGTCAAAGGTCGTGTCGAGCGAGCCGTTGGAATTGTATTGAAAAACCGCAACTTCAGTGCCTGCGCCGAAATCAATTGAACCGCCGACGATAATTTTGCGCGGTTGAGAAATTCCGCTTCCCTGAATCTTAACGGCGTTGGCGACCACATAGGCATCAGCGACTGTGGTCACAACCTTTCCGTCGCCGTCGAAAGTCGTATCGAGCGAACCGTCGAGATTATAACGAAAAACATCAATCTCATTACTGCTGCCGAAGAGATCGCCGAGAGTATTTCCCGCGACGACAATTTTATCCGGCGACTGTTGAATGCCGTTGCCCGGTTGAATGACCAACGCGCTGCTAAAGCAAATGCCGCTGACGGGAGCGACGACCTTTCCGTCGCCGTCAAATGTTGTATCGAGCGAGCCGTCGGCGTTATAGCGGACGAGTATAATAGAGCGACAGTTTGAGTCGCTGTTGCCGGCGACGACTATTTTGCCGCCGGCTTGAATCACTACCGCTTTGCCGTAGTCGCTGTATGCGGTAACATCGGTCGTTACTTTTCCGTCCGCGTCGAAAGTCGTGTCGAGCATGCCGTTCGTATTGTAGCGGGCGACGGCAAATTCAAACCCGCTACCGTTAATGTATGCTGAACCGGCGACGACAATTTTGCCGTCCGCCTGAAGCGCGAGCGCATTGGCGGAGTCGCTACTGCCCGCGCTGAAGTCTGTCGTTACAATTCCGCCCGCGCCAAACGTCGCATCGAGCGAGCCGTCGGCGTTAAAACGCAGGACCGTAAAATCCGTGGTTGATGTAATGCTGGATATCGAAGACCCGACAACGACGATTTTGCCGTCCGCCTGAACCTTTAACGCCGATGCAGCAGCATCTCCTGAACCGACGCGCAAAAGCACCTTTCCGCCACTGCCGAACGAAATGTCCGGCGTGCCGTCCGTGTTGTAGCGAATGACCGAAAACTCTTCAATCGAACCGTCTTTGCTTACGCCCGCGACAATTGGTTTGCCGTCCGACTGCACTACGACGGCATTACCTAAATCGTTGCCGCCGCCGAAACCGATGCGCGATTTGCCCGTTCCGTTAAAAGTCGTATCGAGGTCGCCCGGCGCGGCGCGGACGACGGCGGAGATTCCGAAAACCGAGACGAGCGCAATCCATTTGAGAACGCTTCTAAAATTATTTGCTTTCATAACCAAACTCCCTTTGCTTTCTTTCTCAAAAAATCGCGCGCTTAAATTTATCGGGCGACGAACGACGCTTTCGGCAAAATCGGCGTTATGATAAAATCGCCGCTAACGCATTTTTTGTTCTAACTTAATAAATCTGCGCGGGCGAAGTCTTGAATTTGCGGTGAATTTTCGATGAGTAATTGATGAGGACTTTTATGCGGCAGACGGAAACAAAGTGTTTTTATGAATTCGGAGCGTTTCGCCTCGACCCGCAGGAGAAGATTTTAACGGCGGGCGGCGAAGCGGTTTCGCTCGCGCCGAAAGTTTTCGACACGCTCGAAGCGTTCGTCCGCAACGCCGGACGCTTAATCGAAAAAAACGAGTTGATGCAGATTATCTGGCAAGACCGTTTTGTTGAGGAAGGCAATCTCGCCTTTAATGTCAAGGAACTACGCCGCGCGCTCAGCGACAGCGCGACCGCGCCGCGCTTTATCGAAACCGTTCCGCGCCGGGGTTATCGCTTTATTGCCGAAGTCAGAGAAATTTTCGAAGACCCGAAAAAAATTTTGCCCGCCCCGCAACTTAACCTGACGAAGAGAAAATCACGTTTGCCCGCTGCCGTGATCATCGTTTTTTTACTTTGCGCGGTGGCGGTCGCTTCCTGGCTGGCGCAGAAAAGATTTTCGAATGCCGAATCGGACGCGCCGATTCTGTCCGCGCCTTTCCGCTCTGAAAAAATTACAAATACGGGCAAAGTCGTTCACGCCGTAATTTCACCCGATGGTAAATTCGTTGTTTATGCTAACGAAACGGGCGGCAAGTTCGGAGTTTGGCTGCGGCATTTGGAAACCACTGAAAACCTCCAACTTTTGCCGCCGTCCGATGATCTCTACTTCGGTTTCGCCTTTGCGCGCGACGGGCAAACGATCTTTTTCGTTCGCAATAAAAAAAATGCAACAACCTTCGCCGACGTTTATCGCGTTTCAATTTTCGGCGGTGTTCCCGAAAAAATAATCGAACGCGCCGAAGGCTGGATCAGCGTTTCGCCCGACGACCGGCAAATTTCCTTTGTTCGCTGCAATTATCAAGACACGGATTTTTGCTCGATGTTCGTCGCCGACACCGACGGCAAGAACGAGCGGAAGATTTTGACGCGCCCGCGCCCGATTCGTTTAACCGATAATCAATTTTCGCCTGACGGACGCTCAATCATTTTCGCCGACGGGCAATCTTTGAACGGTTCGCATGAATTCAGATTGAGAAAATTCGATTTTGATAGTGGCGCGGAAAGCGTCGTTTCGCCGAAAAACTTCTTCGATATTACAAGCCTGAAATGGCTGCCGGACGGCAACAGTCTGATCGCAGTGGCGAAGGAAACTCTTGATGGCAGATCAAAAATATGGCAGGTCTCCGTCGCTTCCGGCGAAGCGCGACCGTTGACCAGCGATACGGTTAATTACGCAGCCGTGAGTTTGGATAAAAATGCGGATAAAATTATCGGCAACCAGGTCGCGAACAATTTTCGCCTGCAAATTTCATTCGGCGGCGCGACGAAAGATTTAACCGACGCAATGTATCTCACTTTTACGCCCGACGACAAAATCGTTTACTCGACCGCCGACGGAGACATCTGGAGAATCAACCGCGACGGCAGCGAGCAGCGGCAATTAACCAATGATCAATCCGTTGATTTCGAGCCGCGCGTTTCGCCCAACGGACAATTTGTTTTCTTCGCCTCGAACCGTTCGGGCGCGAATCAAATTTGGCGAATGAACGCCGACGGCAGCAGCCAAACGCGCCTCACCGACGGCGAAGGCGGCTATCCGCGCTTTGTTTCGCCTGATGGACGATGGGTTTATTACGAGTCCGGATTACATCAAACGCTCTGGAAGGTTTCCACTGATGGCGGCGAGCCGATTCAAGTTTCCGCCCAGAAAGTTTACAATCCCGCCTTTTCGCCCGACGGCAGATTCGTCGCTTTTTTTAATTTAGAAAATCGAACCGCGATTTATGTGATGCGGCTCGAAGATACAAAAATCGTCAAAACTTTAACCGCCGCCGAAGAAAAATCCAAGGTTGTCAAAATTGCGTGGGCGAACGACAATCAAACGCTCGAGTATGTAGTCAGCGACGGCGTGAAAAATTCGCTTTGGACGCAGACGCTTTTCAAAGAAGACCGGCGGCTCGTCGCCGATTTGAGCGATGAATCGGTCAACGATTTCGCGCTCGCGCCCGATGATACGGGCTTTGCCTTTATTCACGGCGAATGGCTGCACGACGCGATTTTAATTGACGGCTTGAAATAAAATGAGCAGACCGTTTATTAAGGTCTGCTCACGTTTTCTTTCGCGATTATCTGAATTTCAACTGAAGATTTTTTTCCAGCATCTTGTTCTTAATAATGCTGGCGGCTCTCTCTTGAAAATCTCTTCTTTTCTGCGGCGACCATTTCCGGGCATCACCGTCGGAATAATATTCCTGCTCCCAATCTTTTAACTGTGAATTGATATATCCGAAAAGATCCATCGTATCAACGGTATTAAACCGTTTTCCCTGCTTGATTCCCAAAAGCAATCCGACGTTATATAGATTTCGAAAAGTCATTCCTTTTTCCGGAAAAATCGGACTGAATATCCGGTCAAATTTCTTATATCTCGATTCAATATATCCCGGCGACGCTCCGTCAACCGTCAAAAATAAACCGATGGTAAAACCGTCAAAAAAATACTCGCGGCTGACCGCCCTTAAAGCATCGTGCCAACCCGCGCCAACCGCAGCGAGCGGTGCGATGACTGAGGCCGCCGCGCTGACCGCGATTAATCCCGCTTCCAAAAGTTCGGGAAGCGCGACATCCCAAATGCTCAGATTCATATCAACTAAGCCTTGAATATCGAGAGCTTTGCCAATCAAATCATAAAAATCGCTGTCATCATATTCGGGCGCGTTAACCTTTCCGTTAATTCCGGGTTTCGCCGTAATCGTTGAGCCTTCCATCTGCCAGTTCGGAACATAAATTACGCCCGGATTCGCGTCTTTGAAAGACCAATTCTGTCCGCCGTCGGTCGAAACTTTACAGCCGACATAAGTTCGCAGAAACCAATTCACTTCGTCGGTGTTCGTCGTGCCGAAATTGTATTTCATTAGCTCCACGGGGTTCATTTTATAATCGTTGGCAACGGTAATCCAGGTTTCCACAACGCCCGGTTTGTTACCGACTTTAATCGGAAAACCATCGGGTTTCGGCACTGCCCAAATCGGATTCACCGGCATTTTTTCATTTCTTAGCGGTTGCGTCATAACAATTTCTCCTCTACACTCTGCTGATTTTTGATGATTTATTTCGCGCCCGCCGGACAACCGACCATTTCGTCTTCGATAAACCGCGCGTAGCTCGCGCCGTAAGTTCCGCCGCCCGCGTAATCCTGTTTGACGTTGACGTAAGTCGCGTAGCAATACGGGTGATCGCTTTTCGTGTCGCGCAGGTAAATCACGCCGTGTTTGTAACGCGCCGTCGGAATTCCCAGATCGTTTTTATCAATTAGCCAGTTGGCTTCTTTCAAACCGACGGAAAAGATTTTGTAATCGGCGATTTTCGTTAAAACGCCGCGCATCAGGCGTTCTTCAGCCGCGTTTCGCACGGCGTATTGTTTGAGCGAAGATTTATATTCGGGCAATTTTTTGGCGGCGGAAGCGTTCAGCGCGTCGAGCGAATCGTCGAATCGTTGGCGCGTCGCCGGATTCATTAAAACCTTCCATTTATCGATAAATTCGCTTCGTTCCTTTGCCGAAACCGCGCGCCAGAGCCAGTCGGTCGAAGTCGCGCTGACCAGATAAAGTTTTTCGTCCGGCGTATATTCCTCGACTTCCTTTTGCGCTTTAACGATTTCGTCCAGAAATAAACTGAGCCGCGCGTCCATCGGCGCGT
This sequence comes from uncultured Pyrinomonadaceae bacterium, assembly GCA_964237235.1. Taxonomy (GTDB): domain Bacteria; phylum Acidobacteriota; class Blastocatellia; order Pyrinomonadales; family Pyrinomonadaceae. The sequence continues at coordinate 6,309 of CAXSGY010000006.1, forward strand.
CGTCTTCGGTCGCCTTTTTCATCGAAGTCGCCGCCGTTCCCGAAGCATTGTTTTGCTCGTTTCGGTTTGTTTCTCCGGTTGAGTTGGCGGTTTCCGTCGGCGCGCTTGTTTGTTCGATTTTCGGCTTTTTGATTTTCGGCAGTTTCGGCAGCGTAATCGTGATCTGCGCGTTGGCGGTTTGATAACTGAAAATTGCCGCCACGATCAACGCCGCGATTTTTAAATTGATTTTTTTCATAATTTTCTCCTTAATTTTCCTTGATTTTTGTCTGACCTTTTTCGGCTTTGCCGCGCTTTTTTATAAAGTTACGCACAAACGCCGGCTTCGGCGGTTTCTCCGACCAGATAGCCGGTCAGCTGAAAATTTTCGCTGCAAGACGCATCTGCGGATTTGTCCGGCGCGCCGACGACGATATTTAATCTTCCGCCGTCGCCGAAAATGTCGCCGACGTGCGCGCCGAAGCCAACGATTGGCATTTGAAAATAGCCGCGCGAATTTGTTTTCGCCGCCGGTCGGCGCGGCGCGCTCCGGTTTTCAATCGCATCTGCCGGCGATTCATTCGTCGCAGAAATCCAAATTTCCGCGTTGCTGACCGGTATGCCGTTGGGCTGCGTAACGTAACCGACGATTAATTTTGCGTTCATAAATTTTTCTCCTCTGCTAAGTTTCAAATTTGCCGTCGTTTCGGCTTTGATTTGTTTTTCATATTGATAAGACAATCGGGCAAAAATATTTCACGACGCGGCGCGAATTTTTTATTTTTCGCAACTCTCTTAATATTATCGAAAATAGAAACGCGCCGACTTTTCAGAACGGCGCGTTTCATTTCGATAATTTTTGACTAATTCATTTTGTTTCGAGAAAGACCTCGAACTATCGTAATTATGCCGCGACTAATGCCATTAAACCTTTTTTCGCCGCTTCCAAGCCGAACTTTTCGGCGGCGTTGAAGATTTTATTGAAGAACTGCGGGCTGCTCGTCCAACCGACATCAGCCATTCCGGTCGGGCGATCCAGATAAATTAAAAAATCCGGCGACGGTTCGACTTTGTCGTTGACAATCGCCACGAACGAATCGGTCGAAATCGGCGTTCCGAGCTGTGTGTTCGCGCCGAAAATTCGCCATTGATAAATTGGATTTTGCTTCCATTCAAGATTGATGCCGACCGTCCGATGCGTGTAGTTCAGAAACGCTTCGCCGCCGCCGATGCCGAAGGCGATTAATTCGCCCGATAAAATCTCGCGCTGCTTGCCGTCGGGCAATCTGATATGAATTTTTTTGACGTTCGCATCCGAAATAAAATCCAAATTGATGCCGAGCGGAACTTTTTTCCACGTTAGATATTCATTGTTAGATTTGCAGAAAAGATTGTAGCCGCTGTTATCGGTGTAATTATTCTGCGAAACCAAATTTCCCGTTTTGCCGCTGACTTTCCAGATTTTTACCGTCTCCGGTATTTCCAAATTTGCCATATTTTTACTCCTTAATTTGTTTATTGAAGTCCAAAATCTGTTTTGTTAAATCTAACCAATTAGGTTTAAACATTTTTGTCTTCATATTGATAAGACGTTTTGGGAAAAACATTTCATCGGCATTTTGCAAATAAAAAAGCGGTCATTAAACCGCTCTATTTTCAAAAAATTTGAATAAAGATTAACCGCGCTGTTTTCTTCGCCTTCAAGACTATAAACGTCGTTACAACGGTCGATTAAATTATTTCGTTGTTTCTTTGAAAGATTTCCGCGGCTTCTTTGATAAAAAAATTACTGAGAGGCGCACGGATATGAAATTCACGTTAACTATGGAAGAAGCCATCTCAAAAATCGTGAATTCTACATTCCGCATTCTTCAATCTCAATTTTTATCCGGTAAAAATTGAGATTGAAGAATGCGGAATGTAGAATTTAAGACGAATCAGTATTTTTGAGATAGCTTCAAATTAAAATCGGCTTAATCGTTTAGCGTTTGCCGTCGAGATTCGCCCATTCGCCCGATTGGATAAACGCCGCCCAAAAAAACGGATGTTGGCGGTCTTTGCGTTTCAGCATTTCCAACTGGACTTGCCGCAACGCCGCGCCGCGCCCGATTCCCTGTTTGAGATTTTTGTAATAATCGGTCATCAATTCGCGCGTCGCCTGATCGCTGACCGACCACAAGCTCATCACTAAAGTTTCCGCTCCGGCAAGCGTAAAAGCGCGCCGCAGACCGTAAACGCCCTCGCCGTTTTTGACTTCGCCCAAGCCCGTATCGCACGCCGAAAGAACAACTAATTTCGTTCCCCAGAGATTCAATCCGGCTGCTTCGAGCGCAGTTAAAATCCCGTCATTGCCTTTGTCGGAGCGTGTGTTCGCGCCTGCCAGCGCAAGTCCCGAACGCAACAGCGGATTTTCTATCTGAGCATCGGTTTCCGCCCGCCGCACCGCCATCGTTCGATCTCCGCCGCCGTTTGAATTTTCGTCTGCGAGAAAAAATCCGTGCGTGGCAATGTGCAGAATGCGCGGCGCGTTCGCTTTTTTGAGCGCGGTTTCGGTTGCCTGCGCCTGACTTAAAAGCGTCGCGTCGGGAAACAAAGTCTGGATCGAGCGCGCTTCCTGAACCGTTCCGCCGAGCGGCGCGAAATACGTTTCCGATAAATCTCTGGCGGCGGTCACGCTGCGTTGATTTTTATTTCGCGCATTCGTTTTTACCTGCGCCGTCGCTTCCGAAATAGGCGCGCCGAACAACGGATTGGCGATGAGCAGAGGCTTATCCTTACTGGTCCGCGCCGTCTGCATTCTGAGCAAATCGCGTCCGCTGGTCAGATATGTGAACGAATAATTCTCGACGAGATACTGATTTTTTTCATCAACCAACGCCTCGAACGGAATCAAATTTAATTCGCCGTCGGGCGAGACGAGAATTTGTTTTTTATCGCCGAGCATTTCGCCGAGCGGCTTCCAGATTTTTTCGTCAGCCGCGCGTCCTAGTTCCGCCGCATCGGTTCGCGCCGGATCGTGCAAAGCCCGGCGAAAAGCCTCGATTGCCGCGTTTATGTCGGCGGCTTTGCCTAAATCCTTCATCTGCGCGTCGCCCGTTCGATTGACGACGTAAGCGGCATAACGCGCGTCGCCGAGTTCGGACGATTTGTCTTTTTCCTCTTTCAGATACGGCTGATAAACGACAAATTCGACGAGCGCGGCGTTTTCCGGAATTAATTGTTTGACGGCTTCGAGCGTGACGGATTTTGATTTTTCGTAAAATCCGGCGGCGCGGCGGCTGATTTCGGTTTCGAGCGTATCGCGTTTTGCTTCGAGCGCGTTCGCCTGCTTTTGTATTTCCGCGGGCGGCGCGTTCGGCGTTTCGCTTAAAACCAAAACGGCTAATTTAGCGTTTGTTTCATTCAAATTATCGAGCAGAACGCGGTCTTCCGCATTGAATCTTTGCCGTAGAACCGACAACGTATCCGCCATCGCGTCAAGCACGCGACCTTTGCGCTGCAAAACGCCGTTCAAAGCTAATTCGTTGGCTTCCTTTTTGTTTCCGGCGTAAAAATTAATCGTCAGCGTGCGATTGAACTGTTGCGCAAGCGTCGCCAGATAATCGAGTTTTTTCTGTTCCGAACCGAGCGCGAGATTGAGCGCGAGCTTGCTTTCGACAATGCGGTTGGCTTCATCCTGCGCGGCAATCGCCGACGGCAAATCGTTTTTCGACAAATAAAGCGTCGCCAGACCGGTTAAAATTTTCGCCTTTGACGGATGCTCCGCGCCGAGCGTTTCATCGTAAATTTTCAAGACACGGCGTAACAGCGGTTCGGCTTTATCATATTCGCCTTTTTCCACATAAACCGCCGCGAGTCCGGCGAGCGCGTAAGCCATCGGCAACTGGTTTTGCGACGGAATTTTCTCGGCAACCTCAAACGCGCGGCGCATATAATCTTCGGCTTTGACCAGATCGAATTCGACGCGATACAAATCGCCGAGATTATAAAGCGACTGCACAATCCACTGGTGCGGCTTGCCCTGAAATTTTTTCTCGCGGATTTCGAGCGCGCGCAAATAAGCCTTTTCCGCCTCGGCATACTGCTTTTTGTCCTGGTAAAAATTGCCGATGTTGTTGAGCGAGGCGGAAACCATCAAATCTTCCGCGCCGAGCGATTTTTCTCTGATTGCAAGCGCGCGTTTATACATCGGCTCGGCTTTGTCGAAATTGCCCATATCCCGATAGACGCTCGCCAGATTATCCAGATAAACGGCGATTGACGGATGTTCCGGCGGCAAATTTTTTTCGCTGATGTCCAATGCCTGCAAATACATTTGTTCCGCTTTGCCGTTATCGCCGAGTTCGCTGTAAATAACGGCGAGACCGTTCAGCGTCGAAGGAATCGCCGAATTGGTCGGTTCGAGCGTTTTTTCACGAATCGTTAAAACTTTTTCGTAATACTTTTGCGCCTCGACGTAGTCGCCCGCATCGAGCGAAAGATTGCCGATGTTTTGCAGAATGCGCGAAACTTCCGGATGTTCCGCGCCGAGAGTTTGTTCGCGGATCGTAAGGGATTTTTGATACAGAGGCGCGGCGCGTTCGGGTTCGCCGCGCAGACGATAGACCACGCCCAAATCGCTGAGCGTCAGCGCGACGAGCGGGTTTGCTTCGCCGTAGATTTTCGTGCGAATCGCCAAAGTCTTTTGATACGCGGTTTCGGCTTTGTCAAAATCGCTCGTTTCAGTGTAGAGATTGCCGAGCAGGCTCGACGCGAGCGCGGCATCGGCGGTTTCGGCTGCGGAATTTTTCTCGAAAATTTCCAGCGATTGCGCGGCGAAGGGAATCGCTTCGGGAGATTTTCCGGCGCGGCGCGCGGCGAGAGCCTGATTGTAAAACGAACGCGCTTCCTGCAAAGATTTATCTTTTTCGGTTGCCGGACGCGCTTCGGCGAAATTTATTCGATACTTGCCCGCCGGAAGCATTTTATATTTTGCGGAGATTTCAAGACGGTACGTTCCCGCCGTTTCGGTTGTAAATTCGATTGTTTCCGCGCCGCTCGCGCGCCATTCCGCGTCGTATTCGGCGAGCGGCTTGCCGTCCGCGTCGAGCAGTTTGGCGATCACGTCAATGCCTCGCTGTTCGACGATTAATTTTTCAAATTGATCGGCGGCGAAGTTGATTTGAAACGATTGCTTCTGCCCGCCCTGGATGTCGCGTTCGAGCGGTTTGTTTAATTCGAGCGTCGTGGTTTCCGCCGGATTTTGAGCAGGCGCGGTTTGCCCGTAACTGATTTGAAAAGTCAGTAAAACGAGTATTGAAGCCGTATAAAATTTAAATTTGTTAGCTTGCTTTATGCAGCAGACTTTTTGTTGAAGCATTCGTCGCACCTCCGCAAAAAAGATTGTAGATTTTAAGGGGAACGCGCTTATTATCGCACAACTCGAAACGGATAGTCACTGATTATTTCGGAATTGCCGTCAGCCGTAACGCCGGAAATTTGCAGAGCGTAAATTTGCGATTTTAAAAGTTTCGCCGGAAAGCTGATGTTTAACTGTTTGTTCGCGCCCGCGCTTTTCGCTTTGACCGTGCCGCTTTGCCATAAACTTTTGCCGTTCGATTGGTCAATCAACTGAATTCGATACGACGGATAATCGTCGGCTTCGAGCCGCAGCTGAACCGCCGCGTCAGTAACGTTTTGATCAATCGAAACGCTTTGAATTTTGCTGCCGCCGCGCAGGGACGGCAAAAGCAAAAACGACGCGATGGTGATTTTCGGCGGCGTTACCGCTTCTTTCGGTTTCGGCGTTCGCGCCGGTTCGACGTTCGCCTGTTTTTTCGTTTTCTCCTTTTCGATCTGATTCGAAGGCAAATTATTGACGACGTTTGCCGGCAAATTTTTATTGCCGGAGTTTGAATTTTCCGTTTGAATCTCGGAATTGTTTGCGCCCGGGACTTCGATTCGCTTCGGCGTTGGCAATTCAAAATTAGCGGGCTGATCTTGTTTGGCGATTTGCGTTTGATTCGAGCGGCTGGTCAAAATCCACAAGCCGCCCAGAATCAGAACGAGCAACGCGGCGGCGGCAAAGCCGAATTGGAGAAATGTATTTTGATTTTTGAAAATATTCAGCGACGAAAAAAACTTGCTTAAACCGTTTTTCGATTCTTCTTTTTCCGCCGCGAAATTGCTCTTCGTCGCGATGATTTCGCGTTCGGCGAACGTTTGCAGGCGGCGGGCGAATTCAATTTTTTCGCGGCGCAGCGGCGAAGCGAGATAAAAAGACTCAAAGCGTTCGAGCGTTGCGCCGCGCAAATCGTTGTTCACATAGCGATCAATCAAGTCCGCCTCCGCCGCCTTGAGCGCGTCGGCGAAATCGTCGTCGGTGAAGCTCATCTCATCGAAGCGTTCCGCTTCGGCTTCGGGCGACGCGCCGAGCAGATACGTTTCGATTTTTTCTCTGTTAAAAATATCTTCGTTCATACTTTTCAGGTTTTCAAAAAAACCTTTCCGCATTTATAAGACAAAATCGAAAAAATATTTCATAGACGAAATTAAAAAATTTATTTGCCGCTTTGCTCACCCGCCGAAAAATCAATTTTCGCGCGCGCATTCGCCGACGCAAATTTCGAGTTTGTCGCGGATGCGGCAGGCTCGAATCGTCAAAGCGTTCGTCGAAATTCCGAGCCGTTGCGCCAGCGCGCGGCGGTTGTCAATTTTGACGCGCTCCGCGCCGAAATAATAACTGACGATTATTTCGCGGTTTGCCGGTTCTAACCGGTCGGCGCATTTTTCCAGACAAACGAGCATTTTCTCCTTCGTTTCCTTTTCTTCCACGTCGGATTCGGGCGCGGCGATTTGATTTTTCTGCGGATTGCGCGAAACGTCGTCAATCGAAACGTTTCCTTTGTCCGCGCCGCGCAACGATTCCAAAAAGACGAATTTCGCCGTGATGTAACAATATTTCTGGGGCGTTTCGCTTTCGATTTTTCCGGTTTCGACGATACGGCGCGCGACGCGATTTAAAGTTTCGTCGGCGAGTTCGTCCGGGTTCAGACAATTTTTGCGGTCGAAATAAGCGACCAACCGCCGCCGCGTTTCGAGATAATTGCGCCCTTCGGAATCAGTTCCTTCATCGAGCCATTCGAGCAGGCGTTGAAAAGCGTCGGCGTTCAGCGTCCAATCTTTTTTTGCAGCCTTTTCCATAAATAGATGCGCTTTCTCGAATCTGTCGGCGAGTTTATCTTGCCCGCCGGATTTTCGGCGGGCGGATTTTCGATTAGTATATTGAGTATGAAAAAATACGGATTTAATTTCAAGTAAATCAACATATTACCGATATGGAAAAAAAAGAAAAAATCGTTATCGCTTTGTGCGTCGTCGTTTCAATCGCCGCCGGAATTTTGCATTACGCGGAAGCCAACGCGGTGTTGGCGTTTGTCGTGACCGCCGTCGCGCTCGCGCTGCTGGCGGTCATCGTCGGCGACGCGACCGAACAATTGGGAAGCCGGCTCGGTCCGGGCGCGACGGGAATTTTGCAGTCGGGATTAGGAAATTTGCCGGAACTTTTCGTTTCGATTTTCGCACTGCGCGCCGGTTTGGCAACCGTCGTGCAAGCCGCTTTGGTCGGTTCGATTCTCGGCAATTCTCTGCTCGTTTTCGGGCTGGCGATATTTTTCGGCGGATTAAAAAACGGCACGCAGCGTTTTAAGTCACAGACTCCGAAAATGATTGCGACGCTGATGATTCTGGCAGTTTCGGCTCTGATGATTCCGACGCTCGCCAAGGAACTGCACACGCCCGCCGAGCCGCACGTTAACAATTTGGATATTGTCTGCGCGATTGTGCTGCTTGTGCTGCTCGCGGCAAGCGTCGTTTTTTCGATCAAAGGCGATAAATCGGTCAGCCCGAATCCGACCGAATGCGAACAGCAAGCCGAATGGTCTATGAAGTTAACGATTATCGTTTTAGCCGGCGCGGGCATCGGCGCGGCGTTCGTCTCCGAATGGTTCGTCTCCGCGCTCGAACCGGCGATGAAGGCTTTGAACTTGTCGGAAACCTTCGCCGGTCTGGTCGTCGTGGCGATTGCCGGCAACGCGATTGAAAATTTAATCGGCATCCAGCTCGCGTGGCGCAACCAAGCCGATTACGCCGTCAGCGTGATTTTAAACAGCTCCTTGCAAGTCGCGCTCGGACTGTTCCCCGTTCTGGTTTTGCTTTCATTCGTTCTGGGCGGCTCGATTTTAACTTTTACACTTTCGCCTCTGCTGATCGTCGCGCTCGCTTTATCAACCGTCGTCACGGCGTTCGTCGTTTACGATGGCGAATCAATCTGGCTCGAAGGCTTGGCGTTGGTCGCGCTTTACTGCATCATCGCGGCTTCGTTTTGGTGGGGTTGAAAAGTGAAAAAGTGAAAAAGGGGAAAAGTTTCTCGTCAATCAACCGAGTTACTTTTTCACTTTTTCACTTTTTCACTTTTTCACTTTTTCACTTCGTCACTTTCTGTCTTTGAACGAATCGTAAAGCTCGGTGTGTCGGCTCGTCAAAGGAAGCATTCTGCCGTTGATGAAAAGATATTTAATGTTGGTACGCGGCTCTAAAATATCGCCGTCGGCGACGACTATGTTGGCGACTTTGCCCTGTTCGATTGACCCGACGCGGTCTGCAATTCCCAAAATCTGCGCCGGATAAAGCGTCACCGATCTTAAGGCTTCTTCTTTGGCTAAACCGTATGCGCCCGCGAGTCCGGCGTGATACGGCAAATCGCGGATTTCCGGTCCGCTGTCGCCGGTCGAGATGCAGAATTTTACGCCCGCCTGCGCCATTTTCGACGGTGCTTCAAACAAATAATCGTAAGCGTCGTCGTCCTGCACGGGCAGAGCGTAAATGTTCGTGTAGATAACGGCGATGTTGTTTTTCTTCAAATCGTCCGCCGCTTTCCACGCATCTTGCCCGCCGAGAATAATCGCTTTAATTTTCATATCGGCGGCGAATTTCGCCACGCCGCGAATGTCGCGTTCGCGCTCCGCCGTAAAAATCACCGGTTGCTCGCCGCGCGCATACGGCACGATTGCCGCCGTCTTCAAATCGGTCGGCGAAGCGGGCAAATTTTTATCCTGCGCTTCGGCATCCTTCGCTCTGCCGTAATTGAGCGCGTCGCGGAAAAGTTTTTTCAAGTCTTCGACGCGCTGGTCGCGGCGTTTCGAGGCTTCGTTAAAATCAACCTGCTGCTGCGTTCCGAACGGATTAAAACCGCCGCCGACGGTGATGCGCGGAAACTGTATGACCAAACCGAAGTTTGGCACAAGAGCCATTTCCGCCTGCGTCGAACCGTTCAAATTTATCACCGCCGCCTGACCGGAAACGATGCTGCCGACCGGCATCGAAAGCACGGTCGTGATGCCGTTGACGCGCGTCACGTTGATATTGGTCGAATGCGGATTGATGCCGGTAATCGCTTTGGAATTCGAGTTCATATCGCCGGTTTCGGCGATGTCCACCGAACCGGGAACGCCCGTGCCGATTTCCGACAAGCCGAGATTTGTTCCCGCATCAATCATTCCGGGAAATACGCTCAAGCCCGTTCCGTCAATTCGTTCCGCGCCGCCGGGAACGGTAACATTCGCGCCGACCGCCGAGATTTTACCGTTGCTGATAACGACGGTTCCCTTTTCGATAACCGCGCCGGAAACCGTGACGATGCGCGCGTTCGTAATCGCAAAAGTTCCCGCTTTTCCGGTTTGATTCTGCTCCGAACCATCGTTCTGGGCGTTGATAGTCAGCAGTAAGCAGTAAGCGGCAAGCAGTAAAAATACCGTTCGCCGAATACCCGCAACTATCACCGAAAAAACTAACTTTGAACCTTGAATCTTGAACTTTGAACTCATTACCGGTTTCCTCCTTCCGCGTCGTCCAAATCGGCTTTGCGCCGCTCGCTTGGTCGCGCGGGCGGCGTGACGCGCTCGCCGCTGCCGGGCGGTCGGTTGACATCCATTTTTTCGAGCGTCTCGCGTTCCTTTTGCAGCTCGGCGCGTTTCTGTAAATCTTTGGCGCGGTCGAAATAAACTTCGCCTTCGATCATCGTCGTTTCCGGGTGCGCGTAAACGCTGAACGGATGCGCCGACCAGATGACTAAATCGCCATCCTTGCCGACCTCAATCGAGCCGGTGCGTTTATCAATGCCGAGCTGTTTCGCCGCATTAAGCGTAATCATTTTTAAGGCTTCTTCTTCCGGCACGCCGCCGTATTTTTCCACCTTTGCCGCGTCGAGATTCAAGCGGCGCATCCGCTCGTCCGAATCGGAATTGATCGAGACGACCACGCCCGCCTTCCATAAAATCACCGCGTCATACGGAATCGCGTCGAAGGCTTCGAGCTTGTAGCCCCAACTGTCTGTGAAAATCGAAACGCCCGTGCCGCGTTTGGCGATTTCCGGCGCGATTTTGTAGGCTTCGAGTCCGTGCTGAATCGTCGCTATTTTGAAGTTGAATTCATCGGCGATTAAAAGCAAATTCAGCAGTTCGTCGGAGCGATAACCGTGCGAATGAACGAGACGTTTGCCTTCGAGAACTTCGACGAGCGGCTCTAATTCCAAATTGCGGCGCGGCTGAACGTTAGTTTTTTTGGCGCGAAAATCGTCCCATTCTTTTTTGTAATCGCGGGCGCGGACGAACGCGTCGCGGATCGTTTCCATCACGCCCATCCTGGTGCGCGGATAACGCGGCGGTCTGCCCTGCACTTGAAAATTCGTTTGTTTCGGATTTTCGCCGAGCGCGAATTTAATGCCCGGCGGCGCGTCGGCAATCGGGAAATCTTCGACCGGCTTGCCGTATTTAAATTTGACGACCGTGTTTTGTCCGCCGATGGCGTTCGCCGAACCGTGCAAAAGATTCGCCGTCGTTACGCCGCCCGCCAGTGCGCGATAAATCGCCACGTCGGTCGGATTAAGAATATCGCGCGTGCGAACCATCGAAGTGACCGAATAAGAAAATTCGTTGACGCTGCCGTCCATCATCGAATGCGAGTGGCAGTCAATAATGCCGGGCGTAACGAATTTTCCGGTCGCATCGAAAATCTGCGCGTTCGCCGACGCTTTCAAATTTTTGCCGATTCGCGCAATTTTACCGTTTTGAATCAGAATATCCGTATTCTCCAAAACGCCTTTCGCCGCCGTCATCACGGTCGCGTTGCGAATCAAAACCTCCGTTTTCGCCTGCGCTGCCGCCAACTTGAACGAAAGCAAATTTATCGAAATTAACAATAAAAGAACCGTTATTTTTTTCATCTTTCCAGTCCCCAAAAACTCCCAACCGTCAGAACATTTTTAATTTTTAACTTTTAATTTTTCACCGTTCAGGGTGTTTTCGTTCCGCTGAACGGAATCGCGCCCTGCGGCGAGGTCATCGTGCCGCTGATGCGCGTTCCTTCGATTTTGCCGCTGACGGCTAAATCAAAGGTCGAGCCGCTGTATTCGACGGTCGTCGTAAAGCTGAAACCGTCCGCCGTCGCTTTGCCGTCTTTAATCGGGGTCGTGCCGAGCTGCGTTTGCAGACTGCCCGTTAAAATCTCGCCCTGCTGCGTCAAATTCAAAGTGCCGGGCAAAGATTGTCCGGGAACGTCAATCGTAATCGAATACGCGCCGCCGACGCTTGCCGTCGCTGCGGGCTGTGCGCCGCCGATTGCCGGTGTCGGCGTTTTCGATTTTTCCTTCTGCTCGAAAAGTTTTCCGTCAACGAAAACGTGCGTGATCGTTCGGTCTTTGGCTAAAATGTCGCCGCGCGAAACGGTTAAATTGGCGATTTTTCCCTTCTCGATTGAACCGAGCCGGTCGTCAACGCCGAAGATTTCCGCCGCCGAAAGCGTCATCGCTCTGATGGCGACGGTTTTATCCAAACCGTTTTCGACGGCTTTGTTGGCGTTGGTAAAAAAGTCGTTGATGTTCGACATTCCGCCGGATTGAAACGCAAACTTTACGCCCGCCTGCGCGAGCCGTCCGGCAGTTTTCGGCGTTTCGGCGCGAAGCCGCAAAATGTCCAGACTTTCCGCGTCGGCTTCGGGCGAAGCGGCGGCGGTGCGCTTCGGAAAATTCAGCGAAAGCAAAACGGGAATTTTCTGCGCCTTCAAACGGTCGGCGACTTTCCACGCTTCCTGACCGCCCGCGATCATCGCGTTTAAATTAAATTCCTTTGCCAGATCGAGCGAGCGAATGATTTCCATTTCGGTGTTGGCGTTAAAAACAATCGGCATCGCGCGGCTTAAAACCGGCAAAAGTGCGTCGAGCGATTTGTCGGCTTCAGGTCGCCGCATTCCGCGCGGATTTTTCGCGTAGGTCAGACGGTTCGCCTGCAAAGTCTGCGCGTCGAGCAGCATTTGCCGTAGCGCGGAAATCGTTCCCATCAGCGCGGTCGGATACGCGCCGGTGCGAAGCGTCGTAAAACTGAAATGCTCGGCGAACGGAGCGCGCACAATCATCTGCGAAACCGTCTCGCCCGCAAGATTTATTAACGCCGATTGACCGTTAAAAACGCCTTCGCGCGAAACGGTCAAAACGGTTGTAAATCCGGCGTTGCGGTTCGTTTCAAACTGCGCTTCGCCCGCTTTTAATTCGTCAGCCGCCGATTCTTCGGGCTGCAAACCGTCCGGGTAATTCGAGTTTGAAGCGGGTTGCGTCTGCGCCAGTGCTGGCGATCCGCCGCCTTGACCGCCGCGCGGCGCGGTCGCGGTCGGCGCGGTAAGACCGAGACTCGTATTCGCATCAAAAAACCCCGGATAAACGGTCAAGCCCGCGCCGTTGATGACGCGCGCGTCCGCCGGGACTTTGACATTTTCGCCGACCGCTTCGATCAAACCGTCGCGCAACACAATCGTGCCGCGCGCAATCGTCGGACCCGAAACGGTCGCAATCTGCGCGTCGGTAATCGCAAAAGTCTCAGTTCTGGTTTGCGCCTTTACTGACAGGCTCAAAGCCGCGCACGCAGCAACAGCGACGAAAAATTTCAGAAAAATTTTCTTCATAAATTTAAACCGGAATGAATTGTAAAATGGAACCGCCGAATTGCTACGCAGTATAAACTAAAATGTTTCAGAATTGAAAGGGAGAATAGAAAAGTGGAAAAGTGGAAAAGGGAAAAAGGGGAAAAGTAAAACCGCGAAGCATAAAAATTCTCTTTAAACTATAAAATTTTCACCCTTCCCTTTTCCCTTTTCGCCTTTTCCACTTTTCCACTTTTCGCCTTTTCCATTTTTCCACTTTTCGCCTTTTCCACTTTTTCCCTTTTTTCTTTACCATTAAATATTATGAGCGCGATTATTCTTTTCGACGGCGTGTGTAATTTCTGTAACGGTTCGGTCAATTTTATTATCGAGCGCGACCGGGAAAATTATTTCAAGTTCGCGCCGCTGCAATCGGAAGTCGGACAGAAACTGCTCGGCGAATACGGCATCAATAAAAACGTCACCGATTCGGTCGTTTTAATCGAAGACGGCAAAGCGTATGTTCGCACGACCGCCGCGCTGCGAATCGCCCGAAGATTGAGCGGCGCGTGGCGATATTTTTACGGTTTTATCGTCGTGCCGTCGTTTGTCCGCGACGTTTTTTACAAACTTTTCGCCAAATACCGCTATAAAATGTTCGGCAAACAGGAAGCCTGTCTGATGCCGACACCGGAAATCCGCGAGCGTTTTCTGGCGATAAATTAATTTCAAGGAGAAAATTTATGAAAGCAATTTGGAACGGCGCAACTTTAGCCGAGAGCGATAAAACGATTGTCATCGAAGGAAACCAATATTTTCCGGCTGATTCGATCAACCGTGAATTTTTCCGCGAAAGCGAAACCCACACCGTCTGCGGCTGGAAAGGCACGGCGAGTTATTTCGATGTCGTTGTTAAGGGTGAAACGAACAAAGACGCGGCGTGGTTTTATCCCGAAGCGAAAGACGCGGCGAAGGAAATTGAAAATCACGTCACATTTTGGAAAGGAATTGAGGTTATACGTTAGCAAGAACGGAATTAAAACAAATGAAAAAAATGTATGAGTGAATTAAATAATTTCAACTTTAGAATAACAAAAAATGCCCTCGCTCATCGCTCGTTACGCAAGCACGCCGACGGGCGCAAACTTACTCAAAAATGATATAATTTCTTGGGGTGAAATATGGGACAAATAGTTATTGATTTGCCGTTACGAGTCAAGCATCACTACAAAATTGACGACGTAGATTCAGCCAACGAATTGTTAGCCGCTTTAAAGATCAAGGCGAAGCGCGTTGAAGATGATTCTGAAAAATTGACCGCCGAAGATTTAGCCGATATTCGCCACGCCAAACGCGCGCTCGAAAAAGGCGAGTTTATCAGTTTGGATGAATTGAAGACCGAACTCGGAATATGAAATACGAAGTTGTTTTTGCGCCGAATATTGCTAAATAACTGCGCCGCATTGACAGAAAATGGCAATTAAAGATTGTCGCCGCCGCCGAATCTCTTGCCGAAAATCCGCGACCGCACGGCTTCAAGAAACTGGTTGACGAGAGCGGTTTGTATCGAATAAAAGTAGGCGATTTTCGCATTATTTACCAAGTTCGTGACAATATTTTACTCGTCAGCGTTCTGCGAGTCGCCAAACGCAACGAGCAAACTTATTAAAATAATTTTCAATCTTAATTTCATTAAAGCCGCCGCCGACGAATGTTAATCGAAATATCCGAAAATGCTTGCTTGTTATTTGAGCAGGCTTTTATTTGTTGAATTTATGCAATCCCTAACAACTTTAGAATACGAAAAAATGCTCGCGCTCGTCGCGCGGTATGCAAGCACGCCGATGGGTGCAAATCTGCTCGAAGATTTACAGCCGCTGACCGACCGTTTGCAGCTCGAACAAGATTTGCGGGCAATTGACGAAACGATTCGCCTGAACGAGGACAAACAAGTTTCGTGGTCGTTCAGCGGTTTGGAAGACCCGTCGGATGCGGCGGCGATCTTAAAGATTAAAAACGCGACGCTCGAACCCGTTCGACTTCTGGAAATCACGCGGCTTTGCAATCAGGCGCTATTCGCTAAATCCGCGCTTCAGCCGGAAAAGGATTTCGCGCCGACGCTCTGGCAATTTGTCGAAGCGATTCCGAGTGCGCTTTTTGCGGCGATTGAGCGCGTGAATAAAAAACTTCTGCCGGGCGGCGAGATTGACGACGCGGCTTCGCCCGAACTGCTGCGGCTCAGGCGCGAGATAAACAACCAGCGCGGGCGATTGCAAAAAGCTCTGGAAGCGACGATGCGAAACGCGGGCGACGCGATTCAGGACGCGATTGTGACGCAGCGGAACGAGCGTTACGTGATTCCCGTCAAAACGGATTTTCGCGGCAAGGTCGGCGGCGTGGCGCACGGCTTTTCTTCGTCGGGCGCGACGGTGTTTATCGAACCGCTCGAAGTCATCGAAGCCAACAACGAGCTGCAAAATTTAAAGGGCAAGGAAGAACGCGAAATTGCCCGAATTCTTTTCGCTTTAACCGAAGATTTGCGCGAACAGCTTCCGGCAATCGAAGCGGCAATCGCGGCGGTCGCCGAACTCGATTTCACAAAAGCGAAAACCGAATTCGCCCGCAAATTCAAAGCCGTCGTGCCGCAGATTTCCGACGATGAAACTTTAGATTTGATTGACGCGCGGCATCCGATTTTGGAAGAAAATTTGCGAATGTCGGAACCGTCTGCGTCAGCGGGCAGCACCACCGCACCGAACGAGAGCCTAAACGCAACGACCGAAACGTCCGCTGACGCAGGCGTTTCCGACAAAAACCAAAAACCGAAAATAAAAAACCAAACAAACGAAATCGTTCCCGTAAGTTTCAAACTCACCAAACAAAATCCGGTCATGATAATTTCCGGCGCGAACGCGGGCGGCAAAACCGTCGTGATGAAAACCGCCGGACTTTTATCGCTGATGGCGATTTCGGGTTTGCCCGTTCCGGCGCGCCGCGCGAGCGTTCCGTTTTACAAATCCGTGCTGGCGGACATCGGCGACAATCAATCTTTATCGGCGAATCTTTCGACGTTTTCGTCGCATATCTCGAACATCGCCGCGATGATGGAAAATTGCCAATCGCCGTCGCTCGTTCTGCTCGATGAAGTCGGAACAGGCACCGACCCGGACGAAGGCTCGGCTTTGGGCGTGGCGATTGTGGATTATTTCCGGCAAAAATGTCAGTCGCAAATCATCGCTTCGACGCATTATCGCGGATTGAAAATATATGCGGCGAACGACGAAAACGTCATCAACGCTTCGGTCGAATTCAACGAAAAAACTTTGCAGCCGACGTATCGTTTATTAGTCGGCTTGGCGGGCGCGTCGAGCGGAATCGAAATCGCCAGGCGTTTCGGAATCCGCGATGAAGTAATTGAAACCGCCAAAGAAAATCTCGATATTTCGGCGCAGGAATCGCAAAATTATTTGCGAAAGCTGCAAACCGAAACGACGAACGCCGAAGATTTGCGCGTTGCTTTGGAAGAAGAACGCGAAGCCGTCGCCTACAAATACGCGACGCTCGAAATCGAGGCGAAAAAACGCGAACGCGAACGCCGCAAATCGTTTGAAACCGAACTCGCCGAAACCGTCGCCGGTTTTGAAAAACAATCCAGAGCGTTCATCAATTCCATCGAAGACAAAGCGTTAAAAGCGAAGCTCGAAAAAGAACGCGTTGCGCGCAAAGCCGAGCTAAACCGCGCCGTGCTTTCGCAGGTTCAGGGTTCAAAGTTAAAGACTCAAGGTTCGTCCGACGCAAATCAAGATGCGGAGTTTGACGACGCGAATTTGCCGATTGTCGTCGGCGCACGAGTTCGCACGAGCTTCGGCAGCGTCGGGACGGTCGAGAAAATCGAAAAAGATTCGGCGGAGATTTTAGTCGGCGCGATGCGTCTGCGCGAAAAATTATCGAACCTGCAAACCGTCGGCGCGGCTGTTGATTCCGCCAAACCTTCACGCGGCGAAAAACTTCAGGCGCAAGCCAAAAATTCCAATCTGCGGCTCGACACCGAAGACCTGGCGGCGGAACTGAATTTAATCGGCAAACGCACGAGCGACGCGGAATACGAACTCGACAAATTTCTCGACGAAGCCTATCTCGCCGCGCTTCCGAGGATCCGCGTCATTCACGGCTTCGGCACGGGCGCGTTGAAAAATTTCGTCCATCATTTCCTGAAAAATCATCCGCACGTCGCCAAATATACCTTCGCGCCGCCTGACCAGGGCGGGCAAGGTGCTACAATAGCCGAATTAAAACAGTAATTTTGTTCGCTAATATCCAATGCTTTATCCGCAACATTTTATTGACGAACTGAAAAATCGCGCCGACATTGTGCGGATTGTCGAGGCGCACGTGCCTTTGAAGAAAAAGGGCGCGAATTTTTGGGGAAATTGTCCGTTTCACGGCGAGAAAACGCCTTCGTTTTCGGTTAACCCGTCGAAGGGATTTTACAAATGTTTCGGCTGCGGAAAAGGCGGCTCCGCCTTTAATTTCGTAATGGAACTCGAGGGCTTGAATTTTCCCGAAGCGATCAAACGCGTCGCGGAAATCTCGAATATTCCGTTGCCCGAACCGATTGACGATAAAAATTACGAACGCAATAAACAGCGCAAACAGGAACAAAAAGCGATTGCCGATCAGGTAATCGAATTAAACAAATACGCGCTCGAATTTTGGGAAAATCATTTGCAGGAAACGAACGCGCATTCCAAAGCGGCGCGCGAATATTTGGAAAAACGCGAGATTTCCGTTGAAACTCAGAAGGCTTTTCACATCGGTTTCGCGCCCGACAGTTGGGACGCGTTGATGTCGCTTTTGAAAGAGAAAGGCGCGGACGAAAAGCTGATTGAAACGAGCGGACTTGTTTCGATCAACGAAGAAAAAAAAAGAGTTTACGACCGTTTTCGAGGGCGCGTAATGTTTCCGGTGTTGGACATTAAAGGCGATCCGATTGCGTTCGGCGCGCGAATTCTGGCGCAGGGCGAACCGAAATATCTCAACTCGCCGGAAACTCCGGCTTATGTGAAAGGCGAACATCTTTACGGGCTTTTTCAATCGAAGGAAGAAATCCGGCAGAAGAAATTTGCGATTCTGGTCGAAGGTTATCTGGATTTAATCGCGCTTTATCAATACGGCATTCGCAACACGGCGGCGAGTCTCGGAACGGCTTTTACGCCCGAACAATCGAAACTTTTAAGCCGCTTCGCCAAAAGAGTCGTCATCAATTACGACGGCGACAAGGCGGGCGTGAAAGCGGCGCGAAGGGCGATTGAAACGCTTTTGGCAGAAGATTTTGAGACGAAAGTGTTGGTGTTGCCCGACGGACAGGACCCGGACGATTTTTTGAAGATAAACGGCGCGGAAAGCTACAATCATTTGCGCGGCAGCGCGTATCCTTTTCTGCAATTCGTGCTGGAAAATCTGGCGCGGGAACGAAACATCAATTCGCCGAAGGCGAAAGCCGAAGCGGTCGAAGACGTTCTGCCGGTTTTGTCAGCCATTCGCAATTTGGTCGAGCGGCGCGAAACGCTGAAACAGACGCTCAAATTTTTTCGGATCGAAGACAAAGTAACCGAAAATTATCTGTGGAAGGAAATTCAGAAAAAGGAAAAACCCGACGGCAGAATTGACGCTGAAGAAAAAAAACTCGAACTGAAAAACTTTGTCGTCAAAAGAAACGCGACTAAAATCACCGTCGCCGAACAACACCTTTTGGAATTGCTCGTTTACGATAAAGATTTGCGCGAAATAATTCTGCCCGCGCTCGAAGAAACCGATTACGAATCGCTCGCCACTTCGGAAGTTTTCCGCGCGATGCTCGCGCTCAAGGACATCGGCTCCGATTTGACGGGCGAAAATTTGATGGAACTCGTCGCCGACGACGCGGCGGCGAGCGATTTTGTTCCCGTTCTTTTAATGTCCGAGCCGGCGCGTGATTTGGACGAAGCGATTGACGAAGTTTTAACCGAAGCGGAAAACTGCGTGGCGACTTTGCGTTCGATGGCAATTGCGCGGAGAATTTTAGAAATCAGTCAGGAACTCGTTTTCGCCGAACAGATTGGCGACATAAATCTGCGCGACGCGCTCGTCACCGAGCAAATCAGTCTCGCCCGTTTGAAGCGCGATTTTGAAAAACGCATCGGCGAAAGATAATCTTCGCCGCGGCAAATAAATTTTTCCGAAAAGCGGTCGGCTTTTGACCTTAAACAATTTTTTCACGCAACAGGTTGAATAGTTAAATGTTTATGCTCTATAATGACAGATTTCCTATTTGAAAATTGCTCGAAATTCAAAATTAGAAAGTCTCGGCTAATCGCCGTTTTCACGTTTGAAACCTTTTCACGCTTTGCGGCGTTTAGTTTTATTTTATAAACAACGATTTATAAGTTTTTTTAATCAAAATCTTTGATAAATTTATGGCAGACTACGACGAAAAAGAAGATTTAATGGACCGGCTGGTCGCGCTCGGCAGACGTAAAAAGTTTCTGAGCTTCGACGAGCTGAACCGCGAGATTCCAAATAAGATGATGTCGCCCGACGACATCGAAGATGTTTTAACGCGTCTCGAAGGCGCGAATATTTCGGTCGCCGATACCGACGCGCAACTGCTTGAAAAAGCGGCGAGCCTCGCGCTCGACGACGATTCGGACGATGACATTGACGAAGACGATCTGGATTTGGATTTGTCAGCCGGAACGCTCGACAAATCGAACGATCCGGTGCGTTTATATTTGCGCGAGATGGGCGTTGTGCCGCTGCTGACCCGTCAGGGCGAAGTAACGATTGCCCAAAGAATCGAGCGCGGACAAATCAAAACGCGCAAAGCGATTTCGCGTTCGCCGATTGCCATCGAAAGACTTCTGCAAATCGGCGACGATTTGGAATCGGGCAAAGGTTACATCCGCGAAACCGTCACGTTTTCCGAACAAGCCGAACTGACCGGCGAAGAGGACAAGGCGGAAGAATATCTGCGCTGGACGATTGAAGGCATCGCCAACATTCGCGCCAATTTCAAGAAGGCTTTGAAAGCCTACGACAAATTGTGCGAAGAGCGAAAAAATTCCAAAGGCAAAACGACGAAAAAGCTGATGTCGCTCAAGCGGCAGACGGCGCGTCACCGGCTCGAAGTTTCGCAGGAAACAAAGAATCTGAATCTGACTGAACGCGCGATGCAAAAATTGATCGGCGCGATTCGCAAAGTTTCCGACGAAATTCGTCGAGCAGAACGCGAAATTAATAAAGCGCAGGACAAGCTCGAAAGCAAACGGATTACGCCGGAAATTAAAAAAGAGCAGAACAAGAAAATCTCCGAAGCCAAGAAAATTGTTCAGGAGATCGAACAAAAATATAATCTTCCGGCGGTCGAAATCAAACGCTCTCTGCAAACGATTCTGGTCGGCGAACAAGCGACCAATCAGGCGAAACGCGAACTGGTCGAAGCCAACTTGCGACTCGTCGTTTCGATTGCGAAAAAATACACGAACCGCGGTTTGCAGTTTCTCGATTTGATTCAGGAGGGCAACATCGGTTTGATGAAGGCGGTTGATAAATTTGAATGGCGGCGCGGTTATAAGTTTTCGACTTACGCGACGTGGTGGATTCGGCAGGCGATTACCAGAGCGATTGCCGACCAGGCGCGAACGATTCGCATTCCCGTCCATATGATCGAAACGATCAACAAATTGATTCGCACATCGCGCGCGCTGGTTCAGGAATTGGGACGCGAACCGACATCCGAAGAAATCGCCAAGAAAATGGACATTTCCGTTTCAAAAGTGCGAAAGGTTTTGAAAATCGCGCAGGAGCCGATTTCTCTGGAAACGCCGATTGGCGAGGAAGAAGATTCGCACCTCGGCGATTTTATCGAAGACAAATCAATTATGAATCCGGCGGAATCGGTGACGTTCGGCAACTTGCGGGAAATCACCGACGAAGTTTTGGCGACGCTGACCCCGCGCGAGGAAAAAGTTATCAAGATGCGTTTCGGTCTCGGCAACACGGGTTCCGAACACACGCTCGAAGAAGTCGGGCAACACTTTGCCGTGACGCGCGAACGCATTCGCCAAATCGAAGCGAAGGCTTTAAGAAAACTTCGACATCCGTCGCGCTCGCGTCGTTTGAAGGCGTTTCTCGAAGGCAAGCAGTCGTAAAAAAACTTACGATCTTAAGGTTTGCGGTTGGCGATTGCTTTTTGCAGTCGCAAACCGCAAAATTATTTTTAAATGGACATCGCAACGCAGATTTTCTGGCTCGTCATTCTTTCGATAATCGTCGCCAGCATCGCCTGGACGGTTACGCAGGAGGAAATTTTCGGCGAATGGCGCGAATATTGTAAAGACCGCAGCCAAAATTGCGGCACGTTTTTTCAGAGAAAATTTTATTATCTTTTTACCTGCGAATACTGTTTTAGCCATTGGACGACGCTTCTGGTTTTAATTTTGACCGGCTTCCGGCTTTTGATTGACGATTGGCGCGGCTACGTTCTGGCTTTTTTTGCGATTCCGTGGCTTGCCAATCAATTGATGAGCGTTTACCGCCGTCTGCGTGTCGGCATCAAACACGAAAATCTTCGCGCCGAAGAAGTTAAGGAAAGATTGGAGGAGACATAAATTCTTCAAAACATTTCAGTCAATTTCCCGCAAAAATTCGATTGACCGAACTATTCTTTGATTAAAAAGACTTTGCATACTGACGGCAAACGGTGAAAAATTTATTTTCAGACAGGCGAGTTTGCTCGTTGCCGTCGGGTCAGTTAACAAAGAGCTATTTCGCGCATCGAAAAAAAAGCATCGCTGATTTACAAGCGATGCTTTTTCTTTTTAGACGCTTAATCTTTAATTTACGGAACGAGTTTTACGCCGAAGTCGAAAAACTTCGCGCCGACGGCGGCACTGGCGTTCGAGTTGCCGGAATTTATCAGGTAAAATCCGTATTCGCCGTTTTTCAAAGTTGTCGTCGGCGTGATTTTGAAAATTCCGTTGCCGAGGTCTTCAACGTTATATTGAACGACATATTCGTCGGACAAACCGCCTTTCGCGCCGAAAGCGTTCGATTTGCCGATGGTCACTTCGCGGTTGTCGCTTCTGACGTTGAACTTAATCAAGGTAAATTCGTTCGGTGTCGAAGGCACGCCGCTCGCCGTATTCAAGCCGCCGCTTTTCGTATCGAGATAGAAATAAAAAGTCGGCTGCGCCTGATTAAGCTGTAATTTGGCGGCGGTGCCGGGCAGGTTGGCTTTGGTTTTGACCTTGCCGAGTCCGTAGGTCATTGACGAAGTGAACAAGCCGCCCGTGCGGTTCTGCGCCGAGACATTCGGCGCGAGTTGCGTCATTTTTTTAACGCCGTCTTTATCTTCAAATAGATAAATTCCGAAGTTATGCGGGGCAAGCGGATCGTTCGAATCGCCGCTCGCGCCGCCGACAGTTGCAGTCGTGTTGGCAACGGTTTTGCCGCTTTTCGCTTCGAGCATCGCCGCGACCACATCGTCGGCGACACCCGCCTGTTTTAATTTAATCAGCGAATCGGTCGAAAGATTAAAACTCGATTTCGATGTGCGAATTTTGTTGATAATGACCGCGTTGCTGAGACCGGCTTTGACCAGTGAAATTACCTCATCGTTAGTCAATGTTTCGTCCTGCGCGAACGTTTTAACGTTCGCGGCGGCGAAAAGCGCGAGCAGCAGCGCGAACGCGGCTAAAAATTTAAATTTCTTCATACACAATAACTCCTTATTTGGAATGGTTAAACGGTAAACATTTGGAATGGTTAAACGGTAAACTATTTTTTCGCTCGTCGAAGCGAAAGCTTTTTTTTGTAAAAATTATTGAGTTTTTTCCGGTTTTTTATGCCAAAGATAGCTTTCCTTGGCGCGAATTTTTAAGTTCGGACGGTAAACGCGAACATTCACGTCATATTTTACATTATTTTCGCGCTCGGTGCCAGGATAATATCCGATGCTGTAAATCCGGCGCAGCTCTTCGGCGATATTGGCGAACGCGCGGCTTAGATTCGTCTTGGAAGAAACTCGGTAAACTCGCCCGCCCGTGTCCGTCGAAATCTGTTGTAAAAATTCGTCCGCCGTTTTGTAATCTTCTTCACGCTCGCCCTTTATTCGCGGTAATTGCACGATATACGGGCGGTCATTATCGTCGTATAAAACCTGCGCGTTGTTCTTGCGGTTTTTCTGTACGTCGTCGTAGGTGTCGTATTGAATCGGAAATACCAAAGTGTCCGCCGCGCCGACCTCGCGCAAAACGTCGGCGGCGGTCGTTTTCTGACTGCTCGTGTCAACGCCGTCGCTTAACAAAACAATCGCTTTGCGTCCCGCGACGCGACTGAATTCTTCATTGACGACTAAATCGAGCGACGTGTAAACGCTCGACCCCGAAGCGATTTTCGTCGCTTCGACAGCCAGCCGCAGAGCCTTTTTGTCGTTTGTCGGCGCGCACAAAACTCTCGCCTTTTCGTCGAACGAAACGATCATCACTTTATCGTTCGGGCGCAGCTGTTCGATAAAAGCGAGCGCGGCTTTTTGAATATCCTCTAGACGGAAAAGGCTCGAATAACTCATATCCAAAACCAGCGCGACCGTAAACGGCTGCTCCTGATCGGAAAAATAAACTATTTCCTGTTCGACGTTGTTTTCAAAAATTTTAACTTCTTCTTTTTTAACGTCGAGAACCGGCTTGCCGTCGGCGGCGGAAATTTGCGCCGGAATCACGACCAAATCCGTTTCGACGCGAATTACCTCTTCCTCTTTGAACGGCTTCCGATTATCAACCGCCGGCGTTTTTGTTTCCGGTTGATTAACCGACGGCGAGCTTTCCGAATAAATTTTGGTTCGCCCGGACTGCGCCCGCGGCGACACCGCGCCGATTAATAAAACGAAGCAAATAAAAATTGATAATTTCATCTTCCCGAAAGAAATTTTACTCTTAGATATCCGACTTGTGAAGCATTGCGAATTTGACGAGCGCGAGACTGCCCTGCAATTTGAGCTTAAAGATAATTTTCGCGCGGTGCGTATCAACGGTGCGCTGGCTGATGCACAAAAGCGCGGCGATTTCCTTGCTGGTTTTGTCTTCGGCAATCAATTTCAGAACGCGCCGCTGCGTCGGGGAAAGCGTGTCCAAACCCGCGCTGCTGGAAATTGACGGCTCATACATACGTTTAATAATATGTCTCGAAAGCTCCGGGCTGATAAACGGATTGCCGCTCAAAACCGATTTGACGGCTTTGACAATATCGGTCTGCGCGCTGTCTTTTAGAACGTAGCCTTTAATTCCCAAACTGACCGCCGCCTGAAATAATTTTTCTTCGCCGTGCATCGTGAGAAAGATAATTTCAACCGGCAACTTTTTTTCCTTAATTTTTGCGGCGACCGCGAATCCGTCGAGTTCCGGCATATCTATATCAAGCACGGCGACGCGCGGAAGATGTTTTTCGATGAGTTCGAGCGCGTTTTCTCCGTTGTCCGCTTCGGCGACGACCGAAAACGATTTTTCCGATTCGATCATCAACCGCGTACCCGTCCGAAAAATCGGGTGATCGTCCGCGATTATAATTTTTATGATTTCCGACATTAGTTTTCTCCTTTTTCTATTCCCCTAATTTTTACGTTGACGTAGATCGTCGTTCCGATGCTCAGTTTCGATTCGATTGAGTAGGTCCCGCCAAGCATTTGAATTCTTTCAGCAATACCGACCAGACCGAATCCCGCGCGTCCGTTCCGTTCCCTCAAGACTTTCGGATCGAATCCTCTGCCGTCGTCCTGAATTTTAATGGTGATGAAATTATTGAAGCGTTTGATTTCGACGTTGACTTCGCTTGCATCCGAGTGTTTCAAAGCATTGTTGAGACTTTCTTGAATTATTCGATAGATGCTTATTTCTTCCTCGTTCGAAAACAGACGGTCAATCGGGTCAATCTTCAAATAAACGTCGAGCGTATCGGAAAGCGCGATTTTTTCGATCAAAGATTTGACGGCTTCGGTGATGCCGAAGCGTTCGAGCATATACGGGCGCAAATTATAAGTTATCTCGCGCACTTCGCTGATGGTTTGTTTCGATTGCTCGAAAATCTGTTGCAGTTGTCTTTTGCCAGTTTCCGCATTGAAAGGTTTGGTCGCGTCGTAAAAAGCCGCGTTTTTGATGATCGCCAAACTCTGTCCGACGCTGTCGTGCAGCTCGGCGGCGATGCGGCGACGCTCGCTTTCGTGCGCGTAAATCAGACGGCGGAAAAACTTTTGCTGTTCGGCGCGGCGGCGTTCGAGAATTTCGAGTCTTTTTTGGTAAGCGAAAACAATCGCCGAAATGCTCAAAACACTTAACAAAAGATACAGCCACCAGTATAAATAAAAAGGAAAATCAATGGTAAAAAACGCCGTGCCGTCCTCGCGGCGATGAACAATAATGCCGCTTTTGACGCGGATTTTGAGATTAGCCCGATTTTCACTCCAAACGCCGTCGGCGGTCACGGCGCGGACGGTAAAATTATATGTGCCGGGCGTGAGATATTGATAATAAGCCGTTCTTCTGGTTCCCGCTTCCTGCCAATCGGTGTCGTAGCCTTCGAGCTTATACTGAAATTTAATTTGTTCCGGCTGCGTAAAATTTATCGCCGTGTAATTTATTTCAAGCGAGCTTTCGTCCGGGTTGATAACGATTTCCTTTGAGGAATTAAGGCTTTTTCTGTTTAACAAAACATCTTCGATGTAAACCGGCGGCGCGAGCGATTTTGTTTTCGGCGGCGTAATTATGATGCCGCCTTCGACCATCGGGAACCAAAGCCGACCGTCGCTCGTTTTCCAGCCGGACGGTTGATCGCCGCCGTTACCTTCGCTGTTTTTCATTCCGTCCTTAATGCCGTAAACGGCGCAGTAAACGATTCTGCTTGATCCGTCGGCAAAATCATTGAGCGCGGCGCGACTGACCGAATAAACGCCTTGATTGCCTAAAATCCAAAAATTATCAAAGTCATCAACCAAAATGCGCGAGGCGATGTTTTCGGGCAAACCGTTTTTAGTCGTGATGGAAACGAAATTTCCGTCACGATAGCGCAGAATGCCGCCGCCGTAAGTGGCGATCCAGAGCGTTTCGTCCGCGTCTTCGTAAAAATCCCGGACGTAATTGTTGGTCAAGCCGTTGTCGGTCGTAAAATTTGTAAACGCGCCGTTTTCCAGGCGGCTCATTCCGCTGCGCGTCCCAATCCACAAAACTCCCTTTTTATCTTCAAACAGACAGTTAACCGTATTATCAATCAATCCGTCGGCGGTCGTGTACACTTTGGTTTCGCCGTTTTGAAGCATTCGGAGTCCGCTTTCAAGACCCGCCGACCAGATTTTTCCGTCGCGCGCGATAAACAGCGTTCCGGTCAAAAATTTATCGGCATCGGCACTGCCGGTTTCAATTTTCGTAAACGAATCGTTCTCGAACTTAAACAAGCCGTCGCGCCTTCCGACCCAAATATCTCCCGCCGCGTCGCGCGCCGCCGTCGCCTTCAAATAAGGCTCATTTTTGTAAGCGGGACTATTTTTCGGAACGGTCATAACAGTCTCGAAGAGTCCTTTTTTCCAACGCATAATTTGCTGACCGTCGACGAGAAAAACCGCGCCCTGCCGGTCTTCGATAATTCTGCTTATTCCTTCGCCGGTTTGCCCGGCTAACGGCTTCCAGAAAACTTTAACGTAACGCGGTTTATACACCGCCAGCTCCAGATTTTTACCAACCCACAAATTGCCTTCATTGTCCGCCAGAATCGTTTTTTCCTGTTTGTCCTGTGATAACTGATAACTCAAAAGCTCGCCGTCGGCGAGGCGGTAAAGCTTGCCGTTCAAAGTGTAGAAAGTAAATTTTTCAGGATTTCTAAAATCCGGAAAAGGAAAAGCGTTCGTTTGTTTTTCGACGAGCGCGGTAAATTTGCCGTTTTTAAAAAATCCGGCTCCGTAATCGGTGGCGATAAATAAATTTCCGTCGGGAGTCGCTTTGACAAACCGTATCAAATCGTCGGGCAAGCCGTCCGTTTTATCGAAGAGCGTAAATTTATTTTCACGAAATTGAATTAAGCCGCGATCTGAAGCGATCCACAAATTATTTTCCGCGTCTAATTCAAACGCTTTGACCGATCCGACATCGCCGCTTTTCGCGCCCGCTTTTTCAAACACGCCGTTGTCTATCTCTGTAAACTCTCCGGTCTCGGTATTGTAAGTATTTAAATGATTAGCGTTTCTGAACCATAGAAGATCGTTACCGTCCATAAACATACGGGAAATAACGCGGTCGGTCGCCGAGCCGACGCTTTTTCTGATGAGCGTGAAAACGCCGTTCTTGTATTTTATCAATACGCCATTTTCCGACCCGATCCATAACACGCCGTGCGGGTCTTCATACAACGAAGCGATTCGATTATCAATCAATTCGGGCGTGTTGGCGGTCGTAAAAATCGTAAACTTGATGCCGTCATAACGCACTAAACCGCCGAACGTCGCCACCCATATATAATCGTCGCGCGTTTGCACAACCGCGACGGCGGTATTCTGCGGCAATCCGTTTTCGGTCGTAAAAGTTTGCCTGATAAAATTTTCGCCGTCCGGCGTTTGAAAAATGCCGTCGGCGCGAACCAGAGTCGGCGTGAAAACGATTACACAAAAAAGAACAACATAACCAAATAAGCGCGGGCAATGCTGAAAGATGTGGCAGCGCAGCGATAAAGCAACGCCCTCGGTTGAGTAAAGAAGGAAAAAATTTTGCAGATTTAATTGGCTAAAAAACATTTTATTATGACGATAAATAATCCGCCTTCAACCGAAGACGCGGTTGAACCGAACAATCAATTAAATTTTGCTGATCAGGTCAAATATATTTAGCTTTTACTTTAAGAAAAATATTTCACAAAAAGCGTATTTAATTCAAAATCGCCCGAAAACAATTTTGCGCGGCTGAAATCTCTTAAAAACGATTTCATGCCCGTTAAACTTGCCGTTTCTTATCAAATGCCGGTACCAAAGGGGAGAAGGTCATCGGTATTCATACTGGTAAAAATACAAACTAAAACGGATATTCAAGCCGTGTTTTGTTTGCTAGTCTTAATAAAGAAAGCAGCTATTTCTTTGACTGTCAAATTGTAGTTCTAAAAATCATTTCTTAATTATTCGATAATTTCGGAATGAGTTTGACCAGTGAAAAATAGACGGCAATTTTCAAAAGCCTTTATGTATTCTCACTGATCTAGCGAGCTTTAAGCGTCTGATGTGCGTCTGGTTAGCTTAAAGACGGCTAGATAACGCGAAGTTATATGGGGTTAACTTCGCTTCAGCAGGGATAATGCTTCGTCGGCATTACCCTGCTAATTTTATTTTTGAACTTTGATTCAAAAACACCGGTGTCGGCATCAGCCGTCGGCAACTAAAAAACGACGACGGCTGTTTTGTTCGACTGAAAACTATTTTATCAGAAGGATAAAATAATTTTCAAAAATTGCGTCCGGAAAAGTTTTTGAATTAAAGTTCAACTTAAGACGTTTCGGGCGGGTTGATTTTGCGTAAAAAATTTTCGGTTCGAGAGAATTGGATTTTTTTTTACGGTTGTAATAGCTTTTAGAGCGTTTTGAAATTTCGATTGCGTCCTACAAAGTAATTTAAAGTCGAACAAAATACATCCCATTCCAATATTTATATGACGGAAAAAACCTATTCGGAGCTAAATATAAGTTTTATCGAGCAGGCATTCAGCCTTCATATGAAGGCGATTGCGAAAATGGAAGATAAAAAAATTGACGCGGTCGGTTTAGCTCAATGCAACGACGCGGCGCGGCTTCTGTCGGAAATGGCAACAGCACTGGCTTTGGTCAGAATCGCCAATGTTTTGGAAAAATGGGAAGCGAAAAGCGAAAAACCGTAAAGAAAAATTTCAGAAAAATTTTCGGTATATAAAATTTCTTAAAATATTCGTTAAATGTTTGCGCCGAAACGCGAAATTCACCATAAGGAGAATTATTTTAGTATGCGTATGAAACAATTTTAACAGTCAGAAAACCTTTCTTTCAACCGTCTGAACTTAAACTCTAAGGTTTTGCTCCGACTTATCTTGCCATTGAAGGCGAAGACTCTGATGCACCTACGTTGATTTATAACTATATCTGGTCAACTTATCGAGAAGGAGGAGACCAATCATTAGCTCTTCCCGCAGAAATCTGCGATGTTTTAAGCGATGCCTTGAGTCGCAATTCTGAGAGACAAAAAAGCCGCTAACTAGAATAGCAATGGAGAGGAAATATCTCTTGATACTGCTATGAACGGGAAGAAAATTACGTATGCGGCATTTTTTACTCAATTAGTCAGAAAAATGGCAAATGAGTTGGCGCGAGAGCATTATAATAAGCAATATGCAGAGCAAAGATTTCCCGTCTTTGAAAGTTTTTAGGAGAATCGGAACATTATGATGTTGATTCAAGTTAAATCAATTTTCGTTGCGGCGTTAATGAGCGCGTTAATAGCGGTCGGTTGTTCGCAAAACAAATCAAACTCTAATAGTTCGGCTAATACTAACTTTGATTATGAAAAAACTTCGTCCCAATTTGACAGCAAAGTTTGCGGCTTGGCGTATGAAGTTGAATATAACGGAGAAGAACCGAGGTCTTTTATGCTCGCGCAGTCGTTACCCGAAATATGGATTGTCGTAAAAAACGGCACTCAAAACGCCGAGCTTGACTGCGATCAGAAAAAAATCAAACTTTCGGGAGCGGCTCGCAAATTACTTGAAAAACAATGGACGGATCGGAATGAATTTAATTGCTCAAGATTTATTCTTGGAGTCGCGCCCGGGCGAGAAGATTTGAAAGGAGATACTAAGTCATTAGAGGCGACCGCGGAAACAGAAATACAATTAGTAACAACTCCGGTGAGCGATGAGAAAAATGCCGGAAACATTACGTCCAGAGAAGCCGATGAAATGATTTGGTTGATCGGGCGTTGGTCGCTTGATCTCACAATGGCTGTTAAAAAATCTAATAAATAGGTTTTGTTTTAACCTTGCTGTTGTTTTCCGAACTCAAATATAGAAGCGCATTTAACAAATCAATAGATGGGCGGCGGTCAGCGATTTTGTTATTAAACGTCTCATGTAAAATTTATGTTGACCATTGCCGCCCGCGCCGCGGCATCGCAATCGTTACGCCGTTTAAGACTGTTGTTAGCGGAACTTAACACGATTTTCAAACGCTGCCGCGGAAACGGTTAAAGCTCGAAAAATTCTTTTCAAACGAATTTCGACGATTTCAAAAGCCCTCACCTCTTTTATTCAAATTCTTGCCGGACGGCTAATCAATCGCAGAAAGCATCTAAAAAACTTGCTTTATGACGGACGCAGTCTGTAAAATATAAAGTTTGCATTCGCGGCTGGAGTTAATGAATAAAAAGATAATAGACAGTTACAAAAAAAAGCTCGCCCGTGAAGAAGGCTGGACGGTGAAGCGCGGCGCGACACTACGGATCGCTTTATGTTATCCGAATACGCATGCCGTCGGAATGGCGAATCTCGGACTGCACACGATGTATGAGCTGTTTAATAAAATTCCCGAGGTTTCGTGCGAAAGAGCGTTTCTGCCCGACGCGGACGAAATGCGCGAATATGAAAAAACGCGCACGCCGCTTTTATCGCTCGAAACACACACGCCGCTCAAAGATTTCGATGTCGTCGCGTTTTCGATTTCGTTTGAAACCGATTATTTGAATATGGCGCGAATGCTGCAAATGTCGCAGATTCCCGTCTGGTCGAAAGACCGTAACCATTTTCATCCGCTCGTCGTGATGGGCGGCGCGGCTTCGTTCTTGAATCCCGAACCGATTGCCGATTTTACCGATGTCATCGCCGTCGGCGAAGGCGAAATTCTCGCGTTTCAGCTCGCAGACGCAATTCTCGAACACGGAAACAAAGAAGATATTTTATTGAATCTTGCCCGCATCGGGCGCGGTTTTTACGTTCCTGCGCTTTACGATGTGATTTACCACGCCGACGGTACGGTTTTCGATTATGTGCCGAAGGAAACGGGCGTGCCGCGTCGAGTCGGACGCGCGCTCGCCGCTGTCAATCCGAAGGAAGGAACGCTGCGCCGCGCTATTAAGCGAAACGAAACGGAAGTCGTTGATTTTTTGATGAATCAAGACGTTTTCGCGCCTTCGACGAGCGTTTGGTCGCCGGGCGCGGAAATGGGCGACAGACTTCTAATCGAAATTTCACGCGGCTGTTCGCAAGGCTGCCGTTTCTGTTGGGCCGGTTACAATTATTATCCGCCGCGCGTCGTACCGGCGAAGGATATTTTGGCGAAAGCGAGCGAATGGCGCGGTAAAACGAATAAAATCGGGCTTGTCTCGACCGCCGTCTGCGATCACCCGGAAATTTCGACGATTTTAAGCGAGCTGCGCCGGATGGAATATAAAATCACCGTTTCATCTCTGCGTCTTGACCAGATTTCCGAAGAATTACTAGACGCGCTCGTCGAATCGAACGACCAGCAAATCGCCGTCGCGCCCGAAACCGGGTCGGACCGTTTGCGGCGCGTCATCAATAAAAATCTGACGAACGACGAAATCGTGGACATCTGCGGCGCGGTATTCGACCGCGGAATGCTGACCGTCAAACTTTATCTGATGGTCGGTTTGCCGACTGAAACGCAGGAAGATTTGGAAGAAATGATCGTTCTCGTCGAGCGCATTAAAGACCGTATGCTCGTCGCCGGAAAGCGTTTCGGACGTGCTGGAAAAATCATTCCGTCGTTAAACGGACTCGTGCCGAAGCCGAACACGCCGTTTCAATGGGACGCGGTGTGCGACGAAAAGGAATTGAAAAACCGTCTGAAATGGGTTTCTAAAAACTTAGCGAGAATTCCGAACGTCGAAGTCCGCGCGATGTCGGCGCGCATCGCGCACGAGCAGGCTCTGTTTTCGTCGGGTGATAGAACCGTCGCCCGAGTTATCGAATCGGCGGCGCGCAACGGCGGAAATTTGAAGGAAGCTTTGCGCGAAACCGGAACTGATGCGGCTTTTCATACGTCGCGCAACCGCAGTTATGAAGAATTTTTGCCCTGGTCAATCGTCGATTCGGGATTGTCGTTTGAATTTCTGAAAACCGAACACGAAAAATCGCAAGCCGCGCTCTCTTCAAAACCGTGTCCGGCGGTTGAAAAATGTACGACCTGCGGCGTTTGCCCGACGACCTGGCTGGCAGATGCGCCGCAGGGCTTGATTCAACTGCAAAGCCTCCGAACCACGCGCCGATTGTCTGTCGCCGTTTAATTATTGCTTCATTAAAAATCCGGTCGGCTCGGCGGTGTAATCAAAGTTATAATTGTGTTTATAAATTCCAAACGGTAAAAGCTGCACCTGTTTTGTATAAGCGACGTGCGCTTGAACGCTGTTGCCCGTTTGCGTAACCTGCACGACCGCGTTCGGCGGCACGTTGTTTGAGGCGAGAACCTTTTGCAGCTTCGCTTTTACCGTATCGGCAATTGTCATTCCGCCAATCGGTGCCATTCCCTGCACGACGGCGGTTTGCATATCCTGTTTTAAGCTTTGCCCTTCATAGGCGATTGGAACGTAATTAAAACCGGCGTAACCGAGGAGAAATAAAAAGACCAGAACGGCGGTGAGTTTAACGCCCGCGCTGCCCTGTTCGGATTTGTTTTTGTTTGTTGTTTGAATCATTTTCGTTGAATAACCTCCAATGCTAAATCAATTTTGAATTAATTTGATTGACGTAAGATTTCTTCGAGTGTCCGCCGTATCGCGTCTGGTGGAATGTCTGTGTTTTTGACGATTTTCGGTTGCCCGATTTTTTCGAGGAGAATCCATTCGAGCGATTCTCCGATGTTTTTTTTGTCAAAAACAAATGCTTCGGACACTCTTTCAAGGCTGATGTTTTGCGTGTCAGGCAGTCGCCCGACCTGATGCAAAACATCGTTCAACGATTTTAATTCATTTTCATCAAAAATATCAAGTTTTTTTGAAAGGGCGGCGGCAAACATAATGCCGTAGCCGACCGCTTCGCCGTGTTTGAAGTATTTATAATCGGTAACTTTTTCGAGCGCGTGGGCGAGCGTATGTCCGAAGTTTAAGATTTTGCGTGATTTAGCGTCGCGGCGAGCAGTGTCTTCGCGTTCGTCCTGTAAAACGATTTCGGTTTTGAAGGCGACCTGCGCGGCAATTAAATTTTCGACCGCGTGGACAAAATTCTGTTTGGAGAAAAACGCTTTGAAGCGGTTCGGCGAATAATCTCGCAAAAATTCGCCGGTCATCTGAAAAAGCTCATCGCCGGAAATCGCCGATTGTTTGACGGCTTCGCAAAAACCGGCGGTTAATTCCCTGCGCGGCAGAGTTTGCAAGGTTTCGACATCAATCAGAACGCCGTTCGGTTGGTGAAATGCGCCGATTAAATTTTTGCCGAAGTCGGAATTTACGCCGGTTTTTCCGCCGACCGACGAATCAATCATTGCCAGAAACGTCGTCGGTATTTGCAGAAACGGAATGCCGCGCAGAAAAATCGCCGCCGAGAAGCCCGCTAAATCGCCGACCACGCCGCCGCCAAGCGCGACAACCGCGTCAACGCGCGAAAATTTATTTTCGCCGAGAAATTTCAAAACCGCTTCGAGCGTGCGAAGATTTTTATAACGCTCGCCGTCCTTCATCAAAAAAACGTGAACCTCAAATTGTTCCGCTTCGAGACCTTTTCGCACCGCCGCGCCGTAAAGCCCGAAAACTTTGGCGTTCGACACAAGGGCGATTTTTTTTGTTTTCGCCGGCAAACATTTGCGCGCCCAATCGCCGCTTTTCGCCAATAAACCGTGTCCGATTTTTATTTCGTAACTGTGCGGCTGATTTTGCAGCGCGACCTCGATTTTTTTCGCCGACATTTTTAACCTCGAATTAAATGAAATTTTCAGGAAATTATATGCAAAAACCGGGCGGCTGACGAATAAAATTTTCGCATTTATTCGCCAGCCGCCCGGTTTTACCAATTTCAAAGTTTAAAAAGAGAGAGCAGGCGAAGCAACGTGGAAGTGTGCCGCACCTGCCAATTCGTGATTACTGTCCTCACCCCAGCAACCACTTGAGACGAAGGCTCCACCTAACGTCTCAGTTGAAATAATATTACAACGATTTTTTGTAAGTTGGCAAGCGGCGAGCGCAAATTTCAACCCGAATTGTAATAAAACTTAGAATCATTATAAAATCCCGTCAAATTATCCCAAATTCCTGTTTATAATTTCAGCCAAACGGTTCGCCTGTGCTTCGATTTCAGATTGATCTTCGCCTTCGATCATTACGCGCGCGCGATTTTCCGTTCCGGAATAGCGCAGCAGCAGACGACCTTTGTCGCCGAGTTCGTTTTCAACCTTCGCGGCGGCTTCGGCGATTTCTTTGATTGATTCAAACGGCAGTTTTTCGCGTACCTTGACGTTGACTAAAATCTGCGGATACTGAACGAAGCCTTCGGTCATTTCCGACAGAGATTGGCGGTTTTTGCGAATCGCTTCGAGCAGAAAAAGCGTCGTCAGCATTCCGTCGCCGACCAGACTGTTCAAAGGAAAAATCAGATGTCCCGATTGTTCGCCGCCGATTGAACCGTTTGTTTCGAGCAATTCCTGTAAAACATATTTGTCGCCGACTGCCGTGCGCGCAAGCTTGATGTTTTTTGAATTGAGGGCGATTTCCAGACCGATGTTGCTCATCACGGTTGCGACGACCGTTTGATTATTTAATTTGCCGTCTGCTTGCAGATGATTCGCCATAATCCACAAACAAGCGTCGCCGTCCACCAGATTTCCCTTTTCATCAACGAACAAAGCGCGGTCGGCATCGCCGTCGAACGCCACGCCGAAATCGGCTTTTTCCTCTAAAACCCGTGCGCGCAACGCTTCGAGATGCAGCGAGCCGCAGTTTTCGTTGATATTTCTGCCGTCGGGTGCGTCGTTGATGACGATTGTTGCCGCGCCGAATTTTCGGAAAAGTTTCGGTGCGAGTTCATAAGCCGCGCCGTTGGCGCAATCAATCGCCATCTTAAAGTCTTGCAAATCGAGTGTTTTAAATTTATCCTCCAGATAATTTACGTAACTTTCGCGCATTTCCCGCGCATTTTCATTATTAGAATCATCCGGTTCATTTTCAAGACTCGCTTCTGAAATGTCAGAGTTTGCAGCTTGAAAAATATCTTTTTCGATTTCTCTTTCGGTCGCTTCGTCAATCTTTTTGCCGTCGGGCGAAAAGATTTTGATGCCGTTGTCCAGAAACGGATTGTGCGACGCGCTGATGACGATGCCCGCGTCGAAATCGAATTTTTTCGTCAAAAAAGCAATGCCCGGCGTGGTGATAACTTCCGCCGATTCGCAATCCGCGCCCGCGCCAGTCGCGCCCGCGCAAAACGATTTTTCAATCCATTCGCCCGATTCACGCGTGTCGCGTCCGATGACGAAACGCGGTGCGCGTTTGAGTTTTTCGCTTAATTGTTTGGTGAGCGATGCGCCGATAATCTTAATCGTTCGCGCGTCGAGCGGAAAATTTCCGGCTTCGCCGCGAATGCCGTCCGTGCCAAAAAGTTTTTTCATAAATCTCCGAATCCTTTCAGAAAAAGGAAATTTCAGTTATATCGAAAATCAGCGACGATAACAAATTCGCCCGACGATAATTTTTTTTTGTGGAAACCATAAAATATTCTTAGCCGATTTGACAACCTTTCGGCTTTTAAGCGAATCTTTTAAAACGCAGATAATTTATCTGCCTCTGAAATTTCAATTTACCCAGCCCTCTGCTCTCAAAATTAAAATTCTCTTTGTAAAACTTATGAAACAAAACCCCTGTGTCTTATTTTTTCTGATCTTCTGTTCGGCGACGAGCATTTTTTCGCAGACTGTTTCGACGACCCCGGTTTCAACTCGAGCGCGCGAAGTCATTGTCACACCGTATGTTGCGCCGACACCGACTCCGTTGCCGCGCGGCGTAACCGTAACGAACACATTGCCGCCGCCCGCCGCGCCGACTTCGCGCCCGACCGTCGCGCCCGCGCCGCTGCCAACGCCGACGGTTTTTATCAATCCGAATAATCAATCGCCGGTTGCGCTGCTGCCAATCGCCGCGCCGACACCGAAACCGCCGCCGACTTTCTACAAACCATTGTCATTCGCGCAAATCAAAAGCCGCATCGCCGAAGCCAAACGATTGATGCTGACGCGTCCCTTGCAGACCGCTTTGACCGATCCGACTTTGACGACCGATTACGTTCGCATCGCTTTTTACGATTACAAAACCGCGCGCGTTGATTATATCGTTATTACAAAAGACGCTTTTTTGGACAAAAACAACGCGGAAGTTTTGGCGACGACCGCCGACGGCAAATTGTTGACGGTCAGAAACGTCCGCGCCAACGGCGTGAATACACCGGTATTGGTGATTGACGCTGAAAACAAAGCGCATCTGCCGCTGATCGTTCAGTATCCGGTCGAGCGCGATGGCAAATTTTACGAAATGGCTTTTTATATGTCCACGCATCCGGGCATCGTTACGCCCGAAGTCGTTAATGCCGGACGCATCTATGTGCGAAACATTATTGACGCGGCGCGGACGAATTTACAGAAAAAAGGCGTGTATATTTCGCCGCAGGTCACCGATATGGCGGAGAAGCTGAGCATCGTCGAACACGTTGACCACCAGCGTTTTCGCAGCGAATACCAGCTGAATATTTTTAATGATATTTTCGCGCTTTACGCTTTGAACGAAGGACAGACGTATCGTTATTCGGTCAGCTCGGCGGGCGCGGGCGGAATGGTGCAGATGATTTCTTCGACTTACAATATGATTCGCTCGCGTTATCCGACCATTAATTTAATGCCCGATTTTGTTGAAGGAATGAGAAATCACACGAACGCCACGACCGCGATGCTGCTGTATATGCAGATGACCTGGAGCGATTTGACCGCCAGCGATACGATTAATCAGGCACTCGCCGACGGCACGGCGACACCTTCGGAATTGATGTCGGCGGGCTATAATTCCAATCCGGCAAAGCTCGCCGGTTATATCAAACGCGGCGGCGATAACTGGAGAAATCTGATTCCGCGCGAAACGCAGATTTACCTGCAAATCAACGCTTCGATGGACCGATTCGTGCCTTACGTTCCGCGCACTAAATAATCTTTTGACCGGCAAAGAAATTAGCCGCGAATCGCACGAATCGCACGAATTAAAAACAAAAGTTAATTCGTGTTATTCGTGCGATTCGTGGCTAATTCCCTATTGTATTGTAGAATAAAGTTTATGCAGGAACGCTTACAAAAATTAATCGCGCAAGCCGGAATCGCTTCGCGCCGCGCGGCTGAACAATTAATTGCGGCGGGCGAAGTTTCGATCAACGGCGAAATCGTGACCGAACCCGGCACCAAGGCGAATCCAGAAACGGATCATATCAAAGTCGGCGGCAAACTGATCAATCCGAAAATTGACAAGCGCGAGAAAACTTATATTTTGCTCAACAAACCGAAAGGCTATCTGTCGAGCGCGGCTGACCCGGAAGGCAGAAAATTAGTCGTTGATTTAGTGCCGCAGAAATTCGGCAAACTGCATCCGGTCGGACGGCTCGATTTTAACACCGAAGGTTTGATAATTCTGACTAACGACGGCGATTTTACAAACACGGTCGCGTCTTCAAAAACGGTTGAAAAAATTTACGAGGTAAAGGTCAAAGGCTTGCCGAACCAGAACGCGATTAACAAATTGCGGCGCGGCGTTCGTCTCGAAGACAATTTTCAAACCGCGCCCGCGAAAATCGAAGAATTAAAACACACGGAAAGCAACGGCTGGTATCGCGTCACCTTAATTGAAGGACACAACCAGCAAATCCGCAAAATGTTCGATTCGGTCGGTCATTCGGTCGTCAAACTACGCCGCATCGCCATCGGACACGTCAAAGATGACCGCATTCCCGTCGGCGCGTATCGTGAACTCGACGCGGATGAAATCAAACAATTCTCTACAAAAGCATTCAAGAAATAAACCGCAAAAATTAATAAGATAATGTGCTAAAAGGAGCGCGGACGGCTCGTCCGCAATCGAGCGCGACGGCGCGAGACCAACCATTGCAATCGAGTCGCGCTAATTCCAAGCAAACAACATCGCTTGCGCTCGTTGGCGGACGAGCCGTCCGCGCTCCTTTTTTTAGCGAATTCCTTTATTCGTGTTTAGATTTGAATTAATGTCGGTTTCGGCATTGACGGGTTTGATTTGGCTCTGAAATTTATTTTGCGCCGCCGCTTCGTCAATCACCGCCAAGCCGAGCGCGATGTCGGTCGCCAAAACTTTGTTGTTGGCGGCGTTTGATTGCGCGAGCTTATTCTTCGCGTCTTCAAACGATTTTTTGGCTTCGGGATATTTTTCGGTCAGCAGAAACGCTCTGCCCAGCAGATAATAATTTTCGGCGGTCAAAGGCATATTGACCGAAGCGTTGATAAATGCGTTCGGATCGCCGTCAACGCCGCGGCGCGAATTTTCAAACGCCGAAAATTCGTCGTGCGGAATCGGAGCCTGGACGGTCGTTGCCGGTGGTAAATTGGTTTGCGCGTTTGCCCGCGCCCACAGATAATACGCGCCCGCGCCTAAAATCAAACCGGTCAATAAAAGAATTAAATGCAAAAAATTGCTGCCGGACGATTTTTCGAGCGGCTTTTCCGCGCTGCTCGTTCGGTTTTCGACGATTTCATTTGCCGTTGTGGTTCGGTTTTTATCTGCGTCGCGGACGGTTGCGAAATTATTTTCGACAATCGGATAAGGAATTTCTTCGCGCCTTATTTCCTGTGTCGGCATTTCCGGCTGTTCGATTTCTTCAACGGCGACGGGAATCGGACGCGCGGCGGCGACGGTTGCTTCTTCCAATTCGACGGGCGCGGCGGTAATCGGTTCGATGATTTCTTCGGCGACACGGGCGGTTACTCTGGCGATGACGGCGGTCAAATTGTCTTCCGCGCCGCGCTCGTAGCAAATTTCCCTGATGCGCCGGCAGATGTTGTCGGGCGCATCTTTGTAGAGAATCAGCTCGCGCAGTTGAAAATCGTCTATGTGGCGCGTGACACCGTCCGAGCAAATCAGAAAAACTGTTTCCGGCTCGATCATAATCGTTTTCAAATCAACTTCGACCGTCTGCTCCGCACCGAGAGCGCGCGAAATGACGTTGCGGCTCGGATGATGCAAAGCTTGTTCGGGAGTCATCCGTCCGGCGCGGACTTCCTCTTCGACCATCGAATGATCCTGCGTTTCGCGGTAAAAATTTCCTTTCGGGTCGAGCCGGTAAAGACGCGAATCGCCGACGTGTCCGATGCTGGCGATATTACCGGCGATGTGCAGAGCGACGATGGTCGTCGCCATCGTCGAAAGCTGCGCGAGGTCGTGCGACATCTGAAAAATCGCTTCGTTGGCGCGTTCAATGGCAATCTGCATCGTTTCTTCGGCATCGCTGTCGCGGCGCAAATTAATGAATGCTTCGCCTAAAATTTCCATCGCCATCTGCGAAGCGACATCGCCTGCCTGCGCTCCGCCCACGCCATCGGCGACGGCGAAAAGCCCCTGTTTATTCAACTCTAAATAAGAATCTTCATTTTGCGGACGCTTTTCGCTCAAGCCTCTGTCGGAAATTGCCGCCGATTCGATTTGAAAATTATTTCCGGTCATTTTTTTAAGTCTAAAGTCTAAAGTCCGAAGTCCAAAGTCTTTTTCCAAAATACGATTTCAACCCGCATCAACGAAATCAACTTTGGACTTCGGACTTTGAACTTTGAACTTGCTCCGCGTCCACCGCGTTGCGGTGCGAAAAAGCCAGAAGCATTCCGAGCATTACAAAACTCGTGATTAAACTGAAACCGCCGTGGCTGACGAATGGAAGCGTGATGCCGGTCATCGGCAGCGCGCGGGTGATGCCGCCCATATTAACGAGAGCCTGAAAACCGAGAAACGCCGTCAAGCCCGCCGCGCATAATTTGCCGAACATATCGCGCGCGTCAATCGCCGTGCGAACGCCCGCGCTGATCAGGACAATTAGCGCAAAGAGTAACAACAAACCGCCGAAAAGTCCAAGTTCTTCGCCGAGCGCGGCATAGATATAATCCGAATCGGCGACCGGAATTAACTCGACGTATCCTAAGCCCAAACCGCGTCCGGTCGTGCCACCCGAAGCCAAACCGAATGTCGCCTGCGCGGGCTGAAACGCCAGAATATCAAACCACGCGTCAATGTTGATTGATTTTTGCAGATTCGGGTCTTCTTCCAAAAGCGCGGGCAGATTCGGGTCTTTCGCCACCAAATCCTTGTAATAATCGTCGTAATCTTCCTTCCACCAAGGTGTGTCGGGCGTTGGCGGATTAAATCCGTCGAGCCATAGATGAAATCTTTGCTGAATTCTGTCGGGCAAAACTTTTTTCACAGGCGCGGCGAGCGTCGGCAGCAGCGGAATTTTCTCCTGCGTTTTATCCGGCAACGCGCCGACGACCAAAATACTGATCAGCAAAACGACGCTGCCGACCAGCACGAATCTTTGCGGCAGACGGCGGACGGCGATTAAGTAAAGCGTCGCGTAAACCGAGCTGAAAACCATCATCTGCCCGAAATCCTTTAAAACGAAAAACGGCACGAACGGCAAAATCGCCATAAAAACCAGCGGAATCACGTCTTTCGCCCGCGGCACGCCCCAGTAAGTGCGGGCGAGATTTTTATACAAAACCGCCAGAATCGCCGCAAAACCGATGAGAAACGGAATTTTCGCCGGCTCCCACGGAGTCATATTGCCGATGGATTTTCCTGCCCGCGACGTAACCGCTGCCAATAAAAGCGGAATTAAAGTCAGCAAGACGACGGCGAAACCGTTGCGCTGTAAAAACGCCAGAAAATCTTCGCGCCTGAACAAAATTATTACGCCGATACAGCAGGCGATGGCGAAAAGCGGAATCAAAGTTCTGCCCGCAAAAAGCACGTCGCTCAAATCTTCGTTCGCCGGTCTGGGTTTTTCCTGCGACAAATCAACCGGCGACGGCGGCGTGGCGGGCAAGCCCATCATTTGCTTTTTCTCGGCGGAATAATTTTCCTGTATGTAATGCAGCTGCAATGTTTTGATTTTTTCCTGGCGGGCGACGGCTTTGTCTTTTTTGGAAATATATTCGGGGTCGCTGAAAAGTCTGTATTGAACGGTCAAACCGATAGAAAACATCAAAACCGCCGACGTATAAAGCGTCCAGTTGCCTTTGAATTTGGCAAACCGCGCGAGAAAAATCGGCAAAATCGCCAGAATAAAAAGCAGAATCAAATTTCTGTAAGCCGTCAGCGGAGACGTTTCGTAACCGCGAATCAACGCGCCGTAATGAATCGAATAATGCGCGATTGCCGTCAGCGCGACGATTAAAAGCAAAATCAGGACGTTTGTTGATGCGCGGGATTTCATACGTTATTTTACTTTTTTTAAACACATAGAAACATAGGACACATAGGTTATTTCTGTCTGGAACCTTTTCGAACTGAATGCTGATTTTTGCCTTACATAATTTCCTATGTTTCTATGTGCCTATGTGTTTAAAAAATTCATTTCTTCTTCTTCGGCGGCGCGGCTTTCGGCAGTTGCGGCTTCGGTTTATATTGCTCGCCCAAAAGTCCTAAATCTCGCGCCTTCATAACTATTCGGGCGGCAATCGGCGCGGAAATCGTCGCGCCGTAACCGCCGCCTTCGACGACGACGGCGATGGCGAGCTGCGGTTTTTCGAGCGGCGCGATGGAAATATACCAACTGTCCGTTCGTTCATACATCACCGGCGCGTCGTATTCGACCGGATTACCGTTTTCATCTTTGCGTTTCTTTTTGACGGTTTTTAATTTGCCGGTCTTTTCGTCGTATAGCGGTGCTTCTTTTTCCGCCGTGCCGGTTTTGCCGCCCGAACGAATGCCCGCCGCGACGATGTTGGCGAAAACTCTCGTCGCCGTACCACCGCTGCCTTCGGTCACGCGCGACATAATTTCTCGGACCTGTGCGGCTTGGTCGGGCGATAGAATCTTTGAAAAAGCCTGCGGCGGCACGTCCATTTCAATGCGCGGCTTCATCAGATTGCCGTCCATATTCGCTGCCGCCGACGCGATTAAAGCCATCTGAAACGGTGTCATCTGTCCGGCGTAACCTTGTCCCATTCCTTCCAAGCCGATGTCATACGCGGAAATTTTGCTGCCCGTGACGATGGTTGATTGTTCGGGCGCGATGGCGTTTTTGATGCGCTCGCTGCTCGTGTTCCAGATGTCGGCGAAGAAAATCCCCTGCAAAGCGTCTTCGGGCGTGTCAACCGGTAAAATGCTGAACGCCATAGCGGTTTCGCGGAGTCTTTCGCGTCCAAGCGCAACGCCCATCTGCGCGAAATACTGATTGCTCGACGCTTCGTAAGCCTGCGCGATGTTCAAAGTCGTGCAGCCGTATGGAGCTTCGCAGCTGCCGTTCGCGTCGGTGATTCCGCGCGAGCCTTTGAATGGCACGAAACCTTCGGGCGAACTCGTGAAAAGCTCGTTTTGTTTGCCGGCGCGAAAGGCGGAAATCATCGTAAAAGTTTTGAACGTCGAGCCGGGAACGTAAAATTCGCGCGTTGCCCGATTGAGCAGCGGTTTGTTGCGTTTGTCGCCTTCGAGTTTCAAATAATCATTGAGAGTTTGCGCTTCGCTCAGGCTGAACGAAGGATTTGAATACATCGCCAAAAGGTCGCCGGTCTGCGGGTTGAGAACGACAATCGCGCCTTTTTTATCGTTTAACTGTTCGGCGGCGAACGCCTGTAAATCGCGGTCAATCGTGATTTTAACGTCGCGCTGCTCTTCTTCGACGTGCTTAATTTTCGTTAAAACTTCCCACGCCTCGGGCGTTGTGTCGGCTTCGCGTTTGTAGATTGTTCTTTCGAGTCCGGGCGTTCCGCGTTCGGTGCCGAGCAGATGCGCCATTTCCCTTTCGAGCGAAAACGCGCGGTTGATGTCGCCGTCTTTGTCCAGTTTGTAATAAGCGAGCGCGCTGCCCAATTTGCCCGAACGGTCGAGCATCCAGCCGCGCAGACGCGCCGCCTGCGCGCGGCGGTTTCGCAAATCCTTATAGCTCAAAGCCTGAAATTGTTCGTTGCTTTCGTCGGCGAAATACGTCCAGTAAACGTGAAAACCGTAAACGAAAAACGCGAGCAGAATAAAAACAAATTGCCAAATCCGCAGGCTGCGGTTCGCCAGCGTCGTCGTTAATTTTCTTTTGACTTCGCGCGGCAGATTTTGCTCGAACGAAAATTTCGGGCGGCGGAAATTGCTTAAAAAGGCGAGAATCAAAAAGACGACTAGAATCGCGATGCCGATTAGATAAATGATGCTCAAACCGGCGGGCGTGCGCTCTAAAATCTGCTCGCCGAAAAGTTTTTCCGGTCGCCATTTGTCCCAATCGAATTGTAGAAACAATAAAATATTATTCATTCAATCGTTTATTGGTATTTTGTAAACTAATACGCAAACGGCGCGCTGCCGGAGCGCGGACGGCTCGTCCGCCA
The DNA here is from genome assembly GCA_964237235.1 of uncultured Pyrinomonadaceae bacterium. Taxonomy (GTDB): domain Bacteria; phylum Acidobacteriota; class Blastocatellia; order Pyrinomonadales; family Pyrinomonadaceae. The sequence goes on from CAXSGY010000006.1 coordinate 49,839, forward strand.
ACGGAGGCTTTGCGACGTTGATGTTCGTTATGTTCAAGCCCTTTGATGGAAACGGTGTGTCTCGCGCTTCCGCGCTCGAGAGGCGGACGAGCCGTCCGCGCTCCGGCGACGGACGGGAATTATTTTTTCGCCCCGGTCGGCAACTCTTCCGCCGGTTTTTCAACGAACGTCGAGAAGTCGGTTTTCGCGGCAGCGTTTCCGTTCGGCGCGACGGCTTCCATAATTTCACTTGCCGGTTTCTCAATCGCGATTTCTCCGGTCGGATAAATCGCTTCCGGCGGCGCGTCTTTCACGATATGTTCGAGCTTCACTTCAATCGTGCCGAACCGCAATTTGTCCGCGTCTTTGATAACAATCGCTTTTCCATAAGCGATACGCTCGCCGTTGATGAAAGTTCCGTTGGTCGAACCCGTATCGGCGACCATTAATCGTTTGTCGGAATTTAAAACGAGCGCGGCGTGAATTTTGGAAACGCTCGCGTCGTCAATCCACAAATCGTTTTCTTTGGTGCGCCCGACGCTCAAACGCTGGCGGTCGGCAAAGGTGAGTTCCTTTTTGCGCGGTTTGTTGTTGACCGTAAATTCGGTGTTGTAAATTTCCCGTTCCGATTCGGCGACGATTTCCGGCGTGGTTTCAAGCTGGATATTCCGCAAATCAGGCACGCTGACATTGATCGCGGCTTCGCGCTCCCGGTCCTCGCCGAATTTCTCGAAACTCGCCAGCAGCTTCACGCCTTCGGTGAAATAATCCGGCTTGATTTCGAGCTGCATCGGCGCGTATGTGTGATAACGCTTGTCGTTGATATGGTCAACGGCGGCGATTAAAAGCTCGTTTTCGAGTTTTTTCAAGCTCGCGTCGGCATCGGCGGAAAACTTGTCCCACTGCATTTTCAGCTTGATGTTGTGCGGCACATATAATTTGCCGTCATCCGACTTTTTTGCTTCCGTATCGAGCAGATGTTTTAATCTTTCGATCAATTCGCTCGTCGCCAGACTGCTCGAAGGCTTCCAGCTTCTGCCCGTTAATTTATCAAAAGTCTCGCCGATTCTGCCTAAGCCGCCGCGCATCAGCCAATCGAGCGTGAATCCCTTTTTTGTTTGATCTGCCTTACCTTCTGCCATTTTAAAAACGTTGCGAACTGATTTAGTCTGCCATTCTAGCCGATTTCCCTTTTGAAATAAAGAATTTTGGAAGAGTTTTCTCATTGGTAATTTAAAAATACTATGTTGTTAAACAATGTGTAATTTTGTTGACAATCTTTGATAAGCCGTTTACACTTCATTTTTGGAAAATTATAAATAATTTTTCAAATTCAAATTCCGAGAACTCCTGCCCAAGCGGATTTGAAATCCAACTCAAAAATTAGAAGGCGTAAATATGAAGAACTGCGAAAACAGCTCGGAGCAAGGATTTACTTTAGTCGAAATACTAATCGTGTTGATCATTATGGCGATCATGGGCGGCATCACCGGCTATTATTTGTCGGCGCACCAAACGCTTTATAAACCCGATGAACAAGCCTCGAAAATTGTTGACCTACTGCAGCAGGCGCGGCAATTTTCGCTGACTAAACGCGAAACAATGCGCGTTGAAATAGATTTAACGGATAAAATCGCCAGATTATACGATGAAAACGATCCGGCACTCGGCGCAGCCGACGATGAACTGGTCAGGCAGATAACGCTCTCGGACCCGAACGATGTCAAGCTCGATCTGCGTCCGGTCAATGTTTCCGCCAATCCGCCGGAGAATATTCCCGTCACTTCGGCGGTTTTCGTGCCGAGCGTTTATCCGCCGAGTTCGACGCACCAGGTTTGTACTCTCAGATTCAAAAGCAACTATCAGGTCGTTGACGAAGCCGGCGTGCCGACCGGCGTGACGCTGCATATCTGGTCGCCGAACAAAGCGAACCCGAACGATGCCGACATCGCGCGGGCAATTACGATCATCGGCACGACCGGCTCGGTTCGTCTCTGGGAATATGATTTCGGTTCGACCGCTGCGAACAAATGGAAAGATACGCGCCGTATCGGCGGATAATGCGGCGCGCAATCTTAATTAATCGTAAATTTTCAAAAGCAAATTTTTAACTGATCAAATACGCGCTATGCAGAACAGTCAACAGAAAAACCGGCAAAATCAGAAGGGATTTTCATATATCGAAGTAATGGTCGCGCTTGTCATTCTGCTCATCGGAGTTTTAGGAATGACGGAGGCTTTATCGGCAAACCTAATTCGTTCCTACGCCAGTGAAAAGCAGGTCGTCGCCAAACAAATCGCTCTTTCGACGCTCGAATCGGTTATTTCGGCGCGCGATGTCAGCCGCACCGAAGGCATTTCCGGCTGGAACACGATTGGCAACGTCGGAACCAATCCGGTCTCGGGAGTCAATCAAGGAATTTTTCTGACCGGCTCTAATCCGGTTCGTGAAGATTTAGGTTGGGACGGCGTGGCGGGAACGGCGGACGATGCCTGCGGCGGCGGCGGTGCCTGCACCTTCGGCGGAAGAACGAACGCAAGCCCTGTTGTCCCGGATTTTGAACGAGAAATCGTTATCACCGACATCAACGACCCGGATCGTCCTTCGCCGACCTATGCGATTTCGCGCCGTCGAATTGACGTAACGGTTAAATATCGGGTCAACCAAATTATCGCCAACGAAATCGTTTCGACTATTGTCACCGATTATCACTAAAAGGAGCGCGAAAATGAAATTTAGTAGATTCAATAAAACACCATCGCCGAACACCGATTTTCCGAAAAAGGCGGAAGCCGGTTTTACGCTGCTCGAAATGCTGGTCGCGATGGTCGTTTTCCTGATCGTCACCGGCTCGATTTACGGTTTGCTGCAAGTCGGTCGCATCGACCGCAATCGCGCAAGCCGCCGTTCGGACGTTTTGCAAAACGCCCGCGCCGCGATCCATCTGATGGGACGCGACGCGCTGAACGCCGGTTTGAGCTATACCAAATTCGGCGCGAGCGTTCCCGACGATTTTCTTTCAAATCGTTTCGGTCTGCCGATTGACGGCGACAATAAACGCGATGTTTTAACTTCAATCGTCGTCGGCAATGATGTTTTCACCAACGATCTGCTCGGCGATCCGAACGCCAAAACCGACACCGTAACATTCGCGTGGCGCGATTTGGATTTCAACAAACCGCTGCCCGCGCCCGTCGCGCCCGCGCCCGACAACCGCAGCGGAAAAATAGTGACGCTCAGTTCCGCGGTCGCCGGTTCATCGAACGCCGCGCGCGTTACGGCGGCAAATCCGGGCGGCTTAAACGCCGCCAACCAATACGATTTATATATGGTGCAGACGGGCAGCTCGCAGGTTCTGGTAATGGCGACCACCAAAGTGGACAGCAGCACGGTTGATTTCGCGCCGGGCGATCCGCTCGGTATCAATCAATCGTTCAACGGCACCGGCACAAATCGCAGTTTGCTCAAACCCTGCACGACAAACGGCGAAGAAGACTGCACCAATTACACCGGCAACTTCGCTATGAAACGGGTTTTTCTGGTTAATTATAAAGTTAAAACCGACGGCACGCTGGTCAGACAGGAATACGGCAACAACATCGGACGACCGGCTGACGAACAGATCCGCGAACAGCCTATGGCTTACAATGTCAAGGATTTACAGATTCGCTATCTTTTAACCGACGGTCGCGTAACGGACGACCCGGCTGCCGGTCTCGACGGCATTCTCGGCACGGCTGACGACCAGCCGCTCGACGCGAAGTTGATTACCCAAATGATAATTACGATAAAAGTCGCGGCGAACGAAGCCGACGAACAGACCGGAACGCCGGAAGTGGTCACGCTGAACGCGACATTCAGCACCAGAAATTTACAGTATTAAATTGTTGAGAAACATTGATTTGGCGGTTGATATGAAACGAAAATTTTTTAACGGAAAAGATAAAAATTTAACGAACGATGCTGTAAAGCCCGACAGCGAAAAAGGCTCGGCGATTGTGATCGCTCTGCTGATTATGATTTTGCTTTTAGGATTTGTCGCGTTAGCCGTTTCGCGCACCTCCAATGAAACCATCGCTACGAGCAACGACGCGGCGGAATCGAGAGCTTTTGAAGCGGCGCAGGCGAGTCTCGAAGTGATGACGCGCAACTTCGATAAAATTTTCGAGGTCAAGCTCAACCCGGACGCATCTGATTTGAATAATGTCAGAACCCAAAATCCGCCGGGCTTTACGACCAATTATGATTTCAAGCAGGACATTATTCCCACCCAAACTCCGCAGCAGACGATTTTAGGCGAAGGCGATTATGCGGGATTGCTCGCCACGCAAGACGAATGGCAGTTGAATACGACCGCCGAAGACCGCAGCAACGGCGTGCAGGTCGCCCTGCGTCGAAGATTCTACAACAACCGCATTCCGATTTTTCAGTTCGGTATTTTCTACGATGACGATCTGGAGTTCCATCCCGGACCGCGCTTCGACTTCGGCGGTCGCGTTCACTCGAACGGCAACATCTTTTTGATGGCAAGCTCGGGCTTGTATTTTTCATCAAAAGTTGACGCGACCAAACAAGTGATTACCGATGTCGCCCGCAACAGCAATTCGTGGACGAATTGGAACGACAACGTATTCATCAAAAATGCTTCGGGCAGCTATGTGCATCTCGCGCACGATATGGGCAGCGTCCTGCAAAATCCGGCGAACGGCGCGCCGTTTTTCAGCGATCCGGATATGCCGACGGTTTATAAAAACGCCAACTGGGACGCGAATCAAAATTTGTTTGAAGGCAATCTGCTCGCTAATCAAAAACCGCTCGAGCTGCCAATTCGCATCGCCAGCAGCATTACCAATAATCCTTTAGATTATGTGGAATTGATTAAACGCGGGAAAGCCGTCGGCGATCTTTGGAACGACGGAACGGGCGTTTTAAATCCGAGCATCGTTCCCGTGACCGCCGCTAATGCCGACACCGACATTACCAAAAAAGAGCGTTATTACAACAAAACCGGTATTCGCGTTTCGCTCGCCGATGCTCAAAACAGACTGCCGGGCTGCGCGGTCACTCCCGCGCCCGTCAACTGCGGCGTTCGCTTAGATAACGGAACCGGCTACGCGCCGCTGCCGATGACCGACGGTTATCGGGCGACCGAAATCAACGGGCAACGCTTTACCGCCGGATTTTCCGAGCCATACCGCCAGGTTTGGATAAAAATCGAAGCGGTCGGCATTAATCCGGTCACAAACATTCCCGAAGATCCGCGCGACATCACGCAGGATATTTTGAGCCTCGGCATAACCGAACCCGCGCCGAACGTAACGGGTCAATTTCAAGTTACCGATCCGGGTTACGGAAGCTGTTCGAGCAGCGACGCGAATACCGATTGCCGTTCGGTGATTAAACTTCAAAGATTTAATATCGATGGTTCCTTAATCGCTCCGGCGGCTGATGCTTTTATGACATCGAAGGCGATCAGCGGCACAAATTACAATTTCATCACTTCGACTTCGACTGTTTTAACCGAAGTCAACGGCGGTTTCGTCGCCGACACCGGTCACGGCAAAAACGCGATTATCGGCGGCGTGGCGGGCAAAACCGTCGTTCCGTATCCGATAAATATGTTCGACACGCGCGAAGGTCTCTATAACGACAATCTCAACATCGGCTCGACGTATCCGGGCGGCACGATTCCCTGGAGCGGCGTGATGAGTATGGTTGACGTTGATGTCGCCAACCTTCGTAAATTTTTGAGCGGAACGTGGGACGGGAAATTCCCGGCGACCACGCCGTTTGCCGCCGGTTTAGCACCGGTTCGCGGTCTGAAATCAACCGATATTCCGAACGCGAACGGCTGGGTTTTATATATTTCCGACCGGCGCGGCGATTATGATTTTGACGGCGAATACGATATGGAAGATATTTACGGCGACAACGACGGCATTCTGCAAACCGGCGAAGACGTTGACACAACGACCACGCCGGGCGATTTTGGAACTTTGCAGAGAGACTTCGTTCACGAAGCTGCTAAATACACCACCGACGGACTTTTTTCGACGGCGTTTCTTCCGCTGACCACCACCGCGTCAACAACCAGCTACGTCCAGCCTTCGGTGGCGGCGACCTTCGAACATAAATATTTTCGGCGCGGCGTTCGCTTGATTAACGGCGAAAAACTGCCGGGCGTTTATGATGCCGCCAATCCTGAAAACACGAAAGGCTTTACGATCGCTTCGGAAAACGGAGTTTACGTTCAGGGCAATTACAACGCTTACGGAGTCGCTTCGATTGACGACCCGACACCGGCGACCGATTATTTGCCGCAGAACACGCCCGATCATATTCCGGCTTCCATCGTCGGCGATTCGATTACGATTCTTTCCAATAACTGGCGGGATTCGAGAAGTTTCAGCGACCCGTTCAATTTGGGCAACCGCAACGCGACCGAAACCTTCGACCGTTTTGCGATGCTCGCGGGCGATACCAAATCGAGCAAAAACGCCGCGCCGAACCAGGGCGGCGGCGACCCGCGACTGGGCGGCGGCGTTCATAACTTCAAGCGTTTTCTTGAAGATTGGGGCGGCGTGCGGATGAATTACGTCGGCTCGCTGATCAATCTTTATAATTCGCGCAATAACAACGGCGCGTTCAAATGCTGTTCGAGAGTTTACAGCCCGCCGACCAGAAACTGGGTTTTCGACACTTCGTTCCTCGACCCGAACCGCCTGCCGCCGGGAACGCCGTTTTTCCAGACCATTCAACTGACCGGATTCGAGAGATTAAATTAATTCGATCATTCGTAAACTTGCAATTCAGAGCCGCGCAAAATTTTGCGCGGCTCTTTTTTGTCGGAACCGACTGCGTCAGCGGGCGATGTGAACGCTGCCTGTTCAAACTTTTTTTTCGAGTTCAGACTTGCTCCATTCAGCCGCCCGCTGATGCAGTCGGTTCCGACACGCGGCAAAACATTGGTCAATTAGCGAACTTTGAATTTATACTGTCGTAATAGATTGATGATTTCGATTTGATATAATCCAAAACAGAAAGATAATGCGAGAACTTTCGTTGAATAACAGCCGGCTTGACGGTCGCTACGACATCCGCTCGATGCTCGGACAAGGCAGTTACGCGGAAATTTACGTCGCCCGCGACACGCTCGCCGCGCCGCAGTCGCCGCACAATCTCGTCGTTATCAAAGCTCTCAACGTTTTTCTGCAAAACGATCTGGACGCGGATTTGGAACGCACTCTGGTTGAAAACTTTCAAAACGAAGCCGTCGCGCTTGACCGCGTGCGCCATCCGAACATCATCAGCCGGCTCGGACACGGTTCGGCGCGCGATCTGCGAAACACGATTTTTCATTACCTCGTGCTGGAATACCTGCCCGGCGGCGATTTGTCGAAGGCGTGCCGCGAGCGGAATATAAATTTGTCGAAGGCTTTATTTTATCTCGAACAAGTTTGCGCCGGTCTCGGACACGCGCATAAAAACGGCATTATTCACCGCGACATCAAACCGCAGAATCTGCTTTTGACCGAAGACCGGAGAACGGTGAAAATCGCCGATTTCGGCGTGGCGCGCATCGCGCAGTCGGATTCGCCGATCACGCGCGTCGGCACGAATATGTTCGCGCCGCCCGAACACAGTCCCGTTTTCAGCGAAGACGCGGACACTTTAACTTATGTGAAGCTCACGCCCGCCGCCGACATCTATTCGCTGGCGAAAACCGCGTATGTTTTAATCACCTGCGAATCGCCGCGTTTTTTTACGAATCAGCCCGTCACCGAACTTCCCTTCGCCTTTCGCCAAAAACCCTGGGCGAAGGATTTGATCGAAGTTTTGAATAAGGCGACGCGCAGAAATCCCGAAGAACGCCATCAAACCGTCAACGAATTCTGGCTGGATTTATCGCGCATCAAATCGCTCGCCGAAGCGGAAGACGGCGAATTGGCAGAAATCAGAACCGCGCCGCACATTTTGCCGCAGCCGCATGTCGCCCGCGGTTACACGCCGCTCGCGCCGGAGCGTCCGCGCTTTAACACTTCGCGCGAATTGAAAATCAAAAATCCTTCAAACCCGAGTGCCGCGCCGCTCGTCGTCAGATTGGACGACGTAAAAAACCGACAAGTTCCCGTTTCGCAGCCGCCGGTTGACGAAAATCAACTGATGCAGGAACAGGAAAAACACGTCATTTCCGTTCCGCGCAAACCGAAAACCGCGCTCAAAAGAATTGCGGCGTTCGTCGTTTTCATCGTTTTGTTTGCCGGAATGCTCTACGCGACGCATAATTATCTGCGCGGGCGCGGGCTTTTGCCGGCAATTTCCAATCCGTTCGCCGCGCCGGACGCAACCGCGTTGATGAACATAAACTTACGCGCCGAGCCGAACCGGAACGCCGACCAAATCGGTCTGGTGACGAAAGACTCAAAGCTGAAAATTATTGATACCGAAGGAAACTGGTATAAAGTAAATATTATTGCACAAGGCGACACGCCGCCGCCCAACTTGACGGCAAATCAGGGTTGGATCAGCGGCAAAGCGGGCAACGGCGACGACACGATAAAAATTTCGAGGTGAAAAAATTTGAGCGTTTTAGATAAGGTCAGAAAATGGATTGACGGCGAATCAGCCGAGCTTGTTTTGGAAGAAGCCGCCCGCGACGCGCAAATCAAACCGCGCAGCGACGCGGAAGCATTTATCGTCAAAATTGCCAAAGCCGTCGAAGAAGTAATGCAGCGCGAAATCGTTCCACTGCCGCAAGGCACGACGATTATTCCGACCGAATACACGATTTTTTTAAGCGAAACGGACGATAAAAATTGGCAGGGCGCGAAACGCAGAGGTTTGGAGCAAGGGCTTTATCACATTCTCGCCGAACGCGCCAAGGAAATTTCCGGCAAGAAAAAGCTCGAAACCAAATCGTTCGCCGTCGAGCTGCGCGTTGACGGCACGCTCGATGCGGGCGACATTCGCGTACAGCATTCGTGGGAAGACAGCCAGAGCAACAAAACCGGCGTTTTGTCGCGCCCGAAGGATTTGTCGAAAATCGCCGCGCCCGTCGCCGCGCCGCCGACCATCGCCCAAAACAATCCGCCGATTTTGAACGCGCCGAATTTCGTTCAAAGTCAAACGGCAACCGCGTATCAGCCGCCGCCGACCGTTCAGCAAATCAGCGATCCGCAAATTTCAAGCGACGCGACCGAAGAAATGACGCAGGTCGCCAAACGCCACGCGCCGGAGCTTTACCGGCTCGAAGTTTGGCGCGGCGGCGTGCGGCAAACGGTCGTGCCGGTTTATCAAAACGAAATCAGCATCGGTCGCGGCTCGAAATCCAAACCGGTTGACGTTACTCTCGACGGCGACCCGGAAATCAGCCGCCGGCATTTAAGTTTGATTTACGACGGAAAGGGAAATTTTTCGCTCGTTAATGAAGGACGCAATCCGGCGATGATTAACAATTACGAGCTGCAAATCGGGCAAAGAATTCCGATTTCGCCGGGCGTTCCGATTGCGGTGTGCAGTTATCTTTTGAGAATTCAGCCGCGCTGATTTTGAAGTGCGCGTCTTTTACGGAGAATCTGAAAATTTGTTTTCCTTAGCGAGCTTTGCGCCTTTGCGGGAAAATTAATTGTTTCCCCCAAAGGCGCAAAGCTCGCTAAGGAAAAACTACAAACTTTTATAAATCATTGGTGACCGCAATAACATCGCCGCCGAATTGTGCCAAAACCTTCGCGGCGGCGGAATTGTCCCGGAAGGTTGACCCCTGAAAAGAATCTTTTTCCAATGACCGCCAGTAATTTTGCGAATTGTTGAGCTTTTGCATCAAATTCGGATCGTCGCACGACCATTCGCCGTTTTTCAAAACGATGGTCGTTCCATTTTCTAAACTCGCTTTAATCATTTTTTCCTCTTTAACAAATTTTTGAAGGTTGAAATTTTTTCAAAAATTTCCGGCGGTGATACACGAATCCTTTAAAGCCGTTTTTCGGATTGTCCGATTATTGAACTCGTTTCAACCTTCGCTTTGTTTCCTGATTAAAATTTCTATTCGGGGCGAATTTCCCAAAAATTATTTTTTCGCGCCTTTAAATTTACAAAGGCGCGAATTTGTAAATTCGCGCCTTTGATAAAAAAAATACTGTTTGACGGCGAAAAGTTGTTCACCGCTTTTCAAATAAAGCCGGTCTTATTTTTATAAAATAATTTCGGTCGTGCTGCGACGAGGAATTTTAGAATCATTGCTGCGATTGCTCGCCGACTTTGTAAGTCAAAATCATCAGCAAAAAATCCGCGACATCTTCGGGCGAACTCGTGTCGGCGTAAAAGTTCGCGTAATCTTGCGGAAATGTAGCGATGAGACGGTTCTGCGCGGTCAGGGCGATTCGCACTTCGCGACCGTTTATAGATTGTTTTTTAGTCCATTGACAGGCGTTCTGAATCGAACAGTAATCGGTGTAAAATCCGGAGAGTTCGCCGATGTCGTAATGAATCAACAGTCCGCCGTTTTTGCTGATGTCGCCGATTGTCGAATCAATGCCCAGCCGCGGTGTGTGCGTGTAGCCTTCCAGAAGCCTGATATTTCCCGGGGGCGGATTGCGCGGGACGCGAATCGGTATATGAGAACCTAAAATTCTCGAATCGCGCGCCGCGTTCGAGTCCTGCGCGAAAATCGCCGTCGTGAAGGCGAATGCGAGAATAACGAAAAAGATGAATTTTTGCATTTGCATAAAATAACAGAATTTAATTTAAAGTTGCAATATATTTTTTTTCCACATTTCCGGCGAAAGTGCGATTTCGGATCTAAATGATAAACCGGTAGAAATTATTTTTAACTCGGCAAAATCTATTAAATACACAGTTAATTTATTCAACGTGTTCGGATTGGAATTTTATGGAGATTAACAGATGGCGCAATTAAAAGTATTACAAAAACATTAGTTTGGGTGAATTTTACGGTTGTCGTGCCGACTTCAAACCCCGATATTTTTTGTCGAAGCGACTTTTACGCTGTTCGTCTCGCCTCTAAACCTTCGAGCATTAAATTTGCCAGGCGCAGAACTTTTTCTTGAAGCTCGCTTTTCTTGCCGAGTTCGCGCGCAGTCAGAGATGCCGGCAGCAGCGCGTTAGTCGCGGTTAAAAAACTTTCCGCTAATTTCGCCGCGTCGCCCGTATGAAAAGCTCCGCTTTGCTGTCCGTTTTCGATAACGCGAACGAAAACTTTTGCTTCCAGACGGAAATGTTTCCGGCGGCGTTCGAGCAATTGCGGACGCAAATCGGCAAGCAGTTCATTGATGTTGCGCGTATAATGCCGCACATTGTCGAATCGCACGAGAACGCGCGCCATAAGCATTTGCCTGATTTTTTCCGACGGCGCGAGTCGGCTTTCGGCAATTGATTCCAATTCGGTTTTGACGCGCTCGACAATGCGATCAACGTGCGACAGAGCGATTTCCTGTTTGCTTGAAAAATGTAGATAAACGCTGCCCTTGCCGATGCCGACTTCACGCGCCAGATCGTCAATCGTCATTTTTTTGTAACCGTATCTCTCAAGCAAACGGTCGGTCGCGTCTAAAATAGCTTCCCTGATTTCAGCGGTTTGCGGAACATTCGGCATATCTTTTTTTTGACCGTTGACTAAATTTAAATTATAGTCAAACCTCTATCAATTAAGGCTAAAAATTACTTTTCGTAAAAACAATGATTTTTCCCTGAAACTTTTTCGTTTAGATTTTCGCTTTAATAATACGCGGAGAAAACTCTTCGCTGAACAGCCGAAACGATTTTACACAGGAGAAATAAAATGAAACCAATCGCATTATTAATTTTATCTTCAATTTTGACAAGTTGTTCGATGGCACAGTCGCGCGGCGTATCAATTCCGGGCGAATTAGTCGGAAAACGGTATCAGGGCAGTACTTCGTCTCTGGAATATTTGAACCGCAGCACCGGCGCGGCGAATGCGGCGGGCGGCAACGGAACAGGTTTGGAAATCAAAACCGACGGCAGCTTTACCAAAGCGCAGTTAGCAAAAGTCGGGCTTTACGGCTGTTCAACCATCGTCTTCGGTTATCAAACGGGCAAAGTCATCGCGGCGGACGACGCACTGACGTTCGATGTCAAAAAATTTTACGTCAGTTATAAAGACAGTTGTAATCCGCAGATGAACAGCGAGAAAAACGCTGCGCCGCAAAAATTTCAATATCAATATGCACTCAAGACCGACGACGGCGGGCGCGAAACACTCTGTTTAAGCAACGGCAAGGAAGAAGAATGTTACTGGCGAGAACAGGGCGAATGAAAATCGCTTTTGCGGACTAAACGCGCGCCTTTCCGCCTTTATGGAAAATCTCGTTTTATTTTCCGCAGAGATGCAAAGACGCAAAGAAAAACTAATTTTTGACGGTTTGTAATTGAGAAGATAAATTGGAGACTGCAATGAAAAATTTTAAAGTAATTATCGCTATTTTTATACTTCTGACCACAATTGATTCTGCGCGCGCGCAAACGAATTTGATTGATGCCAAGCTTCGTTCGGAGACTATCGAATCCATTTTAAAGTTAATCGAAACAAATTACGCGCTGCCGAAAATGGGCGAGCGCATCGTGGCGGACATTCGGGAACGCGAAAAAAAGGGCGAATACGCGACGTTTGCCGACGGCGATAAGCTGGCGCGAAAATTGACCGCGGATATGCAATCAACCAGTCATGATTTGCATTTGCGCCTGCGCTATTCGGCGCAAATTCTGCCGACCGAATCGGAATCGGGCGAACCGCCGAAGGATTGGCTGGAAAAAGAACATCGCCAATTGATGCGCGAAAATTTCGGACTCGCTAAGGTTGATATTTTGAAGGGCAACGTCGGTTTGATTCAATTTGATTATTTCGCTTCGCCGGAAAATTACGCGGCGGCTCTGAATTATGTAGCGAACACCGACGCGCTAATCATTGATTTACGCAATAATCGCGGCAGTCAGGACGGCAACTCGATTCCGTTCGTGTGCAGTTATTTTTTTGAAGAACCGGTTCATCTGAATGATTTTTACTGGCGACCGAACGGCGAATACCGGCAATCCTGGACGCAAAAACAAGTTCCCGGCAAAAAATATCTCGATAAACCGATTTACGTCTTAACGAGCAATAAAACATTTTCCGGCGGCGAAGAATTCGCCTACGATTTGAAAAATTTAAAGCGCGCGACGATTATCGGCGACACGACCGGCGGCGGCGCGCATCCGGGCGGAACGACGCGCATCAACGACCATTTTTCACTCTGGCTGCCCTTGGGGCGCGCCGAAAATCCGATCACCAAAACCGATTGGGAAGGCACGGGCGTTACGCCGGACGTTCCCGTCCAAGCGACCAAAGCGTTAATTACGGCTTATCTGGACGCGCTCAATCACAACTTAAAAACGAGCGCAGACGAAGAATGGAGCGGCGAATTAAAAACAATTATTAACGACACGCAGCAGAAATATCGCAGCTTCAAAATGACCGCATTCACGCTCAAAGGTTACACGGACGCGAAACAGGTTTACGTTACGGGAGCATTTAATTTCTGGTCGCCGCGCATCAACAAAATGACGAAAACCGGCGACGGCTGGACAGCAAACATCGAACTCGAACCGGGGCAATACGCATATCAATTCGTCGTTGACGACGTGAAAACGCCCGACCCGAAAAATCCGAAGTCAATTGTGATCGTTGAATAAATCGCTCGATTGAGGAAAAGCGAAAATTTTCGCAAAAATTTTCGCTTTTCTTCTGTCGGTTGCTTGGAGTGAGCTGTATTTGAGCGGTGAAAAGTAAAATCTCTTTCGCCGCGTCTATTGAGTTGTCCGAGTAACAACGTTCATTTTAATTATAAAAGTAAAATAAAAATTATTTTGTTAATAACTCCAGAAAGCGCGATGCCTGATGTGTTTTAAAGCGATACTCAATCTCGCCCGACCATTCCGGCTGAAAAAGATTCGCATTAAAAGCAACTAACAAAGTCTTCTCGCCTTCGAGTGAAAACTTCATTTTCCGCAAACGTTCGTCGGTTAATGGAACATCAATAATCGGACTCGAACCGTTCAACGCGAGCAGGCGCGTTTTGGTCAGAGCGATGAGCGACGAAATGGCGATTTTTCGCCAGCCGTCGTATTTTCCGGGACGATGAAAATTGCGGAACGTCGCCGAGCCGCCGACGTTTTCTGCAAATAAAACAATGCCTTCCGGCTCGAGTTGAGATTTATAAATCGCCGCCGCATTTTTCGCCCGGGCTGAAAAAATCAGCGAAAGAATCGTGAAGACGAAACCGAGCAAAAAGAAAACGCCTGCCGGAATAAATCCGAAAATCGCTTCGCCGAATTGAACGCGATTGTTCGTTAAAGACGGCAGCAGCAGACATATCGAGCCGATCACGATTCCCAAAATCAGAAACAAAATTCCGATTTTCAAGCCTGTTTTTCCCATAAAGATTTTTTTCTGGAACGAGCGGTTGCCGCGCATTCAGAATCACTGCGACGGACGCGAATATATAACTGCAATCGAAACTTTTTGTCAAAGCGGGCAAAATTTCATCGCTCAAAGTATCAGAATACTATGCAAAAATAAAATTCCATATCTGATAATGTACCGGTCACTTGTTTTTATAGAGTGATATTGAGTGATAGAATACTTCGTAAAATCTATTCGGAAACACTCGAAACTTATTTGGCGGGTGTCAACAAAACAAGTCGTCTATGTCGTATCAGGTCATCGCCCGCAAGTGGCGACCGCAAACTTTTGAAGAAGTTACCGGGCAGGAAGCGATTACGCGCACGCTTCGCAACGCGGTCGAACACGACCGACTTCATCACGCCTATCTTTTTTCCGGCGCGCGCGGAGTCGGCAAAACAACGACTGCCCGCCTGCTCGCCAAAGCCTTAAATTGTCATAAGACGGACAAACCGAATCCGCAGCCGTGCGTGCCGAATGATGAAACGGCGTGCGTTTCGTGCGTGGAAATTTCCGAAAGCCGTTCGATTGACGTTCTGGAATTCGACGCGGCATCGCACACGAAGGTCGAGGAAATCCGCGACATTATTTTAGAAAGCATTAACATCAATCCGGCGCGCGACCGCTATAAAATTTTTATTATTGACGAAGTTCATATGCTATCCACTTCGTCGTTCAATGCGCTTTTAAAAACCCTGGAAGAACCGCCGCCGCGCGTCGCCTTTATCATGGCGACGACCGAGCTGCACAAAGTTCCCGACACGATTTTGTCGCGCTGTCAGGAATTCGAGTTTCGCACGATTCCGACGCAGAAAATTTTCGACCGCTTAAAAATTATCGCCGACGCGGAAAAAATCAACGTCAACGGCGATGCTCTGCGGGAAATCGCGCGTTCGGGCGAAGGCTCGATGCGCGACGCGCAGTCGAATTTCGATCAGGTCATCAGCTTTTCCGGCGAACAAATCGAAAGCAAAGATGTCGTCGTCGCGCTCGGGTTAGCCGGTTCGGAACAGCTCGTCAAAATCGCCCGAGCGATTGCCGGAAACAAACCTTCGGACGCGCTCGAAACGGTTGATGATTTAATCGGGCGCGGGCAGGATTTGCGAAATTTCTGCCGCGATCTTTTATCGTTTTTCCGCGACCTTCTGATTTTCAAAATGGCGGGCGACAGCGAGCATCTGCTCGACACGGCGATTCTCAGCCGCGCCGAATTGGAAGAAAATTCGGCGGCGTTTTCGGAGAGCGATTTAATCAGATTTTTTAATTCGTTATCGGAAACCGAATCGAAATTACGCGAAGCGACGCAGCCGCGTTACGTTTTGGAAATCGGTTTGGTGAAATTAATCGAAATGCGCCGCGTCCAGCCGATTGAAAAAATTCTGGAGCGTCTGGCAAAGCTCGAAATGCTCTCTGCGAACGGAAATTTTCAAACCGAACCGGCTAATTTAGAACCGAATGTCGAAAAGCCTTCGGAAAAAAAAACTCTAAAGATTGATTTTCCGCTCGAAGAAGTTCCGTTTCCCTTTTCAACCAATCAAAACATCGCGGTCGAAGGCAAAAAATCCGACGCTCCGCCTGAAATTACTGCTGAAAAAATCGCCGACGAGACGAACGGTGCGGTTTTTGAAATTGATTATTTCGCCGCCGCTCCGATTCAATCCGAAACTCAAATTGAAACCGAACCGATTTTAACGTTTGCCGAACGCGCGGCTCGAACAATCGAAGCGATGCCGATTAAATTGCCGCCGATTTCTTCGGAAGAACTCGAACACATCGAAGACGCTTGGCTCGACGACGCTTTCGAGCGCAAGCTGCAAACGCTCGGCGACGATTTGGCTCCGCTCAAAAACGCCGCGCAAATCGTCGAGCTGCTGCTCGGCGACAATCAGCAAAACACCTTCGCGGCGCGGATGGAAATCTCCAACGGCGGCGCGGCGGTCGCCCCCGCCAAAATCAAACCGAATTTCTCAATTCCCGATTTTGATGAAGAAAACGAACCGCCGGAAATGCCCGTTCTGCCCGAAAATCCGACCGAAGAAGAAATGCGCCGCTACGCCGAAAATCATCCGATTGTCAGAAAATTGCTCAAAACCTTTCGCGGGCAAATCGTCGAAGTAAAACGCATCGAAAAATAGCAAAAATTTTCGATGCGCCCGCCCAAAATTTTTGAAACAAATAAAAACCTTCGTCGTTAATTATTAACAGAGGTGAGTTTTTAATTATGCGAGAACCGTGGATTGCAGGTATTTTAAGTCTTTTAGTTCCCGGAGTTGGACAAATCTATAACGGTAGAATTATTATCGGCGTAATTTGGCTTGTTCTGACGGGTGTTTCGTGGATTGGTTCGGCTGGTTTTTTCGGCTGGGTGATGCATTTAATTGCCGCCTGGAGCGCTTACAGCTATGCCAAAGACAATCCGATTAGAAACTGACATTCTATTCATACAATCCTCCTTTGCCCTGTCGTCTGCGGAGACGACGGGGCTTTTTTGTTTTCCAAACCGGACGATTTAACGTATTATTAAACAATTCATTGCAAAATTCGATTTTTAAATTTTGTGTAATCCCGATTTTCGCAATGCGTCTGTATGGTTAAAGAAGGAATTCCGTTCATCGCCGCGCCGTTTGTCATCGCCTTGATTTTCGCGTATTTTCACATTTGGGCGGGCGTTTTCGCCTTCGTCGCGCTCGCGCTTTTTATGATGTATTTCTTCCGCGATCCGCGCCGGGCGGTTCCGTCGGAAGCGAACATCGTCGTGTCCGCCGCCGACGGCAAAGTTACGCGCGTCGAAGAATTGGAGAAGGGCAAATTCGTCAGCGTTTTTCTGTCGCCGCTCGACGTGCATATCAACCGCGCGCCGATTGCCGGAAAAATCGTCAAGGTCGAAAAATTTCAAGGCAGAAAAGCTCCGGCGACGAGCAACGAAGCGAGTCAGACGAACGAGCGCAACGCGATTACGATTGAAGGCGAAAAAATGACCGTCGTCTGCACGCAGATTGTCGGCATTCTCGCCCGCCGCATCGTCTGCTGGAATAAAACGGGCGACGATTTGAACATCGGCGAAAAATACGGCTTAATCAAATTCGGCTCGCGCACCGATTTACTGATGCCGAAAAACGTCGAAGTTTTCGTCAAGGTCGGCGACCGTGTCACGGGCGGCGAAACGATTATCGGCAGATTAAACGAATAAACACCAAATAAAAAATAATTCGATGGAAGAGCAAACGACCGCGCCGCATAAAGGCTTGAAAAAAGGTTTATATCTGCTTCCGACGGCGTTTACGGCGGCAAATATCGCAATGGGTTTTCTGGCGGTTTTATCTTCGGCGCGCGGTTTTCAGCTTATTCCGACGAGTCCCGAACAAGCGGCGATTTATTTCGGTTACGCCGCTAAAGCCGTCGCGCTCGCCATTCTGTTCGATACGCTCGACGGTCGCGTCGCCCGTATGACGCGCACTTCGACCGAAATCGGCGTGCAGTTGGATTCTTTGGCGGACGTTTTGACGTTCGGCATCGCGCCGACGATTTTGATGTATTCCTGGGCAATCGGCGCGACGTTCCGCGAATCCGACGCGCTGCATACGTTCGGCGTGTTTATTTTGTTTATGTATATAATGTGCGGCGCATTTCGTTTGGCGAGATTTAACTTGCAGGCGACGCGCCCGCGCGTTCTGCTCGAAGGCACGCCGAAGGTTGATAAGAAAAACTTTATCGGTCTGCCGATTCCGCCCGCCGCCGGACTGCTCGCTTCGATTGTTTACCTGCATCCGCTTCCGCTCAACATTTTCGACGATTATTTCGCGCGCCTCTACACGATTTTGATGATGGTTTTGATCGTCGGTCTGGGGCTTTTGATGGTCAGCACGATTCGCTACACGAGCTTTAAATCGGTCGGCAAGGGCAGACACAGCATTTATGTTCTTTTAATCGTCGCCGCGCTCGGAATGCTCGTTTGGCTTTACTCGCAACAGATGCTTTTCGGCATCGCGCTCGCTTACGTCGCGCACGGAATTATCTGGTATCTGGCGGACTTTTTGAATCCGCGCAAAAAGCGTTACGTCGCCGATAAAAATGTCGAAAATGTCTAATGTTTTATGAACGATAAATTTATCCAACGAATTTTCGGAGTGCTTTATATCCTGATAGCGGTTTACACGATGGATTTCAGCCATTGGAAAGGCGCGGCAATCTTTTTTATGCTTTCGCTGGCGGGCGCGAATTCGATTTTGAAAACAAGCGAATCGGAATTTAATCAAAAATTAGCGACGGTTTGCCGCCGGACGGCTTTGGTTATAACGATTTTCACGCTCGCTCGAATGCTTTTTCAAATTTAATCTTTTCTTTTATTCGGGTTTAGTTCTTCGTCTTCCCTTTTCAATCGGGGTAATGCTTGCCGCGCGGCGTTTTTTGTTTTCTCGCGGCTGCGCGTCCGGTTCGTCATCGGGCAATTTATTGCCGCTCGCCACGACGAGCGACACGAGCGTCAGGAACAAAAGCGCGACTGCCGTCGTGTGCAGAACGAAATCGAAAAGGCTGTGAACGAGAACGGCGAAACAACCGGCGAACGCGCCGACCGCAATGCCGCGCCGGAACTGATTCGGCACATTGGAATTTTGAAAACCGATGCGAAAAAATTTAAACAGAAAAAATCCGCCCAATATTAAACCGATAATTCCCGCCGTCGCCAAAACTTCCAGATAATCGTTGTGCGCCTGTTCGACGCGCCCTACGCCGTTCAGAGTATCGAACGGCGTGTAAGCCATTCCGAACGCGCCGAAGCCCGCGCCGAGCGGAAAATTATGCCGCATGACGCTTAAAGCGACGCTCCAGATATGCGTTCGATTCGACGAAAAATCGTCGGAAGCCGCTGTTTCCGCCAATCTCGAAAGCGAAGATTCGCCGCCGATCAAAATCGAACCGACAACGATGGTCGCGACGAGCAACACGCCTAAACCGATTTTTAAAATGAACTGATTATAATTTTTCGTCTTCGTCGTCAAAATAATTAAAAAGAAAATGCCCGCCAAAAGCGCAATCAAACCGCCGCGCGAACCGCTTAAAATAAGCGCGATGCCCATCAGAGCAATCGCCGTGATATAAAGCAGCCGGCGGTCTTTGCCGACCGCGCCGGTGAACATCAAACCGAGCGGCAGACAGAAGGTCATCTCCATATAAGCCGCGAAATTATGGCGGTTGACGAATGAACCGAACGGCTGCGCGTAAGGCACGTCGTAAACACCATAAATTTTAGACGGGCTGAGAACGGCTTGCAGAATGGCGAAAAAAGCGAACGCGAAACCGAAGACGGTAATCGTCGCGGCAAGCGTCCTGATCCTTTTCGCACTGTCCACAAACGCGAGCATCGCGGCGAAAAATATCAACAGACCGAGAAAATAAACAGCGGTGTTACGAGTGGCGAACGGTTCGAGCGAAATCGTCCGCGGAATATCGGAAACGCCCGCCGTTTCCGCCAATGTTCCAAACGGAATAATTTGAATAACCGCATACAAAACGGCGGCAGCAAGCGGAATTTGGAGCGCAGTGCGATTAAAGCGCAGAGTTCCGCTCGTAAAAGCATCAATTGCCCACAAAATCAGGACAGTTGCCGCGATGATGTAGAAAATGGCGAGCGTCGGCTGATGCACCGTTCCGTAAGCCAGAGTGGTGAAGATATTTGTCGCGCAAAACAGAAAAAATAGAATACTGCTCGCCCGGGTTGTTTCGATTTCTCTTATCATCGTTCGCTCGCGGTCAACCGGAGAAAATTAAATTAATTTTTACCGCGCGTTTCTTAATTACTTTAATCGCTCCAACTTAAAATCGTCATACCAAATCGTTCCGAAAATCGGGCAGCCGTTGCCGCAAAAAGCGCGCGTCGTGTGAACCGAAACGGCTTGCGCGTTCGGCGGTGTCGCAAATTCCAGTTTATATTCCTTCCAATCGTTTGTTCCCGCCGGAAAAGCATCGGCGGTTGCGATAGATTGCCCGTCGCCCGCATTGGCGACTTCGATTTCCGGCGTGCCGCCGCTTTTTAAGTTTTCGGTGCGCGCCCAAAAAGTTAAACGATAACGCGCCGACGGCTCGACGACGACGTATTGATAAACGTCGAAGAGCGTCGGTTCGGAAAAACCGTTAAAGGAAATTCGCAGGCTGCGCGCGCCTTCGCGTCTCTGCACCGGATCGAGCTTGACATCAATTTTTTCAATCGGCAGATTTTTCCAACCGAAATAAGTTTCTTCGGCTTTTCCGATTGGTTTTTCAAATCCGCCGTTCTGAATCGTTTCGGGTTTTGCGTCCGGCTCGATGCCGAGCGAGCGGGCGAATTCCAACGCCTGCCGGAAAATCTTTTTTTCGTAAAACGCCTGCGCGATAACCTTCGCGGTCGGCGTGTTCGCCTGTCGTTCTTCGTCCGAGAGCGAATTCCAGACGCGCAGCGCGTCGTCGGCACGCTCCTTTGAAGCGTAAAACTTCGCCAAAGCCGCCCGCGTCGGAACCGCGTCGCCCGCGATTTGTTCGAGCCGCGCCGTGTCCTTATTGTAAAAATCCCAGGCGAGCGAAAAAACCTGGTCGCGGTAAATCGTGTTGCCGTCGGCGACTTGCTTTAATTCCGCGAACGCTTTATCGCCCTGATTTCGGCGCAGATAAAAATTTCCCGTCTGCCAGCGCGGATAAACATAAGACGGCGCGAGTTCGAGCGCGCGGCGATAAGCCGTTTCCGCCGCGTCGAATTCTTCCGCCTGCTCGCGCATACGCCCGAGCTGCACCCACCAGCGGTAATCGAACGGCGCGAGCCGGTTGACCGTCTCGAAACTCTTCGCCGTCTCAAAGGACGAACCGGCGGCGAAGTCGTCTTTTTTCGCGCTCACGAACAACCAGTTCGCCGCCGGATCGGCGGGCGCGAAACTAACGGCGAGCGCGGCGATTTCCTTCGCGTTCGGATCGGTCGCGCCGGTTAAATCCGCCAGCATATTGCCAAGCTGCCAGCGTGCCGCGAACCAGCCGAAGACAAGAGCGAACAAAATCGCCGCCGCCAGACCGACGCGCACCGGCATTCGCCGCGCGTCTAAAAACTCGATTTGCGTTGCGCTTTTCGGCGTTTGTTCTTCCGGCATAAAAATATTTACCAGTTAATCTCGGAAATAAAGAGTTATTGATTTTTCTTTGCGGACTTTGCGCCTTTGCGGGAAATAAATTCTTGTCTCCCGCAAAGGCGCAAAGTCCGCAAAGAAAATTTATTTTAGCGACAGCTTCATCATAAACGAGAAATTTCGATTTCAAAAACAAACGATGAACAGCTAACGCCCGAAGACAAATTGCGCGATTTTTTCGACGACAAATTGTTGCTGTTCAATCGTCAGTTCGGGATAAATCGGCAGCGCGAGCGTTTCGCGCGAAGCCCTTTCGCTTTCGGGAAAATCGCCCGCCTTATAGCCGAGATATGCAAAACATTCCTGCAAATGCAGGGAAACCGGATAATAAATGTCCGTGCCGATTTCGTTTTCGGCGAGAAAAGTTTTCAGTTCGTCGCGCCGTTCGGGAACGCGGACGACGAATTGATTGTAAATATGCCTGACGTTTTCGCGCTCGAATGGCAAGCCGATTTCTTCGTTCAAACCGGCATCGGCAAACAATTTTCGATAGTTTGCGGCGTTGCGCTGTCGCGCCTTCGTCCACGAATCGAGATGCGGCAGCTTGACGCGCAAAATCGCCGCCTGCATCGCGTCGAGCCGCGAATTCAGCCCGACCCATTTGTGATAATAACGCTCGAACGAACCGTGAACGCGCAGCGCGAAAAGTTTTTTCGCCAATGCTTCATCGTTCGTCGTCATAAATCCGGCATCGCCCATCGCGCCGAGATTTTTCGACGGATAAAAACTGAAACAGCCGATTGCGCCGAAATCGCCCGCGCGAATTTCATCTTCTTCCGCGCCGATGGCTTGCGCCGCGTCTTCGACGAGCGGAATGTTATATTTTTCGCTGATCGCGCCGAGAGTTTTCATATCGGCGCACTGTCCGTAAAGATGTACCGGCTGAATCGCCTTCGTTTTTTCCGTAATTTTCGCTTCGATTTGCGCGACATCAAGATTGTAAGTTTTCGGATCAATATCAACAAAAATCGGTGTCGCGCCGAGCCTTGTAATCGAGCTTGCCGTCGCAAAAAAACTATACGGCGTGGTAATCACTTCGTCGCCCGAGCCGATGTCGAACGCCATCAGCGCGAGCAGCAGCGCGTCCGTTCCCGAAGCGCAGCCGACGGCAAATTTCGTCTCGCAATAATCAGCCAATTCCGCTTCCAAGTCCGATACTTCCGCGCCGAGAATAAAGCCGTTGGAATCGAGAACTCGTTTAATCGCTTCGTCAATTTCGGGACGCAGAGAATCGTTTTGGATTTTTAAATCGAGTAAAGGAACTTTCATAAAAGGTCTTTTAATTTTCGTTAAGATAATTTAACATAACGACACACGGCGAAACTACTCGACAAAATATTACCCCATTTATTTTGCGCCGATTCATTTTCTAAAAATCCGGTTTGAAACGTCAGCTCAATGCCGCTTGCGTTTCAAGATCACTTAATCGTTCGCACTTTATCGCCGTGCGTTTGTTCGATTTGTTTTTTGTTTATTAAAAGTGTAGGCAAAATCAAGATGAATTACTTGTTCGAGGAGAATCAATTACGAAAACAATTCAAAAATTAGAAATACTTGCCGGATTAGCTACTTTAACAGCAACATTGTTGACCTTTTGCTTCATAACAATTCCCGAAATGAAACAGAGGGAAAGATTCGGATATTCGGTGAAAGAAGAAGTAATAAGAAGTCTTTTCATTTTTCTTTCTCCTTCCTTAGTTATATTTGGAGCATACATTCACGCTTCAAAAAAAAGTCTTGCCGGCTTGATTTTAGCTATTATTTTCGGCGGAATAATGGCTTTTTTATACTTGATCGGTTCTTTAGTCTCAGGACCTTTCAATGGCTATTTTCGTTTACTTCTTATCCTTTTGCCCGGTTTTTGCGCCGTTGCGACGATACTGCTTGCTATTTACTGGCAATCGGTTTCATCGGCACCATCAGAATACGTGCCGCCGCGTCGTTAGCCGTTACCTTGTTCTAATTTCACGCTGCGCTCGTGCTGGTAACTTAACTTTTAATCTTAACTTTCAGGAGAATGAATATGAAAAACTCGACTTCAAAATATCAACCATTCAAAAATATGTTTCTTTATTTATCAATCGCGCTGTGCTTTTTCGCGCAGGCTCTTAACAGTTCAGCCCAATCACCGTCTGGAGATTGGTCGTTTCCTTATTACGATAAATTTCCGCACGCCCGTCCGCTTTGCAGTCCCTGTAACAATCCGCAAACAAAAATCACCTACGGATCGGACTTTTCCACCATCACGCAGGATGCCATCGTTTATCATTTGGACAAAAACTTTTTAGCCACTTTTTACGGCGGAGCAATGTGGGGCGGAAACTATGAGAACGAGAGTTGTCGCTACGGAATTTACGGCTACGGCACGTTCAAACAGGTTCAAGATAACACCGGCAACTGTCCCAACTCGCAGAACGAAATTTTCGTAAATTTTTCGCAGCCGGTCTTTGGTCGGCAGATTAGTTTTAAAGGTAAATATCCTCAACAGCTAATCATTACCGAAGGCGGACAATCGCCGATTACCATTGACTTGGACCCTGTTTATGAGAACGGACAAATATACGACAAAGGCACGAAAACGGTATCTTTATCCGGCAAAAAAATCACCTTATTAACAGTAAAAAGCCTCGATCCGTATTACGGCTTCAGCATTACTAACCTCAGGGTCGGTAAAGAAGGCAGTTCAACGCCGAATCCGGGCGGACCGCCGCCGAATTACTGTAATGTTACTCCGCTGCCGAAACCCGCGCCCCAAAATCTTTCCGGTTACGATTGGACAATGAGATCCGAAATCTCCGATGCCGACGGTTTGGTTTTGAGCAATATCCGTCTGAAAGGACGATTAATGGCGGAAAGAATTAGTGTTCCTTATTATCAAATTAAAACCAGCGTTATTCCTTCATTGCGAGGAGAATTAAGACCGAATGATACGAGCGGAAACTTGCGAAGTCGTCTTGTTTCTTACTCAGTCGAAACGACTGATGACCGGTTGATAGTTAAAGCGGTTTATGCGATTGACAATATCTCATCTGCACAAAGCTGTCTGAGTATTACGCAAAATTACGAGTTTCTAAAACAGGAGAACGGCAGCGTCTGCGCGCCCGACCCGACCGGCGGACATCTTTCAAACAGTTGCAGCCGCTGGCGGGCAGCGGTTACTTACGATTTCAAAAGCAACGGCGGCGAAACTCTGTTTTCGCTCAACGTCGCGCAACGCAATCATTTTAGAGTGAATGATAAATCTGAAAATTCGGTCGGGCTTTCAGAGATTGTGACACGCCTCTGCCTTTGGGTTGTTTGCCTTCTTTAGACGGATTATTCTTCAAAAAGAAACTTAACCCGTTATTCTCCGAAAATTATTCGGTCATCGCCTCGAACGGTCAGCCAACTGGCTCCTGGGATAATATCCATCAAACTTACCGCAGTTATGTAACAGAGCCGGCAAATCCATCAACCGTACTTAATCGTTTCGTCGCCGGCGGCTGTCCAGAATGCGTTCATTCGCACTGGCGTTGGGGAAAGCAGTTTGGACAGCCTTTCAACAACGGCAATCTTTATTTTCCCGCCGGTTCAGATCAAGACTTCGCAATCGGCATCGTTCGTTATCACGCCGGAGAGGAACATCCTTCTAACTTTCTCGATTTAATTAGTTTTACCAACCCGGAACCGATTCGTTCGAGATTAGACGTATTATTGCCGGTGACGGATAACTACAAAGGCAGCGTTCCCGAAGAAACTGTTTCATGGATGTTGGCAACCGGACATAAATCTACCGATGAATTTTTCAGTCATTACAGTTTTTTCAACACCGACGAGCCAAATGTTACCAGACCGATTCAAAGAGATTCAGTTCCTTTAAGCGGTAAAAATTACACGGAAGAAGCATCGCTGACGGGCGTTGACGCGCCGATTTCGATAACCTACGGACACCTTCTTCAAGACGGCACGACCGCCTAAAGCGAGCGTGATCCTTCTCAAATTGCTCCTGTGCCGAACGGTATGCCAATTATAATAATGTGAGCTACGACATCAGAACCACCGCGTCGGTTTCCGGTCCGCATACGGTTACTTTTAATTTGCCTTCGGTTGCCGATCAAAAAACCTTCGGCAGCTTGCGGATTTTGCATTCGGAAGCCGATCCGTTTAATTCGGCGAATTCGATCTGGGTTGACCGCACGATTTTGTCGCCCGACGCGCCCGCGCCGGATTTTACCAATCGAAAAATCAGCGCGAAGGTTTATGAGGTCGGTCCTTTTTTGATTGTCAGGAAAACGAAAACGTCCTCTTCAGTTTACGAGTCCACCGATTTACCCGTTTCAGTCAGTGAATCGTCCGATCCGGTTATCGCCGGAAACGATTTGGTTTATACCGTCAACGTAACCAACAGCGGAGAGAATATGGCGACGGGAACGCTTTTGACCAACGGATTATCGCCCGACGTTTCCTTTGTTTCGGCTGACGCGGGAGCGGCGCGATTTTGTCAGGAAGAGAACGGAACGGTGGTTTGCGATTTGAGTTCGATTGCGGCAGGCGTAACAATTCCAGTCGTCATCACGGTAAAACCGAACGAGGGAATGACGAGATTTCCGCCGGAAGGAAAAGCAATCTTCAATACGGCTTTTGTCACGGCGAACGAAAGCGATCCGAACGAAAATAACAATACGATTATCGAAAGCACCACAGCTCTGCCGAATCCGAACGCGCCGCCGACAGTGAAAGTTTTAAGTCCGTCGGACGCGCTTTTGATCGGACCGGCGACGTTTAATGTGATTATTGACGCAGCCGACAGCGACGGGACGATCTCTCAGGTCGAGCTTTTTGAAGACGGCGTGAGCGTCGGCAACGGCACTTTTGTTGAAACGAATAAATATTCAGTTAATCGTTCCGGCGTGGCTTACGGAGAGCATTCATATACCGCCGTCGCCACCGATAACGGCGGCAGAAAAGCCGTTTCCAATTCGATCACCGTTTACATCAACGGACCGGCTAATGTAGATTTAATCAGCCCGACGGAGAATGCCTTATTCGGCAGACCGGCTAATATCACTTTGACGGCAACCGCCAGTTATGACGCGGGCAGTATTTCGCAGGTCGAGTTTTTCGCCAACGGAACGTCAATCGGCACCGGCGCGTTATCCGGCGCGAATCAATACAATAAAGTATGGAGCAATATGCCGACCGGAAATTATTCGGTCAGAGCGGTAGCGACCGGCAACAATAGCTTAAAAACATATTCCGCGACGGCGAACATCGTTGTTACCAACGCGCCGGTCGTCGCCGTTACCAATCCGACGGCGGGCGCGTCTTACCCGAAAAACACGAATATAAATTTTACGGCAGATTCCAGAGACTTTGACGGTTATGTCGCTAAGGTTGAATTTTTCTACGACGGATCATCAATCGGAAGGGGAATTTTGACGCAAGCCAATTCGTTCTCCTACGCTTGGGACAGCGCGACCGTCGGCACGCACACGGTAACGGCGGTCGCCACCGATAATGCAGGAAAAACTTCGACTTCCAGTCCGGTCAGCTTTACTATTACTAATGTTTCTCCGGTGGTGAATATGACCGCGCCGGTAAACGGTTCGATGTTTACCGCGCCGGCAAATATCACGCTCTCGGCGAACGCTTCGGACGGCGACGGCTCGATCAGTAAAGTCGAATTTTTCAGAGGCTCGACGCTTATCAACACGCTGTTCAGCCCGCCATACACTTTTTCGTGGAACGGCGTTGCCGCCGGAAGTTACAGCCTAACGGCAAAAGCAACCGATAACGACGGCGCGGCGACAACGTCGAATCCGGTGGCGATTACGGTTAACACGATAGGCGACGCGCTGTTGGTGGTCGGCAACACGACTTTAAGCGGCGTGGACACCGCGATTAAAACGCGCCTGCAAAATCTCGGACTGAACGTCATAGTCAAATCGGCGACGACGGCGGCAAGCGCAGACGCGACGGGCAAGCGGGTGGTGGTGATTTCCGACAGCGTTACGCCGACTGATGTCAACACGAAATTTCGCGCCGCCGCCGTTCCGGTCGTCACCCTCGACCCGCAACTGTTCGACGATATGGGAATGTGCGCGACCGTCACAACTAACTTCGGCACGACCGCGACGCAGAAAAACGTCACCATCACCAATACTTCGCATCCGATGGCGGCGGGTTTGAGCGGCACAATTCAGGTTACGTCGGCAACCACGACGTTCGCTTGGGGCATCGTCAATGCCAACGCCGCGAAAATTGCGACGCTGACGACCGATGCGACGAAGGCGACCGATTTCGGTTATGCAAGCGGCGCGGCGATGCCGGGTTTGACTGCTCCGGCAAAGCGAGTAGGATTCTTTTACACGGCATCATCGTCGGCTTTAACGACAAACGGCGGTTTGCTCTTTGACAACGCTGTCAAATGGGCGGCGGGTTTTTAACCTGTCGCTTTCGATTGCTTCATAAAACAGGAGAATAATTATGGAAACTATTCAAAAACTAGAATTGAGTGCTGGCGTTATGACATTTGTTATTCAGCTAATTTTCTTTTTCGCCGCGATATTTTTTCGAAAAAGCGACTACGCAGAATCATCATTGGTGGCGAATTTAATTGGAGGTTTACTATTTTTAGGAGTTCCGGCACTTATAGCTATTGGCTCTTACTTAGATGTTGTTAGGCGAAGTCATGTCGGATTTTTGATACTTTGTTCATTCGGCGGATTATTTATATTCGCCAATATTTTTTTCTTTTTCTATGGTTTTCTGATTGGAAGCGTCATTAAATTCTCCAATTTAATAGCACTTCTACCAGTTCTTTTTGCGCTAGTTACGGTAATTTCGGCTTTGCGGTCAAAGAACAAATACAGTTTGTAAGAATGACCGCGACGGCGACCACGAACTTCGGCACGACCGCCACTCAGAAAAATGTAAATATCACGAACGCTTCGCACCCGATGGCGACGGGTTTGAGCGGCACAATTCAAGTAACGGCGGCGATGACGACGTTCGCTTGGGGCGTGATCAACGCCAATGCCGCCAAGGTTGCGACGCTGACGAACGACGCGACCAAAGCGACGGACTTCAGTTATGCGAGCGGTGCGGCGATGCCCGGATTGACGGCTCCGGCAAGAAGAGTCGGATTCTTTTACACGGCAGCGTCGGCGAGCTTGACGATTAGCGGCGAATCGCTTTTTGACAATGCCGTCAAATGGGCGGCTGGTTTTTAAGCCGCTTTGGTTTATTTTGCAACACGGGAGAATGATTATGAAAACTATTCAAAAACTCGAACTATTTGCTGGTGTAGCTACTTTAATAGCGACAATAGCGTTTATCTATTTTGTAGATATTCCTCTTTCCAAGAAGATTGCAGTCCAGAATAATGATTCAACAGGTTATCATTGGATTCAACCCTGCTTGCTTCTCATATTACCTTCTTTATTAATTGTAATAAGCTCTTATGCCCATGCTTTTAAAGAAAGTAAAATTGGATTTATTGTAGTTGTTATTTTGAGCGGCACTTTATCATTCTTGTATGCTATTGGCTTTTTAGTTGGGTCAGCCTTTGAAGGACAAATTTTGATCGGTATTTCACCGGGGCTTTTCGCATTTGCCACGCTTACTTTTGCTATTATCAATATCGTTTGGTCTTTCTCCGAACGGGATAGATTATAGTAAAAGTTTTGTCAAAATACTAAGCAAGCGCGTGGTGGTGATTTCCGACAGCGTTGCCCCAACCGATGCCAACACGAAGTTTCGCACCGTCGCGGTGCCGGCGGATTGCTCTTTGACAATGCCGTCAAATGGGCGGCTGGATTATAAATTTTCTCTTGCAATATCTTTCAGCGGGCGGTTTTTCTGTCCTCTAAAATTATTAGCCGCGTTTGCATTTTGGCGATTTGTTTTTTAGTTTTATTTCAATGAATACCGACAACCAAAAACGCGCCAAAGAAATCATTAAACGCCTGAAAAAAGAATATCCCGACGCGCATTGCGCTCTCAATCATTCAAACGCTTTCGAGCTTTTAGTCGCCACCATTTTGTCGGCGCAATGCACTGATGAGCGCGTCAATATCGTGACCGAAACACTCTTTCGCAAATACCGGAATCCGCAGGATTTTATCAACGTCGCGCCCGAAGAATTGGAAAACGACATTCGCCCGACCGGATTTTTTCGCAACAAAGCAAAAAGCATTCAAGGAGCGTCGCAAAAGATTATTGATAATTTCGGCGGCGAAATTCCGCAGACAATGGAAGAACTTTTGACCTTAAACGGCGTGGCGCGAAAAACGGCGAATGTTGTTTTGGGAAACGTTTTCAATATCGCGTCCGGCGTAGTCGTGGACACGCACGTTTCGCGCCTGTCGCAGAGGCTGGATTTAACCGAAAACGTCGCCCCCGAAAAAATCGAACGGGATTTGTCTGAACTCGTGCCGCGAAAAGATTGGATTATGTTTCCGCATCTGTTAATCGCGCACGGCAGAAAAATCTGTCAGGCGCGAAAGCCGAAATGCGAAATTTGCCTTTTGGAAAAAATTTGCCCGAAAATCGGAGTTGCTTAAAATTCGATGCCCTGCTGCGCGAAAATTCCGGCGTGGAAAGGGTGTTTGATTTCCTTCATTTCCGTCACTAAATCGGCGGCTTCAATTAATTCCGGCGGCGCGTTTCTGCCGGTCACGACGATGTGCAGATGCGTTTGTTTCGCGCGGACGGATTTTATTTCGTCCAACACTTTTTGCAAATCGAGAAATTTGTAATCGAGAACGTAGACGAGTTCGTCGAAAACGAGCAAATCGTATTCTTCCGAACGCATTTTTTCGACGCACAATGCCCACGTTTCTTCGGATGTTTCGATGTCCTGCGCTTTATCCTGTGTGTCCCAGGTGAAGCCGTCGCCCATCGTGTGAACTTCGATGCCGAGCAGTTCAGCCGATTCGTGTTCGCCGTAGCGGTCGCTTTTCGACTTCATAAATTGAATCATACAACACTTCATTTCGCGTCCTGCCGCGCGCATCATCAAGCCCAACGCGCATGTCGTTTTGCCTTTGCCGTCGCCGGTGTTGACCATCAGCAAACCTTTCGTATTTTCTTTATAACCTTCGCGCCGCCATTTGTATTTTTTTTCTTTTGCCATTCGTGTAATTTTATCAATTTGAAAGCGAATAAAACAAAAAGCGGAAACGAATTTAACGCATCTTCGTTTCCGCTTTTGTTTGAATTTTTGCCGGTGTTTTTCTTAGACCGAAACATTTTCGGGGTTGGTTGAAATTATCCTTTCATCTTTCTCGTCAATCCTTTCCATCTCTTCGAGCAGAGCCTCAACGATGACATTTTCCATTTTGTCCCAATCGCCTTCGATGCGACAGCCGGAAGCGTTTTTGTGTCCGCCGCCGCCGAATTGTTCAGCGACGCGGGCGACGTTGATTTCGCCTTTGGAACGCAAACTAACCCGATAAGCGTCCGGCTGAAATTCGCGCATATAAATGACGGCTTCGATGTCTCTGGCGGTGAGCGGAATGTTGACGAAACCGCTGTTGTCGCCGTCCATCGCGCCCGTTGATCGGCGCATTTTTAAGGTTTGTCGCATCGTGGCGATACGACCGCTTTTATCGCGTCTGACCGTATCGAGAACCTGCCGCATCAGTTCGATCCGACTCCACGAATATGAATTATAAACGGCTTCGGAAATTCGCGCGGGTTTCGCGCCGGCTTTGACGAGTTCGGACGCGACTTTCAAAGTGCGCTCGGTCGTGTTCGGATAATGAAACGAGCCGGTGTCGGTAACGAGCGCGAGATAGACGCATTCGGCGATTTCTTTGGTGATGCGCCCGCCGATGGCTTTGCACAGATTGAAAACCATCTCGCCGACCGCCGAAGCGGTCTGGTCGATCCAGTTAATCGTGCCGAAATGTTCGCTGGTTGTGTGATGGTCAATATTAACCGTGATTTGATTTTCCAGCCCGCGAATGCCCGGACGTTCGAGATCGGAACATTCGATGACGAAAACCGCGTCGTATTTGCCGTTGACTTCGGAAACTTGTTTGATAGCGTCCGCGCCGGGAAGATCGGTGTAAGCGTTCGGAATCGGATCGCGGACAATAACTTCAGCCGACTTTCCGAGAGATTTCAGAAGCCAGCATAAACCTAAAGAAGAACCGATTCCGTCTCCGTCCGGTCGGACGTGTGTGGTAATCGCAAAACTCTGTTTATTTTCAATTAACTCTACTACTTGACTTAACATCTTACAGAGTGAAAATTGAAAAACCAAAAGTGAAGAGCGCATTTTTTATACTTTTCACTTTTAATTTTTCAATTTTCACTAATTATTTCCTCGTTTTCAAATTCCCCTTGTTTGGGCAAATTTCCCAGCAGCTCGGCGACGCGGGCGGCGTTTTCTTCGACCGTATCGCGGACGAAATGAAGCACCGGCGCGTGTCGTAAATCCAGATTGAGCGTCACCTGCTGACGAACAAAAGTCGCGGCGTGCTGTAAGCCTTTGAGAGCTTCTTTTATTTCGTTTTCGGTTCCTTCGACCGTGACATAAACGCGCGCGTCGCGCAGATTGTCGGACACGCGAACGTCGGTGACGGTCACTGATAAAAGACGCGGATCGTCGAGTTCGTAACCGACAATTTCGGTAATTTCCTCCCGCAGAGTTTCCGCCAATCTTTCCGGTCTTCTCATTTTTTGTAATGAAATCGGCACGAATAAAATAAAATTTCCGTGTCGCTCACTTTGTAAACAAGTCTGTGTTCGTCCGTAATTCTTCTTGACCAAAGACCTTTCAATTCGTATTTCAAAGGTTCGGGTTTACCGATTCCCGAAAACGGATGGCGTTCAATGTCTTTAATAAGCTCGACGATACGCGCATAAATTTTCGGATTTTCCTTTGACCATAAATTAAGTTGCTCGAAAGATTCGGTGAGAAACGCAATCTTTTTCATAGGTCGTCTATGTTTACATAAACTCTTTTATTCGGATTTTCCGCCTCGCGTATCGCTTGTTCTAAATGTTGACGATTGGCTTCGGTCGAAAGCAGATATTCGGTTTCGTCCGTTTCTTCGTCAACCAAAACGATAACTTCGACTTCCGTGCCAACTGCTAAGTCCGGCGCGGAAATTTCAATCGTGCCGTTTTCTCTGACAATCGCTTTTTCTCTGATTCCCGTCAGCATAAGATTTACAATTCGGTTGCGGCGATTCTCTCAATCACAAACGATTCGATTTCGTCTTCGACTTTGATGTCGTTGAAGTTTGCCAAACTAATACCGCATTCAAAGCCTTGCCGAACTTCGTTCACGTCGTCCTTGAAGCGTTTGAGAGTCAAAATATCGCCCGTCCAGGCGACCACGCCGTCACGGATAATGCGGGCTTTCGACTGCCGCTTGATAACGCCGTCAACTACACGGCAACCGGCGATGGTGCCGACTTTGGAAACTTTGAAGGTTTCCTGCACGACGGCTTTGCCTAAAATGCTTTCGCGCTCAATCGCGTCGAGCATTCCGATCATTGCCGCGGTGATTTCTTCTTCGACTTTGTAAATAATCGAATGCAGGCGAATGTCAACGTCTTCCTGTTTGGCGACATCCGCCGCGCGGTGTTCGGGGCGCACGTTGAAACCGATAATGACGACCGCCATCGAAGTGCTGTCGGCTTGCGTCGCCGACGCGAGCAAAACGTCGGATTCGGTAATCGCGCCGACTCCCGAACGAATGACGCGCACTTTAACTTTATCGGTCGAAAGTTTTTCGAGCGTCGAGCGCAGAACTTCGACCGAGCCTTGCACGTCGGCTTTTAAGACAACCAGTAGCTCTTTGATTTCAGCTTGTCCGAGCGATTCGATACCGCGCTTGGTCGTCTTCAACATCGCTAATTGTCTGGCTTGCATCTGACGTTGACCGGCGATGGTTTGCGCGCGGTCAATGTCCGACACGACCTGAAAAGTGTCGCCTGCCTGCGGAACGCCCTGCAAGCCCAACACTTCGACCGGCGTGGCGGGCGGAGCTTCGGTGACGACATCGCCGCGGTCGGAAAACATCGCGCGCACTTTGCCGTAATACTGACCGACGATAAACGGATCGCCGACGCGCAAAGTTCCCTGCTGCACCAGAATCGTGCCGACCGAACCGCGTCCTTTGTCTAATTTCGCTTCTAAAACGACCCCCGAAGCGAGGCGCGTCGGACTCGCTTTTAAATCTAAAATATCCGACGAAAGCAAAACCGTTTCGAGCAGAGTGTCGAGATTTTCGCGTTTTTTCGCCGAAACCGGAATCATTTCCGTTTCGCCGCCCCAATCAATCGGCTGCAGCCCGAGACCGGCGAGACCTTGTTTAACTTTGTCGGGATTCGCGTCGGGTTTATCAATTTTGTTGATGGCGACGATGATCGGCACTCCGGCGGCTCTCGAATGTTCGACCGCTTCGATGGTTTGCGGCATTACGCCGTCGTCCGCCGCGACGACCAGAATCACCACGTCGGTCGCCTTCGCGCCGCGCGCGCGCATCATCGTAAACGCTTCGTGTCCGGGCGTGTCGAGAAAAACGACGCGCCTTTGTTCGGTCGGCTTGTCGGGATTGGTGACGAAAACCGAATACGCGCCGATGTGCTGCGTAATTCCGCCGGCTTCGCCTTCGGCGACGTTTTCCGAACGAATCGCGTCGAGCAACGAAGTCTTGCCGTGGTCAACGTGTCCCATCACGGTCACGACCGGCGGACGCGAAACTTCCTGGTCGTCGGAATCCGAAGCGATTAAATCTTCAAATTCCTGTTCGATGACCATTTCTTCAAACGGCACGAAGCTGACCGCGTAACCGAAATTTTTTCCGAGTTCGATAGCCATCTGTTCGCCGATGGGCTGGTTGAGCGTGGCGAAAATGCCGCGTTTGACGAGCAGTTGCACGATGTCGCGCGGCGTTACGCCCAACGCTTCTGAAAATTCCCGAATCGTCGCGCCTTCGGTCAGGCGCACGATGATTAAATTGTTCGCGTCAATTCTACCGATCTGATTGGTGATGCGCTCTTCGATGGTCAAAGGGCGCGGCGGAGCGACTTCTCTTTCCTCGAATCGTCCGCCTTTTTCAAATTTGCCGCCTTTTTTACCCGTCGAGCGTCCGAGCTTTTTGCGCTGGTCGGACGGCGGCGTGTAGACGGTTTTCGGGGTCGCCGTTTCGCCCGGCGTGCCGCGCAAAACTTCCGCGCCGCGCGTCGGTTTACCGTCGCGCCGCGCGTCTCTGCGGTCTCTGCCCTGATTCGCGTCGCGGTCGTTTTTGAGCTTGCCGCTTTTGGTCTGCGTTTCGCTGACGACGCGCTCGCCGGGCTTGACACCCGAATCGAGAGCCTTTTTCGTTAAAGTCAGTTGTTTGATTTGCGTTCCGGTCGGGCGCAAAACGCGCGTCGTGGTCGGCGTGGTCGGCGTGGTCGGCGTGGTCGGCGTTTCGACGGCAACGGATGTTTCCCGCGCTGCGATTGGCTCGGCTATTGCGATTGTTTCGGCGGGCTGTTGTTCGATTTCAACCGGCGGCTCCGTCGCCAAAATCGGAATTTCTTCCGGCTCAATTATTTCCGGCGCGGATTCGACTTCCGCTCTTTTCTGTAATTTTCTGATTTGGCGAACCGGCGGCGCGGTTTCCTTTGTTGCGGTTGGCGGCTGCGCTTTTTGAACGGTTTTGTTTAATTCAAGTTCGGGAACGGCGATTTCGGTCGGTTCATTAACGTCATCGAGCGATTCGTCGGATCTGACGACCGTTTCCTTTTTAATAACTTTGATTGCCCGTTTCGGCGCGATTTCAGTTTTCGGAAAATATCTGTTCCGCACCTTTTCAGCCAATTCTTTGCTGACCGAATTGGAAGGTACGCTCACATCCGCGCCTTCACGCCGTAATTCTTCGATTACGCGCTTCGTATCCTGTTTTAATTCTCGTGCCAGGTCGTAAATACGAACTGATGTTCCTACGGACATATTTAATTTTGTTGCTGCTTCTGTAAATCATCGGGCAATAGTTATTTCCATAAAAATTACCCGCCTACGAATTTGAATTTCCTTCAACGTCTTTGTCATCCGCCTCGACCGTCGCGGCTTCGGCTTTTGATTCTTCGGTTATCGCGGTTTCACTTGCATTCGCCGGTGTCGCGGCGATTTGATTTTCGTTTTCGGCTTTTATTTCCGGCGTTTCCGTTTCGGCGGTCACGGTTTCAGCCATTTCTTCGGAAACTGTTTCCGGCGCAGTTTCGCTTTCGCCGGAATTTTCAGTTTCCGCAGTTTCCGCTATCGTTTCCGCATCTTCCGATGACGGCGTTGCCGTCCCGGTCGGAATTTCTTCGGAGTTTTCAGCCGGAGCGTTTTCTTCTTCCGACGTTTCAGCGGTTTCGATTTGCGAATTTCTGACTTCGACAATTGCTTTGGCGGAACTGATGATTCTTTCCGCTTCGTCGAGGCTCGAATCGAGAATGTCAACCAAATCGTCAACCGACGTTTTGGCGAGCATTTCGACATCGCTGATGCCTTTTTCCTTCAAATCGGCGGCTTGATTGGCGGTTACGCCTTCGAGCGCGGTAATCGGAACGGCTTCGCCCGAAGCCATCATTTTGCCCATCTGCTGGGCAATTTCCTTCTTCAGAAGCTCTTCGCTCACGATGTCTATGTCCCAACCCACGAGGCGCGTGGCGAGCCGCACGTTTTGCCCGCGTTTGCCGATTGCCAATGAAAGCTGGTCTTCGTTGACGATAACTTCCATCTTGCGGTTGTTGATGTCGGTGATTCTGACTTGCGAAACCTTGGCGGGCGACAGCGCGTTCGCCGCAAACACCGAAGGTTCGTCCGACCATTCGATAATGTCAATTTTTTCGCCGCGCAATTCCTTGATAATCGCCTGCACGCGCGAACCTTTCATTCCGACGCACGCGCCGACCGGATCAACGTCTTTTTCGTTTGACGCGACAGCGATTTTGGCGCGGTCGCCCGGTTCGCGTACGGCTGATTTGATAACCACCGTATCGTCATAAATTTCCGGCACTTCCATCTCAAAAAGTCGCTTGAGCAACGCGCTCGACGCGCGCGAAACTTTGATTTGCTGACCTTTCAATTCTTTGGAAACGTCTTCGATAACGACGCGAATGCGCTCGCCCTGATTCCAGGTTTCGCTTCTGGCTTGCTCGTTTTTCGGCAGAATCGCTTCCAGATTCGTTCCCAGATCAACGATAATGTCGCCGCGCTCGAAACGCTTAATCGTGCCGTTGACGAGCGTTCCGATTTTGTCCACGTATTCCTCGTAAACTTTTTCACGAATCGCCTCGCGCACTTTTTGAACAAGAATCTGCTTGGCGGTCTGCGCCGCGATGCGTCCGAGTTCTTCGGTCGGCATCGGAATCAGCAGCATATCGCCGAGTTCGACCTCATCGCCGGCGAGTTCCTGCGCTTCGACGAGCGAAAGTTCGGTCGAAGGATTTTCGACTTCGATGACGACTTCCTTCTGCGCCGAAATTTCGATCATTCCTTCTTCGTTGTTCCAGTCAACCTGTATGCTGTCGCCGTTTTTGTCCTGCGTTTTAAATTGCTTGCGGGCAGCGGCGCGCACCGCTTCCTTCATCGCTTCGATGACTAGATTGCGATCTATGCCCTGCTCCGTGACTAACGCTTCGATGCTTTGTCCGATGGATGTCATATCAGTTACCGTTACCGGTTATTCAGTAAAATTTTTCGATTTCCTTATTACTTTTTATGATGACCGTTTTTTAATTCTTGTTCCAAATCAATTTCCAAGTTTGCCTTGGCGACCACATCGTATGGAATGCGCGATGCGCCGCGCGTGTTGTCTTCAAAAACGATTTCTTCGCCTTCGACTTTTAAGATGCGCCCGCGAAAAACCTTTTGATTGTCAATCGCCGTTTTGGTTTTAATCTTTACCAGACTTCCGGCGAATTTTTCAAAATCCTTTAAATTATAAAGCTCGCGTTCTAAACCGGGCGACGAAACTTCCAAAATATACGTTGACGGAATAAAATCTTCGGCATCGACGGCTGTCTCGATTCGGCGGCTGACCAGCGAACAATCTTCGTGCGTTACGCCGCCCTCTTTATCAATGAACACGCGAACGGTTAAATTCTTGCCCGCGCCGACAATTTGCGCCTGAACCAGTTCCAAAGCGTTTTCTTCGGCGGCTTGCGCGGCGATTTCGCGTATCTTTTCCTCAACCAGATGATTCATTCAATCTTCGTCTTGCGCCCAAAATAAAAAGTGGGCGCGAAACCCACCGTAAAACGTCCCACGTTTCGCGGAAACGAATATCATACACGATTATTTGAGCCAAAGGCAAGCGACCTATTCGAGCATTGTTTTCAGCTTGCCGACCGACGCGTTTATATCCTTCGATTTTTTCTCGATCTGCTCGAAATTCTCCTTCGACATTTCCGACGCGAATCCTTCGATCATAATCGAAAACTGTTTCGCGTCCGCCGCTAAAGTCTTGATTTCCTTTTTGGTCGTTTGCTCTTTCGACGGTTCGCCGCTGCCCGATTTTTCCGCTTCCTTAACGCCCCAATGCGTGATTCGCACATAATTCGCCTTCGGCGTTTCGGCGATCCAGCCCTGTCCGCTGAGCATTTGAAGAATTCTTTCGTAATTGCCGAGAAAGCCTTGATTTTTTACTATATCTTTCAAATCAACGACCTGCGAATCTTTGCCGCCGGTTACGTCATATAAATTTTGTAGAATTCTGTGATAAATATCCATATTTTGAAGGTTGACAAATTTCTGAGATTTTCGACCCGATGACTGTAAATTTTAGCTTGCCGCTTCAATCTTTTCAAGATAATTGGAGGCGGAGGCTTTTTAACCGAAATTTTCCGAATTGCGAAAAATTTTAGCACGTTTTATCTTCCCCGTAAATTTATTTTTTCGGTTGATTGACCGGCGGTTTTAGGAATGCGATAACCGCTCAATTCAACACAAATTATACGAGTTTCGCAGGGCAGTCACTGGTTTATTTGAACGCGCGTGTTTTTTCGCTTTCCGAACTTTCAAAAAATCCTAAAAATATGTTATAAAAATAGACAAACTTTAGGTTTATCGAAATTGTTAAACTTAAAGAGCCTTTACTTCCGAATTTTTACCGGCTAATTACCAAATTTTATTGACATTAAAGGGTGATTCGTGTAAATCTTTGAGAGGTTTGATTTTTTGAAATTATTGATTCAACGCAATACAAGAGGAGAAATATGAATAGTAAATTATTGATTCAGAGAGCGATTTCTATGTGCTTAACGGTTGCCATAATCGCAGCCTACTCAATGGTCACTCTGGCAAATTCGGAAAGAATTGCCGGAGAACTCTCGATTTCAGGAAAAAACATTAACGGCGAAGCTTTATTCGTTCGCGTCAACGGCGAAGAAGCGCAAACCGGTCGTTCCATTTTTTCGTCCAGCACGATTGCCACGCCGGAAAACGTCAGCGCGGTTGTCAATGTGGGAAAAGTCGGCAAGATCGAACTCGCGCCGAACACCGTTTTAGCTCTGTCATTTGACGAAAAAGGCATCAGCGGCGATTTGTCAGCCGGACGCGTGACCGTCTTAAACGCTTCCGGTAAGGTAAATATCAAAACGCTTGACGGGACAAATGTCGAACTTAACGCCGGAGACTCTGCGACATCAAATGCCGGAAAAACGCAAAAAGACGACGATGATACTACCAGCGGCGGCGGCGGTCACGGCGCATTATTTTTCGCTTTGGTTCTCGGCGGCGCGGCAGTAGGATTAATTATCGCGGCAACTACCAATAATAATCGAGTCGCTTTAGGCGGCGCATCAACGGTCGTTAGCCCGACTCGTTAATTTTGAAAGCCTTAACACGGTTTATTTAATATCTGGCTTGATACAAAGAGGAGACTAATATAATGCTCGGCAAAAATATAACATTAAGAATTACTACACTTTTAACGCTTGTCGCCGTCTGGAGCGCGTTCTCGATGGTCGCGCTCGCCGCTCCGAGCGACGCGATGGGTGAAATTACCGTTACCGGACAAGTTTCCGTCAACGGACAACCGGTTGTTTCCAATTCAACCGTCACGACCAACAGCACAATCGTAACCGGCGCGAACTCTTCCGCCGTCATCAGCTTGGGCAAAAACGGCAGAGTCGAAGTTTTATCCGATTCTTCGATGACCTTAAAATTTACCGATAACAGCATCGTCGGAATGCTGACGGCTGGCAAAGTTCGCGTTTCCAATTCTGCCGGAATCGGAACTTCGATTATCACTCGAAACGCGACGGTCATCGCCGATGCCGGTCAAGCCAATGTTTTCGGCGTTGATGTCGGCTGCGCGGACGAAGACCGCTGCACGCAAACCTATGTCGAAACGACTAGCGGACTTGTAACTTTGCGTAACGGCTCGACCGATAAGCAAGTCGCCGCCGGAACCGACGCGACTTACGGCAATCCTTCGCAAACCGGTTGTAAACCGTGCCTGCGTCCCGGAACCGCCGCGCCGGTCGCCACCGCCGGTTTAGGAGCGGGATTGATTGCTGCTGTTTTGCTGGCAGCCGGCGGCGCGGTTGCCGCGGCAATCTTGCTTAATAATAACGAAGGCAATGACACGACCATCGGCGGCGGCACGATTATTATCAGCCCGAGTCGTTAAGACAGTTTGGTCTTTTTTTGTTTTGCAGGATTTAACTTAGCGTAGACAAACCTTTACGGGTCATGTTGAAAAATATGACCCGTAAATATTTGTTTGGGGTTGTGAATTATTTAACAATATATTTTTATTTAATACTTATTGAAATTTTATTATGCACATAGCAGTTATTGGAACGGGTTACGTCGGTTTGGTGACCGGCGCGTGCTTCGCTGAATTTGGAGTCGAGGTAACCTGCGTAGATGTTGATAAAGGGAAAATTGACCGTCTCAATCAGGGAATTATTCCGATTTACGAACCGGGGCTTGATGTCATCGTCGAAAAAAACGCGGCTGCCGGAAGACTTCATTTTACCACCGACATTAAATCGGCGGTCGAACAGGCATTGGTTATTTTTTTAGCGGTCGGCACGCCGCCGCGCGAAGACGGCACGCCGGATATGAGTTTTTATCAATCGGCGGCGAAAGATATCGCCGAAACGATGAACGGTTATAAAGTTCTCGTCACGAAATCAACCGTTCCGGTCGGCACGGGCAAATGGCTTCGGCAATTCGTTGAAGAAAATCAAACGGTCAAAACGAATTTCGGTGTGGCTTCCAATCCCGAATTTTTGCGCGAAGGCGCGGCGATTCAGGATTTTATGCGCCCCGACCGCGTGGTTATCGGCAGTAACGAAGAAGACGCGATTGCGATTATGAAGGACCTTTATCGCCCGCTTTATTTGATTGAAACGCCGGTCGTCATTACTTCTCTGGAAGCCGCCGAATTAATCAAATACGCGGCGAACGCTTTTCTCGCCACGAAAATTACGTTTATCAACGAAATCGCCAATTTGTGCGACGCAATCGGCTGCGATGTTCACGATGTCGCCCGCGGAATGGGAATGGACAACCGGATCGGCAGAAAATTTCTCCATCCCGGTCCCGGCTACGGCGGCTCGTGTTTTCCGAAGGATACGCGCGCTTTGACGACGGTCGCCGATCAATTCGGCGTGGAAACATTGATTGTTGATTCGGTTATCGAAGCTAACGAACGACAGCGCGCGGCAATGATTCCGAAAATCGAAAAGCTCGTCGGCGAGTTAAAGGGCAAGCAAATCGGCGTTCTCGGACTTTCGTTCAAACCGGAAACCGACGATATGCGTGAATCTCCGGCGATTGACATTATCAAACAACTGCAAAGCCGCGGCGCGAACGTGAAAGCATTTGATCCGGTAGCGATGGAAGAAGCGAAACATTGTCTGGAAAACGTCGAATACGCCAAAGACGAATACGAAGCGATTGAAGGCGCGGACGTTCTGGTTTTTCTGACCGAATGGAATCAGTTTCGCGCGCTCGATTTGGACAAAGTGAAAAAACTTCTTAAATCGCCGAAAATCGCCGACCTTCGCAATATTTACGAACCGAAGGATATGCGCGAAATGGGTTTTGAATACGTCGGCGTTGGACGCTAAAATTTAATCCGAAAAAAGCGGGCGGTAAAATTTGCCGTCCGCTTTTTTTAATCTTACATTTATATTTATGGCATTAACTTCAAAAGTATTGGTCACGGGCGGCGCGGGCTTTATCGGCTCGAATCTGGCTGACGAACTGATTCGTCAGGGCGCGAAAGTATCTATTCTCGATAATTTAGTGACCGGCTTCCGCGAGAATTTAGAAGAAATAAACGGCGATTTTGAATTCGTCGAAGGCGATCTTAACGACGACGCGGCGGTAAAAAAAGCGATTGAAAACGTCGAGATAGTTTTTCATCAAGCGGCATTGCCCTCGGTTCCGCGTTCGGTCGAAGATCCCTTTGAAACGCACCGCGCCTGCGTGGACGGGACATTTAATATTTTACTGAAAGCCAGAGAAAACAATGTTCGGCGCGTCGTTTACGCCGCGTCGAGTTCGGCATACGGCGACAAGGAAATCTTGCCGAAAGAAGAAACGATGTCGCCCGAACCGCTTTCGCCGTATGCCGCCGCCAAACTGATGGGCGAGTATTATTGCCGCGTTTTTTCCAAAGTTTACAATCTCGAAACCGTTTCGCTCAGATATTTTAACGTTTTCGGTCCGCGCCAAAATCCTTCGTCGCAGTATTCGGGCGTGATTTCGCGCTTTATAGACGCGCTGATGAGTGGCGAAAAGCCGACGATTTACGGCGACGGCGAAACGACCAGAGATTTTACGTTCATCGCCAACGTCGTTGACGCGAATATCAAAGCCGCGCAAACATTGAAAGGCATCGGCGAAACAATTAACGTTGCCAACGGCGAAAGAATTTCGCTCAATGAATTATTAGAAGTCTTAAAGAAAATTACCAATCGCCCGGACATTTCCGCCGACTATCAACCGCAACGCAAAGGCGATGTTAAAGATTCGCAAGCCGCCAATCAACGCGCCGTCGAATGGCTCGGCTATGAAAAATTAGTCGGATTGGAAGAAGGTTTGCAAAAAACGATTGACTGGTGGAAAACGAGCCGTTTCGCCAAATAAAATATCGCAATAAAATAGAAAGAAATTAAAAGGGACGGGATGCAAAGGATTTTTCTTTATTGATTTAAGAAATCCTTTGCATCCCGTCCCTTTTAAACTTTTGTTTGCAAATCAGACTGATTTTCTTTTAACGATGACGAGCGTGATATCGTCGTTGGCGGGCGCGGTTTGCGTGAAAACCGAGAGTGCTGATTCGATTTTGTCGCGCAAGCCCGAAGCCGACGCTTTCAAATTTTTGCTGACGACCTGCGTCAATCTTTCCATTCCGAATTCGTCGCCCTTTAAGTTATTCGCTTCCGAAACGCCGTCCGAATAAATCACCAACGCTTCGCCCGCTTCTAATTTCGTTTGTCCGCATTCAAACTCCGCCGACGGTAAGATGCCGAGCGGAAAGCCGCCCGCGTCGAGCTGTCTGACCGAGCCGTCAACGTGTCCGACGAGCGGCGGATTGTGTCCGGCGTTGATGTAATTCAAAACGCCGGTCGGCGGATCGAGTTCGGCGATGAAAAGCGTCACGAAACGATTCGTCGGCGTGTTTTCCGCCAGATATTCATTGACCGAAACGACGGTTTGATGCAGCGAAGTTTTCGCGGCGACCTGCCCGTGAATCGCGGCGTGCAGACTCGACATTAAAAGCGCGGCGGCAGTTCCCTTGCCCGAAACGTCGCCAAGCGCGATCAGCATTTTGCCGTCGCTCTGCGGAATAAAATCGTAATAATCCCCGCCGATTTCATAACACGAAAACGAAATTCCCTGAAATTCGTAACCGTCCACTATGGGCGGCGCGGACGGCTGAAAACGTTGCTGAATTTCGGTCGCCAGTTCGAGTTCGTTTTGAATTCTTTCCTTTTCGAGCCGTTCTTCGAGCAACTTGGCATTTTCCACGCGAATCGCCGCGACCGAAGCCAGCGTCGTCAAAATATTCAAATGCTCTTCGGAAAACGTCGCTTCGTGCGTCGGCGAATCAGCGTAAATCAAACCGAAAACTTCGCTTTCGCTGACGCTCAAAGGCACGGCGAGAACCGAACGAATGCCCAAAAGCGACATCGTTTGGCTGGCGTAGCGCGGATCGTGCTGCGCGTCGGAAGTCAGAACGGATTTGCCGTTCGTCATCACTTCGTCCATCACCGTGCGGCTGATGCGAACTTCTTCGAGCTTTTCCTCTTTGCCGCGCACGCGGGCAACGGTGATTTTCATTCCGTCTTCCGCCGTTTCGTCGCGCAGCATAATCACGCAACGCTCGGCGGGAACGGCTTCAAAAACTAATGAGGCGACTTGATTGAGCGTTTCGTCCAAACCGCTCGACGAAAGCAAAGCGACTCCGACTTTGCTGATTAAAGCCAGGAGTTCGGTGCGCGTCGAAAATTGCGAATCGAGAATTTCCGCCGTCGGATTCGTTTTCCGCGAAAACGCGATGGTCATCGAAGGATCGAGAGCCTGCGTGTTATCGGCGATGAGCGTCGCGTTTCGGCTTTCGTTGACGCGCTCGTCTTCGAAAATAATCGTCGTTTCGCCGATTTGAATTTCG
Organism: uncultured Pyrinomonadaceae bacterium; assembly: GCA_964237235.1. Taxonomy (GTDB): domain Bacteria; phylum Acidobacteriota; class Blastocatellia; order Pyrinomonadales; family Pyrinomonadaceae. Next base: position 94,055 of record CAXSGY010000006.1, read on the forward strand.
CCGCCGGTGACGAGCGGAATCGGCATCGAAACGACCGAACCGTTATAGCGCGTGCCGTTCGCCGAACCCAAATCGAGCAGCCAGTAAGCGTCGCCTTCCTTGCGAACTTCGGCGTGCAGACGCGAAGCGAAAGCGTCGGGAATACAGACATCGCTGCGCGCCGAACGCCCGATGGTCGTCCGCAGGCGCGAAAGAAAAATCTTTTCCGCCGGTCGGTCGCTCGTTCTAACAATCAGTTGCGGCATATATTCAATTACGAATTTCAAATTACGAATTACGAATTCGTAATTGTTAAGTTTAATTGCTAATCAGGGATTATAATTTTCAGACTCCAAATCTCAAATTTCCCATCACGAACTGCGGTTTACGCAATTCGTAATTCGTAATTTGAAATTCGTAATTATTCTTTTCTCTCCGCGCGCCGGCGACCGTAAACGACGATTGTTCCGGTCAGCAAATCGTGCAGCGCGTAACCTTTTGAATTAAGAGCCGCCAACAAAAATCCCAAGCCGCCCGACAAAATCGTAATCGGATAACCGATCAAGTGACGAATCAAAAGCCTCGTGAACGACGCTTCGTTGCCGTCGTTTTTGACGACTCGCAAACCGGTCAGCATTTTGCCGATGGTTTGCCCGCTGAACATCGGGAAAATCACGAAATTGGTAATCGCCAGCAAAATCATAATCAGCCAGCCGGTATTGCTGACTTCGCTGTTCAAAAGTTTCGCGCCGTCGTATTCAAAACTTCTGCCGATCAAAAGACCGACGACCGGGACGGCGACGAGCAGCATATAATCAATGATAATCGCGCCGCAGCGCAACAAAAACGGCGCGGCTAAACGCTCGCCGTCGAAATTGACAATGATATTTTTGGGTTTTATAGTTTTTGCCGGAACGGTTTTCTCTGCGCGCGCGCTCATAATTATTTCTGAAAGATTATAGAAAAACTTATCCGAGAACAAAATGCAAGGTCGTATCGCCGAGCCGAATTTTATCGCCGTTCGTTAAAAGCTGCGGCTGATGCGGCTGCAGGCGACGCGTGTCGGCGACGACGGGCAAAATGTAAGTTCCGTTCGACGAGCCTAAATCTTCGACCATAAATTCGCTGCCTTCGCGCCAGATGCGGGCGTGGCGGCGCGAGATTTTCGTCTGCGGATCGTATTTCGACAAATCAACTTCGGGAAAAATATTCGATTGCGGATCGCGCCGACCGACGAGATTCGTTTCCTTTTCGAGCCGGAACGCGGGCAGCTCCAGTTCGCTCGTGCCGATGACCAAAAGCTGCGCCGTCAGAGGCACGGGCGAATAACTTTCCGAATGAACGCCCTGCTGCGCGAGCGGCTGTTTCGCGCCGCAGAACGCGCAGAACATATCGGTGGCGACGATTTTCTGTCCGCAGAATCCGCAAAAAACCGGCTGGTCGGACAAAGCGGCGGGCGACGGAGCTTCTTTAATTCCGTAGGTCAATCTGCCCGTTTTCTGCGCTTCGACATATTCATCAAGAGACTTTCGCATCGCGGCGGCGGATTCAAAACGTTTGTCGGCACTATATTCGACCGCACGCATCAAAATTCTTTCCATCTGGTCGGAAAGCTGCGAATTGATCTGGCGCGGGCGCGGATGTTTCTGAAAATCGAAAATCAGCAGCGGATTGCTCTGCGGGTCTGCGCCGGTCAGAAGATGAAACATCGTCGAGCCTAAACTGTAAATGTCCGAACGCGATTCGACGTTGCCGCTGAATAATTCCGGCGGCGCGTAACCCATCGTGCCGACCGCCGTGACACCTTTTTCTTCTTTATTGACCCAACGCGCGATGCCAAAATCAATCAGCATCACGCGACCCGAATTGCCGTCAATCATTATGTTGGCGGGTTTCAAATCGCGGTAAACAATCGGCGGCTGGCGGTTGTGCAGATAATCTAAAACGTCGGCAATCTGCAGAGACCATTTGGCGACTTCCGCTTCGTCTATGCGGTTTTCGGGTGCAGAGCGCAGACGCGCCGCCAAATCGCCGCCCGAAATATATTTCATCACGAGGTAAAATCTTTCCTCTTTTTCGTCGTAAAAATAATCGTAAATCGTCGGAATCGCCGGATGATCGAGCGAAGTCAAAAGCAAAGATTCGCGCTTAAAATCGTTGACGGCTTTTTCCTGCTGCGCGTCTTCGATATAGGATTGCACCATTTCCTTGACGGCGCGCAGAACGCCGCCCAGATTTTTGTCCGAGGCGAGATAAACCGCGCCCATTCCGCCGCCGCCGATTTTGCGGACGATTTCATAACGCCCGTTCAAAACCGTGCCTTCGTCGAGTGGCTTGAGCTTGGCTTTGCCTTTGCCGCCCGTGTCGCTCGTGCCGATGTTCGGCTTGGTAAACGAACGCTCTTCCTGACTCTCAGAAAATTTTTGCGCGGCTGGAAAACTTTCCGCCGGAGTCTTCGCCGCGGGCGCGAAATCTTCGGACGGCTCTTTTTTCTCCATAATGCTGACCGAATCGAACCGCGAAGGCGGCGGCGTTTCCGCCTCGGGCAATTCCATTTCGGGCATCGCAATTGGAGCTTCGGCAAACGCCGAACTTCGATCAGCGATCAAATCCGACGGCGCGATTTCCTTCAACGGCGCGGAGGAAAAATCGTCTTCAACTTTCGACGCATCTTCATCAAACGCTTTTTCCGGTTCGTCCGCCGACAAAATTTCCTTGACCGGCGTTTCGTCGTAAGACATTAAATCCGATTCGGTAACGGATTTTTCGACGCTCTCATTCGCGCTCGATTCAATTTTCGAACTCTCCGGCGTGGCGGTAAAATTTTGCACGAGCGGATTGACCGTTTTAAGAACTTTCTGCTGTTCGCTTGCCTGGTTTTCGATTTTTTCCGGTTTTCCCGATAAATTTTCCGACCAATCCGTATCATCCGCTTCGTCGGCGAAAAGCGTTTCCATTTTCTTTAATTCTTCGTCGGAAACGTCTTTTGCCGGCGCGGCGGTTTGCAAAACTTCCGCCGGAACGTTAACCGATTCGGTCTTTACGTCAAAATTTTCTTCAGTTTTACCCTTTGTAAAAGCGTCGGTTTTCTGATCGGCGATTTTGCCGGAGGTTTGACTGATTGACGAATTTAACGCGGCTTCGTTTTCCGCGAAACTCGCTTCGGCAGGTTTTACTTCATCTGACTTTTCAGCATTTTCCGACGCGGGTTTATCGATGGCGATGGTTTTGCTCATCGAATCGTCTTCCACTTCGCCGCCGACAGACATCGGCGGAAGAGAAATTCCGCAAAAGGGACAAAAAATATCATTTTCGGCGACCTTCTCGCCGCACTCGTAACAATAAATCATTTTTTTAGTTTGCCAATTTATTGATTGATATTAAAACGCAAAAAAGTTTTGCCGACGATAATCTCGTCGCCGTTTTTGAGCAGATGCGAATTGCCGGGAATAAGCCGCCGCCCGCGATTGATAAACGTGCCGTTGGTCGAGCCTAAATCTTCAATCGCGTATTGCCCTTCGCTATGCAAAATTCGCGCGTGGCGGCGCGAAACTTTGGCTTCCGGGTCGTGTCTGTCCAAATCAACGTCGGGAAAAATTCCGTTGTCGGCATCCCAGCGTCCGATTAACGCTTCGTCCGCCGCAATCGGAAATTCCGAGCCGATTGATTCGCCGCGCTCGATGGTTAAACTGGCGTGGACGTTTTTCTTCGGCGGCGACTGGCTTTTCGTAAAAGATTTTTCGGCTTCCCTGATGACTTCGGCGATAGACGGAATGCCGACCGACGTAATGTTCGACGATTGAAAGACCGGCGCGTCGGACATCTGCGTCTGAAAGCCCGCCGCGTTGCCGTTTTCAATTTCCGCGCCGTTGAATTTGCCGAGCGTCGCGCCGCATTCGTCGCAAAATTGCGATTGGTCAAGATTATTCGCTCCGCACGTTTGACACTTTATCATTGGCTCTGACACAAGCTTTTAAGCTATTCCGATTTTGACAATCACAGTTTAACCCGAATTTTCTTTATCGTAAATCGTAGATGGCGCGTCGAGATTCGTCAACAGCAATTTACCGGATTTTTTTTAGCGACCGGAAATTGTTTTTTGAAACTCTTTCGACCGTTTTGACGTAGAAAATCTTGACGCGGACAATCTGTATTATTTGCGTTATTCTGATTCAATTAAATCAAAAACTTCGCGCATTTAGAGGAACGAGAAACTATGGCTTTAAGCCGCAAATCAAAAATCATTATCGGCGCGTCAGCCGCCGTTGTATTAGCTATTGTTATTATCGCCAGCGTTTTTGCGACGCGCAAAGACACGCCCGAAGTAACGGTCGTCAAAGTCGAGCCGCGCAAGGAACTGCGCTCGACCGTGACGAGTTCCGGCGAAGTGCGCCCGATTCAGTTTATGAATCTGACGAGCGAAGTGCAGGGACGCATTGACGATATTTACGTCAAAGAAGGCGACAAGGTGAAAGCCGGCACGCCGCTCGTCAAGCTCGACCCGACGCAGCTGCAGTCCGGCACGGACGCGCAGCTCGCCGCTTATCAGGCTTCGCAAAACGATTTGCAGTCGTCGCGTTCGCAGGTTTCGGCGGCGCAAAATCAATTATCGCAAGCCGAGCAGAGCTTGAACGCTTCGCAGGCGGCGGTTGATACGGCTTTGCAGCAAGTCGCGTCGGCGCGCCAACAAGTTGTTTCTTCGCAAACCGATGTAGATAAAGCGCAGGTTGATTTGACGACGGCGCAGAGAGAATTAACCCGCACGACGAATCTGGTCGAATCGGGCGTTGAATCCAGGTTTAATCTCGACGCGGCGAAGGACCGCGTGGCGACGGCGCAGGTCGCGCTCCGCAACGCGCAGGCACGGCTCAAATCGCAGCAGCTCGCCATCAACGAAGCGAACGCCCGCGTCAACGAAGCCAGAGCGCGCGCCAAACAGCAGGAAGTTACCGTCAAAGATGCGCGGCGCGGCATCGAAACCGCAAATTTAAACGCCGATTCGAGCGCGAAACGTTCAGAACAGCAAGCCGCCGTTTTAAGCGGACAGCAGAAACAGCGCGACAAAACTTTAGTTACCGCGCCGATCAACGGCGTGATCGCCGAGATTCCCTCGAAAGTCGGAACATTCGCCGTCGCCGGTTTTTCGACGACCGCGCTTTTGACGATTGCCGATATGTCAACGGTCAACGTCGAAGTCAAGGTTGATGAAACCGAAATTGATAAAGTCGAAGTCGGACAGCCAGTCAAAGTTAAAGTTGACGCGTTCGGCGAACGCGAAATCGTCGGCAAGGTCACGCAGAAAACGCCGCTCGCCGTCGGCAAATCGCAAACTTCCGGCGGACTTTCAACCAATATCAATGTGCAGGAAGCCAAAGAATTTCGCGTTATTATCGAGTTGCTCGATATGCCCGAAGAAGTGCGCGACGGTTTGCGCCCGGGAATGAGCGCGACCGCCATCATTACGACGAAAACGCAGGAAAACGTGCTGACTGTGCCGCTTCAAGCCGTCATCGAGAAAAAGCCCGAAGCCGCGCCGTCGCCGACCATCGTCGGAGACTCGGACGCGACCGCCGACAAGCCGAAGACAATCAAAGGCGTGTATGTTCTCGAGGGTAATAAAACAAAATTCGTCGAAGTCGAAACCGGCATCACCGGCGAATCGGACATTCAAATCACCGGCGGACTTTCCGAAGGTCAGGAAGTCGTCACCGGACCGAGCCGCGTTTTGAACACCTTAAAAGAAGGAGCCGTCGTCAAAAGGCAAACCAAAAAAGAAGGCGCGGAGACGGCGAGCAAATAAAACTGTGAAAATTATTAGCCGCGAATAACACGAATGAGACGAATTATTTTTCATTTTAATTCGTCTCATTCGTGTTATTCGCGGCTAAAAATATTATGACGAACGAAAATCAAAATTATCCGAACAATAACCGAGGAAGCGTCACCGACGCGCCGCCGAACGCTCTGATTTCGATGCGGAACATCTGGAAAACTTACCAGATGGGAACCGAACAGCTTCACGCTTTAAAAGGTGTCGAATTTGAAGTTCAGAAAGGCGAATATCTTGCCATCATCGGACCTTCGGGTTCCGGCAAATCCACTTTGATGAACTTGATCGGCTGTCTCGATTCGCCGAGCAAAGGTCAATACTGGATTAACGGCAATCTCGTTTCGGCGATGACCGACGACGAGCTGGCGACGATTCGCAACAAGGAAATCGGTTTCGTTTTTCAAACCTTTAATCTGCTCGCCCGCGCGACCGCTCTGCACAACGTCGAACTGCCGCTTATTTACGCCGGAATGAGCAGCGGCGAGCGGCAACAGCGCGCGAAGGACGTTTTATCTTCGGTCGAACTCGGCGACCGCACGACGCATCGCCCGAACGAGCTTTCCGGCGGACAACGCCAGCGCGTCGCCATTGCCCGCGCGCTCGTCAATCATCCTTCGATTCTGCTCGCCGACGAACCGACCGGCGCGCTCGATTCAAAAACGAGCATCGAAATTATGTATCTGTTCGAGAAGCTGCACGCCGACGGCAACACGATTATTCTCGTCACGCACGAACCGGACATCGCCGAACGCGCGCACCGCGTCATCACGATTCGCGACGGCGAAATCGAAAAAGATGAACGAATAAAATAATGGAAGATGTGCCGATATACGTCTCGCTCGGTTTTATTCTGACGACTTTTTTGACGGTCGGCATTTTTCTTTACGCGGCGAAACGCGGCGCGTTCGGCTCACAGACGACAAAAATTCTCAGTTTTCTCGTTCCCTTCTGGCTTGTTTTGCAAGCGGTTCTGGCAATCTTCGGATTTTACACGAAAACCGACGCGCTGCCGCCGCGCTTGCCGATTTTTGCAATTCTGCCCGCGCTTTTAACTATTTTCGCGCTGTTCATTTTCGCCCGCAAAAATTTCGTCGAACGTTTGCCGCTCAAAGCTCTGACGATGCTGCACGTCATCAGAATTCCGGTCGAACTCGTCCTTTTATGGCTTTTTCAAGCCGGACAGGTTCCGCAACTGATGACTTTTGAAGGCAGAAATTTCGACGTTCTGTCGGGTTTGAGCGCGCCGTTTATTTATTGGCTGGCGTTTCGCGGCGGAAAAATCAATCGTCGGCTTCTGATTATTTGGAACGTTTTCGCGCTCGGACTGCTTTTCAACATCGTCGTCAACGCGGTTTTGTCGTTCCCTTTTCCGTTTCAGCAATTCGCCTTCGACCAGCCGAACCGCGCTCTTTTGTATTTTCCGTTTCAATGGCTGCCCTCGATTGTCGTTCCAATCGTTTTGTTTTCTCACCTGGCGAGTCTCTGGAATTTGCTTTTCGATGATAAAATAAAAACCCGGTAAAGTTTTGCCGCGTATAAGCATCAAAACAAACGATGAATTTTTCTGATACTTTAAAATTGGCTTTCGATGCGATTTGGGCGCACAAGCTGCGCTCTTTTCTGACGCTTTTGGGAATGATTATCGGGGTAACGGCATTTATGGTCGTGCTGTCGCTGCTGCAGGGTTTTAATTCTTATGTTGACGAAAAAATCGCCGGCATCGGCTCGAATATCATCAGCGTACAGCGTTTCAGCTTCGACGATTTTAAGGATTCCGATACGCTGAACGAAGCGCAGAGGCGCAATAAGGAACTGGATTTTGAAGATTATCAATTTATCAAAGATCACGCGCAGTTAATCGAACAAATCGGTATGCGCGCGGGCGCGATGAATGTTGACGTTAAAAACGGCGATATAAAAATGGAAGACGTGCGCGTCAGCGGTTCGGAGCCGGTTATCGGCGAAATCGAAAAGCTCGACGTTGCCGAAGGCAGATATTTTACCGAAACGGAAAACAGTAACGCGATGCGCGTCGCCTATATCGGCGCGGATGTCGCCGACAAACTTTTTCCGTTCGGCTCGGCTATCGGCGAAGAGCTTTCGATTCGCGGCATTCCGTATCGCGTCATCGGCGTGCAAACCGCCAAAGGAACGGTTTTCGGTCAGCCGCAGGACATTTTTATACAGCTTCCTTTGAAAACCTACGGCTCGAATTTCGGCGGATTCAAATATAATCGCTATCTTTATTACGAAGCCGTGCCGCGCGCAAATGCCAGCATCGCCGATACGGTTGACGAAATGCGCACGCTTTTGCGAATCAAACGCCGTCTGACGACCGACGAAAAAGATAATTTCGGCATCGTTACGCCCGACGCGATTACGGGCATCCGCGACCGCATTTTAGGTCCGGTATTTCTCGTTATTCTGGCGGTTCCGTCCATCGCGCTCATCGTCGGCTCGATTGTGATTATGAATATAATGCTCGTCGCCGTAACCGAACGCACGAAGGAAATCGGCATCAGGAAAAGTCTGGGCGCGCGGCAGGCTGATATTTTGAAACAATTTTTGCTCGAAGCGGCGACGCTTTCGGTCATCGGCGGAACGGTCGGCTTGATTATCGCCGAGCTTTTGGGAGTCATCATCACCAAATTTGTTTTCCAGACGAAAATTCCCGTCTGGGCAATCGTGATGGCAATCGGCGTGTCGGCGGCGGTCGGCATTCTCGCCGGACTTTTTCCCGCGTGGAAAGCGGCGCGTCTCGACCCGATTGAAGCGTTACGCGCAGACTAATTTCAGTCAGCAGTTATCATTTTGCTTAATAACTGCTAACTGCTGACTGCTAACTGATATGAGATTTCTAGGCGTTACATTTATCGAGAATTTCAAGATGGCGTTCGCCACTTTGCGGTCGAATAAGCTGCGGTCGTTTTTGACGATTGTCGGCGTGGTCATCGGCGTGATTACGGTAATGCTCATCTCTTCGATTATCAGCGGCATTGATACCGCCGTGACGAAGGAAGTCGAATCTTTCGGCACGAATTCGATTTTTCTATATAAATTTAAGATTGGTTTCACGACCGGCAAACGCTCGCGCGAAGAGCGTATGCGAAAGCCCTTAACGCTCGAAGATGCCGAAGCGTTAAATAAGCTGCCGACCGTCGAAGCGGCGATTCCGTTTCTCGACGTTTCGAGCAATCGCTGGGGCGCGAAAACGATGATTACCGGAAAAAACGGCAAATCTTCATCATCGGTTCAGTTGAGCGGCACGTATCCGAACGTCGAAAAATCAACGAGTGAAGTTTTGATTGAAGGACGCTGGTTTACGCCAACCGAAACCGACGAGAAAAAAGATGTCGCCGTTATCGGTTCGGCGGTCGTCGAAGCATATTTTCCATACGAAGCACCGCTCGGCAAAACTTTGGAAATCGGCGGGCGCGAGTTTCTCGTGATCGGCGTTTTGCAGAAAAAGGAACAGCTTTTCGGCGGCGGCGGCGGCGACAACGACCAGAGCAACATCATTTATATGCCGATGGGTTCGGCGCAGCGCATCAAGCCGAATTCCGACGATTTATTTATTCTCGCCATCGCCAAAGTCGGAATGCTCGCACAGGCGAAAGACCAGGTGCAGGATTTACTGCGCGTCCGCCGCCAGGTTCAATTCGGCGCGGAGAATAATTTCAGTATGGAAACCGCCGACAGCATTATCGAAACCTTTCGCTCGATTACGCAATACGTCGCGCTGGCGATGGTCGTAATTTCGTCAATCGGCTTGATGATCGGCGGCATCGGCGTAATGAATATTATGCTCGTCTCCGTCACCGAACGAACCAGAGAAATCGGCATTCGCAAAGCCATCGGCGCGAAACAATCGGACATTCTTCTGCAATTTTTAATCGAAGCGGCGACGTTGACCGGCTTCGGCGGTTTGGTCGGATTGTTAATCGGCTGGGCTTTAACGCTTTTAATCGCGCTCGTGTTTCCGTCTTACGTGCCGCTCTGGGCTCCGATCTTAGGCTTTTTCGCCAGCGTCGGCATCGGCATCGTTTTCGGATTGTTTCCGGCGTGGAAGGCGGCGCGGCTCGATCCGATTGAATCTTTGCGATATGAGTAAATTAATTGCAAATTCTTAAATCAAAAAAGACCGGCTGATTACAAGCCGGTCTTTTTCTTTGAAAAAAAATTAAATTTACCCCTGAAAAAGCGCACCGACGACGCGGGCAGCGACATTTAACAGGGCGACTAACAAAACAATCGCCCACGCCGCGCCGGTCGAAATTTTGCCGACGACGCGCAAGCCGATGGCGGCGAGAATCCAGCCCCAAATATAAAAAAGATCGAACGTGCCGAGCAGCGCGCCGAGAACGGGCATTGATTTGATGTCCATAAAAAACGCCGGATTCGCGTGAATCAAACCTTGCTGACTGGCGGCGATGTCAATATCGTCGGGCGATTTCAGGAACAAAATCAAAAGATTCGCCAGCATCGAAACGACAAACGGCGGAAAGCTCGAATAAACCCAGACGGATACGCCGCGCAAGAAAGTCATCGAACCGCCCATCGCATTCGCGCCGCCCCAATAAATCAAACCGCCGATGATAAATGTTAGCAGAAGCACGATTGGCGCGATTGCTATCGAAATATACCGCACGACCGGACTGGTTTGCTGTTCGAGCATTTTCTGCTTGGCTTCGGGCGGCTGATTTTGATAAAACGAACTCGACTCCAAACGCGCGCGGACGATATTTTCGTAACCGAGCTTGGCGTTAAACGCGCCGAGAAACAACGTAAACAGGATCAGAGAAATCAATGCCGCCAAAATAAACCGCGGTTTGCGGCGCAAATCTTCAAACGTCGCGCCCGGCTCGAAAAAAATACTGCCGAGCGTGCCGGCTTCCGACATTTGCGGCGGATCTTTGACGATGTTAATCTGTTCGGGCAGCGGCGGTGCCTGCCAATCGCTTTCGTTCGGCTGATTGACGCTCTGAAACGCGCCGCCCGTGTCCCGGTTTTCTTCGTTCATAAATCATTTTCTCCTTTTTATTTGAACTTTTCGGCTGAAATTAAAAACCAGAAATGTCTTTTAATTTTTTGATACGATATTTTCGGCGAAAGCGTTTCAAAATACCAAGTTTCGCCGTGCGATTTTACATTTTCGCCCGCGCCGTTTCATAACCTTCGACGCGAATGCACGCCGCGAAATGATTCGGCTCGATCTCGCGCAGTTCGGGAACGATTTTCGCGCAGTCTTCAATCGCAAACGGGCAGCGCGTTCGGAAACGACAGCCCGACGGCGGATTAATCGGTGTTGGCACGTCGCCTTTCAAGATTATGCGCTCGCGTTTCTGCGTCGGATCGGGAATCGGAATCGCCGACAAAAGAGCCTTTGTATAAGGATGCAGCGGATTATCGTAAAGCTCGCGCCCTTCGGCGATTTCGACGATTTTCCCCAAATACATCACCGCAACGCGCGTTGAAATATGCTCGACGACCGCCAGACCGTGCGAGATAAAGAGATAAGTTAAACCGAATTTCTGTTGTAAATCCTGCAAAAGATTAACCACCTGCGCCTGTACGGAAACGTCGAGCGCGGAAACCGGCTCGTCGCAAACGATCAATTTCGGATTCAGAGCCAAAGCCCGCGCGATGCCGATTCGCTGCCGCTGACCGCCGGAAAATTCGTGCGGATAGCGATGCATATAATTCGGGTCGAGTCCGACTCGTTTCAGCAAATCGGCAACTCGTTCCCTCCGCTCGTTTTTATCGCCGATGCCGTGAATTTTCAGAGGCTCGGAAACGATTGACAAAATCGAAAGACGCGGATTAAGCGACGCATACGGGTCTTGAAAAATAATCTGCATTTCGCGCCGCAGCGTCTGCAATTCATTGTTCGGCAAGCCGACGAGATTTTTGCCTTCAAACAAAACTTCGCCGCTCGTCGGTTCATAAAGCCGCAGAATGCTTTTGCCGACGGTGGATTTGCCGCAGCCGGATTCGCCGACCAAGCCGAGCGTTTCGCCCTGCAAAATGTCGAACGAAACATCGTCAACCGCCCGCAAAACATCTTCGCTGTTTTCCAACGGAAAATATTTCACGAGATTGCGAACTTTGAGCAATTCCGCTTTTTGTGTTTTTACCGCGCTTTTATCCATCAAAATTCATACTTCCAACGCAGCCAAGCCGCTCCGAAATCTTTTTCTTCAATCGCTTTCAACCGCTCGACTTCTGCTTCGGCGCACTCTAAATTCAGCTTGAATTCATCGAGATTTTCGGCGGCGTTTAATTGCTCGCGCCTCCAAATTTCGTGCCGGTAAAAATTGCGTCGGAGTTTCGCGGTTAAAATATCGGTAACTTCTTCAAAACCGAATTTTTTGTGCCAGCATTCGCTTTGCCGGTTGCAAATATGATGCTCGCTCCATAAAAATTTTTCGCCGATTGAATGCAAATCGCTCATTAAATGCGCTGCGAGAATCGTTCCGATTTTTTGATTTTGAAACTCGGGATGCACGAAAATTATTTCGTTTTTATAGCCGTATTTATATTTTGCCGCCAGACACGCGCCGATGATTTTTTGATCGTCGTCCGGCGAGACGGCAACACGCGAAAATTCGGGAACCGGAACGCCGCGTCTGCCTTGAAAATAATCGCCGACGTTTTTGACGGCAGATGCCTTGATTTGTTTTTTCGACAAATTGCAAAATTCGACCGAATCAACGAACGCAGCATAAAAAAGTTCGATTATCCGTTCAGCGGCAACTTGTGAAAGAGGTTTTAATTTAACGGAATTTTCAAAAAACCTGTCTTCGACGGCGATTTTCATCAATATCGAATGATCGCGCGGCGTATAAAACGCAAAACCGTCGCAGTATTCGTCTTTCCAGCCAAACGGATACTCGGCAAGGTGAAATTCGTCAACCGTCATCGGAATCTTGAGACTCTTCATTTTCAGAAAATTATTTATCAATCAAATCCTGTTTAATACGCTCGATGTTATTTTTATCATAAAGCACGCAGCGAACTTTCACCGCGTTCGACAATTGATAAAGCGGAATCGTGCCGTGCGTGCAGACTTCCATTCTAAACTCGCAGCGCGGCGCGAAATGACAGCCGTTCGGCAGATTGGTCGGACTCGGAACCGTTCCTTCGATGGTCGCAAGCCTTGTTTCCTTGGCTTCGCCGATGCCGCGCAGTTTCGGAACCGAGCGCAGAAGTCCCTGCGTGTATGGGTGTTTCGGCTTGGCGAATAATTCCGCGACCGGCGATTCTTCGACGATTTTTCCCGTATACATCACGCACACGCGGTCGGCGACTTCGGCGACCACGCCCAAATCGTGCGTGATTAAAAGCACGGCGAGCTTTCTGGTTTGTCTTAATTCGTTTAATAGTTCGAGAATTTGCGCCTGAATCGTGACATCGAGCGCGGTCGTCGGTTCGTCGGCGATTAAAAGTTCGGGGTCGCAGGCGAGAGCCATCGCAATCATCACGCGCTGGCGCATTCCGCCGGAAAGCTGATGCGGATAATCATCAGCGCGCCGCGCCGGATCGGGAATCGAAACTTCGCGCATCGCTTCAATCGCCTGCTTCCAAGCCGCTTTTTTATCTAGTTTGCGATGCAGCCGCAACGCTTCGGCAATCTGTTCGCCGACCGTATAAACCGGATTCAAGGAAGTCATCGGGTCTTGAAAAATCATCGAAACGTCGTCGCCGCGAATCTCGCGCATTCTGTTCTCCGACGCTTTTAACAATTCTTCGCCTTTGAATTTAATCGAACCGCCGGCAATTTTTCCCGGCGGCGAAATCAGGCGCATCAACGACAGCGCGGTAATTGATTTTCCGCAGCCCGATTCGCCGACCAGCCCGACCAGTTCGCCCGCGTCTATGAAAAAACTGACATCGTTGACGGCTTTGACCAAACCGCCGCGCGTCGGAAATTGAGTTTGCAGATTCTGAACTTCGAGCAGATGCGCCATCGTTTAATAAATGCTGAAATTGTATTCGATTATCCTTATTGTGTGAATCTTAATTCCATTTCTTCTTGCCGGAAGGAAAACAATCTTCGAGGCAGCGGCAACTGCCTCTTCGGTTAATCCATAAGGCAATCCAGAAACGGCAGAAACGCTTCCGATTCCGCCGCTTGCCAGAAAAGTTACGCGCAATCGAACAACGCCCTGCGTTTGCGATTGTCGCGCCGCATCGGTATATGGCGGAGCAAATTTACTAATTATTTTTACGCCTTCAGTCGCGCCGTTATTTGAATTTGCGGCTTTACTATCAATCGCTTCGTCGGCAGCGTCTGCCTTTTTTTCGTCGCCCAGAGTTCGATTCGCGCCTCTTCCGATCTCGATTCCAACCGGATTTTTTTCTATTTTGAGTGATTCGATGTAATTTTTGACCGTCGCGTCATCATCGCTTTTATTCACTACCGACAATTCAAACCATCTTTTATTTTTAAAGTCATTGATTAGCCAATAGTTTAAAAAATCGCCTTTGATTTTGAGAATTTCCAAAGCGTTTTGATTGAATTTTATTTCGGACAAATTCTTCTGAGCCGATTTGATTTCTTCTACTCTGGAGTTAAAGCTGTTTTCATCGAACTTTGCTATCTGCGGACAAAATTTGGACAATTTCTCTTCAATTTTATATACGATTCGCAGCGTATAAACAGCGTCTTCGGCGTATGTCGCATAAAAATTGTTTGCCTGTTCGCTGCAGCTGCCCGAACCTTTATTAAAAACAGGCAGTTTCGGAAACGAAATCGAAACGTCTTTGTCGCTGACTTTGTATCTTTCCCATTTGACCGGCGCGGTATAATTTTCCGTCTGCGCGAACACGCCGAGACAGCTTGTAAAAATAAAAATCAAAACAGAAATTGTTTTGAGCATACTTTTTCCTCCCGACTTTCGTATAATTTACCAAAGATGAAAGTCTTTTTGATTTAACTGAGACGTGCAACTATTTGCGTCGCAATTTCCTCAAACAGATGTTATCATTTTTTAGACATTTTGCCCGTTCGCGGCATAAAAAGTTTCAGGAGATTTTTGTAGTGAAAAAAACTTTTAATCTGTTCGGCTCGTTCGTGTTAGCCGTTTTTCTTTTTACTAATATTTCCGCGCAAACGGCGACGACCTCCGCGCCCAAGCCGCGAACGCCCGATTCGGTTACGACCGGCGGCGCGAGTAAAGGAACGAAAAAAGTTACGACCGAAAACGTCGAACAGGATGTCGCCGAAGCTTTGTCCCTGATCGAAGAAAATCATACCGAAGGCAATAAATTAAATTATAACGACCTTTTCAAATCTTCAATTGATTCGATGCTGCACACGCTCGACCCGCATTCCAATTATTTCGACGCGAAGGAATTTGAAGAATTCCGCACGAATCAAAGCTCGCAATATTTCGGCATCGGCGCGCTGCTCGGCGATTTGAGCGACAAGGAAGGCAATGTCGTCGCCACATATATCAGAGCGACGTTCGACGGCGCGCCCGCTAATCGCGCCGGTCTTCGCTACGGCGATAAAATTCTCGATGTCAACGGCACTTCGATGCTCGGCAAAAACTTTACGCAGGTGCGAACCTTCCTGATCGGTCCGCGCGGCACGACGGCGAAAATCACCGTCGAGCATTACGGCACGGGCAAAACCGAAACGGTCAGTCTGGTGCGCGACGCGGTTTCGCAGCCTTCGATTGCCGAAGCCTATATGGTTCGTCCCGGTGTCGGTTATATCGCAATGACCGGCGGTTTTCATCAAACGACCTACAACGAATTTCGCGTGGCGATGGGTGATTTGAAGGCTCAGGGAATGCAGCAGCTCGTTCTCGATTTGCGAAACAATCCGGGCGGTCTGGTCAGCCAGGCGTATCAGGTCGCCAACACTTTTCTGCCGCAGGGAGAAACGATTTTGACGCAGAAAGGCAGAGTCGAAGGCGCAGCCAGCACTCTGGAATCGGAAAATCCGACACCGGACAATACGCCGATTGTCGTTCTTATCAACCGCAATTCGGCTTCGGCTTCGGAAATTCTCGCGGGCGCATTGCAGGACCACGACCGCGCTTTAATCGTCGGCGAAAACAGCTACGGCAAAGGCTTGGTGCAGAATCCGTTTCCGCTCGAATACGGTTCGATGCTGCTTTTGACGATTGCCAAATACGAAACGCCTT
The DNA here is from genome assembly GCA_964237235.1 of uncultured Pyrinomonadaceae bacterium. GTDB lineage: Bacteria > Acidobacteriota > Blastocatellia > Pyrinomonadales > Pyrinomonadaceae. The sequence continues at coordinate 110,018 of CAXSGY010000006.1, forward strand.
CGGGCAGATTAGTGCAGCGCGATTATTCGGACGGCAATCTTTACAATTATTTGTATGACGGCGGAAGTTTGCGCGACGAAAGCAAACCGGAAAAACCGAAGGGTGCGGAGAGCCGAACCGATTCGGGCAGAATCGTGTACAGCGGCGGCGGCATCAACCCGGATGAGCCGGTCAAACCGCAAACAATTACCATTGACAAAGCGCGTTTTCAGCAACGTTTGAATAATCCGGTTTTCGCCTTCACGCTCGATTTGGCATTCGGTCGCGTCAAAGGATTTGAAAATTATAAAGTTGATCGTCCGATTGCGTTTGACTACGATTTGAAAACGACCGATTTTCCGGTTAACGATAATCTTTATCAGACATTCAAAAAATACGCGGTTGAAAAATATGGCTTTACGGCGGCGCAAGTTGACCGCGAGCGCGAGTTTGTCGAAAGAGTTCTGCGGACCGAAATCGTGACCGCTGCCTACGGCTCGCAAACTTCGTTTCAGGTTTTCAACGAATACGACACGCAGTTGAAAAAAGCCATCGAACTTTTGCCGGAAGCCAAACAGCTTGCCATTCAGGGCGCGAAAGCCAATGCGCTGAAAACGAAAAGCGAAGTCAACCGTTAATTTTTATTTGACTGTTTTCAATCGAAAAGCGAAGGCAAAAATTTGTCTTCGCTTTTTTCGCCTTTGCATATGCCAGAATTTCGTACAAAGGCGCGATTGCGCGGAAGTGTGAGGCAATGCGAAGCGGACTGGAGCGCAAACGTTCGGCTTGCGCTCCAGTCCGCTTCGCGCTACGTTTTCAATTATTGATTTAAATAAAAAATTAGAAATACTCGGTCGATATGATTTTAGAATTAACGAATTTATTTAACGCGCCGGTCTTGCGCGAATGTTTTGTGTCGGTCGTCGTTCCGGTTCGCAACGAAGCTGAATATCTTTTTAAAACGCTTGAAAATCTCGCCAATCAAATTGATTTAAACGGAAAACCTTTCGCAGTAAAATCTTTTGAGATTTTGTTGCTCATTAATAATTGTGATGACGATTCGCTTGCCGTCGCAAGCAATTTTCAACGAAATTATCCCGCGCTAAATCTTCATATAAAAGAAATCCGACTCGCCGCCGAACGCGCCAATATCGGATTTGTCAGGCGTTTATTGATGAACGAAGCGGCGCGGCGTTTAAATTCCAATCAGCGCGGCGGCGGAATTATTTTAACGACCGACAGCGACACGCGCGTCGCGCCGGATTGGATCGCGCAAAATCTTCGGGAAATCGAAAACGGCGCGGACGCGGTTGGCGGACGAATTTTGCTCGACGATTTCGAGCTTGGAAAAATGGACGCGGCTGCCCGACGCATTCATCTGCTCGATGAAAAATACCGATTGCTCGCCGCCGAATTTGAATGGTTTTTAGACGAATTGCCGAGCGCAGATTTTCCGCGCCATCATCAACATTTTAATGCCAGTTTCGCCGTCACGACCGCCGCGTTTGAACGAACCGGCGGCGTTCCCGAAGTCGAATTTCTCGAAGATGTTGCGTTTCACCAATCGCTTTTACGCAATGATGCACGCATTAGATATAGCCCGAACGTCCGCGTTTTCACGTCGGCGCGAACCTGCGGGCGCGCCGCTCTCGGCTTGTCAACGCAGCTTCGCGAATGGAAATTGATGGGCGAAAACGGCGACGTTTATCTGGTCGAATCGGCACAGGCAATCGAAAAAAGGCTGTTGCAGCGCAAAGAAATCAGACGACTCCAGCGAAAATTTATCGCGGGAAATTCGATTGACGCGAACGAAATTAAACGCGTCGCCGGATTTTTAAATGTTTCCGCAGATTGGTTGACCGAAAAACTCAGCCGCGCCGCGACTTTCGGGATTTTGATGGAAAAAATATCCGGTGAACAAAACGAAAAAAGATGTTGGTCTGACGATTTGGTTTCGGTCGAAACGGCGATTTTAGAATTGGAAGAAAAACTAAACGAACTGCGCCCGCAAAAACACGCTCTGGCGAAAACAATCTAAATTTTTTCCCAAACGTCGAGCCGGTATTTTTCCGTTCGGTCGCTCCGCAAATTTCGCATTTTTCCTTCGGCGAACGCGGCGAACGAATCGTGAACCGCGTCGCCGGTTTGCGGGTAATCGTCAACGAACGGTGTCCAGTGCGTTAAAATAATGTGTCCTTTGTCGCGCAAATTTTTGAAAACTTTTTCAATCGCCAATCGCCAATCCGTTTCGGAAAGATAATAGCCGACTTCGGAAATCAAAATTAAATCGAACATTTCGTCGGGAAACTCCTTCGGAACTTCCATTCTCTTGAGACGGACGTTCGGCAAATTCGCGCAGCGTTTTTTTGCCTGCGCCAGAGCTTTTTCAGACACGTCAACGGCGAGCAGCGATTTGCAATTTGCCGCCAGTTGTTCGGTCAGAACGCCGATTGAACAGCCGATTTCAAAAGCGTTTCGATAAGTTGCGCGCGGCAAGACGTTCAACGTCGCCGCGTATTTGGCGGCTTCGTATTCACTCGTTTCAAAATTCCAGGGATCGTCGCTGTTTTTATAAACTTCGTCGAAATAATCGGGCGTTAATGTTTCTCTTTCCGTCATTTATTTTTCATGATTTCCTCTATCTCAAAAATAGACTTTAAATTTCCGGGACGGATTCTAAATAAACTTCCCAACCGTCGGCAAAATTATGCAAAATTTCCGGCGTGAGACGAAAGCCCTGCGGATCGTCGTCAATCAAATCGGTCGTTTGCGATTCGTGGGCGCGAATCGCTTCTTGTTTTCGTTCAAAAACCGAACTGATGTCCAAACGCCGGGCGCGAACTTCGTTCGATTGCGGCGCGTCTTCGCGTTCGGCAATTTCCCAGAGCCAAATCGGATACTCGATGATTCGCGCGGTTTCGTTGGCAAATTTTATCAACGAAAAAGCCGCGCGATGGTCGGGATGCGGATCGCGCCGCCACGGAACGAGAATCGTCTGCGGCTCAATTTTTCTCAAATAATCGCGGCATCGCTCGACGGCGGACCGCCAGCCTTCAGAATTTTCGTTTGGAACGGCGCGGTCTTTGTAGCGAAAAAAGGTCGCGTTTTCAACTTGCACATTTAAGATTTCGAGCGCGTTTCGCATTTCCCTCTCGCGCAAATCTCTTAAACGCTGCGCCGGAAACTTTTTTGAATTCGGATGCGAAAGCGCGCCGTCGCTTAAAACCAAAACGAAAATTTCTACGTTCGATAATCTCAAAAGCGCGATTGCGCCGCCGCAGCCGAGCGATTCGTCATCAGGATGCGGCGCGACGACGAGCGTTTTTCCCCAACTCAAGACGGATTCCGCCGCATCGAGCGGCAGCGCGGAAACATCTTTGAGCATTGATGTTTGCAGGTTTTCAAATTTACCCACAATTTTTTAAAATCTTCATTTTAGGATTAGGAAGACAAGCATCATTAAATAAAGATAATTTTCGGAATATGCGAAATAAGTATTGGATCAGCGTTTTATCACTTTTCACATTTCACTTTTCATTTATTCCGAAGTAAATTTCTTTTCCGTAAATTGTCCGACTTTTTATTTCCACAGTTCGCCGCTCTTTTTCAAATTTTCCGCCGCGAATTTTCCGACGCTGTTCAACGAAGCGTCGGGCGCGGGCTGGCGCAGGTAAATCGTCAAATCGCGGATAATTCGCTCGAGGTGAAACGGCTGATTTAAGCCGCGCGCACCGACACATCTGGCGCATAAATTCATCACCGTTTCGCAGATTTCCGAAATCGCCGTCCGCGTCATATTCGCGTAGGCGAGAAATGTTTCGCTTTGCGCGGCAGACGGATTTTTTTCGTATTCGTCAAAGAGGCGCGCCGCGCCGTCGAGCCATAAATTTCCGCTTTCGATTTGAATCGCCATTTCGCCCAGACGCATCTGTTGAAACGCGTCGCCCGTTCGATTGAGCTGCCGCAGATATTCGCGCGTTTCGTCGAAAATCGCTTCCGCCGCGCCGAGCTGCACGGCGGCGAAACGAATCGCGCCGCCGCTGAAAAACGGTTGTTTGTAATAATCGCCCGCCGCGCCGATTAAGTTCGTTTCGTTTAACTCAACGCCCGTAAAATCAACGCGAAACGAGCGCGTCGCCTTCATTCCCAACGGCTGCCACCAGGATTTATCAACCGCCGTCGAAACCTTTTCGAGCGGCACGACACACATCTGCCAGCCGCCGTCGGGCATCGCGCCGTTGACGAACGGACGTTCGACGAAATCAACGCCGGTCGCAAAAGTTTTCGCGCCGCGCAAAAAATATTTCCCATCGTCGCGCGGCTCGATTCGCACGCCGTCGGCGGCTTCGGTATTCCACACGCCGAACAGCTTTTTTTCGCGGACGATTTCCGCCGCATATTTTTGCATTTGCGCGTTCGCGGCGAAAAGTTTGAGCAGCAGAACGGCGTTCAGATGTCCTTCGTAAACGCGCCCGACGACAAGATTGCCGCGCCCGAAATTTTTCAGAACTTCGAGCATCAAACGCGTCGTTCCCGTTTCCGTTCCCAAACCAACGCCGCCGAATTCCGACGGCAAAGGCGCGGCAAGCAAACCGGCAGCGGCGATTTTTCGGAAAGTTTCGACGGGAAACTTCTCGGTCGAATCGGTCGCGGCGGCTTCTATTTTCGCTTCGTCGGCGATTGATTTGGCACGGCGAAGCGTTTCTTCAATCGAGTTTATTTGTTCTTCCGCACTTGCCGTCGCCGCGGCTTGCACGTTTGTTTCGGCGTAATTTTTCATTGCGATTGCGTTTTAAATTTCGATGCGTCTCTTTGTAAATTTATTTCTTCAAGCAAAGGTTTGTAAACTTCGCGTTCGCCCCGCTCGTTCGGATAATCCCACAAACCGTTTCGGCAATGCCGCGCGTCGTCCCAGCCCGGATGATTGCAAATCGGATAAAGGCAAATTCCTTCAACCGGATAATTATCGGCTTCGGCGATTTTTACTTCGTCGCAAATATAACGAAACCATTCGCGCCGCGCTTCATCTTCGATGCCGGTTTCGGCGATAAAAACCGGTCGCGCGAACCGTTCGACGAATTCGCGGACGATTAAATTAAACGGGCGGTAATCTTTGTGTCCGCGCAAAACTCGTCTGCCGTTTTTGGATCGCCATTGATTGTTGAAATAATAATTTACGCCGATAATGTCGAGATAGGCGGGTGCGCCGCCGAGCTGCGGCTCGCGTTTTCCAGAAAGCATTTCGAGCGCGTGAAACTGCGCTTGTCTATATTTTTCGGCTGTCGCTTTTTGAATGGGATCGTTCGATGCCGAAGTGATATGAATCGCCGGATCGGTAAATACGAAACGCGCCGCCGGACAAACCGCGCGAATCGCATCAACCGACACAATCGCCGCGCGGACGAGTTGGCGTTTGAGTTCGTCGCCGCGCTGTGTTTGATACGGATAAAACGCGCCGACCTCGCCCGCAATCCACGCGAAAAAAGACATTTCATTCATCGGGCAAATGAAAGGTGTTTCTGCCGTCTCGCTTTTCAAAAATTCGGCGAAGGCTTTAGCAAATGCGGCGAATCGTTCGGGAAATGCCGCGCTGAAAATATCCAAATCTTCGGGAAAACCGTAATGAAATAAATCCCAGATGATTTGAATTCCGGTTTTTCGAGCGGCGCGAATTTGATTGACCGCGCTCGAAAAATCATATCGAAACGGCTCGCGTTCGATTAAATGCCAGCGAATGCCGTCGCGCGCCGTCCGCATTCCGACGCTCAGTAATCTTTCAAAATCCGCCTCGGCAAATCGGTCGTGAAAAGTCGCGGCGATCATATCAACGCGCTTTTTATACGGATTGATATGCGTCGAACATTCAAATCCGCCCATCAAAAAACTTTGAAAAATATTTTTTTCCATTAAATTATTTGCAAATTTAAAATTGTAACAAAACCCGTCAAACTAAACGAACAATTAAAGATTGGCGGCGCGGACGCAGCGGATTGTTTCATAGATGAAACCGTGTTATGATTATGAATTCGATTAGCCGAAAAATTCTTTTCCGTGTGAATGCGGTTGATTTAGTTATCTGTATGTTTTGATACAGACCGTTAGATTTTTTCTGATCATAATCGTTTTGTATTTTGAAAGTTATGAATGAATTGTTTGAAAATCGCGCTTTGAATTCGAATGATTACGATTTGATATGCTTGTCGCATTTGCGTTGGGATTTTGTTTATCAGCGTCCGCAGCATCTTTTGAGCCGTTTCGCCAAAACGCGCCGCGTTTTCTTTTTTGAAGAACCGATTTTCGTTGACGACCAAACCAGGCTCGAAACAGAAGCGCGCGAAGATAATTTATTCGTCGCCGTGCCGCACATTTCGCACGCCGACCGCGCGACGAAAAACGTCGCCGACATCGAGCGTGAAATGCTCGACGGTTTTATCGAAAAACAGCGCATAAAAATTTTTGTTCTATGGTTTTATACGCCGATGGCGATGGAGTTTGCCTGGCATCTCGAACCGCTGGCAACTGTTTTCGATTGTATGGACGAGCTTTCGGCTTTCAAATTCGCGCCGCCGAAATTAATCGAAAACGAAAAGCGTTTAATGAAAAAAGCCGATCTGCTGTTTACCGGCGGTCAAAGTCTTTTTGAAGCAAAAAAAGACCGCCACGCAAATGTTTACGCTTTTCCTTCGAGCATTGACGCGGAACATTTCAGAAAGGCGCGACACTCCGTCGAAGAGCCTTCGGACCAAAAATCAATCGCATTGCCGAAGCTCGGTTATTGCGGCGTGATTGACGAACGCATAGATTTAAAATTGCTGGCTGAAATCGCCGATGCGCGTCCCGAATGGCAGTTTGTGATGATCGGTCCAATCGTTAAAATCAGCGAAACGGATTTACCGCGCCGCGCCAATATTCATTATCTCGGCGGAAAAAATTATCAGGAATTGCCCGCTTATCTCGCCGGTTGGAATGTCGCTCTGATGCCGTTCGCCTTGAACGATTCGACGAAATTTATCAGTCCGACGAAAACGCCCGAATATCTGGCTGCCGGGCTGCCGGTCGTGTCTACGCCGATTCGTGATGTCGTCTCGCCATACGGCGATTTGAATTTGGTTCAAATCGCCGCCGATGCCGCCGATTTTGTCGCCGAATGCGAAAAGGCTTTGGGCGAAGACCGTTCCGAAAAGCTCGTTCGGGCTGATAATTTTTTGGCGGAAACTTCCTGGGACAAAACCTTCGCGGAAATGACTGAGTTAATCGAAGTGAATGTTCGCAAACGAGTCAAAAGCCTGACAGCATAAAATTTGCACTGTCGGCTGGCAGACAAACACCAAATTTAATTTTTTGTAATCTAAACGAACGGGGATAACAAGGTAAATGTTTGATTATTTAATCGTCGGCGCGGGATTCGCCGGCAGCGTCTTGGCGGAGCGTCTGGCAAACGGCTCGAACAAAAAGGTTTTGATTTGCGACAAGCGTCCGCACATTGCCGGCAACGCCTTCGATTTTTATAACGACGAAGGCATTTTGATTCATAAATACGGACCGCATATTTTTCACACCAACTCGAGCGAAGTGTTTGAATATCTTTCGCGTTTTACCGAATGGCGCGAATATCAGCACCGCGTATTGGCTTCGGTTGATGGAATGCTCGTGCCGATGCCGATTAATCTCGACACGATTAACAAACTTTACGGTCTTAATCTGACTTCGTTCGAGGTCGAAGAATTTTTCGCTAAACTCGCCGAAAAATGCGAACACATTAAAACGAGCGAAGATGTCGTCGTCTCAAAAATCGGGCGCGAGCTTTACGAAAAGTTTTTTAAGAACTACACGCGCAAACAATGGGGTTTGGACCCTTCAGAACTCGACGCGTCAGTGACGGCGAGAGTTCCGACCCGCACGAACCGCGACGACCGTTATTTCACCGATTCTTTTCAGGCGATGCCGAAACACGGTTACACCAGAATGTTCGAGCGGATGCTCGATTCGCCGAACATCAAAATTATGCTCAACTGCGATTACCGGGAAATTGCCAGTCATATCGCTTTTCGGGAAATGATTTATACCGGACCGATTGATGCATTTTTTGATTACCGATACGGTAAACTTCCCTATCGCTCGCTCGAATTTCGTCACGAAACCGTTGACTCGGAACAATTTCAGAGCGCGCCGGTCGTCAATTACCCGAACGAGCAGCCGTTCACCCGCATCACCGAGTTTAAGTATCTGACTGGACAGGAGCATAAAAAAACGAGCGTCGTATACGAATATCCGCAGGCGACGGGCGATCCGTATTATCCGATTCCGCGCAAGGAAAACACGGAGCTTTACGCCAAATACAAAACGCTCGCGGACGCGCGTTCCGATGTGCATTTTGTCGGACGTTTAGCGACTTACAAATACTATAATATGGATCAAATCGTCGCGCAGGCATTGACGACTTACGGCAAAATAATCGGTATGAAGCGCAAAGAAGCGACCGCCGCCGTTGCCGCCGTCCAGCAAATTAAGCAAACGATTCCTCCGGCGCAAATTAACGACGGCGCGACTGTGGCGGTTTCGAGCGTCTGAGTTTTTCGTTGATGTTCTCAGATACGGTTTCAGACTGAACATTTTAGCTGACTGAAACCGTATTTACTATTTTGTGCCATATAAATCTCATCTAATTTTTCGGATAAAATCTTATGACCGAAGCAATCGGCTGGCTTAGTTCGGCGATTTTATTTATCACCGTCAGCCGCCAGATTTATAAACAATGGAAGGATAAAACCAGCGAAGGCGTTTCACTCTGGCTTTTCATCGGACAATTCGCGGCTTCGGTCGGCTTTGCCGTTTACAGTTGGCTGGTTTGGAATCCGGTTTTTATTTTTACAAATACGCTGATGGCTCTCAATGGACTCGTCGGTTTGGCGATTAGTTTGTATCTTAAAAACACGGCGAAACGAACTGATGAACAAGTCGAAGCTCAGTAAACCGCTCTAAAAAATTTACGAATTCATATCGATTGCCCGTTAATTCTTCCCGCCGTTATTGTTAAGAATCTCAACAATCGAATTTTACAAACAAATTTTCAAAAAAATTTACATCAAATTATTTTCCGACGCTTTTTGAAGAAAAGCGTAAAATAAAATATAAGTAAATTACCGAATAAATTGAGGAGCTGTCTTTTAATGTCAACCAAACTTAAAATCTTTTCGACCTTTTTGTTAATGCTCGCCGTCTGCTTTTCGTCGGCGACTTTTGCTTTTGCCAGGTTCGACGAAGGAATGTATACGCCCGACCAAATCGCGCGTCTGCCGCTCGCCGGACGCGGTTTGAAAATCAAACCGGCGGATATATATAACCCGGCAGGCGGCGGTTTGACCGATGCGGTCGTTCGCCTCAGCATCGGCTGCACGGCGGAATTCGTTTCGCCCGAAGGTTTGATTTTGACGAATCACCACTGCGGTTTCGACGCGCTCGTCTCGGCTTCCACGCCGCAGATTGATTACGTCGAAAACGGTTTCAAAGCCGATTCGAGAGCGCAGGAATTGCCCGCAAAAAATTATTCGCTGTTCGTCACGCAGCGCGTCGAAGACGTTTCGGCGAAAATCCGCCGCGGCGCGGAAACTTTGACCGGCGAAACGCTCGCCGCCGCGCTCAAGAAAAACACCGAAGATTTGCAGAAACAGGAACAGGCGAAAGCTCCGAAAGGCGCGACCGTCCGCATTCAATCGCTGAACAGCGGTTTTTATTTTTATCTGTATCAAACGATGCAAATTAAGGACGTGCGCGTCGTTTACGCGCCGCCGCGCAACATCGGCGTGTTCGGCGGCGACCCGGACAATTTTGAATGGACGCGGCACACCGGCGATTTTACGTTTCTGCGCGCCTACACCGCGCCCGACGGCTCATCAGCCGAATACTCGGCGGGCAATATTCCGTTAAAAACGAAAAAATTTTTGACGATTAACATCGGTGGCATTAAGGAAAACGATTTCGTTTTCGTTCTCGGTTATCCGGGAACGACGACGCGTTACCGTGAAAGCCAGTCTATCGAATATGCGCAGGACACGAATTTTCCGTTTCTCGCCGCGTATTTGGAGGCACGCAGCGACGCGCTCCACACAGCCGGCGAAGCGGACGAAGCGAAACGCATCCGATTTCAATCGGACATCGCCAACTTCGACAATTACCGCAAAGTTTACGGCGGCAGCTCGGTCGCCTTGAAACGCGCCGACGAAATCAATAAACGGCGCGCCGAAGAAGAAAAATTCGCCGCCTGGGTTAACGGCAATCCGCAGCGGCAGGCGAAATACGGTGAAGTTCTGGCGAACTTAAAAATGCTTTCCGATTTGAATGCGCCGACGGCGCAGTCGGACGTGATTTTACAGAGATTTCCGGGCGCGACGACCACGCCGGTTTTCAAACAAATTTACGATGCCGTCGTCGCGGTGCAGCAGGGCAAAAAACTTTCGGCGGACGAAAAACAGAAAAAGCTCGTCGAAATTCAGGACGCATACAAAACGCGCGACCCGATTGCCGAGCGCGAAATGATTAAGTTTTACCTGAAAATGCTCGCCGATTTGCCCGCCAATCAAAAATTGCCGGTCGCCGAAAAACTTTTCGGCGGCTTTCAGGACAAAGAACGCCGCTCGGCGGAAGAAACATTTGCCGAAGCCGTCGCCGAAAAAACCGATTTCGACGCGCCGGAAAAAGTTTTAAGGCTCTACGATTTGTCGTTCGCCGATTTACAGAAACTTTATCCGAACGTCGTTGATTTCATCGTTCCACTGGTGCAGGAGAGAAACGCGCTGGCGGCGCGGACGGCGAAATACAATGGCGACATTGACCGAGTTCGCCTTCTATACCAACAGGGAATGGCGGAGATGAAAGGTATTCGTCCGTATCCCGACGCGAATTCGACTCTGCGGTTTACCTTCGGCAACATCGAAGGCTACAGCCCGCGCGAAGCCGTCAAATACAGCCCGTTCACGACGCTCAAAGGCGTAATCGAAAAAGACACGGGCATAAATCCGTTCGACGTTCCGCAAAAATTAAAGGATTTGCAGAACGCCGGAGACTTCGGCAGATTCGGCGCGAACGGCACCGTGCCGGTCAATTTTCTCGCTTCGACCGACATCATCGGCGGCAATTCGGGCAGTCCGGTTCTGAACGCCTACGGCGAACAAGTCGGCTTGGTTTTCGACGGCAATTACGAAGGTTTGGGCAACGATATTTTCTACGACCCGAATTATAACCGCACGATTGCCGTTGACATTCGCTACGTTCTGTTCGTCACGGAAAAATTCGGCGGCGCGGGCTGGATTTTGAATGAAATGAATATCAAAGGCAAAACGCCGTTGAGAGCGAAAAGCGCGGCGGCTAAATAAACTAAGTTAATCAATAAAATCGCCGCATTGGAGCGCGGACGGCTCGTCCGCATTGAGCGCGGCAGCGCGAAAAATTATTCGAGTAAAATTCAAAATTGATTGTACGCGAAAGTTTTGTTCGCGCTTTCGCGCTCAATGCGGACGAGCCGTCCGCACTCCGGCAGGGCGACGGTTTTAGTTTCTACTCGCATAATCTATAATTGAACAAAAATTTTGAGAGGAGAATTTAATTGCGATGACGTTTCAGAAAAGTATCGTTTTTTCTATTTTTATGCTTTTAACCGCAAATGTTTTCGGGCAGACGAAGCTCGATTATCCGCAGACGAAAAAAGTTGACCGGACGGACGATTATTTCGGCACGAAAGTCGCCGATCCGTATCGCTGGCTCGAAGACGACAATTCCGCCGAAACGAAAAGCTGGGTCGAAGCGGAAAATAAATTGACTTCCGCGTATCTCGAACAGATTCCCGAACGCGCGAAGATTAAAACGCGTCTGACCGAGCTTTGGAATTATGAGAAATATTCCGCGCCGTTCAAACGCGGCTCGAAATATTTTTATTCGAAAAACGACGGACTTCAAAATCAATCGGTTTTGTATGTCGCCGATTCGGTTAACGATAAAGGTCGCGTGTTGATTGATCCGAATAAATTATCCGACGACGGAACCGTCGCGCTTTCGGGTATGACGATTTCCGACGACGGCAAATTGATGGCTTACGGTTTGGCGGCAGCCGGTTCGGACTGGCAGGAATGGCATTTCCGCGATGTCGAAACGGGCAAGGATTTGCCGGACATTTTACGAAACATTAAATTCAGCGGCGCGTCCTGGACGCTCGACGGCAAAGGCGTTTATTATTCGCGCTATCCGCAAGCCGACGATAAAACGAAAATGTCGGCGGAAAACGCTTTTCAAAAAATGTATTTTCACCGGCTCGGCACCGACCAGTCGGCTGATCCTCTGATTTACGAACGACCGGAAGACAAAGATAAATTCGTCGGCGGCGCGGTCAGCGACGACGGCAAATATTTAATCATCAACGTCGGCAAAGGCACTTCGCCGAACAATATGGTTTATTACAAAGATTTGTCGAAACCCGATTCGCCGATTGTGCCGCTCGTGGACAAGCTCGAAAATAATTACAGCTTTTTGGACAACATCGGCTCGACGTTTTATTTTCAAACCGATAAAGACGCGACGCGCAGCCGCATCGTCGCCGTTGATGTCAACGACAAAGATAAAAAATGGCGCGAGATCGTTCCGCAAACCGCCGAAACGATGGGCAGCGTCGGTTTTGTCAACAATCAATTCGCGGTCAGTTATCTGAAAGACGCATACACGCAAATCAAAATCTACGACAAAGACGGAAAATTCGTTCGCAACGTCGAGCTGCCGGGCATCGGTTCGGCGGGCGGCTTCGGCGGCAAGCGCACCGACACGGAAACTTTTTATTCCTACAACAGCTTCAACGCCGCACCGACGATTTACCGCTACGATATGAAAACCGGCAAATCCGAAGTCTTTCGCAAGTCGGACGTAAAATTCGATCCGAATGCTTTTGAAGTCAAACAGGTTTTCTACGCGAGCAAAGACGGCACGCGCATTCCGATGTTTATCGTCTATAAAAAAGGAGTCAAACTCGACGGCAACAACCCGACGTTGCTTTATTCTTACGGCGGTTTCAGTATTTCGATGACACCGGCGTTTTCGGTTTCGCGCCTCGCGTGGATGGAAATGGGCGGCGTGTTTGCGATGCCGAGCATTCGCGGCGGCGGCGAATACGGCGAAGAATGGCATCTGGCGGGAACGAAATTGAAAAAGCAAAACGTCTTCGATGACTTTATTGCAGCGGCTGAATATTTAATCAAAGAAAAATACACGCAGCCGTCAAGATTAGCGATTCAGGGCGGCTCGAACGGCGGACTTTTAATCGGTGCGGTTTTGAATCAGCGTCCCGATTTGTTCGGCGCGGCACTGCCGGCGGTCGGCGTGATGGATATGCTGCGCTTTCAAAAATTTACCATCGGACGCGCCTGGACTTCCGATTACGGATCAAGTGAGAACCCGGAAGAATTCGCCGCGATTTACAAATATTCGCCGCTGCAAAACATCAAGCCCGGCGCGAAATATCCGGCGACGCTGGTGACGACGGCTGACCACGACGACCGCGTTTTTCCGGCGCACAGCTTCAAATACGCCGCGACCTTGCAAGCCGCGCAGGGCGGCGACGCGCCCGTTCTGATTCGCATCGAAACGCGCGCCGGACACGGCGCGGGCAAACCGACCGCGAAAATCATCGAAGAACAAGCGGATTTATTTGGATTTCTGGTGAAAAATTTGAATATCCAAGAAAAAAACTAATATCAAAATCAATTCGGGAAAAAGCGAACGCCTTGAAATAATCGGAGACGTTCGCTTTTTTTGTCGTTTGATTCAATAATTTTAATAAAATGCTTCCGCTCTTCCGCATCAAATTAACTTATTCTCTGCCGATATGGAAATAAGTTTGGTTGGTGCGTTTTAGTTTTGCGAGTTCGTGTGATTAGTAAACAGATTTGCTCCACTGATCAAACGCATCCGCACGAAAAAGAAAAAACACAAAATGCACTGATCTTTTCCATTTTCGTATAAAACACTTTTTCGACACGTCTCGCTCGGATGATTTCAGTCTTTTCGTCGAATGCCGAATATCTTTCTCGCTTTGTTTTTCGCCGGTCAAAAACCCCGCGGACAAAGTGTATTTCTTGACACACATCAAATCTTTTGGCTATGATTAATTTTGACTGAAGTATTTTTTATACTTTAAATTTTATCAAACAAGTTTTTTGAATCGGCTTCTGTTTATCTTACGCGCTTTCAAATCGTCATAAAAAACTTTCGTCAAACTTTGTATTAATTTTAGTTTGTCCAAATCAATTCCGCTAATAGCCGGCGGTTCTAATAATCGTTTCCCAAAAATAAAATAACTAGGAGAAAATTGTGAAGATGTTCCTGCAAAAATTCGATCTAGGAAATGTCCGTTTGCTCAAAGCCGTATTCGGCTTCAGCCTTTTGTTTTGTTTGTCGGTTTCTACTTATGGCATCGGTGTCTGTGCCATAAATAACTTCGATACGAGTTTGGTGCCGACGGTCGGCATCGGTCCGAGACAGGTTTTACTCGGAGACGTGAACGGCGACGGGTCGCGCGATGCGGTGGTTTTATCCGGCAGTTCAGGTTCAAATATAGCGACGATTTTGCTCAACGACGGACGCGGAAATTTGACGACTTTCACGAGCGTTCCTTTAAGCTCGTCAGCCGTTTCAGCCGCTCTGGGTGATTTTAATTTAGACGGTGATTTAGATTTGGTCGTCGTCGGAAATTCCAACTTCAGCAGCGGCGCGTCGCAGGTCGCGTTTTATTCCAACAACGGCGGCGGCGTGTTTTCGCTTCAGAATACTATTAACACTCTAGGTTCGGCGGTGTCGGTCGAAACGGGCGATTTCAACGGCGACAGAGTTTTGGACGTTGCCGTTGCCGGTTCTAACAATAATGTCGGATCGGTTTCCCTGTTGCTGAACGACGGTTTGGGAAATTTGTCCGTTGCAGGAAATTTCAGCATCGGCGGAACTGCACGTGATTTGAAAGTGGCGGATTTTAATAACGACGGTATTTCCGACGTTATTACCCTGAACAATAATTCGAGCGTGTCGGTTTTGCTCGGCAGTAATTCGGGAAGTTTTCAGCTTGCCTCCAACTTCGTTCTCAGCACAAATTCGTTTTCATACAATTTATTTGCCGTCGGCGACCTAAATAACGATAATTTTCCCGATCTGGTGATTTCAGCCACCGATTCAACGTCCTACAGCGTCGCTTTGAACAACGGTGGCGGCAGCTTTACGCTTCCGACGCAGACAACTTTCACCGACTTTAATCTGCGTATTCGTTCAATCGCAATCGGTCAGGCGGTCGGCAACTCGAATGCCGATGTGGTATTCGGAATCGGCGGCGGTTTCAGCGACAGCATCAGCGAAGTGGCGATTGTTCAGGGCAACGGCAACGGCACGTTTAATTCGACCGCGCCGATTTTATCTCCGAGCGGCTCGGCACCGGCGTTTGTCGTCATCGGCGATCTGAATAACGACGGACGCAACGATATAACGACGGTAAACACCAATTCGAGCGATATTACCGTTTTGCTCAACAACAACGACCGATTCGGACCGACCGCTTTTCCGGTTACCGCCGGATCAAATGTCATCGCCGCCGCCGATTTTGACAGCGACGGCAATCTCGACACGATCACCGCCAACAGCAACGGCGCGAGTTCGGGCAGCACCAACCTTTTGATTTCATACGGCAACGGAAGAGGCGGAGTAACCAACACTCAAAGCGTCAGCCTGGCAAACGGCATTCAGTTCATCATCGCCGCCGATTTTAACAACGATTCCCGACCGGATGTTCTGGTTGCGGCGACGACGGGTACGAACAGTAATGCCGGCACCGTCTCTTTATTTTTGAATACCGGCGTGGCTACGTCGAGATTTGCTGTTATTCCCTCGGCAAATTTAAATCTCAACTTTACGATTAAAAATTTGGTTATCGGAGATTTTAATAACGACGGCATTAAAGATATTGTCGCCGGCTCGACCAATAGCAACGTCATCGCATTTATTCCGGTAACGCAAACGGGAACTTTCAGCACTTCTACGAGTTTCGCCACGCCGATCAGCAGCCCGTCGGTCGCCGCCGGTAATTTTAACTCCGACAACAATCTGGATTTGGCAATCGCCGGAACAAATTCTTCAACGGGAATCGGCGCGGTTTACATTCTGTTCGGAAACGGAAACGGCGCATTTTCGCAATTTAACGAAAGCGTCCCGGTTAACAATCCGAGTTCGATTGTCAGCGGCGATTTTAACGGAGATTCGATTTCGGATTTTGCGGTAACCAGTTTGAGCGGTAGTTTCAGCGGTTCAAATACAACGGTGGCGGTCGCTCTCGGCATCGGCGGCGGCAGATTCACTCAACCGATTTCGTATCCTGTCGGCTTGGACGGCAGATCAATCACAGCGGCGGATTTCAACGGCGACGGTCGGCTCGATCTGGCTGTGGCTAACCGCACTTCCAACTCTTTCTCGATTTTGACGAATATCGGAGCGGGAAATTTTTCTCCCGCGAGCAATTTCCTCGCCGGTATTTTCCCCGAATCTCTGACGGTCGGCGACTTTAACAACGACGGACGAGTCGAGATAGCGACCGCTAACCGCGGCGGCAACAATTTTTCCTTGATACTCAATTCCTGTCAGGAAGCGGTTACGAAAACCGACTATAACGGCGAAGGCAGATCGGACTTCGCCGTCTTTCGCCCTTCAAACGGCACCTGGTATGTTTTGAGCAACGATACGAACACGACGAAAACACGTTCGTTCGGCACTAATAACGATATACCGACACCGGGCGATTTCGACGGCGACGGCATCTCCGATTTTGCAGTCTTCCGTCCGTCAAACGGTACCTGGTATATTCTTCGCAGCTCGACCGACCGCTCCTTATCGGTGTCTTTCGGCGCGAACGGAGATATTCCGGTCGCCGCCGATTACGACGGCGACGGTCGAACCGATATTGCCGTCTTTCGCCCTTCAAACGGCACCTGGTATATACGACGCGGTTTGACGGCGCAGAGCCAATTTTACGGTTCGCAATTCGGAACCAACGGCGACCGTCCGGTGCCTGCCGATTATGACGGAGACGGAAAAGTTGATCTCGCCATTTACCGGGACGGTTTATGGGTTATCTTGAGAAGTTCAAATTCCTCGATCATCTATCAACAGTTCGGTATTGCCGCCGATATACCTTTAATCGGCGATTACGACGGCGACGGCAAATCGGATTTAGCCGTTTATCGTAACGGCATCTGGTTTATTTTAGAGAGCAGAACAAATGGATTTCGCGCGGAAAACTTCGGTCTCCCGACCGACCGTCCGCAACCAGGCGATTACGACGGCGATAATCGAACCGATATTGCAGTTTATCGTGCAAGCGATAATAACTGGTATGTTCTTCGCAGCAGCGATAGGCAAATACGCGCGGTAAATTGGGGAACGACAAATGATATTCCGGTCACGTCGCTTTATAGATAGCGCGCAACAAAGCAAAGAGGGCATACTTAAAAAAGTACGCCCTCTTTGCTTTTAATCAATCTTTGCAAGACAAAATCCGGAAACGAACGGCTGAAAATTTAACTTTCCGTTTCTTTAACAAACAACTCTTCCAATGACTGCCTGATCGGTTGAACGGAAACCAATTTTCCTTTGTTGCGGCGAATGATCGGCAGAATACGATCAATATCTTTTTCATCGGTAACATTAATATTCGCTCCGCTCGGTTTAGAGTAAACAACCGCGCCGCCAATCTCTTTGATTTCATTCCACAGCACATTTGCCGAAATGCCTTTAACATTAATTTCAAAGATTTGCGTTTCGCCGCTCGTCGTTAAAAGCTCGTCGAGATTGCCGGTCGCCGCGAGTTTTCCGCCGCGCAAAATCGCCACGTTGTCGCATAAGGCTTCGATGTCCGACAAAATATGCGTGGACATAAAAACGGTCGTTCCTTTTTCGCGCAAATCCGCGATCAGCTCGCGGATTTCCCTGCGTCCAATCGGATCGAGTCCGCTCATCGGTTCGTCGAGAAAAACGATTTCCGGCTCGTTGATTAGAGACTGCGCCAAGCCGACTCTTTGCAGCATTCCTTTGGAAAATTTCCGCAGTTGTTTGTCCCAATCTTTTTCGTCCAAACCGACGCGCGTCAAAAGTTCGACGGTTTTTTGTTTGCGCTTATTAGTGTCCAAACCAAACAATTCACCGAAATAATTCATCAATTCGCGCGCCTTCAAATAATCGTAAAAATACGGATTTTCGGGACAATAGCCGATGCGCGAATGCATTTTCACGTCGGAAATATCTCTGCCCAAAATCCGCGCCGTCCCCGTCGTCGGAAACATCAGGGACATCAAAATTTTGATCGTCGTCGTTTTGCCCGCGCCGTTGCCGCCTAAGAAACCGAAAATTTGATTCGGCGCGATTTGCAAATTCAGATTATCCAGAGCGCAAACGCGCTTCTTTTTCAGAAATCCGGTTTCGTAATCCTTCGACAAATTTTCGATTTCGACAATGTAATCCATAAATTAATTCGACAAAATATCCGTTTTTTCCTTATCGAGTTCGATTTGGCAATTTTCACGATTCAAGATGTAAGGCGCGCCGGTCGGATCAATTAAATTAAAGTCATTGTCAACGCGAAAATTTATTTTGCCCGCCGATTTGTCGCTCTGCAAAAGCGGGATGATTTCGCGCCAACTATTCGCGCAGCGATTATTTTTCGCTTTGAAATCGTCCAAAACTTTTTGCGCCGCTTCCCGTTCGTCCAAAGAATCGAATGTTTTCAAATGCAGCGCGGCACTCGCCTTGATATTTTCGTCGCGCGATTCCTGAATGATTTGTTCATAGACGGCGCGGGCAGTAGCGCGGCTGCCGCCTTCGGTTTTCATACGCGCCGATGTCAGGCGCATAAAATCCGGCGCGCCTTCGATGCGCGCTCCGTCAGCGTAAACTTGCGAAGCCTTTTCGTAATTCCCTAAACGCCAGTAAATATAGCCGAGATACTGGTAAAGCCGCCAGTCGTTCGGGTTGTCGGCGATGCCCTTTTCGGTAAATTTAATCGCCAACTCTTTGTCAATCGCCGGCAGAACGACCGCGCCGTATTCGTAAACGCCCGTAAAACGCGGATCGAGATCGGTCGCGCTGTTCAAATACGGATAAAGCAGGCGCGGATTTAAGGGCTTTAAGTTTTCCAGATTGACATCTTCGCGGCTGACAATCAGTTTATTGCCGATGTATTGCAAAGATTTCATCCAGTACCAATCTGCTAGCAACCCTTCAAAACCGAACGAGTAGCCTTTTAATTTCGCGCCCTGCAAAAGCAAATCTTCGTCCGCGTAACCTTCCGGTTCGGCAGGGCGATTTCGTTCGAGAAAATTGCTCAAAACAAAAACGGCGGCGAAACCGCAGACGATTAAAACCGCCGAAATCAAAGTTTGTTTTGCGCCTTTATTCATATAATTTCTAAGAGGGAGCGCGGACGGCTCGTCCGCATCGAGCGCGGCAGCGCGAGACACTCCGTTATAATCAAATTGCGCGATTCTAAACTAACAACGCGCGCTATCGCTCGTTGGGCGAACGAGCCGTCCGCGCTCCTTTCGACGAAAATTATTTAAAATTTCGCCGACTGAAAATCAAAATTGTCATCGCCAGCAAAACCACGATATAAACAACCGCGTAAGCGACCGCGCCGCCGAACATCAACGCTGTCGGCACGTCGCCGTGCGCCGCGTCGGTTCTAAAGTTGTAAAACGAAAAATTCGGCAGGGTGAAATATAAAAAATCGAAAAATAGTTTCGTGAAATTCGAGCCGAGATTCGCCGCAAAATCTCTCAAAGATTGGCTGAAATTTCCGATGATAAAAACAAAAAACGCGAGCAGAGCCGACAGCGCGGGCGAAGAAAACGAGGAAAACAAAATGGCGACGGCGGTCAAAATACAAAGCTCGAGATAAAGCAAAAAAATCGCGCCCCAAATTGAAACAGCCAAATTTCCGCCGCCGACATAAAGAATCGCCAGCGACACGCCCGCGCCCATAATCAAAATGTTGACCAGCAGCGTCAAGCACAAACCCAAGTATTTGCCGACAATAAATTCGCCGCGCCCAATCGGTTTCGAGAAAATCGCAAACACCGTCCGCCGCTCGATTTCCTTTGAAACCAAAGATACGCCGACAAAAATCGAAATAAACGCACCGAAAACGAGCATCGCGCCTAAACCGAGATTAACGATAGTTCCGGCTTCCTGCCCGGCGGTCAATTCGCTCAAAAAAATCGCGCATCCCGTAATCAGCAGAACAAACAGCACGAGATTATACAAAATCCGGTCGCGCACGGCTTCGCGAAATGTATTGCGGGCAATTGTCAGAATATTAAAAATCACAGCAGAAATTTAGCACGTTGTTTCTTTTCGAACAAAATACGGTTTTTAAATTTTGGAGCGAAAAAATTTTTATACATTAGCAACAAGAACGCCGAAAATAAAAACAACCAGCTTGCAACCGAAATTATCGAAGCGATTTTAATTATCGGCGGTTCTTGAAAAACAAGTTCAACCGTAGATTTTTTGGCAGGAAGCGGAATCAGCATTACGCCATTCTCATCTTTTTCGACTTCTGCCGGAATGCCGTTCACATTCGCCCGCCAATGCGGATAATAAAACGTGGCGACGCGAACCTTGGTCGGCTGTCCTTCGGAAACGATAAACTCACGTTTTTCCGCTTCCCAAGTTTTGATTTCAGCCGCACGATTTTCAGCTAAAACTTTATCTTTAATACTAAACGCACTGTTTTGCGCCCAAATTGTCCACCAACAAACGAAACTTTCGGATTCAGGTAAGGCTTGAATCCGGCTCTCGAATTTTTCGCGCGAATATGGCGCGAAAGATGTCGGGTGCAGAATATATATAAAATCGAAAAGCAAAATTGTTACAGAAAAAATAAGACAAACATAAATCCAAATTCTTTGCTTAAGAAACTCGCCTTTAATCAAATAATGGATTCCTGCCGTCGTGATAATCGCTAAACATAACGCTACAATATTCATCCAACGCGATGGAAACTGTACTTTCTGTAATGGCACCAATATCTGCCAAAGCGGACGGCTGAACGGCGTAACCATAAAAAAAGTAAATAATCCGAGCGGTAAAACGGTTTTGAAAATTTCTTTCTTAGGCTCATATTCCGTTTGATTCGCTCTTTTGTAAAACCGATAAAACAAAATCGTCCCGAAAAAGGCGATAGTTAAAATAATCGTCGCGTCAGCTATTTTTACCGTCTCGGGAAAATTGTCAGAATAATAACTGAACGGGAAAAATGCTTTTTCAAAATCAAAATGTCCGCTGCTAAAACGATCAGTGGCGTGATTAAGCCAGTTTATTTCGGTTATGATAACAATCCAGTAAAATGCGCTCGCCGCCATAGCCAATCCAATTGCCGCGACACACTTAATTAAAGCTCGCAAAAAAATTTCTTTCCTGATAAGCGTCGTCGCGTAAACGAAAAGACTTATCGAACCGATAATCGTCGTTGGCAAATGAAGCAATATCAACAGCGCAAAGGAAATAATCAATCCTAAAACGTCGGAGGCTCTTTCACGCCGGAAAATACCGGTTAAAAAAGCAAAACAAAATCCTAAAACGGCGGTCGCAGCAAACTCCGAATAATTGTTGAAGGAAACGTATAAGTGATTTAGGTGAAAGGGTATAAAAAGATAAAGACACGCGGCAAGAGCCGATTGTTTGACGGAAAACCAGCATCGCGCCCAATAATAAATTCCAAGCGAACCGACAACCATCCAAAAGGCGAATGTTATCCACGCTGCATCATACCAATTCCCCACGATGATGCGAACGAAAGCCAGTAAATAATATTCAAGCGGCGGATAAAATCTGATGCCAATGTCGCCGTAACCGAAATTTTCATTTCCCGCCCAGCCCGGAAAATAATTGCCCGAATTGAGTGAGTCATAAAAGATTTGAGCGAACTTAAAGTGCTGAGGTAAATCAGTTGAATCGGGAATACCGAAATAAGCAATTGGCAAGACCATTAATGTTGCTGTCGAACAAACGAGCAATACATACAATTGTTTATTTGATATTTTTTTTCGATTCATTTTGGGCGTTTTTGTTGATGAGCTTTTTGCAGAAGACACTTAATCAATTAATAGTGAAGGAAATAGCGAAAAAAGCAGCGTAAGGACTATAGTAAATTTTCTTCAATGAAAAACAAGCAGAATAAGACTTTTCTTATTCTGCTTGTTTTTGGAAGCTAAGATTAATTATCTAACAATTAGTTGTTAAGTGGTGTTCCACCCGAAACCGTTCTCGCGCTTGTGTCGGTAACAGTAGGAACGGTTCCGCCAGCGACTGCATAAATCACGCCCGATTCGTTCGTGTAGAAACTACGCGATCCCGTCGCACCGACTCCTGTGGCGGCAACCGGAGCAGCAGTTGCATTCCACCAAGTTGCAGGCTGAGTTGCAGAAGCCGTATAGACAAAAATATAACCATTTTTCGCCGTGGCAGCCGCCGAAGCATTTGCAAATGATGTGTCAACTAACCCGACAGCATTCAAATTCGCCATCGTACCATAAGTAGCATTTGCAGCACGATAAGTGGCTTCAGCACCGGTTAATGTTCTCAAGGAAGCGATAGCCGAACCTTCGTTAGCCGCGCGGCGCGAAGCAAGCAAGTTCGGGATGGCGATGGCGGCGATAATGCCGATGATGACGACGACGATTAACAATTCGATAAGCGAGAAACCTTTTTGATTCTTTTTCATTTTAATTCACAATCTCCTAGAAATTCTTAATAGTATTTTTTCCTGACCTTTCTCAGTCACGATTACTTTAACAAGAGGCGTGCCAAAAGATTTTGAAGCTTGAAGATAGATTGAAATAATTGTAAATAAAGGACTTGCGGAAAGGCGTAAAAATTGCCGATTATATTGAACGATTAACTGAACCTTGTGATTAACAGTTTTTGGTAACAGGCGATTGACAAAAAATGTCAGAATCGGAGCGCGGACGGCTCGTCCGCAATCGAGCGCGACGGCGCGAGATAAACAGTTGCCGTCAAATTGCGCGAAACTAACGCTCGCAACATCGCTATCGCTCGTTGGCGGACGAGCCGTCCGCGCTCCGCTGATAGGCACTACTGTATTTCCAGTCGCTTCGTTTTTCGCACAAGCCGGCTTTGACCGGATTACTTTCGATGTAATCAATCGTTTTTTCAAAATGCTCGCGGTCGCGGATATAGCGGTCAAAATAATCTTCCTGCCAAAAACGACCGTTTCGACTAAGTATTTTGTTTGCCTGGTGCGCGGTGAAGGATTTGAAGCTTTTCATAATATCCGACAACGCGAAATCGTTCAGCGGCTTGATCAAAAAATGCGTGTGATTCGGCATTATGACCCAAGAGATTAGCTTGTATCGAACGGCGTTGAAATAAAGCAGCGATTCGCGCACTTGTTCGGCGACGGGTTCTGTCTTCAAATAGCATTCGCCGTAACTTTTATCCGGATAATTCGCCGACCGCTTAAAAATTTCTCTCTTTGCCTGTTCATTTGTTTGGTTTTCAAGCTCTTTTTTCCATCTTTCGACAATTTCCCGCGGTAGAGCGTCGCCGAGATGCAGAGTAATAAATTGACAGATTTCTCCGCCGTCAAAATGCGGCAAATATCCGCGATGATGCCAGCCAATCGGGTTTGATGAGTTTTGCATAAAGTTTCGAGGGGAGCGCGGACGGCTCGTCCGCCTCTCGAGCGCGGCGGCGCGAGATAAACCGTTGCCGTCAAATTGCGCGAAGGCAATCAAACAACTTCGCTTGCGCTTGTTGGTGGACGAGCCGTCCGCGCTCCTTTTTTATTCGCCGCTGCGCATTTGGGCGGAGAGCAAGCGGATTTCGTGTTTGTCTAATAAATGCCGGAGCGAGCGGACGGGCATTTGCAACAGTTCGGCGGCGCGGGTTTGATTGCCGCCGGTTTGTTTTAAGGCTTCGACGACGTAGGTTTTTTCGAGATTGTCGAGATGCGAAACGAGATTTATGCCGGTTTCGGGCAAATCGAATTCGGCACTGATGCGCGTCGGGTTGTAATTGGTGATGTGATCCGGCATTCGCTCGGGCTGGATTTCTCCGCCGCGTTCGAGCGCGACGGCGCGTTCGATGGTGTGTTCGAGTTCGCGGACATTGCCGTGCCAGGCGTAATTTTCCAAAAGCTGCATCGTTTTTTCGGAAATCGAAACTTGTCGTCCGGTTTGATCGCAGAATTTTTTGACGAAATGCGCGACCAGTTCGGGAATGTCTTCGCGGCGTTCGCGCAAGGGCGGCAAAGCAATCGGAATGACCGAGATGCGGTAAAACAAATCTTCGCGGAACGTGCCGTCGGCGGACATCTGCTTTAAATCGCGGTTCGTCGCGGCGATGACGCGCGCGTCAATCGGCATCTCTTCGTGCGCGCCGACGGGGCGCACGCGGCGTTCCTGCAAAACTCTGAGAAGTTTGACCTGCATCGCGGGCGACATTTCGCCGATTTCGTCGAGGAAAATCGTGCCGCGGTTGGCGGCTTCAAACAAACCTTTGCGGTTGGCGTTCGCGCCGGTGAAAGAGCCTTTGACGTAGCCGAAAAGCTCGCTTTCCAGCAGCGTTTCAGTAAACGCGCCGCAGTTGATCGAGATAAAAGGTTTTTCGGCGCGCGGCGACAAATCGTGAATTGCCCGTGCCGCCAGCTCTTTTCCGGTTCCCGATTCGCCCGTGATTAAAATCGTTGACTGCACTTCGGCGACGGTTTCGATCATTTGATAAACCGCCTGCATTTTCGCCGAATGTCCGATGATGTTTTTGATGCTGCCGCGCATCCGCTGCGCTTTTTTGAAGGCTTTATTTTCGGCGATTAAGGTCTGCCGCTCGACGGCTTTTTTGACGATGATTTTCAGTTCTTCGACATCGAACGGCTTTTGAATAAAATCGTCCGCGCCGAGCTTGAACGCTTCGCGCGCCGTGTCCACGGTCGCAAACGCGGTCATCAAAACGACACCGATGTCCGGCGAAGTTTCGCGCACCGCACGGAGCAGTTCGATGCCGTCCATATCGGGCATCCGCACGTCGGTGATAATCACCTCAGCCGGATCGTTTTCGAGCTGCTTGAGCGCGTCGCGTCCGTTCATCGCCGTGCGGATGCGATGACCGTCGCCTTCAAAAACCAGTGTCAGAAGCTGTCTGTAACTTTGTTCGTCGTCAACGATTAGTAAATTTGACATTCGTTATTTTTTTTTTAGATTGGCAAGCTTCCGAAGTATTCGGAAATCAGATGCTTGATTTATTTTCACAGAAAACCGCCCGTTGTTTCAAGAATAAATTTTCGATTCGATTTTCCGGCGTTTTTGTTCGTCAGACTTTAAGCGTGAATCGTTGATTAAAAATCGCGGTAGCAGAATGGAGCGCAAGCAAGATGCTTACGCTCCATTCCGCTTCGCGCAATGTTTTCAAAGATTCGCATTTAATTGTTTCGTCTCCGCGCTTTTTCGTTCGTGATTGACCTTCAAAAAATCTTCGAGGCGCGACGGTTTATATACTTTTTCGTTTTCTCCAACTTCGTCCGGCGCGTTTTGACTGTAATTGTTGGCGGGCAATTCGACCGTTATCGTCGTGCCTTCATTCTCCAAACTGCGGACGTTGATCGTGCCGTTGTGGTCGCGGACGATCTGGTAAACGATTGATAAACCGAGACCTGTTCCGCCGGTCGTCGAAGTCGAAAACGGCTCAAAAAGCTGTTCGACTTGTTTGGCGGACATTCCGCAGCCGGTGTCTTTGAAGACGATTCTGACGCGCTCGTTTTTCAGTGTTTCGAGTTTGACCGAAAGCGTTCCGCCCGTTTCCATCGCCTGAATAGCGTTCCGCGCCAAATTCCAGAAGATTTGTTTGAGCTGTGTTTGATCGGCGGAAATCGTCACCGGACACTCCGGTAAATGCGATTCCAAACGGTGATTTTCCTTGACATCGGGGCTGTGTTTGAGCAGCGTGAACGTATCGTTAATCGCTTCGCACGCGTCGGTTTCGGCAAAATTGCTGACGCGCGGGCGGGCGTAAGTTAAAAAGTTTGTGATGATTTTATTCAGGCGGTCGGATTCGCGCAGGATAATTTCCATCAGAGACGCTTCGGCGGATTCGGGCGGCGTTTTGAGCTGCATAACCTGAATCGCGCCGCGCATCGCGCCGAGCGGATTGCGGATTTCGTGCGCCAAACCGGCGGCGACGCGCCCGACTGCCGCGAGACGGTCTTTGCGCCGCACGCTTTCTTCCATCGAGCGAATTTCGGTCAAATCCTGAAACGTAATAATCAATCCGGTCGTCTCGCCGGATTCGCTAAACAAAGGCGAAATGCCGTAACCGACGCGCTTTGCAAAATTGTCGGGTGTCATCAAATCAATCTCGAAACGCGGCGGCTGGTCGCCCGTGTCGGTCGCTTCGAGCGAATCGGCAATCGGCAGATTGATGTTTCCGAACAGCGAATAAATTGATCTGCCGCGCATTTCTTCGGCGGAAAAGCCGGTGATTTCGACGGCGGTTTGATTAAACGTGTAAATATTTCCTTCCAAATCGGTCGTAATCAAACCCGAACGAATCGATTCGACGATGCGTTCGTGCAGCGCGCGCAAATTTGCCAGCGTTTTGTTGGCTTCGAGAAGTTGTTCGCCCGAAGCGTGCCGCGCCGAAAGACGCGAAGCGAGCAAGCCGACGACGAGAAAAACGACATCGTGCAAAGCGATTATCTGGAAAACTCTCGAAGTTTCCGGCGTAACGGCGTTTGAAGGAACGACCGACGAAGCCGTCAGAGCCGATAAAACCGTGAACAAAAAAACGCAGAGCGAAGCCGTCAGAAGCGTTCCGTGCGCGCTCAAAAAAAATCCGGCAACGCTGATTAAAACGACGAACAGCGTAATATAAGGCGAGGTCAAATCGCCGGTGCGCCAGATCAGCCACGTAATTAAAAGCGCGTCGAGAAAAAACTGCACGCGAATTTGCCAGAGATAATTTTCGCTCAAACGGAGAACGAAAAAGTAAACGACGGTCAGTCCGACCGAAATTAAAAAGACGAAAAACAAATCGCGCGGAAAATTTTCAAACGAAAGCCTGAGCTGTCCGCTGTTCCAAATCCACGCCGCGACCATCAGCAGAAAAATCGTCAAAAGCCGCCCGATAATCAGCGTTTGAATGCGCTGCGTGATTTTCATATTGGCGGAAAAAACTTTTTCGTTTAGACTGAACATATTTTGAACGGAAATCGGAGAACGGAAAAATGGAAAATGCGTCAAAGTTTGACCAGAGACCCTGGGGAAATTATACGATTTTAGATGAAAGCGATTATTTCAAAGTTAAAAGAATCGAAGTTTTGCCGGGCAAGCGGCTCAGTTATCAGAAACACGCGCGTCGCTCGGAACATTGGTATGTCGTGCGCGGCATTGCTAAGGTAACATTAAACGGCAAAGAATTTCTAGTAAAAAGCGGCGAAGCGATTGACATTGCGGTCGGCACGGCGCACCGCGTCGAAAACTCCGAGCGGGATTTGCTGGTTTTCATCGAAACGCAGACCGGCGATTATTTCGGCGAAGACGACATCGAAAGACTGGAAGACGATTTTGGGAGAAATTGATAATTGTCGGAAGCTCACTCAAAAACATTCATTAATCTTAAATTCTACATTGTAAATTCGGCATTTTTACCGGATAAAAATTTAGAATGAAGAATGCCAAAGGTAGAATTCACGATCTTTGAGCCGGCTCTTAATAAATCGCCGGAATCATTTAACGCTAATGAGACTTTTTATACCTATTCCCGATTGAATCCCGAACTTGGATGAATTTGTTGATAATCTTTGGTCTTTTTTAATGAGCAGTCCACGTTTGCCACGCCGCATCCGCCGCTTCGAAATCAGCGCGCAGGGCATTCCGCATTGCCGTCACGTCGGCTTGCGTCACCGGTCCGTCAGGCACGGGACGGGGCGGACGCGCGGTGCGGGCAGCGGTGCGTCCCTGTTCGATTTGGGCAGCCGTGACGGTTGCCTCTCTGTTCCAGATTTGCGACGCGGTTCCGACCGGAAAATATGCACCGCCGTAGCCAAGATCGCAAGTATAAACGCCGCTCGCCCGCGACCACCGCATTTGTCCGGCACTGGTCAGCAAAAAAGGCAGTCGGGATGTCATACTGACTCCGGCATCGTTCCAGTTCTGTAGATGCGGACGGTCGCCGACCGGTCCGCGAAAGGCTCCGACTTGCTGGCTGGTGCCGACCGCTCGCAAAACATCCCAAAATTTCGTTGATTCGCCGCGGAAGTCGGTTGCCGCATCCATTATATGAAACCAGGAGGTTTCATTTTCAACAACCGTCCCGTTTCTCCTTAGCCAACGGAGGTCCTTAAAACCGAGATCAACCGCCATACCGAAATTATGATTGCTTTCGCCCGGACCTGCATTGGTGACACCTCTCCCACTATTGAGCAGATCATATTGTTGCTGAAAATTCCGCCGGTCGCCCTGCGCGGAAACGCTGACGGCGGTACCGTAAAGCGCGTACATACGGTTAATACAGTTAAGCACTTTAACGCGAAAAGCAGGGGTAAAAGTCAGTGCGTTGGCAAGAGTGAGCTTTGCCTGAAGCTGTGCGTTGGTGGCGGCGACGTAAACCGTTTTGCCGCCGACGAGAACCCGCATATCCGCAAATAACGGATCTACTTTTTCCAGCAGTTTAGCCCACGTCGCGTCGCCCGGATTAACAAGACCGGCGGTCGCATTCGGGACGCTCGCCAAAGGGGTGCCGTTCGCCGCAATAAAAACGTGATCGGTTTGAAAGTTTCGGATAGCCGTTTTTGTTCCATCGCCGACCGCTCCGTCGTAGCTTGAAAGATACGGGGCAGCCGGTCTGTTGGGAGCCGCCGCTCTTTGGGTCTTTAACAAAATCGCCTGCACCAGAGCTGAATCGCTGAGCGAATTCGCTCCATTTTCGCCGACCGAACCGATAATTGATTGCATAATGGTTTATTTAGGGAACCAGATTATTCGTAACAAGCAAAAGGCAGTATTTTTTCAGCGGCAACCGCTTTTCCCGCCCCGATCAACGACGCGGTCAATGTAATTGATTGACAGCCCGTGCGGTTAAGCCAAAACCCGACGAACGTATTCCCGTCGGCATCCGCCGGACCCAACTTGCTCGCCTCGTTCAGCAATATTTTTTTGCCCGACTTTGCACCGAAAGGCTGGACCGCGCTTTCGGCGGCGGTCAGACGAACCTGGGCGTTGGCAGGAATTGATCCTTTTGCGCCGAAACTGATTTTGACAACGATAAAAGTCGAAACCGATGCCAGCTCGCCGCTCGGCACATTTCCGAGTTCGGGAGCTTCTTTCGCCAGAACATTGTCGGAAAAATCTCCGGTCTTGCTGTTGAATAAACGCGCCTGAATATCTGTTATGACCGCCTGACCTTGGGCGGAGACTGGAATAAGCAGAAGAAAAACCGCGAAAATGACGACCGGTATAAATGTCGAAAAACGCTTCATAAAATCAGCTCCAATAGATGAAAAGTGAATAAAAATACGGGTGTCAGCAAATTGACGGATCGCATAAACGCTTTTTGCCTAAAAATTATTAATTTATTTGAAGCCCTTGCAAATTAAATTCTAATTTGCAAGGGCTTCGTTTAATTATCAATTATCCGTTTTCAATTATCCGCTTCGCCGCTTCGAGCAGATTTTCCGCGACAACATCAGGCTTTCTTTTCAATTCGTCAACCGCTTTTTCGCCGTAGCCGGTTAAAACGAGCGCGGTTTTGATGCGGGCATTAAAGCCGGTTTCGATGTCAATCGCTTTGTCGCCGACGATCCAGGAATTTTCTAAATCAATCGAAAAATGTTTCTGCGCCGCTTCGATCATACCGAGATTCGGCTTGCGGCAGGCGCAGCCGTCGGTCGGCAGATGCGGGCAGAAATAAAAAGCGTCGAGCTGTTCATTCAAATCCGTCTGAATTTGCGCGTGGATGTCGCGCATCGCCGCTTCGGTGAAAATTTCGCGCCCGATTCCAGATTGATTCGTCACGACAATCACCAGAAAATTATTTTCCTTTAACAGTCGAATCGCTTCGTCGGTATAGGAAAAAATCTGCAAATCTTCGAGCCGCGAAAGAAAATTGACTTCCTCGATCAAAGTTCCGTCGCGGTCTATAAATACTGTTTTTCTCTTCGGCTCGCTCATCAACGCAAAATTCTAACATTCATTCGGAATTTAACAAATATACCGCTTTTTCAAACACTTCGTCTGCTGAAATCCGCGTCATACAGCGATGGTCAATCGGACAATCGCGCAGCATACACGGCGCGCATTCGACCGCTTTATAAATGATTTCGGCGTTCCAAGGTTTGGTTGTTTCCGGATTCGTCGGACCGAAAACAACGAGCGTTTTCGTTCCCGCCGCCGCCGCAATATGCGCCAAGCCCATATCGTTGGAAACGAGCAAAGCGGCGACGCTTAAAATCGCCGACGCTTCCGCCAAATCGGTTTTGCCGGTCAAAACAATCGGCTTTTTCTGCGATTTCTCAAAAACTTTCGTCGAAACGTCAAGCTCGTTTTTCGCGCCGACTAAAACGACTTCGGCGTTTAATTCGACTTGCAACTTGTCGTTCAATTCCGCGTAGCTTTCCGTTTGCCAGCGTTTCGCCCGCGAATTGGTCGAACCGACACCGAGCGCGACGATTCTTTTCGACAAATCCGCGCCGTTCGCCGCCAAAATTTCACGCGCCTCGTTTTTTCGCTCGTCGGAAATTTGCAAATCGAAGTTTGGATTCTCCGTCGAAACGGTTTGCGTTCGGTTGATTGCGCGTTCAACTTCAGCGATTAAATTTAAATAGTAAAACGCTTCGTGCCGTTCGTTTTTCCACGCCGGAATCGGCACGGCATCGGTTAATAGAAAATTTCGCGCTTCTTTGGCATAACCGATTCTTTTCGGAATGCGGGCGAGTTTGGCGACGAGCGCGGTTTCAAATGAGTTCGGTAATAAAACCGCCAAATCGAATTGTTTTTCGCGTAAAACTTTTGCCTGCGCGAGAACGTCTTTAAATTTTGAATCGCTTTTTTCAAACGTGAGAATTTCATCTATAAAATCCGCGTCTTCGTAAATGCCGCGCGCCCAATCGCGCGTCAGCAGAGAAATTTTCGCGGTTGATAAAACGCGGCGCAGCTCGCGCAAAGCGGGAATCTGCATTACCGCGTCGCCGATCCAATTTGTTCCGCGCACCAGGATTTTCATTTATCGTTCAGGCAGCCTCACACCAAAATCAAGAACGCCGCAATAACAAATCAATAAAACTGTTCACCATTAATTATTCGCTGTTCCCTATCAACCAGGGAAACCTTTTTTATTGGTGAACAGCGAATAGTCAACAGTGAATAGCTAATTAAACAATGATTTAAGTCCTTCGTCGAGCCTGATTTCGGGTTTCCAATCGAGTTCCTGTTTGATTAAAGATAAATCGGAAATATAATTCAAAGGCACGGGCGCGGGCAACGGATTCGTTTCGTCAATCTGGGTTTGATAGCCGGAAACTTCCTGCATTTTTTCGACTAATTGCCGCAAAGTTACGGCGTTTTCGCGCCCGCCGCCGAGATTGTAAAGTCCGTGACGAATGATCGAATCAACGAATGCCCGGCACGCGCGCGCGAAATCTTCGACGTGCAGAAGATCGCGGCGCGGCGTTCCGTTCGCAGGTAATCGCAAAGACTCGCCGGTGTTGAAAGCGTCGGCGTAATGCGTGACGAAGTTCGGCGTGTTGCCTTCGCTTTTCGGCGCGTAAACGGTCGAAAGTCGAAAGATGCACGAGCGAAAATTGTTTTGATTGGCGTAAAATTCGACGTAGCGTTCGGCGATTAATTTTGACCATTCGAGCGCGGATTGTCCCGCGTAAACGGTCGGACACATTTCCGGCACTTCCAGATAATTATCGGCGAATCTGCCGTAAACATCTTTCGTCGAAGCGAAAATAAACACCGCGTTTTCGTTCATCGAACGCAGCAGATTGATCGTGCCGTCAACGTTCGTCAGAAACGACATTTCCGTCGCTTCGGGCGATTTGTCCAGAAGCGCGGCGAGATGTATGACGACATCGTAATCTTTGACGCGTTGCGCGTCCTGCATATTCAAAATGTCGAAACCTGCCCGACGCGATAAATCGTCGGCGTTAAAAAATCGGCGGACGTGCGTTCCCAAAAATCCGCTGCCGCCGGTCACAAGAACTTTCATACAAATAATTTTAGCGCAAAAGCGGCACGGATTTGAAAGCGCGGGCGCGGAAAAAACGCTAGACACGAGCGGCGCGGAATCTATATTATTAAAAAAGGCAACCGCTGAAAATTTCTTCTCACTAATAAAAAACAATTCTAAAATGCCGAATTTAATCAAAAAAAGCAGCCGAAAACCGAAAATGCCGCCGAAATACTGGCGCGAACAGCATCGCGGCAACGTTTATCAAGCTCCGCCGAAATCTCGTTTTCGGCGCGTTCTGCGGCTCATTTTTAATCCGGTAACTTATTTGACGAGCCTGCTCGCGCTGACGGGCGCGTTTCTGACGCTGACTTATTTCTGGTTTGAATATTCCGACCGCATTGATTTATTGCTCAAAGGCGAAGTTTATACGAACTCCGCCGGAATTTATTCCGCGCCGAAAATCTTGAAAATCGGCGAAGAAATCACCGCCGAAGATTTAACGGTTTATCTTAAATCCGCCGGTTATATTGAAAAAAACAGTCAAGCCGACGCTTCGCGCAGCCGTTTTTCAGTCGAAAACAATCGAATCGAAATCGAACCCGGAACGGGCGCGACGATTGACGGCAAAAAAACTTTTCCGGCTCTGGCAGTCGAGTTCAAAAAAGACGGCAAATCCGTCGCTTCGATTACCGACGAAGATGCCGGAAATCCGGTTAAGCAAACGCAAATCGAGCCGAAAATTTTGAGTTCAATCGCGGCGGAAGGCGACGGTCGCCGCAAAGCCGTGACGTTTCAAGATTTGCCGCAATCGCTCGTCAAAGCGATTACCGTGACGGAAGACCGCGCGTTTTTCGAGCATTACGGTGTCAATTTTCGCGGCATTGCCCGCGCCGCCTGGCGCAGATACGAAAAAGACGAAGACAATTCGCCGATTGCCAATCAGGGCGGTTCTTCGATCACGCAGCAGCTCGTCAAAAATCTGTGGCTGACCAGAGAGCAAACGCTCGAACGAAAATTAAAAGAAGCGTATATGTCAATCATTCTCGAAACGAGATTGACGAAGGAACAGATTTTTACGCTTTACGCCAACCAGATTTATTTGGGGCAGCAAACCGGCGTTTCGATCTACGGAGTCGGCGAAGCCTCGAACGCCTATTTCGGCAAAGATGTTTCCGCGTTGACTCTGCCCGAAGCTGCTCTGATCGCCGGCATCATCCGCAGTCCGAATCGTTATAACCCGTATAAAAACACTGAAAAATCTACCGAACGGCGCAATCAGGTTTTGGATTCGATGACGGAAGCCGGCGCGATTTCCGGCGAAGAAGCCGCTGCCGCCAAACGCACGCCGCTGGAAATCAAACAAATTACGAGCGGCAAAGATTTACAGGGAATGCCGTATTTTTCGCAATACGCCGTTGAAGAATTGCCGAAAATCGTCAGCGACCCCGAAGCGTTGCAGCACTTGCGAGTTTACACGACAATTGACCCGGATTTACAAAAAAAGGCGTATGAAATCGTCAACAACCGCCTCGAAAAGCTCGACAAATATTTTCCGAAAAAACAGAAAGGAAACTTGAACGCCGCGCTCGTCGCCATTCGCCCGAAAACCGGCGAAATCGTCGCTATGGTCGGCGGACGTTCGTATCTTGACAGTCAATTTAACCGCGCGACCGACGCGCAACGTCAGCCCGGCTCGGTGTTCAAACCGTTCGTTTACGCGACCGCCATCAATTCCGCTTACGACGGCAACGCCCGCGTCATCACCGCCGCGACGATTTTCAAAGACGAGAAACGAGTTTTCACCTACGGCAACGAAACATACGCCCCGAACAATTACGGCGATACATTTTCAAACAAAGAATTGACTTTGCGCGATGCGCTCGTGAAAAGCAAAAACACGATCACGGTTGATTTGGGAATGGAATTAAACATCGGCAAGGTGATGAATCTCGCCGCCAAAGCCGGTTTGCCGAAGGTTGACAAAGCATATCCTTCGATGGCTCTCGGAACCGCCGAAGCCACTCCTTTGCAGGTGGCGACGGGCTACACTGTTTTCGCCAATCTCGGCGAAAAAGTTTCGCCCACCGCCATCAACCGCATTACCGACGGCGAAGGCAAAACCGTCAATGCGCCGACGAGCGAACACAAACGAGTTTTGCAGCCCGATGTCGCCTACGTGATGGACGACATTATGAAGGATGTCATCAATCGCGGCACGGCGGCGGAGGCGCGGGCTTGGGGCTTTAAAAATGTTGCGGGAAAAACGGCTTTCGCCGGAAAAACCGGCACGTCGCGCGACGGCTGGTTTGCCGGTTTTACGCCGGAAATCGTCTGCGTCGTTTACGTCGGCTTCGACGACAACGACGATTTGGGAATGAAGGGCGCGGATTCGGCGATGCCGATTTGGGCTGATTTTATGCGCGAAGCGTTGACTCTGCACCCGGAATGGAACGGCGATTGGCAAATGCCCACGACAATTAAAGAAGCCGAAATTGACACGCGCAACGGCGCATTAATTCGTGAACTTTCCGGTGCGGAAGCCGATACGGTCAAAGCGCAGCAAACCGTTTTAAAGGCAAACGCCAATAAAAATAATACGAATCAGCAAACGCCGGTTGATCCGACCGATGAAAGTACGCCGTCCGAGCCGAAGGAAATCTATGTTACCGAAGTGCCGCCCGAATTTCGCCGCGTCGAAATATTCGTCGCCGGAACAGTTCCGAACAAAGCACTTTTGCCGAGCAGCGACGACGGCTTGACCGACGAACAGTTAGCAAACCCGAGCGCGACCGGCACGCCTTTCACGACTTGGCAGGAAGAACAGCAAAATCGCGGAACGAATCAAAACTCCGCCGTTCAACCGCCGCAATTGCTGCCCGCCGACATTCAAAAAAACGTCACCGTAATGATTTGCCCTCTGACCGGAATGCGCGCGACTTCAAATTGCCCGAACAAACAGCCGCAAACTTTCGAGGAAGGCAAAGAACCGAAGGAATTTTGCACTTTTCACACCAGAACGCCGAATTAGCAATTACGAATTCCAATTACGAATTACGAATATTTGCTTGTAACAATTTTCAATTAACAAAAGACCTTTTCAACTCGCAATCTTAAATTCACAATTCGTAATTTGAAATCCGTAAT
The DNA here is from genome assembly GCA_964237235.1 of uncultured Pyrinomonadaceae bacterium. Classification (GTDB taxonomy): domain Bacteria; phylum Acidobacteriota; class Blastocatellia; order Pyrinomonadales; family Pyrinomonadaceae. The sequence goes on from CAXSGY010000006.1 coordinate 145,391, forward strand.
TGCTTCTCACTCAAACCGAATCGCGGAAACTCTCCAGCGAACATTGGCGCGGTCGTCGGTTTTAGTAAAACCGTCCATCGGAACGAAGACGTGGACTGTTTCGTCGGGCGCGATTTTCTGCGCCTGATTCGGCACGACCATCACCTTTTTTTCCTTGATGATTTGATTTTTAACATCAACGACGCTGACGCTGACTTCCAGACCGTTGACGATTTTCTCGCCTTTGTTGCGAATGTCGCCGTGAATCGCCATCTGAATCGTGCCGAGTCCGAGCGGCGATTCGGTCGTGCGGTTCGTGTCGGTCGAGATGACTATATTTTTCGTGTAAGCGGCAAATTCCGGCGCGCCTTCGAGAAACGCGCCCGCCAGTTGCTGCTGTTTCTGCTCTTCCAGCGTCGGTTGAAATTTATATAAAAGCCCGATCACGCCAATGATTAAAACAGCGGCAATCAACAATGCGCCGAGCAGAACCTTATTCACGCCGCGCTTTTCTTCTTTTTTTTCGTATAAAAAATCGTCCATAATTTTTCCTTTCGGTTTTCAATCTAATATAACAGTTAGATTCGCGTTTTCCGAAAAAGTTCCCCGTCGGTTATCATTTAGAAATACGAACAGAAAAGCGTTTCGCAGAAATCAATCTCGCGCTTTCAAACTCCGAATGTCAAACGTCGTCGCCCAACAATTCAGCAAAGATTCGCCGCTGCCGGAATTTGTCGAAGTCGCTTTGCCGATTCCGCTTCGGCAAACTTTTACATATCGTCTGCCGGTCGGTCTGCGCGAAAACATTCGGCTCGGCGCGCGGCTGCTGGTTCCGTTCGGCAAACGCCAGTTGACCGGCTACGCGGTCGCTCTGCACGCGGAGATTAATCCCGAACTCGAAATCGAAGACGAAACGATTAAAGACGCGCTCGAACTGCTCGATGTCGAGCCGCTTTTGACCGGAGAAATAATTCGCCTGACGCAGTGGTCGGCGGATTATTACGCCGCTTCGTGGGGCGAAGTTCTAAAAGCGTCGTTGCCCGCCGGAATCAACGCGACGATTGAACAAATTTACACGATTACGGCGCGCGGGCGCGACGAGCTTTTGAAAATTTCTTCGGCGAGTTCCGCCAAATCGAGAGTTTTGCGTTTCCTGGTCGAAGCAAACGAAACTTCGAGCCGCGAATTGGCGAAAAAATTTGGCGCGACGCAATCGAAACGCGCTTTGAGCGAGCTGGTCAAAGCCGGTTGGGCAACGGTTTTTCATCGAACTTTGACGACGCAGGTCAAACCGAAACGCCGCAAAGCCGCCCGGCTTCTGCCGCCCGAACGCCATCTGCCCGGACAGAAACCGTTCAGCGAAACGCAGGAAAAAATCATCGCCGCGCTGCTCGAAAACGACGGCGAGATGCTTTTTACGGATTTACTGGAAAAGCTCGAAATCGGCGCGTCGGCGATTAACACTCTGGTCAAGCGCGGCGTTCTCGAAGTTTTCGCGCAGGAAGTGCGCCGCGACCCTCTGTTCGCGGTTGATTTACCGGAACTGCTTAATTTGACTTTGACCGATGAGCAGACGGCGGTTTTAAAGGAAATTAACCACGCGCTCGAAGCGGAAAAATATCAGGCGTTTTTGCTGCACGGCGTAACGGGCAGCGGCAAAACCGAAATTTATATCAGGGCGATGCAGACGGTTTTGGACAAAGGAAAATCCGCGCTGATGCTCGTGCCGGAAATCGCGCTCACGCCGGTTTTTTCGAGAAGACTGCGCGCCGTGTTCGGCGACGCGGTGGCGATTCTGCATTCAAATCTTTCAATCGGCGAACGCTTCGACGAATGGCGCAGAATCCGGCGCGGCGCGGCGAACATCGTCATCGGAACGCGCTCGGCGATCTTCGCGCCGCTGCAAAATTTGGGTTTGGTGATTGTTGACGAGGAACACGATTCTTCCTACCGTCAACACGAATCGCCGTTTTATCACGGGCGCGATTTGGCGATTGTTCGCGCTAATTTTGCCGGTGCCGTCGTCGTTCTCGGTTCGGCAACGCCCGCGCTCGAATCTTTTCACAACGCGCATAACGGAAAATTTAAATATTTAAAATTGCCGAACCGCGTCGGCAATCGCCCTCTGGCAGCCGCCGAACTCGTTGATATGCGCGAGATTTTCAAGACCGAAGGCAAAGACACGATTTTTTCGCCCGCGCTTTTAGCGGCTATCGAAGAAACGCACGGTAAAGGCGAGCAGTCAATTATTTTATTGAACCGGCGCGGTTTTTCGCAGTTCGTTTTGTGCCGTTCGTGCGGCGAATCAATCCGCTGCGACAATTGCGACATCACTTTGACGTTTCACAAGCGCGAAGGAAAACTCGTCTGTCATTACTGCAATCATCGCGAGCGAACGCCGCACAAATGTCCAAGTTGCGCGAGCCGTTATTTGTATTTTATCGGCGAAGGAACCGAACAAATCGAAGACATTCTGCGGCGCAAATTTTCAAGCTTGAGCATTGCCCGCATTGACCGCGACACGACCGGACGGCGCAAATCTTTTGAAGAGACTTTGATGCGATTTTCGCGCGGCGAAATTGATATGCTCGTCGGAACGCAGATGCTCGCCAAAGGACACGATTTTCCGAACGTCACCTTGGTCGGTGTAATTTCGGTTGATGCCGGTTTGGCTTTGCCGGATTTTCGCGCCGCCGAACGCACGTTCCAACTTTTAACGCAAGTCGCCGGTCGCGCCGGTCGCGGCGAGCTTGCCGGGCGCGTTTTGATTCAGACTTTTTATCCCGAACACTACGCCCTGAAACACGCGCGGACGCAGAATTACGATAATTTTTACCAGGAAGAAATTCGTTTCCGACAGAATTTACATTATCCGCCGTTCGTCGCGCTCGCTTCGATTATGATCAAGCACGTCAATTACGAATTCGCGCTCGACAACGCAGGGATTTTGCGCGAATGTCTGCAAACGGCGAACGCCGAAAAAAACTGCATCGTTCTCGGTCCCGCGCCCGCGCCGCTCGCCCGTCTGAAAGGCGAATATCGTTTGCAAATTTTAGTCAAAGCGAAAAGCCGCCAGAAACTGCGCGAAACGCTCGATTTCGCGCTGCACGACGCGCAGGAAAAATTCTGCGATTTGAAAATTGTGAACGTCGAGATTGATCCGGTAAATCTTTTGTAAATTTTTACAAAAGTAGTAAGGGCGAAGCTTGTCCTCGCCCGACGATTACGGGCAAGTCAATGTTGAGTAATCATTAACAAAACGGGCGAGGACAAGCCTCGCCCCTACAAAATATTTCACGTCGCATTAACATTTATTTTCTCAGCCAGCCGAAAAGTCCGTAAATCGTTACTTCCCTGTTCGTTTCGTAAATCGCGCGCGTCAGAGGCAAAGACATCGGGCAAACCTGCACGCAGTTTTGCGCGTTGCCGCAGTTAGTGATGCCGTCGTCCTGCATCAGGGCTTCGAGCCGCTCGTCGCGGTTCATTTCGCCGGACGGATGCATATTGAACAGGCGCACCTGCGCGATTGCCTGCGGTCCGATGTAATTGTCGTCGTGATATTGCGGACACGCTTCGAGACAGCAGCCGCACGTCATACAACGAGAATAGGCGTAACGCTCGTGAACCGTTTCCTGCGACATCCGCGGTCCCGGTCCGAGATCGTGCGTGCCGTCGAGTTCGACCCAGGCGTGAACTTTTTTCAGATGATCGAACATCGGCGTTCGGTCAACTTTCAAATCGCGCACGTTCGGAAACTTCGACATCGGCTCGAGCGTAATCGTATTGCCGCCCGAGGCGAGCAGCAAATCATCAACCAGCGCGGAACACGATTGGCGAACGCGACCGTCAATAACCATCGTGCAGATGCCGCACACCTGTTCGAGACAATTCATATCCCAAACCGGCGGCGTGGTTTGTTTGCCGTCTTTCGTGACCGGATTTTTGCGAATTTCCATCAGCGCGGAAATGACGTTCAAATTGCGCCGATACGGAACCTCAAAGGTTTCCGCAAATTGCGCCGCGCCCAATTTTTCGCGTCTGGAAATCTTGAAATCAACCGTCGGCGGCGGATTTTCAAGCCGTTTTTTTTCGTGGTGTCCGTTTGTTTCGCTCATAGTTCAACTCGCTGATAAATTTCGTCCAAAGTTAACTCAATATCTACTGCTTCAAATTTTACGACGCTTTTTAGACCGATAGTCGCTTTGTGCATCCAATTCCCGTCGGCGTTTTTCGTAAATTGTTCGACAATCGCTTTTTCCTGCGATACTAAAACATATTCGTGCAAAGATTCGAGCGTTCGATAAGCCAGCATCTTTTCGCCGCGATCTTTGGCTTCGGTACTGTCGGATAAAACTTCGACGATTAACGTCGGATTGATAATTGTGTCTTTGCGCTTTTGATAAAAAATCGGTTCGCCGCAAATCACCAAAACGTCAGGATAATAAAATTTCCGGTAATCCTCGACACGAACTTTCACATCAGTTGTCAAAGCCGTGCATTCGTCGGAAACTTTGTTTCCGATACGGCGACCCAGATTATTTGTAATCTGTGCGTGATCGAGCGTTCCGCCTGCCATCGCGGTAATTATTCCGTCGTCAAACTCGCTGCGATATTCGGCTTTTTCTTCGAAAGCCAAATATTCTTCGGGCATGTATTTTTTCTTTTTTGGTAAAGCCGTCATTTGCTTTTACGAATTTTCGTCGTCTTCGTGAATTTCCAAAAACGATTCGCCTTTTTTGATTTGCGCGTCCAGATTATGCACCGTATTTTGCCGGTCGGAATTTTCCGGCTTCTGATCGGTATATGGCTGTGGAACTTGCGGCGCGCCGTCTTTGATTGGCAAACCGGCTTGTTTGGCTTCTTCGGCGACCGCGGCGGCTTTCGCTTTGCCTTTCGTGTAATCGCGTTTTCTCGGTTCGATCAAACCGACATCAACCGCTTCGTAGCTTAAAATCGGCGTTTCGGCGGACCACTCGGCAATCGTCGTTTTCATAAACCGTTCGTCGTCGCGGTCCGGGAAATCGGGTTTGTAATGCGCGCCGCGCGATTCGTCGCGGTTGAGCGCGCCCAAGGTTATAACGCGGGCGAGTTCGAGCATATTTTTTAATTGCCGCGCGTGCGGAACGGCTTGCGTCGCCCACAAATTTGAATCGTTGATCGAGATATGTTTAAAGCGATCCTGCAATTCGAGCAGCTTATCGTCGGTCGCCTTCAAACGGTCGTTGTAACGAACGACCGTGACGTTATCGGTCATCCATTTGCCCATTTCTTCGTGGATTTTATATTGATTTTCCGTTCCCGTCTGACGAATTAATTGGTCGTTGATTTCCTGCTGGCGTTTTAATTCGGATTGGTGAACGCCGTTCGTTTCGGTGTTTTTACGCTCGACGTTTTTGGCGTATTCAATCGCCGACGGCGCGGCGACGAAACCGCCGTAAACGCAACTCACCAGAGAATTTGCGCCCAAACGGTTCGCGCCGTGAATCGAATAATCGCATTCGCCCGCCGCAAACAATCCGGGAATATTCGTGCGCTGCTCGAAATCAACCCACAAACCGCCCATCGAATAATGCACGCCGGGAAAAATTCGCATCGGCACAAAGCGCGGATCGTCGCCGACGAACATCTCGTAAATCTCCAAAATCGCGCCGAGCTTTTCAGTCAAAATATTCGCCGGAATATGCGTCAAATCGAGATAGACCTGATTTTCGCCGTTCACGCCTTTGCCTTCGATACAAATCTGAAAAATCTCGCGCGTCGCAATGTCGCGCGGCACAAGATTGCCGTAAGCCGGATATTTTTCTTCGAGAAAATAACTGCGTTCCGCTTCGGGAATGCTTTGCGGAGTGCGTTTATCTTCCGGGTTGCGCGGAACCCAAACCCGACCGCCTTCGCCGCGCGCCGACTCGCTCATCAAGCGCAATTTATCTTCGCCCGGAATCGAAGTCGGATGAACCTGTATAAATTCGCCGTTCGCATATTTTGCGCCCTGCTGGTAACACGCGCTCGTCGCGCTGCCGGTGCAAACCATCGAATTGGTTGATTTGCCGAAAATCAAACCGGGTCCGCCGGTCGCCATAATCACCGCGTCGGCGTTGAAAACTTTCAGTTCGAGCGTCTGCAGATTCATCGCCACCAGCCCGCGGCAAACCTGATAATCGTCGAGGACGAGCGACATCATTTCCCAGCCTTCGTATTTGGTAACTTTGCCATCCGATTCAAAACGACGCACTTGTTCGTCGAGCGCGTAGAGAAGCTGTTGTCCGGTTGACGCGCCGGCGAATGCCGTTCGGTGATGCAAAGTTCCGCCGAACCTGCGAAAATCCAGAAGTCCTTCTTTGGTGCGCGAAAACGGAACGCCCATTCGGTCGAACAGATAAATAATCGCCGGAGCCATTTCGCACATCGCTTTGACCGGCGGCTGGTTCGCCAGAAAGTCGCCGCCGTAAACCGTGTCGTCGAAATGCTTGAACGTCGAATCGCCTTCGCCTTTCGTATTGACCGCGCCGTTGATGCCGCCCTGCGCGCACACCGAATGCGAACGCTTGACCGGCACGACCGACAGCAAATCTACGTCGTGTCCGGCTTCGGCGATTTTCATCGCCGAAGCAAGTCCCGCCAAACCGCCGCCAACAACCGCTATTTTGATTTTCGATGCCATAAATTTTTATTCAAACCAGACTTAAAATTTCCCTGATCTGTTCGGTTCAACCACCTTCTTTTCCTTCAATTCGCCGCACATCGCCTGCGGAAACAAACCGCACGGGCGAACGAATGCGACCGCCGCGTTGATGCCGACCGCCGATAAGCTGACAGCCAGAAAAACAGAAGCGTAAAGCGCGTATTTCTGAGCTTTTTCGCCGATTAAAATGCCCCAGTCAACCGCGAACAAAAAGAAGCCGTAAGCCAGATGCCACGCGGTCGCCATAATGCCTAAGAAATAAAAAATTAAAATCGCAACGCTTTGAAATTCCGCCGAAACAATCGCAAACGCGCGGTCGGCATTGCCGGCAACCGGCTGCCCGTAGGACTGCAATCCGGGAATCGCGCCGAACCGCATATTCAAAAGATGAAACAAAATAAACACGAATAGAAAAACGCCGGTGACGCGCTGAAAAATATAAAACCAGTTGCGCCCGTAATTGTAATTTACCGCATTCGCGCGCGCTTCCATTGAGATAAAAATTCCGTAAACCGAATGAAACACGAGCGGCAGAAAAATCCCGAAAATCTCAACAAACAGCAGATACGGAATATGATGGATGTCGCTGACGGCATCGTTAAAAACCTTGTCGCCGCTCATTGCCTTCGAGTTTGTGAACATATGCCCGAAAAAGAACAGTCCAAGCGGCACGATGCCCGTCAGTTGATGCAGCTTCCGCATCAAAAAAGTTTTGCTGATTTTGATAGCCATAACTAATTTTCGGTTTTAGATTTTCGGATTGCGTTTTATATTCTCAAATTCTAAGTCGAATTTCGAAAATCGGCAATCTGAATTTCGCACATAGTATCTTACGAACTTTCTTTGATAAGATAAAATGAATTATATTGCACGAATTGTGTAGAAAAACTTATTATTCATTTATCGTTGAATATTTATCATTTACCGCAATTGCCCGAACCGTTGCTGAATGACCAATGATAAGTGACAAATGAAAAGATGCACGTCGAAACATTAAAAGTATTCATTGATCTGGTTGATATGCAGAGTTTTTCGCTCGCGGCTGAGCGCAATTTTGTCACTCAATCAGCGGTCAGCCAGCAGATTCGGTCATTGGAAGATAAATTTAAACGGCGTTTACTTGAAAGAGTGCGCGGGCGGCGCGAAGTCAAATTGACGGCGGCGGGCGAAGTTTTTTATCGTGAGGCGAAAACCGTTTTAGCAAGCTACGACGGGCTTCAGGAATCGATGCGCGGCTTGATCGGCAAAATCAGCGGCACGGTCAAAGTCGCCACCGTCTATTCGGTCGGGCTGCACGAATTGCCGCCGAAGGTGCGCGAATTTATGTCGAAGTTTCCGCACGCGAAAATTGATTTGGAATATTCGAGAACGACGCGCGTCGTCCGCGACGTTTTGAACGGCACGGTCGAACTCGGCGTGGTCGCCTTTCCCGAACCGAAGCGCGGCTTGACGGTCGTGCCGATGGCGAGCGACCGCCTCGTTTTAATCTGCCCGCCCGAACACGAATTCGCCGGGCGCAAAAAAGTCAAAGTCAAAGAATTGCAGGGACGCGATTTCGTTCTTTTCGAGCGCGACATTCCGACGCGCAAGGCGACCGATAAAATCCTGAAATCCTACGGCGTGGAAATCCGCAAAGCCGCCGAATTCGACAACATCGAAACGATCAAACGCTCGGTCGAAGTCGGCTTCGGTCTGGCAATCGTGCCGCACCCGTCGGTAATGGACGAAGAAAAAAACAACCAGCTAAAAGTCATCGAACTCGCCGAAAAAGACTGGATTCGTCCCGTCGGCGTAGTTTACCGAACCGACCGGACGCTCTCCGTCGCGGCGAAAAAATTTGTTCAGCTTTTGGAAAACAAATAATCAATTCCGTTTTTTACGCTCGTTTACTTTGTTTAGAAAAATCGCTTTCTTCTCGTAGCTTTCCAACAATGAAATTTCCGTATCAAATTTTTGTCGCCGACAATCATCGCTATCGAGACGAAACCGCAAATTATAAGTTAGGTGATTTCGATTCGTTTGAAGAAGCCGTTGATGTCTGTAAGAAGATTGTTGACGATTTTTTGCAACGCAGCTACAAAGAAGGCGCGACCGCCGCCGAGCTTCATCAAAATTATATAAATTTCGGCGAAGACCCGTTTATCGTCGGCGCATCCGCGCCTTTCAAATTTTCGGCTTGGGATTACGCAAAGCAAAAATGCTCGCAGATTTGCGGAGAATAGCCGAGTTTTTTGAAGGAAATCTCACAATCGAGATTGCTCTCAATCGCTTTTATCAAATTAGAATGAAGTTACCCGCAAATTATTAAGCATATTTCCGAATTTTGAAAATCCATCTCGCAGAACATTTAAAGACTCGCTAATTTTTCTTGACTTCTGAAATCAAGCCACATATTATTCAACTCAGACGCACAATTTTTTTAAAACTTATAATTTTCAATATTCTTTTATGCGTCTGTCTCAATTTCTTTCACCTCTAAAAATTCATCGTTGGTTAAACTTGCGGCAAACTGCATCCGACCTTTATACAACACGTCAAAGGAAACCAAAATTATTTGTCAATACAAACAAGAAGCTATTGTCGAAGCGACCTTTTAAGTCAAAGGAAAAACGCAATAAGGGAGCGTTTATTTTTACTAACCAAACAAAACATCGAATGGCGTATGAATGACGTAAATCTTTCTCAAATTTTGAAGTGCGCTCCATAGAAACCGTTATCGCGCGATATGCATACTGAGAAATTATTAAAAAAAGCGTTGCTCGTTAGACACAGAGGGTTTATAAACCTGATAGTTTTTCTCATTTGGGAATTTGTTTTCAAAGCCGGAGTCATATTGTTTTTATTATATGTCCTGGGTATGGTTTTGTTTGATTATAAAAGAATGATAGCTCTCGGTATCGGGGAAAGCATAAAAGAAGCCGCCAATGATTCAATCGTTGCCATTCTTATACTCGGGTTAATTCCAGTCATAATTGGCGGTGTTTGCATAGAGTATATCTATCGTAAACATAAATAATTAATGTCAGAAATCAGTCATAGTTGAAAGCAGGAGATTATAGAAATCCAGTTAAATTACCTTAATAAAATTATCGTGTATGAATTATGGTTAATTATGTTACCGACAAATTTGATTACACTAAGTTGTTTTCCATTTTTTTTGTTTATGAGCGTGTGTTCACACACAGTTATCTACGGGCAAACCGAAAGCGAAAAACCAATCACCTGCGAATACTTTAAAGCGATTTTTGATAATATGATTTATGAAAATAATAACTTGATGCTGGTGACGAAAAGCGGCAAGCGTCCTTTTACGATTTTTGTCGTTGCGCCGGGCAATCGAAAAGATTCAAACCTAAAAACTTCCGGCAGATTGGTCAAAGCGTTGAACGGTTATTTCACGAGCAAAAAATTAGATTTATCGCGTTACATCGTGGTCGAAGCAAAACAGCGGAAAGGCTTCGGAACTTTGCAGATTTATTTTTTGGACAATGTGCAGAATATAGTTTTTAATAACGATATTTTTTTGTGTCCGTGAAATTTCCTTCGTCTGAAAATTAATAGTTTTTCATTTCACCGCCGTCAAAAACGAAGTTCCGTCAAAATCGTTGAGCGCGTTTTTGAGCTGCGGGACGAGCGTTTCGGGATCAAGGTAATTTTTGCCGAGAATTTTGCGAAACTTTTTTTGTTTCGACTGCAAAGTCAATTCTTTGAGCATCGCGCTGCAAAACGCCGTGACGAGTTCGGGCGCGAATTGTTTGCCCGCGTTTCTTTGCAAATCTTCGACGATTTCATCTGCCGCGCGGCGGCGTTTATACGGTCGGTCGGTCGTCATCGCGTCGAACGAATCGGCGAGACAGACGATTTTGGCGATGAACGGAATTTCGCGGTCTTCGAGTTCGTCCGGGTAACCGCGCCCGTCAAGACGTTCGTGATGATATTTGGCGGCGAGCGGCACGTCGGCGTATGGATGATGAATCGGCAGAAGGATTTCGTAACCGATTCCCGGATGCTTGTTTAATTCGGCGGATTCTTTGGCGTTGATGCGATACGGCGCGTTGATGATGTTGCGGTCAACGGTCAATTTTCCGACATCGTGCAAATAGCCGGCGATGGCTGCGCCTTCGACTTCGTCGTCATTCCAACCGAGTTCCGAAGCGATGATTTCCGAGTATTTGCCGACGCGCACCGAATGTCCTTCGGTGTATGTGTCTTTGCAGTCAATCGCTTTGGCAAACGCCTTCACGGTATCTTTGTATGTTTGGCGCAGATCGTCGTAAAGCCGCCGGTTTTCGTCGGCGCGGCGTTCGAGTTCCGCCATCAGATTCCTCTGCGCGACGGCAACGCCGATGTGCCGCGCCATCGCGCAAATGATGTCTTTATCGTAACTCGTATAAGGCTCGCCATTGGCTTTTTCGCCCAAAAGAACCACGCCGACGATTTCGTCCCGAATCACGAGCGGCACGAGCAATTCGATTTTTTTCTTTTCAAAGCTGCGGTCGTAAATCTGAAAAAAAGGCAAAACCTTTGCCTGCGACGTTTCAATCGCCGCCAAACCGTTCGTCAAAAATTGTCGTTCGTCTTCGTAACACAAAGTCATTCCGAGCGGAAAATCGTCGCCGAGACCGCGCACGGCGAGCATATTCAATTCGTGTCCGAACCGCGAATAACGCGCCACGCCGCCGCGCATAATCGCCAAACTTCCCAGAAGAAGATGCAGGGACGTGCGAATCGTTTCCTGAAAATTATTTTTCCGGGAAACTTCCTGCCCAAGCTCCGCGAGCGCGCCGAAAGTGTGAATTAATTTTTGTTGATTCTCCATTTAATAAGCTTTCAGAGTTGCGGATAGTTACAGGAAGTTACAGGAAGTTTCAGGAAGTTGCAGAGAGTTGCAGAGTTAGAGAATTGTTAGACAAATCTTATTATTACTTAACAATTCTCCGACAATATAATCTCCATAACTTTCTGCAACTTCCTGAAACTATCCGCAACTTCCTGAAACTTCCTGAAACTTTCCAAAACTTTCCAAAACTATCCGCAATTTTCCGTAACTTCAACGTGATTTGTTAAGCCGAGCATTTCAAAAAGTTGTATGGTGTCGTTATTAACGTCCGAGAAAACGATTGACGCGCCGGCGGTTTCAGCCGCGTCAATCACGCCTAACAAAATAGAAACGCCGATGCTGTTGACGATTTCGGTTTCGGCGAAATTGACGACGAGCTTCCGGCAGCCTTCGTCGAGCTGCCGGCGGCATTCGCGTTCGATACGTTCGCCGCTTAATTTATTCAGATAATCGGTGGCGAAAACAGTTGAAGTTTCGCCTGTTTTTTTGACAGGAATTTTATATTCTGCGTTCACTGTTTTTTTATTTCGGGATGACCGGTTAGAATTTTAAGAACTCGAAACTAAACTTAAAATTTTAACCGCCGATTGTCAACTTTTTTTGAGGTACTTTGTCATCGAGATGCGCGTTCCGTCGTCAACCTGCTCGAATTTCACCTCGTCCATCAGTGTTCGCATCAGCTTCAATCCCCAGCCGCGCCGACCTTCGTCCGGCACGATTTCCGCGGTCGTTTTGTCGGCAATACGCAGTCCCCGATTCGATATTTTGATCGTGATTCGGTCGGGTTCGATTGTGAATTTCTGATAAATTTTGCGGTCGGGACTCAAAGAATGTTCGGTCGCGTTGATGCAGGCTTCGACGAGCGCGGTTTTGATTTGATTGATCGCCTTCGGGTCGAATGCGTAACGCCGTGCGATGTCTTCAATTGTGTGCGCGGCAATCAATTCGGTGTCTTCGCCCATCGGCACGATGATTTCATATTCGTTCGCCTGCGCTTTTTCCTCGGTCAAATTTTCCGCGCCGAGAAATTTCGCCAGCAAATCAAACTGCGCGCGGCTCGAACCGAAGGCGTTTCTTTCATTCAAGATTTCCGAAGCTTCGGGCGCGAAGCCTTCGGGCGCGATGAGCCATATTTTGTATTTCGGAAAATTACAGTTGAGCGCGACCATTTCCAGCCGGTCGCACCAAAATTCGGCGAGTTCGCGGTCGGCTTCGAGCTTTGAATCTATTTCCGCCGCGATCCAAATCGTTTCGTCGGCTTCGGTATATTCGCGCGTTTCAAAACCGAACGCGATTGCCGAACGTTCCGCTTCGGCGACCTGTTTGATCGGCGGGTAAACGGCGGCGGTTTCTGCCGTGTAAACGATTTGCGGCAGATTTATTCGTTCCGCGTCCGCTTCGATTCGCGCGAAAATCTCCGCAGCGTCCGCGCCTTTAAAGCGTTCCCGGAAAATCTTGTAATCCAGAAAACCGGCGGGCATTTCGCGGCAGTCGAACGCCGCCAGCAGCGCGCGCAAATTTATCGCCGACGAGCGTCGGTAAAACTTCGCCATCAGGCGCGGCGCGCGTTTAATAAATTGTGAAAGCATTTCGCCGACGACCAGAGCGCGGTTTTCGCCTTTGATTTCGAGCCGAAAACGCGCCGCGACGTAATCGCTTAAAATTTCGTTCTCGCTCATCGGCTCGATAAAATTTGAAGAAAGGCGGGTGATTTCGTGAACGTTCAGCCGCGCAATCAATTTGTGAAAATCATCGCCGCTCAAATTGAGTCGGCTTTGCCACGTTTCGATTGGTTGTTTTTCTCCCGAACGCGAAAGATTTTCAAGCAGTTCGACGAGCGTTTTTTCCGTCTCAAAATCGGGCGCAATTTTTTGTAAAACCGCGTCGTAAAATCTTTTGAGTGCGCCGCCGAAAATTTCGTCGGCGTAGATTTTTTCAACGAGCTGAAAATTGCTTAGATCGGACTTTTTCCGGCTCGCCGCCTCGATTAAAAATTTTATGAAAAGCGGTTTGCCGTTCGTTTGTCCGGCAATTAAATCGCGCGTTTGTTCGTTAAAAGCGACGTGCGATTTCGCGGCGAGATTTTCAATTAGTTTTCCCGCTTCAGCGAAACCGAGCGCGTTGATTCGCAGCGTTTCCGCGCCGTTCAAAATTGAATTCGCGCCGACGGCATCGAGCAAAAACCGGCGTTTTCCGGCGAGCGCGAACGGCGTGGTCAAATGCGCGAGCATTTCCTTTATTTCTTCGACGAAATCAATTTCGCCGGCAAATCCGCCGGCTTCGTCGAGATTGTCAATCATCAAAAATGTTTTCGCGCCCGTCGCGCCCGCGCGAAGGGGCGCGCTCAAACAATTTCTGACCAGTGTGATTTCATCGTTAAATTTGCCTTCGCGCTCGCAGGTTTTGACGAGCGTTTCAATCCAATTTTTATCTTCGGGCGCGGCGCGTTCGACGAGTTCGTAAACATCCGGCGAAGCATTTAAGATTTGCGGATTTCGCTGGCGAAAAGCGACGAACTGCGTGAGGAAATTTCTTAAAAAACGAACGGCTGAACTTTTCGCCGTGCGGTCAATTGATTTGACTGAAAAATAAATCGGAATCGTTTCGCTTTGTTCGTTAAATAATTTATCGTAAGTTTGTTTGCAAAGCTCGGTCGCGCCGACGGCGGGCGCGGATAATATCAGCAATCCGCGTTTCTCATTTTCACGCTCGGCGTGCCGCAAAAGTTTTTCGATTTCAACGCTTCGACCGGTAAAATCCTCTGCCGCAACCGTCCCTAAAAAGTTTTCAGTCATTTTCTCTTCGTCAAAACACAAAGATTATGCGCCTTTCACCGCCGAAAAAAGCGCGGGAAAAAGCGAAATCAAAAAATTATCTTCGCCGTTCAGCTTTTTTGTTCGTCGTAAATCCGTACGTTGTTCCTGCCCGCGCCTTTGGCTTGATACAGGGCTTTGTCCGCCGCCGAAATCAAATCGCGCGCCGAATGCAAACTCGGCGAACAACTGGCAATGCCGATGCTGACGGTCACGCGGCGGTTCGGAAATTCGGTTTGCTCGACGCGTTCGCGGACGCGCTCGCCGATGATGGCGGCTTCTTCGGACGTGGTTTGCGGCAGCAAAATCGAAAATTCCTCGCCGCCGTAACGCGCCGCGACATCCGCACCGCGCAACGTTTCCTTTAGACAGTGACCGACGATTTGTAAAGCCTTATCGCCTTCGGTGTGTCCGAAATTGTCGTTGAACGATTTAAAATCGTCCACGTCAATCATCATAAAGCTCATTGGAAAATGGTGGCGCGTCGAGCGATTGATTTCTTCGGTCAGACGTTCCTCCAAATAACGGCGGTTGAGCAAGCCGGTCAAAGCGTCGGTAACGGAAAGCTGTTCAAATTCGCCCGCTTTATTTTTTAAATCAACGCGGTCAATCATCATCGCGAGCGACGGCATAATCGCGTCGAGCAGAACCAGATCGAATTTGCTGTAAGCGTCGCCGTCGGCACGGTCTGTAAAATTCAAAACGCCGATTTTGCGGTCGCCGATTTGAATCGGATAGCTGATAAACGAAGCGGATTTATACAACCACTCCAGCGGCGCGGGCTTGACGCGGGTTTTATAAATGTCGCCGACGACGACCGGCTCGCCGCGGTTGATGACGGCGCGGGCAATGCGTTCGCCGAGATATTCTTCCGTCTCTTTCAGAAAATCGGCTTTAATGCCGGTTGCGGCTTTCGCGGCGAACGCGCCGGTTTTCTTGTCCAAAATCAGCAGGGAGCTGCGCTCGGCTTGCATAATTTCGGCGGAGATGTGGTTGAGCGTTGACCAGAAATCTTCCGAATCGATGTTGTGCAGGCTCGCGTTAATTTTTCCGACCGCGCGTTCGACAAATTCGCGGCGGGTCAATTCTTCGCGCAGCCGCAAGATTTCCAGTTCCGGTGCGATTTCGCGGCAGAGACGAATAATCTGCCGCTTCGTGTCTTCATTTTCGATTTTATCGCCGACGATCAGCGCGCTTTGTATTTCGCCGCCGATTGAAATCGGAAAAAGTCTGATTCTTTGCGGCTCTTTCACTTGATCGGCGGTTTGCCGCTCGCGCATTTCGAGCGAAGTTTCGTTTTTCACCGCGTCGAGCAGATATTTATCGTCCGCCGGAACGCTCAAATTAATTTCGCGGTTATGCAGATCGCCGCTGGCGAAAATCAATTCAAGCCGGTTTTCGCGCCGTTCGAGCCACGCCAGACTCTTTGTCGCGTGCTGCTGTTCGACAAATTGCATTATCGAAAGACACGCCTGCCTGTAATCCAGGCTGAGCAAAGAGCCGAACAGTGAACGCCATTGTCGATGACGCAGGCTTTTCGTTTTTCCCGCATCAGGTTCGGTAATTATATGTTCCGTTTGTTCTCGCGCCGCATTGCCGTTGTTTGAATGAGCTTCCGGCGACTTTGAGTTTTGAGTTTTAGCCGTTGATGTTGCTGACATTGTAATTTGTTCCGTTTCGTTAAGTTTTTTGAGTTTACGCGCGAGCTTTTGTAAATGTTCCGGCGCGTTGCTTAAAAGTATATTTTCAAAAAGCGCGTCCGACGGAAATTCCTGCCAATCGCCTTCGATGGCGCGTTCCGTCGCAGTGCGGTAATCTTCCGCTTTTAAAAATGCTCTGCCGATGATGGCGACCCGCTTTTTTTCACCCTTTTTCATATTTACCGCCAGGCAATTTAAATTCGCGTGACATTTATAAGCGACCGGCTCGCTCGCGGCGCGTGCCATTTCAAAGGCGCGTCCGCAAAACTTGGCGCATTCGGGCGCGAATCTTTCCGAATTATACAAAATGCGGCACAGCGAATTGTTATTCGATGCGCTCGACACAAAAGAATTTTCGTCCACCAAGACAATCGCCAAGCCGTTTTCGGCGGCTAAATTGTCCTGTTTGGATTGCCACGAATTTTCAACTGTTCGTTCATCCGTCTTCATTCAGATTTCACCCGGGCGCGTTTCTCGATCAAAGAGCTTCTGCCAAGCTGAATTTAAATTATCTTAGTAAGGCAAATACATTTAATCAACAAAAGATTTCAACTTTTTGCGATAAATAATTATGGCATATAAGTTGTTCGCAAAGCCATTTGAGCGGCGCGATGAATCGAATCGAAACGCAATTTTCGAAACGCCGCTTTTTAATCAAGGAAAACAAGGGAGTTTATATGAGCAACAAATTAGACGGAAAAACGGTGGCGATTCTGGCGACCGACGGATTTGAACAAGCCGAGCTTTTCGAGCCGAAAAAAGCTCTGGAAGACGCGGGCGCGACGGTGAAAATCGTTTCGCTCAAAGCGGGCGAAATTAAAGGTTGGGACGAAACCGATTGGGGAAAAACAATCGAAGCCGATTTGACGGTCAGCGAAGCGAACGCCGAAGATTTCGATGCGTTGCAGTTGCCCGGCGGCGTAATGAATCCGGACAAGCTGCGCACCGACGAAAATGTTTTGAAATTCGTCAAAGCCTTTTTCGACGCGGGCAAACCGGTGGCGGCGATCTGCCACGCGCCCTGGACTTTAATCAACGCCGGAGTCGTCGAAGGTCGAGAATTGACTTCGTTTCCGACGCTTCGCAAGGATTTGGAAAACGCGGGCGCGAAATGGACTGACAGCGAAGTCGTCGTTGACGACGGTCTTATAACAAGCCGCAAACCAGATGATTTGCCGGCTTTTAATAAAAAATTGATCGAAGCAATCGTTGCAGGAAAAGGCGAAAAACAAATGACGGCAAATAAATAAAACAGAAATTTTCTCGAAAAACTTTTATTTATTTATGATATAATCGAAAGACGTTTATTCTAAATTGAATAAACGTCTTTTTATTCATCTGAATCTTTTCAATACACACAACTGTTTCGTTTGTTTTCAAAACCGTCGCGGTTTTTAACGTGTTTCGCGCAGAAACTCCGTCATTTCGGCGTTACGTCGTTTGGCACGCCGATTGTTTACCAGACGGCGAAGTCAAAAACAGCGTATCGAAATAAATGTTTGACTCGATTTTATTAATCAAGGAAAAGATTCGAACGAAATGCAAATCAACGATTACGAAGCGACCAAACCGATAACGACGGACGCGACAACCAGTGAAACAAGGGAATCAACAGGAGGAACTATGGCGACCAACGACGATACAATTTCAGTTTTAAATAACTTGATCGAAACGAATAAAGACGGGCAGGAAGGCTTTAAACAAGCGGCGGAGGGCATCGAAGACAGCAGCTTGAAATCTCTATTTTACGAAATCGGGCAGCAGCGTTCGCAAAACGCGGGCGAGCTTCAAGGTCTGGTGCGCCAACTCGGCGGCGATCCGGAAACGAGTTCCAGCACGGCGGGCGCACTGCACCGCAGTTGGATTAACATCAAATCGCTGGTCACCGGCAAAGACGAAGCGGGCATTTTAGCCGAAGCCGAACGCGGCGAAGATTCGGCGAAAAAAGCGTATAAGGATGCACTCGCCGGTTCGCTCTCAGCGGACGTTTTGTCGGTTGTCCAAAAACAAGCCGACCAGGTTATGAAAGATCACGACCGCATCAGAGATTTGCGCGACGCGGCGCAGGCGGCGAACGGTTAATAAAAATCCCAGATTCTTTCTCATTTTTAGCCCAAAAAAGGGAGCGAATCGTCGCTCTCTTTTTTGTTTTCAATTTCCAATCGCACCGAGATTTTCATTCACGTTTCCATCAATATGCGGTTTTTCGGGCGAAATTCTGATGCACGCCGCGAAATGTTTCGGTTTTATTTCGACGAGGTGCGGCTCGATTTGCCGGCATTCGGCAATCGCATACGGACAGCGCGTGTTGAAATGACAGCCCGTCGGCGGATTGATCGGCGAAGGCACGTCGCCTTTTAAGATTATTCTTTCTCTTTTCGCTTCGATTGCCGGGTCGGGAATCGGCACGGCGGAAATTAAGGCTTTGGTGTAAGGCATCAAAGGTTCGCGGTAAACCGTTTTCGAGTCGCCGAGTTCGACGATTTTTCCCAGATACATCACGGCAACGCGGTCGGAAACGTGGCGAATCGCGCGCAGATCGTGCGAGATGAAAAGATACGTCAGATTTTTTTCCTGTTGCAGCCGATTCATCAAATTCATAATCTGCGCCTGAATCGAAACGTCGAGCGCGGAAATCGGTTCGTCTGCGACGATAAATTCCGGCTCGACGGCGAGAGCGCGCGCAATGCCGATTCTTTGTCGCTGTCCGCCGGAAAATTCGTGCGGATAGCGTTTCGTGAAGCGGCGGTTCAAGCCGACGGTTTCCATCAAATTCTGCACTTGTTCCTCGATGTTTCCTTTAACGAGATTAAATGTGCGAAGCGGCTCGCCGATAATTTGTCCGACGGTCATTCGCGGATTTAAGGAAGCATACGGGTCTTGGAAAATCATTTGCAGATTTTTCCTTTGCTCGCGCATTTCGCTGTTCGAGGCGTTCGTCAAATCTTTGCCGTGATAAAAAACCTGTCCGCCGGTCGGTTCGGTCAGACGCAGAACCGCTTTACCTAAAGTTGATTTTCCGCAGCCCGATTCGCCGACCAAGCCGAGCGTTTCTCCTTTTTTGATGTCGAGAGAAACGCCGTCAACAGCCCGAACGACTTTGCTTTCTACTCGTGATTTAACATTTAGGTTCGTATTGAGCGGCTCACTTGGACCGAAATGACGGCGACGAGAACGATAAAAGTCTCCGATTAAAGTTCCAATCAAACTGCGCCCTGAAGTTTTGTAATGAACTTGCAAATTTTGGATCGAAATTAAATTATTTCCGTTATTTTCCGTCATTTTGTTTTTCCAATTCCGCTAATCTTTCTTTTAACATTTCGTTTTCAGCTTGATATTCCTCAACCGTCATCAGAAATTTTTGCGTCTGCGAATCAAAAAACCGCAAAGTTTCGCCCGTATTAACCAATTCGAGATTGAGTGCTTTGCTGAAAATTCGTTTGTTTTCAATTTGCAGCGGCATTAGTTCGTCTTCAATTAATCGAAAGGCGAGCAGCGGTTCGGGAAGATTATCGTATTCGACATCGAAAATGTAATATTCCCGCACGCCGAGCTTTTGATACAGCGCGAGTTTCGTGCTGACATCGTTGAGCCAGGTCGTTCCCGACGCGAATTCGATGACGACCGACGGAACGATTTTTTCTTCCCAGAGCTTGTAAACGCGCGTCGGCATCGTTTCCAGATTAAAACAAATCATCAAATCCGGCGACACGACTTTGCGCGGATTTCCCTCTTCGTAATACAACATACAGTTGCCGAAAACTTTCGCGTCGGGACGTTTGGCGAAAAACGCCAGCAACATTGAGGTCAGCTGCACGCTCAGCAAAAAATGCTTGATTCCTTCGGGCATAATCTCGTCGGTGTCGGGATAATAAATCGCTTCGCCGGATGAGATTGCCGGCGAATAATTTTTTCGGGTTTCGATTGTCGAAACATTAATGCTCATAACTCTTTTCTTTTTTAATTTAATTCAATTTCGGAGCGACGATTTTTACTTCTTCGTCGAATTTGTAATCTACGTTGATTTTTCCGGTCGTTTCCTTCGGCTGCGTTGTTTTAACCGTCATTTCCAGACGCGCGGGCAGATTTTTTTCTTCGTCAACCCAAATCTTCGCGCTGTTCTGCGCCTTTATTTCATTGAGCCTGGCTTTCGCTTCGTCGCTCATTTCCTTTTTCATCGCTTCGGGCATTGCCTGATCCTGTTCGATTTCGCAGGTGTAAACCGCCATTTCTTTGCCATTCAGCGTTTCTTTTCCGGCAGACTGAACATTCTTAAACGATTTGAAACGGTTTTCGTCAAACATATCCTTCCACTTGGTCATCATCTCGCCCATATTGATTCCGGACGGAGCCTGCCGCCATTTGCCGTCGATCTGCATATAGGTTTTGCCGCCGACCGCGATAATCTGCATTTTATTTCCCGCCATATTGTTTTCCATTTGAAAACTGTCGGGCGCGGCGTATTTGATGTTCATTTTAACGTTTGACTGCGGCATCGAATCGCCGGAAACATCGACATCGGCGACCCAGAACTTTGCATTTTGCATATTTTTCATCGAACTGAACAGCCCGTCTTTTGAATCGGAACTCGCCGCCGTTTCTTTGGAAAAAGCGTTTGAAGTCGCCGAATTTGCCGCCGAACTTGCCGTCGAATTCGCCGTTGAATTTGCCGGACTCTCGTTTGTGCCGGCAATTTTACAACCGCTGATCGCCAGCCAAGATAAAAATGTAATGCATATAAATTTAGATTGGATTGTTTTCAATTTTTATTTCCTCGTTTGTTTTAATTTTTTCGTTTTTTACGGATTCATCATAAACTTCCTGCGCGAAATGACACAGCGACCAGTGATTTTCGTTGACCTGCACGAACGGCGGATATTGCCGCTGACAAATTTCTTCCGCTCGTTCGCAGCGCGGCGCGAACGGACAGCCGGGCGGCAGATGTGCGACATCGGGCGGCAAGCCGGGAATTTGATATAGGTCTGTGCCGTCTTCGTGCGCCGGGTCGGGAACGCTTTTCAGCAAGCCTTTCGTGTATGGATTTGCCGGAGTCGCAAACAATTCTCCGGTCGGCGACTGCTCAAAAACTTTGCCGGCATACATCACGATAATTTTATCGGTCATTCCGGCGACCACGCCGAGGTCGTGCGTGATTAAAATAACGCTCGTTCCCATTCTGGCTTTTAAGTCTTTGATGAGTTCGAGGATCTGCGCCTGAATCGTTACGTCGAGCGCGGTCGTCGGTTCGTCGGCGATTAAAAGTTCCGGGTCGCACGACAAAGCCATCGCAATCATTACGCGCTGGCGCATTCCGCCGGAAAATTCGTGCGGGTAATTATTCAGCCGATTTTCCGCGTCGGGAATGCCGACCATTTTCAACATCTTGAGCGCGTGTTCGCGCGCCTGCTGTTTCGTGTGTCCGAGATGCAGCTCGGTCACTTCCGTCAACTGCGTCGAGATTTTCAAAAACGGATTCAGCGAAGTCATCGGATCTTGAAAAATCATCGCAATCCGCTTGCCGCGAATCTTTCGCACGTCGTCAATCGAAAGCGCGCGCACGTTAATGCCGTCGAAATTGATGTCGCCGCCGACAATTTTTCCCGGCGGTTCGGGAATCAGGCGCATAATCGAAAGATTCGTCACCGATTTGCCGCTGCCCGATTCGCCGACGATGCCGAGCGTTTCGCCTCGTTCGAGCGTGAAAGTAATCCCGTCAACCGCTTTGACCACGCCGTCTTCGGTTTGAAAATAAGTTTTCAAATCGTTGACCGTTAAAATTTTCCCGTTTCGTTCAATCATTTATCTTATTAAAATTTTCTCGTCTGCGGATCGAGCGCGTCGCGCAAACCGTCGCCTAAAAAGTTCAGCGAAAACAAAGTCAAAGCCATCGTTACGCCCGGAAAAATAAGCTGCCAGGGGAAAACGGAAATATTTTTAATGCCGTCCGCACAAAGGCTTCCCCACGAAGCGTATGGAGCCTGCACGCCGATTCCTAAAAACGACAGAAACGCTTCGGACAGCATCACCGACGGAATGGTCAAGGTCGCATAAACGATCACCGGACCGAGCGCGTTCGGAACGAGATGACGAAAAATAATCGCCGGGGTCGAAACGCCGGTCGCCCGCGCCGCCATCACGAATTCCTGATTTTTCAAACTCAAAATCTGTCCGCGCACGACGCGCGCCATCGTCAGCCACGACACCAAGCCGAGCGCGAAGAACAGCAAAATTATCTGGCTCAAGCCCTGCCCGCTGCCGAGCGCGTCGGAAATCGCTTTGATCCACGCGGGCGCGTTTTGTCCGCCGAATGCCGACAGCAAAACGATGACGAGCAGAATATACGGAATCGCGTAAATTATATCCACGACGCGCATCATAAAATTATCCGTTCGACCGCCTAAATATCCGGCGGTCGCGCCGTATGAAACGCCGACGATTAACGAAACAATCGTCGAAATAACGCCGACCATCAGGGAAATTCTCCCGCCCTGCAGAACCCTTGCGAGAATGTCGCGCCCCGAATCGTCGGTTCCCATCGGATGCTGCAGCGACGGCGGAAACGATTTGATTAAATCGCCGTCCGGCGGAATCGTATCGTAGGCGAAGCCGGTCGCCCAGACGATTATCGCCGGACCGATGATGACCGCCACGGTCATCAAAACAACGATAATCAAACCGAAAACGGCGAGCTTATTTTTCAAAAGACGCTTCCAGGCATCTCTCCAGAGCGACGCGCTTTTGACGATTTCCTTTTGCTCCATAATTTTTACGAACCGAGAATTTCTTTAATCTCTAACTCTAAATTTTCAAATAATCCGGCTTTAATCGTTTCGCCGGCTTCCAAAATTTCCGCCAGCCGGTAATTTCCGTTCTTCGGCGACGAATAACGCTCAACCGTATTTTCCTTCAAATTCACTAACCAAAACTCGGCAACTTCCGCGCGCGCGTAAAGCGTCTTTTTTATCTCGCGGTCGTCTTCGACGGTCGAATCGGAAGCCTCGATAAGCAGTAGAACTTCCTCCGGCGCGGGAAGACTTTTCGTATAAAAATCTTCACGCGGTTTGAGCAAGACAATGTCAGGTTCAGGCTCGTTGTAATCGTCTATATGAATCGGATTTTGCGTTGAAACAAGAGAAACATCTCCGATTTTTCTTTCAAAAATTTTCCCCAGTTTGATGACTGTTCCGGCGTGTCTGCTGCCAATGCTCATTTTTTCTATCAAATAACCGTCAATAATTTCCCAACCGCTTTCTTCGGGCAGAATGCCGATTTCCGTCATTTTTTGAAAATCTTTGACGCGAAATCTCTTGGGAACAATCGCTGATGTTTTTTCTACTTCAATAACTGTCGTCATAAATTTATTCGTAGCGAATCCGCGGATCTAAAAATGCATAAGAAATATCAACCAGCAAGTTGAAAACCATAATCAGAATCGAAAGAAAAGCGACGATGCCGAGCGTTAAAGGTTCGTCGCGGTTGAAAATTGATTGAATGAAAATATTGCCCAAGCCTGGAATCGCAAAAACTTTTTCGACGACGACCGTTCCCGCAAGCAGCGCGGCGAGCGCGGGTCCGGTGAACGAAACGACCGGAATCAAACCGCCGCGAACGGCGTGTTTTAGTAAAATCTTCCATTCGCTCAAGCCTTTGGCGCGCGCCGTGCGAATGTAATCCGAACGCATCACTTCGAGCATTCCGGCGCGTGTCAGACGCGCGATGTAGGCGGCGTAAATCGCCGACAACGTGATGACCGGCAAAACATAGCTCAACGCGCCGCCGAGACGCGCGGGCGGAAACCAGTAAAGCCAGAGCGAAAAAACCAAAACCAAAATCGGACCGAGAACAAAATTCGGTAAAGAAAGACCAAGCATCGCCAGAGACATCGAGCCGTAATCGGTCGCCGAATTTTGTTTGAGCGCGGCGAGAATTCCGGCGGTCAAACCGACGATCAACGCCAAAATATAAGCTAAAATTCCGATGGTCGCCGAATACGGAAAATGCCGCGCGATAATTTCATTGACCGATTGCCCTTCGTATTTCAGCGAATCGCCGAAATCGCCGCGCACGATGTTGCCGATCATAATGCCGTATTGCTGAATGAGCGGCTTGTCGAGTCCGTATTTTTTTCTGATGTTCGCTTCGACGGCGGGCGGCAGTTTTTTCTCGCCCGAATAAAAATTTCCCGGTGCCATCCGAATCAAAACCCACGTCACCGTCACGACGAGCAAAGCCATCGGAATAATGATTAAAAGGCGGCGGATAACATAACTAAGCATAATTTTCGTTCCCGTTATTTTTTCTTTCTTTTCGAGTTGCCGTTCTCGCCGCTGAAGAATTTTTCAGCCGTCAAAATTACGGCGTTCAAACGCTCGTCGGTTTCTTTTTGTAAATCGGCGAGCTTATCAACCTTATCGCTAACCAAATTTACTTTGTCGGCGACAAGACTGATATTTTCGTTTGTTTCCGTCAGAGCGTTGTAAAAATTGACCGTCGCTCGTTCCAAGACGCTAACACGCTTTTCCGCATCCTTATTGGCTTCCTGTAATTTTTGAATATCAACAGTAAATTGCGCTTGATTGTTTAAAATAAACTCGATTGTTTTTTCCAGTTTTTTTTGTCCATAAAAATTCTATTTTTGAGTAATCATCGTCGCTTTTAGCTGATTAATTTGATTTTCAACTTGCGGATCGTTCTGTTTCATCGAGTTTTCCGCGCTCGTGTCCCATTTGTTCGGATCGCGTTCGATGTAAACGAATTTCCAGGCGTGCAGCGTTCCCGGATTCGCATACATTCCTTTGACATATGGCTTTTTAATCCAATTGGTCGCCTGCGTCAGAAGCGGAATGACGAGCTGTTCGTGCAGAACTTCAAATTCGGCGGCGGCGAGCATTTCGAGCCGCTTCTGCGAATCGGTTTCCCGGTTCGCGTCATCAAGCTGTTGGTCGTATTTCGGGTCATAAAATCCGGTCGCGCCGTCGTTGACCGGCGAATAAAAAAGATTCAGAAACGTAAACGGGTCCATATAATCGCCGCTCCAGGCATTTCTGACGACTCCCTTGTACTGCACGCCGGAACGATACGGCAAAAACGTTTTCCATTCCTGATTTTGCAGCGGAACGGTGATGCCGAGGTTTTGTTTCCACTGCGCCTGACTAAATTCGGCGATGGCTTTGTTCGATTCCGCCGTGTTGTAGCTCAGTGTAATCTGGTCAACCGGAAACGTCGGACAGTTCCAGCCGCTGCCCGATTTCTGCACCGGATAACCGGCTTCGGTCATTAATTTTCGCGCCTTTTCCGCGTCGAAAACTCTGTCTTTCGACCATTCGTCGTAAGTCGTGTTTTCGGCTTTCAGTTTTTCATCGAAGACTTTGCGGCGCGCTTCGTCATACTTCGGAAAAATTCCGTCGGGTGTAAAATTCGAGAGCGGTTTCGGCGTTTTGCGAAATTCGGCGAGCGCGTTGCGGTCAATCGCCAAACTGAACGCCTGCCGCACTTTGAGATTATCCATCGGCGGCTTTTTCACGCTGATGCTGTAATACTCGTTCGCCACTTCGGGCAAATTTTGATATTCGCTCGTATAAGGTTTCAATTCGTCGAGCCACGCCGGTGGAACAGTGTGATTATAAACTGCGTCCACACTGCCGGCTTTATAAAGATTCATCATCGTCGTCGCTTCTTCGAGCGGATAAAACTCGATGCGGTCGAGATGCACATTCGCCGCGTCCCAATAATCCTGATTTTTGACGACCGTCAGAATGTCATACGGACGGTGAATTGACAATTTAAACGCGCCGCTCGTCACAATATTTTCGCCGCGCGTCCAATTTTTCGTGTATTTTTCAATCGCGCCCTGATTGACGATGCGGAATAATTGATGCGGAATTAACTGTATAAAATACGGCGCGGGCTGATAAAGTTTCAGGCGGAACGTGTAATCGTCAACGGCTTCGACACCGAGGTCTTCCTTGACAATCGGCACGAGTTCCCCGCCTTCGAGGGCGGCTTTTAATTTCGGATTTTTCTCCAAATCCTTGGCGCGTTCCTTTTCGTCGCCTTTAACGACCAGACGGTCGGGCGCGTTCATCGTTTTCTCAAATTCGGTCGCTCCGCCGAAACTCACGGTTTCCGGCGCGTCTGTTTTTTCGACGGCTGGATTGGGCGTGTTTTTATCGTCAGTCGCCGTAAAATCTTTTTTCAGAAGGAACTGTCCGCTTTTATCGCGGACGAACAGCGCGGCTGAATTAAATGCTTCGGCGTTTTTGATGTAATAGCCGAGATTGGCATTACGCGAAGCGGTTTCCGGCGCGAGCGCGCGGCGAAAAGTGTAAACGACATCTTTGGCGGTAATCGGTTCGCCATTGGAAAACCGGGCATCTCGCCGCAAATGAAAAATATATTCCGTGCCGTCGGGACTGATCTCCCATCTTTCGGCAATCGCCGGAATCGGCTCCATCGTCTTCGGATGATACTCGACCAATCCGTCGTAAAGAGCCATATAAATACGCGCTTCCGGCTGTCCCGTGCCGATTGCCGGATCGAGCGATTCCGGTTCGCTGCCCGAAATATACCGCACGACATTTTCGGCGGGCGCGACGGTTTTTCCCCAGTATTGATTTTTCGCCGAACTCAGACAGCCGTTCAAAAACAAAGACACGAAGATAACTGCCGTGCCTAAACAATTTTTGTTGAAATTGATTCGCGCCATAATGAAAAGTCCTCGATTTTTCGCCGATGCCGATTGCGAAATCGCCGTTAGGTCGGTTTATAGAGACGTTAAACTGTAATCTTTGACCGCATTAAATTTAACACGCCCGAAAGATTTGAGACAAGAATTTTTATTCAATGTTTTCCGCCGGTAAAATTGTTTGGGAAGAACGATTTTACGATTCGCTTTTCGGGGTCGGCGGTTGCCAATTATTGTCTATCTTCACGTTCTTCAGCGAAGGCGCGTCCAAAACATTGATGTCAAAACCGCGGATATACGGTTTGACCAGCGAATACGAGGTCGGAAAATAAAGCGGAATGGCGTTGAGCCGTTCAAACGCCTGTTTTTCGCTTGAAATCGCTTCGTCTTCGGCGGCGTTTTCGATTTTCGCGCTTTCGCTCTCGATCATTTCCGTCTCCGTTTGATTTTTCGGCGTTGGCGTAGATATTACGGAGTTTGCGGCGTTTGAGTTTCCGTTCCTGAGAAAAAATTCGTTCGGCTTTTCGCTTTTATTTTCCGCGATTGGCATTAGAGAGTCGTCTTCGGCGGCAAAGATCACCGCCATATTCGCCGCTTCGTCAATCGTCGGGAAAACGGCGTTGCGGCGCACCAGCGTGAAATCTTCATTTGTCCAGGCGGTTTTAATTTCGTCCGCGTCTTTGACGACGATTTCGGTTTCGACGTTCAAATTTTGCTTCCACATCTGCGCGACGCGGCGGGCGACGCGCTGTTGTAAATTGTTGCGGTTGACAAGCAATTTGACGACCGGAAAATTTTCGCCGTTCGGAAAGCCGGTTTCCGCCAGCAATTTTCTGGCGCGTTCGGTGTTCTGAACGAGTTTATTTTGGTCGTCGGCGAACGGCAGAAGACTCAACGCCGGTTTGCTCGCGCCGTCCATTTCGTCTTCGGTGACGCGCTCGCGCTCAATCGCAATCGCTAAGGCTTCGCGCACGCGGCGGTCGTCAAACGGCGGCAGCGTTCGATTAAATTCGTAATAGTTAAGCGCGGCGTGCGGCGTGCGGCGAAAATCTTCAAACGGCGTGAGCAGTTTCAGAGCGAGCGGCTCGAAATCAACGTTCGTAATCGCGTCAATTTCACCGGCGCGATACGCTTCCAGAGCTTTTTCGGCGTTGTCAATCGGCACGAATCGCACGCGCTCGAGTTCGATTGCTTCCCGGTTCCAGTAATGTTCGGCGCGGTCGAGCGTGATGCCGTCCTGACCGATTGAAAAAATGCGAAACGCGCCGCTCGTGACGATGCCGGCATCGAGCTTTCCACTTTCAAATTCTTTGCCATCGCCGTAAATCGGGCGAAAAATCGGATGCGCAACCAGAGCCGGAAAATCTTTGTCGGGATTGACGAGCGAAATTTTCAGCGTGAAATTATCCGTCGCTTCGACACCGAACGGCGGCTCGGCGGATTTTTCCGTCTCCTTTTTCGTTTCCTGAATCGGATTTTTTTCAGCTGATTTTTCAGTCGAAACAATCGAATTGGAATTCGACTGTTTTTGCAAAAACGGCAGATTTTGCGTCGCCGACGGTTTCGGCAAAATATTTAATTCTTCGCCTTCGTCGCTTGAAAAAACTTCCTTGTGCAGAATTTTCAACCCGACGATGTTCTGCAAAAGCTCTGGATGCGCGAGACGTTCCTTCATTTCCACGAGCCGCTTCCACGAACGCACGAAATCCTTCGCCGTGATGCGCTCGCCGTTCGACCAGCGCGCGTCTTTTCGCAGATTAAAAGTCCAGATTTTAAGATCGTCGGAAGATTTCCAATCGGCGGCGATTGCCGGAATCGGTTTCAAAGTTTGGGGATCGAGATCGGTTAAACCTTCGTAAATCGCGCGGACGACATCGCTCGCCGGCGGCGCGGACGCTAACGCCGGGTCGAAGCTTTTCGGCATCTTGCCGTTGCTCCAGCGAAATTCCTTAATCGGCGGCGGCGCGGTCTGCGCGTAAAACGGCTCGCTTTTCGGCGCGTCGAGCGAGTTGCACGCGCTCAAAAATAAAGCGCAAAAAATTATTCCCGCGAAAGCGCGCACGAACGCCTGAAAAATTTTAATTTCCTGTTCGCGTTCGTTAATGTTCGCCGGGATTTTCATCAATTTATAAAAGTTTCAATCGCCCGTAAATTTTAACGGTTTGTTCGCGCGTCGCTTCAAAGCCGTCGCTCGTGTCAATCAAAAAATCAGCATAGCGTTTTTTTTTTTCCTGCGGCATTTGCGCTGCGATTCGTAATGCGGATTGCTCGCGGCTTAAATCGTTGCGCGTCATCAGCCGCGCGATTTGAATTTCCGCCGCGCACCAAACAACGATTATTTTATCGAACCGCCGGTAGCTGCCTGATTCTATCATCAAAGCCGCGTCAACGACGGCGATTCCGTCCGGGCTTTCCGCCGCCGCTTCATTCAGCCAGGCATCTTGATTTTCGATAACTAATGGATGCACGATGCCGTTCAAAAGTTGGCGTTTCTCTGCGTCGGCAAAAACGACCGCGCCTAATTTTATTCGGTCTAGTTCGCCGTTCGATTGCAAAATTTCCGCGCCGAATTGTTCAACGATTTTTTGTAAGCCCTTCGTTCCCGGCGCAACGACCGCGCGGGCGATTTGATCAGCATCAACGACCGCCGCGCCGCATTCGCGCAAAACGTCGCAGACAAAAGATTTGCCGACCGCGATTGAGCCTGTCAGTCCGACCTTTAACATCTTTATTTTAAAAGTGATAGATCGGATGAACGGCATTTTTCCATAGCCAGCCTGTTCCGATATGAATTAAATAAAGCCCGCTCAACAATCAAAAGCGATTCGGAATAGATGATAGTTGGCAGATAACAAATGAATACAAAGAGTCGGAAAAACTATCAGTTATCATCTGTCAACCGTCATCTATTCCGAAAGTTCAACTATTAATTTCAAATATTTTTATCTAAATCCTTTAATTATTTATTATGCCGCTTCGCCAATTTCTCGACGTTATATTCGGCGATTTCGTCGAGCGTCAAACCGATTTCGTCGGCGCAGGCGGAAATATACCACAACACGTCGCCGAGTTCGTCCTTTAATCTCGCCCGTACGTCGTCGTTGATTACGCCGCCGAAATCGCGCTGAATTTTTTTGACGATGTTCGCCACTTCGCCCGCTTCGCCCGCCAAACCGAGCGTCGGATATTCGAGATTTTTCAAGCGGTCCGGATACAAAGCCGTCTGCTTGGCATTTGATTGATATTCTTTGAAATCCATCTTTTTTAGTGAAAAACTAAAAACTAAAAGTGAAAAACTAAAAGCTGATTTAATTTTTCACTTTTAGTTTTTAGTTTTTAGTTTTTAGTTCTCCGAGCCTTCGCCGCGTCAACCGTATTTTTCATCAGCATCGCAATCGTCAAAAGACCGACTCCGCCGGGAACGGGCGTAAAATTAGCGGCGCGCGCTCTGGCTTCTTTCGGGTTGACATCGCCGACCAACGTCGAGCCGCGTTTTTCGATGGTGTTCAAGCGTTTTTCGAGTTCCGCTTCGTCGAATAATTCGTGCGCCTCGTCCGCGCTCGAAACGCTGTTCATTCCGACATCTACGACGGTCGCGCCCGGTTTGATAAAATCGGCGCGGACAAATCCGGCGCGTCCGATTGCCGCGACGAGGATGTCGGCGTTTGACGCGATTTCGGCTAAATTCGCGGTGCGCGAATGGCAAATCGTGACGGTCGCGTTTTCCTGCAAAAGCAGCATCGCCATCGGTTTGCCGACGATGTTGCTGCGCCCGATGACGACCGCGTTTTTGCCCGCGATTTCGATGTTTGAACGCTTGAGCATTTCAATTATTCCGGCGGGCGTGCAGGGCGCGAGCGTTTTTTGTCCCTGAAAAAGCCGTCCGGCGTTCGTCGGGTGAAAACCGTCAACGTCTTTTTCGGGGTTAATTCGTTCTAAAATTTCCGCTTCGTTGATTTGTTTCGGCAATGGAAGCTGCACGAGAATTCCGTCCACGTCGTCGTTTAAATTTAATTCTTCGACGACACGCAAAAGCTCTTCGTGCGAAGTTTCCGCCGGAAGGTGTATGTGTTCGGAGCGTATGCCGAGTTCGCGGCTGGTTTTGACTTTGCCGTTCACGTAAACTTCCGATGCCGCGTCGTCGCCGACGCGCACGACCGTCAAGCCCGGTTGAAACGGAAGATTTTTTATTTCTTCGGCGAGTTCCGCCTTTATCTGTTCGGCGATAATTGCGCCGCTTAAAATGCTGGCGGTTTTTTGCGTAGTTTCTGCTATCATAATTGGCGAATTTCTTTTATTTTATACCGTTTTCGTCAATTTATGCTACACGCCAAATCATTCACGTTTTTTTTGATTTTCTTCGCCGCCTGTTTTTCGATTTTCGCGCAGGACTTACCGGAAGCTCAACGAAAAATTTCTAATGCCGTCGAAACGCGCGATTATGCGGCGGCAATCGGCGAGCTTGAAAATTTAAAGAAAACCGACCCGAAAATTTTCGCGCTCAATAATTATGATTACCTGCTGGCGCGAACGGCGGAAAAAAGCGACGATTTTGCGTCGGCGACGGCGAATTATCAAGCCGTCGCCAGCCGCGATTCGGTTTTGCGCGAATATGCGGTTTGGCATCTGGCGCAGATTTTTCGCGCGTCGGGCAATTTGTTTTTAGAAAGAATTTATCTGCAAAAAATGCTCGCCGCGGCGCCCGAAAGTTTACTGGCGAACGCGGCGCAAATTCGTCTGGCGAAAAGTTTTTTTGAGAGCAAAGATTACGCAAACGCCGTTCGTCTGTTAGAAAGTTCGCCGCTCGATTTTGCGCCGAAAAACGGCGCGATTAATTCGTCGAACAAAGAGCTTTCCAGAGAAAATTCCGCGCTGCTCGGACAATGTTATTTGCGGCTCGGAAACGCGGATAAAGCGCGGGAAATTTTTACGAAATTAATCAACAATTTGACGAATCCCGTGCAGCCCGACGATTTCGCTTTGGCAGGTGCGCGCGGCTTGGACGAAATCGCAGTCGGCAAAGAAAATCTCGGCAAAGTCGCGCCGCCTTTGTCCGACGCGGATTATTACAAACGCGCGCAGATTTATCAATTCAACCGCGATTTTGCGGCGGCGCGGCTGCATTTTAACGCACTCGTCGAAAAATTTCCGGCGAGCAGCTTCGCGCCGAACGCCGTTATTCAAATCGGTCGCGGCTACGCGCAGGAGAGAAATTTCGAGGAAGCGATTCGCTGGTTTGAACGCGTCCAAACCGATTTTCCGAACGCGCCTTCCGCCGCCGATGCTTTGAGTCAGGCGGCGAACGCTTACGCTCGCCTCAACAAGCCGCAGGAAGCGATTGCGCGTTATCAAAAGTTTATCGAAAAATATCCGAACGCCGACTCGCTCGAACGAGCCTATCTAAATATCGTTGACGTTCTGCGCGACACGAACGCGAACGACGACGCGCTGAAATGGATTGCCAAAACGCGCGAAGCGTTTCGCGGCAAACAGCCCGAAGCCGTCGCGCTGTTCGCGCAGACGAAAATTCACATCGCGCAAAACGATTGGACAAACGCGCTCAACGAATTGAGCGAACTCGAAACGATGCCCGATTTAGGCGGCGGCGTTCCGGGCGGCACGAACAAAAACGAAGTCGCATTTTTGAAAGCCTTCGCGCTCGAAAACCTTAACCGCTATGCGGAAGCGATTGACATTTATCTTTCGATTCCCGACGGACGAAACGAATATTACGGCTGGCGTTCGACCGAAAGATTGAAGGCTTTGGCGACGGACGAAAAAACCAAACCGTTCGCGCGGCAGAAATTTGAGAATCTGTGGCAAACGGCACGGCAAACAATTTCCGCCGACAACGCGAAAACAATCAAAGACGCGGCGCAGGCGGCGATACGGCTTGTGACCGACCTGGAAAAGCAAAATGAAATCGCGGCGAATATGACGAAGGAAGAAATTCTTCTGAGCGTTTTGCGGCAAACTTACGCGCTTCTGCCCGATTATCAAAAAATTCCGAACGCAAAAATTTACGAACTCGGGCGCAAGGAAATTTTAAGGGAAAAAAGCGAAAACGCTTCGACTAATCCGCACCGAAATTTAGCTGATGAATTGTTATTTTTAGGACTGTATGACGAAGCTGCTCCCGAATTTGAAAGCAGCCAACAGAATGCGCAAGCCACTCCAAAATCCAAAATCCAAAATCCAAAATTAGAAGATTTTAATTTTACACTAGCCGTTTTTTATAAGCGCGGCGATTGGGCAAATCGCGCCGTCGCGTATCTCGAACCGCTCTGGAAAAATGTTCCGGCTGATTTTCAAATCGAACTGATTCCGCGCGAACAAGGCGAGATTCTTTATCCCGCGCCGTATAGCGACGCGCTTTTGAAATTTGCCGCTACGCGCAACGTTGATTCGCGCTTTTTGCTTTCGATAATGCGGCAGGAATCGAGGTTTCGCGCCGATGTCAAATCAAACGCGGCGGCGCGCGGTTTGATGCAGTTTATCCCGACGACTTCGGATAAAATCGCCGCCGAATTAGCGCGCGAAAATTTCGATCAGGACGAGCTGTATAATCCGCCGACCGCGATACTTTTCGGTTCGCAGTATCTTTCAAATTTGTTTAAAATTTTCCCGAATCAACCGGCGGCGGTCGCCGCGAGTTACAACGGCGGCGAAGACAATATGACGCGCTGGCTCGCCCGCGCCAAATCCGGCGATGCAGACCGGTATGTTCCCGAAATAGTTTTCTCGCAATCGAAGGATTATGTTTATCGGGTGATGGCGAATTACCGAATGTATGAGACTTTTTACGACGAAAATCTAAACTTGAAAAAATAGAAAAGCGGCGCGAACTTTTTGAAAGTCCGCGCCGCTTTTTGATAATAAACGATTCACAATTAACGATAAACACGATACCGTCTTCCGTCTTTCGGATTAATTTTGTAGGTGTAAAGAGCCGAACCGCCCGCGCCGGCGGCTGTGCCGATTAACGCGCCCTTTCTGCCGCCGATTAAACCGCCGAGCAGCGCGCCCGCGCCCGTGCCGATGCCGATATTAATCAAGTTTCGGTGCCGCTCGTAAAAATTCGGACGATTGTAAGTGCGCGTCGTGGTCGTGCGCGTTCGATAGTTGCGCGAATATCTCGTCTGCGCGTTCGCCGCCAAAGGTAACATCACCGCCAACATCGCCATCATCATTAACGTCGTTATAAATTTTTTCATTGCTTAAAATTCTCCTTATTAATTTTGAAGGCTTTTGCCTTTCGTTAATATAAGTATTGGCAACGACCGTGCCAGAAACAGATTTCTATATTTTTCAACAATTTACGGCGACATTCTGTTTTCGCGCCAATTTAGCAAGCACTATATCGGTTACGTTTGAACAATATGGTATAAAACGAATTTCGGCGTGCTTCGGGCGAGAAAAAAGCCGTGAAGTTTTTAAAACTTCACGGCTTTTTTCCATAAATTTCAACTGAAATTAACGCCGGTAGTAGCGCGGTCTTTTCTTATTCAAAACGTATGTGTAAAACGCGCCGCTGCCCGCGCCGATTAACGCGCCGACACCCGCGCCCCGTCTGCCGCCGACGATGCCGCCGATAATCGCGCCGCCGCCCGTGCCGATTCCCAAATTTATTGCGTTGCGATGCCGCTCATAAAAATTCGGGCGATTATAAGTGTAACCGCGCGACGAATAATTTTGATAACCGCTGTTATAGCCGGAGTTATTGTTGTAGCCGTAACGATTGCGGTTGCCGTAACTATTTCGATTGTCATAACGGACATTATTGTAACGGCTGACGTTGCGGTTGGATCGGCGGCTCGAATAATTGCTTCGATACCGGCAGGTTTGTGCGTCTGTGCTGAGCGGCGCGGAAATCATCAAAATAAAAAGTGCCGCGAGCAGAACCAAAAACTTTTTCATTTTTCTTTTAACCTTCCTTTAATTTATTTCAAAACGGAGAGAGAAATGTGTTAAGTTTTTGGGAGAGTAAAAAAAGCGCGCGCTGATTTGTAAATTCAATTTACAAAATTTTCGCGCCGTTTGGCAAGGGCATTTTCGCAAGCAAAGGAGTTTTTTAGAATGAAGTTTATTCGCTATTCAAAATTTAAGGGTTTTAATGTTTCCGATGTCAATCTCGGCGATCTGATGCAGTCGCTGTCCGATTCGCTGCTCGATTCGGGCTATAACGAAGATTATTACTGGACGCGCCAGCGCAACGAGCCGGACGACACGCTCGACGGTTTGCGCGAAGCATTGTTGAAGGCATTAATGGAGCAGGGCATTTTGTCGGCGCAGGATGCGGAGCAAATGCTCGCCGAAAACGAAGGCAAATTTAAAGGCTCGCTTTTGGAAGAGCTTTTAAACAAGCTGATCGAAAGATTGGTCGAAGAAGGTTATCTGAACTTAAAGGAAGTCGAGCGTCCGCAGAACGGTCAACAGCAACAGCAAGGCGAAGGCGGGCAAGGCGAAATCGGAACTGCCAGCCCGCGCGACGTGCGTTTTGAAATCACCGAAAAAGGCTTGGATTTTCTCGGCTATAAAACGCTGCAAAAACTTCTTGGTTCGATGGGCAAATCTTCCATCGGTCGCCACGAAACGCCGCAGCTCGACACGGGCATCGAAGCGGCTTTGAGCAGCAAGCAATATGAATTCGGCGATACGATAAATCTGGACGTGAACGCGACTTTGCTTTCGGCGATTTCGCGTGAAGGCTTGGGCGTTCCGCTTAATCTCGAATATAAAGATTTATACGTGCATCAACAGGATTATCAGTCGTCGTGCGCGACCGTCGTGATGCTCGACTGCTCGCATTCGATGATTTTATACGGCGAAGATAGATTTACGCCCGCCAAAAAAGTCGCGCTCGCGCTCGCGCATTTGATTCGCACGCAATATCCGGGCGATTCTCTGAAAATCGTATTATTTCACGACGGCGCGGAAGAATTACCGATAGCCAAATTAGCGACCACACAAGTCGGTCCATATCACACGAACACGGCGGAAGGCTTAAAATTGGCGCGGCGAATCCTGAACGCGCAGGGCAAGGAAATGAAGCAAATCGTGATGGTCACCGACGGCAAACCGACCGCCGCTTTTATAGATCCGTCAAACGCCGCCTATTTTAATTACCGGCGTTATTCGCAGACGCAAACCGACAAACGTCTTTTATACAAAAATTCGATGGGCGGCGACCCGTTCGTGATGGCGGAAACGATGAAGGAAGTGCAAGCCTGTCGCAAAGGCAACATAATGATCAATACGTTTATGCTGGCGAGCGATCATTACCTGGTCGAATTCGTCAAAAAAATGTCGGCGATGACCAAAGGAAAGGCGTATTTCGCCAACCCGAATAATTTGACGCAATTCGTTTTGATGGATTTTATGAAACGCCGCACGAGCCGCGTAAAATAAAAGCTATGAATATACAAACCAAAAGTTACGGAGAAAATCAGGTTGTCATTTCAGCCGACGATCTAAAAAAACTCGTTGAAATCGCGCAAAAAATTGAGCCAATCGAGGTTGCCGTCGAATATTCCGCCGAAGAAATCGAAGCGCGTGAAAATGCGTTTGAGCGCAAATTACTGGCGGAAGGTTTTATCACCACTATTCCGGCGCGTGTCGAAACTGACGAGGAATATGACGCTTTTGAACCGATTGAATTTGAAGGCGAGCCGCTTTCCGAAATGATTATCAGGGAAAGAAGATAAATGACAGCTTTTTATTTTGACAGCAGCGCGCTGGTCAAACGATATTCGATTGAAACGGGAACGCAATTTGTTTTTGATCTGGTTCGTCCTTCGACTAAAAACCGTTTTTACTCGGCGAAAATCACCGAGGTTGAAGTCTATTCGACAATTTCGCGCAAACGCAAAAGTTTATCTTTAAGCGCGGCAAGCGCAAACAAAGCGTTAAAACGACTTCGCCGCAACTTTTCGGACAACTTTAACCGGATTGATTTAACTGACGCGATTATTAATGAAGCCGTCCGTTTGGCTGAAAATCACGCTTTGCGCGGTTACGACGCGGTTCAACTTGCGACGGCTTTAATCGCCAACCGCAAACGATTAAACGAAAGTTTGTCGTCATTAATTTTCGTTTCTGCCGACAATGAGCTAAATAACGCCGCGCAGTCTGAAGGCTTGCCGGTCGAAAATCCGAATAATCATCCCTGAAAAAAGACGGCGATAATCAAAGCCAAAGCGTATTTTGCCAATCCGATTTAATCTGACGCAGTTCGCTCTGATGGATTTTATGAAACGCCGGATAAACCGCGTGAAATAATGAAGAAAAAAGCATTTTGTTCGTGGAGCGGCGGCAAAGATTCGTGTCTCGCGCTGATTCGCGCCGTCAAAAACAATTACGAAATCACGCATCTTTTGACGATGTTCGACGAGAGCGGCGAGCGTTCGCGCTCGCACGCCGTTTCGCTCGACTTGATGCGGGCGCAAGCCGCGAGTTTGGGTTTGGAATTAATCGCGCCGAGTGCATCGTGGCAAACCTATCAAACCGTTTTCATCGAAGAATTAAAACGATTAAAATCGCAAAATTTCGACGCGGCGATTTTCGGCGATATTGATTTACAGGCGCACCGCGATTGGGAGGAAACGGTTTGCGCGGCGGCGGAAATCGAAGCTGTTCTGCCGCTTTGGAACAAAAATCGGCTCGATTTGGTCAGAGAATTTTTCGCCGAAAATTTTCGCGCGGTCGTCATTTGCGTCAACGAAAGATATCTGCCGAAGGAATTTTGCGGGCGCGTTTTCGATGAAGAATTCGTCCGCGATTTGCCGCCCGAAGTTGACGCTTGCGGCGAAAACGGCGAGTTTCATACGTTTGTTTTCGACGGCAAACTTTTCAAAAATCCGGTGCCTTACCGAATCGAAGAAATTTATCGGCATCAACCGATTTTTCCGTCGAATGAGGCGGAGAGTTTTTATTACGCGAAATTAACTTTATAATTTTCTATAAATTTAAAGTTATGCCTTTAAGAAAAGAAATTAACAGGGATGAAGAGGATAGACAGGGATTTTGCATGGATCTGATTGCCTGTATTTTATCTATTCGATCCTCTTCATCCCTGTTAATTTTGTCTTTACCTACTCGGATGCACAGCCTTCGTAAAAATAAATGATTCATAGAGAACTGCTCACAACCGAACTGCATAATCAACGCCGCGATTTTCAGCAGTTTGCCGAAACGCAGGCGAGCGATTTGACGGCGTATCTGCACGTTTTGAGCGAATTGCAACAAACATCAAGCGCGGAAATCAACGAGCGTCTGGCGCGGCGCGAAAATTCGGGCGCGATTGTTTCCGATGAAATTGATAAATATCAAACCTTTTCGGTTCCCTTTGCGGAAAATTGGGCGAACCACGAGGAAGCCCGAAATTGGGCTTCGGAAATCTTAAAAAATCGCACGACGTTCGCGGCGGACGCGAGCCAGATTTTGCCCGGACGCGACATCAGTCTGCCGGTCGCGGCGATTCAAATCGGCTGGTTTGAAAATCCGCATTCCGAGACGCTGCCGTATGAAAAAAACGCCGAATTCAGAATTTTATCGCCGAAGGATTTGCTGGAAAATCAGGGCGAACAGATGAACCCGGAGACGCGCGTCGGCGAAATGCGCTTTCACGCCGAAGTCGAGCGCGTCGGCAAATTTCTTGCTGCCAAACAAGGCTGGCAGGAACGCGGCGAGCGGATGCCGCTGGCGTTTTTCGACAATACTCTGCTGATTTCCTTCTCCTTGCCGCAGACGCAGATTCAGGAAAGTTTTTTGCAGGCGGTCGTCAATCTCGTGCGCTTTTCCAGAGAAACAAAAGTTCCGCTCGTCGGTTACGTTGACCACAGCTACGCGCGCGATCTGCTGAATATGATCGACGCTTTTGAAGGCAAAACAACTTCGGAAAAACAGACGCTCTACGACGCGACGATTCTGCACAGCGCAACGCCGGAAATTGAACAGACGCTTCAGTTTTGGGGCGACAGAACTTGTTTCTGCTATTCAAACCGCAAAGGCTTGAACGCTTTTATTGATTTGGAAACCGGAAAATCACTCGTCGGTTTCGTTTATTTGCAAACGACCGCCGATTCCGCGCCGGCGCGAATTGACGTTCCGGCGTGGATTTACGAAGCGAATTTGCTCGACGAAGTTTTAGACGCGATTCGCGCCGAATGCGTGATCGGTTTGGGTTATCCATACGCTCTCGAAACGGCGGATCAAACGGCGGTCATTACATTGCGCGACCGCGAAGTTTTCCTGCGCGCTTTACAAGACTTTGCGAGCCGTGAAAAACTGAATTTCAGCGTCTCGCGCAAATCGGCGAGCAAAGGCAGACGCAGATAAATGGAAAACGGAAAATGGAAAACGGAAAATGAAGAAGTTGAGTCGCGCCTCGCTGTATTTTCCAATGCGTGTTCATTGATTTGTTCGGCGTGCGGAGCGAATATCGAGCGCGAATCTTCAAAATTCTGCCGCGTGTGCGGCAAACTTTTATTGGAAGATTATCAGCCGCTCGACACGCTTCGCTCTTCATATCGTTTGCAGGGAAAATCTTTTCAATTTGAAACGAAAGAAGAAGGCGGCGCGGCAAATTTGTTTGAAGAAAATAAAAACTCCGTATCTTCGACCGCATCGGCATTTGTCGTCTATTCGCTTGTGCCGTATCTCGGAATTTTGTTTTGTCCGGGCGCGTTTGTGATGGGCGGCATCGGCATTTATGTTTCGTATCGAAAACCCTTTTTAGGCGGCAGACGCGCTTCTGCTTACAGCGTTGCGTTCAGCGTTTTGATTTTCGCCATTCAGATTCTTTTGTGGTGGCTGCTATATATTATTCCAAAGGTAGGAAAGTAAGCGGTAAGCAGAGAAAGATAACAACTTCGATTATGTGATGATGAATAAGCCTCATAAAAATTTGATTGCGTGGCAGAAGAGTATGGATTTAGTCGTGTTGATCTATGACGTTACTAAAACCTTTCCGGCGGAAGAAAAATTCGGATTAATATCACAGATGCGGCGCGCTGCTGTTTCCGCGCCGTCAAATATCAGCGAAGGCGCGGCGGATCGCTCTAATCACCAGTTTATAAATTTTTTAAGCATAGCCATCGGTTCGTTAAATGAACTCAGCACGCAGTTAGAAGTTTGTTTTCGCGTTGGTTATTTGAATGAAGCAAAACACATCGAAGCGCAAAATCTAACGGAAGAGTGCCTAAAAACAACCTTCGGATTAAAGCGAAGCATTGAGCAAAGAGCATCTTAGACTGCTCACCGCTCACTGCTTACCGCTTACTAAACAGCTATGAAAATCGCTCAAATCGTCAGCTCGAATTCGCATATTGATTACGTCGCCCGCGTCGTTGACGCGCTCGATGTCGCCGCGCCGCCGACCGATGCGGATTTCGGCTTCGCGCAATTTGTTAATTTGCCGTTTGAAGACGAAACAAATATCGTCGGCGTGATTTACGATTCGATGCTGGTGAATCCCGAATACGCTAATTTCGGTCCGCGCCTTTCGCCGAAACCGGAACTGAAAAACTTCAGCCCCGATTATTTGAATGAACAAGGTTTTTTAATCGGCATTCTGCTGCTCGGCGCGATTGATAAAAGCGGCAAAATTACGCACGGCGTTCCGCGCCGCGTCGTTCCCGCCGGACAGGACGTTCATAAAATCGAAGCCGCCGAGATAAAAAAATTTCACGCCGACCAAAATGATTGTTTGCAGATTCATTATTATTCGCAAATCGTCGCGCACGCCGGACTTTTCGCCGTGCCGCTGCTCGAAGCGATTATCGGAGAACTTTCGCTCGACTGCTCAGAATCCGACCGCCAGCGGCTCGGCGTTCTCAAACAATCGCTCGCCTGGCAACGAACATTGGGCGGAATGCGTCTATAACGATTGAGAATCTAAAAATTACAAAATCTCTCCAATCAAATTTATATGAAAAAACTACTATTTTTATGTGCTTTAAGTTTGTGTGTATTTGCCTTAACAGTAACCGCGCAGCCGCGTCCGGCTGAAAAAGCCGAAACCAAATCTGCGCCGAAAACGCCCGCGCCCGATTCGTTCGTGGCGAAATACGAAGGCGGTTTGTTCGGTTATTCCGACAAGGAACAGGGTTTCTTAAAGTTTGACGATGTGAACGAACGGCTGATTTTTACGGGTAAAGACGGTAAGGAAGATTTTTCGATTCCGTATGCGGCGATTCTCGTCGTTTCGCCGAACGAAAAAAGCGTTCAATCGGGAACCGGTCGCGCCGTCGGAGCGATTCCGCTTCCGGGAACGGGAATCGGCGGCGGTTTAATGAAAAAGAAAAAGAATTATCTGCTTGTTCAATTCAAGGACAAAGACGTTGACGTGCAGGGAACGGCGACTTTTCTGCTCGACACGACCGAGCTGCTCGAATCGGTCATTGAAACGCTCGGCAAAAAAGCCGAGTTGACGCAGCGCGGCAACGCTTATTATCGTCCGCGAAAAACTCCGGCGACCGAATTATAAAATTTACAAAGGCTGAATCAATTGGTTCAGCCTTTTTAGCATTTTCTTGACACCGCGCGCTTCCGACACCTACACTTAAATTTTAAGCGCACAGCAAATATTTAATCTTGTGAATCTGCCGAATTATTTAACATTAGCCCGCATTCTTCTCGTCCCTCTGCTGGTCGTAATTTTACTGACACCGATTGCCGACGATTATCTCGGCATCAGCAGCTATGCACTGGCGATTGCGATTTTTCTCGCCGCTTCGTTCACAGATATTCTCGACGGACATCTCGCCAGACGGCGCAATCAAGTTTCCAATCTCGGCAAACTGCTCGATCCGATTGCCGATAAACTCCTCGTTTCCGCCGCTTTAATTGTTTTGGTCGAAAAGCATCTCGCGCCCGCCTGGACGGTCGTGATAATCTTGGGCAGAGAATTTATCGTAACCGGACTGCGTTCGGTCGCCGCCGCCGAAGGCATTATTATCGCCGCGCAGAGAGTGGGGAAAATAAAAATGTGGGCGCAGTGCGTCGCCATCGTCGCTCTGCTCGTCGCCGGCGCGAACGGCATTCCGCCGGTTTCAAATTTCGGTTGGGAACTGCCGACGTTTCGCTTCTGGGAAGTCTCCGAAGTGCGAACCGCGTTCACGCATCTTTTCAATTTCGCGCTCGATACCGACGATTGGCGCGTGTTCGGTTATTTAGTCGGACGCGCCGCGCTCTGGATTTCGGTCGTTACCGCTTGCTGGTCGATGTTCGATTATTTGAAAATGTTTCTCGTCGAAAATAAAAAGCGCAAATCGCTCAAAGAAATGATTTTCTCAAACCCGGAAACCGCTAAAGCAAACCCGAAAATCTAAATTTTATCAAGCATTTATCTCAAGCATATTTTCCTTGGCGAGCTTTGCGGCTTTGCGGGAAACAGCAAGGAATTTCCCGCAAAGCCGCAAAGCTCGCCAAGGAAAGCAGCGGATTTATTTCCTTAAAATCAAAAACGAATTACGAATACCGGGTTAAAGATATTCGTAATTCGTAATTTGAAATTCGCGCATTCGTTTTACTGCAATTCCACGCTGTCGCCGGTGTGAATCTCCTGCGCCGTGCGCGTGATGACCGCCGTCGCGGTTTTTTCCTTGACGTTCAAAATCACCAGCTCGCCGACAATGTTTCGCAAATCCTTCGGACGACCGCTTTTGGCTTTTTCGGTCGTCACGACGCGCCCGTTAGCTTTTTCGCCGGATTTGCGCGCCGCCTGATTTGAAAATTTTCCGCCGCGATATTCGTCGCTCTGAAAACCTTCTTCGCGCGCGCTGACCGATTCTCCCGGCTCGCGATCAAAGATATTTCC
This sequence comes from uncultured Pyrinomonadaceae bacterium, assembly GCA_964237235.1. GTDB lineage: Bacteria > Acidobacteriota > Blastocatellia > Pyrinomonadales > Pyrinomonadaceae. The sequence continues at coordinate 187,906 of CAXSGY010000006.1, forward strand.
CGTGCCGAGCGGGCGGTAAATCGTCATATAATCGCCGACTTTTACGTTGTCTTCCGCGCCCAAATCAATATAAACGATTTGCTCGCGTCCGACCATCTCGCGGTTGTCGCGCGCCATAAAAATTCTGCCGTTCGTCTTGCCCGATGGGTTGGCGAACAAATCCAACTGCGGACGTTTTTCAAAAAGCGGGCTGGTGCGCGCCGGAACCGGCTGCACTAAATCGCCTAACAAAAAATTGTCGCACGACGAAACGATCCTGGCGACGGAAACTTCCGCTTTGACGTTGACGACTTCGACCGCGCCGACTTCCTGCACGTAAAATCCTAAATTGCGCTTTTTCGTCCAGCGCGTTTCGACGCGCCCGCGCGGGCGAATCACCGAAAACATATCGCCGACCTTCACGCCCTTGTTCGCGCCCATACTGATATACAGATTGTCGCCTTCGGCAAAAATATGCTGGTCTTGTTCGTATTCCGCGCCGACGATTTCGTTCGCCGTGTTGACTGTGCCGGTTTCGACATAACCGGCGCAGTATAAATTATTTTTACCGGCAACCGGCGTTTCGCGGTTGTCATCTCGAATCACTAATTGCGGCGTAGGTGTCGGCTGCTGCGCGAACGCATTCGCCGAAAAAATAAAGATGGATGCAAACAGCACTCCGAAACTCGTTTTGTAAAATCTCTGAAAACTCACGTTGTTCTCCTTTTGTGTTGTTAGAAATAATAAAAAAGAAAGAGGTTTTTTGAAAAATTCGACCTTTTGCCCAAATCGGACAATTTCTATCTTAAACCTTCAGTTAAACAATCGTCAACATTTATTTTTATGTTAAAACTCGAATTTGTTTTTATGAGAACTTGCAGAAATTAATTTGATTCGATAGTATTTTCGCTTGACGTTAAATTAATGTCAGCCGGTGTAGCTCAGTTGGTAGAGCGTTTGATTTGTAATCAAAATGTCGGCGGTTCGAATCCGTTCACCGGCTCCAAAAGTTACCTCTAAAATGGTTTGTCTTCACTGCTCGTATCCAACCGCAAGAAAAAATTGCAAATACTGCTCAAACAAATGCCAAGCCGACTATCAATACAAAACGCTTATTGAAGATTGGAAAATCCTTAATAACGGTAGCAAAGGCAAGGAGTTTCCTCAATTATCAAATCATATCAGACGCTTTTTGCTGGAGAAATTCGGTGAAAAATGTTCGCTTTGTCAATGGGAAAAGCGTCATCCAATTACCGAAAAAGTCCCTTTGGAAGTAAATCATATTGACGGAAATGCAAATGATGCTGAATCTAATTTGCAGCTGGTTTGTCCGAATTGTCATTCTTTAACATTAAACTTCCGAAACTTAAATAAGGGAAATGGTCGCATTCACCGCCGATTTACAAAAGATTCGCAGAGCCGGTCAGCAGTCACATAAATTTTCGAAGCGGAGTGATTGCCGCTTTTTTATTTGCTTGCAGTAATTACGATTAGCCAATAAAGTTCCCGTATCTCTTCCCCACCCGAAAATGCTATTCTTTATTTGATTTTAATATCAGGAGGAAAAATAAAATGTCTCTGATGATTTGTCCGGAATGCGCCCACGAGGTTTCGTCTTCCGCCGCGGCTTGCCCGAATTGCGGTCATCCGTTTGTCAGACCGACGGTTCAGCCGAAGGTAATCGTGCGGGAAATGCCGCCCGAACGCGAAGGTTTTCCGACGTGGGCTTTTATTCCGCTCGGAATTTTAGGAATCGTCGTGTTGTTTTTGCTGGTTGCCTGGATGCGAAGCGGCAACGACGAGGCGCAGCGCAACATTAATGTCCGCATCGCTTCGCAAACGCCGATTTCCAGTTCGCGTGAAACCGTCGTCCGCACCGATTCGCCGCCGAATCAAGTCGTCGTTCCTTCGACATCGCAGCCAAGCACGGTTGTCGTTCCGCCTTCGACTTCGACGCAGACGACCACAACCACGATTCCGGCGGAGACCGTCGTTTCCGACAAAGGCAGCGTCACTCTCGAAGCGAAAATTTTTAACAAATCGGGCAGTCCGTCGCCGGTTCGCGCCGAGAAATTTTACCTGCTCGACAAAGATTTGCAGAGCATCTTGAGCGATGCCGACATCGAAGACGAAAGCAGACAAGGTTTGGTGAACGCCTTCGGACTGTCAATCGTTTACCCGGAACGCTACGAAGACGTGCGGCGCAAAGCGTTGGCGGCGATCAGCAAACACGCGGTTTACAACGCGCTGACCGACGCGGGCGGCAAGGCGAATATGAAAGATGTCAAACCAAACAGTTATTATCTTTTCGCCATCACCAAAACCGGCAGCGGTTACGCCGTCTGGAATCAGCCGGTAACGATTCAGCCCGGACAGAATTCGCTGATTTTAGAGCCGACGCAGCCGACCGAAATCGCTCCGCAAAATTAAAAATCAAACAAGCGGCGAACGAGAGATGGAAATAAACATTTTCGTCTCTCGATTTTAATTTATGAAACCGGCAGAAATTTTTATTGACCGAGACGGACGGATCAGAAGCGGCTGGCGTTCGATTATTTATCTGCTCGCGGTTTCCTTTTTTTTAAGCGTTCTGGGCGTGGGTCTCAACGCGCTGCTTTTTTATTTGCCGATTGGATTTTCGCAGGACAGCTTGCTCGGTTTCCTTTTTCCGAACGCCATTTTGCTGTCGGTCGCACTGTCGGTCGGCTGGCTGTGCGGAAAGTTTCTGGAAAACTTGCCGTTTCGCGCGCTCGGCGCGTGGCTGACGAAAAAATGGCTGAAAGATTTTACTTTCGGTTTGATTTTCGGCGCGGCGGCGATTGGCGCGGCGGCTTTGATAACGATTGTTTCCGGCGCGACGAGCTTTGAATTTAATCGAAACGCCGGACAATCGGCGATTTTGTTGACCTTAGCCGTTTCGTTGGGAATTTTCACCATCGGCGCGGCGGCTGAAGAAGCATTTTTTCGCGGTTATTTTTTGCAGACTTTTCTGCGGTCGAATTTGGCTTGGCTGGCGATTTTATTGACTTCGGCGACTTTCGCAGCGGCGCATTTGCAAAATCCGAGCGTTAATTATCTGGCGATGCTCAACACGATTTTGGCGGGCGTTTGGTTCAGTGCCGCTTATCTGAAAACGCGAACGCTCTGGCTTTCATTCGGTCTGCATCTGGCGTGGAATTGGGTGCAGGGCGCGGTTCTCGGCATTCCGGTCAGCGGCATCACGGAAATTACGACCGCGCCTTTGATTTTGCCGACGAATCACGGCGCAGAGATTTTTACCGGCGGCGATTATGGTATCGAAGGCGGAATCGCCTGCACGATAATTTTAATTTTAGCGATTATTTTGACCTGGGTTGCGCCGATTTTCAAACCGAACGCCGAAATGCTCGCATTGACCGGCGAACCGCTTGAAAAATCAAAATCTCTCAACGAAAGCGCATTTAAATCGTCTGAATTTTAAACGAAATATCAACTGCCCGCGCCGAATGCGTCAGGCGACCGACGGAAATCAAATCAACGCCCGCTTCGGCAAACAGACGCACGCGGTCTAGATCCATTCCGCCGGAGGCTTCGAGCAGCACCGACGGATTTAATTGCCGCGCCATCTCGACTAATTTTTGCGCTTCTTCGGGCGTTTGATTGTCGAGCATAATAATATCCGCACCCGCGTCAATCGCTTCTCTAAGCTGCGCCCAATTCGATATTTCGACTTCGATTTTATGCAGATGTCCGACCTGCGTTTTGGCGGCGGTAATCGCTTCGGTGATGCCGCCCGCGAGTGAGATGTGATTGTCTTTGATTAAAACGCCGTCGTCCAAACCGAGCCGGTGATTTTTGCCGCCGCCGACGGTGACGGCGTATTTTTCGAGCATCCGCAAACCCGGCGTAGTTTTGCGCGTGTCTATAATCTGCGCGTTCGTGCCTTCGATTGCCCGCACGAACCGGCGCGTCAGAGTCGCCACGCCCGACATTCTTTGCATCAGATTCAGAGCGACGCGCTCGCCCGTCAAAAGCACGTCCGCGTAGCCTTTCAACGTCGCAAAAACCGTTCCCGCTTCGACTTCATCGCCGTCGCTGAAATTCGTCTCGATTTCCGGCGTTTCCGGGTCGAGATGCACAAAAACGGCTTCGGCAACTTCGAGACCGCAAATGACCAACGCTTCCTTCGCCAAAAACTTCCCCATTCCGCTCGTTTCCGGCGAAACGGTTGATTGCGTCGTAATATCGCCGCGCCCGATGTCTTCACGAAGAAATTCGCCGATGTCGCCGAGAATGTCGCTGTTTTCCAAAAAATTCATAGTTTATTTCCCTTTTAAATTTTGCCGCACGCGGGCAATTAATTCTTCACGCTTGCCGTTTGTCCACGCCTGCGCGATTTCGTTGTCACCCAAACCGCCGACGCGACCAAGAATAACGAACGGCGTTCCGGCGTGTCCGTCAATTTTCCAACGAACCATTTCAAACAGCAAATTAACGCGCGCGTAAAAGCGCAAGCAGTTGCGCGTCGCGCGTCGCGGTCAATTCGCCGACGACGAAAGAAGAATTAAAATTTTAACGCTGAAAAACTTCATTGCATTATTTTAGAGCCTCCAGATTTTGCTGCAAAGCCGTCGCCTGCGTTTCGATTTCCGCCACGCGGTCGCGGATTTCCTGAACCTTTTCGGTTGGCGCGCGTTCGATAAAATTTTGATTGGAAAGTTGTTTTTGCAACTGTTCGTTTTCCTTTTCGAGCTTGCCGATTTGATTTTCGAGCCGCTGAATTTCCTTTTCAAAATCAATCAAACCTTCGAGCGGCAGAGCGATTTCCGCGCCGCCGGTCAGAACGGCTTTGGCGGACGCTTTCGGCACGTCGAGCGTTGCGGACAAATGCAAATTTTCGGCGCGGGCGAGTTTCAGAATTCTGGCTTCGTTCGCTTTGAAAATCTTTTGCAAATCGGCGTTGGCGGCGACGTGAATCGCGGGTTTATCGGACGGCTTGATGTTCATTTCGGCGCGGATGTTTCGCACCTTTGAAATCAATTCGATGATCGCCTGCATTTCGCTTTCCGCTTTTTCGTCAACGAGCGCGGCATCGCCGGTCGGAAAATCGGCGAGCATAATCGTCTGCGCGGCGTTTTGATACGCGCCGTTGTGCAAAGCGTTTGAAACCCCCGGCAATTTTTGCCAGAGTTCTTCGGTCAGAAACGGCATAAACGGATGAAGCAGGCGCAGAGCCTGTTCGAGAACCGTTATAATTCTGGAGCGCGCCGCGTCGCGTTTTGTATTCGTTTCTTCGGACGTGATTTCGTCTTTGACGAGTTCGATATACCAATCGCAAAAATCGTCCCAGAAAAAATGATAAAGAATCTGCACGGCTTCGTGAAACTGATAATTTGTCAGCGTTTTATCGAGCGCGATTGCCGTTTTATTGAGGCGCGAAACGATCCATTTATCGGCGAGCGATAAATTTTCCTTCGGATTGTCGGCGATGAATTCCGGTTCGATTTTGTCTAAAATTTCTTCGTCTTCTTCGTCGAAATCATCGGATTGACCGGCGCGGGCGCGTTTTATTTCGGCGGCTTCGGCTTGCGGATTCAGATACGAATAATCAACCGCCGCGCCTTCGGAATTAAGCAGACAAAAGCGCGTCGCGTTCCAGATTTTGTTGGCGAAATTGCGGAACGATTCGACGCGTTCGTCGCGCCAGGCGAAATCCGCGCCGGTTGACGAACCGGCGAGCGTGATGCGCGTCGCGTCAACACCGTATTTCTCGAAAACGTCGAGCGGGTTAATGCCGTTGTTTTTCGTTTTCGACATTCGCTGCCCGTTTTTGTCTAAAACCGTGCCGTGAATAATTACGTCGTCGAACGGTTTTTCGCCGACGAATTTCAAGCCGGTCATCACCATCCGCGAAACCCAGAGGCGAATAATGTCGCGTCCCGTCACCAAAACATCGGTCGGATAAAAGTTTTTCAAATCTTCGGTGACAGTCGTTTCGCCGTCCCAACCCAAAGTCGAAAACGCCCAGAGCGCGGACGAAAACCAGGTATCTAAAACGTCTTCGTCCTGAATCAAATCGGTCGTTCCGGCTTGCTCGAATGCTGATTCTTTTGTTTTTGCGACATAAACTTTCCCTTCGGTGTCATACCACGCCGGAATTTGATGTCCCCACCAAAGCTGGCGCGAAATCGTCCAATCCTTCAAATTTTCGAGCCAGTCCTGATAACCTTTGCGATACGGAGCTTCGGGGAAAAAACGCGGCGCGTTTTCGTCTTTCAGTAATTTCAGAGCCAAATCGCGCATCTCCGACATATTGACGAACCATTGTTCGGACAAAAGCGGTTCGAGAACGGTTTTGCAGCGTTCGCAGACGGGCAAAACAACTTCGTAATCTTCGATTTTTTCCAGAAGACCGAGTTCCTCGAATTTTTCGATGACGCGTTCACGCGCCGCGTAGCGGTCTAAACCCTGAAACTCCGCGCCCGCGTTTTTGTTCATCGTCGCGTCGTCATTCATCACGTTGATTTGTTCGAGGTTATGCCGAAGCCCGAGTTCGTAATCGTTCGGATCGTGCGCCGGCGTGATTTTAACCGCGCCCGTGCCGAATTCGGATTCGACGTAATCGTCGGCGACAACCGGAATTTCGCGCGTCGTCAAAGGCAGTTCGATTGTTTGTCCGACAAATTCCTGATAGCGTTCGTCGTACGGATTGACGGCAACCGCCGTATCGCCGAGCATCGTTTCCGGGCGCGTCGTCGCCACGGTGATTTTTCGGTCGGAATTTTTTAACGGATACTGCAAAAAATAAAGTTTGCCGTCTTTTTTCGTTTCCTCGTTGACTTCCAAATCCGACAGTACGGTTTTGTCTTTCGGACACCAATTAACGATGCGAAGCCCTCGATAAATCCAGCCTTCTTCAAATAAACGCACGAAAACTTCGCGCACGGCTTTCGACAACTGCGCGTCCATCGTGAAACGCTCGCGCGACCAATCAACCGATAAGCCTTCGCGCCTGATTTGCCGCGTAATCTCGCCGCCGTATTGATCTTTCCACTCCCAGATTCGTTCAGTAAAAGTCTCGCGTCCCAAATCCCAGCGCGTCTTTTTTTCTTCGTTCCAGATTTTCTTCGTCACCTGCAGCTGCGTCGAAATTCCGGCGTGGTCAACGCCGACGAGGAACAGAGTTTTAAATCCGCGCATCCGTTTCCAACGCGTCAAAACGTCCATCAAAGTATGTTGGAGCGCGTGTCCCATATGCAGGCTGCCCGTCACGTTCGGCGGCGGAATGACGATTGAAAACGCCTTCGCGTCCGCGTTTTCGTTAATTTCCGGCGCGAAACAATTGTTCGCTTCCCACGTTTGATAATGCGTTTCTTCGGCTTCTTTCGGGTTATATGCTTTGGCGATTTCCATATTCATTTATCATTTATCATTTATCATTCACCGCTCGTCATTCATTATTAATATTTGATCCTTGATAACGAACAAACGATAAATGACAAATGATAAATGATAAATGAAAAAGCGGCTAGTTTTCATCTGTTTGAGGCGAAAACTAACCGCGTGGTTTTTAGATTAATTTGCCCGTTTATTTTTCCTCTCTCATCTTCGCGACGGTTTCGCGGACGATTTTGGCGACGACTTCATTTGAAAATTTCTCGACGATTTTGGCGGCGACGGCTTCGATAAATTCCGGCGACAAATCATCAATCTCGCGCGCGAAAGATGCGGTTTGCTCTCGACGCGTAAAAATTTCCGGTTTGTTTGTATCAAAGCGTTGTTTAAGTTTCGCCGCACCGCGTTTCGATTGCGGCAGTTCGAGCAAATCCAAATCGTCGAGCGCGAAAACCGAATAATCTTCCGGCACTTCGTCGGCTTCCCTTTTGTTTTTCAAAATTTGCTCGAGTTCTTCGTTTAACTGCTCGGAAACCGTGTCGCCCTCCGGCGCGAAACCGTTAATCTTCTCATCGAACGATTCGGTCGCGGGCAAATTATCGCCGTCCGTTTTCGCAATGCGCGATTCGGATTGCCGCGCGGCTTCCTGCAGCGAGCCGGAAAAATCATACGGCGGCTGAATCGAATCTATATCCGTGTCTTCCAACGCGGATTGATAAATCGGCGCGGAGCTGAATTTCTGCGATTCGTTGACGGGCAGGCTACCGATTTGATCGGTATGAATCATTTCGTCGTCTATCGCGTCGCCGTTTATATTTTCGTCCGCCGTCTCTTTGGTCTTCGGAAAAGTTTCTAAAGTGTCGGCGAAACTGTCAACGCCGTCCGCTTCGTCCGCGCCGGCGTTCGCGCCGCTGAACAAATCGGAAACTTTGTTGGCGAGCTGACGAATTGATTGAAACGGCTTGGTCAAAAAATCGTTCGCGCCGACCCGCTTCGCTCTCTCTTCGTCGAACGGCTCGAACGAACCGACCAGCAAAATGACCGGAATATGTTTCGTTTCGTCGTCCTGCTTAATCATCTCGCAAATCCGGTAGCCGTCGAGACCGGGCATATTGACATCAGCCATTACCAGATCGGGCGCGATTTCGACAAATTTTCGCATCGCCGCGTCGCCGTCGCCGACCGTAACAACTTCAATGTCTTCGTTGGCAAACGTTAAATTAACGACTTTTTGAATCGTTATCGAATCGTCCGCCAAAAGTAATTTGCGCTTTGACACGGGTAAAAAATCCTCTCTTAAACAAACGCGAAAAAACTTCGCGTTATTGGAAATTTATTCATTTGAAAAACTAACATTTGCCGTCAATCGCGTCAGGAAAAGCGTTTTATTTCGACATTCGGCTTCGCTGCACGCACATTCTGAGCATCGTCTGCATTTGTGAAGTCGTAAAAGGCTTCGGCAGAAAGGCGACCGCGCCCGCCGAAAAGCTGTCCGACGAAAGGCGCGGATTTTGTTCAGCCGTCATAATAATCACCGGAATTTTCATCAGACGTTTTTCCGACTGCATATAACGAACTAATTCCGTGCCTTGAATATACGGCATTATGACATCGAAAATCGCCGCCGCATACACTTCGCCCGACTGCAAAAATTTATACGCTTCCTTGCCGTCGCGCGCCGTCTCGACCGCGTAACCTTCCTTTTCGACCAGAGCTTTGACCAGCCGCAAAATCGCCGGGTCGTCGTCGGCAATCAAAACTTTCGGATTATCGCCGCTTTGTTCTTCATTCATTATAAAATCTCGCTTTCAATTTTTTTATTCAGCGCGATTGAAATTTATCAACGATTCGTTTGTCAGCCGAAAATTTCACGCGCCGCCAAACGCTTTTGATATATTAGCAAACTTCGCGCTGTCTTTACGAATTATTCGCCAATTCCGCCGCTAATTTTATCGCCGCCTTCATACTCGAAGCGTCCGCCACGCCTTTGCCCGCGATGTCGAACGCCGTGCCGTGGTCAACCGAAGTTCTGATTAAAGGCAAGCCGAGCGTGACGTTGACCGACGCGCCGAACGATAGACATTTAACGGCAATCGTCGCCTGGTCGTGATAACACGAAATTACCGCGTCGAATTCGCCGCGAAACGCCCGCAAAAAAATCGTGTCGGGCGAATATGCGCCGGACACGTCAATGTTAAATTTTTCGCGGCATTCTTTGATTGCCGGTTCGATTTCCGACGCTTCTTCCGCGCCGAACATTCCGCTTTCGGAAGCGTGCGGATTAAGTCCGGCGACGGCGAGGCGCGCATCCTGTTTTAAGAGCCTGGAAATTTCGCGGTGCGAAAACTTTATCAATTCAACGAGCCGCTCCTTTTTCACGAATTCAATCGCGTCGCGCAAGGAAACGTGCGTCGAAAGCAGAACGACGCGCAGCTTATCGGCGAAAAAGCTCATCGCAAAAGTTTCGGTCGCGGTCAAATCGGCGAGAAACTCCGTATGTCCGGGAAAATTGTAACCGCCGAGATGAATCGCTTTTTTGCTGATCGGCGCGGTTGTAATCGCGTCAATTTTTTTCTCGCGCCAAAGCCCGACCGCCGTTTCGATATATTCCGCCGCCGCTTTGCCGGTCGCCGCCGCGTCCGCGCCGATTTCGATTTTTTCCGGAAGATTTTTTAAATCGTAAACAAAAACTTCGCCGCTCGACAAATCATTTTCCGACGCGGCGAAATTAAAATTTAAATTTAATTCGTCAGCCGTTCTTTTTAAAAACTCCAAATCGCCGACGATTACCGGCACGCAAATTTCGTTAAGCGCGTCGTCCGCCAGAGCCTTGAGCGTAATCTCCGCGCCGATTCCGGCGGCATCGCCCATCGTAACAGCAACACGCGGCTTGCGGCTCGCGTCCGCTTTTTCTGTTTTTAATTCGTTATTCACACTGTTATTTTATTGTTTGCCGCCGGCTTAATGCAAAAATAAAAAGACAAAAGCGTAGAACGAATTCCGCGCTTTTGTCCCGAAAGTTTCGCTTCTAAAATCTCGCTGTTTTATTCTTTGTCTTCGGCTTTGAACATATATTTTATATTATGTTTCGGCAACAGAATGTTCGGCGCGTCGGTGCGGTTTATCTTGAGCGCGTCGAGGTCATACCATTCGATTGTTCCTTCGATTTCTTCGCCGTCGGATAAGACGATGATCATTTTTGTGCGCGTGTCTATTTGTTTTTTATAGTAAAAAGTCTCGGCATTCGTCTCGGCGGGCGGCGGCAATTTCTTTTTCGCGTCCGCCGTCTCTGCCTGACGGGGATAATTAGGCATATATTTTTTTGTCTCCGATTTTTATAATGTGAAATTCGCGTCCGAAATGCGGTCGTATTTAATCGTCGTGCCTGCCATTAATTTCGTCGAAGGGCTAACCGACGCTTAATCGCCGCATTTCTTTGAGCAATCTCCGGTTTTTTATTTTTAATCCGCCTGTCGGCGAATAAACGTGGGAACGTCTATATCTTCTTTGTCACTTGCCGCGCCGTAATTTCCCGCCGGATGATAACTTGCGGCGACGGCTTGATTGGCGTTGACCTCCGGCGCGGTCGTCAGCGGCACGGTCATTTGTTTTTGATTGTCGAAGCCGGTGGCGATGACCGTAATTTTCACCGCATCCTTCATTTCTTCGTCGAAGACCGTGCCGAAAATAATATTCGCGTCTTCGTGCGCTTCTTCGTGAATCAGTGAAATTGCGTCCTCGATTTCGTCGAGCGGCATATTTTTTGAGCCGGTAATATTGATAAGCGCGCCCTTCGCTCCCTTAATCGAATTTTCTTCGAGCAGTTTTGAGTCAATCGCCGCCTTCATCGCTTTGATCGCCGCGCCGTCGCCCGTGCCGTGTCCGATGCCCATCAACGCCACGCCCATTCCCTGCATCACCGATTTCACGTCGGCGAAATCGAGATTGATAATGCCCGACACGGTGATCAAATCGGAAATGCCCTGCACGGCTTGCAAAAGAATTTCGTCGGCGCGCCGGAACGCTTCCATAATCGAAATTTTTTCTTCGACTTCCTTTAATTTTGAATTCGGAATCGTAATAATTGTGTCAACGCAGCCGCGCAGTTCGGCGAGTCCTTCTTCGGCTTGCCGCATACGCTTTTTGCCTTCGACGGTGAACGGTTTCGTCACGACGGCGACGGTCAGCGCGCCGAGTTCGATGGCGAGCGCGGCAATCACCGGCGCGGCTCCGGTGCCGGTTCCGCCGCCCAACCCGGTCGTCACGAAAACCATATCCGAGCCTTGCAAAACATCTATAATTTTGTCGGTATCTTCGATGGCGGCTTGCTTGCCGATTTCCGGATTCGCGCCCGCGCCGAGTCCGCGCGTCAACTCGCTGCCGAGCTGAATTTTGACCGGTGCCTGTGAATCATTTAGGGCTTGCAAATCAGTATTGACGACGATGAACTCAACGCCTCTGATGCCCGCTTCGATCATCCGGTTAACGGCGTTGCTGCCGCCGCCGCCGACACCGATAACGATAATTTTCGCCCCCGTAATCGGCGGTTCGTCCATAAAGATTTTTAAGCTGTTATTTTTCATTGAAAGACCGTCCGTAGCCATATATTTATGATTCCGTTAAATTAAAATATTTCTGTCTAAAACTTATCGCGGTTGAATTTTCGAGAGCAGTACTGCTTCAACAAGATATTGTGTCTATGGCGAAACAGAATACAATGATTTGGGGTAAAAATCCAGTCCGCACGTTACATTTACCTAAATTTTTCTCGAAAATTTTCAAACCATTCGGCAACCTTGCGCGTCGGCGACTTGCCGCCCGTTTGATGATGCCGAATTTGCGAGCGCAACGAAGCCAGAGCCAGCCCGCCGGCGACCGCCCATTCGGGACTTTTCGCTTCGTCGAGTAAACCGCCGAATTTATTTTCCTCTAAAAATCCGAGGCGCGTCGGCGCGTCGAAAACCTGTTCGGCGATCTCGACCATTCCGCGATTTAGAGAGCCGCCGCCGGTCAAAACTACGCCGCTCGAAATTTGCCCGCGAATCTTAAAAACTTCGTGCGCGACGTGCTGCAAAAGCTCGACCGCGCGCGGCTGCATTATGTCGCACAAAATCTCCTTCGACAGCTGGCGCGTTTCGGTTCGACCGACCGGCGTGATTTCGATGACCGAATGTTTTTCGTCTTCGTCCATCAAAAATCCGGCGACGCAGCCGTAAAAATGTTTGATCTTCGCCGCTTCGGGAATCGAGACGCGCAAACCGACCGCGATGTCTTTCGTAAAATGCATTCCGCCGAACGGAAAAACCGTCGTGTGCTGCACCGCGCCGCGTCCGAAAATCATTAA
>CAXSGY010000007.1:0-195856 GCA_964237235.1 uncultured Pyrinomonadaceae bacterium
GAAATTTCGGTTTGGTATTCATACTCGCACCTCCGCCTTTTCGTTTTTAATTTCTTGTGCGATGTGCGGATGCTCGCGGATAATAAATTCGACGCGTTGTTGGCATCGTTGACAAAAGCCATTAACGGCGAAACGATGGTAATCCGATCCGCATTTTCGGCAACAGAAAGATTGACCGAAGCGGGCAAATTGGTTAAGATTAGAAACATCAAAACGCTTATTACCGCTGCCCGCGTTGATTTGATTTTTTTGATACGAGGCAGAGCCGCCAGCTCTGCTTTTTTTATTGTTCATAATTTGTTCCTCTAATTTTTGGCACACGCCGGAGATTCACGATTCATAAATCGCTACGTTAATTTTCATTGTCGGGATTTTTCGGGAGAAAAAGTTTCGGCTTCCCCTGCGATCTCCGCTTGCGTTCTGCGTCGTCCGGACTGAAGCCATTCGAGCAATTCAGATTTTTTAAAATACAAATTGCCGCCGCATTTAGAATGCGGAATCAATCTTTTGTGGACGAGATCATAAATGGTAGGAACAGCCTTGCCAGTAATTCTACTGGCGAATTCTGCGCCTTTACCGATGTCGGTAGTTTCAGGTTTCGGTTGAATCGAGTAGGAAGAAAAAAAGTCGGTTAATGCTGCGTCAACGACGGCGCGGATGTCGTCCGGCGTTACTTGTGTAATTGTTAAAGAATTCATCAATAAACCTCCACGATTTTGTTTCGTCAAGTTTATTTTACGAATGCTTTGTTTCTGTGTAAAGGTAAATTGTTGAAAACAAAGAGTTTATAAGACAGAAAACTTTTCTCTATTTGTCAATAGTTTTCTGTCCTATTCTGTGAGTCTTTTATTTGTTGAACGCGTGCGACTGAAATTGTTGATTTTCTTTGCCCACGTTTGCCTACTTGTCTTGGAAGGTTAAATTCATCTGGAAGTGATTCCAGCATCGCTTTTATATTTCGTTGTTTTTGATTAAAGACCCTACCGATTAGTTCGTGAGTCGCGCCCTCATTCCAAGCAATTAGCCATTTTATGCTTTCAAATGGCGGTGGCGGGGCTTCTTCTTTAATCTCTGTTTTTTTATCCGTCCTTTTATGATGCGTTCCTTTCGTTTTTGTTTTTTTAGTGCGCTTTTTGAAAGAGTGTCGTGAATTTGCTGTATAATCCATTTCTACAGCGAGATGATGTTGAAATCCTTGTACCGCTCTCTCAATGTATTCTTCCGCGGTTTCCTCCGACGCTTCCCATCCCGGAAAAACGAACTTAAATATATCAACAGAAAATTCCCGTTCGTATTCCGTTGGATAAATAGGAATAGAATCATCTAAAACGGTCTCGTCAATGCTCATCTCGTTGAGAATTTTGAAAGCACCTTCAAATAACCAATCTTTATGTAAGTAAAATTTATCAGCCCATTGATAAATTAAATTTTGTAAAGACAAGAAACGAGACACGATGTTGGATTTATCAATTGCAGAGTCTTGAAAACACTGCTGAACTCTAGTTTCTAAAATTTGTATGCGTGGCAACACAAAGTTGTCGTAAAAGTTTCTGCGATACAACGCGGTTTGATGATCTATAAACTCCTGTAGGTCATCGGAAACGCATTCGTCCCGCATCGCATAATAGAAAAAGTAAAAAAGTCGCCGGTTTCTGCCCCACATATAGCGATAATAGCCTCCTAATGCTTTCTCCTCTTCAGGGGTTTCAAGTTTATACTCGAAAATTGTAATTTGGATGTCTCTAATTTTTTCTAAATAATCTTTGTTATTTTTACCAACAAGAAATTCAAAATCGGAAAGCCCGCTTCGTAGATAAGCAATTGCCTGTGGCGTAGAATCTCTTAAAACTTCAAGGAATTTTTGTTGATATACTGCATAAATTTTGTTGCTATCTTTAAATTTTCCTGTCGGTAATTTTGGATAATTGCAATCAAAATCTTTCAGCTTGCGCTCCAAAAACTTTTCCAGAGTATATGAGGTAGTAGGAGGAAAATATACGTTCTCGGCATCAAAAGTTTTACCCTCTGCAATTTCATTTCCGTCCGAAACACCCCAAATACTATGAAGAATAATTGTTTGCTCCGCGTCGCTGCCTTTGTTAAAAAATTTCTCGTATCTGCTTTCAAAAATCTGTACCTTTTCTTTGTATCTAAATTTAGATAGTTTTCCAGCTTTATAATCATTTTCAATTTCCTTTTTCTCTTTCTGAATTTTATGCAGTGTTTTCTCGGCATTTTTATAATCTTCAATTATTCGCTTCTTTTCTAAATCTCGATAGTAAAGCCTGTCTTTCTCCAACTGGTCAAATTTTCCAAATGGTTTCCTCGGTTTTTTTTTATTCATACTACTTCAAACTAATTTTATTCGCCGCCTCCCGTTTTTTCGCGTCAATAATTTTCGCGTAAATCTGCGTCGTTTTTACGTCGCGGTGTCCGAGCATTTTGGAAACGGTGTAAATGTCCGTTCCCGCGCTTAACTGCAAAACTGCGTATGTATGGCGGAACGAATGAAAACTTATAGCCTTTTCAATGCCGGCTTTGCTTACCCAGAGCGGCAAATATAAACAATGATATTTATTTAATTTTGCGAAAACTTTATCATCTGTCGCGCCGCGCTCTCCGAACAGTTCAAAGGCTTCCTCGGAGATCGGCAATGTTTCCGCGCCGGTCGTTTTCTTTTGCTGAAAACGAATGTAATGTCCCTGGTCTTTGCTGTGTTGAACTTCTTTCCAAATCAGCTTTTGAATATCGGAGAACCGCAGTCCGGTCAAAGCCGCGAACAGGGAAGCGCGCCGCAAGTTGTCATATTTAAAAGGAGTCGCGGCGAGCCGGTGAAGTTCTTCGAGCGTCAAGAATTCCTTCTGCACTTCGACTTCCGCAACGCTGACTCTTAAAGCCGGATTTTCCTTGAATAATTTGCTTTCGGTCGCCGTCCGGCAAACCGCCTTGAACTTGATGAAATAAGAGGCTTGGGAATTTTGTCCGAGATTGGTTTTCTCGGCTAAATAATTCTTATAATCCGCGCAGAGCTTTTCGGTAACGTCTCCGAAGCGGCAGAAAGCGTTGGCAAATTTCTTAAAATGATTGAGAGCCGTTTTCCAAAGATAATGATTGCTCCGCGAAGTTCGCCGCTTTGTGTCAACCTGTTCCTGGAAATAGGCGAGAAAGTCATCTTCTTTGCTGTCGAATAAAAAGTCGTAATCGCCCGCCTGAATCTCCAGTTGACGCTTGGCGCGGATGTTTTCGCCGAGCATTTTCGTTTCCTTATTATGATTCCTCTCCGTTTCGGTTTTTGGGCGTTCGTAAATGGTCAGTTTAAGATGTGCGCGCCGCGTCGGTTGATGCGTCTTCGGATTGATGATCGGCGGATAAAAGTCCAGGTAAAGACCGATTTTCCCGTGTTTTAATTTCTTTTCTCTCAAAAAAACTTTTGCCATATCTTTATGATTTGTATCTCGAAAAAGCGATTAGATACAGGCAAGATACAATAAGATACAAAACAAAACTAATTGCTGATAATTATAAATGAAATTAAGAAAGTGAAAAAGCGTAAAATTAAAGAGTTTAATAATACCTATTGATAAGTGTTTATCGTTGCTTTTGACTACTGTCTTTCTTCGCCCGGAAAATTTGTTTTTTCGGTTTTTCTTCGGCGGTTGTTTGATTGGTTGAAGTCGTCGCGGGAGTCGTTTGAGCGTTGATTGAAATGGTGAACGTCAAGGCGACGAAAAATATAAGAATTAAGTTTTTCATAAAATCTCCTTTAGAAGTCGTGATGTTTTGATGATTCGCAAATAAAGCCCCTCCGAGTTTTACGGTAAAGCAACTCCGCGTTATTTTTGAATCATTGAGCTGAGTTTTGTAGAAATTTCAGATACGAAGTATCGAACGAAACGCTTTCGGTGTCAAGCCGTTTCCGGATAAATTATTGCGCCGAATTGCCGGTGATGAGTTTGCGGCGCGCGTTGACGAGCAGGTTCGGGCGGCGCGATGTGACTTCGATGTCGCGCGTTTCGCCCGGTTTTGATTCGCTTAAAGGGCGTTTCGGCGCGTATGTAACGACGTAGCTCGAATCAATCACGGCGGCGACGAGCGCGCTTTTTCGCACCATTTCTTCGTTCGATTCGGGCAAAACGAATTCGCCGTTTGTATCAATTGAAAGTTGGTTGAGATATTGTTCGCCATTGATCAAATCTTGTTTTCGCTCGCGCATTTTTTTCAAAAAAGCCTTATCGGTGTTGATCGAAATTCCGCCGCGGGCGAGCAGCACGTCGCGCACGCCGTTCGGCATCTGCGCGGCGATTTCGGGCGGCATCGCCTTCGAGCCGGAGCTTTTAGAAGAGCCTTTGGTGCGCGGCTCGATGTCAGACAATTCCATTTTCGTATAGCTGATAACGTGGACGTTGACATCTGTGGCGAGCAGTTTTCGCATCGCCGCATCTCTTTCCGCGAGATTATTGACGCTGTCCGTGCCGTCGGTGATCAGCACGAGATGACGATTATCGAGCGGCGTTTTTTGCAAAAATCTCGCCACCGCTTCGAGCGCGCCGGTGAAAACCGAACGCCTGCCGAAATTCGCTTTTTGGTCAATGATTTTCAAAGCATCTTCCCGATTCGTCCATTCGGCGATGACTTCGACTTTATCGTGATAATCCATTACGGCGATTGAATCCTGCGGCTGCAAAGCGTTAATCAAAGCCTTCGCCGTCGCTTTCGTTTGGTCGAAACTTTTCGCTGCCCGCATTTCGCCGCCCGTGTCCATCACAATCAAAACATTGGCGGCAATGCGCCGCAAACTGCTCGCCTGATGCAGCCGTCCGTCTTCGGTAATCACTAAATCTTCGGGTTTGACGTTTGAAACGAATTTGCCGTCGCGGTCAACGGCGGAAACGTTGAGCTTGATTTCTTCGGTGAAAATTCGTTCGGTTTCTTCGTCCGGAATCGGTGTCGGCGTGGCGGTTTGAGCATTGGCGGCGGCGAAAAGGAAAACTGTGAAGGAAACGATTTTTATGAATTTAATTAATAGTGAACGCATAAAATTTTGATGCGCGTCTAAAAATTAAAGTTGTCGCGTGTCAGAACCGCCTGCGTGAGCGGGCGGCTGAACGCAGCACGCTCGCATCTTTATTTTAGGTTTTAACTTGCCGTCTTTAGCTGCCCGCTCACGCAGGCGGTTCCGACGCTGGCTACAGATGCGTGCGGGCTTCCCAGAGTTCGGGAAAGAATTTTTTTGAAAGCGTCGTTCGCAAATAGCCCGCGCCTTCCGAGCCGCCGGTGCCGCGCTTCATTCCGAGCATTCGCTCGACCATCAAAACGTGATTGTATCGCCAGAGCGAAATATTTTCGTCGTGTTCGATCAGTAAATCCTGCATTATAAAAAAATCGGCGTACGTTTCCGGTTTTCTCAAGATTTCGACAATCGTTGCGACTCTTTCTTCATCCGTTTCAACCTTGAAATCGTTTCTTTCCAACAGCTTCCAAAATTCGTCGGCGACGCTCGGCGCATCGAAGCGTTTTTTTAATCGTTCAAAAGCGAAATCATCGTCTTTGAAATGATTCATCATCCGCTCATCTTTCGCGCCGGAAAGAAATTCGATTTCACGAAACTGCGTTGATTGAAAACCGCTCGCCGGATTGAGCTTATCGCGGAATTCCAAAAAACCGATTTGCGCCATCGTTTCTAAAATATGAATCTGGCTGACGACGACTTTGCCGATTGAGGCGACGGTTTTTAACGAATGATTGGCGCGAAAGGCGCGGCTTTCCCGAAGCCAGTTGATGCTCGCGTCGAGTTCGTGCAGAATTTGCCTGAACCATAATTCGTAAGTTTGATGAATGACGATAAATAGCAATTCATCGTGACTCGTCGGCTCGGACAGAGTTTTTTGCAAGCCGATTAATTCCGGCACTTTTAAGTATTCGTTGTAAGAAAGCGGTCGGTTTTTTTCGTCGGCGGTCATCGAATTATCTTCGTTGATCGCCGATTTGATGTCAATTTTGCGATTATTTGGCGCGGTTTGCGAAAAAATTAAAAATAAGTCTTGACACACGGATTTATTTGGGCTAAATTCTCTTTCGTTCTATCAAAAAACAACACAAAAACAATCCCAAAATCTTGCGGTTTAAGATTTTCTACTTGTTAGAAAATGTGTCTTTTTCATTTTTGGACAAATAGCGTTCGCGCGAAATCGTGAATCTGCGATTTTCGACGAAAACGCGGCTTTGTATTTTTCTGTTTGATTGATAATGCTTTTCGGCTGAGAACGAAAATTAAATTCACTGAAGTTTGTAGGAGGAATTAGAGTAGAAATGTCAAAAACAATGGGTAAAGTCAAATGGTTTAACAACGCGAAAGGTTACGGGTTTATCGAACAACCCGGCGAGCAGGATATTTTTGTGCATTACAGCGCAATTTCCGGCGACGGTTACAAAACGCTGACGCAAGGGCAGGATGTCGAGTTTGAAGTAACCAACGGTCCGAAAGGTCCGCAGGCGGAAAATGTTTTGCGGGTTGACTAATCGTTCAAATTGTCTGACTGCTTTCGACGTTTGAAGTCTTTAGCCGAACGGCGTTTATCAAAAAAAAGGGAAAAGCGGTTATTCGTTCCGCTTTTCCCTTTTTTCTCTTTTAAATATATTTTCTTCTAGCCGCGAATAACACGAATAAACACGAATGAAATCAATTAAAATAATTCGTGTCCGTTCGCGTTATTCGCGGCTGTAATTATCGAAGTTTATTTTGCTCGACGGCTTAATTGCGGAAATTAAACCATTTCTTCGCCCTTCTTTTTCAAAAGTCTGCGCCATAATTCACGATACGAAGTAAAGCGCGAAACCATCATATTGAATTGATAACGCTGCGCGTAAGTCAAATTTCGGTCGTCGGCGAGCCGCTTTAAATTCGCTTCGAGCCGCGCGCGCGCTTCGAGCGGCGGACGTTTCGCGCCGCCGTTGAAATAAATATCGAAATCAATTTTCAGTTTGCGTATATCGTCTTCGAGCCGCCCGATTTGCTGGTCGAGATTTGCCGCTTCTTCGTATTTGTTGTGCGTTTGCCGGGCTATTGAATTGCCTAAAATTGCCATTTGATTTCTCCGATTTGTAAAGCGTATTTCAAAAATATAAAGCTCTTGCTTTTTCCCGATTTTCCTTTGCGTGCTTTGCGTCTTTGCGGGAAACAATTTATTTCCCGCAAAGACGCAAAGCACGCAAAAAAGATTCATTTTTGAGATAGCTTCTAAAAACTTCTCCAATAAATAAAATCTCGAAAGCCTTTTTTATTCCTCAATTTCGGTTAAAATAATTTTATGACGGATCAAAACAGCGGTGCGGATTTGCGGCTTTTGCCTTCGATTGACGCGCTTTTGCGCTCGGAAGAGGCAAAAAAAATTGTGCCGCTCGCCGGCGCGAAACACGCGGCGATTTTGGCTCGCGCGGCGATTGACGCGCTGCGACGGGAATTGTCGGAAAGCCAAAAAGCGCAGACGTATTCGCGTGAAGAATTATTTTCGCAAGCCGCAACGCGCCTTGAAAATCATTGGCGTGACGAACGTAATTTGAGATTGCGCCGCGTCATCAACGCGACGGGCGTGATTGTTCATACAAATTTGGGACGCGCTCCTTTGTCGGAAAACGCGCGGCGGGCAATACTCGCAAACGCGGCAGGCTACTGCAATCTCGAATTCGACACGGCGACGGGAAAGCGCGGAAAACGTGGCATCGCCGCCGAAACGCTGCTCGCCGAACTGACCGGCGCGGAAGCCGCTTTAATCGTCAACAACTGCGCGGCGGCGACGCTTTTGATTCTGAACGTTTTCGCCAAAGGCGGCGAAGCGATTGTTTCGCGCGGCGAACTGGTCGAAATCGGCGGCGATTTTCGCATTCCCGACGTAATGGCGCAATCCGGCGCGACGCTGCGCGAAGTCGGCGCGACCAATCGCTCGAAAATCGCCGATTACGAACGAGCGATCAACGACGAAACGCGCTTGATTTTGCGCGTTCATCCGTCAAATTTTCGCATCGTCGGTTTCACCGCCGCGCCCGCTTTATCGGAACTCGCCGAATTAGCTCGTCATAAATCTATTCTGCTTTACGAGGATGCCGGTTCGGGCGCGTTAATTGATTTGTCGAGATACGGAATTAGCGACGAACCGATTATTGCCGATTCGGTCAAAGCGGGCGCGGACATCGTTTCGTTCAGCGGCGATAAATTGCTCGGCGGCGTTCAGGCGGGCTTGATCGTCGGACGCGGCGAGTTGATCGAGCAAATCAGACGACATCCTTTGTATCGCGCTCTGCGCGCGGATAAATTGATTTACGCCGCGCTCGAAGCGACGCTCGAAGCGTTTCGCCGCGAAACGGCTTTACGGGAAATTCCGGTTTTGCGAATGCTTTCGATGCCGCCGGCTGAAATTGAGATCAGAGCGAAAAATTTTGCCCGCCGTCTGAAACGAAAAAGATTAAAAGACACGCATTTGAACATCGAAATTATAAAGGGAAACTCAGTCGTCGGCGGCGGCTCCGCGCCGACCGTTCAGCCTGCAACCGTTTTGCTGGCATTGACGAGCGATAAAATGTCGGCGGCGGATTTGGAGCAAAAGTTGAGAATTTCCGAACCACCGGTCATTACAAGAATTTTAGACGATAAAGTTTTGATTGATCTGCGAACCGTCGCGGAAGGTGAAGAAACGGAATTGCTTGAAATTCTGACTGGAATTTAACAAACGGAGCGCAAACGGAGTGCAGGCAGGATGCCTGCGCTCCGTTTGCGCTTTGTTTACGCTCCGTTTTTAGCGGCGAAATCGCGCATAAATTCGACGAGCGCGTCAACGCCTTCTTTCGGAAAAGCGTTGTAAATCGAAGCGCGAATGCCGCCGACCGAACGGTGTCCTTTTAAGCCGTCGAATTGATTGGCGGCGGCTTCGGCGACAAATTTGGTTTCGAGTTCGACGGTCGGAAGGCGAAAGGTGACGTTCATTGCCGAACGCGCGCTTCGTTCGGCGTGTCCGCGGTAAAAACCGTCGCTGTTGTCGAGCGCGTCGTATAAAATTTTCGCCTTGGCTTCGTTTTTCACCTTCATCGCGGCGAGTCCGCCGTGTTTGAGCGTGTGTTCGCAAACTAAATTAATCAAATAAATTCCCCACGTGTTCGGCGTGTTGAGCATCGAGTCGTTCGCGGCAATTTGGCGATAATCGAGCATCGAAAATTGATTTTCGGGAACTTGTTCAAGCAAATCGTCGCGGATAATCACTAAAGTTACGCCGCTCGGACCGATGTTTTTCTGCGCTCCGGCGTAAATCAAAGCGTATTTTTCCACGTCAATCGGTTTTGAAAGAATATTCGACGAAGCGTCGCAGACGACCGGCAAGCCTTTGCCGTCCAAATCGTATTTGAATTCTACGCCGTCAATGGTTTCGTTGGAGGTGTAATGAACGTATTCGGCGTTTTGGCTGAAATTTATTTCCTCTTGCGCCGGAACGGATTTGAAGCCGGAATTCTTCGTCGAAAAAACGACGTTGACGTTGCCTCGCCGTTTCGCTTCCTTAATCGCCTTCTCGCCCCACGCGCCGGTCAGAATATAGTCCGCCGATTTGTTACGGTCGAGAAAATTCAAAGGAATCATCGAAAACTGCAAGCTCGCGCCGCCCTGCAAAAAAAGAATCCGGTAATTATCCGGCACTTCGAGCAGCGTTCTGATGCCGCGTTCCGCGCCTTCGAGAATCGGCTCAAAATGCTTCGAGCGATGACTGATTTCCATCACGCTCATTCCGCTTCCGCCGAGCGAAAGCAGCTCGTTTCGCGCCTTTTCCAAAACTTCCGAGGGCAGGACCGCGGGTCCCGCGCTGAAATTAAAAATTCTTTCGTTCATCAAGTTTTTCGTTGTAAATTAAATGCCTGAAGTAAAAATTAAAAGATAACACAACCGTCTGTTTTGCGATAAATGCGCCGCCGTGAACTTCTGCGCTTCAAAATTCCGCTTGAATTGAGTTAAAATAAACAATCTGATTAACAACTCTTTATTTTTCAAAGGCATCAAAAGAGGCGTTTTTCCGGCAATCTTTAAATCAATAATTTTTGGAGGATTTCTAATGTTAAAAAAGAATTATCTTATAATCCTTTGCGCCGCCGCGTTATTTCTGGCGGGCAACACCGTTGTTTTCGGACAACTCGCGCCGGTCGGCGGTCAGGTCAAACTCAAAAAAGCCGACGGAACGTTTGAACCAATCGCCGGAGCCGTCGTCGAAGTTTACCGTGTTGATTCCAAAGGCAGCTTTCCGGCGGCAAAGACCGATAAAAAAGGATTTTTCAGCTTTGCTGGTTTGCCGCTCGGCGGGAATTTTGTCTTGTCAATCAGCGCGCCGAATGCCAGCCCCGGCTATTATCCGAATGTGAAGCCCGGAATGGATAAAATCGCCATCGCGCTGGAACCGGGCGATGGTAAAAGATGGACCGAAGAAGATATTCGCGCGGCATTAAATAATTCCGCTCCCGTCAATTCAGCAACGCCCCAGAAACCCGCCGAATTAACTGCCGAACAAAAAAAGGCGCAGGCGGAATATGAAAAACAGGCAACCGAAACCACCGAGAAAAATAAGAAAATCGAGAACTCGAACAAAATCATTGACGAATCTCTCAAGGCGGGCAACGAGGCTTTTAAAGCCAAAAATTATGATCTGGCGATTACTAAGTTTGATGAAGGCTACAACGCCGATCCTGACTATGCAGGCAGCGCGCCGGTTTTATTAAACAATAAAGCGACTGCGCTGCTTCTGCGAGCGACGGCTAATTACAACCAAGCGGTCAAAGGTGATCCGGGCGCAAAGGCGGCGGCGATGCAGCAAGTCAAGAAAGATTTCGATGACGTGGTGAACGCTTCGAACAAATCTCTGGAAATACTAAAGTCGGCGACCTCGACCGACGCAAATCTTCAGAAAAGTTACGGTTCTAATAAGTTTCAAGCTCTCACCAATCGCAAGGAAGGCTATCGCCTGATGTCGAAAACCGGTGCGGATCGCACGAGAGGCAAAGAAGCGTTAACCGCTTTTCAAGATTATATGACAGCCGAAACCGATCCGAAAAGGAAATCAGACGCGCAGCTCTCGCTTGCTGAAGCTCTCCAAGATTCCTCGGAATTCGATTTGGCGGTTACTGAATTTGAAAAAGTTCTTGCCGTTACTCCTGACAATGTAGATGCGCTTGCCGGTGCCGGATTTAGCCTCGTCAATATCGGCTATATCAATAACGATAAGTCAAAACTGCAACAAGGCGCGAATTATTTGCAAAAATTTGCCGATTTGGCTCCCGATACGAACCAGTATAAAAACGATGCGAAGGGCTTGATTGAGACTCTAAAGAAAGAACAGGCAGTAACGCCGCAGAAAACTTCTAAAGGAAAGAAAAATTAAACTTTCTTTTTAATTTCTCCAAAATAAAAGAAGTCGCTTTTTCATAAGGAAATGCGACTTCTTTTATTTTAAAATCCGCGCGGAGAATTAAAAAGAATTCTTGACACTTTTCAGTTTAACAATTATTATTTATAAAAACGATGTTAATCATCGTTTTAACCATATCTCAAAAGACAGTTGGCAATGCCCGGAATCCTCAGGAAAATCCTCGGTTTGAACATACAAAAAGGAAATTTTAAAGATGTCAGCAAAACTCGGCGAAATCCTTGTCCGTGAAAATTTAATTTCTTCGCAGCAATTGCGCGAAGCACTCGAACACCAGCGCACGCACGGCGGTCGTTTAGGGTCCAGCCTAGTCAATCTCGGTTTAATTTCCGACGATGTGATTACAGCGGTTTTATCGCGTCAATACGGCGTTCCTTCGATCAATCTCGATCTTTTTCAAATCGAAAAAGACACGATCAAATTAATTTCTCAGGAAGTCGCGCTGAAATATTCGGTTCTGCCGATTTCCAAAGTCGGCGCGACGCTGACTCTGGCGATGGCTGATCCGACGAATGTTTTTGCGATGGACGACATCAAGTTTATGACCGGCTTGAACATCGAGCCGGTGATTGCTTCGGAAGCCTCGCTAATCGCCGCCATCGGCAAATATTACGGCGGCGTATCGAACGAAATAGACGTTTTCGAGCTGGCAAGCGTCAACGGCATCGAACGGTTCGAGCCGCGACCGACCGGCAGAAACGGCAAAAACGGCAAAGGCTCGAACGGCAACGGCGCGGCGGTCGAAGATAGATTGGTCGAATCGGATTTGAATGTTTCGCTCGACCGTTTTGAATTTGAATCGCAGGGAGCCGAAGAGCTTGAAATCGTCGAGGACAACGATGAAATTGATTTGGCGCAGCTGGCGATTGCCAGCGAAGACGCTCCCGTCGTCAGGCTCGTCAATGTTTTGCTGGTTGATTCGCTCAGACGCGGCGCGTCGGACATCCACGTCGAGCCGTATGAAAAGGATTTCCGCATCCGCTTTCGCATTGACGGCGTTTTGTATGACGTGATGCATCCGCCCTTGAAGATGCGCGACGCTTTGATTTCGCGTCTGAAAATTATGTCGAAGCTCGACATTTCCGAGAAGCGTCTGCCGCAGGACGGACGCATCAAGGTCAAGGTCAAATTTGACAGCCGCTCGCGCGAACTCGATTTTCGCGTTTCGACCCTGCCGACGCTGTTCGGCGAAAAAGTCGTGCTGCGTCTGCTCGATAAAGACAAATTGATGCTCGATATGACCAAACTCGGCTTCGAGCAGGAAAGTCTGGACATTTTCCAGCGCAACATCGCCAAACCTTACGGAATGGTTCTGGTCACGGGTCCGACCGGCTCGGGTAAGACGAACACGCTTTATTCGGCTTTGCAGGCGTTAAATACTTCCGAAACGAATATTATGACGGCGGAAGATCCGGTCGAATTCAATCTGCCCGGCATCAATCAGGTGCAAATGAAGGAACAAATCGGCTTGAACTTCGCCGCCGCGCTCCGTTCTTTTCTGCGTCAGGATCCGAACATCGTGCTGGTCGGCGAAATCCGCGATTTTGAAACGGCGGAAATCGCCATCAAAGCCGCGCTCACCGGTCACCTCGTTTTATCAACGCTGCACACGAACGACGCGCCTTCGACCATCTCGCGTATGGTCAATATGGGCATCGAGCCGTTTCTGGTCGCCACATCGGTCAACATCATACAGGCGCAGCGGCTGATCAGAAAAATTTGCAAAGACTGTAAGGAAGAAGTTCATATTCCGGTCGAAGGTTTCGTCGAGATTGGTTTTTCAAAGGAAGAAGCCGAAACGCTCAAGGCTTACAAAGGCAAAGGCTGCCAGACGTGCAACAACACGGGCTATAAAGGTCGCGTCGGTCTCTACGAAGTGATGGAAATCACCGACGAGCTGCGCGAATTGATTATCATCGGCGCGAGCGCGATTGAACTCAGACGCAAGGCAGTCGAACTCGGAATGATCACCCTGCGCGGTTCTGGACTTCACAAATTGCGCGAAGGAATTACGACGATTGAAGAAGTCGTCAAAGAAACGGTTTTGTAGAGGATAAGGAGAAACAATGATTTTTAGAGCAATCGCATTATCTTTGGCAATTATGGTCGGTCTCGGAACGATTGTGCCGCTGACAACCGTCAACGCCGCGTCGGGTCCGCACGCGAAACGTTGGGCGAAAAACAAAAAGTATAAAAAATATTCGAAAAGATGGTGGCGGGCATATCGCGCCCGCGTCAATCGCCAGAGGGCTTTGAATGTTCTCAGGCGCGATTTGCGGCTGCGCCAGATTCGCATCGCCAACGCGCTCAAAGCGGGCGAAACAATTAGTCCGAATCAAAATAAAACATTTAAGTCGAACAAGCGAACGACGGTCGAAGACAATGCGGCGGCGGTTTTACCGTCGGGCGAAACGGCTCCGAAAAGCTGGAAGCGCGGCGCGTCTTCGCCGAATGAAATGCAGTATCAAGTCGTTGATGACAACGGCGCGAACATCGGTTCGACGGCGATTTCGGTCGTCGGTCCGGCGATGGGCGCGGACAACGACAGCGCGCGCAGTAAAACCGTCGGCGGCATTCAAACGTCGGCTCTGCGCCGCACGGTCATTGACCGGATGGTCAATGAAAAAGGTTGGGTCGTGAACGATTTTCAAAAGGAAGTCGGCGATAAAAAAGTTTATGTCGTCGTCGCCAAATCGCCGGGCGCGGGCGGCGTTGTGCAATCGCGCCTGTTCTATTTTATGGAATCCGACGGTCGCGTTTACAGCGTTCAGGCAAATGCGCCCGACGATAACGCGGCGCGGATTGCCGAAGAAACCGAAAAAGTCATTAACTCGATGCGCCGCAAATCGAACGTGGTGCAGCAGGCAGAACTTAAATAGTAAAAAACTAAAAGTGAAAAACTAAAAATTAAAAAATTCCTTTACTTTTCGCTATTAACAATTCACTTTTCACTAAAAATATGAACGATCAACCAATCAATGCCGAAACGCCAATCACGCTGCCCGATCTGCTCAAGAAAATGACGGAACTGGGCGGCTCGGATCTGCACTTGACGACGAACTCGCCGCCGCAGGTGCGCGTTCACGGACATCTCAGCCCGCTCGACGGCTTCGCGGCGTTTACGCCTTCGGAAACCAAACGGCTCGCTTACTCGGTTTTGACCGACGCGCAGAAACATCGTTTCGAGGAAAATCTCGAACTCGATTTCTCGTTCGGCTTAAAGGGAATGTCGCGTTTTCGCGCTAATCTTTTCAATCAGAAAGGCGCGGTCGGCGCGGTTTTCCGCGCGATTCCGTATGAAATAAAAACCTTTCAAGACCTCGGTTTGCCGCCGGTCGTCTCGGATATGTGCAAAAAGCCGCGCGGCTTGATTCTCGTCACCGGTCCGACCGGTTCGGGCAAATCAACGACGCTCGCTTCGATGGTTGATAAAATCAATGTTGACCGCCACGAACATATTCTGACCATCGAAGACCCGATAGAATTTATTCACAATCACAAAAACTGCGTTGTGAACCAGCGCGAAGTCGCCTCGGATACGCACGGTTTCGCCGATGCTTTGCGAACCGCGCTGCGTCAGGACCCGGACGTTGTTCTCGTCGGCGAAATGCGCGACCTCGAAACTATCGAGATGGCTCTCCGCATCGCCGAAACAGGACATTTGACGTTTGCCACTCTGCACACGAATTCCGCTTCTTCGACGATTAACCGTATCATCGACGTTTTTCCCGCCGGACAGCAATCGCAGATTCGCACGCAGCTTTCGATGGTTCTCGAAGGCATTATGTGCCAGGCACTGTTGCCGAAGGCTTCGGGCGACGGGCGCGTGATGGCTCTCGAAATTCTCGTGCCGAACGCGGCGATTCGCAATCTCATCCGCGAAGACAAAATTCACCAGGTTTATTCGATGATGCAGACCGGACAGGACAAATTCGGAATGCAGACGTTCAATCAGGCACTCGCCACACTGTATCAAAAGCGTTTAATTACGCTCGATCTCGCCATGCAGCGCACCTCGAACGCCGACGAACTCAAAGAATTAATCGAGCGCGGTTCGGGTTTGAATCAAGCTTACAACGGACAGGGCAAACCGCCGATACCGAGTCCATACGCGCAAGGTCGTCCAATCGGACAACGCCCGCCGGTCAGATAAATAAGTTACGGAAGTTTCGGAAAGTTTCAGAAAGTTTTGAAAGTTTGGGAATTAAAAAATTCTCGAATCAATGCTTCTGAAACTTCTGTAACCTCTGTAACCTCTGTAACTTCCCAAACTTATTAGATAGATGAGGAGCTAGAAAGAAAAAATGCCAACATACGCCTTCAAAGGTCGCAACCGTCTGAACGAAATGGTTTCGGGCGAAAAAGAAGCCGCCAGCCAGGACGAACTTCGCACGTTACTGCGCCGCGAACAAATCGTGATGACGCAAGCCTCGGAAAAGGGACGCGAAATCAGCCTGCCGAAGCTCGGCAGAAAAAAGAAAGTCGGCGCGAAGGAATTAGCCGTTTTCACGCGCCAGTTTTCGGTGATGATTGACGCAGGTCTGCCGCTCGTCTCGTGCCTCGACATTCTGGCTGAACAGCAGAAAAACGTCTTTTTCAAAGAAGTTCTGCATCAGGTTCGCCAAAACGTCGAAGAAGGCGCGACGCTCGCCGCTTCCTTAGAAAAACATCCGAAGGTTTTCGACAATCTTTACACGAATATGGTCGAAGCCGGCGAAACGGGCGGTGTGCTTGATTTGATTTTGCAGCGTTTGGCGACTTTAATCGAAAAAATCGTCAAGCTAAAGCGCAGCATTATTTCGGCTTCGATTTACCCGTCGGCGGTCATCGTCGTCGCGGTCGCGGCGGTCGCGGTCATTATGGTCGTCGTCATTCCGCAGTTCGAGCAAATCTTTCTCGGATTGTTAGGACCGGGCGAAGCTCTGCCTTTGCCGACGCGCATCGTGATGGGCATCAGCGGATTTCTCGCCGGTTGGGGCGGTCTGGCTTTGCTCGTGGCTATTATCAGCGGGTCGGTCGGAACGAATTTTTACTATAAAACACCGAAAGGCAGGCACGTTATTGACGGATTGCTGTTAAAGATGCCGATTTTTGGAAGCATTTTGCGAAAAATCGCCGTCGCCCGCTTCGCGCGAATTCTTTCGACGCTTTTGTCTTCGGGCGTGCCGATTCTGCAATCGCTCGACATTACGGCGAAAACCGCTGGCAACGTCATCATCGAAGACGCGATTTTAAAGGTTCGCGCCGGTGTCGAACGCGGCGAAAGTTTTGTCGAACCGTTAAAGGCAACCGACGTTTTCCCGCATATGGTCGGACAAATGATCGGAGTCGGCGAACAAACGGGCGCGCTCGACGCGATGCTCGGCAAAATCGCCGATTTCTACGAAGACGAAGTTGATTCGGCAATCGCCGATTTGCTGGCGATGATTGAACCGGTTTTAATCGCGTTTTTGGGCGTAACCATCGGTTCAATCGTCATCTCGATGTATCTGCCGCTGTTCACGCTGATCGGCAAACTCGCCGGCGGCGCGAAATAACTGCAAGGTTATTTGTAAAAAGGGAATAAAGTCTGACAATAGAGAATAAAGTCTGACAATAAAATTCTTTGGAGTCCTGACTTCTTAACAAAGTTTTATACAAAAAAGCAAGGATGATTATTTGAATAGATCATCCTTGCTTCTTTGTTGGAAAAATAATATCAGAAATTAATAGAGTTTTTTACATTGATGAAGGGATTCTTCAATTGCCCTCTGAACCTTCTCAGAATCATCAGATGTTTGATTATTGAGAACTGCTCTGTTTTTGAATTGGTTAATCGAAGGAATCTTTTTTCTTTAATATATTTTTCAGCAGTCCACTGGCGGACACCTCTGTTAATTATTATATGTTAAAACTTATTGGCACGAGTTCTCAACTTTATTAGCATAAAAATTGGCGAATCTTTATACGATGTTTGACGCAGTTTCCGGCTTTGACAAAATAGCAGTAAAAACTGCCTTTAGTGTAGTCCTTCGCTAAATCTGTAACTTTAATTTATGCATTCAGCAGCCGGTTTGCCATTATAAACATTCTCTGACCAGCTCGCGGCTTCAATTCGCCTGCTTGATTTCCAAAACGAGTTTGCCGCGAACGTGTCCGGTTTCGCTTTCCCTGTGCGCGTCGGCAACCTGTTCTAACGGAAATACTTGACTGATAAAAACTTTAACTTTGCCTTCATCAATCAACCGCGCAATCTCTTCCAGCCAATCCCGCCTGCTTTGCACGAAAGTGAGTTCGCCTTTCGCATTCTTTTTTGCCAGTGCCTGCGTCACCTCTTCGTTGAACGGCAGATCTACGTTTGCGCTGACCAGTGTGCGCCGCCGTCCTTCAGCACATTCACAAATCTGAGCCGCTCGCTGTTGTCACGAAGCGGCGAAGCGTCAAAGACGACATCGATGTCGCGCGCCAAATCCTCAAAGTTCTGAGTTTTATAATCAATCACTTGATCGGCACCGAGTTGTTTCAGGTAATCAAGGTTCGATGTTGAAGCAATGCCGATGACAAACGCGCCTTTGGCTTTGGCAAACTGGACGGCGAAGCTCCCGACACCGCCCGTCGCGCCCTGAATCAAAATGCGCTGCCCTGACTGCAGCTTTCCGCATTCAAAAAGACTGGTCCAGGCGGTCAGTGCCGCCAGCGGAACTCCGGCAGACTCGTTAAAGCCGATGCTTTTAGGTTTTAAGGCGAATTGACCGGCTTTTGCCGCGCAATACTCAGCGTAGCTGCCGTCGCCGGGAAAATTAGGAACGCCATACACCTCATCTCCTTTCTTGAATCCGGCGACATCGCTGCCTGTTTCTTCGATAATGCCTGCCGCATCCCAACCTAAGGTCATCGGCAATTTTAACAAAGGTTTTAAAAAGTCATTCCCGCCGCTGCGAATGACGCAATCGACAGGGTTAACGCCGCTGGCATAAAGTTTCACTAAAACTTCATCAGGCGCGGGAACGGGACGTTCGATGTCCTCTAATTTCATCACATCCGTTCCGCCGAATTCATTGATTCTGATTGCTTTCATAATACTCCTTACTAATTTATCCGCCGAATGAAATCTGAATTTCTATTTGATGATAGACAAACTTTTATCTTCAAAGTCAGCCGAATTTCCGACAGCTGCAGCCGAAATGAACAATTCCGCCGCCCGGCTAATTGTTTCAAACGAATTTATCTTCTTTAATATTTTAATCTTCGACCATTAAAATGATTTTGCCGTCGGCGTGTCCGCTTTCTGAAAGTTCGAGTGCTTTTTTCACTTCCGCGAGCGGAAACGTTGTGTCAATCCGCGCTTTTAATTTTCCGGTTTTAACCAATTCGCTGATCGCTTTTAATTCTTCCGCGTTCGGTTTGCAAAAAACGCGGGCGGATTTGATGCCGAATTCCCTGGCTTTTTCTTCGTCCGGAAACGCGACCGACGTGACCAAAAAGCCGCCTTTTTTCAAAGTTTGGAATGCTTTTTCAAAAGTGTCGCCGCCAACTGTATCGAAGACAACATCAACGTCTGTGACAATCTCTTCAAAGTTTTGTTTCGTGTAATCAATGAACTCGTCCGCGCCCAAACCGCGAACGAACTTTTCATTGCGTCCCGAAGCCGTGCCGATGACGTATGCGCCTTTCGCTTTGGCGAATTGAACTGCCAGCGAACCGACTCCGCCCGATGCGCCGGTGATCAGGATTTTTTGCCCGTTGCTCAAATTCGCTAAATCGAAAATCGCCTGCCACGCGGTCAAACCGCCGAGCGGAATTGCCGCCGCGTGTTCAAAATCTATACTTTCGGGTTTGGGCGCAATGTCGCTCGTTTTGGCAACGACGTATTCGGCGAAACCGCCAACTTTTACCATACCGTAAATCGCATCGCCCGCTTTGAAATCTGTCACATCCTCGCCGATTTTTTCAATCGTTCCGGCAATCTCGCCGCCGAGCATAACCGGCAATTTCAGCCCCATTCTTTCGCCCGCGCCGCTTCTGATTTTCCAGTCAACCGGATTCACGCCCGCCGTCTGCACTTTCACCAAAACTTCGCCCGCCTGTGGTTCGGGACGAGTCGCATCCGTGTAATTGACGACATCATTACCGCCGTATTCGTTAATTAATATTGCTTTCATTTTTTTTCCTTTAGGTTGCTTCGGTCGCTTTTGCAGATTGCTTTTCACTATGACGGATTAGCCGTTTACCTGATAAAAAACCGATTCTCAACGGAAGATCCTGGTTTTTGCACATTTTAACTTCTGTTTGAAAACTTCAACGGCTATCGCATAATTGTCAAACTGAATATGAGCTATCGGCTTGCGCCGACAGAGTTCAGTTCATCAATCGTTTCCGGCGGGATTTGCAGTTCAGCAGCTTTGATGTTTTCCCGGAGATGTTCGACACTCGACGTGCCGGGAATCAACAAAATATTCGGCGAGTGCTGGAGTAGCCAAGCGAGTGCCACCTGCATCGGCGTGGCTTCGAGTTTTGCGGCTACTTCGGAAAGCGTCGAAGATTGTAGTGGCGTAAATCCGCCGAGCGGGAAAAACGGCACGTAGGCAATGCCTTCTGCGGCAAGCTCGTCAATTAACGCATCGTCTTCACGGTGCGCCAGATTATATTGATTTTGAACACAGACGATTTCCGCAATCCCGCGCGCCTCGGCGATTTGCCGGGCTGTCACGTTACTGAGTCCGATGTGGCGAATCAGCCCTTGTCGCTGAAGCTCGGCGAGCGAGGTCAGCGGTTCTTCGATTGAACCTTCGCCCGGACCGTGACCGCTTCCCATAAACCGCAAGTTGACAACCTCCAGCGCGTCGAGTCCGAGATGACGAAGATTGTCGTGAACCGCGTTTCTCAATTCGTTGGGGTTCATCGCCGGATTCCACGAAGCGTCCGCGCCGCGCGCCGCGCCGACCTTGGTGACGATCACTAAATCTTCCGGGTATGGATTTAATGCTTCGCGGATTAACTGGTTGGTGACGTGCGGTCCGTAGTAATCGCTCGTGTCAATGTGGTTGATGCCGAGCGCGACCGCCTCGCGCAGCACGGCAATCGCGCCGTCTCGATTCTTCGGCGGTCCGAACACGCCCGGTCCGGCAAGCTGCATCGCGCCGTAACCGATGCGGCTTAACGTCAAAGATGTTTTCGGCAAAGTAAACTCGCCGCCCAAATTCGTATTCTCAATCATTTTGCTTTCTCCCTAAACAGTCTGGATTTGCTGAGCAGATTTTTATCAGTTTTCTGTTTTGTTCCTCAAACTTTATTATCGTTTGGCAACTGCCTGTCCAGCCGCGATCAAGTCGTTATATTTTTTGAAGATCGCTTGATAGTTTTCATCGCCGCCGTCTGCTGAAAAACGCAGCTCGCGCACCCGGTTCACCAGAATCTCTTGCGTTTGAGGTTGTTCTTTTAAGATTTGTATCACTTCGGATATATAATCGCCGAGCGGCATCGCGCGCGGATCATTTTCTTGCGAATCGCCCGTGAGAGCCGTCTGCACATAGGGCGGTACAAGCTCGACGACTTCGACGGCGGTTTCTTTGAGCTGGTAGCGCAGGCTTTGCGTGTAGGAATGAATCGCCGCTTTGGTCGCCGAATAAGTCGGAGCCTGCGCGTTCGGCATAAAGGCGAGACCGGATGAAACCGTCATAATAACTGCTGATTTCTGTTGCAGAAGATGCGGCAGCAGGGCGTTGGTTAGCCGGATTGGTCCCAGGATGTTCGTGGCGACCATCTCTTCTTCAAACTTGGCATCAACCACTTCGAGATAATTCTCGTAACGGCTGATGCCGGCATTATGAATGACGACATTCAGCGCGGGATATTTTTTAATTACCGAACTGGCAAGCGTTTGAATGCTTTCTAGATTCGAGACATCCGCCGTTACGGTCTGCAAGCCTTTCTGCGCGGCGCGTTCCAATTTTTCCTTTGAGCGCGCCGCGACGATTACCTGATTTCCAAGTTTGGCGAATTCTTCCGCTAAAGCTAATCCGATGCCCGAACCGGCACCGGTGATTAAAATTGTATTTTCGGTCAATTTCATAAATTTTGTTCCTAAATCTGATGTCTTTAATAATCCTAATATTAAAAACAAACTTACAAATTGTCAACTTTGTAATTTACAAAAAAGGCAGAATGTAAGTTTTGTTTTGACTTTTAGTTTTGTTCTTCTAGAATGAATATATGCCGCGAACGGGTTTAACTGCCGAACAAATTAAAGAAAAAGCCATCGAGGCGACACTTGTAAAGATGCGCGAGGTCGGTTTTGAAAAGGTTCGTTTAACTGATATTGCTAAGGAATTGCGGCTGAGCCACGCCGCCCTTTATACACATTTTAAAGACAAGTCGGAACTTCTGGACGCGGTCTCCCAAAGATGGTTGCTCAAATTGGACGAAACTTTGGAAGCTGTCTGCCGGAAACGAAAAGACCCGTGCGCGAAGATCCACAATTGGGCGTTAACGATTCACCGGGCGAAACTCGAAAAAGTGCGCCTTGACCCGGAACTTTATAACGCTTTCGATCTGGCATCGCAGCAACTAAAGCCCTTCGTCAAACTTCATCTGGGAAATTTGCACCGGCAGCTTCTGGGCTTGGTCAACGAGGCGATTGTCAAAAAACGACTGAATGATGCCGACCCGGAGGCGATGACGAAAATCATCATTTCGGCGGTGATGGCATTCCATCATCCGCGGCTGGTCGCTCATTACATTGACGAGCAGCGCGAACCGCTGCTGCATCAAGTAATTGACAGCGTTCTCAAGGGACTGAATCTCAAAGAGTAAATGAAAATTGCCTTTCAACCTTATTGGATGGAGTAACTAAACCGTCTAATTTATTCCGCAAAAATTTGTACTTTTCCAACATTCTTCGATAAATGAAAAGGTAGAAACTTGTCTTTAATTTCTGAAATGGAAAAGTGTCCGAAAAAAGCGGGTTTTGGACACCTTCTAAATCAAGAATTCTTGATCATTATTTGAAATGATTTGAGACCCTCAAACATTAAGTACTAAGCTGAAATCCATTAATAAAATTTTGTTTGTTGACTGTTTATGCAGGAACTAACAACAACTTATAAATCCACAATAACACCTTATAAATAAATTTACGTTATGGTTATCTATTGGTGAAAGATGTGTGCTTTGGTGA
The DNA here is from genome assembly GCA_964237235.1 of uncultured Pyrinomonadaceae bacterium. Lineage (GTDB taxonomy): Bacteria > Acidobacteriota > Blastocatellia > Pyrinomonadales > Pyrinomonadaceae. The sequence continues at coordinate 22,606 of CAXSGY010000007.1, forward strand.
ATTGTTCAGAATGATATGAGAAAAATAATGCCGACAAAATCGGGGTTGATTTTGAAAATGAGCTGATTAAACGCTTAAATTATTTGCCCGAAATCGAATGCGGTAATAGTGCGTTAAGAGGACTTAGTGCAATTCATTTTCCATTGGGAGACGACCTCAAAATATATGCAGACTAATGCCGAAATGTTGAAACTTGTTGATGCCGATTTCCAGTTTTATTAACATAAGAATTGACGAATGTTTGAACTGTGTTTAACACAGTTTTCAACTTTAATAAAACGGCGCAAAAAAGCCGCAACTTAGAATCAACAACTTACGAGCGGTTCAGTCACCCAACTTACTGGCGCGCTACGGAATCCACATCTTTCTGTGTTTTGGTAACTTCAGCGATAGGTGTATTTAGAAGAAGGAGACCGGATTTTACGCAATCAACTCTGGTGCGAAATCCAGTCGTTTTCTGCAAAACGTCAAACAAAAAATGTCCGACCGGATACACGGTGCAGAGTCGAACCTGTATTTCCGGGAAGATCGCTTCAATGGCTTCGGGAAAACCTTTCAGACCATCCACGCAGGCGATTGATTTTATTACTGTACGCCGCGATTCTTCGGTTCCGTAAAGACTTGCATACGGAACTTTGCGCCTTCGATGTCGGCTGCCCAAATTCCGAATGGCTGACTACTCATTTTACCGCAAATTACTTTTTGTTTTCGTCGGTGCCGCCCGGAAAGGAAAGTTTGACCGCAACATCGAGCCAGCGTTTTTGAACTTCCACATAATTATTAACAGCTTGCCCGGCGAAATCCGCTAAAGCGGCGACCGGCGATGAATTGTCAATTTTTAAGGTGTCTTTCAACGCATTGACGAGCTGCATATTTTGTTGCGTAACAAAATCGAGCCACGAATTACGCATCTTGACGAGCGATTCGATGCCCTGGTTTGAATTCTTGACTGCGGATTGGTGATCCGGCACCGAAAAATCGGCGTTTGATTTAACCGACCGGAGAATTTGCTCGCTTTGTTGAACGGCGATTTCAGACCATCGTTTCTGCGCTTCGATAAAGCCTTCGATGCCTTGTTTGACCCAATCCGATAAAGCCTCGGTCGGCGCGTTCTGCCGCATTTCAGACATTTTATTAACGGTTTCGACCAGCAGCGCGTTTTGTCGAGCGGCGTTTTCAAACCACGTTTTCTGCGCTTCGACGAGTTGGTCTAAAACATTTTGAGCGTAATCGGCGGGAAGCGGATCTTCCGGGTTTGCCTGCCTGGAAGTCGTTTGTTTTTTTGCCTTTCCGGTCGTTCCGGCAGGTTTTTGTTTGCCGGATTTTGCGTTCGCCATAAATTTTATTCTCCGCTATTTAAAATGATAAGAAGTCTGAAGTTTATTACGCTCCAGACTTTCAAGTCAAAATATCTTTAAATTATTTGGCTGACCGTTTGGCTTGCGTCGCCGCATTATCAACAATTTCCGCGCCGCCGACAATTACGTTGTCAACCGTATTTCTGACGGTCTCGCCAGCCGAATTAATCGTGCGTTCGCCGGTGTCGGCAAAAAGGCTGATCCATTGACGATTTAATTTGGAAATGGTTTCAAAATAATTTCTCGCCACATTAACGCCGCTTTCCTGTGCGTCGAGACCGACCTGAACCATATTCCGCATATAGCCGTTGGCGACTTCCGCTGTTTTTACCGTGCCTTCAAAAACCGCCGTCGCCGTTTTTTGTGAAAGTTCAATCGTTGAATTAACGGTTTCGACAGTTTGTCCCGTAACTTCGCGCGTTGTTTGTTTTGTTTCCTGCTTCATATTAAATAATCTCCCGAATAATTTTTCTTTTAATAATTTTGTTCGCCAATCAGTGCTTGCCGTTACCCGATTAACAATACCGATAATAAACCGGAAAAATAATCCTGTCAAGTTTTATTTCGCATTTGCGAGATAGTTTATTTTACTTCAAACTGTCAATTATTTCGATAAATACGAGCGATAAATTTCCAAAGTCTAAATATGCAGCGCGCTTTTACGCTTTTGCAATAAAATTTTGTCCGGTCGAGGTTAAGTAAAACTTTGAATAATTTTTCTGCTTATATGACGGGTTTATAGTATTCTGAATTTATTATGGCGAGAAAAAAAAGGGAGCCGACCGACCAAATCGTTATCAAGCGTTATGCAAATCGGCGGCTTTATAATATGGAGACGCGCGGTTACGTCAATTATCAGGATTTAATCAAAATGGCTCGCGGCGGCGACGATTTTCAGGTAATTGATTCGACGACGAACGAAGATGTCACGAAAAGCATTCTGATTCAGTTGATTTTAGAAGAGGAAAAAAACAATCACAATATTTTGCCGACACCGTTTCTTTTTCAGCTTTTGCGTTCAAACGAAGAATCATTACAGGATTTTTTCAAAAACTATCTGACGGCGAGCCTGGCGGCGTATATGAAGACCAAAGAAGAATTCGACAGACGCTTTCGCAGCGTGCTGGAGATGACGATTCCGAACGCGCAAACGTGGGAAAAATTAATTCCCGGCGCGGAGATAATGCGCGGACTTTTAACGGGCGATAAAAAGAAGGAAGATTCGGAATGAAAATCAATTTTTTGACAGTGAAAAAGGAACGCAAAATCATCGTTTGCGTTCCTTTTGTTTGATTTGAAGTTTTTAGCTTTCAAACAATTTGCTCTCTGCTTTTGAACAAGCGGTCAGAGACAATTCGATAAACCTGCGGATTGACCACTAAACCGACGTGTGTTCCCGAAACTTTATAATTATTAGCCGGTTCACGGTCAACGCAAACCTGCCAGTCAACAATTCCGTCAGTTTCCGTATAGACGGCGGTTTGCAGAATATCCGCCGGAAAACAGGTGTCCCAGGCGCGGACGGTTTCGCAGTCGCAACCGCCGGTATAGCATTGCGGACGTTCGTTATTAGTTTCGCGCAGGATGCGTGCGCGAACCTGTTCGGCGGTTTTCATTACCGCTGGATGCGAGCGAATGCCGCGAAACGGCGAACCCAGAGCGATTACCGAACGAACCATTTCCGGGCGTTGGACGGCAGCCGAACGCGCCAGAATTCCGCCCAGACTGTGACCGATTAAATGAACTGGTCTGCCGGTTTTCGCTGCGGCTTTTTCAATCGTCGCCACTAATTTTTTGCCGACTATATCGAGACAGTTGGCGTTCCAGCCGATGCCGGACATATAAGGTTTATAACCGATGCGCCAGAGCCAGAAATAAAGCTCGGTCATATAATAATCGGTTCCCATAAAGCCGGGAATTAAAACGACCGCCGCGCCGTCGCCGCGTTTCGCTCCGAAGCCGTAATAGATTGCCGAAGCGCGCAGCGCGACCCAGTCCAAACCCCACAATGCTTCACGCAGTATCGGTCGGTCTGCCGGCTGGCTGTCTTTGCTCGTGTAATTGGCGGTGTCGGTCATAATTTATTATCGTCCGTTTAGAGCCGTTCGCGCCGGTTTTTTTCGCTTTGCGCTCGCTGACGGCTCGTTTTCTTTCGCATCTGCGATAGGTTTAGTGATTTTTACGGTTTTAGACGTTGTCCGCGATTTAGCTCCGGCAGTTTTCGCGGACTCGGTTTTGTCGGCGGCTCGCGCCTTAACTTTTTTTGCGGCGGGCGGCGTAACTTTTTCGACGGTTCGCGGCGCGGATTTTTTAATCGGGAGAGAATCGCTTTTTTCGATGCCCGCCGCTTTTAACAATTCGGCGAAGGATTCGTTGAGAAAATCCCGAAGCCGCTCGACATCGGGCATCGCCTGCAGATCGGCGGTCAATCCAAACGTAATTTTCTGATCATAAGTTAAAATCGCGCAGCCGCAGCCGACCGCGTAACCGACGGGAACATACGGATAATAACCGAGCATTTTTCTGCCGAGCGTATAAAGCGGAACCTGCGGACCCGGCACATTGGTCGAAACCATATTGACGGCGGGCATCGGCATCGAAGCCAGCGCGCCGGCGAGAGCCTGCACGGGCGCGGGCAAAATGCCCATCAGAGCCGAAAATAAATTAACGCCTTCCGCCACGCGCCCGCCCTTCAAAGTCGCGGTTTTCTGGTTGATAAACCGAAAGCGTTCCGCCGGATCGTTTAGATCGAGCGGAATTTCAACCGGCAGAATCGAAACCAAATTTCCGAGCGCGCCGCGCTGATCGGCTTGCCGCAAACTGACCGGAACCATAAATCTGACGCTGCGGTTCGCCGTCGCCTGCCCGTGACTTTCGACGTATTTGGAAACCGCGCCGGACAAAATAGTCAATGCCGCGTCGTTGACCGTTCCGTCCAGCGCGGCGCGAACGGCGCGGACATCGGCGAATGAAAACTCGCTCCAGACGAGTCGCCGCTCGCCCGAACAGGGTTTGTTAAAAGGCAGAATCGCCGCCGGTGTCGCCATCTGCGGCAAATCGCTTCCGACGCGCGTCATCGCATCGCGCGACTGCTGCTCGATCAGGGCTTGCGTTAAATTCAGCAATCCGTTTTGAAATTCCATCCAGCGATTCATTCCTTCTTCCATTCCGCCGAGCAGCGAATCGAAAAACTGTCTGGTCGGGTCAAGCCGTTCGGTTCGCGGCGGCGCAGATTCGGGTTTAACCGGAATGCCGGAATCGGGCGAGATGTCTAAAATGATCTTAATTAAATCAATGCCGGAAATTCCGTCCACCATACAGTGGTGGATGCGCGCAATCATCGCCGAATTGCCTTCTTTCAAGCCGTAAACCCAGAAAATATCCCAGAGCGGCTTGTCGCGCTCCATCACGGGCGTGAAAATTTTGCTCGATAATTCGATTAATTCCTGTTCGCCGCCGGGCGCGTCAATCTGAATTTTAAAAATATGTTTGCGAATGTCGAAGTGCGGATCATTTTCCCAGGTCGGATGCGCCATATTAAACGGGTCGAATTTAACAACTTGCCGGTAGCGCGGAATGAGATGCATTTTGGCATCCATCATCGAGATAAAATCTTCAAACGGCACTTCGCCCTCAAAAAGATGCACGCTGCCGATATGCATCGGTGCTTCCTTCTTTTCAAAATAGAGGAAACTCGAATCGGTGGTGGTCAGGCGACGATTTAATATTTTAGACATAATTTTCAGTTTGATAAAATTAATTTTAATTTGATGCCCAAACATCGAGCCGGTAACGATTTCGGGCAGTCAAATCGTTCAGCCAATCTTCGGCTTCGGCGACGTTCACGGCGGTTTTTTCCATATAAATCGCGGCAAATGTGCGCCGGACATCGGGAGCCATTCGACCGGCATCGCCGCACACGTAAATTATCGCGCCCGCTTCGAGCATTTGCCAAACTTCGTCGCGGCGCGTGTAAATTTCATTCTGAACGTAGCATTTCGCCTGTCCTTCGACGCGCGAAAAACTGGTTGACAACCGCACGATTTTCTGACGCTCGAATTCGCGCAATTCGTCTTCGTAGAGAAAATCCTGCTGCGGGTGGCGACAGCCGAAAAACAATATCGCTTCGCCGATTTCCGCGCCTCGCGCTTTTAATCGGGCGCGTTCCTGCAAAAAACCGCGAAACGGCGCGATGCCGGTTCCGGGTCCGATCATAATAATCGGCAGGGCTGAATCATCCGGCAAACCGAACATCGCTTTTGTATCTTTAACAAAAGCGTAAATCTGGCTCGATGCGGATTTTCGGGCGAGGTAATTCGTGCAAACGCCCCGGTAGATGCCGTTTCCTGCACGCGCCGGACTTTCGACGACGGCGACGGTGATGCTGCTAAGCGCGGGATTTTCGAGCGGGGAAGAAGAAATCGAATAATAACGCGGGCGCAGCGGCGGCAAAGTTTCGAGATAAATTTCAAACGGCAGTTCGCACGCCGGATATTCTTCGAGCAAATCAAGAGCTGACTTTCTTTTGTCCAGAATTTCTTCGCGGTAACGCGCCGCCGTCTGCTCGTCGTCGCCGACGAGCGCGAGCATCTGAATTTTATGCGGCGGGCAATCGGTGTAATCGGCGAGCGTTTTGATTTGCTGGCGCGTGGCGACTTCCTGCAATTCGACGTAATCGCGCAGCAGTCGGTAAACGGAAATCGTCTGTTCGACGGGCAGAAAAGTTTTGCGATTCGCCTGTTTTCGCAAACGAATATAAGTTTCGCGCTCGAAGTCGAATCGGGCGGCGACGCGTTCGATTAAATTTTCGCTGTTTTGCGGAATCACGCCGAGATGGTCGCCGACATTATACGAAAGGTTTTCGGGCAATTCGAGTTCGATGTGTCTGGTCGAGCGTTCCGACGGATAATCGCCCGTTTTCCGGTGCAGTTCTTGATTAATCAAAACGCGCAGCGGTTGCGCGTCGAACGAATCAACGAATCCGCTCATCTGCGCGCCCGGCACGATTTCGAGTTGATAAAGCTGTTTCGAGCCTTCGTCAATCTCGAACTGCAAATTCAATTCTTTGCCGACGAGCTTTCTGAGCGGCTGATACCAATTTTGAAATTGCCCTTCAAAATCATCGCGCGCATCGCCTTCGCCGTGCGCGTAAAAACGCTTCGCGCCGAGTTTTGCCAAACGTTCGTCAATAAAGCGCGGAACGGCTTGGAAAGTCGAAGCCCAATCACGATTTCCGCAGCCGAAAACCGCGTAAGTCACGCCCGCGAGCGATTCGTCCGCCTCCTTCAGCCAATCGCAGAACCCGGCGGCGTTGTCCGGCGGCGCGCCGTTGTAGGAAGAGGCGGCGATAAAAGTTAAGCCGTCTTTCGGCAAGCGTCCGGCGTAATCGTCGAGCGCGGAGATTTTTACGGAAAAGCCGTTTTCCTCGGCATCCTGCGCGATGCGGCGGGCGATTTCTTCCGCCGTTCCCATATTCGAGCCGTATAAAACCAGCAACGGCGTTTGGTGCGATTGCGGACTGCGGATTGCGGATGGCGGAAGCTGTTCGAGTTCTTTCTCATTCGCTTTCGGCAACTCGTGATTCGTAATTCGTAATTCGTAATTTTCCTTTTCTTTAAATTGGCGTGGGCGAACCTGGATTTTCAAACCGTCGGGTTTCATCGTCAGCGTTTCTTTAATTTTTAAATCGATGTATTCGGTATGATTGATCAATTCAAAACGCCGGAGAATCATTCCGATGACCAGAGTCGCTTCCTGCATCGCAAATTGTCTGCCGATGCACGCGCGCCGACCGTTGCCGAACGGTTTGTAAGCGTTTGGCGGCAGCGCGGCTTCGCGTTCGGGCGTAAAATTATCGGGATTAAATTCTTCTGCGTCTTCGCCCCAGACCGCCGGGTCGCGGTGCAGCATCGGCAGTAAAACATTGATTTGATGCGTGCGTTTTATTTTGTATTTCCCGCCGAGAATTGTGTCTTCGTAAGGCACGAGCGCGAACGCCGGCGCGGTCGGAAAAAGGCGCAGCGTTTCCTTCAAAATCCGCTCGATATACTTTAATTGATTGACCTGCGCGTAAGTTGGCTGATGCGAAAGGTCGCGCCCGAATACGCGGTCAACTTCTTCGTAAGCCCGCGCCAGCACGTCGGGATTTTTCAGTAATTCGTAAATCACAAATGAAAGCAAGCCGCTCGTCGTTTCGTGTCCGGCGATGAGAAAAGTAATCACCTGATAGCGAATGTTCAAATCGTCGAGCCGTTCGCCGGTTTTCTTGTCCGCGCCGGACAACATATAGCTCAACAAGTCCACTTTGTCGGACAAATCTTCGCCCGCCGCCCGCCGTTCTCTAATGATGCGATCAACGATTTCATTCATCCCGCTCACGTCCGTCTGAAATTGCCGTTCGCGTTTGTGCTGCACCATTTTTTCGAGCGGCATATCGCGCAATTCGTCCATCGAAGTCGAAAGCGCGTTCGCCATCTGCCGGACGAACGGATGTTCCGCATCGTGGTAAAACGAGTTGAAACGATAACCGAAACCGCATAAACCGATGGTGTCAACCGTCAGGCTCGTCATATCGCGCACGACATCAATTTCCTCGTCGGCGTTGAGCCGCGCCCATTTGGAAACCATCTGCTCGGCGATGTCGAGCATCATCGGATGATAACCCTGCATCGCTTTGTGGCTGAAATTCGGCAGCAGAATGTTGTGCGCCTTCGACCAGTTCGGCTCCTGCGTTTTAGCCGTAAAAAGTCCGTCGCCCGCAAACCTTCGCACCAAGCCGAGCGCGCCGCGAATCGTTTTATCGAAACGCTTTTCGTCGGATAATTCGTTGACCAATTCCTGACCGGAAACGATGACGACGACGCGGTTGCGAAAAACCATACGGTAAATCGGACCGTATTCGCGCGCCAGACGAATCATATCCTGCACCGGCTCGCCCGCGCTCAAATCGAGCATATTGCCGAGCAGAAACTTTTGGGGCGGTTGCGGAATGCGCTCAATCATAAATCGAATTACGAATTTCAAATTACGAATTTCAAATTATGAATTGAAAGCCGATTCCGATATTCGTCATTCGTCATTCGTAATTTGAAATTCTCTTAAATGGTTAGTCCGGTAACGTCGTAAGTCATCACGACCAAATCATTGGTGCGGTTATCACGGTCAATGACAAAATCGGCGAGCAGGGCTTCGGCGTTAAAGCCTAAACGCTGAAACACGGCAATCGCGCTTTTTTGTCCGGCAGCCATTCGCGCCACGATTTTTTGCAGACCGCGTTCTTCGGCGACGGCGAAAATCTCGCTCGCCAGCAGATTGCCCAAACCGAGTCCGCGGGCGGCGGGACTAATCAAAAGTTGTATTTCGCCGAGATGCCGCGTCCACGTCAGATTGTTGCAAATCAATGTTCCGTGTCCGAGCATTTTCCCGTCCGATTCGGCGAAAATCGTCACCACGCGCTTCAACTCCAAATCGCGCACCCAGGCGGCGACGGCTTCCGGTTCGGTAATGTCCACCGACAAAAACAGCAAATCGTCGGCGGGCAAGGAGCGCGCGAAATCGAGCAGCGCGGCGCGGTCGTTCGGCTGCATCAAACGCAGAGTAATTGGGCGGTCTTTGATATTTGTCGTCCACGGATAGCTCTTTTTTGAAACTGATGTTTTAGCCATTGATTCTCCATTTAAATTTTAAAATTCCTGTCAAAAATTTCGCTCGGCGAAGGCGTTGGCGATTAAACGGACTGCGATTCTTCGCGCAGAACGCGGTGCAAAATTTTCCCGACCGCGGTTTTCGGCAAACTTTCCCGAATTTCGACGATGCCCGGCACTTTATAGACGGCAAGCTGCGTTTTGCAGTGCGCCACGAGTTCTTCCGCCGTCGCGCGCGCCTCCGGTTTGAGAACGACGCACGCTTTGACCGCTTCGCCGCGATAAACGTCCGAAACGCCGATCACAGCGGCTTCCATCACTGCCGGATGAGCGTAAAGCACGCCTTCGACTTCCGACGGATAGACGTTAAAACCGCTGACCAGAATCATATCTTTTTTGCGCTGGGCAATATAAAAAAAGCCGTCCTCGTCCATTCGCGCGACATCGCCCGTGTAGAGCCATCTGCGCCCTTCAGCGTCGGCGCGCAAAGTCACCGCCGATTCGTCCGGGCGATTCCAGTAACCCTTCATCACCTGCGGCGCGGCGACGCATAATTCGCCTTCTTCACCAATCGGCAGGATAATTTCGCCTGTTTCCAGATCAACGATTTTGATGTCGGTGTCGGGCAGCGGCAAACCGATGCTGCCCGGTTTGCGGCGACCGTAAAACGGCGTTGTGTGCGTGACCGGCGAGGCTTCCGAAAGCCCGTAACCTTCGCACACGGCTCCGCCCGTCACGCGCTCGAACTGCGCGATGACTTCGACGGGAATGGGAGCCGAACCGCTGTTGAAAATGCGAATTTTATCCACGCCGTATTCGCGCGCTTGCGGATGATTGAGCAGGGAAATATAAATCGTCGGAACGCCCGGAAAATAAGTCGGAACGTAATCCCGAATCGCCTCCAGCAAAAGCTGCGCGTCGTATTTCGGAATCAAGATTTGCCTGGCTCCGACCCAAACGCCGTGCATCATTCCGACGGTAAAACCGTAAACGTGAAAAAGCGGAATGACCAGCAGAAACGTCTGCGTTCCGCGCGTCGCGTGCGGCTGCGTCCAGCATTCGGACTGCACGACGTTGGTAAAAATATTATAGTGCGTCAGCATCGCGCCCTTCGGCACGCCGGTCGTGCCGCCGGTGTATTGCAAAACGGCGACATCCGTCTCCGGGTCAATTGCAACCGTCGGCAAAGCCGGTAAATTCTTTTCGGCGAGCAAATCAGCCCAGCGCAGAGTGCCTTCGATAACAGTCGTTGCAATCGCGTCGCTCGAATATTCGGCGGCGGAAGTGATGATAATTTTTTCGATTGGCGTTTGGTCTCGAACGCCGAGCGCGCTGCCGGCGAGTAAGTCGAGCGTCATCAGCAAACGCACTCCGGCATCGGCGGCGACGACCGCGAGTTCGCGCGGAGTGTAAAGCGGATTGATATTAACGACGACCGCGCCGAGCCTTAAAACGGCAAAAGCGGCGATCATATACTGCGGACAATTCGGCAGCATAATGCCGATGCGGTCGCCCTGCTTCACGCCCAAACCGCAGAGTGCCGCCGCCATTGTATCGGCTTGCCGCTTGATTTCCGCATAATTTAAGGTCGCGCCGAGGAAAACCGTCGCCGTCGCGTCGGGAATTTCGATTGCCGTCGTCCGCAAAATTTCATAAAGCGAGCGGCGCGGATAATTCATCGTCGGACGCACCCAATAATCATAATGCCTGAGCCAGGGACGTTCGGCATACGGCGAAGCTTGTTTTTCTTTCGCTGAATTCGCGTTCATAAATCGGTTTCCGGTTTGCGTAAGAGTGTCATTTTGCCGAACGGCGGACAACAGCAAACCACTATTCGTAAATTTGTTAAAGCTCGAGAATCTTCAATTAAAATACCTTAACATTTAATTCTGCAAAATTTAAGAAATCGCCGGCACAATTATTCGACAACCTTTTCCAAAAGATATTTGAAAATGTCATACGTCGCGGCGCAACGCGGCGGAATGTCATACGGCACGACGACGGTAAAATTTAGAGTTGTCGCGCCGCTGATCGGCGTTATTTGATTTTTCAAACAGAGACTTTTAGCATCTGTGCGAAACATTCGGATAAGCGTCGCGGTTGTCCGCGTCGTCCGGGCGTTCGAGACAGACGAAATCTTTTTCGACGAGAATTTTTAACGGTTCGCCGTTCGCATTTTTTTGCTCGCCGCTCAAACTGATCGAGTCGGTTTCCGTCCATTCCCGCGCCGCTTGCGCCGGAAGGCTGACGACGATTTGATCGTTATTAAAATGCGCCGAAAAGTCTTCGCCGATCTTCGCGCTTTGCAAAACGTATGTTAATTGCGACGCGCCGAAATTGACTGTTGCCCGAATCGTTCCGCTTTTTGCAAACTCGGCGACTTCGGCGCGCAAAAGCCTTAGACGAATCGAATTTCCCCTGATTCTTAATTTCATAAAAAGAGTTTTTTATTCTTCATCAGCCCGCAATTTTTCCAGCACGGAAAAATCTTCGAGCGTCGTCGTGTCGCCCGCGATTTGATTGCCGGCGGCGAGTTCGCGCAACAGACGGCGCATAATTTTGCCCGAACGGGTTTTCGGCAGCGCATCGGTGAAACGCAAATCGTCGGGTTTCGCTAAACTTCCGATTTCTTTGGCGACGTGATTTTTTAATTCCTGTTTCAATTCTTCGCTGCCCGTTCGTCCGCCTTCCAAAGTGACAAATGCGGCGATGGCTTGTCCTTTGATTTCGTCGGGTTTGCCGACGACGGCGGCTTCGGCAACCGCCGGATGCGAAACTAACGCCGATTCGATTTCCGCCGTCCCGAGCCGATGACCGGAAACGTTGATTACGTCGTCAACTCTGCCCATAATCCAGAAATTGCCCGCAGCGTCGCGTCTGGCTCCGTCGCCCGCGAAATAGACGTGCGGAATTTCGGAAAAGTATGTTTTCTTAAACCGCTCGTCGTCGCCCCAAATCGTTCGCAGCATCGAAGGAAACGGTTTTGTGATGACGAGATAACCGCCTTCGTTCGTGCCGACCGATTTGCCGTCTTTGGTTTGAATGTCAATCAAAATTCCGGGAAACGGATGCGTCGCCGTTCCCGGCACGGTCGGTGTCGCGCCGGGCAGCGGCGAAATCATAATGCCGCCGGTTTCGGTCTGCCACCACGTATCAACAATCGGACATTTTTCTTTGCCGATAACGCGGTGATACCACATCCACGCCTCCGGGTTAATCGGTTCGCCGACGGTTCCCAAAAGTCTCAGAGAAGATAAATCGTGTTTTAAAGGATATTGTTCGCCCCATTTGATAAAAGCGCGAATCGCGGTCGGCGCGGTGTAGAAAATATTGATGCGGTGGCGTTCGATTATTTGCCAGAAACGATCCGGCTCTGGATGATTCGGCGCGCCCTCATACATAAAAATCGTCGCGCCGGTTGCCATCGGTCCATAGACGACGTAACTGTGTCCGGTAATCCAGCCGATGTCGGCGGTACACCAAAATGTGTCTTCGTCTCGTAAATCGAAAACCCATTTCGACGTAATAAAAGCGTGCGTCAGATAGCCGCCGGTCGTGTGCAGAATGCCCTTCGGTTTGCCGGTCGTCCCCGACGTGTAAAGAATAAAAAGCGGATGCTCGCTGTCCAATTCTTCCGCCGGGCAATCGCTCGAGACGGTTTCCATCAGCTCGTGCCACCAATGATCGCGTTCATTGTTCATCGAAATGGGCGAGCCGGTGCGTTTGAAGACGATGACATTTTCGACGGTCGGCGTTTGTTCGACGGCTCGGTCAACGATTTCCTTCAATTTGATTTCCGCGCCGCGCCGAAATCCGCCGTCCGCCGTGACGATTAATTTGCAGCCGCAATCGTTCACGCGGTCGCGGATCGCGTCCGCCGAAAAGCCGCCGAAAATTACCGTGTGCGTCGCGCCGATGCGCGCGCAGGCGAGCATCGCTATCGCCAATTCGGGAACGAGCGGCATATACAACGCCACGCGGTCGCCGGTTTTTACGCTGCATTTTTTCAAAACATTGGCGAATTTTGAAACTTCGCGGTGCATCTGTTGATAAGTCAGAGTGCGCGTTTCGCCCGGTTCGCCTTCCCAGATAATCGCGGCTTTGTTTTTGCGGTAAGTTTCTAAGTGACGGTCGAGACAATTAAAAGAGGCATTCGTTTTTCCGCCGACGAACCATTCGGCGTGCGGTTCTTCCCATTTCAAAATCGTGTCCCATTTTTTGAACCAGTGCAGATTTTCCGCGACCGATTCCCAAAATTCTTCGGTGTTTTCGGCGGCTTTATTATAGATCGCTTCGTATTCTTCAAAACTTTTGATGTGCGCCTGTTGCGCGAATTCGAGCGGCGGCGGGAAAATTCTGGTTTCCTGCAAAGTTGATTCGATGACCGTCGGCGTGTTGTCTGACATATAAATTTTCCTTCAAATTTTATTTTCTATTTAGCCACGTTTTCCACTCAATGGACAAACGAAAATTTGAAAATCTCCCGCGCCCGCCGATTATGTTTTCGCGCGGAATTAGTTCATCATAAATTTACCGAAAATGATTTTTTAGACGCGCGGCGAAATTCAATGAAACAGAATAACTTTGCGGAAAAGGAAATTCACAGAATAAAAGCGGACGGCGAAATTTCGACGGCGATTGACGCGCTCGCGGTCGAAGAACCGCTCGAAATTCGGCTCGGTTTGACGGAAAACGGCAAACCGCTTCACCGCGCCGTTTCGATTACGATGCGCACGCCGGGCGACGATTTTGAACTCGCCGCCGGATTTTTGTTCACCGAAGGCATCGTCAAATCAGCCGCGCAAATTCGCCGAATAAAATTTTGCGGCGCGAAGAATGATTCTCAAGCGAACACCGTCCGCGTGGATTTGCGCGCCGACGTTGAAATTGATTTTAAAAAACTGGAACGCCATTTTTACACGACATCGAGCTGCGGCGTGTGCGGGAAAACTTCGATTGAGGCTTTGCAAACCGGCGTTTGTCGTTTGGAAAATCATTCGGATTCGATTTTTTCGGCGGAAACGATCAATCGCCTGCCGGAGATTTTGCGCGCCCGTCAAAATGTTTTCGAGCGAACCGGCGGACTGCACGCCGCCGCGCTTTTCGACCGAAAGGGCGAACTCGAAGTTTTGCGCGAAGATGTCGGGCGGCACAACGCGGTTGATAAATTGATCGGCGCGAAATTCCTAAAAGGCGACGTGCCGCTTGCCGGCAAACTTCTGCTGGTGTCGGGGCGCGCCAGCTTCGAGCTGGTGCAGAAGGCTTTGATGGCGCAGATTCCGATTTTAGCGGCGGTCGGCGCGCCTTCGAGCCTCGCGGTCGAATTGGCGAACGAATACAAAATGACGCTTTTGGGGTTCGTCCGCGACAATCGTTTTAACATTTACGCGGGCGCGGACCGAATCGGGGAATTGAGCGCGGCGGGCGCGAAAAAATCCGCATCAATAAAATTTGCGAAAGCGAAAGCGTTAATCGTCGAAACGGGCTGAAATTTATCCGGATTTCGGAAAAATCCCGGTCGAAAATCAATTTTTCCGATTGTTCGGTTATGTCACCGGCAGAACATTATTTGAAATTTGTTTGCTTTAAGCTGTAATTTTAAAAAAGCTTCGTGCGCGATGCGCCGCGAAAATACGGCGTGAGAAAATTAAGTATGGAAAAGAAAACGTCTCCGAAAGCGGTGAAAAAAATCCCGGCGGCGAAAGATTCAAAAAATAAAAACGGGAAAAAGGATTTTCTCGTCGTCGGTGTCGGCGCGTCGGCGGGCGGCGTGAAGGCTTTGCAGGAATTTTTCGCTTCGATGCCGCCGAATTCGGGAATGTCGTTTGTCGTTATTCTGCATCTTTCGCCGCAGCACGAATCGAGTCTGCCGCAGATTTTGCAGGCGCAGACGACGATGCCGGTCGTGCAAGTCACGGAAACTCACAAGGTCGAGCCGAATCGCGTTTACGTCATTCCGCCGAACAGCCAGCTTGAAATGTTTGACGGCTCGATTCGCTGCGAACCGCCGGAGAAAAAAGCCGGAACGCGCGTGGCGATTGACGTTTTCTTTCGCACGCTCGCCGAAGCCTATGGAAAAAACGCCGTCTGCGTCGTGTTGAGCGGCACGGGTTCGGACGGCACGCTCGGCTTAAAGCGCGTCAAGGAATCGAACGGTTTTGCGATTGTCCAGTCGCCGGAAGACGCGGAATACGACCAGATGCCGAGAAACGCGATTGCGACCGGGCTGGCTGACTGGATTCTGCCCGTCCGCCAGATGCCCGAAAAACTGCTGTATTTTCGGGAAAGCTCGGAACGCCTGCATCTGACGAACGGCGCGGACGCAGGATTAGTCGCCGAAGAAATCAACGCCGAAGACAGCCTGCGCGAGATTATCACGATTCTCAGGGTTCGCACCGGACACGATTTCGCCAATTATAAAACGCCGACGCTCATCCGGCGCATCGCCCGTCATTTACAGATTCACGAACTCGAAGATTTGCCGACATACGTCAAATATCTGCGCGACAACCAGGAAGAAATTCAGTCTTTGCAGCGCAATCTTTTGATTAACGTGACGAATTTCTTCCGCGATAAAGACGCTTTCGGCGCGCTCGAAACCGAAGTCGTCCCGCGCTTGTTCACGGGCAAAACGGCGCGCGACACGGTGCGCGTCTGGACGGCGGGCTGCGCTTCGGGCGAGGAAGCGTATTCGATGGCGATGCTTTTGACCGAATACACCGAAAAGCAGAGCGACCCGCCGAAGTTTATGGTTTTTGCGACCGACATAGACGACGAGGCAATCGCCCAGGCGCGCGAACATTCTTATCCCGAAACGATTGAAACCGACGTTTCGCCCGAACGTCTGAAACGGTTTTTCGTCAAAGAAGGCAGCCGCTACCGCGTTAAAAAGGAACTGCGCGAAACGGTTTTGTTCGTGCCGCACAATGTTTTGCGCGACCCGCCGTTTTCGCGGCTCGATTTGGTGACGTGCCGCAATCTGCTGATTTACCTGAACCGCGAAGCGCAAAAGCAGGTGATGGAAATTTTTCATTTCGCTTTGAAGAGTGAAGGTTTTCTTTTTCTCGGCACCAGCGAAACAGCCGAAAACGCGCCGGATTTATTTGAGGCGATTGAAAAAAAACAGCGTCTATACCGCCGCCGTCCAGCGTCTCACGGCTATCACGCGCCGCCCCGAATGCCGGTCGCCGGAAACTGGCAGACCAGCCCGCCAATCAGCGCGGATTTCGCCGAACGCGCCAAAATTTCTTCGCTCGGCGAAGTGCATTATAAACTGCTCGAAAATCTCGCGCCGCCGTCGGTGCTGGTTAACGAGGATTTCGAAATCGTTTATATGAGCCAGTCAGTCGGACGTTACCTGCGTTTTACGGGCGGCGAGCCGACGAACAATCTGTTAAAACTCGTCAATCCCGAACTGTTGCCCGACCTTCGCGCCGCGCTTTTTACTGCCCAGCGCGAACGCCTGTCTTCGGAATTCACGGACATTGATGCCGTCATCGAAGGCACCGAAAGACGCATCAATCTGAATGTCCGCGTCGTTGACACGGACGACGGAAACGGTAATTTTCTGCTGGTTATTTTCGATGAAGCGGACGAAAATAACCCTTCTTATTCAGCCAAAGTAAAGCAATCAGACAAAAAAAGCGTTCGGTCGGCTGACCGGGACGAAGCGGTGGCGACGATCATCAAACGTCTCGAAGAAGAGCTGCGGCGTTCCAAAGCGAGCCTGCGGGCGACGCTCGAACAGCACGAAATTTCGACCGAAGAGCTGAAAGCCTCGAACGAAGAATTGCAGGCGATTAACGAAGAACTCCGCTCGGCGACCGAAGAACTCGAAACGAGCAAGGAAGAATTGCAGTCGGTCAACGAGGAGATGAACACCGTCAACAGCGAACTCAAAGACCGCATCGAAGAATCGGGACGCGCCAATTCGGATTTGCAGAATTTGATTTCCTCGACCGACATCGCCACGATTTTTCTCGACCGCAAACTGCACATTAAACGCTTTTCGCCGCTCATCGAACGGCTGTTCAACATCACGCGGACGGACATCGGGCGACCGCTCGAACATTTCACGCACCGGCTCGAATATAGAAATCTGACGGCGGACGCGAAAGAAGCTTTAAAAACTCTGAAAACCGTCGAGCGCGAAATTTCCGACAAAGACAGTCGTTATTTTCTGACGCGCTTTTCGCCGTATCGGACGACCGACGACCGCATCGAAGGCGTGGTTTTAAATTTTCTCGAAATTACGAAATACAAGCGGACCGAAGAAGCACTGCGCTCGGTCGAGGAAGAATACCGCGCCGCGCTCGAACGGGAAGTCGAAGCCAGAACGGGAGAATTGAAGGAAAGCCGCGACGAACTCGCAAGCCGCTCGCACGTTTTTGAAGCGACGCTTTCGACCATCACCGATTTCATTTATCAATTCGACCGCGAAGGACGCTTTATTTACGTCAATCAGCCGCTGCTCGATTTGTGGGGAATAAAAGAAGAAGAAGCCGTCGGCAAAAATTTCTACGAACTCGATTATCCCGAAGAACTGGCGGAGAGATTGCATCGGCAAATCGAACGCGTATTTAAAACCGGCGAGAAACTCCGCGACGAAACCGCCTACACGAGTCCGACCGGCGCGGGCGGCTTTTACGAATACATTTTCACGCCGCTCAAAGACGCGAACGGCGCGGTGCGGTCGGTCGTCGGTTCGACGCAGGACATCACGGCGCGGAAAAATTCGGAAGAAACGACGAGCCGCGCCGAGCAGTCTCTGCACGAATCCGAAGAACGCTTACGCATTGCCGTCGAGGCAGCGGAAATGGCGACGTGGGACTGGAATTTGACGAACGATTTGGTTAAATGGAACGAGCAACACTTTTTATTGTTTGGAATGAAGCCGACTAAAAATCCGGTGCGTCCCGAAGATTTTTTCCGGCACGTTCACCCAGACGATCAGGGCTGGCTCGGCGAACGGCTCAAACAGGCAGCCGCCACGAACCAGACGTTTCAAGCCGAATTTCGCATCATCCGCGTAGACGACGGCGCGCTGCGCTGGATGGAAGGCTACGGGCGCGTCGTCGAGGAGGCAAACGGTAAACCGACGCGAATGTCCGGCGTGATGAGCGACATCACGGCGCGGAAATACGACGCGGAAGCGTTGAGCGAATCGGAAATCCGTTTCCGCGCCGTCGTCAATCAAGCGGCGGCGGGCGTGGCGGAACTCGATTTGCGGGGCAATCACAAGCTCGTCAACGAAACTTTCTGCAAACTGCTCGGCTACACGGAAAGCGAGCTTTTACAATTAAACCTCCGCGACATCGTGTATCCCGAAGATTTGCCGCACTGCCTCAAACTTTTCGAGAAAACAATCAAAACCGGCGAATCGCAGGTCGCCGAAAAACGCCTGATTCGCCGCGACGGTGAAATCGTCTGGATCAGCGACAGCGTCGCGCTCGTCACCGACATTTATAACAACGCGCGCGGAGTCGCCAGCGTCGCCGTCAACATCACCGAACTCAAGCAGGCGGAATCGGCGGTGCGCGAAAAGCAAACGCTGGCGCGGCTCATCGCCGGACAGGAAGAAGAACGCCGCCGGATTGCCCGCGACATTCACGATCATTTCGGGCAGCAGCTCACCGCTTTGCGAATGAAGCTCGACGCGGCGCGCCAAACCTGCGGCGAGCAGAAAATCTGCGACGAAATCGAGGAGGCGCAGCAAATCGCCGGACGGCTCGACGCGGACGTTGATTTTATCGCGTGGGAATTGCGCCCCGTCGCGCTCGAAGATTTGGGCTTGATGGTTGCGCTGAATAATTTTGTCAGAGAATGGTCGCACCACACGGGCATCGCCATCGAATTTCACTCGACTGGATTAAATAAAATCAATCTCGCTTTTGAAACCGAAACGAATCTTTACCGCATCGCGCAGGAAGCGTTAAATAACATCTATAAACACGCCGCGGCGAAAAGAGTTTCGGTGCTGCTCGAACGCCGCAAAAATAAAATCAATTTGATAATCGAAGACGACGGCGCAGGATTCGATGTGGAAGACAAGTTGAACCGCGGCAAAGGCATCGGGTTGAACGGAATGAACGAACGCGCCGTAATTTTAGGCGGCGCGTTTGAGGTCGAATCGCAAAAAGACAGGGGAACGACCGTTTACGCGCGCGTTCCGCTTGCCAAAAATGAAGAAAAGGAATAATTTCCTATTAAACGACAAGCGTTTTCTTCAAACCGAGGGCAGTTATCTTTATTTATCTATTTATTTAATTAGGTCAACGAACGGATCGCCCCGGGCGATGCGGAATTTGTTTGGTGCAAAGCGCGAACCGCTCGAAATAAAGAGTAATTTATCCGGCATTTCGCGCGATTCATTTAATGTTATGGAATCTCTCCGTATTTTGATTGCCGAAGACCACGAAACCGTCCGCGAAGGCGTGAAGCTGATTATTGATTCGCAGCCGGATATGAATGTCTGCGGCGAAGCCGCCGACGGTCGCACGACGGTCAAAATGGCGCAGGAATTACAGCCCGATGTCATCGTGATGGACGTGACGATGCCCGAGATGAACGGTTTGAAGGCGACGAAAAAAATCAAACAAATTTGTCCGCATCTGAAGATTCTGACGCTCACGCGCCACACCGACGACGGTTATTTGCAGGAGCTTCTGCGCGCCGGCGCGAGCGGCTACGTTCTCAAACAAAGCAATTCGAATGAGCTGCTGCGCGCCATTCGCGCGGTCGCGGCGGGCGGCAATTATCTCGATCCGGCGGTCGCCGGTCGCGTAATGGGCAGCTACGCCAAAAGATCAGCCGGCGAAGCCGTGAGAGGAACGACGCTCAGCGAGCGCGAAACGGAAGTCCTGCGCCAGATCGCCTGGGGTTACAGCAACAAGGAAATCGCCGCCACGCTCGATTTAAGCGTCAAAACCGTCGAAGCGCACAAAGCCAACGCGATGCGCAAGCTCAACATCGGCAACCGCATTGATATTGTCCGCTACGCCGTTCTCAAAGGCTGGCTCGAAGATAATTAATCAATCGCCGCCAATGGCAAATTTATTTCCGTACGGCTTTTGACCGCCGGATATAAATTTTCGCGTAATTTGTCCGATACAAACGCCCGCGCCTCGAAAAAAGCCGCTCGATTTAACGCTCGAAATAGATTTCCGCAATCTGCCTGACCGGACTAGGGAAAATCCCTAACAACAAAACTCATCTTCCTGATGTTCAAAAAAATCTCTCCGGTTAATAATCAATTTAATGCAAAAACAAAAAAGGTAAATTTCACTTGGGAATAGGAAATTTACCGGACTTGAAAGAGTTTGTCGCCGTAAATTTGTGTGGAGATTTGGCGGCAATGAGCAAGGGGGACAGGGGGCGAGGTTTAATTATTCTCGCCCCCTAACTTTCAGATCTAAGTGCGTCGAATTTAAAATTTTAACTGCCGAAAAGGAAGGTCGGTAAAAAAGGAAAATTTCTATGTTTTTACTGACGGAACCGACTGCCTCGTTCATTAATTTCAGAGAGGTGGAAAAAATGTCGAAAAAAGATTCACTCTCCGCTCGAACCGAAATGCAATCGCCGCTTATCTTAATTGCCGACGAAGACGAAGACACGCGGCTGATGATGAAATATCTGTTGAATCTTTGGAATTATCGCGTCGCCGAAGCCGCCGCCGATGAGGAAACATTTCAATCGGCGAAAGTTAATCGTCCCGATTTGATTTTGATCAGCGATAAATTTTCGCGCATTGACGCTCTTGCCACCACGAGGCGGATTCGTGAGCTGAGAGAACTCGATAACACGGTAATAATTTTTATCAATTGTTTCTCCGAGCCGTCGGTTCAGGCTTCCGCCCTCGCCGCCGGCGCAAACGATTTTATGGCGAAACCGATTGACTTCGGGCAATTGGAAACGAAGCTCAAGCACTTTTTGAAGGAAAACGGAAAATTTATCGGACGGGTAGTCGGAGAAGTTTTATGAGCGAAGCGGCGGCGAAAATTTACGGCTTGTTCGAGTTGGATTTGGCAGGCACGGTGTTGTATTCGAGAATTGACGCGCGTAATTCGTCAGTCAATTTACCGGCGAATTTGATCGGGCTTAATTTTTTCGACGAAATCGCGCCGTTCGGCAAAACCGAAGAATTGCGCCGCCGTTTTCGCTATTTCGCCAAGGGGGCTGATTCGGCTGACAAATTTACCTTTACCGATTATTCGGGCGAATGTTCTTCGGAAGTAAAGGTGATGCTGACGCAAATCAGCGAGCGCGAATATAACGGCAGCGAAAAATTTATCATCGTGGATATTAGAAAAATCTAAACGGGCGGAAATTCGTTTGACGAAGTTCGATTCGTCAAATGAATTTTTACATTCGGGCAGGGCGTTGGCGGGTTAATCTTCGTTTGAATCGCTTTCTTGGTAAAAAAGCGGAGATTAATCTTCCAAACGTCTCAACAAGGGGCAAAAAAAATGTTAGACGGTTACAATGTGGGAAACAGCCGCGCCGCGACGAGCGCGGTGTTGGATACAAATGTCGGAGCGTATCGGCGCGAAGCGATTTACAGGCAGAAGCCTTTCTCCGGCGAGATTTCCGCTCTCAAAGCGAGTTTTAGAAACCATCTGCTGAACGCCCTGCCCGACGAGGAATTCGCGCGGCTTTTGCCGTTTCTGCAAACCGTTTCCATTTCCGGCGGCGAAAATATCTTTTTTCCCGACGGCGCGAACGAATTCATCTATTTTCCGGAGACCGCCGTCTTTTCGCAGCTGAACGTTCTCGAAGACGGACGGACTATCGAAACGGCGATGATCGGCAACGAAGGCGTTGCCGGAATTTCCTCGATCTTAAATTTCCAATCACCGGCGCCCTGGACGCAGACTTCAATCGCCGGCAGCGCGCTTCGCATCAGAACCGAAATTTTCAAACAGGAATTC
This sequence comes from uncultured Pyrinomonadaceae bacterium, assembly GCA_964237235.1. Classification (GTDB taxonomy): domain Bacteria; phylum Acidobacteriota; class Blastocatellia; order Pyrinomonadales; family Pyrinomonadaceae. Next base: position 44,533 of record CAXSGY010000007.1, read on the forward strand.
AGCCGCGGCAGTTTGCTGCAAACGGCGGTTTTCGATTATCTGAATGCGTATATCGCGCAAATTTCGCAGCGCGTGATATGTTACAGCCATCATCGCATCGAAGAGCGTTTCTCGAACTGGCTTCTGATGCTCGACGACCGCCACGAAAAGGAAAAATTAAGTTTAACGCACGAGCAGATTTCGTGTTTTCTCGGCGTGCATCGTCCGAGCGTGACCTGCATCGCGCAGGATTTGCGCGACGGCGGAATAATCGGTTACACGCGCGGGCAGATATTTATTCTCGACCGGCAGAAGCTGAAAAACACGGCTTGCGAATGTTATTCGGCGATTAATCCGGCTTAAAATTACTGATGCAATTGTGCAAATTTATGAATGCGATTTTGGAAAGGAGTTTGACGGTCAGCCGGGCATTTGAACCGGCAGGTATTTTGAAACGAATCGCGGCGGGCGAAAAATCCGCCGTCGAAGATTGCGTTAATCTTTACGGCAACGCGCTTTGGAATTTCGTAAAAAAATCTACGGACACCGCCGCGGATGCCGAGCAAATTATTCTCGACATTTTCAGCGATATTTGGAAATATGCCGGAGATTTTGAAACGAGCCATTTTGAAGAAATAAGTTTAATCGCGCTGATCGTCAACCGCCGTCTGGACATCTACCGTGAACAAACTTTAATGTGCGATTTGCAAAATCATTAAACGGCGGCGATTCGATCAAACGGCAAATCTCGAAAATCTAAAAAGACGGGCGCGAAGTAACATTGATTATTTCGCGCCCGTCTTTTTCATTTCAGAAAATAATTTTTAACCCGCAAAAGCGGCGACGCCGGCTTCGGCGACTTCCTGGTCCTGTTCGACCGTGCCGCCGGAAACGCCAATCGCGCCGACCACTTTTTCGCCGGATTTTAGCGGAATGCCGCCCGCGAAAATAATTATTTTGCCGTGATTGCTCGCATGAATGCCGAAAAGCGGCTTGTTCGGCTGCGCCGCTGCGCCGAGGTCTTTGGTCGGCATATCGAACGAGCGCGCCGTGTATGCCTTGCCCTGCGCGATGTCTATGCTGCCGAGCCACGCGCCCGGCATTCTGGCGAAGGCGAGCAGATTATTTCCTTCGTCAACGAGCGCGATATTCATTTTTACGCCGATATCTTCGGCTTTCTGCCGCGCCGCCGAAATTATTTGATACGCCGCTTCGAGCGTCAGTTCGCCGCCGCCGGTCGCGGGCGTTTTCTCGTCGTTTCCAAAAAGTGCCATAAAAAATTTTTCTCTCCTGTAAATTTTATCAATTTTCCCGTTTGAAAATGCGCCGCTTCGATTCAGCCGATTTGTCGCCGCGTCTTTTACTAAAAAAAATGATTTCGCTTCTATCTTAACAAATATGAGATTTTATCGCTTTTAAAAAAGTATGTCCGGCACTCCACTTTGGAAAACGTCTCGTCCATCGCAGCGGACAAATAAAAAAGTATTTGAAAAACGAGCGGGCGTTCGCTATTATTGGCGTGAAATAAAAATCTTAAAACGCAGACCGAAATGATAATGAGAATACCGGCAGATTCCGCGACAAATTTGACGACGAACCAGACGGAAACGGCGATTCCGGCGAAAACGACCAGAATGCTGCTCAGATTAGTGCGGGCGGCGCAGCCGATTTCGCGCATCGAGCTGGCGCGCCGCATCGGTATCAACCGCAGCACCGTAACGGATATTTTCAAACCTTTGATTAACGCCGGAGTTTTGCGCGAAGAACCGTTGCCGACCGCATCGGACGTGAATCGTTTGCAGGGTCGTCCGCCGGTCGGCGTTTCATTCGTCAGCGAACGGGAATTTTTCGTCGGCGTAAATCTCGGCGTAAAACGTTCGCAGGTCGGCTTGACTACCTTGAGCGGCGAAATGCTCGGCGAAACCGAATTTGAAACTCCGTCTGACCCGGGCGCGGCGTTGCGTCTGATTCAGAAACATATCAACGCGCTCTGCGCCAAAGTTTCCGACCGCGAGCTGAAAACAATCGGCGTAAGCGTTCCCGGACCGACCGATTCGATGCGCCGCACTCTGCTCTACGCGCCTCATTTAGGTTGGCGCGATGTCGCCGTCGCCGATTTTTTACAGAAAAAAGCCGATTTCGGACACGTCCCGGTCGTCGTCGAAAACGATGCGACCGCCGCCGCTTTATACGAAACGCGGCTGCATCTGAAAAACGCCGATCAGGGTTTAATGAAAAATTTCGTTCTGCTGCGTTCCGGCACGGGCATCGGCATCGGTCTGGTCATCGAAGGCGAAGTCTATCGCGGCACGGGCATCGGCAAAGGCATCGCGGGCGAGTTCGGACATATGACCATCGTCGCGGGCGGCAAGCCGTGCGTCTGCGGCAATCGCGGCTGCTGGGAAAAATACGCTTCCGCCTCGGCGGCTTCATCGCTTTATACGGGCGACCGCGCCAATTTCGGCGGCGCGAATCCGCCGCGCTTTATCGAAATCGTCGAACGCGCCGAAGCCGGAGAAACCAGAGCGCAGCGCACGCTCGAACGCTTAGGCGAGTACTTAGGCATCGGCATCGGCAATATGATTATGGGTGTCGGCGTGCCGCGCATAATTTTGAGCGGTCGGCTGGTTTACGCCTGGAAATACATCAAAGAACCGCTGTTCGAAGCGGTCGGCAAAAGTATGGCGGGCAAATTGGCGGACTGGCGAATCGAATGCGGCGAACCGAAGGGCGCGGCAATCGGCGGCGCGCTTGAAGTCGCCGTCGAAGAATATCTGATGCGCGGCTTGAACGCTAAAATTTAACTTCGGACAGTAATTTTTCAACCGATTCAAAGGCGACATTTAAGCTGCCGGTTGACGCGGGAAAAGAATAGTTTTATTATTTTTAATTCGCGCCGAAGTGGCGAAATTGGTATACGCACCAGACTCAAAATCTGGCGGGAGCAATCCCATAACGGTTCGACTCCGTTCTTCGGCATTTTCCCCCTTTCTTTTCAATAACTTACAGATTTCCTGTTTTTTCGAGGTGATGAAAAAGTTCACCAGACTAGGAGATTTGTATGCAAAAGCTCTACGACCAATTTATTAAGGAAAAAAGATTTTTGGATAATCTGTCCGAGCGGACGCTGAAATACTACGGTTGGACGTTCAACCGCTGGACTTCCCTTGTCGGCGAAATGCCGAATAAGCAAAACATCAAGGATTTCGTTATCAAGCTGCAAGAATCGGGCATCACGGTTTACACAGCGAATTCGTACATTCGGGGAATGAACTCGTTTTTTTCGTGGCTGGCTGAAAATGACCACTGTGAGCCGTTTAGGATTAAAAAGCTAAAAGAACCCGAAAAGATACTAAAACTCTTTACAGAGGCGCATTTGAAGGCTCTCTTGGGCTTTAAGCCGAAGTCCTACGAGCAAAACCGGCTTTACGGAATGATGTGCTTGGCGATTGATACCGGCTGCCGGATTGATGAAATTCTAAGGCTCAAACGGAACGATCTCGATTTCGAGAATCTGCTGGCGACGGTCGTAGGTAAAGGCAACAAGGAACGGGTTATTCCAATCAGCAGCGAAGTAAGAAAAATACTGTTCAAGTTTCTAAAAATGCACGAATTCGATCTCGTCTTTCCGACGCGCGACGGCAACCGATTGATATACCGCTCGGCGTTGCAGCAATTTACCAATCTCTGCAACAAATTAAAAATAACCGGCGTTCGCACCTCGTGGCATACGATCCGGCATACATTCGCTTCGGCATATGTGCGGGACGGCGGCAATGTTATTTATCTGCAAAAAATTCTCGGTCATACCGATCTGACAACAACAAAAATCTACGTCAAACCGCTGCCGTCCGATTTGGGATTAATGCACCGAAAAACGAGTCTTGTTTCGAGATTGAAGTAAATTGTAATGATGCCGACACAAGTTATGGGCGTGTGATTTTATTCCGCAAAAGCAAGGGGGCTGCGGCGGTCGCCCCCAATGCTTGTGCGCCTTGCGGTGCGCCTGAATGTCTTTGACGAGTTCGAGATTTTTCAGCCGGTTATCCGCCCGTTTTCCGTTTCTATGATGAACCTGCTCGCCTTGTCGAAGCGGTCTGCCGATTAGTCGCTCGATTAAGTAGCGATGCTCGTAAATGTGCCTGCCGTTGTGGTAGATGAGATTGTAGCCGTTTTTAAGGATTGCCATAGTTTTTTACAAATTTTCTATATCATCAAGCGAGTAGGCGACGATGGCGATTCCGCCGCGCTTTCTGATTTCTTCAAGATAGGCTTTTTGCAGTTCGGTCGGCTTGTTCGGCGCGATTTTACATTCGACGGCGATAAACTTTCCGTCTTTCGAGCAGCCGGTAATGTCGGCAGTTCCGGGGCGTGATAATTTGACTGCCCAGCCTTTGCCTTTGTGGTCGCCGCGAATCATACCGGATTGTGTTCGATCAACTAAATGACCGCGATAATTGAGAAAATCTATGATTTGTCGGACTAATTGAGTTTCCTTTATGAGCGTTGCTTTAATTGCAATGTTTTACATTCGCAGTTCGGACATCTATGTTCGGTTATAAGAGAATATTTCCAGAAAGCTAGGCTATTGTCTAAATCACAATTCATGCAGATTACATTGCACCAATAGACCTCATTTGCAGACTCCTTTGAGATGGTATCGTGAGCGATTAGTTTCATTATCGTGAGTTAATTATTTGTTGAGAAAAGGCTTTTTCTTTACTGCCGTAATTTGGAGTTTGAGTATGGCAGCTCCGGCAAAGCGTAATGGCATTTTTTATATCAAATCGTCCTTCGGGAAAACTGGCGAATGAATAAAGATGATGCACTTCGAGATTGTTTTCGGAATGACACCAGATGCACTGAAAGTTATCGCGCTTTAATACTGAATTGCGGAATACCCTGTAAAGCGGTGATTCTCTAATCTCCCGACTGCTCGGTTCGTGATCGTCATAAACCGGCTCTCTGTGGCGTGTAAATTGCCAGTAAGGATAACCGAGTGCTGCGGTGAAGAATGTTGAAAATAATATTGCTTCTATAATCATTAATTTAGGTGTGTTAGCGGTAGGGTTTGACCTACAATCAAACGTTAGCCTCTCTATGCATAGATTGGCGACCATTTCAGGCTTGTACTTCGCCCCGCGATTGATAACTGGTCGAGATTTGCGGCTCACTGTCCGCGACACTAACACGCCTAATTTAACGATTCGATTGGATTTTCATTTGCTTCATCAAAGGGATAATTGTCGAGGGAATAGGGGGCTTTGTAGCCGAGGCTTAATTGGTTGAAGTGAGTTCCGATTTCAAAATAACATTCCTTCTGCGCGTAACAGATTCTAACTTTATGAGTTTTGCACATCACGATATTCTTGAATACCTTTTTGCCGTCCGCATCGCGTTCGTAATTGCCTTGCTCGTCTTTCTTGGGAACCGGATACCAAACAATCCGGCATCCTTTATCAGGGTGATGAAAGCAGGAAGAATCTAACTCGTCTTGGGTTGGCTGGCGTGATGATGACAATTTTGTGATTGGTTACTCTGCCGTAATTATACACCACAAGTTATCCCCTTTTTAATAATCAAACCTCGTGAATTTCCGGCAGTGTTCTTTCTTCTAATTCTTCTACAAAGAAATTTTTACCGCAGTTGATACACCATACAAAGCCATCGCGTGGGTCGTCTCCGTAGTCATTCTCGTAAACATCTTCGCCACACGGACATTCAATAACTTTAAGTTTTGGCATCGCCGTTTTTAATTAATTTTTTAATAAAATCCATTCATTTTTGCCATCTCACCCATTTGCTTTGCTATTTCTTCTTCGCCACGTTGGATGATAGCAAGTTCATTATCTGACCAAGGTTTGAATCTATGCCGTCCAAATTCTGCACATAGTTCACCCGTTTGAGGGTCAACAGAACCACAAGTCATTTGGTATTTTTTAATTGCGGCTTTATGTTCGCCGCATTTAATACATTCTTCATTCATCGCCGTTTCCAATTAATGATTTTATAAATTGATTCCACGTCAGTTTCGACTGCGACCGACGTTTTTTTAATTCTTCCCACACCGGATCGTCCATTCTGATATGCCTTATTTTGTATTCTTTATTTTTCATCTGTGGGTACGAATTGTGGACACAATATTTCCCTGGGTCATAACCTGAAGTTTGAATCTTTTCAGAAACAAACTATGACCCGCCGCATTGTTAGCTTTCTCTTACGAGAGTAGTAGGTAGTCGGCTCCCCGTTGTAGATTCCACTGGAGTAGGAATACTAGAACTCACTAAACATAAAACCCTGTTCGGAGTAGAAAGTATCGGCTTTCTAAACCCCAAACAGGGATTCATATTCTGTGCCGATACACAGGGATATTAAGTTCTACTGCATCATAAAAGGAAATTAAAAACGCCGCAATCGTTTTTGGTGGATAAGTGGGGAAGCCGGTTTATTTAAGCGGAGTAAAATTATATTTCTTCTTCTCCAAAAATAGCTTTTAATAATTGCTCTTTTGTCGGTGGAGGAAGAAATTTTCGACATTCTTCGCACATCAATAAATGCCGACCTACAATGTCATTTTCTTCCACACTTAGAGAATCATTTCGATAGCCTAAAAGTTGTTCCGGTGTGAGATGATCTTGCTTCGGCATAAATTTACTCCTGTGATGTTTCGTCTTTCAAATCTTGAATAGAAAATCATTTAATTTCCTACTCGCTTTGCTCTGGATTATTTATTTGTGTGCCAAGCAATTTAGCTATCATAAAAGCTGGTCCATTCAAAAAGACTTGATTTTCAGCTATTGTTATTTTTCCTAATACCATAAAGTCCCCCGTAACTATTGTAACTTTAGAATTTTTAATAATAGTATCTGGCATTAAAATTTTTCCGTCGAGAAGAATATCTTCGTTTTCGTGTGTACCAGAAATTGGTTGGAATACCTTTCCAAAAGTTGTAATAGCAACCCCAGCAATTTGAAGTTGCTCATCAGACATACCTAAATTAAATGCAAAAGCTGTCCCGTTGAATCCCATCGCACATCCGATTGAAGTTTCAATGAAACCTTCACTGCCATTTGCTTCAACAACCCGTGTTCCTTGTTTATTGAAGAAATTACCTTCAATGGTCGTCACCCAAAGTTCTTCATTTTGCCCTGGTAAAGATTCAAAACGAGTTGCAACTTTTAAAATTAAATTGCCGGCGTGATCGTTAATTTCATAACCTACTCTGTCACTTAAAATTTTTGAACAATGTCCGGGATTGATAATCAAATTATTTTGAATAAGTTTGAATATGACTTTTCCTTCGGAGTCTAAAAAATTACCAGTAATCATTGGATAATTTGAATCAGGCTGTGGAGGAGATGCGATAAGAAAAAATTCTTCATCAGAACCTATTTCACCGATCACAAAAGCATTACATACGTTGCTTCCTATTAAATATGGGTTAATTCCTATTGGGTATGACACATTACCTGCGAGTTTAGACATATTTCTCCTGTTTATAACTTATAAATTTTGTTGATTTTACTAGCATTTTAAGGTATTTACAAACTCCGTAGGTCTGCTATGCTTACCTTATAAATCATTAAGAAAAACCAAATGCCCGACAATAGAAAGCACGTTATTGTTGAGCCGGAAACTCACGAAAGGTTTATGCAGTTTACGGTCGAGAACCGCAAAACCCAAGATGCCGGACTTAACTATCTGCTTAGGTTTCATCAGTCAGTCAAAAAGGCTGATAAAAAACTCTACGAACAATTAAATTTTAATCTCAATTAAAATGTATCGAATCACCATTGAAAAACTTACTCCCAACCAAGATAGTCGTTATCCAGATAAAGAAACAATCTATGAGCAACAATTAGAAAATTTAGACATTCCCAAATTGGTAATTGCTATAAATGCAACTGAATAATTAATCTCAATTAAATGCAAATCAATGAACGCTGGATTCAGTTTGCCTTTATCAATTCCAGAGGCAAGCTCAACAAAACCGCTTTCAAAATGCCGTTCCATGTTGACTTAGAAATCGGCAAGGAATTTCAAATAAACATCTACGGGAAAAACTATTCATTTTCCTGCGAAGCCAGAGAAGAACACAACAATAATGACGAAACGATTGATGTCGTGTATGTCGTCGCCACTAACAATTCTTAATTATGAAAATACTCAAATGGATTTTTGAACTTATATTCAAAGACAATTTCAGTTATTTTGAATTCGTCGGCATTGTTTTCATCGCCGGTATTGCTGATAAATATAGCGATTCGTGGTTACTGCTCTTATTTCTTTTATATTTTATAAACAGATTTATAAGCGAATTGCTAGAACTATTAGATCAAAAAACTGAAACAAAACCATATACTTATTACTTCGATAACATTGAAGAATCACAAAAGTTTTTTATGAATAATCTAAAAGAACTTCGTGAGCAAAGCGCAACGCTAATCGTAAATAATCAATCCACAAAATCTAATTTATAACTCACAAATTTATGACTTTGGAAAAAGAAATCAAAAAATTAGAACGACAAATTGAACGTATAAAAACCGAAATTAAACAAGAAGAAATAGCTTACAAAAAAATAATCTTAAAACGTAAATCCAAGCTCGAAGAAAAACAATCTTACCTAACACAATTAAAAAATAATTCTTAATTTTAACTCAAAAAACATATGTCATTCTTACCACAAAATTACAAAATTCCTGACTCTAAAAGCGGCTATTTCAAATTCAAAGACGGAGCAAATCGTTTTCGTATTCTCACTCCTGCCATTACCGGCTATGAGTATTGGAACAAAGACAACAAGCCGGTTCGCCAGCGCGAAGAATTTAAGACAACTCCGCTGGATATTAAACTGAAAGACGACGGCAATTATTCTCAAATCAAACATTTCTGGGCGTTTCTTGTCTGGAACTATGAACAGAAAATGGTGCAGATTTTAGAAATCACGCAAGCCTCAATCCAGCGCGGATTAAAGATTAAGATTGATAACCGCGAAGGTAAGGCAACTGAAAATGACTTCATTATTTCCCGCTCCGGTCAGGGCTTTGATACTGAGTACGATATTGATGTTGCAGAAGCCTCGCCGGTGCCGAATGACGCGGTAATGGCTTTGAAGGCAAAACAGATTAATCTCGAAGCATTATTTGGCGGTGGTGATCCGTTCTCCTCCGGCACTCCACTTCAAAGCTCGTCAGACGCATCACAAGGCTCCTCAGGCTTCCAAAAGTTTGCAGAGGCAGCTAATAACCTACCGGGTGCAAATCAGCCAATAGCGCGCCAAAATGAAGATGTTGCGCCGGATATTCAGGAAATGGCGGATCAAATGCAAAATGATGCAGGTAATCCATTATTCGATGAAAATTAAACAATGGTGGTGGCTGCTGCAAGGATTATCAACCTGTTGCGGGGCTGAATTGAATGTTTGGGATTGGAAGCGGGCTGTATGTTCCAGTTGTGGGAAGAAAGATTAGGCGAGAGCATTATTGACCTAAATAATTAACTACGATATTTACGATGAAACCAATTTTGCGTGGCAAGGCTTACGACTAGTTGAATACTCATAAAAAATAAAATGAAGACCATTCCTGCCATCGTCACCAAGCCGCAGGTTTCATTGTTGCTACGTGGTAAGAAGATTATTTGAAGCAAACTAAATGAAGAAATCATGGTAATGGCAAATCCAACAAAATACACTAGCCGGGGATAATTCCGCATTCTGAAGTGAACCAATAATCCTAGAAATTGCGGCAGTGCCAGTAAAGCAGCAAAAGCAAGCAACCGACCTATTATATAAACTGTATCCATAATTTATTTCCCTAGAATTCTATAGTCATAATAATCCTTAATTTACGAAATCTCAATAAAAAACATTATAAAATAAAATCTTGCTTTGAATAAACTTCTTGCTCTAAGGGAAACCGCTCGAAAGGGCGGTTTTTACATATTATCGTAACCTCGAATTATATAACATTCATATTCCATAATGTGTAGACATATTCCTGTAATCGTTCCGCCAATAAAACTTTCAGGATTATCTTTGCTTATTTCAATATCTTCTTTAAAGTCAGCATTTCCGGTATATGTGTAATGTGTGTAAAATGGCGAACCTGTATAAACAGAAAGAATTATAATATTGTCGAATCTAGAAAAAACATATTCTAACCTACTTGATTCAACTAAATCCTTTTTGACTAATGTTTTGCCTAATATTAATTTATCGTCAACTTCTTCATCGCTCGCTGCCCAACTTAACGGAATATCTGATGCATCTATAGTTCCTTCTTTAACCTCTATGGCAAGGCTATCTATTGTTTCTCTATTTTTCGATGTTATTTTCACTTGAGCATTTTTAAAGTCATAAAAATATGCTGTTGTTTTATATCTATCTTCTTCTGGAATTTTGTCATCAATTTCGTTAAATACTAAATCTGCCTCTTCTGCTCTTAATTCTTGAAATACAGGATCTGATTCTGGATAAGTTTTATCAGGGGTTCCCAATGCGGTTTTCATTAATTCAACATTTCTGCCAGGACTTAATCTGTCAAAAATTGTTTTATCAATTATTCGTTCTGAATTTGGAAAAGTAACAAGTTTGTGTCGTTTTTCTTGCCTACTTTCTTTGAGATGAAGATATATTTGTTCTGCTGCCAAGACAATCGCACCGCCAATTACACCCGCGATGATTGTTTGTAAATCCATATGATCCACTTAAAATAAAGTTTCCTGCGTGATTTTGGTGTCAATGGTCGCTTTCTTGAAAGTTAATCCGCCTTGCATTAAATCGGGGTATTTAGCTCGTTCTGTTCCGTCAAGCAAACCTTTGATTGTAAGAATTTGAACTTTGGGAAAATTCGCTCCGATTGGACTTTCATAATACCCGGCTTTAACGGCTTCTTCTTTCATCGGGCGGGTCGGGTCAACCATTGATATAAAAATTCCGATAGATGCCTTTTCCCGGTCAACAACGTGTGCTAAATCTCTGATCATTGCGACATTGACATTGTTTCCGCCTTTGACCGAAACGACGATTTTTTTCGGTGTCGTTCGGTCATCCTGAAAATAAATCAAACCGTCAATGCCGCCGTCTGCGCCTTTCTTTTTGCCCTGAAATGGTTGTGCATTGACCAATGAACACGCCCACCACTGAAATTGATACTTGTCGCGGTCGGCTAGGTTTTGTGCGCTGTCTAAATCCTTCGGAGTGCCTTCCACATCAAAGGAAATATCGGGGAAAGCATCTTTCAGTCGTTTTTCGACTAAAGAAATTGCTAAGTGCGTAATATCAATTCCAATCCACCGGCGTTTTAGTTTTTCTGCGGCGTAAATTGCCGTTCCGCATCCGCAAAATGGGTCAAGAATAAGGCTGTCATCTTCACTCGAAGCGTTAATAATTCTTTCTAAAAGCGTAATCGGTTTCTGTGTTGGATAACCTAATCGCTCGCCTGATTGGGAACTGACCATTTCTATATCATCCCAAAGGTTTTGCACGGGTTTTCCTTTTAATTCATCTGCGTAACGCTTACGTCTGATTCTGCCATTTTTATCTTCGGGGAAGTAGAGCTTTCCTTCTTTATCCCATTGTTCCATTTTTTCTCTTGATATTGCCCATCCATTTTTGGGTGGTTTATAGCCTTTATATTCGTAAATTAAATTTGGGCGATAAGCTGGATTAGCTAAGTTATCAATTTGGTAGAGTCTTCCATCTTTATCTACATGATTGAAGCACTTCTCAACGTATTCTTTGTAACCAGTTGCTTCAAAATTATATTGCGGATGCAAGATTGCTTTATCCGATTTTGCATAAAAAAAGATGGTATCGGTTATTATGCCGAATTTATTTGATTGATGAATCGAACTGCTACTGCCCGTTCTTCGTTTCCAAGTAATTTCATTGCGGTAGTTTTGAATTCCGAATGTCGTGTCTAAAACTATTTTTAGATAATGGCTTGCTGCTGAATCACAATGTAAATAAAGACTTCCGGTTGGTTTCAATACTCGGTGCAATTCCAACAACCGATTAGTCATCATCGTGAGATAAGCCATCATATCGTTTTCGCCCATAAAACGTCGGAGTGATTGCATCATCTCGGAAACGTCGGTGTTTGATTGATGAACTAATTCATTGAACTCTTTTTCTGCTTGCTCTCCCCAATGCCACGTATCTTCAAAGGCTGTAATTTGGGCTGATGATTCTAATCCTTTCGGAGTACGGAATAAAATATTGTAATTAGCTTTAGAATTAAACGGTGGGTCTAAGTAAATTAAATCAACAGATTCTGTGGGTATGGATTCTTTTAAAACATCTAGGTTATCGCCAAAGTAGAGTTTGTTTTTCCAAGTCATAGCATATTAGATACCATAACTAATTATGTATTTTCAATTAAAAAGAAACCACAGAAATAAATTCGGTGGTTTTGATTCATTGCGAATCGGGGATAAAAGGCAGGTTAATTGCGATGTTCAAGCAGGAATTTAGCTAGTCGGCTTGTTGCTTCAAACTGCTGAATTGGTTGCAGCTTTTTGAAGCTGGTCGTGAAAGCGTTTTCGAGTGAAAACAGATTGCGCGGCTCAAACTCTTTGTAACTCGGCTCAATAAAGTATTCTTTATGAACCGTGCGGAATAAAGAGATCGGAAACTTGCCGGCGGTGAATGCCTTGTAGATTAGACTTTCAGCATTGCCGGTCGTCAGTTCTTTGGCTTTCTTCTCGGCAATCTCTAATTGCATATTACCGAAACGTCGTCTGATGCGATCAACGCCGAGTGCCAGCGAATCGTCAATGTCGAGGTTCGCCGAATGCTTGACTGCCAGCGGCATAAAATCACCGGATAACATACCGTTTGAACAGCACATCACGCGATAACCGCAGGCGAGGGCGAGCTTCATTGATTTGTCGTTACTCGAACGAAGTCCGACCGCGAATCTTACGCCGTCATATTCGTGTTCGAGTTCCAGCAGTCCGAATAGCTTCATTCCATCGCTGGAAATGATGTATTGCTCGTTCGCGGTTCGCATTCTCCGGTCATATAAGCCGTCCAAAACTTTAGTTACAAAGTCGTAAAACGGCACTGGTTTGAACGTCGAAGTCGTTTCGGGAAGCGGCAGGTTTTTCAGTTCGGGGAATGTTACAAACCGCGAACCTTTCGCGCCGTTGATGAGCGTTCCGTTGCCTTGCGGCGGGTGAATAATCGCTCTGGGAGCGACGATAATTCCGCCCTGGGGAATTTCAACGTCAACGATTCGGTTGCCGCCGCTCGCGCCGGAAACTTCCGACACGGGAATCTGATTTAAGATTTCATCAGATACATCCGGCTGGTTATCGAGCGCGGTAATAACATCTTCAAGGTCGTCATTTTCCTCGTAAGGAATATATTCGTCCTCGAAAAATTCTTCATCTTCAAACGCTTCAATGTCAGGCGGCAAGCCGTTACTGATTCGTTCATCTTCCACTCTTTTCAGAGCGACAGCTTCGCCGATACATTCTGGATGATACGGGTAGCCGTTCCACACAATTTGCATCGTGGCGACGATATGGTAGCCACATTTTTTACAGTCCATTACTTTTTCCTCCTATGAAAAAGTCTGACGTTAGTCAGTCTATTGAATTCGGCTTCTCCTTCCGCGGATAAGCTCCATTCAGCCTGGATGACTTCAATCGCTTCCTCGGCGGTCTTATTGCCGAACAACTGATGCCACGCGCGATGTTTGCCTGTTTTTACCCGAATGATATTGCCGGTAAAGTTCGGGTCAATGCCCAATTCCCTGCACCGGCTTTTCGGTAAGATATGGTGTTTGTCGGTCGGTCTATTGCTCATATTTCCTCCACGGCGGTAATGCAGTCATTACACAATCGAAGCGGATAGTGTTTGCAATAGCAGCTCCGGCAAAGACTTAAAATATCGAACAATTTCTTGCAGTAATCGCATTTCTTGTTCAATGGTTCATCGTCTCCGTCGGTTTCGTTTCCGCATCTGATACACTCCATAACCCGCCTCCTTACTTCCGCGCGTTGCAGTCCGGGCAAAGTTTGGTGCGGACGCTTTTCGGAAACATCCGGTCGCAGCCGTCGCACAGCTTGTATTTCTCGCTGCACGTCTGGCACACGACACCGCCGCCGCTCAAAAGATGAGCTTCTTCATCCGGCGACAGCGTATTGCAGCCGTCGCAGGTAAAGGTGCGGTCGTCTTCGTCGTCGGGCGCGGCTTCTTCCTGCTCGCTTTTCGATTTCGGTTCGCGGATATTGAACGTCATTCCGGGGTGAATATCGAGCTTTAGATTCAGTGAACCGTCACGACACGGATACGCCCTGCCGTGGGGTTTCCACAGCGTTCGACGGTTTCCGTTCGAGCCGATTTCAACTAATAAATAAACGACCTTGTAGCCGTTATCGGGGATCGTATTTTCTGCCATTATTTTGTCCTCCTAGACAATGGAAATGTGCCTCGCCAAACGCGAGTAGTTGCAGCTCCGAATTGAGCTAGAGCGAGCGGACTGCTGGAACAAGGGGAGCAATCTGCCCACTCCAGCCGCTAACGTAATGAACAGGAATAAATCCCCGGCGTTAGCGATGGAGATGCACAAACTTTTTATTTTTATTTTTGTTGTAAAAGGGAATTTAGCGGCAAGCGTGATACTGACTTTTCAGATAATTACCGCCGCAGTTTGAGCAATGACGTTCCATTTTCGGAGGATGTTCCCGTTCGTTTTTTCTCACAGCATCGCGCCACGCCTTATTTCTGGCTTCTCGGAGTTTCTGTTCTCTACTCATTCGGCTGATTGTCTAAAGGTTCAGGCTGTTCCGGTTCTACCCAGTTGATCGCCTTTTCAAGCGCGAGCAACGCGCCGGTCACAAGCGGCACAATCAGAGCGAGCAGAAAAGTTTTGAGTTCATTGGTGTTGTTGAATGCCGTTACGCCGATCAGGGCGGCAAGTATGGTAGAGATTGACGAGCTGATGAAGCCTTTAAGAAAGCGATTAAAAACCGCTTCGGCTTTGGTCATTGGTTGGTTCATTGATTTCGTTTAATTTAATGATGTCTATGTAAGTGATATGCGGATATTTGAGAATCGCAATATCCAGCGGCTCTTTTGTATCCGGGTGTTGGATTATCGTCCAGATTCGTTTAGGAATTTGAGGGGCGGGCATTTTGAGTGAACAGTCCACGGCTTGGCGTTCTTTCTGCTGCTCATATATTTGATCGCAGCTTTTACGTTGGCTTCCGCGTCGAATACATTTTGTCCAGCCTTACCTTCATCGGTTGCTTCCCATGTTCCCGATATATATTGGTAAATTCCTTTCGCTGTGCTGTGTCGGTTAGCGGAAAACTGATTAAAACCAGATTCCCGTTCGGCGATACAAAGCGGCGTGGCTGCGTCAATTCCGAATTGTTCTGCATATTGCCGGATGAGATTTTTGACTTCTTCCTGTTGGTAAATCTTGCCAGAATATACGGCGGGACTTTCATTTCTGCTAACCGTTTTTTGAACAGCAGGCGGCTTTTTAGTTCCCTGAATTTTAGGCTTAAATTCATTGGCGTAAGGGCGCAGGATTACTTTCGGAAATGAATCATCCGGCGCGAAGATTAACGGTTTTTCTTTTGGTTTTTGAGCGGCGGCAATCAGCGGGATTAAGATTCCCAAAATGATAATTGCGCCGACAATAACGTAGATGGTTTGTTTGGCGAATTGAGGTTTAATGTGAAACCTGTTTGAAGCCGACAGTCGCCGTCAATAGGTATAATTATACCTGTATTTTACCTGTTTTATACCTATCGCCCTCCGAGCGGATTTAAGGCTTTTATTTGTCTATCTGAATTATAACACTAGAGCTGTGAGCGACGGGGGATAACTGCGCCGAACAGATAAGCGGCAAGGCTGACCAAAGCCGCCCAAGCCAAGAAGTTCTGCATTTCATTAACGGAAATATGGAAATTCTGATGCAAGACGTAAGCGACGACCATTAGCGCGAAATATATTACTGCTGACATATTTTATTATTTAATTATAAAGCGTCCGAATTTGGGATATTCGCCGGAATGGTAAAGCCTTCGAGATTTGCTTTCTTCTCTAAGTAATCCATATCCGGCACCGGCTGGCAGATCCAAACCGTTTCGGAATTTTTGGACTTTACGACTTTCGATTGATTAGTCATAGATGATTCAGTATTAATTGTTTTAAGGGCGGCTTCTAATTTTTCGTAGTCAATATAATCCATCAATGCCTGACGCTGCGGCGGGTTTTGCAAAAGCAGTTCGTGCGTTCTGTCCGGCTGTCCGGTTAGAAATTGCAAGGCGTGGCAAATTTCGTGAAAGATGCGATGAACGGCGATATGCGCTTCGGGAAAATTCGGATCGTCGTAAACCGAAACTTCACATCTGACCGACTTGCCGACATCTGCCCACGTCATAAATCCCCAAGTCGAATAATTGTTTTGATACTGCTCTGGATTAACCAGAAACACGCTTATTTGCCCTGTAGCGAGCGGCGTTATGTTTTTCCGATACCAACCTACATCTATCGCCTGCATCCCGTTAAAAGGCGAAATAGGAATATTCTCGAAGTCGGTTTGTTTTACGTCAAACGCCGCTTCAAGACGATTATGGGAATAGGTCTTAAACCATTCGGCGAGCTTCGGCAGGGTGCTTTGAAAATCCCACGAAATATTATTGGCAATGATCGTTACGTTCATTTCTTGACTATTTTAAGAACATCGCCGTCCGGCATAAAATGCTTTGATAGCTGGTCGCCGAAAGCCGGGTCGGATGCCCACTGAATTACGGTGTAGGAGCCGTAATCGAACATCAAACCGACTTTGCCGTCCTGCTCGATATATTGCGGTTTCATTATTTTTTCCTTTCCCCAGTTATAAGTTTCCGGGTCAATTAATTTTCCTTTAGATTTAACTTCCTGATGTAAATGCGGATTAGTCGTGAACGCCCCGGTGTTGCCGGTAACTGCGATCAGCTCGCCCTCTTTTACCTGCCCTGATTTGCGGATCAGTTTCGATAAATGACGAGCGGTTAATTGGTCGCCGTTTGCTCTGGTGAGCGTCAGAAAATTGCCGCCCTCGTAACCGAAGCCGGTCTGAATCGTGCCGTCAAACGGAGCGTAATAATTAACATATGAGGCTTCGTAATCGGTGCCGGTATGTTTCGTTCCGTAGAACGTCGGCTGTCCGAATTTGTAGCCGCCGATTTTTCTTTTAAGAAGTGGAAACATTAGTTTGCGATTATTTCAAATGTATCGGTGTAAGTATCAACTTTGGCTTTGCCGACCAGCCATTTACCGTATTCGCCGTGTCCGTGCAGAGTATAAAGTCCGGGCGTTAAATCAATCGGCGTGGTGAAGGCGATAACTTTTTTGACGCAACCTTTATTGGCTTGAAATGTGCCGAGAAAAACTATCTTTCTGGTCGGACCATCCCAGGTTTGCGTAATATCGCCGCTCGCGTTCGACAGCTTGCAGTAATCGGCTTCGACCTGCAACGGTTCGCCGGCTTTCAGTTGTTTGTTAATGACGTGATAAGGCTGCTGGGCAAAAGTATATTCGTGAAACGGAATAATTCTAATAACAATTCCGGCGACAATTAAGAGGAACACGGCGATAATCACGCCTTGAAAAATCTTTTGTAAAATCATTTGAGAACTTGATTAATGACGGCGTAAACGACGGCGGAAATCACGATGCCCGCCACGCCGTAAACTTGATTTCGCAAAGTGTTGTTAGCATCTTTTAATTCCTGAATCTTCGGGTCGTATTCATCTTTAAGAGCTTTAATTTTGTCTTCAAACTCCCGGCGGCTGACCGATTCGTTTTTGATTTCCTTAACGTCTTTTTTGATCTCGGAAATATCGCGCTGAAGATAGGAAAAATCTTTGGTTAAACCGATTAGCGCGGCTTCGGTAGAATTGCGACGGTCGGCGATTATAGGCGAGTTGTTTTCTTCATCTGCCATTGGAAAAGATTAATAGTGGATAAATGAGCTTTACTGTAATTATACAGGGTGTACGCTGCGGGTATGATTATACTTGGATTTTTATTCTTTCTGGTGCTGGGAATTTTTATCGGATTTAACGATTAGCCGCGTTTTGCACAATTCGTTTTGTTCCTTTGCTGATGATCTTGCCGACTGTTCCGGTGCCGATATTTTTAGCCGCGTCGAGTCCGACTGCCGAATTGGTTAATACTCTGGTCGAGGTGGATAAATGCCTGCCTAAAATCGTGGCAAAGGCAAGCGGATGAGTAACGCCCGCGCTGGCGAGAATCGTGTCTTGCAGACCGACTAATTTGCGGCGATTGGCGCGCGCCAATCCGTCAACCACGCTGTCTTCCAACCGTCCGTAAACGGATAATTTTTTATTGAGGCTTCTGACTAATTCCGGCTGACCGGATTTATTTTCAATCTCGGTTTTAAGTCCCGAAGCCAAAACTTTCATCGCGTCTTTTTTCTTGCTCAACGACGGATCAATTTTATAAGCGACATCGCGCAGTTCAGAATACAGATTGCGCTTTATTTCGTTGGCTTGCGACACGCTGAATTGTTCCGGCAATTCGTTGATGATTTCTTCGTAGAGCGACGCGCTGCTGCTCGCGCCGGGCGTGGCTTTTAATCGTTCAATCGTTGACTGCAAGTAAGGCGCGACATCCTCGCGTTTGATGACACCGGAACTGGCTTGCAGAACCGATTGCAGTTTATTTTCATTGGCGGTTAATTCCCGATCCGATATTTTCAGCAGTCCCTTCGCGCTTCCTTTTATGCCTTCGCGCACCAGTTCCTTGCCGAGCGTCTCGCTGCCGTATTTGACGTTTTTCTTGAGGTCTTGCAGCGCGGGTTTAACCGCTTGATTCATCAGATATTCCGGCAGGCTGCGGGTCGCCAGTTCTTTTACTTTTCCGAGGACTTTGCCGGCTCCAGCGATGCCCAGATTCGATCCCGCCCCGAGTGCCGCCGAAGAAACAAGTTGTCCGTTGGACTGGTTATTGTTCAATCCTCCGGCAAGCCCGAACGCCGCGCCTTCGAGGGCTATTTTGCCCGCTTTGACAGCCTTGCCGCCCGAATTGAGAACGCGCGCCGTTTCATTCAAAGTATTAGCGAGTTCCGGTGCCGTTTTGGTGATGATGCCGCCGTATTTTACGCCCTGCAAACTGCCTCCGGCGAGCGTGTTTAATCCGACGTTGGCGAACGAACCCAGCACTTCACGATTGCTCAGAAGCGAGCCGGGATCAATTTCTCCTTCGGTCATTCGGTCGTTGCCGCCGCTCGTGGTTTTCAACTGGTTCAGAAGCGGCTGGCGGCGCACGTCGCCCGCGGGAAGTTTATGCAGGGCGTTGATAATTTTCTGCTGACTTTGCAGAGCTTGCGCGTTTTGAGTGCCGATCTGGTTATTCGCGCCGGTCGCGTTGCGAACCGCCGAGGCGATGCCCTGCCCGGCTTTTTCAATGCCGAGAAAACCGGCGGCTTTTTGGAGAATGCCGCGATTTTGCTGATAGCCCGACTGGTTCGGCGCGGACTGCGCGTTGATTCCTTCGAGCTGATGACCGCGCGACTGCAAGCCCTGAATAATTTCCTGATCCGTTACTCCGGCTGGTTTGTTGGCAAGAATGTTTTTAAGTTCTTGCTGCGTGTAATATGCCATAATTATAAGTTACCGAATACTTTTTTAAGAAGTCCCTTTAAGAAGCCGTCAGTGTTGGTTTTGGCGTTGTTCTTATCAACCGTATTCAAATAATTGCTGGCTGCCGGAGCGGAAAAGGTCGGCGGGTTCACCGGAACGGCAACGTGGTCGGGATTTAAGCCCTGATCGAAGGCAATTTTGCGGGTCTGACTGGCAAGATTGTTGTAAGTGGTCGCCTGCGCCTGTAATTTTGAATTGATAATCGAGAGGAAGCCCTGTTTGACGCTATCTGGCAAAAATCCGCCTTTGTCCTTCAAGTAGCCGTTGTATTTGGCAAGCGAACCGGCGAAGATATTGCCCGATTTGGCGGCGGCGGCGAATTCCGTTTCCCTGACGACCGAATTCGGATCGAGAGCTTTCATAAATTCATACACGATTGACAAATCGCCGGGTCCGCCCACGCCGGAGGCGAGAATTTGTTTGACCGAATCGGCTTTCGTCGAAATCGTCGCGTAATCTTTGACGACCTGATTTGAATTAAACTGCGCGTAATACTGCTGCTCGTTGTTAAGTGCCTTTTGTCCCGCCGGAGTGGTATAGAATTTCTGCGTGAATTTGGAAGTGTCATACGTTCCGGGCGCGGTCGGTCCGACGAAAGTATTTTTATTTTGCGCCGCGGCGGTAGAATTGCCGACTCCCTTATATCCTTCGGCTTTCGCCATCGCCTGAACGACCTGTTGCAATTTTGCCGGGTCTTTAATCTGCGATTGGAAATCCTGATTCGGGTTCAGTCCGACTGTCGCCGCGCCGTAGGCTCCGCCGCCGTTATATTTCTTAATCGCCTGTTCCGCCGTTACGCCCTGATAGGATTTGCCTTCCTGAAGCAAGCGCGCCATCGCGTTAAAGCCGTCCTGCGCGGTATTGAAAACGAGGAAATTGCCGCCGTCCGCCGCGTTGGTTGATTCGGCACCCAAAACGCCTTCAAAAGTTTTCGTATAATCGGATACTTTGATATTGCCCGGATTATTATTTCTGTCGGAGCGGGCGACACCCGGATTGGCGGCTAAGGTATTGAAAGACGGCAAGCCGGAAACAGTTCCGACTTGGCTGCCGAAGTTAGTGTTTCCGCCGCCGCTCGTAATCGGCTTGAGGTTCTGACCGTCAAAAATTGATTTAATTTCGTTGCCGTTCTCATCATACTGTCCGGTTCCAACGACCTGACCGCCGTGTGATTTATCGAAATTTAATTTGTCCTGCTGTAACCCGAAATTACGGTCGCTGTCCGATTTCTGTTGGTCAAACTGCGCCTGCGCCAACTGATTGGCGAAGGTTTTGGAAATATCTACTTTCTGGACGTTACCAAAATCTTTTGCTCCGCCGTCGGCGAAGAACTGCTCCGGTGTCGGATACGCTTTTTTATCGCTCGTGCGATAGATCGTGCCGCCGATTTCATAAAACGGCGTGGTGATACGGTTCTCGTAAGCGAACTGCGCTGCCTTGTCCTGAATCTCCTGCTGCGCCGACTGCTGCTCCTGCAAATCCTTCAAATGCGAACGCGATAAATCAATTGTTTGCAGAGCGGCGTTTAATCCGTCTGACAATGATTGACGAGCCGCATCCGAATCAAGTTTTTTGAAGTTCAAAGAATTTGTGACAAAATCCTGCGCGAGCTTCAGACGGTCGAGCAAATTAGCCTGCTGGATTTCAAGCGGGATGCCTTTTTGCGCGGTGTCGGCTCCGAGTTGTCCTTCGGTCGCTACTCCGGCATTGCCGAAGTTCTGGCGATTGACATACGGCAGCTCGCGGATGGATTTCTGGTTGGCGGCAAAATCAT
This sequence comes from uncultured Pyrinomonadaceae bacterium, assembly GCA_964237235.1. Classification (GTDB taxonomy): domain Bacteria; phylum Acidobacteriota; class Blastocatellia; order Pyrinomonadales; family Pyrinomonadaceae. The sequence continues at coordinate 65,960 of CAXSGY010000007.1, forward strand.
CTTCAACCGTTTTTATGCCGGATGAATCGCGCAAATCGTTATAAGTTTGCTGATAGTTCGGGGCTGCCAATCCATTTAATTTAGTTTTAAGATCGTTGTAATCCTTAAAATATTGGTCGTAACTGCCTTGTTCCGCCCCAATCTGGTCGCCGATGGACGAAGCCGCGCGTTTGCCGGTTTCTTCGGCTGAATTAAACGTCTGGTCTTGAAAATTGTTGAGGTCGCTCTTTATTTGTCCTAACGCCTGCGCCTGCGGGGTGTAGCCTTTGGCAAGCACGTCGAAAACATTCGATTCATTGACTAATTGATTGCCGGCAAGCGGCTGCACGGCGCGCAGTAAATCCGACGCGCTCGAAAAACCGGTGCCGGTATCCTTGTTATAAAATTCGGTCTGCGTTTGTCCCTGATTTTGACGAGTGCCGATAATCTGATCGTAACCCTGCCCGACGAGTGGTTGAGTTGCCATAAAATAAAATTAGTTAGGTTTGAAGGCTGCCGCCACGCCGGTAAATTGCTGGCTTAATGAAGTCAATCCGAGCGTGATGCTGCCGGCGGCTTTCGGTGTGGCACTGTCGCACAGATACAACACGCTGCCCGCCGTTTGCCTGAGAACCGTTCCTGAATCGGCGACTAAGGTGTTGCCCGAATCATAAATGCCAGCCATCACCGCTAAACATTGATTTGTTACGGAAGTTACCGACTGCGTGTAGTGCGCCGTGGTGGTTGTGCCGCCGACGGAACTGGCATCCGGCTGCGCGGTCTGATCGGTGTTGGCGTAGGAGGCGGCAATCGCTAAATTGCCGTGCGAGCCGCTCATTGTAATACTGATATTGTGAGTGCCTGCGGATGCGCCCCGCAAAACATATAAATAACAAATGTAGCCGGTGGTCGTGACCGGCGTAACGTCAACTAGAGTGAGCGCAATTCCATTATAACTGACGGCGGTCGGGGCATCGCCGAAATAACCGGCGATGGCGATAAACAGAATCGGATCATCCCCCGTCACAGTGTAAGCCGTGGTCTGCGTTACGCCGCCGCTGGCAGTCACAATCGCCGAATTATCGAAATGAATGCCGTTGATACTGTTGCCGCCGATTTGCCGCCACGCGCCGTCGAGCATAATATACAGCCGGTAATCCGAACCGTTCAGATAATTGACTCGCGTTCCTTCGGGCGCGGGATAATCCGGCACGACCGAAATATACGAGCCGTTCGGAACGAGGTCTTTTTCTTCGATTCGGTAATCTTTGTGAAAATGCGGATCGGTCATTTCCGGTTGGTCTTTAATACTTCAAAAATCGGGTCGTAGGAGAGCAATTCGGGCGTAAAGGTAGTAGCAGTCGTGTAGGTAAGTTTAAATTGAATATCGCGGCTTCTGGGCTGCGCTGCGAGGATGACCGGCTTGTCCTGATTAGCAGAAGTGATGGAATAACCGGAATCGGTGAAAGCGGCGTTCTTATCGGTGCGGTAGGCGACGGAAACCGAGCAAGCGGCGGGAAGCGGCTTTAAGTTTAACTTCACGCCCTGCCAGCGTTTCAGATTATCGGTTTGGATGCGATGCCAAAGCGTCTGCATTACGGCATTGTTCTGCCGGTTGCCGGATAAATGCTCGATGTGATAACTCGCGTCGCTCTGCTTGTAATAACTGATATACAAATCGGTGCGCTGGTCGCTGCCGACCGACGCGCCGCGTTTGACGAATCCGGGCTTGATTAAAGCGTCCACGCCCGGCGTGTAGCCTGCCGGAACGAAGCCCTGACAAATCGCGTTGCCTTTCATCTGGTAAATGCCCGGCACGACGTTGCTTTCGCCGGCAAAAACTATCGTGTCGTTATACAAATCAATCGCTTCCTGTTTCGGATATAAATATCCTTTGTTGGCGACGTAAAACAGCTTTTTGAAAGTGGCGAACCCGGCTCCGTCGAAATACAGTATTTCCGCCCTGCCGTCCGGGAACCCGAACAGAATGCGGCTGTCGCTAAAGAGTGCCTGCATCCCGCGCTGCCGCATTTCATACACCGTGTCGGGCAAAGACGAACCGGTTGAAAGCACTGTTCCCTGCCAGCCGTAAACGGAAGAATCCTGCTCGTCGCCGTTGGCGTTGCCGGCATAGAGATTATTGAAATGATTAACCAGAGAACTGATGAATGAACCGTCTTTTAATTTCAATGCCTGAAACGACATCGCAAACGCTTCGTCGAGCGAATGAATGTAGCGGGTGCTGCCGATTTTCAATGTTCCCGCCTGCACGCGCATCGGAATATAGGAACTGATAAATTGATTGGCGGTGCAATCAATTAAAGTGTCGTTCTGCCCTGAAACCGTGCTGCCGATGACGGCTCTACCTAAGTAATTGGCGGCGACATAAGCGATGTAATTTCCAAATTTGGAAAAGCCCTTGATCGCGCCTTGCGAGTTGGTCAGAAACACCTGAAAAGTTCCGGCGACGTTGATAAGAATTTTATTGCCCATGACCACAAACAACGCGCTCGGAGAATTAGTGTAAAAAGCGGCGAGCGGATTGGCGGTCGGCGCGGCACCGCTACCGTAAGCGGCTTCAACCATCGCGTAATTAGCCTTGATCGTTCCCGGTTCACTGAAAATATCCATCCCCGACGCAAACTCAAAACCGCCCTGATCTTCAATCGAAGGGTCGTCAACCATTCCTACCTGAAAGTTTTTGAATGAAGCTGATGACATTACGCGGAGGAATTATTTAATCGGTCGGGCGCGAAACTGGTTTCCATTCCGAATCATAACTCCATATTCGCGGTTCCTGCGCCCAAGCGTAAGGATTGCCGTCCCAAGTAAAATCATCGGCGGTTGGTCGGATTACTTTATTCCAAGACATCTGAAATTTGATTAATTACCAAGTGGCGATTGCGACTCGTTTCCAAGTGTTCGTAGCAACACAAACGTAAATGTAACTTGCATCCCAGCAAATATCTCCCTGACTGCCCGCAGCGGTCGCCGAGGCGGGAGTTTTCGCCGTTCGCAGGCGCATACTGTCGGCAATGGAATCTGATTTGCCGGTAGAATCAACACTCCACACAAAAATAAATGATCTGTCAGTAAAACCGGCTCTTTTACTGCCGTCATTCGCGCCAAGCTCGATTTTGACATTGTTGCCCGAACCTGCGGCGAGGATCATCGTGCCGTCAGTTCCGGTTTTCACGTTGTTACCATTGATGCTTACGCCGTCGCCTAAAAACTTAATGTTTTTATCGTTCGGCACGTTGATTTCGTCATTATCATCGAGAACAACGCCGCTACCTTGCAACTGCTTGCCAGTCACGCCGTCAAAGCGGGGAATCGCATTATCAACGCTCGAAGTCGAACCAAATAAATCGCCTCGCGCGGCATCTGGATTGACCGCTGAATTGGGTAACCCGTTGTAAGCGATTCGGTTGCGGAACATTTCAATTAAAGTGCCGTCATTGTCATTATCGTTGGTATTGGCGTAAGGTGCGACGTGGATTCCATCCGGTTTGATGTTGTAGTTGTTGTCGTCAAGAATACTAGCAGTCGAATAATGCCACCACAGAAAACCATCGAATCCGATGCCAAACAAATCATTCATTACATTTAGCGCGTGGGTCGCTCTCGGATAGGCGACATTAGGACCCGTCGTTAAGGTATTGCGTTTATCTATTCCATACTCGCCCATAATAATGGGTTTGTTCAGCAAATTAGCGGCGGTCACATATTCCTGCATCTGCGCCAAGAAACCGGCTTGCGTGGCTTTGCTCAAATAAAAAGTTCCGGTGGCGGGTGTCGCTGACGGCGCGCTCAACGCCGTATAGGTAAATACAGAGGATGAGCTGACAGTAACGATGAACCAACCGTTGTATGGCTGATTCGGTGCGTCGTTAGTTCCGCTTATTTTAACGTGATCGCCGGTAGATAATCCGTGTCCGGCTTTAGTCGCCGTAACGGTCGTGCCGACTGCGGTGAGCGATGTGATAGTTTGCGCCGGATAGCCGTTCGCCTGTCCTAACGCCTTAAATACAAAGATCGGGTTATCGGTAAACGGATAATCGTGGATCGAACAAACATCAATGTTGGGAAGCGCGTGTTGAATTCTAAAATCCAATGCGTAATACGTTCCGTTATGGAATGAATCGTTATTTACAAAATCATAAAATTGATTGATGCCGCCGCTGCCGATCAGATGATTCGGCAAGACGGATTTGATGTATGAACTCATCTCATCCATCCAAGCCGTCATCGTTGCAAGGCGCGTGGAATTAACCGTATTCGGATTGGTATCGGTTCCGGTGATATACCGAAGTTCATTGCCAAGTTCCCAGCAAAATATCGTCGGATCGTCTTTGTAAGCCAAACGGTTAATCGTATTAACGCGGTTAGCCAATTTGAAAATAAAATCCTTGTAATACTGCTTGATTCCGGCAACGGTGTGAAAATTATCGGCGACGTAAGCGGTTCCGTTGATCGTGTTATACCAAGTAACGTAATCGGCTTTGTTGCCGCCGTTTTCATCTACCAGCGGCAAAATTAATTTAACGCCGAACGCCCGCGCCGTCGCCAACACCAAATCGAGCTGCGCGAAAGTCGCCTCGCGCCAATACAACACGCCGCCGCTCAAATAGCGAAAATTTCCGGCAGCATTAGTCGCCGGAGCATTCTTGTTAAAACACCAAGTGCGGACGACTTTGATGCCGTCCTGAACGCAGTATTTAAAAAACGAATTAAGCTGCGCCTGTGTGTAATTATTTTGAATGAGCGGATAATTGTTCCCGCCGACATAACGAAAACGCTCTGCGCCTAATCTAAATTCGCCGGCTTCGGTCGTGATGAAGTCGTTCAGATTTACATCGAGAGTTGATTCAATATCAATTACCGCTTCGTTCAAATTATCGAAATTGTTATCAATAATCGAGCGGGAATCGCTGATCGAATCGGGTAATAATGTGATGTCAGCCATTAGCGCGGAGTATTAAAGATTATTTGAGCGTAAAGATAATCGCTGTCGGCATTGCGGCTCGTCGTTCCGGCGGATTTAACGATGGAGTTTCCCACGCCGGTCGTGCGTCCGGCAGCGGTCGGAATGTTCGCTCCCGTAATCGTGCCGACTAGCGTTCCGTTGATGAAGAATCGGGCTGATGCGCCGTCCGCGCTGACTTCGATTCGCAGTTTATACCACGAATTAGCCGTCATCGTAACGCCTGAATCAAGAGTTGTTTCCGTGTTGTTGCTGCGGGCAACCAAAGTCCACCTGCCGGAATTTTCCGTGTGCGTGTAGCGGAAAAATACGCCGTCGGTTGCCTCGCCGCCGGTATTGTCAATGAATCCGGCGCGGTAGGTAAACGTATCCGTGCCGTCTGATACAACGGGCAATCGAACCAGCGTTTCAAACAAGGATAAACCGCGACCGAGCAGCAAAATCGCGCTCTGGCTGAAGACTCCGGCTTTGCCGGTCGTATCGGTGCCGGTCTGGTGCTGCACGATGCCGACGTGATCGTCGTTGCCGTTGGCTGCGCTGCCGTAGTTGTTGCTCGCCGCCGTGCCGCTGTTGCTCGCAAACAAGCCTTCGCCCGCGCTGCTGCCGGCAAAATCAGAATTAATTACAAAAGTTTTGCTGAGTGAAATAGGAGAAGATAAATTTCGTAGTTGTGGAAAAAACTTTGCCATAAAATTATCCGATTAAAAATTCGACACCCTCGCCGGAAACGGTCGCGTCAATAAAAATTCTGCTCGCGTCTGCCGCTTCAAGTTCAATCGCTTCGCCAGCCGCCAGTTTGAAATGACCGGAGCCGCTATTCAGCGCGTTCGGGGAACTGTTGCCGACTGTAATAATGCCGGTATTGGCGGCTTTGGCTTTGATAACGATTGACTGGTCATCGTCAATGCTTTGTCCGGTGAGCTGTACCGGGGTGCCGGAGGTCGTCACATTCTTTTGTCCGGTAGATATATTTTTTGCCATTTTTAGTTGAATTAATTTTTAATAATCGAAGCCGTTATCGTCGGGGATATGGACGATCATTTCTTCCTGTCTGGCTCGCGGAAACATTGTTTGTAGCATCGCCGCCACGCCCTCTTTCCAACGCGCGTCGTTCTTCGCCCACAGCGGATCGTCCTGATCGAGCCAGCTTTTCGCCGCATACGCCGAATGCAGATAATGAAAGTTGACGGGAACCAAAGTAGGTATTGTGTTCTGACTCCTATCAAGGTCTGCCGGTATCAATTCCTGACTGACTTTAAGGCGGTCGGCTCCGGCTTGGTCAATCGTTGGGGCGGGATACACGAAAAGATGAGAACCCTTGTAAAAGTAAATGGGACTGCCCGAATCGTAGCTTATTAAATAATCTTCGTAGTCGTTGCCGAATTCGGAAATCAAATCGGCTTCGGATTTGTATGTGGCTGGCACAAAGCCGTTGCCGTAGTTTATTTTGAGCCAGTTGATATGATGGATTCGCGCTTCCTGCAAGTAAGCGTGCTGACCGGCAACCGTATCTTTCGTATCTTCTTCCTCGCCCGTGTCTTCTCCCTCGTCAATAATCAGCGCGTTCAAAATGCCGTCGGCTTCGACGTAGTAATCGAGCTTTTCAGCTAGGGGAAACATCGTCGCGTCGCTTTTAGCGTAGCGGTCGGTTTTGGTGTCGAGTTCGGTAACGGTCATCGGTGAAAATTAAAGTTACTCCCAAGCTCTCAAGTGAGAGCAAAGGACTAAATTCAATTAGTAAGTGAGCGCGTCTTTGACATCCGACGGTGCCTGGTCGAGATTCAAATGATTGCCGGTTTCGGTCGAGAGCGGGGAAGTTAACGCTTCGCTGGTCTGCTGCTGCGACGCTTCGATAATTGAAGCGATGGTTGCCGGAACGTCAACGTATTCGCCCTTGCGGACGTTCACGAAGTAGCCGTTCACGCCGACTCGCTCCATTGTGCCTTTCGGTTCCCCCGGTGTTAGCGGAATCATTACGCGGCGCGTGTCTTCGCCTTTTAACTGGCTGCGGACATTAGCGACGGTGCCGGTGAAAGCCTCGTCGTCATCGCCGCCTTTCTGCTTCGGGCGGTGCGGGTTGGCTTCGCCGTCGAACTTCTTGTTGACGTTCGAGGCATCAACTCCCTGTTCTGGATTTTGAGAATTGCCGTTGCTTGGTTCATTACCGCCAAGCATTTCTTTGAGTTGTTTAACAGTTTCATTGCCGGTCAACTCCAAATTCTTTTCTTTAGCTTGAGCGATTAAGGACTCTTTTTCTGTCATTGGATTGAGAATTAATGATTAGCGGGCGATCCAGCGAATCTGCTTGTTCTGCAAAATCGCCGCCGCGCCGATGGTAAAGCCGTTGGCGACAACGGAGACTGCCGCGTCCGCCGTGTCGAGCGTGCGCGTTCCGGCGGCGACGGTTTTTAAGGTCGTTCCGTTGGCGTTGCCGTCGAACCATTCGTATTTGATACGGTCGGTGACGTTCTCTAAGCAAACATACCGAGGCTGGAAACCGAGCGTAATCGTGGCGGCTGCCGGAGTTGCGGCATCATCCATAAAGCTGCCGGTGGCGTGGCGAACGATAAACGTATCTTTGCCTGATTGTGTAATTGCCATAATAAATTCAATTAATGATTAAGGATTAAGCTGAGACGGCGTGTTCGTAGCGCATCAGGAAGGTCTGGTTCAGAATCATCGCTAAGAAGGTGGCTTTCCAGCCCATCGTGGCGCGCTGTTCCAAAGGATCGGCGGTTCCGGCACTGCCTAAAGGCTTCGTGACGATTTGCATTGATTCCCCGGTGATGCGCGTTACGCCGTAAGCGTTCTGCGCGAGAATGACATCGGCGTGAACATCTACCGCGCCGCTGCCGGCTCCTGCGAAAATCTTCGCGTTGGTAGTTTCGACGAAGCGGATATGTCCCATCGAGCCGACTTCGTTTTCGTCAACTAAGGTCGCGCTGGCGGCATACGTTTCAACCGGCTTAAAAGCGGCGAGCGACTGCAAATCAAAGTAGGTGTCGGGAGAAATCAGAGCGATGAAAGCGGCTTTGATCGGAGTAGTTCCCACGCCGTCGGTCGCGGTGATAATGCGGGTGATTTTCTTGGCGTTGCTCTTACGCAAGGTGCGCTCGATTTTCTTGTAATCGGTCTGCGAGACGTTGTTGGCGACGTTGCCGCGTCCAACGACACCGTTAGCGTAGAAGACGTTCGTTCCGGCAACTAAAACATCGCGGGTAATCTGGTCGAAAGTGTCCGATGCCTGATCGCCTAAGATGTCGGCGGTTTCGGTCATAATCGGGTCTTGCGTTTCATACTGCAATTTGTCGGTTAAGGTGACGAAATCGCCGTATTGCTGCACGGTGCCGGTGATGGTTACACGGCTCAACACGCTCCCTGTCGGCGTGATGCCTTCGGTCAGCGGCGTGGTGGCGGCGGACAGGTTGTTGTAGCGGTAAAAGCGAATCGTGCTTGAACCGGAGTTGCGGGCAATATCCCGAACCTGCGCCCACTTGGTGTATTTGAAATCATTGACCACGCGAAGCAAGCCGGTGCGGTTATACACGGCATCCACTTCGGCGGGAATGGTCGTTCTTGAGGTTACGTTCATTGGTTAATTAATTTTTCTCGTCAGACAAGTCCGGCTTTGACCCGTTCGTTATGTTCGAGCAATTCCTTGTCGCTCATTTCCGAAACCGGTTTGCCGGTTTTGCCTGCGCGGTTACTGGTATTGGTGCTGCCGCCGGAAGAATTGTTTTTAGCCTCTTGCTGCGCCTTTTTGTAATCTTCAACCGCCTGCTGACGAACCGAGTCCATTGAACCGGACAATTCATCAAACTTGGCGATTTTATACAAATCTTTGGCTGCCACTTCCTTATACTGCGGCTGATTCCACATCGTGCGGATTCGGTCTTCGTATTTGGAGCGGTCGTTTGCGTTATCGCCGGAAAATAGCTCACTGATTTCTCCGTCATCGGCGTTCTTCGAGGATTCGCTGATAACCGGATGCAATCGTTTTTCTACTTCGCGGGCGATAAGTTCAGCAATATCGGGCTGGCTTTCTTCTTCGAACGGGTTTTCCCACTCGTCAACTTGCTGCTCTGCCGGTTTAGTTTGTTTCTTCAGTTCCTGATTTTCTTTCAGAAGCTGCTGAACGCGGTAGGCTGCGCTGCGGCGGGAGGAGGGTTTTGAATCCGGTTTAGCGTCCTGATTCACTTCGGACGTATTTTTGTTTTCGGACTGACTTTTGTTTTCTTCGGCATTGCTGCCTGCTGCGGTTGATTCGGGGGTTTCCTGTGAAACGTTAGAATCGTTGTTTTGTTCTTCGGGTTGCGAATCCGTAGTAGTTTGCTCTACTGGCGTTTCCTCTGGGGAAACCTGCAATTCGGCATCGTCTGCCATATAAACAGAACCTTTCATACGTCAACTAAAGCCGTTCTGGTTGCTCTAGGACGAAATTAATGACTAATCGTAAATTGCTTCTTCCTCTGTTTCCGGCTCCGGCGCGGCGGCTTGCAAGATAGTCTGCGGTAATTGTAGCAAACCGGAAAGGTGGGTTATTTGCTTCTGTTTAAGGCGCACTTCGAGCAGGTCGTCAAACTCATCGTCTTTCAGTTCATCGGTTAATTTCTGGATGTTCGCTTCAAGGCTTCTGGTGATGAATTTCCACGCCGCGTGATTCTCTAACTGCGGCATCACGTCAATGGCTTCCTGCCGGTCTTTGTCGTCGGTAAAGATGTCGTAGTTCATGAGCGCAGTTGGGTTACTTGGTCTTGCAATAATGCCGGCGGCGGCGGCGGGCTAGGGATTCCCGAAGTTGGCGGCGATTGTCCGGGTTGCTGTCCGGGCTGTCCGGTCGGCGGCTGCGGCGGTTGGAATAATTCGGGGTTATTGCGCTGAATCATCATTGCCCGTTTATGGGCTTCGATGTGAGCGAATTTCGCTTTCGTGTCAGCGGATTTGCCGTGAATTTCCAGGTGAACGGAATGGTCGTCGGTCGGGTCAACTTCGACTTTCATCTTGATGCCGTTGACGAAGCCGGACAGCTTATTTTCATTGAGCAGCTCGTTTTCATTCTCGGCTTTCATCTCGTCAATCGTCGGCGGCAGGTATTTATCCACCTGCGCCTTATTGAACATCAAGCGTCCGGCATCCTTGGCGTATCCGCGCATATTGGCGTTCGGCGTTTGAATGAGAATTTGTCCGTATTGGAGCAAGTTTCTGACCTGCTCGCGCTTCTTGGCTTGAGAGATTATCCGCGATTCGATTTTTACGTCCGGGTCTTTCTTGAATTTGAACGTATCGGCGGTAATCGGGAGCGGCTTCGGTCCGAACGCTCCGACGAGCCGCACGGTTTTCTTATCAATCCCTTTCTTAAAATTCCGCTTGTACTGGTCATACCACATATAGGCGGCATTGCTTTCGGCGTTGGCAAAGAGCGATGCCGTCAAGCCATAGCGCGTATCTACTCCGGCTGATGTTTCGGCGATTTCAGTCGCTGATCGCTTCACGGAATTTAAGATGCCCTGCTGCGTTTCCGGCGTGGCAAGAGCTTTCTGCGCGTTGGTTTCCAGCTCCTGCATAATGCCCTGCGTAAACTGGTGAATCGTCGGCTTAGTCAGCGGAATGATGGCGTTGGCGTTGAGATTCTCGCCTTCAATCATCTTGCCGGCTCGCCAGTCGCGGAGCTGCTGTTTATTTTTAATCTGCTTGTTATCAAACAGCCACATCGGGGTGACATCCATTTTGGCGGCATCGAGCGTTGTGTTCTGTAAGATGGCTCTGGCGCGCTGTTTATCTTCGGTGAAGTCGGGAATGCCCGGAGTAATCTGCGTGTGGCTCATCGGATACATTCGCGCGTCGTTCAGCGGAATATAATCGAGAACCTGCTTTTGCAATCTGACAACGGTTGTTCCTTCATTGCCGGCTTCGACTAAATAGCGGCTGCCGTTAATCCAGGTGTAGCCCTGCACTAATGGATAATAACGGTTGTTTTCAACGTCGGTAAACGAATTATCCAAACCTCTGGCTTCATCGCGCGCCTGCTGGTTGCGCCGTTTCTCGTTGGCTTCTCGCTCGTCGGAATCGAGCTTGGCAAGGTTGATAAAGCCGCCGTGGTCTTTCATTTCGTCCATCGTGCGGATTATCTCGCGGTAGATGAACCGGGATTTGCCGCGTCCCAATCGGTTGCCGTTAATCGAGATTGCTTTCGGATCAAACAGAATCGTCAGCGGATCCCACAAATCAGGGATAGGCGTAAGACTGTCGCGGTCAAAATAGCTCCAGTCTTCGGTATATAAACCGTAAAAGGTCGCGTCCCACAATTTGTTGTAATCGTGGTTCGGCTTGTCCATTTCGTCGTAATCAAACTCCCACATCGCATTGAGTTCGTCGCTGCGGTCTAAATCTTCTTCCTCGCGCCACATCCACTCGGCATCGAGCCGGTCTTTATACAGGGAAGCAAGGATTGTCTGGTGCGTCGAAAACATCAGCGTATCGCCGACTTTCTTCGGATTCTTGCGCTGGTTAATCAGCAGCTTCAAATGAGTGCGCTTGGTTTCGCGCCACGCTCTGATGTAACCGAGGGCGACTTTGGTTTCGTTCTGAATCTGCTTCGACAACTCGCTCAAATTTACGCCGTTATACTCGGTGTAAATCTCGGCAACATCGCTGTCCTTTTTCGGTTCGACTGCCTGCGGGCTGCGGGCTGGTTCGGCTTGCTTGGCGGCGCGCGCCTGATGCAATTCTCGTTGTGAGGGATTTTGTTCCATTAGTCGTAGATGTCGTTATTTGGTTCTTCCTGCTCCGGCATTGGAGATTCCTGATCGTTGCTCATTTGGTTTTCAATAATGGCGGCGTAACGGAATTCGTCCGCGCCGTGCGAAGTCCAGTCGTGAAGCGGCTTATCCTTAAATATCTTCTTATCATCATCATACTCCTTCGTATATTGCGGGATCAGTTTCAGCCAGTCTTTGCAGTTGGTTTTATCAACCCAGAGTTTGCGGAAGAATCTGCGACCGGCTTCAATACCGTCCTGCACCAGCATATTCGGCACGATTTCAAAGCTGATGCCGAGCTTACGGGCGGTCTCTAATCGAGTTTCGCCGGTGCCTAATTCCCGAACGCGAATGTCGTGCGGCGCGAAATGTTTTCCATAAGTGTAAGGTTTCTCTTTAACGTATTTGATAGCTTCGCCAAGTCCTTTGCCGGTCAGTTCAACGTAATCAATCTTCCGGCGTTCAAGTCCGACTGCCTGATAAAAACCGATTGCCATCGAATCCCTGATGCCCAAATCCCAAACCGTGTAAACCAGTGCCGATGGGTCGTAAGGGACATTCGTAAAGCGTCCGGCTTTCTCTGCTTCATCATACTCTTTCCAGTAGTAGGCTCCCTGAATGGCGGCGGTAAACGAGCAGTAGTATTCCTGCTGAATCATTTCCTCGCTCATCCCTGAATCGCGTTCCTCTTGGATCACTTCCGGGCTGATGATGCCGGTATCGTCAACGGTCAGTTTCTGCACAAACCACTTCGGATTATTCTTCGCCATTTCATATAAATCGTAACCGTGGTTCTTGCCGCGCGGCGTGTAATTGAAGATTGCCCAGCCGCCGTTTTCAGCGAGAATCGGGCGAATGAAATCCCACGCCTTCGGGTTCTGTAAAGCGTATTCGGAGAACACGCAGCCGACCGGGTTAGTTCCGACAATCGAATCAATGTTGTCCGTGCCGATAATCTGAAATATCGAGCCGTTTTTGAGCTTGATAAGCTGCTCGGTGTCGTTCTTACTTTCGATCAACGCTTTCGGGAAATGCTCGATAAACCGAAAACCGTTCCTGTCCGCGCCGTTCCAGAGAATCTTTTTACCTTGGGAATATGTCGGGAAGAAATAATAATAACTGCCGACTCTTTCAAGCGTTTTCTTGGCGATTAGATTGACGAGCGTTTTATCTTTGCCGGCGCGACGATGCCAGATAACGACAGCGCGCTTTACGCCCGAATCAATCGCGTTCAGTAGCGGAATCTGGTAGGGTCTGGGCTGATAATTGTACGGGAGTGTGATCTCCACTTGAGGAATAGCTAATAATCTTAAAAAGGATTTCGCCGTCGTCGCCGTCGCCTTTAATCTTTTGCGGAACCATCTTAGCGAAGGCTTTATCAAGACGTTCGACCGCCCACTGCCGGTCTGCTTTGCTCTGACTGTCTAAATGCTCGCTGATAACCTTAAAATACTTCGGCGCGAGGTCATTAAAGCGTCGAAGCACGGCGACTTCATCTTTCATTGTCTTTCTGCCTGTAACAGCCATTAACGATGTAATTTACTTATTCTTATCAGTCTTTTTGGATTCCGACTTTTCGATACTCTCAATAAATTGAATCCGGTCAACCCACGTTCGTATCTTTTCTTCGGTGTCGGCGATATTCTTTTTAAAATGCTCTAACCCACGTTCAGCGACGAACTTTGCTTTGTTACCTTCGTTGGTTGTGGCATATTCTTTCGCGGCGAGTTTGGCTTCGATTTTCTTTATTTCTTCCTTACCTTTAGCGATTTCAGTTTCAAAGCGGAAGATATTGATTTCATCAGTCCAGATATTTTCTTGGTAGGTTTTGATGAGATTTTGCAGATAGTCTTTTCTATGCTGCGGCGAGCCTATTTTCATCGTGTTTATTTCTTAATTGTTGAATCTCCCTGATTTGGGAAATACTCGGCGTTTGTAAATACAGTTGCTTGTAGAGATGCAGAATCTTCTCGAAGTCTGGAATGTCAGGATAGAAATGAGTGACGTTTTTGAGATTGTCTCTTTGCTTCATAAGTGTAGCATATCCTGATAGTTAGGCTATTTGTTAAGTTTACTTAACGACGTTGTGCGACACGCTAAAGAGCTTCGCCTATTCCCGGTAATACCCCTTCACTTCCTTCTCCCTGCCCGTTGCAAGTTGTGGGGCTAGTCCTTTTCTCCTAGTTCACCACCTAATGATGTCCTAATTAATTGGATTATTCCTTTTCTTACTTATTCTAAACGGCGGAAATTCACTTATGGAAGCAGCACATAGTCACCAACATAGTCTAGAGGTTGGCATTGCATAGGGTGGTAGTGATAGCAAACTGAGTTTTGCATCTACTCCCGCTTGTCTATATTGCCGCTTCTTAAATGAACTTTCACCGCTTGCAAACGGTATAGGTATGAAGTTTTGTTCGGGCTGTAATCCTTCTGGCTTTCGCCAACGCTATTACAGCAGCGTACAGAGTTACTCACTCTGAAGTGTTGATGTAGGAGGGACTACACCAACACAGCAGAACAAATAAAAAACTTTACGCTATGCAGGAACTTCGGGGAACCTACACAACGTAAAGATTTCTATCCCGAAGTTTTATTCTGTTTACCTAATTGTAGCAGATAAAATCGTCGGCGGGAAGTAATTTTCTCCTTAACCTGTTGATAACTCAAAAGTTATCTAATGATATAATTAAAATACAATTAACCAGCACAATAAAAACCTCATGTCCGTGCTGGTCGTGGGGTTTTTATTTTATAAAGGAAATATATGACATCCGAAGAAAAGTTTGCGCGAGTATTTTATACAGGACAAATTGTAGATATTCTTGCATACCGTTTGAAAAAAATGCCTAAAATTCGCAAATATACAGGTCCGCAATCAGGATTAGATTTTATCCGTGAGAAAGTAAGAATCAGAGATAATTATACTTGCCAAAAATGTAAAAAAGTATGGGTATCCGGTCAACGCCGCTTCGACGTTCATCATTTAGAAACTGAAATGGAATCTATTAAAAGTTATTCATACGATAAAGCAAATCAGGGTAAGCTAATTACCTACTGCCATAAATGCCATCTTTCACTACCTCATAATCGAAAGAAAATGAGTAAAGCATACAGGTATCTTAAAAGAAAATAACTGGTTCAGAACTGTTTCGCCCTCACGTCCATTGAATTGTTCGACATCGCTTTACATTTATGCGTTTTTACTGCTTAAAACAAACGTCCAAAGCAAAATGAATAAGTAAAACAGCTTCGTTTCCATTTGTAATTGTAACGCTAAAAAGTTATTTAAGTCTTTAAAACTTGCTTTAGAACGTATCTATTGAAAATAAGAACTAAAATTACAAGAACAATATAAAGAATGCTAAATAACCCTAAGCCCTTCGACAAATTTTGAGCAAATCCAATGACTTGTAGAAAACTCACGCTACGCTCTTTTATATTTTCAATGTTGTCGGACTTTTCCACATACTCACGAAAACTTTGGATACTATGTTGAGTTTGTGTATTTGGAAAGTTGATAAATAAAAATAAGAGATATAGCAAACTTGCAATGGCAAAACAAACATTGATTGTAATCGCAAGTTTACACAATTCGCTTTTGTTCATATTTTTAAATTAACAGTGTCTGTGTTACAGAGAAGATGTCGAACTTTGTATTCTGCCGAATTCTAATTTTCTTATACCGAACTTTTATAAGCCTTTATTCAATCAATAGTCAATTAAAATCAGTATTTTTTAACTGAAATATTAATTCTGCCTAAAAATTTAGCGCGAATTATTAAATTAAACAGAAAATTCTATTCCGCTTAAATAAAGCAATAGTTGGGGTTATCCACTAAAAACTATTGCATAGATTCCCTATATATCTTAAGATACCTATGTATCCACTAATCACTTACGCCTCACGGCAGAAAGCAAACAAAACTAATGAATCCACACTACAACCACGATGTAGTTATCTGGGAAAACAGGGACTACGTTATTAATCTCGGTAAGAAAACTGCTGATGTCGGAAACAACGGCGGATTTGATGACCACACGCCGCTTTACTGTCTCGACTGCAACACTGGAATCGAAGACGACGCAGAATTTGAAACTGAAATCCAAGAAGCTGTTTCTAATCTTTAATTAAAAACGTATGACCTTTTGCATACGATGTAATGAACAAGTCGAAAATATAGACTTCGATAAACTGTGCGATTCCTGCGCCAAATAATTAACAATAATCCAATGCCACAACCAATCTACTCCGCTTTCTCTGACGGCTCACACATTCATCACAAATTAAACGGCGAACAAATCTACTGCACCCAAAAGCACCCGAAGAAATTATCCAACGCCGTGAAAATTGCAATTCTCTCCGGCTGGTTTACAGCCTCTGTCCTGCTCACTCATTTAATCTTGAAATCCAACGGATTATGAAATTCATTTCTCATTTTGAAGCCGAAAAGAAACTGACAAATAAAACAACTCAAATGGCGACGGTAACAGTTAGAACACTGGATGAAAAAATGATTGGAACATATAGCTGGAGCCGCAAACCAGATGAAAAACAAATTCAAGAAATGATAGACATTTTAATAAGAGAACATATTTTATATAAGCATTTTAATACTAATGAGTTATCAAACTATGACTAAAATCGCCTGTAAATACTGCCAAGGCAAAGGCGGACATCTCCTTGCTTCTACAGTAGAATTTTGCCAAAAGTGCCAAGGCTACGGCTACATCCTCATCGCCGAACGCAGAGAACCTAAACCGGCACATAATCGTCCGCACGGCTCTTATCCAAGACATTTAAAATTCGATTAAAAATTATGGACAAAATAGATTTTTCGATAGAGATTTATAGAAAAGCAAGAAGTCTGTCTCAAGGCAACAATCAAACAGTCGGAGAAAATAACGACTATTACATTACGCTCCAACAATTAGAATACTTACTCTCAAATAACCAATAAATTTATGAACAACCAAGAAGCATCAATCATTCTTTCCCGCCAAACTCTCGAACGTCTGCAAAAAGATTACTGGACACTCAACATTGACGAAGCCACGCAAATTGACGAAGCACTAAAAGCTATGCGAATCAATGACGAAATTCAAATAGTAAACGAAGTTTTTAGTCCTGCCGGCACAGTCTCTCATCCGATTAAAAATTAAACAGGGTAGCGACCAACGCTAATATATGTCAGCAGATATGATGATAATTAGTCAAGAAGATGATTCGTCCTTTGAAGGCGAAGGAACAGACAAAGCATTTTTAATTGACGAAACTTCAATGGGTGAACCTTGGACTGAATTTGGTAGGTGGTTTGGTCAAAGGTATTGCGGCGCACCGGGAATACTTGAACAGTTACATGGAATAAAGGGACATAATTATATTGAATTGACCAACGCTGATATTACAGCAATAAAAGAAGCATTTAATTCGATGGAACATCGTGACGATTTAACAGAAAACTTATTGTTTAAATTTTTAGATGAACATAAAGATAAACATATAAGCACAGAAAATTGGTAGCTTAATTATTAACCAAATAAAAAATGACCAACCAACCTCAAATCAAATCAACTGAAGTAACCACAACCAATATCTACAAGAAAGCCTTGCCGCGCTTCAATATGACCAAATATCAAACGGGACAAAAAAGCAGTATGGACCTCATCAATTTTTTGCTCGACTTCTACCACGATAACCAATTAAAAAAATAATCCAATGAATAAGACAATTTGGAAGTCTCCGACAGGTAAATTTGTTCAAGTAATAAATCCGACAGAAAGAGAAATCAAAATCCTCAATATAATCGGTTATGAATTATTACCAACCGCAGAAGAATACTTTAAAAATAATAAAATGATTGAAAAACTTAGTATAGGAAAAGGCGAACCTGAAAATATAACTCAATTAGACATACGCATCTTGGGAAATAAAATCAATGAACTCATTGACGAATTAAACGAAATTAAAAAACTAATCGAACCTGCTTCTCACTAAACCGAAATGTATTCCTTACTTCCACGATCACCGCTAACCTAAACCTCACGCTGCAAAAATAATCATTAAATTTATAAAAAATGAACCGCGGATATTTCGGGATCGGAATTTACCATCCCAAAAGAGCCGAAAATATGGGAACTCTCTGGAGGTCTGCTCATAACTTCGGAGCTTCATTCATCTTCACAATCGGACAACGATACAAAAAACAGTCATCAGACACGACAAAAGCCTACAAACACATACCGCTCTACAACTACAAAACATTCGCGGAATTCAATCGCAACAGACCTTACGACACTCCATTAATTGCAATCGAACAATCCAAAAAATCTTCTTCGCTAAAAACATTCGAGCATCCTGAAAAAGCAATCTACCTGCTAGGAGCAGAAGACTACGGCATACCACCTGCAATACTCAACAAAGCTCAAAACGTCGTTCATATAAATTCCCCAATGTGTCTCAACGTATCAGTAGCCGGCTCGATCATAATGTTCGACCGATTAACCAAAGAAACCGACTGACCATCGGTTTTTCTTTTGCAAGCAAAGACTGCGCGACATACCGCATTTCCTGCGATAGCCAAGATATACTCCATACAGACGTGCCTTTGACATCTAAGGCAACAGCCCTGCTCGCTACTCAAAATAATAGCAAATTAATAAATCATTCCTGAGAAAGTTTCCCGACTGTCTAAATTCAATAAGCAAACAAAAAGCCTCAAGAAAGAGGCGGTTAGGCGGGTGTAGCTACTAAACTTCTTAGTAGCTCTTTAATAATCAATTTCTATCAGTATAACCTAAAAACCAAAATCAATCTTTCCACATATCCCCAGACTTATCCCCTCTTACCTGAATAACGAAAATCATTCCTATAACTACTCACGGCAAACCTCTCTTTCCGCTCATTACTTTTACTCAAACTCTTAAATTTAACCATCATAAAAAAATTAAAAAAGGCACTCAAACTTATCCCTGTCATTAAACCAAGCGTATAAAAAAACATCTTCATAGCTATCCTCGTAGCCTAACCGCCTCTTTCCCTTTCGCAGAAAGGGAAACTTCTCAGGAGGGTTTTAAAATGTTAGCAGCCGCGATACTAAATAAAAATTAAAACCGAGATTCAAATGCAAACGATCCAGTGAAACAATCCCTCGTGAAACAAACTGAATCACAATTCTCCTTCTCTTATTACGAAACCAGATATATATAAACATCCCAACTTTGTTACCATTTACACATCAAATGTATACAACTTAAAGACAACTTCACAATCCCGCTTTGAACAAAAGTCAAACACAACAACACTCGAAATAACCAATTCAAATTCTCAGCTTAATACCCGAACGAAAGAGAGGGATTATTCGGCAGCCGCCAAAAGAGCCATAACTGTATTAAATCGTCCTTTGTGAAATTATGTAATCTGCTGTAACCATTAGGTTTTATGCTTCTGCGCCGGTAGTATCTTTCTGACCGCTATCTGACTGCGTATCTGACCGGAAATAGTCGTGGAATTCGCTCAATAATTGAATCGAATACGCCTGCGGGTAGTCCCGCAAATCTTCCAATCCGGATTCATACCGCGCTTGGGTGGCGACTAAAAACCAAACCTGAAACTGCTCTTTTGTTTCCTGAAAATACCGCTTATAATTCTCCGCCTTTTCCCGGATTTTATCCTGCTTGCCGCTTTCGACTTCGATATAAACCGTGCCGCCGTAATCGGCAGTCCGGTCGGGAATGGTGTCCTTGAAAAGTTTCCGGTGCGCTTCCCAATCGTAAAGTTTGCCGGTCAAGGCAAGCGTCACGAAAACATCGGCGCACATCTTTTCGTGTTCGGCTTTGAAAGTATGAATCTCCGCTCGCGGCGGCTCATAACCCAACTCCTTGATAATCGCGTGTTTGTTCAAAGCCCAAAAGGTTTCCTTGCCCAAACCGTAGTCTTTAGATTTTAATAGGTTTTCGCTCTGGAGGGTTCGCAGGTTTTTGTTCACCCGATTGTAAATTGTCTTTTGGTTTGCGGCGAACTCCACCGGATACAGTAGACGCGCCAGTTGGCTGATCGTCATCCACTTTTCGAGACTGAGAGCTTTCAGGATTCGTTCGTAGGCTTCGAGCATCTTTATACCATTCGTTATTTAATAATGATTCGATATATTCACGCGGCGCGGGCGGCACTTCGGAAACGTCTGGTATCTTTATTCTAACAGGTGTTTCCTTATTCTTTTTCAAGACAGCGTGTTGTTTTGGTAAATCCTGATTGGCATAAGAGGCAAGAGTCGGTGGAATGTCGCCGCCATAGCCAAGTGACTTAACCATTCGCATCCGGTCGTCGTAACCGACTGTATTCAGCATCAATTTAATCCGCGCCGCGCCTTCAATCGCTGAAAGCACGTCTTTTCTGCCCTCGAATTGCTGATAATCGTGATGCGCCAAATATAATACCATTCCGCTTTTGCGTTTTCTCAACAGAAGCGTTTTAAGCTGCGGCGTGGCAAAAAATCCAGCTTCATCAATATACAAATAATACTTTCCTTTCCATTCATTCTTGGGGCTATTTACGAGACTATCCAAAGCTTGCATAATCTGTGAAATAATTAAAACTCCGAGCAATTCTGATTGTTCCTCCGTCATTGCGTAAGAAGATAAATTCACTAAAATTACCCAACCGTCAGCGATGGCTCGTTTGAAATCAATACCCTGATTATTGCCTAAAATAGAAAACAGTGGTTCTCTCCACAGGACATCGAGCATATTGATCGTTGAGGAAAACTTTTCATCGAAACGCGATTCCGACCGAAACAAATTATCAATCCTATACGAATCTCTGTCGTTTTGAAGGATTGCCGCCCGCTTATCTTTATCCAAGCCTTGTTCTGAAAAATAGAGCGTTTCATTGAGCGTCAATTTTTGCCGGGTAAGTATTCGCAGTAAAGCGGAGAGATTGAGCCTGATTTTTCTCATTATCGTATAATCGCTTTTGAATAAAATCGCCAAAGCCTCCATCACTCCTTCGACGCTTTTGTCCAAAGAATTCTCGTTAAGCGGCGCGATACAGGCAATTTTGTTGTATTCACGTGCCAAGAGGGGATCAATAACAATAACCTTTTGATAATTAATACTCGCGCAGTAATTCAAAACATTCCGCGCAGTATCGCCCCCATCTGTCGGGTCAAGCAAACATAATCCATTACCTAATTTAATATCTTCTCTGATGTGATATTCGAGCAACTTCGATTTGCCTTCGCCCGGCGCGCCTAGGATTTGAAAATTAACATAGCGTTCTTCCTGGCTGATCGTAATTTCATCGTTATTCTCAACGCTTCTGCCAAGCGTCAGCAATGGATAATTGCTCAAAAATGTTAAAAAGTAATTCTTGATAACTGAATCCATCGAGGGAAGTTCAGGAATTAAGTCTTTTTCCTTCTTCCCGGTCATCAGAAGTGACCAGTCCGGTTCGTAGGTCATTTAATTGAAACTCCTTATTTTCTATATCTTTTTGCAAACTCCCGATTCGCACTTTTTTAATCGGCTTGCTGATTTCCTTGTCGGCTTTAACTATTTCTATTTTCTCCTGCAAATCGCCAATTTCCTTAATCAATTTCGTTGACAGCGTGTCATATTGGACGCGGCTGATGTTACTGATTTTTTGCCTGTCGCCAAACCCTTTAACCTTTTCCTTGTTGATACCCCGAATATGCTCTTCTTGAGTTTCGTGTTCCCGTTCTTTTATATTCATGACAATTTGAATTTCGGCGCGCAGTTTTTCCTCATTCAAACCGGCTAGTCTTTCCAGAGGGATGCCTAATCGCATTCCCTTTGTATGCAAACTTGCCAAAATTTCTTGGTTTTTGCGTTCCCGAATCAAATCTATTTGCCGGAGCTGGGCTTTTTTCTCCTCCTCTGCGACACGGTATGCGTATTCAACTTTCTGTTTTTGCTGCTGGGCAAGCTGCTCGTTTATGCTCGTAATTTGTTCTTGCTTCTTGAGCATTTTGTCATCGGCAGAACGAAACATATTTACAAGAATACCGCCCAAAAACAGACAACTTCCCAATAAAATGACTATCCACGCTTTGCTGGTAGTGGTGTCCGCAAAATTCATCAGATAATAAAGAAGTAAAAGCGCGGCAAAAAATGAGCCGACCGCTAAAATAATGAGAATCGGCTTGTAAGAAACCGGCTCCGGCATCGGATCATAGGAATACGGTTCAGTTAAACTGCCACTTTCCGTAATGGATGTAAGCGATGTGCTTTCGGATTCAGCAGTGCTGCCAAACAAGTTTCCCCCATATAGCGAATATATGGATACTCCTAAAAGAGCCAAGCCGATGATGATAAATAATGGTCCAAACATAATTACTCCACTGTAACGAAAACTTTAAGTTCGCCTACATTGTCCTGAAATGTATTTGGTCTGTCGTTGATTGATAAGTAAAGTCTTCCGCCGCTTATCGATGTTCCTGAATATCCATTGCCGATTGCAAATTTTTCTACTCCCAATTTCCCGACTAGCTGGCAAACATAAGCACTCGAAACCAACAAGAGGTTTCGATCATCGCCACTTTTCCCAAGTGCCTGTGTTTCGCTTGTTCCACGCTGATTTGTCCAGCTTCCCTCGGAGTATTTAATCCGGTATGACTTTCTCGGCGGAATATCAATTTTTGTGTCATACCACTCTACATTTGCCGGAACGGTTACGAGAATACCGGAAGAATCGTTTGCCGATGTAGCATTGACTTTTGAACTTGTCGTTTGAGATGAACTATTTTCTGCGTTGCTGAACGAACTGTAAACTCCAAATATCAAACAGAAAATACCTGCAATCCCAGCAATGATTGCAAACGTCTTATTGTCCATATTTCTAAGTCCTCAATTTTGATGTGGACGGATTATATACCCGTTCGGATTTTTTTGTAAAGAACTTTTTTTAGATGTGATAAAATATTTGATTGAAGACGCGTTAAAAATAGCAATTTTATATCAATTTTTACGCGCTAGACTCGGTTATTTTGAGGCTGACAGGAAGTATTTAAGTTGTTGATTTTATTAGGTTAAAGAGGTTAAAAAGACGCACCAGACTCAAAATCTGGCGGGAGCAATCCCATGACGGTTCGACTCCGTCCTTCGGCATTTAAGTTTTTCCTTTATAATCAACACTTTAGAATCCTTCCGCTTAACCTTTCAATTTTCGTTTTAGTTCAAGTTTGCGTTTGCGGACACTTTCATGGACACTTTCGCAAAATACATATAGAAATTTCAAAAGATTGGGCCGCTTAAAATAAAGCGGCATTTCTATTTTGATAGCGTAGCATAGATTTGCCGTTAAGTCAAGCATTTACAACATTTAACTTGACAAGTATTGGTCTTTTTTGATATGATTTGAATGGATTTGGAGATTTATTCAATCCCAAAAACAAAAGCCACTTACCTTAAGTTTGAAGACACGGGTAAATGGCTAGTTCTAATAAAAATGACGGCGTAAACCGTATTTTTTAGTGCGTTAGCACCTTTGTAATGTTCGCATATAAACGCTAAATAGTCAACAAATGTATTAAATCCGCACTCTAACCAATACGAATAAAGCCGTCGAGGAGATATTTATGAAAAGAATAATTCTTGACGGGAAAACTCCCGCCCCGCTTATTACGGAAAAGGAAGCAGCAGAATTCCTTGCTATATCGCAAAGCACAATTAAACGCATCCGCTACGCAAAGGAGATAGAATCCTATCGCATCGGCGGTAAAGTTTTCTACTCCTACGAACAGATTAAATCCTTCTTAGAAAAATGTTTTATAGGAGGTGAGCGGTGTGAATAAAGAAAATATCTTGAAAGCCGCCATAGCTAACGGCAGCACCGGACTTTTGTTGGAAGAAGAACTTCAGGAGTTTTACAATACCGGCGAAACCCAAATTAGCGTTGAATCAATTCGTGCCGAAGCACAAAACCTTGAAAATGATTCGCTTAAAAAATCAAATGGTTTATTTGTTTTGAAATCCGCAAGTGAATGGATGGAAGAAGCAAAACTCCGCCCTATACCCAAGCAACTATTTGGCGAATTTTGGTTTGAGGGAGAAGTTTGTATTTTATTTGCTGATACGGGTTTAGGTAAATCTATACTTGCCGTTCAAATTGCCGAATCAATTGCAAGCGGCAAACCGTTTGACAGATTTTTTTCAACGCCGCCACGCCAGAAAGTTTTGTATTTTGATTTTGAATTGTCCGAAAAACAATTTGAAGCGAGATACGCAATGGAAGCGAGCAACTTCTTTTCAAATCATTATCCCTTTGATAAAGATTTTACCCGTGCCGAAATAAATCCCGAAAGTTCATTGCACGATGAGATTGCCGACTTTGAGAGTTTTCTTAATGCGTCAATCGAAAATTCGATTATTGAATCGGAAGCAAAAATTGTCATCATTGATAACCTAACGTATTTGCGAAATGAAACAGAAAAAGCCAGAAACGCTTTGCCTTTAATGAAACATTTGAAAGCGTTGAAAAGCAAATACGGCTTATCAATTTTGGTATTGGCGCATACGCCCAAACGGGATTTGACCAAGCCGATTACCCGAAATGACTTGCAAGGTTCGAAGATGCTTATCAATTTTTGCGATTCTTCGTTTGCAATCGGTGAAAGCAATAAGGAATCCGGTCTTCGTTATTTGAAACAAATCAAAGTGCGAAATGCCAAATTCGTTTACGATACAGAAAATGTTCAACTTTGCCATTTGGTGAAGCCGTCAAACTTTTTGCATTTTGAACTTCTAAAGTTTGCGAATGAGAAGGAACATCTGCGAGACCTTTCCGATACCGACCGCAAAGAATTAATAGAACAGGTAAAGACACTTGCGGCATCCGGTAAGAGCCAGCGGGAAATCGCTACGGAAACGAGTTTGTCGGCGGCAACGGTTAATCGTTATTTGAAAAAATAATGTTTCAAGTGTTTCAAGCGTTTCATTCTTTGAAAAGTGAAACGCTTGAAACATTTATGGAGGAGATTAGATGTATAAATTTAGTTTGGAAAAATATAGAGGTAAGGCAACACGGCATACTTGTCCAAATTGCAATAAACCGCTTCAGTTTATTAGATATGTAGATACGGAAAACGGCGAATATCTTTCGGCTGAAGTTGGCAGATGTAACCGCCAAAGCAAATGCGGCTATCACTACAAACCACGAGATTATTTCGCCGCAAATCCGAATAGAAAAAATCAAAGGAAGCCGATTGTAACACCTCCGAAGTGTCTGATCGAGGCGGTGAAAGTAGATTTTATTGCAAGAGAAGTTTTTGAAAAGCGGCTTACAGATTATGAGCGGAACGCATTAGTAACTTTCCTTTGTAATCTTTTTCCAGACAAAATTGAAGCGGTTGAGAAAGTCGTTCGAGATTACAAAATCGGAACATTCGAGGACGGTCGGACAATCTTTTGGCAAATTGATAAGGACGGAAAAATTCGCACAGGCAAATTGATTGCTTATAATGAGGCGACAGGCAAACGACGGAAAAATATTTCCGTTTCTTGGGTTCATTCGGAAATGGCGAAAACGGGCGAGGTTAAGAAAGGTTTCAATCTTGAACAATGTTTCTTCGGTGAACATCTTGTAACAAGTGAAACGGCAAAACCGATTGCGATTGTCGAAGCCGAAAAGACCGCCGTAATCGCTAGTTTGTTTTTTCCAGAAATGCTCTGGATGGCAACGGGCGGGGAAAATAATTTGCAGATTGAAAAGTTGAAACGGCTCGGACGCAGAACGATGATTCTTTACCCCGATGCGGATGCTTTTGAAAATTGGCAAAAAATAGCCGACGAAGCGAAGGCTTTAGGAATAAACATAAAAGTTTCGTCAATCATCGAAACGGCGGCGACCGATACAGACAAAGCAAATGGCAATGACCTTGCCGATTATCTAGTCGAACAGCAGAAGCAAAAAACCAAGCCCAAATCAAAAACTTATACGACGGCGCAATTATTGGATAAAATTTTTAACGATAAAAAATTGTCCGCCGAATTTGAAATAATTTTTGAGGAAAGAATCGCTATCAATGAATTTATGTTTGAGATTACCACCGAAGAAGCGGAAGTTCTTGCGGTTAAGCCAGAATCATTAAAGAGAATAATTGAAAGCGTTTTGAAAAACTAACCTGTGATATACAGACTATCTTTCTTAATAATAAATTTCGAAGGATGGTCTGTATTTTTATATCGATTTATATAAATCTTAATCAGTGCAGGTCGGTTTTGAAAATTTACACGAAGTACCGTTAAAACATACAGGCTTTAACCTAACTCCAAGCCTACACAAAAATTTCGGCTGGTAATAAAAGGGCGGGTTTACTAATAACTTTTAGCATTGCGCCATATATGTATTGCATAACAAAGTTATATAAGAAAAAGGAAAGGGAAATTATTCACCTTTTTCTAATTTATGATTATATATAACTTCAATAACATCGTCAGCAGAAAAAACCTATTCGTATTTATTATCCCATTCCCTTTCTCAATGCGGTATTGCGCTTTTTAATACTACGAGGATATTTTTTATTTTCACTATATAAAGAAATGAAATTTATCTGCTACAAATAGTAGCTTTATAAGGCATTAGCCTTTAATTTCCACATTAAATGTTCATCAATCCAAATTAATTATATTTATGCGTTAAGCCGGTTAAAAAAATAATTCGCTATGCCGCACTATGAGTGTTGACAAAATTAGCCCGCATAGAGATAATGGCTTAACGCATAAGTCTTATGCGCTGTAAGGAGAAATCTTATGAGTGAAAATGAGAAAAAGACGGCAGCACCGTATCTGCCGTTTAGCACTTTCTTGACGGCACTTGACCACTTAAAAGGTATAGGCGGCATTCCGAATAAGGTTACAAGTGATGTATTTCCGACCTTATCACATCAGTCAAAAGCACAAGTATTAAGCGGCTTTCGGTTCTTGGGATTAATTGACGATGAGGGAGTTCCACAGGGAGATATGCTTTCAGACCTTGCATTAAAAGATAGTGAAAGAAAAACTCTTATTCGCTCCTTAATTGAATTATCCTATCCTGATATTGTCGCACTTGATTTTGCCAAAATCACACCATCACAACTTGACCAGCATTTGTCAGGTGACAGATATAACATATCAGGAGACACAAAAAAAAAGGCGAAAACATTTTTACTAAAAGCGGCACAGCACGCAGGTTTCGTCGTATCGCCGTTGCTAACAAAAATTACTCGAAATCGAAACAAAGGCAATATCAAAAAGCCTCCTATAAATAATAATAAAGGGAATAATGGAAACGCTGAGAATGGTTCGACACAAGGAGCGACTCCCAATCAGCAATCGTCAAACTTTCAATCGCCGTCAGATGTAATCAGAACTCCAATTCCGTTGGGTTTAGGCAGAACTGCTTATGTGGAATTACCCAAAGATTGGAAACCAAGTGATTTGAAGAAATTAATTGGAATTTTACAATTGTCTTTAGGCGAAGAACCACAAGCGAATGCTCCCTCAGATAACAGGAGTGAGTAAGTTGTAATAGAAAATCGGTGGTGAGTTTGGATTGCGACCCCGTTCTCACCACCGATATGAAACCTAAAATGCTTTTATTCATTGCCACCAAAGTTGATTTGGCGGACGGCTTCATCTGTATTTTAGCACGACCGCCGCCAATTCTTCAATATTTATGCATTTTTCAAGGGCATTATTATTTAGTTATGCCAATCTTCGATTATTCAAACGTCGTAATACGGCAAGGAAAATTTCCTTATGGTTAAACGCCAAAAACGACAGAACACACGGAAATGTTACTGTCGTTTTGTTAAATGGTATCGCCACTATCGAACTGGAAAAATTATGATAGCGGCGGACTACGGTTATGTGGCGTGGTGTTTTTATAAATGTTGGTTACATCGTAAAAACTAAACCACTTTGAATTGGAAGAGACGAAACCGTTATTTTTGTCTCTTCCTTTTTAGCGGAAACCACTTTACCATTTTTGTGTGGCGTTTTTCAATCAGCGATTTGTGGCAAATTGAAATTTTATTATCTTATATGATTTAGAACTCTCAGCGACTATGAAGATAAATCAAGTTGTCATTTGTCAATATATAAATGCAAAACTTATTCACTTCTGAACTATTTTTGAACATCTATTAATTTGAAACATTTGAAACACTAAAACAGTTGAAATGCCGAAATACATAAGTAATTTAACTTCAAGAATTATATACCTTGATACATTTTATCCCTTTCAGCAATCGAATAATTCAAGGCGGCTTTCATTTTATATTAATAAAGTTATACTCAACGATTCTTGTCGTATCAACAGGAACTCCATTTTTCTTGGCGGGTTCAAACTTCATCTGTTTTGCAGCTTTAATGCCTTCTTCCGTTAATCCGTCTGGCAAGCCGGAAATAATTTTTATTTCGCCGATTTGTCCTGAAGCCAAAAAAGTTACACTTAAAACTACTTTGCCCTCCACATTGTTATTCCTCGCCGCAACCGTCATTTCAGCTTTTGGGCGTGAAATAATTTTTATAGGTATCAGCCCGTTTTCTGGCTTAATTATTTCATTTTTAGCTATCGGCTCTTCCGCTTTTTCTTTGACCTTAAAATAAATCTCGCCCGAAAATTTATCAAAAATCCAATACTCAAGCAATTTAACATTCAAATATAAATATTGGGCGTGTTGCTCGGTCGGACTATCAATAGTGGGCAGATGATTCTCGCCGTAAGCGAAAAAATTTGGCTCAACTAATTTGCAGATAAGCAATACTGTAAGATTATTTCTATTCGCTATTGCCGTTTCAGGCGGCATTGGCAAGCCAAAGACGATTGGTATATTGGCGGGCATCTCCGCTTTTGGTTCGATGTATCTTCTATCAATGAATTTTTTCCAATTCGTAATGGATAACTTATAATCCTCGTTAAAAAATCTCGTTATTTCCTTTCTGACTCCAAAGGCGTTACTGCCTATATATTTTTCACGGGACTCTTTAGATTTAATATCAACGGCACGAATATTATCATTGGTAGTTCGTCCGTATTTTTCATAGTTTTCAACGCTTTTATCAACGCCTTCCTCAATTACTGCAGGAACGAAAAAAATATTTAATAGTTGATTGTCAGCATCATATTTCGTTGCAACTTCTTCAAGTCGAAATGCGAAAATGCTCTCAACATTCAAACCGCCGATAATCGGCGATAATCTTTCCGTATTCAATCTAAGACGATATTGTTCGGTTGCTTCATATTCGCCCTTTCCGCTGATGTCTTTTCTATCATAAAGGGCATCAAAAATTCGCTCTATATCGTTTCCCAAATATTGCGGCGGCAGGCTTTCAAGGTTGGCGTTAAAAGGCTTTGAATCATAAGCAGGTCTTGATACAGTTGTCCTATTTGGAACAGATAGATTGCTTTTCTTTTTGGGATTGATTTTTTGTTGGCTTATGGCTGAATAAGTTGAAAAAACGATTACAAAAAAAATAAAAGCCGGTAAAGATATACGTTGTTTCATAAATCGTTGCTGATTATTTGTAAGTTTTGACATTATGAATATGTTCTTTTATAAAAGGATTTTGCTTATAATCAATACATTATTTAAAAATTGATTCGGTTTAATGGTTAAAACGGTTATACATCGAAAAAGATGAAATCCGTTTTGAAGCCAACTAAAGAAAGGCTTCAGGCGCATCGAAACCGCAAACCCATACTAAAACGAATTGGTTTTAGCAGCAAGTCAAAAATTCCATCGGAGGATAACTCCGATGGGTAAAACAATCCGACCAAAACCAGCTCGCCTTGCTGAAAAATTATTGCAAATTAGAAGTTCTCTCGGTTTATCGCAAAACCAATTTATAAATCGTTTGGGATTATCCGAAGAACTTTTCCAAGCCAGTATTTCAGGCTACGAACTTGGAACACGAGAACCGCCTTTGCCGACTTTGCTAAAGTATGCGGAAGTAGCGGGTATTTGCACCGACGTTTTGATAAATGACGATTTAGATTTACCTTCAGATTTGCCAAGCGTTCCTAAACACAAATCAAACAAATGAAACATCGTAGTATTTGAAACACTTGAAACACCGAAACACTTGAAACATCCGAAAAGAAAAAGCCCGCTTTATTTGACGGGCTTTTTCTTGGGGGATTAATTGATAGCTTGCGATATTTCTAATTGCACGGGTGTTTGGACATTAAAAGCATCAAGCGCACTAGCAACTTGATGAATCGCAGTTTTATCACGATTCACATATCGAAGCGTCGTTTGAATTACGGTATGCCCTAACTGTCCGCCGATTTTTGCAAGACTAAAACCTAAATCATCAAGTCGGCTGGCGTGTGTATGCCGCAAATCGTGAAACCGAACGCCCTCAAGTTTTGCATCAATACAAGCATTTCTAAATCCAACTCGCACTTCGGTTTTAATCCCGAATACCAAATTATAGTTGTTTTTTGCCTTCGAATGCAGCAATTCCAACTCCTTATATAAACGATTGGTGATAGACACTTGCCGTTCACGCATCGTCTTCGTATTGAAGGCTTGAATCGTAATAATTCCAGAATCAAAATCCACTTCCGACCATTGTAATTTAAGTAATTCCCCTAATCTGCATCCCGTATCAACAGCGGCGATGATTATTGGACGTAGATGAATGCGGTGATAACCCGTGCAAGCATCTAAAAGCCGTTGTTCCTCTTCTTGCGTTAAAAATCTTTCACGCTTGACTTCATCGCTGGCGTGAATCAAAACATCGCCTTTTTTGAATGGATTTTTAGTTATCCAATCATTACGTTCGGCAATGTTCAGTATGCGGCGAAGATATGACATTTCACGGTTGACGGTTGAAAGACTTCGTTGTTTGCTTTGATGTGTGGATGTGCTTAGTCTTTCACTGCGGTAAGTTCGAAGATGTTCATAAGTAATGGCTTTTAACTTTTCTCGCCCAAAATGTTGACGGAAAACCTTGAGGTATCCACGAACGCTGGCAACCGAACGTAAGCCCGAAACTTTACGGTTGTTGACATATTTCGCTTCGGTTACATAACGCTTTTCGTAAAAATCGCATAATTCGTTGAATGTAACTTTTTCGGCATCAATTCGGGCTATACCGCCGTTGTCGAAATCTTGAATTAATTTTTTTAGAATTTGTTCGCCGTTTGTTTTGTTCTCGGCTCGACGTTTGACGTTCCGGCGTTTGCCGCTATTATCCGTAAATGTAAAACGTGCATACCAAATGCCCTTTTTCTCTTGATAGACATATCCTTTCCGTGATTTCATTTCTAACTCCTATCTTTTTCAATGTGTCCGTGCGGACTCTTTGCGGACACATTCGATTGATTTTTGTTAGAAAGGGTAAGTAGAAAAGGTTGATTTTATTGATATTTTTGATAGGAATTCTTTCTAAAACGCACTCAAAATCTGGCGGGAGCAATCCCATGACGGTTCGACTCCGTCCTTCGGCATTTAAGTTTTTCCTTTATAATCAACACTTTAGAGTTCTTTCGCTGCTCCCTTCATTTTTTGCTTTAATTACTTTACTTGAACTCTTTCCTGATTTGCTTCGGCTTGGCTGGACTTCTGAATCTTCCGCGCATAATTCTATCGTTTTCATTTGTTTCCGTTAGGTTTGATTGCAGTTTCGTTCGCCCTGCGGTGCGCGTTAATGAATGCGCCGATTTGAATGCTGACGAAATCTCTGATTGCCTGCACTTTTTCTTTTATTACCGATACGATGCTCCGACTTTCCCAGGTGCCGGCGATTGATGTAATGCTTTTTTCCCGGTCTAAAACAATTTGCTGATTTAGCGAGGTGTTGATGCTCACGGCAAATCCGCCGACTCCGTTATCAATCGAATTGACGCTGACGAATAACACGACGTAAGGAAAGGTAGTGTCATTTGCATTTTTGATTTTTAATCCCGATTGCCGGAGCTTTGTTTCGACATCCGTTTGAATTTGTTCGGTCGTAATTCCTGCCTTTATTAAATCGGGAGCAAGCGGCTCGACCTCGACCTTCAGGCTGTCGAATCCCTTCAACGTTTTGACCGCCGCGTCGGTTTGCGAAAACGTCTGCGCGGGCATCAGCAAACAACCGAAGAATAAAAACAGCCAGATTAATAATTCGCTTTCAGACTTAATTTTTTTCACAATTTTCTCCTCGTCACAGTAAAGCAGATCCGATAAATCAGACTGCTGAAAATAATCGAAATAAATGTAAGAAGGATTATAAGCATTTTCAGAGATTTGCATAGTTTCCAAAAGGTTTTTTAACTTCAACAAACTTATTGTCAATTGAAAATATTAATTCTGCGTGATTTTCAATGTTGAATCTGAAACGGCGGTCGAAACGAACTTAATCACAGATGAAATAACGGGTGAGAACCGGGAGATAAAAAAATGAACAGAAGAGCTTTTTTGACGACGGGAATGATGTTCGGCGGTTTGATTAGTCTGTCGGGTTTAGCCTGCGCTTCGGCGGCGAAAAATGAAAATCCGGCAGTTGCTTTGACTACCGATTCGCCCGTTGACGACACGGATAAACTTCCGTTCAAAAAGGTCGTTAAAACCGATGCCGAGTGGAAGAAACAATTGACGGCGGCGCAGTATGAAGTGGCGAGAAAAGCCGGCACGGAAGCCCCATATTCAAGTCCGCTCAACGACGTTCACGACAAAGGCACATTTGCCTGCGTCTGCTGTGATTTACCGGTTTTCAGTTCAGCCGCTAAATTTGATTCGGGAACGGGCTGGCCTAGTTTCTATGAGCCGATAGCCAAAATTAACGTCAGCGAAAAGGTTGATAAAAGTTTAGCCGAGACACGCACCGAAGTATTGTGCAACCGCTGCGACGCGCATCTCGGACACGTCTTTGACGACGGACCGAAACCGACCGGATTGCGCTATTGTATGAACGGCGTAGCGATGAAATTCATCAAAGCGTGATGATTATCTTTAAGTGTCTTGATTTGCCCGGAAGTTTTTCGGGCAAATCTGATTCTCACCTACCAAAATCTCTAAACGATTGCGAGCCGGAAGCGAAAAAGCTAACACAATTAACGAATCCGCTTTGCGTTCTGATTTCTCAAATCCCCGAATATTTTGCGG
Source organism: uncultured Pyrinomonadaceae bacterium (assembly GCA_964237235.1). GTDB lineage: Bacteria > Acidobacteriota > Blastocatellia > Pyrinomonadales > Pyrinomonadaceae. The sequence continues at coordinate 98,779 of CAXSGY010000007.1, forward strand.
GTCTATAAATTTGCTTCTTTGCACTTGAGCCTTTCAAAAAAATTTGCTCTCCGGTCGGATTTAAATACTCTGTAATAAATTTCGCCTTTTCTCCTGACCTCTCAAGGTCGAATGCGGTTTACGCGTCGTCGTTCGGATAATCCGCAAAGCTGGCGGAAGCAATCTCAAACGGTTGACTTCGTTCTTCGGCATTTAAGTTTTTGATTTTCCGATTCGGAAAATCAACTACAAGCCCTTTCAAAAAATATTTTTGAGAGGGCTTTTTTGTTTTCATTTATTTCTCGATTTTGACGAGCGAAAGGCAATTCTCAAATTAGCATCTTAAAAGGAATTTTTACAACAAATTTTTGCCGCTGCGATTTCATAAATTGTTTGCGGGAAAATATGAATCGAACGTTCATCAATCGAGTTATTACAAAACTCTTACGATAACTTTTTCTTCAAACTGCTAATCTTAAAACTGTCATATTTTAATTGTCCGCTGAATTTATTAAATGCAAAATGTTATCGAACTCGAAAAGCCTCGCTTAAACGTCAACTGGAAAAATTTATTTATCGTGACGATTTTTCATCTTTTCAGCGTCGCCGCCCTGTTTTTCTTTAGCTGGGAAAATTTCGCGGCGATGTTCATCGGAAATTGGATTGTCGGAAGTCTCGGCGTTGGACTCGGTTATCATCGTCTTTTGACGCATCGTAGTTTTAAGGCTCCCAAATGGTTGGAATATACGCTGACGGCGTTCGGCACGATGTCTATGCAGGATGCGCCCGACAAATGGGTGGCGACGCACCGCATTCATCACGCTTTTACCGAAGAGCCGAAGGATCCGCATTCGACCCGTCCGAGTTTTTGGTGGGCGCACATCGGCTGGGTTGTTTTAGGAACGGCGCAGGATCACGACGCGGCGACTTTTAAGCGGTATATTCCCGATTTATTAAAGGATAAATTTCACGTCGCGCTGGCGAAATATTATCTCGCGCCGATTATTCTTTCGGGCTTTCTTTTATACGCGCTCGGCGGTTGGGGAATGGTTTTGTGGGGCGTTTTCGTGCGCGTCGTTGTCGGCTGGCACACAACCTGGTTCGTTAATTCGCTGGCGCATTTTTTCGGCAAGCGACCGTTTGCGACGAACGACGATTCGACGAACAACTGGTTCGTTGCGTGGCTCACGTTCGGCGAAGGCTGGCATAACAATCATCACGCATTTCCGACTTCCGCCAGACACGGTTTGAAATGGTATCAATTCGATTTGAACTGGCTGACGATCAGGCTTTTCAAACGACTCGGCTGGGCGAAAAATATTCGTATTTTCGAGACGGAAAAGCTCGCCGCCGAATTGAAAAAAGCCGCGTAAACGAGCTATTACAAAACTCTTACAATCTGCGGGCGCGGAAACTGTTACGATTGCATCATAATCTGCGAACGTAGAAAAAGGTTCGCAAATTTACACCAATCAAATAAGGGAATTTATAAATTACAAAAATGCAAAACGCAATCGAATTAAAAAATTCACAGACGGAAAAAATTCAATGGGTGACGATATTTTTCGTGACGGCTTTTCACATTTTGGCAATCGGCGCGTTATTTACTTTTAGCTGGGCAAATCTGCTTGCCGCCGCGATTACCTGGTGGATTGCGGGCAGTTGGGGAATCGGGATGGGTTATCATCGCCTGTTGACGCATCGCGGCTTTAAAACATCGAAGCCGGTCGAATATTTTCTTTCGTTCTGCGGAACCTTGGGCTTGCAGTCGGGCGCGGTAAATTGGGTGACGACGCATCGTATGCACCACGCTTTTACCGAAACCGACAAAGACCCGCACAGCCCGCATCACGGAACTTACTGGTCGCATATGGGCTGGATTTTTCGCGGCACGGCGCAGAATCAGGATGAAGCGACGCAGTGGCGTTACTCGCCCGATTTGATGAAGGATCGAGTTCACCGCGTGATGTCGAATTATTACTGGGTTACGCCGATTATCGCCGCCGTGATTTTATTCGCCGTCGGCAGTTTCGTGAACGGCGGACTTTTCGGCGGACTTTCGATGGTTTTATGGGGCGTATTTCTGCGCCAGGTGATCGGCTGGCATTCGACGTGGCTGGTTAATTCGGCGACGCATTTGTGGGGAACGCGCCGTTTTGAAACACGCGACGATTCGCGTAACAACGCGCTGATCGCCGCCGTTACCTTCGGCGAAGGCTGGCACAACAATCATCACGCGCATCCGCGTTCGGCAAAACACGGCTTGGCGTGGTATGAATTCGACGTTAATTGGGTTCAGCTGAGATTGATGGAAAAATTGGGTTTGGTCAAAGACCTCTACGCCTATCAAATAGAGTCGGAAACGGAAATCGAAGCCGAGCCGTTGCGCGAAGCGGCTTAAATTTTAATGTAAAGCGGAAAATGGAAAACGGAAAATCACCGGGTGATTTTCCGTTTTCCATTTTCCGCTTTACACTTTGATATATGCGTGTCGCCGGTCGTCGAAAAGCCGTTATCTTTGTTCTCGCGCTGGGCATCTGTCTGGTCGCGCTGGCGGTCGCGCTCAACGTCGGCTGGATTTTGCTGAACTTGCGCGAAGTCGCGCTGATGGTTTTCGGCATCATTTTTTTCGCGATTATCATCACGGGCTTGGTTTTAAATACGATTTTTCTGATTCGTGAAATTCGCCGCAACGAACAGCACGACGCGTTTTTAAATGCCGTGACGCACGAATTGAAAACGCCCATCGCTTCGATTCGTCTTTATCTCGAAACCTTGCAGACGCGCGAGGTCAGCGACGCAAAGCGGCAGGAATTTTACGGCGTGATGCTCGCCGACAGCAACCGTCTTCTCAACACCGTTCAGCAGGTTTTGCAGGCGAGCCGCACGCGCGACAAAAATCATCTGCTCAATATCAACGAAATAAATTTGGCGGAGCTTTTAAAGGAATCGGTCGAGCGCGTCAAGACCCGTTACGATTTGAGCGACGGCGCGATTAATTTTTCGCAGACGGACGCGGCGATTAAAATCTTGGGCGACAGCAACGAACTGCAAACGGTTTTTACTAATCTGCTCGACAACGCCGTCAAATATTCTGATAAGGAAAATATAAATGTTTGGCTAGCGGTAAAAAGTCTGAACAAAAAATTCGTCATCGTGCGCGTCAGGGATGCGGGAATCGGTTTGCCGCCCGGAGAATTAAAACGCATTTTCAAAAGATTTTACCGCGTGCCGAGCGTTCAGATGCAGAAAACGAAAGGCACCGGACTCGGTTTATTTATCGTCCGCTCGATTATCAAAAAACACGGCGGACGCATTTTCGCCGAAAGCGAAGGCGAAGGCGCGGGCAGCACATTCATCGTCCAACTGCCGAAAGTATTGAAATCGTAAATCGTTCGTCGCTGTTCGTTAATTGCTGCAACCATTGCGAATGTAAATTTTCAATTAACGGATAATGACCGGCGATTTACAAAACTCTATGAAAATTTTAGTCGTCGAAGACGAACAACATCTGGCGGACGGTTTAAAGTTTAATCTCGAAGCCGAAAATTACGAAGTCGAACTTGCCGCCGACGGTCGCATCGCTTTAGAGATTTTATTAACCGAAAATAAAATTTTTGACGCGATTATTTTAGACGTGATGCTGCCCGAAGTTGACGGTTTCGCCGTCGCTAAAAATTTACGCCAAGCCGAAAATTTTACGCCGATTTTAATGCTCACGGCGCGTTCGCGTCCCGAAGATGTTTTGCAGGGATTCGAAGCCGGCGCGGACGATTATTTGCCGAAACCGTTTGAACTGAAAATTTTTCTGGCGCGTCTGAACGGGCTTCTGCGGCGGCGCGAATGGTTTAAGAAGGAAACGAAAATGCCGATTGAAGGCGAAATTTTCGCGGTCAACAATCGTTTGATAGATTTCGCAAATCTCGAACTGCGCAGCGAAACGGAGACGATTCACCTGACTCTAATGGAAGCCAAACTTCTTAAATATCTAATCGAAAACGCCGGGAGTGCGATTTCGCGCAAAACGATTTTAGAAGAAGTCTGGGATTTGAACGAGGAAACCGACACGCGCGCGATTGATAATTTTATCGTGCGTTTGCGCCGTTATTTAGAAGACACGCCCGAAAATCCGAAAATCCTGCAAACCGTCCGCGGCATCGGCTACCGCTTCGTGAATGAAAGTGAAAAAGTAGAAAGGTGAAAAAGGTTAAAAGGGAAAATGTGAAAAAACCTTTACCGATTATCAGTATGTTTTCGATTAGCAAAAAAACTTTTTCCCTTTTCCGCATTTTCACATTTTCCCTTTAAAGATTTGCAACTTTTACATTTGAAATTTCCTCTAAAAGCGGTAAGATAAAAGACCTTCCCGAAATGTGGGGGCGACAGGCTTCGACAGGGGCTTGTATAGATCTTTGGATGCACGTCGGGCGTGTTTGTAAGCTCGTTAAAACTACAAGCAAAACACAAATGCCAATCAAGAAATGGCTCTTGCTGCCTAGTTAATTCTAGCCATCAGGTGTTTCCCCGCAAGTCTGCTTAAAGCGCGCGGTGCGAAGCATAACTTATTTTAAGCTGGCGCGGTTTCTCCGTCTGCGAAACCGCGCGAGACATTAGTCAGACTGGCTTTCCGCGAGGTCTTGTCAATTCACTGACTTGCGGGGGGCGAGATTAAAAAAAGAGAATTGAATAAACGTGTAGATTCCTTCGGTCGCAACCTTTGGATGCGGGTTCGATTCCCGCCGCCTCCACCATAAATCTTCCCGCAATCCCAAAAATTAAGGTTTTGGACGAAAAAAATCTTTTGCAAAACTGTGATTGAAAAAGTTATATTACAGAACGACGAATGTCGTGCCGGTCTTACAGTTATCGAAGCGATTATTCGATTGACACCTGTCCAAATACATTAAATAAAAGGCTTTCTCAATCAGATAAAGCTGTCTGAAAATGTTTTCAAAATCGAGGTTTAATTGTAATAAACAGTTCTTTCAGACAAAAACTTTTCTTCAAACAAATTCACGTCTTTCCGCGACATTTCACTATGAAAATAATAATTTTTGGTGTCAACGCGCTATCAAATTTGTTAAAAACAAGTTTTTCATTAAAAAATTCTTTGCCGTCGCTTTGTTTTTAGTCTTCTTTTTTTCGGCATTTCAATTGTGCGAAGCACAGATGCAGATTAGACTATCATTGTCGGCGGCAGTTTCGCTGATACATTCGGCTTGACGAACGTTCGCATCGTCCGCTTAAACGAAGACGGCAGTCTCGATTCGAGCGTTGATTTAACGCGAATCGTCGGTTACATCAGCGATATTAAATTACAGCCGGACGGGAAATTCTCATCGGCGGTTATTTAATAGATACCGGCAACGGCAGGGCGACGGGAATTTTGCGGGTAAATTCCGACGGCAGTACCGACAATTCCTTTGGACCCGCATTTTCGCAGTTGGTGCAGACAATCGCTCTGCAATCGGACGGCAAAATTTTAATCGGCGGATATTTTACTTCCTATGACGGCTTGCCGATTAACCGCGTTGCGCGTCTGAATTCCGACGGTACGATAGATTCGACGTTTAATGCCGGTTCGGGAGCGAACGATTTTGTGTACGACATCGCTTTTCAAGCCGACGGTAAAATTCTTTTGGGCGGCGCGTTTACATTTTTTAATAATCAACCGCGAGCGGGAAGCGTCCGGTTGAACGCGACCGCCGCACCGCGTAAAACGTTTTTTGACTTCGACGGCGACGGGAAATCCGATTTATCGGTGTTTCGCCCGTCAGACGGCGTGTGGTATCTGAACCGTTCAACGCAGGGTTTCGCGGGCATACAATTCGGCGAGGCAAATGATAATCCCGCTCCTAATGCTTTCGTTAGGTAGAAAACCGAATCGCGTCAGGCAAAAAGCCGCCGGTTTTCAGTGCGGCGGCTTTTTAAGTATTCATTTACAAAATCAACCTTTAAATGTTAATTTGCCTGCTATGGAAACCGAAGAGTTCGTCAGCGGTCAAGCGGAAATCGTTATTGACAACACGCTTTTAAAAATGAATTTGACGCTGCCGGCAAAACCGGTCAAGGCACGTCGAATGCTTCCCGTTATCAATCAATTAGCCGGCATCTTCGTTGATATGGGCGTGGCGAAAGCCGAAGGCGAAGGCAGAGCGGTTTCGTGTCAGAAAGGCTGCTCCGCCTGCTGCTCGCAGCCGGTTCCGATTGCCGAGTTCGAGGCTTATAATCTCGCCGAAGTCGTCGTGCGCCTGCCCGAACCGCGTCGCGCCGAGGTAATCGAAAAATTCGACGCGGCGGTCACGCATTTTGCCCGCATCGGCTGGTTCGAGAAATTTCAAAAATTCAATTCGCTGACCGCAGAAGGCTTTTCCGAAGTGCTGCTCGAATATATGCGCGAAGACGTTTCGTGTCCGTTTTTGCTCGACGGCGCGTGTTCGATTTACGAAGACCGCCCGCTCGTCTGCCGCGAATATCTGGTGACGAATCCGCCGGAAAACTGCGCCGACCCGAATGCGGAAAACTTGAGCGTGATAAAAATTCCCATCGCGCCGTCGCAGAGCCTTTTGAGATTCGGACAGAGCGAACCTTTAAGCGAATTGAACATCGTGCCGCTGATTATGTCGCTCAGGCTGGCAATCACAAAACCCGAGAACGCGCCGGAAAAAACCGGTGCAGAATGGATGCAGGAATTTTTTCAAAGCGTTACAAAAGGAGAAATTCCTGAAAATTCTGCCGAGAGAAATGTTTAAGAGCCGCGCGGAAAATCAACGAAAAACCAGATTATCCGGCAATTTTTCATTCCAGAGCAGATTCAAGGCGGGTGTCCGCAACGAAGTTTTTCTATGTGCTTCTATGTTTCTATGTGTTTGAGAAAAAACCTGAAACACATAGAAACATAGAAGCACATAGTTTTTTCGGATTTTTAATTTCTGCCGGACTGCCAGTCGAAATTTGCTCTAAATTTTTTACGGAAGGAAATTTAAAGTGAAAAAAATACGGATAAAAAAGCGCGGACGAGCTTGCCCGCGCTTTTTTATTGTGCCGCTTTTATATTTATTTGAAATTTTTGCTCAACCGTCAGACTTTTCTATTGAATAAAAGCGGAAACAGTCCGATCAGCAAACAGACGACCGCGACGGCATAGCCCCAATAACTGACCTGTCCGCTTTGCGTGGATTTGTAGAATATAAATCCGATTAAGGCGAGCGAAATGACGACCAGAAAAATGCTCAGGGATTTTAATTTGGCAGGTTGATTCGACATAATTTTATTCGATAATTTTTCTTCAAAATCTTCGGTTTTATCGTTCAAATTTTTGAAAACACTATCATAGATAATTTCAAAAACAAAGAATTTCCAGACGATTGATAAAACGCTTCTGATTTTATTTCGCCTTAAAAATTTTGTCGTCAACGGCGACGTTGTGTTTGACTTCTTTGACGACGACGATTAAATCGCCGTTACTCGAAGTCGAATTAACGGTTTTGAACGGAATCATTACGCCGTCAACCGAACGGTAATCGCTGTAAGTTTCCGAATACGGCAAGCTGACGTTTTGCGTCGAAGACGAATTGACCGATTCGAGCTTGAGCGGCAGAAAAGTTTTCTGCGAAAAATAAATCGTGTCCTTGTTGCCTTTTTCCGGCTCGAAAACGACGACGTATGCGTCTTCATTTTCGACCTTCGCCGCGCCTTTAAATCCGGCTTTCGGGTAAAGCGTTTTCCAATCGAGCAAGCCGTAGAAATCCGCTCCGATGCGCGCGTCTTCGAGTTCCTTGCCGCTGTATTTTTCGGCGGGCGCGAAGCTCGCCCATTCGCCGCCGTTCGCGCCGTCGAAATATTCCGAGAATGAGCCGATTGGCTTGCCGAGCGCGGTTAAATTTATTGCCTGCGCCGATTTATTCGGAGCTTTCGCGTAAGTCTCACCGGAACCTTTTACGCCCTGATTGACGAAATCAACGTCAACTTTGGCGACGCGTGACGTTAATTTGCGCCACGACGCTTCGCCGCCGAGCGCATCCACGACTTTCGACATCAATTCATCAACGGTCATTTGCGGCTTGACGCTCAAATTCGCCGCGTCGGCTTCGATGCGGTTAAAGCCGAATTCGCCTTCGGGCTGCATAATCAAAATGCCGTTAATTTTGCCTTTCCCGTCGCGTTTTGTTTTGACTTTGTAATCGTCGGGCAGCGGCATCATCGCGTATAAATCCTTCGATTTTTCGCGCAGATTATACGGCTGTTGACCTTCGACGACAAGCGAAATTTTGTCTTCGACTTCCGCAATGTCAACGGTGCGCGCCGCGTTTTTTTCCGAAGCGTATTTGCCGATTAATTCTTTTGCCGGGTCGGACGCATTCGCGGGAACTTCCGCGTCCGCGACGACTTTCGGCAGAGTATAATTGCCCTGCGGCTGTTCGAGCAGCATTTCCTTGTCTTTGAATGTGGCGAAAAATCCGTCGGGCGCGCCGCTCAGTCTATAACGTCGCTCGCCGACTTTTTCCAAAGTGTAAGTCGGCTGACCGGGAACGACGGCGACGAGCTTGTTGTCCTGCATTTTTACTTCGATGTCGAAGCCCGCCGCTTCAAAACGATATTTGCCGACTTCCTTATTTGCGTCCGCCGTCGCGGTTTGCGTTGCTTCGTTCGGATTTCCCAAAATGTTTTCCCAGACAACCGGCATCAATTCGCCGCCCAAGCTCGAGCCGGAAACATTTGTCAGCATTACAAAGCCGATTTTCTTTTCGGGAATCATTGCCACCATCGAATTAAATCCGTCAATATTGCCGCCGTGCTGAGCAACTTTCAAGCCGTTCCAATCCTGCAGAAACCAGCCCAAACCGTAACTCGTTTTGCCCGCGATTTTCATCTGCGGTTTAAGCCATTCGTCGAAACTTTTTTCGGAAACGAGCCGTTTACCGTTCACCGTTCCGCCGTTCAAAATAAAGCGCAGCCACTGCGCCATATCTCTCGCCGAAGAATTGATCGAACCGGCGGGCGCGACTTCCAAAATATCGCGCATCGGCAAATTGCGCGTTTCCTTCGTGTCGAAATTAAAATCGTAGCCGAGCGAAAAATCCTTCGCCTGCCGCATATCTTTGAGCGACATTGTTGAGTTCGTCATTCCGAGCGGTTTAAAAATTCTTTCGGGAACGAATTGTTCCCAAGGCTCTTTTTGAACGCGGGCGACGATTTCACCGGCGGCGGTGAACATTATATTTTGGTATTGAAACTTTTCCCGAAGTTTCGCCGTCGGCTTGGCTTCGCCCGCGACGCGAATCAATTCTTCGCGGTTCAGTTTGCCGGTTATCATCGCCAAATCAGTGCGGTTCAAACCCGAAGCGTGCGAGAGAATATCCCGAATCGTAATCCGCGCGTCGGTGTCCGCGTCGTTGATTTTAAAATACGGAAGATATTTTTTCGGGCTGTCGTCGAGCGACAATTTGCCTTCGTCCTGCGACATCAAAACGGACAGCGCGGTAAATGCTTTGGTCGCCGAACCGATGGCAAATTCGGTGTCGGGCGTGACGGCGATTTGCTTTTCAAAATTTTTGTAGCCGAAACCTTTGGCGAAAATTATCCGGTCGTCTTTGACGATTGCCAGACTCATTCCCGGAATGCCGAGTTCTTTGCGCCGCGCGTCAAGTTTTTGTTCGATTATTGCGAGCCGCGCCTGCAAATCGCTCGAAATTTGTTGCGTTTGCGCCGTCTGCGCCGAAATACTCGTCGGCAGCGAAACCGCGAACAGCGAAACGATTAAAGCGAGCGAAACGATAAAACGAAGATAAATTTTTGAAATCATTTTTTGCTCCGGAAATTTCTTTGAAAGTGGAAAATTACAAATCTCAATACGCCCGCAAATAGAAAAGAGTTTCCGGCGGAAAATTTCAATTTTCGGAAAGCGCGCCGCGAAGTTTTCATTTGCCATTTGCCGTTTAACGTCTACAATTAATCAACTACGGGATTTGAACAGCTCAAAACGAAAATCAGCGTCGAAGATTATCTGCAAGGCGAAGAAATCAGCCCGACTAAACACGAGTATATTTACGGCGAAGTTTATGCGATGGATGGCACGAGCGACAATCATAACCGGATTGTCAATGAATTAGTCGCACAACTTGTTTTTCATCTGCGAAATTCTGCTTGCGAACCATTTTCAGGCGATATAAAAGTGCGCGTTGATCCGAATGTTTATTATTATCCAGATGTATTAGTCTCGTGCGAACAAAATCCCGAAAACGCCTATTTCCGAAATAATCCGATTTTAATCGTTGAAGTTCTTTCGCCTTCGACGCAGGAAATTGACCGCCGCGAAAAATTGCTTTTTTATCAGCAAATGCCGAGCGTGCAGGAATATGCCGTCGTCGAACAGCAAAAAATGCACGTCGAGCTTCACCGTCGCCAGCCGGACGGACGCTGGATAACTTATTATTTTAATCAAGATGAAAACGAGCCGGTCGAATTTCAATCGGTCGAGCTGACTTTGACGCTCGGCGAAATTTACCGGCGCGTGAAGTTTGAAAAGCGGGAAAACTTACAATGTAATTCTTTTTAAGTCTTCGATAATTTTCGGCAAAATTTCCAGCGCAAAATCAATTTCAGTTTCAGTGTTATATTTTCCGAGAGAAAACCGAATCGCGCCCATCGCGTCGGAATATGGAATATTCAACGCCCGCAAAACCGGCGACGCGACGTGCATTTCCGCGTTGCAAGCCGAGCCGGTTGAAACGCAAATTCCGGTATCGTTCAGGCGAGCGAGAATCGTTTCGCCGTTTAAGTTCGGAAACGAAATATTCGACGTGTTCGGGAGACGAAATTCGTAATCGCCGGTTCCGTTTAGACGAGAATTTGGAATTTTTTCCAAAATTTCGTTTTCCAATCTGTTTCTTAAATCGAAAATTCGGCGCGTCGCCGAAAAATCCTGCGCCGATTCCGCCGCGCGTCCGATGGCGGCGATTTGGTGAACGGCTTCGGTTCCGGCGCGTCTGCCGTTTTCCTGTCCGCCGCCGACGGCAAACGCGGGCAGATCAACGCCGCGGCGAATGTAAAGCGCGCCGATGCCTTTCGGCGCGTGAAATTTATGACCCGACGCGCTGAATAAATCAATCTCCGTTTTTTTTAAATCAAACGGAATTTTTCCGACCGCGTTTACGCCGTCAACGTGAAGAATCGCGCCGGAATTCGCTTTGACGATTTCGGCAATTTCCGTGACCGGAAAAAGAATTCCCGTTTCGTTGTTGGCGAGCATCGCCGAAACAATCGCCGTGTCTTCGCGCAGCGCGTTTTTGAGCGCGTCCAAATCTAAAAAACCGTTTTCGTCAACTTCCAGCCAGGTGATTTCATACGCTTCGCGTTCAAGTTTTTCGCATAATTTGCGGACGGCTTCGTGTTCGACTCTGGTCGTGATGAGGTGTTTTTTGCGCGGATTCGCGGCAAGCGCGCCGCGAATCGCCCAGTTGTCGCTTTCCGTGCCGCCGGACGTGAAAACGATTTCGTCCGCGTTTTCCGCGCCGAGCAAGCCGGCAATTTTTTCGCGCGATTCGGCAATAATCCGTTTCGTTTCGCGTCCGAAATTATATGCGGACGAAGGATTGCCGTAGAATTCGTTCAGAAACGGCTGCATCGCTTCAAAAACTTCCGGCGCGACGCGCGTCGTCGCATTGTTGTCGAAATAAATCATAAGAATAATGGTAAACGTTAAACGGTTAATGGTAAATTAAAGAGAATTTTTCCATTTACCATTTGTCATTTACCGTTTACAATTAACAAATCTGTGAGCGCGACTCTTAAAATTACCGATGCGAGCGGCAGAAGTTGGGAAATTACACTGCTTCCCGACTCGGTGTATAACATTGGTCGCGCTAAAGACAACGACATCGTTTTAAATGACCGCCGCGTGTCGCGCCATCACGCGCACGTCGTCGTTGACGGCGCGAATTATAAGATCATTGACGGGTATAATGTCAGCGGCGAAATTTTCCGCAGCGTCAACCGCGTTTTCGTCAACAACATCGCGCATTTTGAAAAAACGCTCGAAGAAAACGACCAGATCGCTATCGGCGAAAGCACTCTGAATTTTCACAAAATCTTTGAACCAGGCACTTTGGGGCTAGAATTCGATAACAAAGCCGCTAATCTTGATTACGCCAAGGGCGCGCCGACGACCGGCGTAAATTACAACGACCAGCCGCTCGGACACACGCAATTGCAAATTTCAGCCCGCGATATTATCGGGCATCGCTCGAACCTTTCGGTCGAAAACGAAATCGCCACGCCCGAAGAAATCAAGGAATTGCGTAGAAAAGCGAAGGCTCTCGATTTGCTATACGAAATGAGCAAAACGCTCGGCACGGTTTTTGACTTAAAAGAAATATTTGTCAAGGCGACGGACTTAATCTTTCGCGGAACGCCCGCTGAACGAGTCGTCGCGCTGCTGGCGGAGGAAACGCCCGGCGACGAAATGCTTGATTACGATTTGAATCCGATTGCGGCGCGGGCGCGCGATCCGCAGTTTGAAAATTTAGCTGAAAATCTGACGATTTCCCGAACGATTACGCAAAAAGTGATGCGCGAACGAGTCGCGCTTTTATCGCAGGACGCGCGCGCCGACGCGCAGTTCAGCGGCTCGCAATCAATCGTTCTGCAGGGCGTGCGCTCAACGATTTGCGCGCCCTTACTGACCGAGTCGAGCGTTCACGGCGTAATGTATGCCGACCGGCTCGATCCGTTCGCCACGTTCAGCGCGGACGATCTGGAATTGATCGGCGCGGTCGCGGCGCAGACGGCGATGGTCGTCGAAACCGTCAAGGCGCACAATCGCCTTGCCAGAGAAGAAGTGGCGCGGGCGAATTACGGGCGGTTTATGCCCGAATACGTCGTCAAACAACTGCTCGAAAATCCCGATTCGTTCAAGCTCGGCGGCGTAAATCAAACGGTGACGATTTTGTTCGCCGACATTCGTGGGTTTACCGCGCTGTCCGAGAGCGAGAACCCGGAAAAAATCGTCAGTCTTTTGAATCGCTATTTCAGCGCGATGTCCGAAGAGATTTTCGCGCACGAAGGAACGCTCGATAAATATATCGGCGACGGTTTGATGGCGATTTTCGGCGCGCCGACCGCTACTTCGTCCGACGCGAAAAACGCCGTGCGGACGGCGGTGGCGATGCAAAGGCGCATCACCTTTCTTAACGAAGAGTTGATAAAAGAAGGCTTTAGCCGAGTTAACGTCGGCATCGGACTGCATACGGGCGTGGCGACCGTCGGTTACATCGGCTCGAACCAACGTTCGGAATACACGGCGATTGGCGACACGGTTAATCTGGCTTCAAGGCTCGAATCGAACGCGCGCGGCGGCGAGATTTTGGTCAGCGAAGCGACGGCGCGCGAAGTCGGCGATTTATTCGAATACGTGGCGCGCGAATCTTTAACAGTAAAAAATCGCCTGCAGCCCGTTTCGCTGTTTGAAGTAAAATGGAATTAAGATAAAATTAATTGTCTTTAAATTAAAATAAAGACAACACGCAAATAATTATTCTCTCCGGTTGAAGTTGTTTTTTTTTTGGCGGGTCGTTCAAAGTTACATAAAAATTTAGACAGAAACCTCTTTATGATGGGAATTTCGTCGTTAAAAAAATTCGTTACCGATTCGATGGCGATTGATATGGGAACCGCCAATACGATTATCGCCGTCAAAGGACGCGACATCGTTTTGGACGAACCTTCGATGGTCGCCGTCAATGAATTGACGGGCGAGACGGTCGCTTACGGTCAGGAAGCATTCGATATGCGCGGGCGCGAAGGACGCGATATTACCGTTTTCGCGCCGCTTTCGGGCGGCGTGGTCGCCGATTTCGAGCGCACGAAAATTATGCTCGCGCACTTCGTCAAAAAATCGAAATCGGGCGGCTCGCAAGTTTCCTTGCAAGCGGTGATGAGTATGCTCGGCGAAGTGACGCACGTCGAACAGCGCGCTTTGATGAACGCGGCGGAAGACGCGCACATCGGCAAAGTTTATATGATGGAAGAAGGCTTGGCGGCAGCCTTCGGCGCGGGCGTGAACGCCAAGGACAAACGCGCGTCAGCCGTGATTGACATCGGCGCGGGAACGACCAACATCGCCATCGTCGCCAAAGGCAACGTCATTCACACGCGCTCGGAGCGCATCGGCAGCGACGAAATAAATCTCGCCCTGTCGAATCATCTGCGAAAGCATCGCGGGCTGCAGGTCGGCGAAGAAACGACCGAAACGATTAAACAGCAATTTGCGACCGCATATCTGCCCGAAGCGATTGATAAAACTTTTACGGTGCGCGGGCGCGACGTGCAGACGGGAAGTCCGGGCGCGGTCGAAATCACGCTTGGCGAAATTTATCCGGTCGTCGAAGCGATTGTCCGCCGCGTCGCGCAAATCGTCGCCGACACTTTGACCGAACTCCGCCCGGAAGTCGCCGCCGACATTTACGACCGCGGAATAATTTTAACCGGCGGCGGCGCGCTTCTTAACGGCGTTGACCAATACTTGCGAAACTTCGTTAATTTGTCGGTCATCGTTTCCGACGAACCGCGTTATGCGACCGTGCGCGGGCTTCTGAAGATGTTCGACGAACCCGAACTGCTCGAAAAAGTTTCGCGCACCGAAATGTATGCGCTGCAAAACGCCGAGATTTCTTATGAAGCATAAACGGGTTAAAAATTAAACGGTAAAATTAACAGGGATTAAGAGGATAAACAGGATATTTTGGAGTCGTCTCTAAGGACTTCCTGAAAATCCCATTCATCCTCTTAATCCCTGTTAATTTCTTCCATATTTCTTGAGTTTGCACATCTGTCGCCGGTTTCGGGCGACATTTCTTTTGCGCGAAATTCGGGTTTGATTTATCTTATGATTTAATCAAGCGATGCAGATTTTTCAATTTCTCAAACGTCAAATTCTAATCGCGCACGTCTCCGGCATTCCCGTGCGCGTTGATTACCGGTGGTTTTTCGTGCTGGCAATAATGACCTGGATTACGGCAAACGGTGTGCAGTCTTTGACCGAAAGCATCTTGGCGAGTTTGCTTTTAGGTTTCATCACGACGCTCGTTTTTTTCGCTTCGATTTTTCTGCACGAACTCGCGCACGCCATCATCGCTCGATTTGAGAACGTGCAGATCGTCGAAATCGTTTTACATCCGTTTGGCGGTTTAGCCAGATTTCGCCACGCGCCCGAAACGCCGCAAGCTGAATTTCGCATCGCCATCGCCGGTCCGGTCGCCAGCTTTCTGCTCGCGCTTTTATTTTTGGGTTTGATGGCGATTTTTAACCGCCTCGATTCAAAAGTTTTCGCTCCGCTTTTCTTTACGCTCGCGCTCTGGAATTTTCTGCTCGCCGTTTTTAATTTGTTTCCCGGTTATCCGCTCGACGGCGGCAGAGTTTTGCGGGCATACCTTTGGCGGCGCGGCACGGATTTGAACGAAGCGACCGTTTTGACGGGACGCTGCGGGCAAATTATCGCGGGCGTTTTAATGCTGTTCGGCATTTTCATCGCGCTCGCGCAGGGCGATTTTTACACGGGTTTATGGACGGTTGTCGTTGGGCTTTTTCTGTTCGATGCGGCGCGTTCGATCATCGCGCAGACGCGCAAATCCGAACGTGTGCCGGTTGAAGAAGTAATGAAAGTGCCGGTCTCAATCGCGCCGGAAATGCCGGTGATGCAGTTTGTTGACCGCGTTCTCGCGCTGCACCGGCAGACGATTTTTCCGGTCGCCAAAAATCGTCAGCTTTATGGAATGCTGCTGTTGGAAGATTTAAAATCCGTGCCGCGCGAAAAATGGAACGACACGCAAATTCAGGAAGTAATGCGCCCGATTACGCCGGAACACTTTGTCGAAACCGACACGGCTCTGCCCGAAGCGAGAAAATTGATGCGCGAAAACGGCATCGGCGCGCTCGGCGTGATTGACGCGCAGGGCAATCTGGTCGGTTTTCTGCAAAGCAAAAAATCGAAATGACAAAATATCTGCATTAACAGCAAACTTACTCAAAAATACTGGTCTCTCTTAAATTCTACATTCTACGTTTGGTATTTTTACCGGATAAAAATTTAGAATGAAGAATGCCAAATGTAGAATTCACGATTGTTGAGCGAGCTTAAAAAAAAATTGGCGGCGCGAGGTCGGAATTGCCGGCGTGAGCGGGCGTTTGAACTTTAATTTCGGAAACTTTGAATGAAACTTCCGAGCTGGCAGAAAGTTGATTTTTATTAACGGTTGCGCCGCCCACTGACGCAGGCGGTTCTGACCGGTTGCGGAATTTTTATGATATTCTTGGAAACGGCGCGGCGCGGAAAAACATCTCTCCCAAAGCGATTTCGCGCGCCGGGCGAGCGAAGTCGTAAAAGACAGCGTCGAAATTTGACGGCGGGAAAGGATTTTCGCCGCTTTCCGAAAAATGCAGTTGAGCGAATATATTCCGACATTTACGCTGCGGTCTCTAGCCGATATAGTGATTGTTTTTATCATCGTCTATGTCGTGTTAAAGCTGCTGCGCGGCACGCGCGCCGTGCCGACGGTCGTCGGAATGGTCATTCTCGCGCTGCTTTACTGGCTGGCGGTCGCACAGGATTTGGCGACGCTCGAATTCGTTCTGCGTTCCGCCGTGCTTTATATTGGCGTGGCGATTATCGTTCTTTTTCAATCGGAAATCCGGCAGGCGTTGATTTATTTCGGCAATCAACTGCGTTTTCCTTTAATAAGAAGACAGCGCGGACAGCTCGGCGAAACGATTTACGACGAAATCGTTTTGGCGGCGACGACGCTTTCGTCGGAAAAAATCGGCGCGTTGATCGTCATCGAGCGCAACGTCGGGTTGCGAAATTTAATTGATGCCGGGGTCGCGCTCGACGCGCGGGTCAGCTACGATTTGCTGGTTACGATTTTCAATCCGGCAACGCCCCTGCACGACGGCGCGGTAATAATTCAGAACGAGCGCATCGCGTCGGCTTCGAGCTTTTTGCCTTTGACAAAAAATCCGGGCATCTCGCGCGAACTCGGCACGCGCCACCGCGCCGCCATCGGTGTCACCGAAGGCTCGGACGCGATTTCGGTCGTCGTTTCCGAAGAAACCGGCTTGATAAGTTTTATCGAAGGCGGACAATTTAAACGCAATCTCGACGCGAATGCGCTGCGCGCTCTGCTCTTAAACGCGATGGAAATTCCGGTGGTCGAGAAAAAACGCGAGACAACGAAGACGATGAAGGAAGCCGAAACGGAAATCACGCTCGGCTGATTTTCAATTTTTTTGTTGAAGCGATTTTCCCGAGTTAAATTACCAAAAAAGCGAAGATGTATTCTCCAATCGAAAAACTTTTGCAGAGTGAAGAACGCGGCGTATTTTTGCGGCGTTTGGTGCGCCGCGTGTTTTTGGAAGATTGGCTGATTAAAATCGTCGCGCTTTTTATAACCGTCGCGCTGTGGCTCGGCGTAACCGGACTGCGCGCCCCGACGACGGCGCGGCTCAGAAGCATTCCGCTCAATATTCGCGTGTCGAACGACGCGGAAGTGACCAATTCGCCCGTGCAGGAAGTTGATCTGGTGATCACCGGCGACAAACGCAAAATCGAACAGCTCAATCCGCGCGATATGGTCGTCGCGCTCGATTTGACAGACGTTCCGGCGGGCGACCGAACCGTGCAGATTACGCCGCAGAACGTCAACGTCGAACTGCCGACCGGCGTAAAGCTCGAAGAAGTTCAGCCGAATAAAATCGCCGTCAAGCTCGAAAAGGTCGAAGAGCGCGAAATCGCCGTCAAAGCCGAAACCGAAAACAGTCCGGCGGAAAACTTTGAAGTTTACGGCGCGGCGGTCGCCCCGACGAAAGTGCGCGTGCGCGGACCGATCAGCTTTGTAAATTCGCTCGATTCGATTTCGACCGAAAAAATTAATCTCGAAAACCGGCAGACGGATTTCACTGAACGGCAAGTCGCCTTAAACGTTGTCAATCCGAAAATTACTTTGCTCGATACGGTCGTTGACGTTAATTTTCGCATCGGCGAAAAGCGCGTCGAGCGAATGTTTACCGTGCGCGCGAACGGCGAAACCGAAAAGAAAACCGCGACGGTTATTTTATACGGCGGGCGAACGCTTATCGAATCGTTGAAGGCGGAAAATCTGCGCGTCGAAACGGTCAAAAACGAGGCGAACGAAAATTCTCCGATTTTAATCCTGCCGCCGGAATTACAGGGAACGATTGAGGTTAAAAAACTGAAGCTAAATTAAAATGCCAATTAATTTGAAAAACGCGGCAATAAATTCGCATTCAAATTAATCTTTCAAACAAATTTAGAGCAAAGAATGTAAATTTGAAATCAGACGAAAAAAGGCGTGTGCAAATTAATTTGCACACGCCTTTTTTTCGCCGATTAAATTTTCAATTTAAGTTTCCTGATTGTCGCTCGTTGATTTGCTTCTGCCCGAAAAAGCCTGCGCTTGCGGCAGCGGCATTCCGACGGCATCGGACTTTATTTCCGGTTCGTTGTCGGGCAAATCTTCTTCAAAATCATTGACGATCATCTTGCCGGATTGTTTTTTAAAGACGAGCTTATTTTGCTTGTCGTCGAAATCAATTGTTACAAGGTCGCCGGTTTCGACCTGTTCGGTCGCTACGAGATTCGACAACGGATAAACGAGAAACCGCTCAATCGCGCGTTTCAGATGACGCGCGCCGTATTTCAAATCGATGCCTTCGCCCAAAAGAAATTCCTTCGCCGGGTCGGTGCATTCAAAGATAAATTTCGTGCCGGCGGAATCGGTGATTCTTTCCTGCACGCCGCGCAATTCGATGTCGAGAATCCGGCGCAGATGATGTTCCTTCAGGCTTCGGAAAACGACGACCTTATCAATGCGGTTCATAAATTCCGGCGAGAATTTACGCTTCGCCGCTTCGAGCGCGGTGCGGTAAATTTTCGTGTCGATTTCGTTGTCGTCCGCCGTTTTATTGGCTTTGGTCGGCGCGAAACCGATGCCGCCGGAAATCATATCCGACATTTCCCGCGCGCCCAGATTGGAAGTCATAATGACGACCGTTTTCGAGAAATCAACGCGCCGGTTGTCGCCCAAAGTCAAAGTCGCTTTGTCTAAAATCCCCAAAAGCAGTTGCCACAAAGCGTCCGAGGCTTTTTCAATTTCGTCGAATAAAACAAACGTCAATTTATTTTCGTCGGTGTGCGCTTTATCGAGGTTTTCCTGCGTCAGCATCGGCGAAGTTTCGCGGTGTCCCAAATACCCCGGAGGCGAGCCGATGAGTTTGGCGATTTCGTGCGAATGCTGAAATTCGGCGCAGTCGATTTTCACGACCGCGTGCGGTTCGCCGAACAAAACCTGCGCCGCCGCTTCGACGACGCGCGTTTTTCCCGAACCGGTCGGACCTAAGAAAAGCATCGTGCCGATGGGACGCGCCGGGTTGTTCATTCCCGCTAAATAAATTTGAAAAAGTCCGCTCATCCGCCGGACGGCGCGTTCCTGACCGACGATGAACGAGGACAGTGTATCTTCAAAATCTC
This sequence comes from uncultured Pyrinomonadaceae bacterium, assembly GCA_964237235.1. Lineage (GTDB taxonomy): Bacteria > Acidobacteriota > Blastocatellia > Pyrinomonadales > Pyrinomonadaceae. Next base: position 118,298 of record CAXSGY010000007.1, read on the forward strand.
TGGCGCGCGGACTTTTCAAATCCGGGTCGAGAACGATTAATTTTTCCGCTGATTCCTTCTTTTTAGCCGTTTCGTTTTTCATTTCTAGTTTTTTCTCCTCGTCAATTTCAACAACGCTTTTTTCAGCAGAGCGTCCGCGTCAAATATGGACAAATCCTAAAAGCTAATTTTGCCGAAATTTATCGGGAAAATTACTTTTTAAAAGATGATTTCAAAATATGTTTCGTTGGCTTTATCTTTGGATTAGAAAGGGCTTCGTCCAATTGGAATGCGAATCGAATCGTCTAATTCGATTCTGTTTATGGTTTAACATAAAAAGGTCGGGTTATGCAAGAGAAAACTACGGTTAGCGTTCCGCCTGACCGAAATTTATCATTTGAATAAACGCAGTATTGGCGCGCCGCGCTCAAAATTTACTTTTACACGAACTCTCTTTATACTTTCAACTGGTATTGAGCGTCAATTTTTTAAATTTAACGGCGCGTCGCTCATCAGATAAAAGCGTAATTTACAAAATTTGGAATTTTAGAGCTAAGTTCGCATCGAGCGAAAAATTTTAAGTCGAATTATCAAGTAATAAAAATCGGAGCTTAGGGAAGTAATGAAATACAGAAACAAAATTATCAGCGTCTTTTTATTATTAACTTTCACGTTAATAAGTTTATCGTGTGCCAAACAGGGCGCGCAATCGGTCAACACCAACGCCAACATCGACAACAGCGGCAGCGTAGCGGTTGTCAGCAGCGGCGAGAAAGCGAAGTCGCCGACCGAAGCCTACAAAATGCTTTTCGCGGCGTGCAAAGCCAAAGATTCGGAACGCATCAAGCAATTGATGAGCAAAAGCTCGCTCGGGCTGGCGCAATTTAACGCCGGCAATCAAAAAATAACTCTGGAAAAGTCGTTGGAAAACGGTCTGGTCGAACCGACGATGGCTCCGGCTTTGACGCAAATCCGCGACGAGCGCATCAAAGGCAACTACGGCGCGATAGAAGTTTACAGCGACACGAGTAAGGCTTTTCAGGATTTACCGTTCGTTCTCGAAGACGGCGGCTGGAAGCTCGCGGTCGGCGATATTTTTCAGGGAACTTATCAATCGCCGGGCAAAGGACAAGCGGCGATAGAAAACGAATCGTCGAACAAATCTATGTCAATGCCTCTGAAAACAATCGGCGATATGCCTTCCAATTCCAACGATAAAAAGCCCGCGTCGAACGAAAGCAAATCAATCGAAGTGCCGAAGGAAACCAAGCCGAAACAATGATCGGCGAGCGGGAAACAAAAGAAATTTTAACGCAATACGCGAAACACGGCTGGAATTTACGCCGTGTTTTACTTTCTGCAGAAATGTTTGAAAAATTGCCGGCCGCTATGTTCGGAACGGCAGAAATCGTTGCCGCCGAAATAAACGCGCTCTGGTTTTCACGCGCTTCGGGCAGCGAAAACGAAGCGTGGGAGTTGAGGTTGCTTTCAAACTCGCCGTTCGCTTTAATCGAAGTTTTCGAGGCGGACGACGAAGAAGCGGTGCGCGAAGAAATTCGGAGCGAAATGGAAACGATTTTGCGGGAAAAAGCATCAAACGTCGGCAATCAAAAAGCGATTCGCGGAAATTGATTTCGATTTACAATCACGCTCTTTTATTGCAAACTTATAAGATTGAAATGATGATTAAAAATTTCGGCGCGCGCGTCATCAGTGTTTGGGAAGGCTTGCGTCCGATGACAAAAAAAATGCTGGTCGGCGCGCTGCAGCCAAACACCTTGAACTCCGGCGGCGCGCCCGCCCAAAAATTCTCTTACGATATTCACGCCGAATGGGAATTAAGCCGTCTGCTTTCGGCTCTCGACGAGCAGGCGAAGGATGCCGAAGTTCGCCGGGACGCGGAAAAGCTGAAGGAAATAAGACAACTTGCCGAAGCCTGCGCCCGCGTTTTGCAAACGCAAACCGCGTCCGCCGAAGTCTTTATCCAGCTGGCGACGCGCGTCGTTCAGCGCAACGATTTTAACGGACTCGAAAAGTTAGCCGATATGCTCGCCGCCCGCTTTTCGGCGGGCGAAGTCGCCGAAGTCATCAGGCAAACCGAGCTGGCGCAGATTCGCGCCATCGCTTACGAAACTCTGGCTCTGATGCCGCTCGGCGCGATTTTGCCGCTGCTCGACGATTCGCTGTATTTCGACATTGCCCGCGGCGCGATTGAGCAGCAGGCGTTTGAATTCGACAACGAGGAAGCGCAGCAAATTTTAGAACAAATCGAAGCCGACGACGAACCGTAAAGAAAAATGAAGGAAGTGACCATCGTTTGCGACGGTTCGAGTCTCGGCAACGGCAAGGGAAAGCCGCGCGCCGCGGCGGTCGCCGTTCTCGGCTATCGCGGTTTCTGGCGCGCGTTCGGCGAATTTCTGGGCGAAGCGACCAATCAACAGGCGGAAATCGCGGCGGCGTGGATCGGTCTGAAAACTCTGCGCGAGCCTTGCAAGGTGAGAGTCTTAACCGATTCGCGTTATGTCGTCGAAACGATGACCGGCAATTTTCGCAAAAAAACCAATCTTGAATGGTGGGCGAAGCTCGACCGCGAAGCGAAAAAACATCAAATAAAATGGGAATGGACCAAAGGACACGCCGGACACGAAGTTCAGGAAGTCGCCGATAAAATGGCGCGCACCGCCGCCGAACTCGGCAGAATTGACGAACGAATCTTAGACGAAGCCGCCGCCTCAATCGGCGTGAAAGAGATATAAATTAGTGGAAAATGGAAAATGGAAAATGGAAAATGGAAAATGAAAAGCGAAAGCGAAGATTTGTGATTCTATCTTTTATCTTTTTATCTTCCATTTTCCATTTTCCATTTTCCATTTTCCAATGTCTTTCCGTTTTCGCGCAAAGGCAAAATTCGTTCGGCTGGTCGTGGCAAAATCCGCGACCGCAAGGCAACGCGCTGTATTCGATTCATTTCGCCAAAGATAAGGAAACGGGCATTGCGGTCGGCGCGGACGCGACGATTTTACGGACGGAAAACGGCGGCTTTCGTTGGGAAAAGGAAACTTCGCCGATTGACGCGACGCTTTCCGGCGTGTTCGTGAAAGACAAACGAAACGCGGTGATCGTCGGCGGGCGCGGCGCGATTATATTAACCGAGGACGGCGGCAAATCGTGGCGGCGCACTGACGCGGACGCGAAGGATCATCTTTACGGTATTACTTTGACCGGCGACGATTTTCAAATCGGCTGGGCGGTCGGCACTTACGGGCGCATTTTGAAAACCGCTGACGGCGGCAAAACGTGGAAAACGCAGGCAGTCGAAACAAAAGAACAGCTACTCAAAGTCGCCGCATTCGACGCACAAAAAAGCATCGTCGTCGGCGCAAACGGCACGGTTTTATCTACCGGAGACGGCGGTGAAAAATGGACGGCAAATGCTCCGTGCGGCGGCGTGCTGATGTCGGGCGCGGCTTTTTTGTCGGCGGAAAAAATCGTCGTCGCCGGTTACGACGGCTGCCTCGCAAAAAGCGCGGACGGCGGCGAAACCTGGACGAAAATCAATATCTACAGCGGCGCGGATTTTCTCGCGCTCGCCTTCGCCGACGCAAACAACGGTTTTATGACCGACGCGAACGGAATGGTCTGGCTGACCGGCGACGGCGGCGAGACGTGGCTGCCGTTCAATGTCAGAACCAATCCGAAGCTCGTCGCGCTTTCTTTTACAAATCAGTTTACGGGCTGGGCGGTCGGCGAAAACGGCTTGATAATTCGCTCGGACGACGGCGGTTACAGCTGGCAGAGGCTTTCGACCGGCGGGCGCGATGATGTCAACGATTTGACGTTTTTAAGCGACGAAATCGGCTTGGCAATCGGCACGAACGGCAAAACCTGGCTGACCAACGACGGCGGAAAATTTTGGATTCCGGTCTATTCGGGCATCTCGGAAAACTTAAACGCGATTAATTTCGCCGACGATTCGCGCGGTTTGATCGTCGGCGATAAAGGCGCGATTTTGCGAACCGGCAACGGCGGCGCGAGTTGGGGAAAAGGCGTTTCAAACGTCGCCGAAGATTTGCTCGGCGTGAGCTTTGCGGGCGAAAAAACCGCATTCGCCGTCGGCGCGAACGGGTTGATTCTGCGCTCCGCCGACGGCGGCGCGTATTGGGAACAAATCGAATCGGGAACAAAGATGTGGCTCGAAGACATCAAATTTCTCGACGAAAAACGCGGCGTGATCGTCGGCGATAAAGGCACGATTTTATTGACCGCCGACGGCGGCGCGACGTGGAGTAAAATCAAAACCAATCTGGCTGAAAACCTTTACGCCGTGAGTTTTTACGATGACAAATTCGGGTTCGCCGTCGGCGCAAACGGAACTATTTTGCGCTCCCAAGACGGCGGCGAAACGTGGAAGGATCAGGAATCGAACTTCAAAAATAATTTCTACGCGGTCGCGTCAAATCGCCGCGACGAAGCCGTTATCGTCGGCGAGCAGGGCGCGGTTTTGCGCTCCCAAGACGGCGGCGCGACGTGGGAAATTCAGCCGAACATTACGACTAAATCTTTGCAGACAATCGTTTACCGCGGCGGTTCGAATCTTTGGATTGCGGGGCGCGGCGGCGCGATTTTGAAACGCTCGGAAAGCCTCTCGACCGTCAGAATAGCGCAGGGCGCGAAGTTGCCGCCGATTCTCAGACTGGGCAATTCAAAAAACAAACCGAAGCCGCGCGCGCCGCTGCTCAACATCGCCGACGACGGCGATATTCCGCTCGCCGTCGAACCGAAAAAGGAGAAAGACAATCAGAAATAAATTTTTGCAGTTCTAAAAAATTTGTCAGCTATCAACCGGAGCAGATTCAAGACAGATGTCTGGAAAGAGATTTTTCTCTATGTCTCTATGTTTCTATGTGTTTCAAGATTTTTCTTAAACACATAGAAACATAGAGACATAGTTTTTCAGATTCTTTAGTTTCTGCCGGACAGTTAATCAAAATCTGCTCTAAATATAACGATTTTTGAATTTATCGCTGACTCATTTCGACCAGAACCGAAATCCACAAACCGCGCGTTTCGATTTTTGGATTTTCGATTTGGAGTTTTTTTAATTCTGCGATTATTATTTCTTCCTGTTCACTTAAAATTCCCGATAAAATCAGAAATCGGTTGGTTTTTTCAACCAGCAAAGACAGAATCGGCACAATTACATTGGCGGTTAAATTGGCACAGACGAAATCGAACCGCGGCGTTTTTTCGGAAATCGGACCGTCGAAAAACTCGATGATGTCAACGCCGTTGAGTTTGGCGTTTTCCTTTGCGATTATAATCGAATTCGTGTCCGTGTCGAATGCCCAGAATTTCTTGTCGGTTTGTCCCGCGCCTGTCTGAAGATCCATTTTCGCCGCGGCAATTGACAGAATTCCCGTTCCCGTGCCGACATCGAGAAACGTCATCGGCGATTGGTATTTTTCGCCGATTGCCCGCAAACAAAGCTGTGTCGTTTCGTGCGTTCCCGTGCCGAATGCCATATTCGGCTCGATTTTGATGATGATTTTTTCGGTATTTTCAATTGTTTCCCAGGTCGGCGCGACGATGAATTTTTCAAGCTCGGTCGGCTTCCAATGCTTTTTCCATTCCGCCAGCCAATCGAGATTTTCAACTTCGCGCCGCTTGATTTCAGAAATCGCGTCGGGCGAAAATCCATAAATTCGCAGGGCTTCGTTCAGTTGTTCACCGAGCTTTTCGTCAATCGGAATTTCGTTGAAATAGCCGACGACGACGAGCGTCGCGGGCGTTTCACGACCGAGATTATTGATTTCCGTTCCCGCCGCGTCGAGTTCGTTCAGACCGAATTCGACGGCTTCGGCGGCTTCGGAATTAACGGTTACTTCCACTGCGAACCAAATTTGTTTGTCGCTCATTTTACGCTCTCGATGGCAATCAATTTTTATTCTAAAATTCCAATGTCGTCCAAGTCTCTGCCGCGGTTGCGCCAGTCTTCGACGACTTTGACGAAAAGCTGCAGAAAAACTTTATTGCCCAAAAGTTTTTCAATATCAACGCGCGCTTCGGTGCCGATTTTTTTTAATTTAATGCCGCCTTTGCCGATGATGATTCCTTTTTGCGAGCTGCGTTCGACGTAAATCGCGCAGTGAATTCTCGTCGTCATCGCGTCGGAATCGTCGTATTTTTCGGTCACAACCGCCGTCACATACGGAATTTCTTCGCCGGTCGTTTGCAGAATTTTTTCGCGCACCATTTCGGCGACCAGCGCGCGCATCGGCTGATCGGTCATTTCGTCCGCGTCGAACAGCGGTTCGCCGACGGGCAAATGTTTAATGATTTGCGCGAGCAGATTGTCAACCGCTTCGCCTTTGAGCGCGGAGACCGGCACGATTTCGGCGAAATCAAATTCTTTTGAATAATATTCGATCAGCGGCAGAAGCGTTTTTTTGTCTTTGACTTTGTCAATTTTGTTGAGAACCAAGACAGCGGGCTTTTCCGAATCCCTGATTAAATCAAGCACGAAGCGGTCGCCGTTGCCGGTCGAAACCGAAGCGTCGCGCATCAGAACGACGACATCAACCGACAAAATCGCGTCGTGAACCGCCGCCATCATTCGGCGGTTTAAAAGATAGCCGGGTCTATGCACGCCTGGCGTGTCAACGAACACGATTTGCCCTTCGTCGCTGGTCACGATGCCTTTGATTTTATGCCGCGTGGTTTGCGGTTTGTTGGAAACGGCGGCGATTTTTTCGCCGACCAGATGATTTAAAAGCGTCGATTTTCCGGCGTTCGGGCGACCGATTAAGGCGACATAGCCGCTTCGGAAATTTTCAGGTGTCATTAAGTAAATCTACAATCAAATCAGGAAAAATAAAAAGATGAAATTGAAAAAGCCCCGACTGGCGCATCAATCGAGGCTTTTGGATTTTCCAAATCAGATCGCGCGGTTTATTGTTCTTTGACCAACTGGTCTCGTTCGGCGACGGCTTCCTTATACGCGCCGTTCGATACATCGCCGATTTTAATCGCGGTGTTATAAATTTGAATCGCATATGCCTCATCGCCCAAAAATTTATAAATTCGCGCCAGCGCGACATAGGTCAGCGACAGCAGAGCCACGTCGGTGTTCGGTTGAGCCGAGCGAATAACGTTCACGTAGTATTCTTTTGCTTCGAGCAGGCGATTGTTGCGTTTTTCAGTATCGGTGATGTCTTCGGCGGAAAGGCTCGCCACGCGACCGAGCGTATAATAAACGCGCGATTCGGCGGGATTTTCCGCGAGCAGCAATTTGAGTTGTTTTTCCGATTCCGCGTAATTTTTCGATTTGGTCAGCGCGTCAATTTCGAGCAGGCGTTTCGTGACCGGATTTTCGATGACGATTTCCGTGCTGCCGCCGTTTTTGCGTCGTTCCTCACGCGCGGCGAGCGCGCGTTTTCTCGCTTCGGCAACTTGTGTCAAACGATTCGTTTCTTTACTCGCGTCGAGCGACAAAATATAATCGCGCAGCGATCCGGCGATGTCGAAGCCCGAATCTTCAAAGCCTTTTAGCTGGTCGGCGAAATAAAACGACAACACCGCGCCTTTTTCGTAAGCCTCGGCAAGCTGCAAAGCGGTTTCGTCGGCGAGCGTTTGTTTGAATTTGGCGAGGTCGGCGGAAACGGCTTTTTTCTCCGCGTCGGTTTTCATTCGGTCAATTTTCTGCCGCGCCTGTTCGGTCACTATCGAAGTTTTCAGCGATTCGATTTGCCGCGCGTCAATCGCCGCGACCAGGGATCGCGTGACGGCGAGAAAAACGTCGGGCGAAACTTCCGGATCTATCTGCCGCCGCGCGTCGAGCAGAGTTTTAATCGGTTCGCGCACCGTCAAAATGTCTTTGCCGTTGCTCAAAACGAGCGGGTCAATCACGAATTGCAGATAAGCGCGGCGCGCTTCGGATTGAGTCAAATCCTTGTTCGGCGGAACGATGACGAAATATTCGTCGCGGACGTTTCTAAAATTAATCGTGTCGTTCGGCGCAAGCAATTCCGGCACGATGTAAAATTGGCGCGTTCGTTCGCGGATTTCGGTTTTTTCCAGAACCTTTTTGCCTTTCGAGGCTTTGGCTTGCGTTTTAAGACGGTCAATATAGGTCAACTGCGGCTTGGTGTGCAGGTAATCAAGAATTTCGCCGACCATTTCCCGCGCCGACGGTCTGAGCGCATCGCCCGCCGCTAAATAATCCTTTATATATTCGGCAATATTTGAGCCGTAAGATTTGCGATAGAATTCGCGCACGAGCGGCGCAAAATCGAGAACTTCCAGAAGATCGCCGGGCAAATCGGTTGCTCTGACCGGATCGGACAAATCCGGCGCGGGCGCGAGCGTATAAGCCATCGAAATAAACGGCGCGACCAATTCTTCTTTGGTCGCTTTCGGATGACGGCGTTTGTATTGCTCGACGAAAATCGTCATTTTCTGCCGCAGCTCAACGTCCATTCCGAGCAAATCGTTTTTCAATTTCTGGCGAAACTTTTCGCCGTCCGCCGTCAGAGGCGTGTCGAGTCCGGCAGCTTCGAGCGATGCCAGCACGACCATCAAACGCCGGTCGGGTTCGATTTTTACGCCGTAATTGGTTAAATCAAATCCGTTCGGCGCGGTTTGCTGCGCGAAGGCGTTCATTGAAACAATAAAAATAATGGCGAGCAGTAAAGCTTTTTTCATTGCGGATTTTTCGTTTGTCGGAAATTTGATAAGGCAAAGAACGCAAAACAAATAAAGAAATTCGGGGGAATTCAAGGGGGTGAATTTCGTTATATGTCTTGCGTCTTTGCCTTGCATTTAAAGATGAAATTAAAGCGGTTTAAGATGCCTTTGCCGAAAATCAAAAAAAGGATAGACGAATTTTATTTCGTTTATCCTTTTCGATTTTCTTTTCGAAAATCACTTATTTAAAGCTGCTCAATGCGTCGGCTTCGCTGTCGTAAACGTCAAATACCGTCAGCAATTTGGTAATCGCCAAAAGATCTTGAATTTTCTGCGTCAAATTCAGAAGCTTCAAACTGCCGCTTTCCTTGTTGACGGCGGTAAAACTCGAAACGAGTTCGCCGATGCCGCTCGAATCAACATAGCCGACGTTGCCCAGATTAAGCAAGATTTTCTTCTTTCCTTCGCCGAGCAAACGGCGAATCGTGCCGCGCAGCGCGACGCTGCCTTCGCCGATGGTTACCTTGCCGTCCATATCGAGAATCGTAATATCGCCCGCTTGGCGTTCCGTTATATTAAGTTCAGCCATTTTTGTCTCCTCTGTTCTGAATTAGAAAAAAAATTGTTTTGATTGCCGATTTTAGAATACTTTTCCTTGAAAAGTCCAAGTTAATTATCGCTTTTTTAACATTTTGACGACCATTCCGCCCTGCGCGTGATTCGACCATTCGACTTCGTCCATAAACGAGCGCATAAAAAGAATTCCGCGCCCGTTGGTTTTTAAAAGATTTTCCGGATTGGTCGGGTCGGGAACGTCTTCGACCGCAAATCCTTTGCCGAAATCTCTGACCGTTATCGCCAAGCCTTCGACGGAATTTTCCATTCGAATTTCGACGTTTTTTGTTTTGTCCAGAAGATTTCCGTGTTTGACCGCATTGGCGACCACTTCGCGCATCGCCATATCAATCGCAAAACGCTCTTCTTCGCCAAAACCGTTCGTTTCGGCAAATTTGCCCGCTTCCGTCGCGGCTTTTTCGACCGATTCGATTTCGCTCGGAAGATTAAGTTCTAATTGGTTTTCGCTCACAAGGTTTGATTGTAAGTTAGCGGTTTTTAATGATTTGTGTCAAATCCGAAGCCGTCATTATAATTCGGAGGGGTTTTTGACCACGCCGATAAACGGCAGATTGCGATAGCGTCCCGCCGCATCGAGTCCGTAACCGACGACGAATTTATTCGGAATCTGAAAGCCGCAGTAATCGATTTTCAATTCCTTTTTAATGCGCGGTTCGGGTTTGTCGAGCAGGGTAGCGATTCGTATCGAGTTCGCGCCTTTCGATTCTAAAATTTCGGTCAGACGAAACAAAGTCAATCCGGTGTCCACGATGTCTTCGCAAACGATCACGTCTTTTTCACGAATCGGATTCGTCAAATCCTTTAAAATCTCGACATCGCCGGTCGAAACCGTGCCGTCTTTATAGCTTGAAACCGCCATAAAATCTATCGAAATTTTCAAATCAATCCGGCGCATTAAATCAGCCATAAAAATGCAAGAGCCTTTGAGAACGCCGATTAAAACCAGTTCTTTGCCGGCGTAATCGCCGGTGATTTCCGCGCCGAGTTCGGCGACGCGCGCGCCGATTTGTTCGGCTGAATAAAGAAGTTCGAGATTCGGATTGGCAAATTCACTTATCATATAATTTGATCGAAAGGCTTTTCGGAAATACTATTTGAGCAGACGTGAAACGTCAAATTGGGCGAAGTGAAATTTAACGGGACGGACGAAGTTTTTACGAGGAGTTTTTGAAAATCACGTCTCATCTCGTTTGTCCTGTTAAAATAATTTTATGGCAGAAAGCAAAGAAACCCGCGACCGCGTGCGCGCTCTTGTTAAACAAGTTTTGGCGACCGTGCCGACTGAAGGCGAAGAAAAAGAGGAAAACAAAAACGAAGCCGCATCGTTTCCGCAGCGGGTCGTCGTTAATTCGCTGAAGGAGGAAGTCGGCAGGGAATTTGACCGCGATGAATCGGCGAAAAGTTTGATTACCGAAGCGGATTTGCGCGGACTCGATTTCGGCGCACGTTTAAGAATCTCGGAAAACGTCCGCTTCACGCCGCTTGCCGAAGACATCGTGCGGGAAAAACAAATCAATTTAATCAAAAAACCGGCGCGCCAATCAGCTGCAAAAATTCGCTCAATCGCCGTCGGCGCGGATCACGGCGGCTTTGAATTTAAGGAAAAACTTAAAAATTTTCTCGACGACGCGGGCTTTCAGGTGCGCGATTTCGGAACGAACTCGAAAGACGCGGTTGATTACCCGGATTTCGCGCACGCGGTTGCCCGTGCCGTGTCGGAAAAATCCGCCGACATCGGCATCATCATTGACGGCGCGGGAATCGGCAGCGCGATGACGGCGAACAAAGTTCCGAACGTCCGCGCCGCCGCCTGTTATTCAATCGCATTGGCGAAAAACTCGCGCGAACATAACGGCGCGAACGTCCTGACTCTGGGCAGCGGGCAAAACAGTTTTGAGGAAATCAAACAAATCGTCGAAGCGTTTCTTGCAACTGAGTTAACCGAAGACCGCCACAAAAAGCGCGTCGGAAAAATCGAAAACGTCGAAAAACAATACGTTAAGTGATAAAATACCGAATCAAATGCGAGGTAAAAATTTTATGTCAAACATAACCGCTGAAACTTCCGCACAAAACTACCCGCCGACCGTTTCGTCAACGGAAATGACTTACGAAGAATTTCTGCGCGAATACTCGGGTCAATATGCCGAATATGTTGACGGCGAAATTATCAAAGATATGTCAGTCACTCAAAGACACGATTTTCTAACCAATTTTTTAATCACCGCGCTGACTTTTTACGTTTCGACTAAAAATTTGGGCAGAATTTGCGGCGAGCCGTATCAAATGAAAATGACGATTGACGGCAAAACAAAGGGACGCGAGCCGGATATTTTTTTCGTTAAAACGGTGAATCTCGACCGCATCGGCGAGCAATTTTTCGACGGCGCGCCGGATTTGATTATCGAAGTGATTTCGCCCGAAAGCGTAATACGCGATACGCAGGATAAATTTGAAGAATACGAAATTGCCGGTGTCGAGGAGTATTGGATTATTGACCCGCACCGCCGCACCGCGAATTTTTACGGCTTTGATGACGACGGAAAATATAAAATGCTGCCGATTTCGATTGACGGCATATTTGAAAGTCGCGTAATCGAAAATCTCTGGATCAAAACCGAATGGCTCTGGCAGGAAGAATTACCGAATTTGATTGATATTTTGAAAAATTGGAAGCTCGTTTAGAAAATGAATTCAGCAAACGGAAACTACGAAAAATTAGTCGAGCAAATCACGGATTTGGTTTTATCAAAACTCGACGGCGGCGCGGAAAATTGTCCGACGTTCTGCGGCGCGGATGTCAGTCGAATCGTTGACGCGGGCGCGTCGCGCATCGGCGTTGTGCTGGGCGATTCGGCGACCGCGCGCGATTGGGCGAGTCTGGTTGACCACACGCTTTTAAAGCCCGAAGCGACCGCATCGGACATCAAAAAACTCTGCAACGAAGCCATCGAATTCGGCTTCGCGTCGGTGTGCGTCAATCCGTCCTGGGTGAAAAAAGCCGCCGAATTTTTGAAAAATTCCAATGTTCCCGTTTGCACGGTCATCGGTTTTCCGCTCGGCGCGACTCTGCCCGATGTCAAAGCGTTTGAAGCCCGCCGCGCGATTTTCAACGGCGCGCGCGAAGTTGATATGGTCATCAACATCGGCGCGTTAAAATCCGGCGACGACTGCGCGGTCGAAGACGACATCCGCGCCGTCGCGCTCGCCGCGCACGAAAACGAAGTTTTGTTGAAGGTAATTATCGAAACCGCGCTTTTGACCGACGACGAAAAAGTGCGCGCCTGTCTCGCGGCAAAAAACGCGGGCGCGGATTTCGTCAAAACCTCGACCGGATTTTCCAAAGGCGGCGCGACCGTCGAAGATGTCGCCTTAATGCGCCGCGTTGTCGGTTCGAGTTTGGGAGTCAAAGCCTCCGGCGGCGTGAAAGGCATTGACGATGCCCGCGCGATGTTTGAAGCCGGCGCAACGAGAATCGGCGCAAGCGTCGGTGTCAAAATCGCGCAGGAAGCGAGCGGCGTAAAATCAAGTATTGTTGCGGGAAATTATTAAACTCTTTCGACAAAAATTATAGTGTTTTATCAATTGTCAAAATAAATCATCGGCACAGAACCATTGTTCGCGTCTTCTTTGCCGTCATCCTTCAAAAAGCCCTGCGCGACGAAGAGCTTGACGATGACGCGGGCATCGGCGCGGGTGAAACGGTTGGCGAAGAGATTCATTTTGTTCAAATCGGCTTTGCCCAACATCTGGATTTGATTGATGTAGCGGAAAAGCAGCAGATTGCTGTAGAAATTGCCGCCGGTTTTTAACAGCAGTTCGCCTTTTTTGAAATCACGGTTGCGTTTATTGTATTTGCTTAAAATCGCCGAAGCCTGCACAAAATCGTTGATCTGGTCAACAATCGGGTCGAAAATGCGAAATGCTTCGTCCGGGTTGATGACGGCGTAGCCTTTGACGATTTCCATCAAATTGTTTAATTCGTCTTCGTCTTCCGGATATTCGTTGGCTAAGGCTTTGGCATCTTTCATTAAACCGACGGCGGTTTCCGTGTCTTTTTCCGTCGCCTTTTTCTTGAACTGTAAAGCGAGCGCGACGAGCTGCTGAATTTGCGTTTTTTTCTCGCTCAAATTGGCGATCATCGCTTTCGCTTCGTCGAGTTTGCCTTCGCGGGCGGCGCGGTTGATTTTCATTGATTCAAATTGTTCGGTTGCGCGTTCGCGCGTTTTCTGGTCGGGAATTTGTTCGATCAATTTTTTCGCGCGCGGTTCGTCGTCAATCTGCGCGATTTTGTAAGTCAGCGATTGATACGCCGAAATTTTTTCCTGCTCGTTGAGCTTCGGCAGATCGGCGATGATTTCTTCGGGCGTTGAGCTTTGGTTCCAGAGTTTTTCCTGTTGCTGAAACCGTTTTAATTCGGGCGGCAGATTTTTTACCGCGTCGGCTTGTTTTTGTTTGAGAAGCGCGGTTTTCTCGGGAACGAGTTTTTCGAGGCTCGGCATTATGCGCGACATCAGCATCGTCATATCGAGCGAATTGCCCGACTGCATCAACGTCGCCGCGATTTTGTCGGCGATTAATTTTAACTGCGCGTCGGAGAATTTGAACGGTTTGACATCCTTTGGCGGTTTCGGCGCGTTCGGGTCGGTCGCAACGAACAAAAACTGCGCCGCTGTATTCAGGTCTTCCTTCTTTTTTACCAAATCCGTGTCAACGATTTTAGCGATTACGTCGTCCGCCAGCGACGCGGCTTTTTTCTCGTCCTTCTGGTTTATTTTTTGCAGCAGCGGAAGAACGTTGTAGGAAATTCCCTTCGCCAGACTATCCTTAAACAGCTTGATGGCTTTATCCGGGTTTTGTTCGGCGGCGAGCAGCGCAAATTGCTGTTCGAGCGCGACTTCCTGCCGGACGCGAAACTGGTCCGGGTTAAAATTAAAAAGTTCGCCTTCCTGCCTGGCGTTCGGCTGCGAAGCCTTCGCCATCGCTTCGGCGAGCTTCGCCGGTCGGGTTTGCGTCAGCATTTCCAACGCTAAATCCGCGTCGCGCTTGGCGACGAGCGGCAAAACCTGTAGGCGCACGTCGCTGAAATCATACATCTGCGCGAAAAGATCGTCGCTGTCTTTTTTTTCGTTTTCCGCTTCGGTGTTGGCGGTGATAATTTCACTGCCCGCGCTGCGAAACAGCTCGCGGGCGCGTTTCTCGTCAAACTTCCAGTAAAGATCGCCCGCCGCCGCATAAACGACCGCGCGGTTCTGCGGCAATTTCAGCGCGGCAGCTTCGTTTGCCGCTTGATTGAGAATATCTAAAACCTGTTTTTCGAGTTCCTTGCGCGCTTTTTCCTTTTCAGACGGCGATTCGGTCGGCGCAGTCTGTGCGACGGTTATCGAAACGAAAAGCAATACGAAAAATAACACTTTCATTTAAATTCTCCTGTAAACTACTGGTGAAAAAATTAAAATTATCGGAATAATACCTTATCGCAAAAATCGTTTGAATAAAACTCTAAAAACGCGCCCGCTGCGGACGACGCGCCAAATCAGCCGAAAATTAAACATAAAAATCGGCGGTCGCGTTTAATTTCATAACGCGACCGCCGATTTTTAAATTTCCGGGGCTTTGGTGTTTGACGATTTGTCTATTGCGGAACGACAAAATTATAAACTATAAAGCCGGTCGCTTTGACCGCTTGACCGCCGACGACGGTCGGCTTAAATTGAGATTTACGAGCCGCGTCTTCCGCCGCGTTTCGCAATATTCCCTGTCCGTTAGAGGCTTTTGCCGACATCACGTTTCCTTGTTCATCGAGCGCGACCTGGACGGTAATTTTTCCCTGCATAAGCATTTTTTTAGCCATTTCCGGGTAAGTCGGAATGGCGAGCTTCGTCGCCAACCCGTTTAACTGTCCGACTTCAACCGACTGCGCCGCGTTCGTGTTCGGCGCGTTTATTGTTTCGGACGGCGCAACGGGTTTTTCCATTGCCTTCTTGACGGGATTTTTCACCGGCTCGATTTTTGCCGCCTGCGTTTTCGCCTGTTCGATTTTCGCCTGTTCGATTTTTGCCTGCTCGATTTTTGCCTGTTCGGCTTTGAATTGTTCGGTTTTGGCTTGTTCGGCTTGCAGACGCTTCAGATTATTTTTCGCCGATTCGTTGTTCGCGTCTAATTCGACGGCTTTTTGATAATCGCTGAGCGCGTTCGGCAAATCGTCTTTTTTCTCGAAAGCGTCGCCGCGATTCAGGTAAGCCGTCAGGCTTTTCGGATTAATTTCAATCGCCTTCGTAAAATCGGCAATCGCCGAATCATAGTTTGTTTTGCTGTGGTAAGCGCGACCGCGATTCAGATAAGTCGAAGCGTCCTTCGGATTCAGTTCGATGGCTTTGCTGTAATCGCCGACCGCCGAATCGTAGTCGCCGTTGATAATGTTTTCGTCGGCGCGCCTTCGGAAAAACGCGAAATCCTGGACGGGCGGCGTTGCGACCGGAACGGGCGGGACGATTGGTTCCGCCGGTTTGACTTTGACGGCTTTTTCCTTAATTGCCTGCACCAGTTCGTTGTCCGCGCCGGTCGTTTGCAGCTCGATTTCGATTTCCGGCGTAAATCCGAACGTGATGCCGCGCGTTTTGACGGCTTCGGTCAAGAGCTTGTTTTTTTCCGGCATCGTCGCTTTTTTCGAGCGCAAACCGATCAAAATGTCGGCTAAATTAAGCTGAACTTGTTGCGCCTGTCCGATCTGGCAAAGCATTAAAATGGCGAGCGTCGCCGTCGGAAAAACTGAAAGAAAATTTACGTGCGTTAATTTAATCTTTGAAAATAGGGATTTCATACTTTTTCTCTCTCGATGTTTGAAAAATTCGGAACGCCGTTGGGCGCGAATTTTTAAATTTTCCGAATTCCTCGAAACATTCGTTTAATAACTCAAACTAAACATTTAATTGTTGATAATGTCGTCAACCGTGACGGCTTTTTTCTGGTTCGCCGGAGCTTTGGCGGCGGGCGGCGCGTTCGGTTTAACGACGCGCGGGGCGACCGGCGGCGGAGCGACGGCGACGGGTTTGTTTTTAAATGAAGCCGGCGGCGCAGAAGTCTTGTCCGAAATTGTCGCGTCGGGCGTTTCGGGCGGCGCATCCGTTTCGGAAACTTTTTCGGCGACGGGCTGCGTCTGTGTTTCGGGCTTCGGCTCGTTTCCGACGACCGTAGAATTCATCTGGCTTTGATTTAAAGGTTTGGATTCGGCGGTGTTTGACGAGCGCATAAAGACGATGCCCGCCACGCCGACAATCGCCAATAAAACCGCGGCGATGATTGCCGGCATCATCCACGAAGATTTTTTCTCCGGCACGTCTTCGACAAACAAATTTTTCGCGGCGGGCGCGTCGGTTTTTCGTCTGCCCGTCTTCGGCGCGTCGTCCAGGGCTTTCCGGACGGCTTTTTCTTCTTCGGCCTTCTTGGCTACGGCGGATTTTTCTTCTTCGGCTTTTTTGGCTTCTTTTTCGAGCAGTTTTTCCGCTTCGGCGGCGCGCTGTTCGGCTTTTAATCGTTCCGCTTCGGCTGTTTTGAGCTGCCGCGCGATTAATTCGCTCTGACGTTTTTGTTCGGTTTCAAACGCCAGGCGTTCTTTTTCAATTTTCTGCCGTTCCGCTTCGAGCCGTTTTTCTTCCGCCTGACGAATTTCGAGCGCGGCTTCGGCTTCTTTTTTCTTCGCGGCTTCGACTTCCTGTTTGGCGGCGACGGCTTCGCGTTCCTTCGCCTGCGTGATTGCCGTCTGCAAAGCTTGTCGCATTGCCGTCGCCGACGCAAAACGTTTTTCGCGTTCGATTTCCAGAGCCTTCATCAAAGCGGCGGCGACTTCCGGCGGTAATTCCTGATTAACTTTATCCGGCGGCGACAACGGATCGGGTTTGCCCGCCCAAACGTCCGACAGCCGCTCGAGCGCGCCGAGCGGCGGTTGCGCCGTCATCAAATGGTAAAGCGTCGCGCCGAGCGCGTAAACGTCGCCGCGCGCGTCAACTTCGCGGCTTAAAACTTTTTCCAGTTTTTCGCCGTGTTTTTCGGCGAGATTTTTCCTGACGGTTTCGTCAACGGTTCGCAAAACCTGTCCGGGCGACAGATAGCGCGACGCGGCGGCGGTTTCACCGCTCATTTTCGGCAGCGCGTTCTCGGTCGCGATTGTAAAACCGAGCAGCTTGATTTTTCCGCGTGTCGTCAAAAGCACGTTCTGCGGTTTGACATCGCCGTGAACGATTGGCTCGGGAAGCGTGTGCAGATAATCGAGCGTCTCGAGCAACTGGTCAGCCCAGTTAATCGCTTCGGAAAGCTCGATTGGCTTTTTGGTTTTGGCGAGCAGCTCGCCCGTGTCTTCGCCGTCAACCAATTCCATTACCAGATAATGGCGGTCAATTTCCGAAAAATAACCGCGAAGCTGCGGCAGCGATTCGTGTTTGACCTTCGCCAGATTTTTGGCTTGGTTGGCGAAATCGCGTTTCAAAATTTCGCGGTCGGTCGCGGACGGCACCGCGTCTAAATCTATCTGAATTTCCTTGAGCGCGACGTTCGTTTCACGGTTCGTGTCGAACGCTTTGTAAACCGCGCTTGTTCCGCCGTGTCCGAGTTGTCGGACAATGCGATAACGTCCTCGAATGACTTTGTTTGTCGGCTGCATATTGTTTAATGTCTGATTGAAGAAAGATGAAAGGTAAAACTACCGACGAGTATTATAATAGAAAATTGTTAAAAATAAAAGCATTTTGTTTAACTATTTTTAATACAATGCGCGAATTGAACTTATCCAATCCGCAAATTTAAAAGCGATTTCCCGAAAGTTTTTTGCGGACAATAATTACGAAACTATTTTTGGCTGGAAACGAATAACGATATATGGTTGTAAAAAAGCCGTCCGACATAAATTCGAGCGAAATAACCGACGAGCAGACTTTTCTCAATCGTCGAAATTTCATCCGCGCCGGACTGCTCGCCGGAACGACTTTGGCGACCGGCGGCGTGTATCGCTACATCAATCAGCCGCCGCCGAAGCCGGTTGTGACCGCCGCCATCGAAAACGTCGCCAAGCCGGAAAATTTTCAGACGACGGATAAGATCAACACGTTCGAGGAAATCACGAACTACAACAATTTTTACGAATTTGCGACGAGCAAAACCGCCGTCGCCCGCCAAGCCGAGGATTTTAAGACGCGTCCCTGGACCATCGAAATCGGCGGACTCGTGCAAAAACCGAAAACTTTCGGTATCGAAGAACTGCTGAAGTTTGAACAGGAAGAAAGAATTTATCGTTTCCGGTGCGTCGAAGGCTGGTCAATGGTAATTCCGTGGGTCGGTTTTCCGCTCAGGAAAATTCTCGATGCGGTCGTGCCGCTCGGAACGGCAAAATACGTCGCTTTTGAGACGCTTTATGATTCAAAGCAAATGCAGTCGTCGTTTTTCGCCGGCATTAATTTTCCATACGTCGAAGGTTTGCGGCTCGACGAAGCTCTGCATCCGTTAACCATTGTAGCGACAGGACTTTACGGCAAACAGTTACCGAATCAAAACGGCGCGCCGGTTCGTCTGGTCGTTCCCTGGAAATACGGTTTCAAAAGCATCAAGTCAATCGTCAAAATCACTCTGACCGCCGACGAGCCGCCGACGACCTGGAACATCGCCGCGCCGCGCGAATACGGATTTTATTCTAACGTCAATCCGAACGTCGCGCATCCGCGCTGGTCGCAGGCAAGGGAACAACGCATCGGCGAATACACGCGCCGCCCGACACTGCTTTTTAACGGCTACGCCGAACAAGTCGAAACTTTATACAGCGGAATGGATTTGCGAAAGTTTTTTTAAATCACGGGCGGCTTTCAAGTCACAACTGCCTGCATCAACGAGCAGTTAAACATTGCCCGTGTAAATTATTATTTACCTCAAACTCTTGATTTCTAGCGGTTTTTACTCTCAATCGCGTCGGTCGTTTTCGATGCGGTAATCGCCCGGCACAGTGAATGATGCGCGCGACGGCGATTTCTTCGATTTCTTCGTCGGGTAAAATCGCGCTTTGCAAAACAATTCGCGCCAATCGGTCAAGTTTTTCTTCAGTCATACTTTGCGAATAATTTTCTTTCATCAAAACAAATGATGTTGCAGCATTCGATGCGGTTACAAATTTTTTGAAAAAAAATAAACGAAAAATTTAGATTAAACGCCTTTCAATATCAATTGAACAGCTATTCATTGTAAAGGGAGTTTTCCTCGTTTATCAGTGAACAGTTGATAGTGAATATATTTTTTTTCAAAATTTCCGGTTTTTGATTTTTCGTATAAATAGATCAGTTTGCGAATAAAATCCGTTATATTCATTTAAGCGAATAAAAGAAAAACGATGAACGATGTGAAATTTAACAAACTGCTCGTTTTTACAAACGCGCTCGTGCCGCTTGTTTTGCTGGTTTGGGATTGGTTTCGGGGAAATCTGGGCGCGAATCCAATCGAGTTTTTTTTGCGGACGACCGGCGTTCTCGCGCTCGTTTTTCTTTTAATCACGTTATCTGTCACGCCGCTTCGCAAACGTTTCGGCTGGAACAGTTTGATAAAATTTCGCCGGATGCTCGGTTTATACGCTTTTTTTTATGGCTTTCTGCACCTTATAACTTACGCCGTCTTCGATAAAAATTTCGACGTTCCGGCAATCTTTTTCGACGTTTGGGAACGACCGTTTATCGCCTTCGGAATGCTCGCGTTTTTTCTTTTGATTCCTTTGGCGGTTACTTCGACCAACGGGATGATTAAACGGCTCGGCGGAAAAAATTGGGCGCGGCTGCATAAACTGACTTATGCGGCGGCGATTTTAGGCGTGATTCATTTCTGGCTGATCGTTAAATCGGACGTTTTCTATCCGATGTTGTTCGGTTTGATTTTGGCGGTTCTGTTCGGCTACAGAATTTTCGGAAACACAAAACCCGCGCCGAAAGCAAAAGTCGGCGCGAATTAGACGCTCGCGCCGACTTTTGCTTTTCTTTTTCGACGGGCGATTGCGCGGAAAAATATCTGCGCTCTAAAATTCGCCGCCGCTTGAGAGAATATTTTTCGACCGGATAAAACGAAATCAAAGTCATCGCCGCCAGACCGAGAAAATTAAATGGCGTTCGGGTCAAAAAAATTTGGCTTTCAGGATTGAAAAACGGCTGCTGCCAAAGGTAAATCGAATAGCTCATCGCGTCGAGCTTGACCATCGGCGCGGAATTTAAAAATCCGCCGACCGTCGAATCGAAATTAGTGATCGCCCAATCTATAAAAATCGCCGTCAGCAAATTCATCAAAAAAATCGCCGCGAAAAAATATACGCGCGGACTCTCGTCCGTGAAATTCAAGGCGAGAATGATGAACGGCAGAAGCAAAACTAATTTCGAGCGCAGAATTCGCCGGTAAAATTCGTTGCCGTGCAGCCGTCCGTAAAAGAGCGCGAGCAGACAACCGATTGCCAGCGCGTCCATCTTGGCGTGAAAGCCTTTGCCGATCCAAAGCGGCTCGCTGCCGAATTGCAGAAACGTAAAAAGCCTTATGAACGGAACAAAATCAACAAAAGATCGGGCAAAATCTTCGCCTTTCGCAAACCGAGCAGCAGTAAAACGCCGGGAAAAATCAAATAAAATTGTTCCTCGACCGACTAATACAAGGTGTGTCCGAGCAGCCAATTCTGCGGATTAACGTAATCGGTCAAATAAGCGGCGGCGAAAAATATCGAGTCAAGTTTAACGGCGGCAATGCCCGGGAGTGCCGCGCCGAGAACGATTAAAAGATAAAAATAGAAGGGCGGAAAAATTCGCAGCGTGCGCCGGAAATAAAAATTGACGAGATTAATGCGCCCGGTGCGGTCAATTTTCTTGAAAAGCAAATTGGTTATCAGAAAACCGGAAATAACAAAAAAACGCGCACGCCGAGATTGCCGAGACTGCCGAGACTGCCGAGGCTTTCAAAATTTAAAACGTAGGCGAGATGTCCGGCGATGATCAGCGCGATTGAGACGGTTCGCAAGCCGTCGAGTGAGGGAATTCGATTTGAAGAGTTTTCCATAGACGCAAAATCCCGATTTCATTTATAAAGCGTCAATCAAAACGGGAATCCAACCGGAAACAAAAATGGCTTCGGAAATTTAGAGTTTTTTCTTAATCGGGGTAACCTGGTCAAAGGTGCGCCGGTAATCTTCGCCGGACATCGCGACGGTTTTGCACATCTCGAAAAGACGCGAGCGAAGGCGCACGCCGATGCGGTCTTCTAAAGTTTCGTCGCGTTCGCTGTGGCGTTCGTCTAAATAATTGGTCGTGAAAATCGTCAGTTTTTTATCGTTATAGCGCGTGTTGATGATGTTCGCCATCGTGTCGCGCACCCAGTCGGTCGGTTTCGACGCGCCGATTTCGTCCAGAACCAAAACTTCGGCATCGAAAATCGGCTGCAAAACCTTCAGCTCGGATGTTTGCGAAATATTGTTGTAGGAATCCTGTATGCTTTTCAGAAGCGCGCCGAATTCGTAAAACAGACATGAAAATCCGCGTTCGGTCAAACCCTTCAGAATCGAAACGGCGAGATGCGTTTTGCCGACACCGACCGTTCCCATCAAAAGCAGTCCGCGCTCGATTGCCGGAAATTCCATCGCTAATTTTGAAGAATAACGATAAGCGCGGTCCTGCGCCGGATTTAAAACCCGGTAATTTTGAAAATGACAATTTTCATAACGCTTCGGAATGCGGGCTTTCTCGATTAAATTCGTATGCGTTTTTTGTTTGCGGCATTTGCACTGACGCGCGCCCTTGCCGGCGACGATCTCCATTCCCGAACCGTAGCAGAGCGCGCAAACTTCCGGCTCGTCGCGCTCGTCAAAAGCGTCGTCGAAAAATTCGCGCTCCGGCTCTAAATCCGGCACAGCGAATAACGGATGAATTGTGGCTTTCTCCTGCGGCATTCTATCGAAAAAAATCAAACTATTCGGGTGATGAGTCGCCTCGGAAATGCGGAGGCAGTTTTGAATTATAGCACCGAAAAAAATGAATTCAAGTTTTTATTTGTTATCTAAATTACAATAAAAATCGGGGTTTGGCGAAACGGCGAAAACGAAAAAAAGCGAAGTTGATGAAAACACACGACTTATGATTTAACAAAAAATTCACTTCCGGCGAAAAACTTTCGCCGCGCGAAATTTTTAACAATTTTCGCCTGTGATATATTATTTTTTGCTCTCGGAAAAATTATTCCGCAGTTTAAGATTAAAAATTTTCGACGACGGAATCTGAAAGCGAGGCTTGCTTTCGACAGTTTCGGGTTTCAAATTTGAAATTTCAAATTTACCGAAAACTTCAAATTACAAAGCAAGGGACGACGCGGTTTTTATGAACTTCATACATAGTTTGCTAATCAGATTTGGTTTAGTTGAATTCAAACCGGAACGCGAGCCGATTGCGGTTTTCGTTCTCGACGACGACGAAAGACGGCATCGCTGGTTTCGCAAAAATTTTCCCGACGACAATCTGGACATCGCCGCGACGGTTGACGAAGCCAAAGAATTTCTTCAGAAATACGCTTACGACATAATTTTTCTCGACCACGATTTGCTGCCCGAACATTACGAATCAAACGACCACGACGATTTCGCGCGCACCGGCTATGCTGTCGCCGAATGGCTCAACGAAAACAAAAATCTGCACCGCTCGACGACCTTCGTCGTTCACACGCGCAACGCCGAAGGCGCATATAAAATGGTCGAAAAACTTCGTGATTCGGGCAGACACGTCGAATATATTCCGTTCCCGATGCTCGATTCGAGACTGAAGAAATTACTCGAACCGATAAAATAAAGTTTAAAATTAAATAATTTGTAAATTATTGATAAATAAGCACTTGAAGAAAAATATTGTCCACCGTATAGGTATAGACACTGATGTTTTCTATATGTTATTCTTATATTTGTTCGATGAACGAACTTTCGATCAAACCGTCGAAGAATTCATCGAACTTGCCGGATTGAATTTTTGAACGAACCGGCAACTGAAAGAATAATTGTGAAGTAGAAATTATTTTATGTTCTTCATTAACCTCAAAACGGCGAACAAAGTTCGCTCAGAATTTTCGTTAAATTTTTTCTTCGGGTTCTGCTCGGAGTTTAAGAAAAAGAAAAGCCAAACGACGGTTAAAAACCTCTCGTTTGGCTTTTGCATTTGTATGCTGAGTTGACCGAAAAGGAAAAGCCCGATTAATGATTGCCGTCATTAATCGAGCAAGTCAGTAACATAACGGAAGCAAAACGCTTCGGTGATGCTAACCCAACAGTTTTGTATCCTACCGCATTTTGCTTTCAAGAACAATTAAAAGGATTCAATAATCGTTGCCGCGATTAACGAATCGTTCGATTGAACGATTTAAGGCTCGTTTCAGACGGCTTCGATTGTTGATTGTTTCTAAAAACTTTGGAGGTAAAAAAAAGATGCGTAATTTTTGGAATACGAAAGAAAATCAACAATTTACACAGGCGAAAATTTTTCTGTTTTTGTTGGTTTTCGTCGGTTTAACCGTCGCGTTATCGCCCGTCCGGGCAATGGCGGCGACTTTTACGGTGACGACGCTCGCCGACGACGAAACGGACGGTTGCGGCAGCGGACAATGCACGCTCCGTGAAGCGATAGACGAGGCGAACGCGGCGGCGGGAGCCGACACAATCGAATTTGCGGCGGGCGCGTCGAGCGGCTCAATCGTTTTAGCCAACGGGCAATTGGCGATCACCGACGATTTAACAATTAACGGCTCGGGCGCGAGAAATCTAATTGTTGACGGAAACAATCTGAGCCGCGTCTTTTTAATCGCCTCGCCGCCGGCAAGCGCGGATTTTACCGTCAACATCAACGCGTTGACCGTCACCGGCGGCAATGCGACTCCGCTGCTCATCGGCACAACTTTAATCGGCGACGGCGGCGGAATTTTGAACGGCGCGCTGCTCGACATAATCGGCGGCGTTTCGACTTTAAATTTGAACGATTCGGTCGTCAGCGGCAACAGCACGACGACGTTAGGCGGCGGCGTGGCGACCAGAATAAACGCGGTGACGAATATCAATCGTTCGCTGATCGCCGGTAATTTTGCAAATCCGGTTACTCCCGTAGATGACGGCAGTGTCGGCGGCGGCGGCGTGGCGAATACTCTAGGCGCGACGACGACCATCGTTAATTCGACGATTACCGATAACCAAAGCCTCGCCGTCGGCGGCGGAATTTTGAACGCGGTCGGAACGGTTAATTTGACGAACGACACCGTCAGTCATAATGATTCGACTTTGGCGGGCGGCGGCGCGGTCAGCATTCTCGGAATCGTCACGCCGATTTTGGGCGTAACGAATCTGCGAAATACGATCATCGCCGAAAACAACGATTTGCTCGGCACCGATCTGCTCGGACGCGATGTCGTCGGCGAGCTGGGCAGCTTCAATTCCCTGGGCAATAATTTGATCGGCAGCCGCTTCGGAGCCGCTGCGAATTTCGAAGCGAGCGGATTTGTCGGCGCAACTCCGATTCCGAATACTAATTTAGATTTGGTCGGCGACGGCGAACTCGGCAATCAGATAATTGATCCGCTGCTCGGCGCGCTTGCCGACAACGGCGGCGCGACCGATACGCGCGCGATCACTTCGGCGAGTCCGGCTTTTAATCTGGGTAATCCCTGCGTCATCAACAACAATTGCGCGAACAACGCGGATGGAAATAATCCGCCGTTCAGCTTAACGACCGACCAGCGCGGCGGAATTTTTAGCCGATTGTCGGGCGCATCGGTTGACATCGGCGCGTATGAATTGCAGTTGGGCGTAACGTCTTCGGGCGTGCGAATCAGCGGATACGCGCTGAATTTCAGAGGACGCGGCATCGAAAACCTATCTGTGACGATGACCGATTCGGGCGGAACAACCAGAACCGTCAACACCGACGCGTCCGGCTTTTATCACTTCGACGATATTGAATCGGGCGGAATGTATGTCGTCGCGGCGGAAGATAAAAGCAATTCGTTCGTGCGTCAGACGTATGTTCTGAACGTCGTCGAAGATGTCGAAGATGTAAATTTCATCACACGCGGCATCCGCAGTTTTTCGCCGATTATAAAACCGCCTTCGACGCTCAGGAAATAAAATCTTAGACGGTCAAAAACAAAAACGCTTCGCTGAATCTTTTCGGATAACGGCGAAGCGTTTCTGGTTTTTGCGTTGAATAATTTCGGATTAAATCGTCTAACTTCCGGTCATCGTTTCCGCCGGACGATTCGAATATTCGCGCCACGTTTGCGGATTGCTGCCGTCGTCTAATCGAACCATCGAAATCGCGCCGGGCGAAGGGCAAATCAAAGCGCACAAATTACAGCCGACGCATTCCGGTTCGTCAACAACCGGAAAACGATTTTCGTCGAACGAAAAACACTGGTGCGCGCCGTCTTCGCAGGCGACGTAACACAAATTGCACTTGATACATTTTTCATTATTGACGCGGGCGACGACTTTATAATTCAAATCCAAATTTCCCCAATCGGTGACGCGACTGACCGATTTTCCGACAATATCGTTCACGGACGCAAAACCTTTTTCGTCCAAATAATTATTCAAGCCGTCAATCATATCTTCGACGATGCGGTAGCCGTAATGCATTACGGCGGTGCAAACCTGCACATTGCCCGCGCCTAAAAGCAGAAATTCAACCGCGTCGCGCCAGGTGTTAATGCCGCCGATGCCGGAAATCGGAATTTTAAATTCGGCATCGCGCGCCAATTCGGAAACCATATTGAGCGCAATCGGTTTGACGGCAGTTCCGCAATAACCGCCGTGCGCCGCCTTGCCGTTGACGTTCGGGTAAGGAATCAGCGTGTCAATGTCCACGCCCATCACCGAATTGATTGTATTTATCAATGAAATAGCGTCCGCGCCGCCGTTTTGCGCCGCTTTGCCCGGCGGCAAAATATTCGTCACGTTCGGCGTGAGCTTCACGATAACGGGCAAATTTGAAACTTCCTTGACCCATTCGGTCACCATACGCGTATATTCGGGAACCTGTCCCATTGCCGCGCCCATTCCGCGCTCGCTCATTCCGTGCGGACAGCCGAAATTTAATTCAAAACCGTCGCAGCCCGTGTCCTGAGTTTTTTTGACGATTTCGTGCCACGCTTCGCGCCGCGATTCGACCATCAAGGACGCAATCACGGCGTGATTCGGATATTTCTTTTTGCACTCATAAATTTCCTTCAAATTCACATCGAGCGGTCGGTCGGTAATCAGCTCGATATTATTCAAACCGATTAAGCGCGAAGTTCCGTTATCAAGACCGGCAAGCCGCGACGAAACGTTGACAATCGGCTCGCCCAAAGTCTTCCAAACCGCGCCGCCCCAACCGGCATCGAAGGCGCGTTCGACCATCGAACCCATATTCGTCGGCGGCGCGCTCGCCAGCCAGAAAGGATTCGGCGATTTGATGCCCGCAAAATTTACGCTTAAATCTGCCATTTTAGTTCTCTGAATTTTTGATTTTATTTGATTCTTAATTTTACGCGAGCTGTTGCAGCAATGTTTTCGTCTTTGTTTACGACCGAAAATTTCCAATCTCCTGCAAGAAGATTACCCGGTATTTTTATCAACATCATTCCTTCAAATTCCTGTGCCGTCGGTTTTAGAAAAACCGTTTGATCGGCACTCTCTAAAACTACTTGCAGGTCTTTTGTCGAGCCGACGAAATACTCGCCGTTGATTCTTAAATTCTGACCGCGACTGATTTCAAAAAATTCGGGCGAATCGCTTTCGATATAAAAACGCTCATAAAAAGCATTAAACTCAAATTGGGAATCCTCACCGTATTCGGGACGGAAATAAAATGTTTTGCTGTTTCTGGAGAAAGAATCATATTTAGCATACTGCTTCCATTCGGTAAATTTACCTTTATCGTAGAAACGTAAAAATATTTCAAGGCTGCCGTCTTTCACTTCTTTCGGAATCGGCGCGCGCGGTAAAACACCTAAATACATCGGTAAAACGGAAACCACTTTTCCGTTTTGCTTAAACATCGCTTCGGCTTTAGCGGGAATGATTTCGAGGCTTTGAATAATCGGAACACGCGGCTTTTCCGCGACTTCCATAATAATCGGCTGCGACCATTCGGAAATATCATCATTAATCCAGGTTCGCGTTTGAACTTCCATTTTTCCAGGCTCGAAAGACATTGGAATTTGAAAACGGATTTTTTTAAAGTTCGATACGAACGAATTTTGCTCTTGCTTTCCTTGGCGCAAAAGAAACTCAACCTTGGTCGCCCCGATTAGCGGTTTGTTACCCCAAAAGATCGGCGCATACCACTGTCCAGCCGCCAGAGAGACGGCATCGTCGCCGTCGAGATTCAATGGAACCGCGCCGTGTTTTACTCTAAGCGACAAACTGTTGCCGGGTTCATTGAAACCGTTTCGGGTTTCCAATATTTTAACAACCGCATCGCCGTCGGCAATCTCATCACTTACGGTAAATCCCAACGCGCCGGTATTTGCGATACCGAAAAAATTCAATATGTGAATCCTGCCTTCAGCATCAACTATTTCGATTTTATTCGTTTCGCTGAATCCGTCTCCATCAATCGAAACGTATTCACCCGTGCGGGCTTTGGCAGGAGTCAGCGATTTTATTTCGGGCGGTTTGATTACCGAAGAAATTTTAACGGTGAACGGCGAGCTTTGCCGACCTTCATATTTAACCGTAATTTGGCAATCTCCGACAGTTAGCTCTTTGGGAACTTTAATGCTCCAATGAAGCAGCGCATCAGCGTAATCGTCGCCCTCCCACGAAGCACCGGTCGCGCTCGTGATGAAATTTTCCGCGCCTTGCGAAAAAATCACTTCGCTCTTGTCAATTCCGCCTAATTTATAACCCGATATTTTTATATATGTTTCCGGTGTCGTTTCTTTCGGCACAACATCCGTAATTTGCGGTGAAATTAAAGTTTTCTCTTGAATCTCCTGACAGAAAACGGGCGGGGTAAAAAGCAAACAGATGATTGAAACAGCGAACAAAAACAACGTCCGAAAGTTATTTTGAAAAGTTAATATGTGTCTCATAATTTTCAATTTAAAAATTTTATGAAATGCCTGCAAAATTCACTTTTTCGCCGGTTAAAGAAAAATGAATTCCCCGCGCCGCGAGTTTGCCCATTTGCGAAGCGTCAACGGCTTCCGCGCCGCCGTTGACGCAATCGCCGCCGGCGAAGATTTTCGGGTTCGAGGTCTGCATCGAATCGTTCACACGCACGCGCCCTTTTTCGTCAATTTCAACGCCTGCGACCGCTTCAAAAAACGAGCGCATTTTTGTTTGTCCGATGGCTTTGATGATGATGTCGCAAGGAATTTCAAACAGCTCGTTCGTATCGCCCGTTTGTTCGCACTGCAAAACGAGCGGCGCGCCGTTTTCGCCAGCGCGAATCGCAACCGGCGCGGCTTGCCAGACAAATTCAACGCCGTCTTTTTTCGCTAATTCGTATTCGTATTCGTAAGCCGAAATGTCCTTTTCAGTGCGACGATAAATCATCAAAACCCGCTCCGCGCCCAAACGTCTGGCTTGCGTCACGGCATCAATCGCCGTATTTCCCGCGCCGATGACGGCGACGGTTTTGCCAATCGGAACGCTTTTCCAATCGCGCGTTTTGATGCGTTCGATAAAGTCGAGCGCGTCAAAAACATTCGGCAAATCTTCGTCCAAAATATTTAATTTGTTCGTCGCGCCGAGTCCGACGGCAAGAAAAACCGCGTCAAAGTTTTCTAAAATGCTCGAAAAGCGAACTTGAATTTTAGATTTTGGATTTCGGATTTCGGATTCTTCGTTTTCAAAATTTGACGCTTGAGGTTTAAGGCTTGAGACTTCGTTCTCTCCGATAATTTCCGTATTTAACCGAAAATCTACGCCGAGATTTTCGACGTTCGCAACTTCGTCGAGCGACGTTTGCTGCGGCATTTTATATTCCGCCATTCCATAAGTGTCGAGTCCACCCGCAAGCGGTTTTTTTTCATAAATCGTCACATCATAACCGAGCCGCGCCAGATAAGTCGCGCACGATAAACCGGCGGGACCCGAACCGACGACGGCGATTCGTTTGCCGTTCGGCGCGCCTTTTTGAAAAATTTGTCTGCCGGAATTTTGCGCGAAATCCGTCGCGTAACGCTGCAGTCTGCCGATTTCTATCGGTTTTTGGACCAGAGTTTTTTCCACGCACGCGCCTTCGCACAACACTTCGACCGGACACACTCGCGCGCAGCTTGCGCCAATCGGATTCGCGTCGAAAATCACCCGCGCCGAACCCAGTAAATTTCCGGAAGCGATTTTTTTGATAAACGACGGCACGTCAATATGCGTCGGACAAACGCGCGTGCAGGGCGCGTCGAAACAATAGAGACAGCGATTCGCTTCGTGCAACGCTTCGGCTTGCGAGAGCGGCGGATTGATTTCGGCAAAGTTGCGTTCGATTTGTTGGTTGGTAAGTTCAGCCATAATTTTTCATTTACCACAGAAGCACAGAGAAAACAGAGTTTTTAAAAAGTTTTCTGCCGCAGATTTTTGCGGACAAACGCGGATTTTCTAAAATGGAATTTTCAAGAATTTTTCCGTGACCTCTATGTCTCGGTGGTGAAAATCTTCCTATAATTCCGCGTCAACTTCGATTTCGATTAACATCTCCGCGTCAATCAGTTTTGAAACTTCGACCATCGTCGTCGCGGGCATAATCGCGCGGAAAAATTCGCCGTGCGCTCTGCCGTATTCTTCCCAGCGCGTAATGTCGGTGACAAAAATTCTCGTCCGCACGACGTTTTCGAGCGTCGCGCCCAGCGCGTTCAACGCTTTTTCGATGTTTTTAATCGCCTGAACGGTCTGCGCGTAAGCGTCGCCGATGCCGACGATGTTCGAGTTTTCGTCAATTGCCGTCGTGCCGGTCACGTAGATGCGCGATCCGACTTTGACTGCCCGCGAATAGCCGACGACTGATTCCCATTTTGCGCCCGAAGAATATTTTTCTCTCTTTTCCATCAATTTATTTTCACGAAATAATCGCCGTCGAAACGATAACTGATAAATTTGCTCGTCACTCTGCCGTTCGGAAATTCTTTGTCGTTAACGACGACGGGAATTTTAAGCGTTTTCGTCGCTCGATCAAAAAGAATCAAGCGCACCGGACGCTCTTTGCGGTCGGCGACCGAGAAGAAATTATATTCAAAATTGAGCGTGTCGGTCAGCCCCGATTTTGTTTTAATCAATTTCACTGTGTCTTCGAGCGCGCCGCCGTTAATTTTATATAAATTCGCCGCGCCGTAATTATCATTGGTCGAACCGATAAAGGTCGAGCAGACGATATAAACTTTTCCGTCCTTCGCGTCAACCGAAAAAATATCGGTCACGAAGCTGCCCGCGCCGCCGTCCTCTTTCGCGCCTTTTTCCTTTTCGGAATAAACTTTTCCGTCCGCGCCCTGATATTGGTAAACGCGGTTGTATTCGTGCATCGTGCCGCCCGCTTCGCTGTCCCAGGTGTAGATGCGAAACTTGCCGTCGTCGGAGGCGGCGTTCATCATCAATCCGTTTAACTGCGCGAATTTATACTGAAGCGTCGCCGGAATTTTCGTATATTTCAAAAGTTTTTCTTCAAAGACATCGTTCGCCTTTGAAAGTTTTTCGTCGTCGTAATTGCTTCCGTAAGCCGAATATTTCTGCATTTCTTTCAGCGACGCGACTAAATCTTTTTCAATCTGCGCGTTGCTTTGAGCGAACGCGGAGATGCCGAAAACGCAAAAACACGCAACGAAAAATTTTAGAATCAAAATATTTTTCATAATTTTAATCCGCCACAATCGCGCCGTAAGCGTCCGGTCGGCGGTCGCGGAAAAATTGCCAGGTGTTGCGGACTTCGCGGATTTTGTCCATATCCAAATCGGCGACGACGAGTTCATCCTGGTCGCGCGTGCCGACGGCGAGCATTTGCCCACGCGGATCGCAGAAATAACTCTGCCCGTAAAACTCGCCGATGTTCCAAGGGGCTTCCGTGCCGACGCGGTTAATCGCGCCGACGAAATAACCGTTGGCGACGGCGTGCGCGGGCTGTTCCAATTTCCAGAGATATTCCGATAATCCGGCGACGGTTGCCGACGGATTAAAAATAATTTCCGCGCCGTTCAAACCGAGACAGCGCGCGCCTTCGGGAAAGTGTCGGTCGTAGCAAATATAAACGCCGATTCTGGCAAACGCCGTCTCGAAACACGGATAGCCGAGATTGCCGGGGCGAAAATAAAATTTTTCCCAGAATCCGGGCGCGACGTGCGGAATATGCGTTTTGCGATATTTGCCCAAGTATTTCCCGTCGGCATCAATGACGGCGGCGGTGTTGTAATAAACGCCCGACATTTCTTCTTCGTAAACCGGCACGATTAAAACCATTCCTTTTTCGCGGGCGATTGACTGCATCATCTGCACGGTCTTGCCGTCGGGAACTCGTTCGACCGCTTCATACCAGCGCGTTTGCTGTTCGGCGCAGAAATACGGCGTGTTGAAAATCTCCTGAAAACACAGCATCTGCACGCCTTGCGCCGCCGCATTTTCGACCATTTTCATCTGCACATCGTTGTTGATTCGTTTGATTTCCTCAATCGGCGCATCCGTCGGCGCGTGATTATGCGCCTGTATCAATCCGCATTTTATTATTCTTGACATAGTTTATCCTCAAATAATTTTACTTTTCTGTTGTCTTTTGACAAACCATAAAATAAATCGCAAAAGAAAAAATCCTATAAAACCGAAAAAGACAGTTGCGCCGCAAGGAAATATGACGAACATTGGTCCCGACGATGTAAATATCAAAGGCTTAACTTCTTTTTCGGTCGCTTCATATCGTGAAAGAAACAAACCATCGCCAACTATTTCAAAATCAATCTTTTGTTTTCCTTCCGCAAGCGTTTTCGCACTGATTCGCGGAGTTCCTTTTCCGTTTCTTCTAATTTGGTCAGCATTTAGTTGTTCACTTATTAAATCTTCCTTTCCGTTCGGAATTAAAAACGAATAATTCGGATTGTCTCTCTCATACTTTTCTAAATCTTTCGTAAGAATAAGTTCGGATTTATTCGGCGTAACAACAACAACGGGAAAATATTCGGGCTTGGTATTTGAAAAATCCTGTTCAGCTTGTTTTTCAAAATATCTCCACGAAATCGCAAAAGTTAACACCAAAAACGCAGTAAAACCTAAAACCAAACCTAACGCACGCAAAATTCTTTTCATTCTTTTAAGAAAGTCTTATCATAATTTACTGCTTTATTTCGTCGAAGAATTAAACTTTGCATCATCAACCGCCGCGTTATTTTTCACTTCCAAAATTTTCCGCGTCCAACTCATATTCGGCACGGCGTAGCGAATCGTCGTCGGCAATTTTACGCCGTCGAAATCTTTGTAATCGGCGTAATCAACCTGATATTGAAAATTCCCCAAAATCGTCGGCGTTTGCGCGATGCGGCGGACGAGCAAACCGCTTGAAACGTCGAAGTAAAGCCGCTCGCGCGAGTTGTCGGCGGTCGAGGCGAGAATCAGATAAACTTCGCGCCCGTCAATGCGGTCAACCGAGCGCACTTCCATCTTCGGATAAATCATCTTTAAATCGGCAAAAGCGAAAATCTGCGCGTTGCGCCTGATTTGTTCCGTTTCGTCGGGCTTTAAGGTAATCGCGTCGGCGTTGGCGCGTTTCCAGGAGTTCGCGCCGTCGAAAGTTTCCGTGACGACCGCTTTTGAATATGTTGTCGCAATCGAAATCTTGTTTCCTTTTTGAAGAATTTCTTCCGGTTCGGAATCTTTTCCGTTCGGTTCGACGCGCGACGCTTTAACGACGCGCGAAGTGATTTTTCCAATCGCGTCTTTGCCGCCGACCGCCTGCGTATATTTATCCAAGACCGCATCAACCGACGGTTTTACATCCGGCTGTTTCGGACGCGTGTCTTCGGTTTTCGGCGTGAGATTCAGCGCGGACTGCGGATGCGGTCTGCCATTATGACAAGTGTTGCAGGAAATTTCCGGTTGGTTGTCGAAATAATTTTTGTTCAGCGCGAGATTCATCGTAATCATCTCGCGCGCCGTGTCTTTGTGTTCGTTGCCGTCTTTGGCAAAATCGCCTTCGACGTGACAGAAATTACAATTCACGCCCAGAGATGCCGCCATCAAATTCATCACTTTACCCATCTGGTCGGCGGGCATATCGTTTAAGACTTTAATGTTTTTAAAGTGCTGTCCGGCGGTTTCGATTTGTTTGGTTTGCGTCGTCTGTGTTGTCTGCATTCTGGCTTTCGGCAGAATAAAACCAAGCGCGAAAAACGCGAAAGTAAAAATTGCGATAATTTTAATTTTTGTTTTCATAATTATGCGTAAGCCGTCCTGGCTTTTTCCGGCATTTCATCCCAAGTTCTTCCTTGAAGAGTTCTTCCTGTTTTGTGTTTTCTTACGCCACCCCATTGCTTGAAGAAAAATGGGATATTTTGTTCTTCGCATTGGTCTTTGATTTCCAAAACCCATTCTTCTTTCATCGGACGCGCTTTTGGTCCCGATTCGCCGCCGACGATGACCCAATCAATGCCTGACAAATTGAGTTTCGGTAAACTTCCCAAAAGCGGCTCAATCGAGAGAAATTTAATATGAGCATCCGTATTTCGTAAGTCGTCAATTCGATGAACGACTTTTCGATTTTCAACACTAACACCCATCCAGATATGCGGTTGCCAGTTCAAGTCTTTATTGAACTCTTTCAATATTTCCGACCGTTTTGTCAAAACCTGAAAATTGTGCCAATCGGCTTTCGCCATTACATTGAAAACTCTCTGAATATAATCAAGCGGAACGTCTTTGTGAAACAAATCGCTCATCGAATTAACAAAAATCGTTTGCGGTTTTTTCCAACTCAACGGCAATTCAAGCATTTTTTCCTGAACAGATAATTTGAAACCATCTTTGTAATTCGCCTGCCCCATCGCTTTCAAACGCAAAGCAAGTTTTTCAGCATAACAATTTTTACAGCCGTCGCTGATTTTCGTGCAGCCCGTTACTGGATTCCAAGTTGATTCCGTCCATTCGATTGGTGATTTATGTGCCATAATTCTATTTTGGAAAATATTCTAAAATATCTTCGTCGTTTATTCGTTTCTTGCCTGTCACTTCCTTCAACAAATTTTCTTCAATAAGTTGCTTTACTCCGAAGTTGTAATCTTTGCCGTCAAAGTAGCCGAAATTCTCAAACATTAAATGATGCTTAATTTGCCTTCTATTTGTTTTGTTGTTTTTTTCAAGGTAAGAAATAATTACTTGGCGAAGTCTTTCTCTACGATTTATAACTTCTTCAGCTAACGAAGCCTGATTTGAAAAAAGAGGTCTATAATCACTTTCGACAAATTCGCCATAAATTAAATCTTCTTCCGCACGAATGAAATCATTCATCAAATAAACGCCGTCGTTATGCCGTGTGCAATAAATAAAATGATATTTCGGTTTGGTATTTAATGATTCCTTAATTGCGTAATCCACAACGCTAAAGCCGTATTTGCAAAGATTTGAAAGATACTCATCCAAAAGAATTTTTTCACCTTGTTCGGTTGCAGGTTTTGATGTTGTAAACTGCTTCAACCAGTTATCACTTCCAATTACCGATGTAACATTTTCAGCATTGGTTTGTGCGGTTTTCGGATTATTATTTTGAGAGATCGCCGCACAAGTAATTCGGTATAAACCGTCCGTATCGAAATTTATAATCAGTTCAGTTATTGCAGGATTTCTCTGTAAAATCGGAATTAAATGAGAAAACCGCACTCCTGTTGGACCAAAGGGATCAATAAAGAAAAGTGTGGGTGAGTTTCCGATTTTGGTTAAAATGTTTGATATTGAACTCTCAAACCGAGAATTGATATTTTCAACGATACCTTTTTCTTTCCAGTGCTGAGTTGCCGTTTCCAGTGATTGAAATGTTATTAAGTCAGGCTCTACATTGATAATTCGCACACTGACAGGTCTATTCCAATTTGAACAAACGCCAGAAAATTTTGCCATTAAAACAGGCGAACCTTCGCTTCCATCGTCATATTTTGCTGCGCCTGCAAAACCGTCAACACAGTAGACTTCACGATTGATAGTGGTTGAAGCGACTTTAGCACTGAAAGGCGGCAGATATTTTTCAAGAAGACGATGTTTTCTTTTCGACCAAATCTTTAAATTTTCAAAAAAATTTTTATTTTCCATCGTGAGATTTTCCTATAATGGTTTTTATAAATTGTTTCAAGTATAGCACAACGTTTCGCAAACTAAAATAATCTAACTCATCCAATTCACGCCCGCTTCCGCATTCCATTTCGTCGTCGTCTTTTTCAATTTCGTCCAAAACTCAATCGAGCTTTTGCCCGTGATGTCGTTCGCGCCGAAACGCGAATCGTTCCAGCCGCCGAACGAAAACGGTTCGCGCGGAACGGGAACGCCGATGTTGACACCGATCATTCCCGCGCTCGCGTGTTCCATCACATAACGCGCCGCGCCGCCCGACTGCGTGAAAACCGAAGCCGCGTTGCCGTATGGATTGGCGTTTTCAATTTTTAACGCTTCGTCTAAATTTCGGGCGCGCATAATCGAGATCACGGGACCGAAAATTTCTTCCGTGGCGACGGACATTTCGGGTGTCACGAAATCAATGACGGTCGCGCCGACATACGTTCCGTTTTCCTTGCCCTGAACGGTTGCGCCGCGTCCGTCAACCAAAATTTTCGCGCCGTTTCGTTCGGCTTCGGTGATGTAATTTTCGATGCGCTCCTTCGCGGCTTTGGAAATGACCGCGCCGAGATTTTTGCCGGCGACGATTTTGCGCGTCTCGTCGCAGATTTGTTCGATAATCGGGTCAACGTCGCCGACCGCGAGCATCGCCGAAGCCGCCATACAGCGTTGCCCGGCGCAGCCCGACATTGACGCGGTGACATTAATCGCCGTCATCTGCGGATTCGCGTCGGGCAAAACGAACAGATGATTTTTCGCGCCGCCGAGCGCGATGCAGCGTTTTAAATGATGCGTCGATTGCTGATAAACGAGTTTCGCAACCTTCGTCGAACCGACGAAACTGACGGCTTCAATATCTTTGTGGGCGCATAAATTTTCGACAATTTCGCGCCCGCCGTTGACGATATTGAAAACGCCGTCGGGAAGCCCGGCTTCCTTTAAAAGTTCCGCCATTCGCAAACACGACAGCGGAACTAATTCCGACGGTTTCATAATCATCGTGTTACCGAGAACGAGCGCGTTCGGCATCGTCCAATTCGGCACCATCAGCGGAAAATTAAACGGCACGATGGAGGCGACCACACCGACGGGAAAATGCTCCGTGCGGCATTCCACGCCTTTGGAGACTTCTAGAATTTCGCCCGAAACAAGCTGCGGCATCGAACAGGCAAACTCCGTCAATTCAATAGATTTTTCGACTTCCGCCTTCGCTTCGTCGTAAGTTTTACCGTTTTCTTCGGAAACCAAATTCGTCAGTTCTTCAAAGTTTTTTTCGAGCAGATGGCGGTATTTGAAAAAGACCTGAACGCGCTCTTTGATCGGCGTTTTGCTCCAATTTTCAAACGCATTTACGGCTGATTCAACTGCTTTATTCAGTTCGTCAATACTCGACATCGGAACTTTTGACAATAAATTTCCGTCAATCGGCGAAACGACATCTAAAGTTTCGCCTGTATCGCTTTCGTGAAATGAGCCGTTGTAATAATTTTTAACTTTTTCGTATTTCATAATTTTTTTCAGCCACAGATGCACACGGATAAAAGCAGGATAAACACGGATATTTTTCAGTAAATTCGTTTCTGCTCAAAAATTTATTCTTGCTCGAAAAATGATACGAACATTCTTTTTAGCCTATGTTCAGCAAATTTATTTTTGTTTGAAAACCATTGTAATCAATTTCTTCATCCTGTTTTTATTCTGCTTTCATCCGTGTGCATCTGTGGCTCGCCCTTCTTTCCAGATCAAAGAGCAAGCCGTTTTATTTCAACTCTTGGATTGCCGAAATTTATTAAAAGACAGATTTTTAGATTAGTCGCCGCCAAATAGTTCAGACACTGCGCTTTTTGATTATCGTCAAGAGTTTTAGTCGTTTTTAATTCAACAATCACCAAATGTTCGACGAATAAATCCGGCTCATAATTTCCGACTTCCGCGCCGTCGTAAAACACCTTTACTTTTTCTGCTGTTCTACCTTCAATCCGAGTTTTCTGATTTCGTGAGCCAGAGCGTTTTCATAAACTTTTTCCAAAAACCCGCAGCCTAACCCATTCATCACCTTATAAGCACAGCCGATTATTTTTTCGGTGACCGCATTTATCCGATCCCTTTCCACATCCTTTTCAAACAATGCGCCGATCAAACCAAATCCTTCACTCATAATGATTATCTTGTCCTGATCCCGCTTTTATCACGCTTTTATCTGTGTGCATCTGTGGCTAAATTTTCCTTCGACGGAAAAACTCTCATCAATAGGAAATGCGCCGTCAGAGAAACGCCGAAACCGACAAACCAGGCGTAATCGTATAATACTCTGAGCGCGGGAATTAATAAACCGATCCACGCGAAAAAACAGCCGAGAATCGTCGCCAAAATCGCCCGCCAGTTCCAGCCCGCATATTCGCCTTTTGTGCGGTATAAATCGCCGAGATTTAAATTTTTATTTCGCACAATCCAGTAATCCGCGATCAACACACCGGCAATCGAACCGAGACCGCCCGAATAGCCGAGCAGCCAGCTGAAAATATAACCCGACGGATCAGCCAACAGCTTCCAGGGCATCATCAAAATGCCGACGATGCCCGTAATCAAACCGCCCGTTCGGAACGATATAAAACGCGGAAAAGCGTTGGCGAAATCGTTCGCCGGTGAAACGACGTTCGCCGCGATGTTGACCGACAGAGTGGCGACGATAATCGTGAACATCGAAACGGCGACCACCAGCGGCTGTGAAAAATTTCCGATTAGTTTTACAGGGTCCCAAAGCTCGTTCGCCTTCGCGTTCGGAAAAACGATGATCGCCGCCGAAGTGATTAAAATTCCCATCGCCGCGAACAAAACCATCGTCGTCGGCAGTGCGACGATTTGCCCGACGGCTTGCTCGCGCTGGCTTTTGCCGAAGCGCGTAAAATCCGGCATATTCAAACTCAAGGTCGCCCAAAAACCGATCATCGCCGTCAAGCTCGGAACGAAAATTTTGAAAAATTCGCCGAAGGTTTGAAATTTACCCTGTTCGTGTAAAAGAAAGCCGATGCCGCCCGCCTGATACAAAATCCAGCCGAGCAAAATCGCCGTCATCACCAGAACGAACGGCGCAGCCCAGTTTTCGACGCGCCGCAGCAAATTCATTCCGCGATAAACAATCGCCATATTCATCGCCCAGAAAATCAAAAACGAAATCCATTCGGTCGGCGTATGCCCGTCAAAAATCGCGCCGCCGAGCAAATTATTCCAGTTCGGAATAATCGAAGCGAGAAAAATCTGAATCGCCTGCCCGCCGATCCACGCCTGTATGCCGAACCAGCCGCACGCGACGATTGCCCGCATCAACGCCGGAAGATTCGAGCCAATCGTTCCGTAAGCTGCCCGCGCAAACACCGGAAACGGAATGCCGTATTTCGTTCCCGGATGCGAGTTCAGCAAAATCGGCGCAAGCACGATGACGTTGCCGAGCAGAATCGTCAACAACGCCTGCCACCAGTTCATCCCGACACTCGTCAGGCTCGAAGCCATCATATACGTCGGAATGCAGTGCGCCATCGAAATCCAAAGCGCGGCGAAATTATACGTCGTCCAGTCGCGCTTTTCGATTGGCACAGGCGCGAGGTCTTCGTTATACAAAGGCGATTTTTCGATTTCGCGCAAAACTTCGGGTTGCAGTTCGATTCGTCCGTCGGCGTGTTGAATTGTTTCCATAACTTTTTTTATCCGCGAAGCATTATAATCCGCTGCGAAGACAACTCGGCTGATTTTCCTTTGCATCTCTGCGCCTTTGCGGGAAATTCGTCGCCGGTGCGCGCAAAGATGAAAAGGGAAATCGGGCTGGAATCAGAAATTTATATTTGTGAAATAGAGTTCGGTTTTTTTTGAACTTCCAAACGCTCTTTTAGAATGTTATTTCAAATTCCCGCCGCGTCTTCCGCTGATCAAACAATAACTGAATTTTTTCCGGTGCGACCCCAACACGATTGCCAGCAAAGATGCCTTTAAATTGTTAATGCTTTGGCGATTCAGCTTTTCTCCGGCGAGCAGTTTTTTGAAGAGAAAGCTCGAAACCGCAAACGGCGCGTGACAGAGCGACGGCGCGACGCGCCACGAAACGTCTTCGATTAAAACGTCTTCAAAGCCGCATCTTTTCAGAGCCGCGACAAATTCAGAGAGCGCGGGCATTTCGTTCAACGCCCAGCAATCGCAAACCGTTCGATAAGTTTTCTCGATTAAAAAATTTAATTTTTCGTCGGATTTTTTGATAAAACAATCGGCGACCGCGAAACGCCCGCCGATTTTCAGAACGCGCGCCATTTCGCGCGCCAGATTTTCCTTGCCCGCGCCGTCCGCATAGCACGCGCTTTCCGCCGCCCAAACCGCGTCCGCCGCGCCGTCGGCGAAGGGCAGATTGGCGTAATCGCCTTCAAAAATTTCAATCCGGTTTTGCAGATTTTCGGCGGCGTTTAATTTTTCGGCTAATTCGATTTGCGACCGCGAAAGCGTTACGCCTTTGATTATCGAATGCGGAAAACGCTTCGCAACGCTTCGGGAAACCGCGCCCGCGCCGCAGCCCAAATCAATCAAAAAAGTTTTTCTCCGCGAATCAATTTCCAACCTCTCGCCGATTTCAAAATTCGTTTGCTCGAGCATTTTTTCGCGGTCGAAAAAACTCGAACCGCGCCGGTAAAAACCGAGATGCATATTGAAGTTCGCGCTCCAATGTTCGTAGTCGGCGGTCGCGTCTTCGTAAAACTCGATTATTTTTTCGTTTGCCGGCGGCGCGGCAAAATCATCGAAATTATATTCGACGGGTTTTGCAAAAAAGTTTGTTTCGCTGTTCATCGGTAAATTGGTTTTGAATACGAAAGAGGACAGTAAATTAAAAGTAATGTTCGAGAAATTTTAGCTGCCCGACGAACGCGAAGAAACGATGATTTTAATTTGATTCGATTCGCGTTTTTCGGCGGCTCGCAAAAAATGTTTTGTTCAGAAGCATTGCGTTTTTAGTTCATTGTCCGAAAAAGAATTAAGTTTTTAACAGCCATTTCGTTCTGGTATAAGCAATGCGAAATTCGTTCTTTTCAGCATTTCGCTGTGACTGGCTGCCGGGAAACGCGCCCATCATCGCCATCGTGCAATCTTGTTCGGCGGCATAGCGCAGACGCGCCGCAAGCAGGGCGTTTTGCGCGCCGCGTTTGCGTCCTGCGGGAACGGTACTTGCGCCTCCGAGCATCGCCACGCCGTCATAAATAAACATCATTCCGGTTGAAATCGCCGCGCCGTCGAGTTCGGCAATAAACGGCAATGCGCCCGCGCATTGTGCGCTGACCCGACCCAGATCAAACATAAAATCGCCGAGTCCCGGCATCTCCGTTTCCCATCCGTTTGCCGAAGTTCGCGCCCACAAATCAACTTCCGATTTCTCGATTATGCGCGTTTTAATCGGCGCATCAAATGGTAAATCGGACGCGCTTTGAGCAGCTATCGGCTGATATAAAACGGTCGTTAATTCGAGCGGCTGATAACCGCGCTCGTTCAAAAGCGCGATTATCGAAGACTGCGCGAGCGGGCTGATTTCGTGAAAAACCGGCGCGTCGCGATCTTTGAAAAACGCTTCGATTTCGTCCATTTCCGCCGCGCCGATTTCATCAAACAGTCCGAGTCCGAACGTCTGCGTCAAAGGCGATTCCGCGCCGTCGAACATCGCCAACGCGCCGCCGACCGCAATCCATTCCGCGCCGCTTTCCGGCTGCAAATTCACCCGCGTTTCAACAAAATCGGCGTTTGCCCGTCCTTCGGTGCGTTCCAGTTTTTGCGCTAAAGATTTGTCTGAAATAATTATCATTATGTTATGTTTGAATTGCTAAATTTCCACGCATTCGCCGCTTCAAAAATTGTCCGTCACCATTTTTTCCGACGTGTGCGCCGTTTTCGATTGAATTTATTAAGGCAATGCCAGACGTTTTAATCGGTCAATCAGATTATCCAAATAATTTCTTAATTCCGAAACCGCGACATCGCCCGGCGGCTGCAAATCGTCGCCGAGTTTGATTTGGTTCAAAACCCAAGCCAGCTGCGCCGGAGTCAAGCCCGAATCTTTTTGCGCCGCAGTTTGCAGAGCGTTTTCCAGGCTAAAACCCGCTTTTTCGAATTCGCGCACGTCAACTAGATCCCGAATCTCCGAGCGCGAAAGCAGCGCGCAAAGTTTGTTTGCGAAAATTTCTTCCGGCGAATCAACGCGAATTCCGTTAATGACCGGTTTTTCCGCCGAAATTTGAAAAACATATTCGCGCACCAAATCCACGACAATTGACTCCGCGTCGCGTTTGACCAACAAACGCCGAAAATCCGGCGAAGTTTGAATCGGCTCAACGCCGGCGTTTAACTCTTTCGCAACTTCATTGACCAGGCGAAAACCGTTTTCCACATCATTTTCAAGCGTAAACAAATCGAGGTCGTGCGTTTCCCGATGCCCGAAATAAAAGCCGACCAGAGCCGCGCCGCCCGACAGAAAAAAACTGTTTTCACGCGCAAAAAACGCCCGCAAAAAATCCCGCTGCAAATTGTCGAGCGATGCTTTAACCAAGCAAACCTTCCCTGTCCCAAAACTCCAGCAAAAACTTCCAAAACCCGCGCCGCCGTCCAAGATGCTTTGATAATTCGTCCCAATTTTGCCAGACAAATTCCGGCGTGGTAAATTCCCAAACATCCGTATCACGCGCCTCGCGCAAAATTTTCCCCAACAGACGATTGCGCTCTTCGATGGAAGCTGTATTTAATTTTCGTTTCAAGTCCGCAATCGTCATCGGCTCGTCCCACAAAAAATATGGAATTGACGCTGATAAATTTAAATTTGAAGAAAGTGCTTTTGACATAATTAAATCTTCACGCATTCGCCGCGCTTCAAAAATTGCCCGTCGCCTTGTTTGCCGACGTGTTCGCCGTTTTCGATGACGACTTTTCCGCGTGATAAAACCGTCTCGACTTTGCCTTTCACGCGCCAGCCTTCGTAACTCGAATAATCGACGTTCATATGCTCGTGTTCAACGCCGAAAGTGTGTTCTTTTTCCGGGTCGAAAATCACGATATCGGCATCCGAACCGACGGCGATGGTGCCTTTTTTCGGGAACAATCCGAACATTTTCGCGGCGGCGGTCGAGGTCAGTTCGACGAAACGATTTAAGCTGATTCGATTTTCGACGACTCCGCCGTTATAAATTAACGACATTCGATTTTCCACGCCGGGCGCGCCGTTCGGGATTTTTGAAAAATCGTCCTTGCCCAATTCCTTTTGCTCTTTCATACAAAACGGGCAATGATCGGTCGAAATGACTTGCAGATCATCCATCTTCAAGCCCTTCCATAACTCCGCCTGATTGTGCTTTTCACGAAGCGGCGGAGTCATCACATATTTTGCGCCATCGAAACCTTCGCCGTAATCTTCGATGGAATGAAAAAGATATTGCGGACAGGTTTCGGCAAACGCCGCGATGCCTCGGTCGCGGGCTTCGCGGACTTGGTTGAGCGCGTCGGTGCAGGAAAGATGCACGATATAAACGGGCGATTCCGCCATCTCCGCAATCGCAATGGCGCGATGCACGCCTTCGGCTTCGGCAATCGTCGGGCGCGTCAGAGCGTGATATTTCGGCGCGGTTCTGCCTTGAGCCAGAGCGCGTTTGATGATTTCATTTATCACAATCCCGTTTTCGGCGTGCATACAAATCAAGCCGCCGCGATTTCCCGCCGCGCTCATCGCCCGAAAAATCGTCGCGTCGTCCGCCAAAAACACGCCCGGATACGCCATAAACAATTTAAAGCTCGTGATGCCTTCGTCCATCAAGCGATACATTTCCTTCTCGTCGCCGTCTTCAAACTCGGTCGTAATCAGATGAAAGCCGTAATCAATCGCCGTTTTTCCTTGCGCCTTTTGGTGCCATTTATCAACGCCCGCCGTCATCGCTTCGCCTTTGGTCTGCACGGCGAAATCAATAATCGTCGTCGTCCCGCCGAACGCCGCCGCCCGCGTTCCGGTAAAAAAATCGTCGCTCGATTCCGTCCCGCCAAACGGCAATTCCATATGCGTATGCGGATCAATGCCGCCGGGAATAACGAGTTTATTGCTCGCGTCAATCGTCAAATCAACTTCCATCTCAAGCGT
Organism: uncultured Pyrinomonadaceae bacterium; assembly: GCA_964237235.1. Lineage (GTDB taxonomy): Bacteria > Acidobacteriota > Blastocatellia > Pyrinomonadales > Pyrinomonadaceae. The sequence goes on from CAXSGY010000007.1 coordinate 162,037, forward strand.
TTTCCCGATCACGGAAATCTGTTCGTCTTCGATTAAAATATCGGCGTGGTAATCGTCAACCGCTGTTACAATTCGTCCGTTTTTGATTAGTGTCTTCATGTTAATTGGTTTATGGTTCAATATTTTCCAACTGCTGTTGCTGCCAATTTGCGTAAGTTTGTCCTGAATCTTTCACTTCCCAATGAATCCTTCCGTTAAGACTTGCGCCGCCAACAAAATCTGCTGCGCCGCTTGGACTATTGAAAGCTAAGTTTTCAGTTAAAATCCAAAAATCCTCTTGTGAACTCTGTGTCAATTTATTTTCTCTGACTAAATTACTTCGTTTTTCCTTCGTAGCTTTGCTTAAAGTATTTGTTTCTTTTTTGCGAATAACTGAATCTTTGAAAACGATGAATTCATTATTTATTTCTTGTCCATACGCTTCCACGCCAGCGTAGCTCATCTTGAAGAGCGGAGACTCAACTTGTATCTCAGATGTCTTTTCCAATTTATCCTGATTTTTAGCGAGAGATGATAAAGGCAATGCGAAAGTTAACCCTAAAATCGGCAGCAAAAGTTTTATCTGCTCAATAAAATATTCCATATCAGCAATATCTGATTCGGGCAGAATTGAATAATCAGGGTTTGTTCCGTTTTCGATTTTTGCTCTTTTAGCTTCGTTCGCAATTTGAATTAAACGACTTTCCAAATACCGAACGTGACCTTTCGTTAAATTGTCATCTTTGTTTGTGAAGATAAATGTTTTCAGCCAAAAGTCTTTTTTGGAATCAGCATTGTGATTTTTTAATCGGTCAAAGACATTCTCACTTTCGCCGATGTAAATAATTTCTTGCAAAGGATTATTTATATCTTCACCCGACAAAATATAAATGCCGGTTTTTCTGACTTCATTACGATTCGCTAAATCTGCCAACTGTGAACGAGGACAAACAATCGCTCTTCCAGTCCAATTCATAATCTCAGCGGTAATAATTCCACTGGGAATACCTTCTACCAAATAAAGTCTGATTGTTTTTCCTAAAATTTTAGCACTCATAAGATTATAAAGATTCTATTCGGAGCCGTAGTCAAATTATCAATGCTCAAGTCAATAAAATTTCTGTAAAGCCTGCTTTTTCCGCCGCTTTCGCCAATCTTTCGTCAGACGTTACAAAAGGTCTTTGACGCGGTTTTTCCTGACACCAGACGAGAGCCGCCGCGAGTTGAAACGAATCCAACGCCCGCAAGCCGTAATGCGCGGGCAAATCGTCGGCAATCTCTAAAACTCTCTCGACAGGCGACACGATGCGGGCAGTTTTTTTGAGCTTTTCCCACAGGCGAAAGGCTTTGATGGTTTCCTTGTCCGTCAAATGACCGTCGCGCTTGAGCCGCGCCAGACCGCTGTTAAATTCAACCGACGTTCCCCACCAAACGACGATTTTCGGATATTTTCGCAACCACTTTTTCGATTGCGTCGTAAAAATTTGCGAGCAGCAGAGCGGTAAAATCGCGCTCGTGTCCCAAAAGGCGATTTCAGTCTTCATCGCGTTCGTCTGTGACGGCTTTGATTGCCGTTTCGATTTTTAAATTGGAGCGTTTCTCTCTCAAAAATGATGCGGAAACTTCGCTTTCTTCGGGCAGACGCAAAATGCCCGCCGCTGCCAACGCTAATTCTTCGGCGGAAAAATCGGCGGTGTTGTGCAGCGGGACGATTTTGGCAATCGGCTGATTGCGGTCGCTGATTAGGATTTCCTCGCCGCGCTTTACGTCGGCAAGAAAACTACTTAAATGATTTTTTAGTTGGGCAATATTTGTCGTTCTCATAATTTCTTAAACTCAAACTTAGCCATTATAGCCAAGTTTGAATGCAAAGCGAAATGGTTTCGTCTTTGATTAAAATATCCGTTCGGTAATCGTCAACCACCGTTACGATATGTCCGTTTTTGATTAGTATTTTCATAAAATTATTCAGGTTTTATTTCGTAGTTTAGATATGGATAAACGGTAATAATTATATTTGCACCAAGTTCCGAAACTCGCTTGAGGATTTCGGCTCTGGTTTGCGTGTGAAAACTTTTTTCCGTATTTCCGCTTCCGAATCCGACATCAAACTCACGTTTTACAGTTTTTCCAAAGGCTTCGTGATGGCAGCGACAAATTGTCCAGCAAATCACAAAAAGCCTTTAAGAGAACATCTACGCCACCGATGTCTTCAGTTTTGTCATTATAGCTTTGATAAATATCGTAATCTCTAATTTCAAGCGAAGCAGAGTATTCATTTGAGTTTGGCAGTTTGTCGCAGTATAAAACGAAAATGCTCTCGCTTAGTTCATCAACAAGCGGCTGCAAATCGTCCAAAGATGCTAATTCCAAATCAATGTTGATAAAGTGAAAGTCTTCTTTTCGGCGATTTCTAATTTTTTTATCTTTACTGATACCAGTATTAAAATCTCTAAGCACTTTAAATTTATATATGATTTTCAATGTTCCAGCAGCATTTCAAAATAGGGTAAAACTTCCGTCGAGAGTCTGCCGGTTCGTCCACACATTCGATTGCGATGATCGCCGTTGTATTCTTCAAAAACGTGATTGATTCCGTTGCTCGTTAAAACCAAAGACAAAGCCCGGGAATTATTTGGAATAAAACGGTATTCGTCGTCGTAGCCCGAATCGAATTTGAGACCTTTCAGTTTCAGCAAATTCGATTTGTATTTGCCAACCATATTGACCGGGAAATTATCCTGCCATTTGGAATATGCCGGTTCGTTCGGCTGCAACTTCCCGTTAACCATTGTGAACGGAAAATCGGCGTAGAACGGCGGTTTGTTCGAATTCGGCGAAAAGGCTTGTGCGACCGTCAGCGTTCCCGCCGTGAGTGTGCCGCTCTGCAAAATTTCGTCAAAGGTTTTGGCTTCGAGAACCGATTTGAATGCCGGGCTTTCGATGGTCAAATCGCCGCCCCAACCGATCAGTCCGGGATTCATTCCATAAACGACGCTGTAAATTTCAGGATGCTTCATCGCAAGAGTGATTGCGCCGTAACCGCCCATCGAGTGTCCGGCGATGCCGCGACTCTCCGGTTTGGGAAGCGTGCTATATTTGCGGTCAACGAAATTCACCAAATCTTTAACCGTAAAATCTTCCCAATTGCCCGGCGCCGCCGAGTTGACGTAAAAACTTCCGAACCATTTTGTCCGCTCGTCGGGCATCACGATTATCATCGGTCTGAGCCTGCCTTCACCGATGCTCTTGTCCATCGCGCTCTTGATGTTGCTCCAATCTTCCGCGTCGTCCGTCCACGTTTCCGTGCGTATCGCCGATGCCGTGCAGCAGATATATGACCGGATAACGCTTCGCCGGAGAAACGTCATAATCCGGCGGCAGATAAACGGCGACATCCCGGTCGGGCGATTCTCCGGTCGCGGTTTTTTCCAGAGCCTGACTGTGTATTTTTTCGCTGACAATCTTTCCGCTTTGCGAAAAAACCGCCGGCGATGCTAAAAAAATCAACACAAAAACAAATACGGAATGCAACGACAGCAGTTTGTTGATAATTTTCATAGTTTTTAATTTTGTCTTCGACTAAAACAGCGATGCATTAACATCAATCACTGTAACATTAAGTCCGTTTTTGATTAATGCTTCACTCAGGTAAATTGAGGCAAACATTAAATTCAAAAACAAATTTAAGAGACCGTCCGAATCAACGCCGCGCATTGTTTAATTTAAAGCCGCGATTGACGAACGCGTTAGTTAATATAAACGAATCGCCGAAGAAATTAAAAGGATTGCGGATTTTAACTTAGAAAGAATAACGAACCGGACAATAAGGCAGATTTTCATCGAGCATCCGTAAAAAATCGGACAGCTCGCGGCGGCGGAAATCGTAATCGTAAACAAGCGTGTCGGGCGCGGTTTTTTTCGGAACCTGCAAAGCCGGATTCCACAAAAAATCCTCGCCGCGCGCGTTCCAAAGCATATTGACATCGTGCAAATCTTTGGAATGCGTCAGAAAAAACGCTTCGCATTGCAGTTGCGCTTTGGCTTCGTCGCTCAAAACGTCGTCAATCTCGCGCCACAACTCGCGCCAATCGTTTTTCCACGCATCGCCTTCGTAAACGATAATCGGCGCGAACGAAAAATGCACTTCGTAACCGGCTTCGACCAGTTGGTTGACCGATTTTATCCGCTCGGAAATCGGGCTGGTGCCGATGTCCACGTAACGCGCGATTCGTTGCGGCATCAAACTGTAACGGATGCGCGTTCGTCCCTTCGGATCAATGTTCAGCCAATATGCGTCGTGGACGGTTTTCGTCGCAAACGTCGCTTTGGCAAATTCCATCCGGGCGAATTCTTTGATGAGAAAAGCCGGGTTGTCGCAAACGTATGAATCGGCGGCGAGGTCGGCGTTGCAGCCGATGTCGTAAGTCCAAAATCGCGCGTCGCATTGATTCGGCTGTGACTTCGCGCCGAGCTTGCGCTGATGTTTTTGAATCGAGTAAGCGATTTCTTCGATGTTGACGAAAATCGTCAGAGGATTCGAGCCGCCTTTGCGACGGGCGACGTAGCACTACTGGCACGCGCTCAGACAGCCGTTCGAGTTCGAGGCGGCGATAAAATCCGCCGAACGCCCATTTTTCTGGTGCGTCAAACCGGCTTTGATGCCGAGAACGAGATTTTCGCGTTTAGCGCGCATCCAATCGCCCGCGTCCGCCGCGAACAATTCGGGAATTTGCCAGTGCGATTCGACTTCGACGAGTTCTGCGGCGGGAAAACGCCGAATAATTTTTTCGGCGTTTTCCCGCCACAAAAAATCGTCGTAAATTTTTTTCTGAACGAAAATCTTCTTAAAATCGAAACGCATAAATTAGTTTTATTTGAACAATTTAGACGAATTTCCGACGTTGCGGGTTGTAACTCAAATCGCTTTTAATTTACTATTTTCAACACGCAATCAATCAACGAACGTAAAAAGGAAAAATTTTAATGACGGAACTTTTTAATCGAGAAATTTTCAAAGACGAACACATCGTCGTCACGGGCGGCGGAACGGGTTTGGGCAAAGCGATGGCGATGCGTCTGGCGACGCTCGGCGCGAAGATTACCGTTTGCGGTCGGCGCGAAGAGCCGCTGAATGAGACGGCACAGGAAATAACCGAAAACGGCGGCGCGGCGGAAGCGATTTCGTGCAATTTAAAGGAATTTGAAGCGGTCGAAGCGATGTTTGTCGAAGCCGAAAAGCGGCAGGGCAACGTGACGAAATTAATCAACAACGCGGCAGGAAATTTTCTCGCGCCGACCGAGCAATTAACGCCGAACGGTTTCGACGCGATTGTCAAAACGAATCTTTACGGCTCGTTTTATGCGACGCAAAGTTGCGGCAGGCGTTGGATCGAGCGCAAACATCCGGGCGCGGTGATGTCCATCGTGACGACTTACGCCGAAACGGGCAGCGCGTTTCTCGTGCCGAGCGCGGTTTCCAAGGCTGGCATCGTCGCCCTGACCAAATCTTTGGCGGCGGAATGGGGCGTTTACGGCATTCGTCTGAACGCCATCGCGCCCGGACCTTTCCCGACCGAAGGCGCAAATTCGCGTCTGATGCCGGACGAACGTTTGGCGGAAAAAATGTATCGCCTGATTCCGTTGCAAAGAGTCGGCGAACACCGCGAATTGACCGATCTGGCGGTTTTTCTGTTGTCGGATTTGAGTTCTTACCTGACGGGCGAAGTGATTTATTTGGACGGCGGCGCGTCTCTGACCAGCGCGGGACAATTCAATTTATTTACCGAACTGCCGAGAGAAAAAGTGATGCAGATGTTTGAAACGCTGCGACCGCCGAAAAAATGAACGAAATGACAGACAAAAATGCGGCTCAAATCATTCGGCGTTGGCACGAATTTGTCGAAACGGCGAACGCCGAAATTTTGAATGAGATTCTGGCGGACGATGTGAAATTTCATTCGCCGTTCGTTTGGAAACCGAAAACGGGAAAGGCGGCAGCGACGGCGATTTTGCTGACGGTGATCGAAGTTTTCGAGGATTTTCGATACGTCCGCGAAATTACCGGCGGAAATAATTCGGCGTTGGAATTTGAAGCCCGCGTCGGGGAATTTTCGCTACGCGGCGTTGATTTAATTGAAACGAACGCCGACGGCAAAATCATAGATTTCGAGGTGATGGTTCGCCCGGCAAACGCTCTGCAATTGCTCGGCGCGGAAATGGGCAGGCGTTTGGCGGCGAAATTTCCGGGCTGAATCGTAAAATTATCTGTATCGTCTGCGCCGCTCGAACGGATTATCTTTCTGCGCGAATTGTTCGATCTGGCGGTTGAATTTTCCTTCGTCGTCGAACAGCGGAAATAATTGCAAATTCGGCGCGAGAAAAGCGGCGCGCAGTTCGACCGGACGCGTGCCGGCGCGATTGATTACTCTAACTTTTGTGCCGCGCACTTCTTCGATCCACGCGGCGAATTCGTTCGCGTTGCCGATGGTCGCCGACAGCAGCAGAAGCCGGATGCGCGGCGGCGACAAAATAATCGCTTCTTCCCAGACGTGACCGCGGTCTTCGTCCGCCAGATAATGCGCTTCGTCTAAAATCACGAAATCCGTGTTGACCTGTTCGCCACTCCGCAGCGAATCGAAAAGCTGGTTGCGATAAATCTCGGTCGTGCCGACGATGAGCGGCGCGTCATACTTCTCTTTGCGGTCGCCGGTCAAAATTCCTACATTTTCCGCGCCGAATTCTTGGGAAAATTCCGTGTATTTCGAGTTTGTCAAAGCCTTGAGCGGCGTTGTATACCACGCGCGTTTGCCGTTTGCCAACAGGCGACGGATCTCTTCGCGGGCAATCCAGGTTTTGCCGCTGCCGGTCGGCGCGGTCACCAAAACGTCTTCGGTTTCAATCGCCTGCAACGCTTCGATTTGAAACGGATCAGGCACGAGCGGCTTGGGTTCGGGCGTGCCGATGCCGCTTAAAAGCCGCTCGACGGCTTTTGATTGATTCGGCGAGACACGCGCCGCGCCGAAAGCGGAACTTTCCGGCGCAAGTTCGCGTTTAAAGTTTCGTTCTCTCGGACGGTTAACATCCGAACGCGCCTTTTGACGTTTGCTTTTTTGCCGGTTTTTATCTTTGAACGAACGCGCCATTTAAGGGCAATGGTAAATAATTCGGCGGGCAAAGTCTAATCTTTTAATCGGTTCGGGAAAATGTTAAAATGCAAGATGCTTCGCAACGGCAAACCGTCGAAGCGCATCTATTATTGGCGGTATTTTTATTTTTAAGCGAAATTTTTAATTAATTTTTAAATTTTATAAAGTGATATGCAACAGCAAGATAAGGAATTATTTCACAGGTACGAGATAAAAAATTCAAGCATCGCGCCGCGATTCTACAAATTTTTCGGCATTGCGGCGGCGTTTAATTTGCTGGCGATTTTAGTTCTCGGTCAAACGAATCTTTTAACTCAGAAAGGCTGCGACAGCCCGTTTGTCGGCACGATTTGTCGGGTTATTGATACGGCAATCGTCGGCAAGGAACTGCTCGGCACGGACAGCGAATTTGTCAGCAAAGATTACGAAAACAACCAGATCGAAGATGCCGACGTGACCTTCGTTGACGTTTCCGGCAAGGAACCGCCTTTAAACTACCCGGAAGGTTATTTCGCGCTTGCCAATCCGGAAAGTCAGTTAGCGATGAACGACGCTTCGATGAGCGGATTTTCAGATTTCCCGCCGCCGACTTTCGGCTTGAAAAATTTTCCGACAAATCCGCCGGTTTCCAACGATATGAGCTTAATGTCGAAGCCGCAAGTTTTGCCGCCGGATAACAAAGGCGTGATTTCGGGCGGCATTCCCGATTCGCCGTTTGGCATATCGCCGAATCCGATTCCGATGCCGAAAATAAAAAACGGCATCAGACCGCCGCGCAATTTTCCGCGCCCGCCGAAGATGAAAAATTATTCGCCGCCGAAGTTGCCCAAAATAGAAGGCGACGATTTAGCGGAAAATAAAGATAAAACCAAAGATAAAACCGCTGACAAGCAGGCGGACAAAACCGAAAAGCCGGTTGAAAGCGAAGCGGTCAAGGAAATCGAAATCAACAAAAAGCCGTTTGAAGATTTGGGCGATTCGATTAACGAGAAAATTGCGAAAAAGGAAATTGATTTGACCAAGCCGTTTTTGGTCGTAATGGACGGCACGATTACCGGCGACGGCAAGTTAGACCCGAAAAAATCGAAATACGTCAAGCTCGACGGCGATGAAAAAATGGTCAACGTCGCTAAAGATGTCATCGAAGCGGTCGGCAACAGCGGTTTTCTCAGTTATCTGAAAAATCTCGGCGTTGACCGTGTGAATTTCACGATGGTTCAGGACGAAAAACAGATTTTTATCAAAATTATTTCCGATCAGAAAACATCTGAAAAAGCCGGAACGACCGCCAGTAGTTTCAATACGATGATTTCGGCGATCAAGGTTGCCGACACGACGGGCATCAAAAAATTGGACGACAACAGCAAAACGCTTTTGAATAATTCCAAAGTAACCAACGACGGCAAAAATTTCGTTCTCGATTTCGCCATTCCGAAACAGGACGCGCAGGACATAATCGTCCGCGAATTGAAAAAACAAGCCGATAAAAAAGCCGCGCAGCAACAGCCGAACAGCAACGCCGACTTAGGCAAAAACGCCAACGCGAACGTCGTTAAATGAAAAAACCATTCGGAAAAATTGTTTTCGCTTGCGGCTTGCTTGTAACGCTTGCCGCATTTTCCGTTTGCGCGCAACAGGAAAACCAAACTGAACCTCACGAGATTCCTCTAAAGGAATTTGTCCAGTCGGTTAGAGAAAAAGTCGCCAGAAACAAAGTAGATTTAACTAAATCTTTTTTGGTCGAACTCGAAGGCGTTTTGAATAAAGACGGCAGACTGGATTTGAAAAAATCAAGGTTTATCAAAGTCGAAGGCGACACGGCGGTAAGCGATATTGGTCGGGATTTAATCAACGCCTTCAGCGAGAGTGGTTTGTTGGCGGCATTGGCAAATAGTGAGCCGACAAAGTTAAATATCACGCTCGGACAGAACGAGAACAGAAGCTATGCCGTAATCAATTCCGCACAGCCGACCGCTGAAAAAGCGGCGACAATCGAAAGCGGTTTGACCGTTTTAGTTAAAGGAGCTTCTTCGGCAGAGTTGCGAGGCGCGAACAAAATCGGCGAGGACGAAAAGATTTTACTTGACGGCGTAAAGATAAGCAGTGAAGACAAAATCGTAACGATAGATTTTGATTTTGAAAAATCAGTCATTCAAGAAATGATTAATCGCCGATTAAAAGCAAACGAAACGTTATAGTCGAATGGCAAATAATAAAAACAATTCGATAATTTTCCTCACGACGCTCTCGGTCTATCTCGGCTTGGTGCTGGTTGGCGGCGCGACACCGACGCTGGCGCAAAAGGTTTTGACGCGCGAGCAATATGAAATTGAGTTCGCCAAGCATAGTAAGGAAGAATTAGAAAAGCCTCTCAGCAACGAAAACTTGTTTGTTCCGCAAATTATTCGACTCATCAATGAAATAAACGCGCTTTCCAATCACCAAAACTTTAACTGGAGTTTAAAAACTCACTATGAAATTGAAGGTCTTGGTTTTTGCGAAAGCGATAATTCCCCGTCGTTTTTGGGAAGCGGAAATTTAGATAACGAAAGATTCAGCGAGATATTTGATGACTTCGCAGTTCGTTTAAGTCGTGAAATTGCAAAACGTCGAGTCGCCGATAAGTTTGGTGATTTTTATTCGCAAACTGTCAGTTACGATTTCTTGGCGGAAAATTCATCTGTTTCGCTGAAAACGACAATTGAAAACAAAAATGCTCAGGAAACTCAGATATTCTTTGATGAATTAAAGAATTATTTTGAGAAGTTTGTATCTTTTCCGGCTCTTTCAAAAGAAAAAATAATTCACGAAAACACAAAAGTCTCATCTGAAAACAATCAAATCATTATTGTTACGCGCCTGCCGCGCGGCTCGCTTGACGCGCTGCTCAAGCAGGACGCGAAGGCTGAAAATCAGTAGTTTTACCGTTCAAAATCAACCTTCCGTTTTCCTTTTCCCGTAAAATCTGTTTTTATAATTGATTGCCGGACTCGTTCTCGGCAATCTCATCATTGTTTATTGACGGCAAAATAATTTGTCGCATTGAAAAAAGGATTCAAGAAAATGGCTAACAAATTAGTAGATTCGTTTTTTAATAAAATTTTAGGCAGCAACACCGACCGTTATTTGAAGAAAATCGCGCCGATTGTTGCGCAGATCAATGCGCTCGAACCGCAGTTGAAAAATCTGTCCGACGAAGATTTGCGCCTCCGCACCGACAGATTTAAGGAGCAGATTCAGAACGCGCTCAACGGCATCGAAGACAAAACCGAACGCCGCAAGCGCGAACAGGAAGTTCTGCACGATATTCTGCCCGAAGCGTTTGCGACCGTGCGCGAGGCTTCGCGCAGAGTAACGGGAATGCGCCATTTCGACGTGCAGATGATCGGCGGTTTGACGCTGCATCAGGGCAAAGTCGCCGAGATGCGAACCGGCGAAGGCAAAACGCTCGTCTCGACCTTGCCCGCTTATCTGAATGCGCTGACCGGACGCGGCGTTCATATTGTGACGGTCAACGATTATCTCGCGCTGCGCGACGCGGAATGGATGGGCAAAATTCACCAATTTTTGGGCTTGAAAGTCGGCTGCATCCAGAACGATATGGACGATTACGAGCGCAAGGAAGCCTACGCTTCGGACATCACTTACGGCACGAACAACGAATTCGGCTTCGACTACTTGCGCGACAATATGAAGTTCGACCCGGAACAGCTCGTTCAGCGCGATCATTATTTTGCGATTATTGACGAAGTTGATTCGATTCTCATTGACGAAGCGAGAACGCCGCTGATTATCTCCGGCGCGTCGGACGAAGCGACCGATAAATACTACGTCGCCAATCAAATCATCCCGAAATTCGAGCGCGGCGAAAAGGACGAGGAAACGAAAGTGACGACCGGCGATTATCTGCTCGACGAAAAAAATCATTCGTCGGTTCTGACCGAAGCGGGCGTAACCAAAGCGGAAAAACTTCTCGGCGTTTCCAATCTCTACGATCCGTCGAATATGGAACTTCTGCACTGCGTCGAACAGGCACTGAAAGCGCACACGCTCTACAAAAACGATCATCAATACGTTGTGCAGGACGGCGAAGTGATTATCGTTGACGATTTTACGGGTCGTCTGATGCAAGGTCGCCGCTGGTCGGACGGACTTCATCAAGCTGTCGAAGCCAAGGAAGGCGTGAAAATCGAGCGCGAAAATCAAACTCTGGCGACAATTACCTTGCAGAATTATTTCCGTATGTATGAAAAACTTTCGGGAATGACCGGCACGGCGGAAACCGAAGCCGAAGAACTCGGCACGACTTACGGTTTAGATGTCATTATCGTTCCGACCAATCGCCCGATGGTGCGTAAAGATTCGTCGGACGTGATTTACCGCACTTTGCCGGAAAAATGGAACGCCGTCGTGGACGAGATCAAAACGCTGCACGAAAAAGGGCAGCCGGTTTTAGTCGGCACGGTGTCGGTCGAAAACTCCGAATTGATCGCCGACAGATTAAAGAAAATCAACATTCCGCACAACGTCTTAAACGCCAAATATCACGAACGCGAAGCCGAAATCGTCGCGCAAGCCGGGCGCAAAGGCGCGGTCACGATTGCGACGAATATGGCGGGTCGCGGAACAGACATTATTCTCGGCGGCAATCCCGAATTTCTGGCGAACGATTTCTTAAAACGCAAGGAAGTCAACCCGGACGAAGCCACGCCCGAACAATTTGAGGAAGAACTATCGAAGGCGAAACAAATCGTCGCCGACGAAGGCAAGGAAGTCGTCGCGGCGGGCGGTTTGCAGATTTTAGCGACCGAACGCCACGAATCCAGACGCATTGACAACCAGCTGCGCGGTCGCGCCGGTCGTCAGGGCGATCCCGGCGCAACCCGTTTCGCGCTGTCTCTGGAAGACGATTTGATGCGAATTTTCGCGGGGGATAAAGTGCGCTCGATGATGGAATGGCTCGGAATGGAAGAAGGCGTAGCGATTGAATCGAAAACCGTCAGCAAGCAAATCGAACGCGCTCAAAAGGCGGTCGAAGCGCGCAACTTTGAAACGCGCAAGCACGTCTTGAAATACGACGACGTGATGAACAAACAGCGCGAAACGATTTACGGTTTGCGCCGCCAACTGATGTTCGAGCAAAACCACCGCGAATATCTTTTGGGCGAAAACGGTGTAGCGCGTGATTTACTCGCCGATTTAACGCATCAGTATCTAAATCCAAACATTTTGACCGATAATTGGGACGTTGACACCTACGCGGCGGAGATTCAGAGCATTTACGCCGTTGATCCGGCGGTTGACGCGGGCGTGGATTTCAAGCGAATGGGCGCGCAGGCAGTCGAAGACCAGATTTGGAAAAAGGCGATTGAAAATTACGACGAAAAGGAAAAACTCGCCGGCGCGGAACAGCTCCGCGCTTACGAGCGATACATAATGCTCAACATTATTGATTCGCAGTGGAAAGACCATCTGCTTTCGATTGACCATTTGAAACAGGGCATCGGCTTGGTCGGCTACGGTCAGAAAGACCCGCTCGTCGAATACAAAAAACAATCGTTCGATATGTTCCAGGATATGCTCGACCGCATTGACACGAACACGATCAAAGCGATTCTCAACCTCGAAATCGTCGTCAAAGACGAACAGGAAGAAATCGAAAGATTAGAACGCCTCGAACGCCAACGCGCCCGTCGGCAAGCCGCGGGAATGGCTTTTACGGGAGCGATGTCCACGGCGACGATGGCGGGCGAAGAAGCGATCAAATCAACGCCGTTCGTCCGCGACCAGCCGAAGGTCAAACCGAACGACCCGTGCTTCTGCGGTTCCGGCAAAAAATACAAAAAATGCCACGGCTCGGGAATCTAAAACCTGAACGGCAAACCCAAAACGCAAAAAGGCGGAAGAGATTAATCTCTTCCGCCTTTCGCTTGAGATTTTTACGGTGGATTTGATTTCCAAAAAACACTTTTTAAGAGTTATGCGATGCGTCGAAATATGTGTCAAAAACGGCGCGAAGTCAATTTATTTTTTGTTTATCGAGTGGCGGCTTTGATTGATTTTCGTTTTAAGCTATTATCACTCGCGGAAAGTTTAATCCGAATTGTCGTTTAAACTTTTTCTCCCGCGTTGGCAGAAGGATTTTATAAGATTTCGATTGATTCCTTCGCGCTTTTAATATGAAAAACAAAAATTTTATGCTTCGCGGAAACGTTCCGGCGTTTTTGCTGTTCGCGGCGTTCGTGTCGCTCGTCTTTTTCGCCGCGGTTTTCAAAGTTTCGGCGCAGGATCAGGAAGATGAAGGCGACGTTATCGCCTCCATCGGATTCGATCCGAAAATCAACGGCTTCGGCTTTCGCAATTTCGGCGAAAACCCGGATTATGAGGAAGATTTGACTGCCGACGATTTGATTCGGATGTTCGGCGCGGAGAACGTCTGCATCGAAGGCTCGACCGCCAAAGACTGCGTTTTATACGAAACCGCCGAGCGTTGGGCGGAAGAAGCGGTTGACAAAATGAACAACGGACACTGCGACGGATTTTCGGTCGCCAGTTTGCGAATGTTTGTCGGTCGTCCGTTTAAAGGTCGCAAAACTCCGGCGGATTTTCAGCGCGGCGCGAAAAATCTTTTCGATTTGCAGAAAAATCAAATCACCAGCAACTACGTTTCGTTTTATCAAACCTTAACTTTTCTAAAGGAAACATATATTTTCCGCACGCCGACGTTTCAGAAAAAGCCGACGGAAATTATGCAGATGATTGTTGACGCGATGAAATCGAAAAAGGAATTCTACACGCTCGAAGTCTGGATGCTCGAGAACGGCAAAATGACGCGCGGGCATTCGATTTTGCCGATTGCCGTCGAAGATTTGGGCGAAGATCAATATCGTATAGACGTGTATGACAACAATTATCCGGGGCAAACGAAATATGTGATGATTGACGCGAAAAAACAGACGTGGCGTTATCACACGGCGAACAATCCGGCGGAAACTGCCCGCGATTACATCGGCACGGCGACGACGCACACGCTCGGTTTGAAACGTCTTTCCGACCGCACGCGCTCGCGTTATGAATGCCCGTTCTGCGACGAAGACGAAGGTGAAGACAGCGACGATGAAGCGTTTTACGACAACGATTTGCCGAAAAATTTTATGCTGAACGCCGCGTATGTCAGACGTGAAAAGCGCGCCAAAAAAGCGCAGACCGAACCGGAAGAATTAAACGTTTCACTGTCGGGCGAAGCCGATTTATTAATCGCCGATTCGTCGGGCAAACGCATCGGTTACGATTCGGTCAAACGCCAGACGGTCAACGAAATTCCCGGCGCGGTCGAAAACATAATCGCCGGCGACGTGGAGGACGATGCCGCGCCCGAATATCTGATTCCCGTCAACTCTGCGAGTAGAAAGCCTTATAAAATAACTGTTTCGGGCAAAACGCTGGAGGCGGAGGAAACTTCGGATTTGCAGGTTTACGGCGCGGGCTTCGTCGTCGGATTTGAAGGAATTTCGATTGATAAAGGCGAAACTTTGAATATGACGGTCAGCCCGGACGGGCGCGCTCTTTCGTTCACGGCGAGCGCGGACGGCGAAACTCCGTCGGTTTACATCACGACCGACAGCGGCGAAGACAAACCGAGCTACGAATTTGAAATCGGCGGCATCGCGCTCGCGGGCGGCAAAACCGTCACGGTCAAACTCGATCCCGACGCGGGCTTGATTTATTTCAAAGACGACGACGGCGACGCGGACAAATACGATGTCAAAGTCGCGCGCACCAATCCGAACGGCAAGGTTGATGTTTTTGAAGAATTCGATATGGACATCGGCGACGATGACAGCTATGTCTTAAACTTCGGCGCGTGGGACGGCAAAGGCGACATCTGCGTTAAAGACGACGAAGATGAAGACGGCGATTTCGCAGACGAGAAATGCACCGAAATCAAGAACGAAGAACCGGCGAAAAAGCCGTAATCTGTTTTAAAGAGAAAAATCAGATTGCCGGGTAAAATAAAACGAAAGAGTTTTAGCCGCGAATAACACAAATTTTCACGAATTATTTTATTGCAATTTATTCGTGTTCATTCGTGTAATTAGCGGCTAAAACTTTGTTGAATTAATTTTAATAAATTTCTGATATTTTACTTTAAAGTCGGTTCGCCGAGCGGCAGATCAACGATGATCGGGCAGTGGTCGGAAACGCGGTCTTTGACGATTTCGTTGACTTCGGTGAGCGTTTGTCCGAAGTGCGGCGCAAAGCGAAACGAGCCGGCGCGGTCAACCGGATTTTTCAGGTCAAAGGGCTTGACGAAAATCCAGTCGAGCTTGTATTTGCCGATGAATTTAATCGGGCGCGTTACTTGAAACGTCGTTACGAAACCTTTCGTGCCGCGCTCGTTCGAGTTAGCGAGCGTGCGCTTTTTTTCGTTCCGCGAATGCTCCGCGTCGCCGCGAAAATCGAACGCGCCGCCGTCGTCGAAACGAAATTCCCGCAGAGTTGAAAAAAACTTATGTTCCGAGTTCGGCATCAGTATCGGAATGTTTTTAACGGTCGGATCGGCTTGTTTGCGCCAGAACGTCAAGCCTTCGAGAACCGTATTCTCGAAAAGTCCGAAACCGAGCATCCAGCTCATACCTTGTCTAAGCCAAAAATCCGGATTGCCGTAGCGTTTGACGAGTTCGTGTTTTATCGAAGTCGGCGTTAAATCCGCGCTCGAAGTGTTCATATCGCCCGCGACGACGATTGGATTTTTAATCGGTTTGAGAACGGCGAGCAGCTCTTCGAGCTGTTTGACGCGGTTTCTCGATTTCGTGCGGTTTTCGAGATGCGCGGCGGCGATGGTGACGCGCCCGTTCGGAAATTTCGCGTCAACGATGTCGGCGAGCAGCATCGAACGCCCGCCGCGCCGCACCTCGCGCAGGGTTTTCTCCAAAAAGATTCTACCGGCGATTTGCTGTCTGCCTTTTTCAAGCAGACTCGCGCCGTTTTTTTCGTTGCGATACCAATCGTAAGGCTTGTTTTTGAACGGAATGAGCCGCACGTTTTCGAGCGGAAAGCGGCTCAGAACGGCGATGCCGTGCAAGCCTTTGTAACGCGCCGGATCAACTTTGATATATTCGGCTAATTTCTTTTCCTGCGCGGTTTCGCCTTTCAAATCGCGGCTCAATTCGACCGGGCTGAGTTCGACGAACTGCACGCCGAATGCGTAATTCATCTTCAAACGCGCCGCTAATTCGGCGGCGACGCGGCGATATTCGGTGCGCTTCATTCCCAGATCGACTTCGTTCAAAACGATTACGTCCGCTTCGCGCAGCGCGGCGGCTTCTTGGATAATTTCCGCGCGTTCCTTTGAACCGGCGGCAAGCCCGCGCGCGTCGAGCAACGCTTCAAACGATTTTCCGCTCTCGAAAATCGCTGCAATCGCGTCGAAACCGAGACCGCGCTCGATGTTCCATTCGGCGACGCGCAAAAATTCGCCGAGCTTGGGCGATTGCGAAAAACGCGGCGGCTGATTATTTGAGAATGAATTGTCAACCAGCGGCGTGGTCAAAAGATGTTCGAGCTTAAATTTTAATTCGGGCGAAAGCGTTTCCTGCGCGTAGAGCGTTTCGAGTTCGGGGTAGGTAAAAAAAACCTTGTCCGAAGCGTCGGCGTTGCCCGAGACGCAAAGCCAACAGACGAACCACAAAGTAAGAAGAATTTTTATTGCCCGTTTTTTGTAAATCTCGTTCTTCATAAATTTCGCCGGATTATTTATACGGAACGGTTTTTCGTTAAAAGCTAGATATTTTGACGTTTGTTGACGAAATTTTGTTAACAGAAAATTACAATTGTTTTTAGGCGGCAATGCGATTGATTGCCATCCTTGCTCTGTTCAAAATACTCAATCTCATCTATTCGCTATTCACTATTAAAAAGGATTTCCCGTTTTTCAGCGAACAACGAATAGCGAATGGTGAATAGTGAAAATCCATTCGGATATTATTTGATTTGGGAAGAGATTTTATTGTTAACCTTGTCCGGGACTGATATTTTGCGCCTTCGTGCCGATGGCGAAAACTTTGATTAATGCTAAACCCGCGACGAATCCGCCGATGTGCGCCGCGTATGCCACGCCGCCGCTTCCGGCTGGCGACAGATAGCCCTGCACAATCTGGTAAACGATCCAGATGCCGAGCGCGACGTAAGCCGGAACGGTCGTGTAGATATTAAAAAGCAGAGCGCGCACGCGCCGCGTCGGAAACAAAAGCAGATACGCGCCGAGAACGCCGGAAATCGCGCCCGACGCTCCCAACATCGGAATAATCGAATCGGTGTCCATCACAATCTGCCCGAGCGCGGCGGCGAATCCGCAGACGAGATAAAAAATCGCGTAGCGAACGTGACCGATCAGATTTTCGATATTATCGCCGAAAATCCACAAAAACAGCATATTGCCGAAAATGTGCATTATGCCGCTGTGCATAAACATCGAGCTTAAAAAATTAAAATAAACCGGCAAAGGCGTGGCGTAATGCTGAATTTGTCCGGTGTTGCCGAGCGCGTCGCGGACGATTTGAATGCCCGTAATATCAACGCCGCTCGTAATTTCCTTCGGCACGAGCGCGAAGGCGTTGTTAAATGCGTCGTTGCCGCCCAAGCCCTGCAAAAAAACGAAAACCAGAATGTTGAGTCCAATGAAAATATAATTGACATACGGCGTAATCACGCGGTCGCTGTTGTCGTCGCCGATTGGAAACATATTTTGAGAACCTCCTTATGCTTTAGCCTAAAATTTTATCAACTTCAACGTTTAATTCGGGCAACGCTTCCGATTTGACCGTTTCGCCGCGCTTGAAAATTTTAACGAACTGATACAAACCGATGCTCGGCTGCGTATGAACTTCGACGAGTTCGTTCGGCAGATTAACGATCCAGACCTCTGGAATTTCGGCTTCGGCGTAGAGCGGCAGTTTTTTATCGCGGTCATATTTAACGGTCGAATCGGAAACTTCGACGAGCAAAATCACTTCTTCGGGACGCGGATGCCGTTTGCCGTCGAATTTACGCAAATCCGCCAACGCCAAATCCGGTTCGGGTTCGTTATAATCGGACAGGCGAACGGGATTTTGAACACTGACTAAAACATCGTCGGAAACATTTTTGATGAAAAATTTATTGAGCGAATTGACTGCTGTCGCGTGAGCGTCTCCAATCGGCATTTGTTGTATCAATTCTCCTTCGATGATTTCGGATTTCTCGAAATCTTTGAGCATTCCGAGTTCATACATTTTGTAGTATTCGTCAACGGTGAAACGAAGACGGCGCGGTTGCGGCTGTGTTTGGACGTTCATCATAAAATTACCTCTTGATTGATTTTAACTGATTTCGCCGAAATAAAAATAGTTTTCCGGGCTAGGTCGCCACAATCGCCTCCTGTCCCGTGACCGCTTCGAGTTCGGCTTCTTCGCGTTCCCATTCTTCGTTGCGGAACGCGCCTTCCCATTTGGCGATGACGACCGTGGCGAGACAATTTCCGACGACGTTAATCGCCGTGCGCGCCATATCCATTAATTCGTCCACGCCGAGAATTAAAAGCACGCCTTCGACCGGCAAGCCGAACGAAGCGAGCGTTCCGAGCAGAATAACCAAGGAAGCGCGCGGCACGCCGGCAACGCCTTTCGACGTGAGCATCAAGGTTAAAATCATCAAAACCTGTTGCTGCCAGTGCGTCGAAAATTCGGCAATCGGATGTCCGGCGGCTTGCGCGACGAAAATTGCCGCGAGCGCGAGATACAGCGTCGTGCCGTCGAGATTAAACGAATAACCGGTCGGCAAAACAAAGCCGACGATGCGGCGCGGAACGCCGAGACGCACCATATTTTCCATCGCCTTCGGCAGCGCGGATTCGCTTGAAGTCGTCGCAAAAGCGATTGACGCGGGCGTTTTGACGGCGTTGATAAAATCTCTGATCGGAACTTTGAATAACAGCGCGATTGGCAAAAGAACGACGAGCGCGAAAACGATCAACGCGCCGTAAAGCGTTAAAACGAGCGCGCCGAGATTTTTCAAAACGCCCAAGCCCTGTTCGTTGTGCGCGATGGTGTAAGCCATCGCCGCGCCCACGCCGACCGGCGCGAATTTCATCACGAACTCGGTGAATTTGAACATAATATCGGCTAACGATTCGCACCATTTGACGACCGCTTCCGCCTTTTTGCCGATGGCGGTGACGGCGAGCGCGAACAAAACCGAGAAAACGACGATTTGCAAAACGTCGCCTTCCGCCATCGCTTTGATAATCGAGGTCGGCGAAAGATGCGCGATGATGTCGCCGAACGTCTGCGGTTTGGCGGGCGGATCGGGTGCGGTCAAGCCCTTCGCGGCGGCATCGGCGGCGGCGGCGGCTTTCTGCGCGGCAATCGCCGATTGCGCGCCGGCTTCGTTCAAAGCGTTCGGATTCGTCGCCGTTTGCGCCCGCCATTGTTCGGCAAGCTGCGCCGCGTCGTTCGCTTCCTTCGACAAATCCTGCGCGCGTTTCGCTAAAACGGCTTTGTCTTCGCCCTTCGGAATGCCTGCCAGAGATACGCCGTCGCCCGGACGCGTGATGTTGACTGCCGCCAAGCCGACGACGAGCGCGAGCGTCGTCACGATTTCAAAATAAAGCAGCGATTTCGCGCCGATGCGTCCGACCTGTTTGATGTCGCCCGTGCCGGAGATGCCGATGACGAGCGTCGCAAAAATGAGCGGCGCGATGATTGATTTAATCAAATTCAAAAAAAGCGTCGAGAGCGCGCGAAAGAAAGATAAAATCGTCTGGGTTTCGATTCCGAAAACCGTGTGATCGGGCGATAATCCGTCGAGATAACCGACCAGCCAGCCGAGAAAAATCCCAAGCACAAGCCCGATCATAATCTTCCACGTCAGCGAAATCTTCGGTAGTTTCATAAATTTTCGTTAAAAAAGTTCGCTTTAAGATTTTAAAGCCGCGTCAAGTGTTTTGACTTCTATTAAACTTCAAATTCGATTATACGTAAAACTGTTGCCGCCGAATTTGAACGGGCGCAACGAAATTTCGGCGGCGCAAATTTTTGCGCTCGAAGCCTCTGGCGGTCTATTCTTTAAGGATAATGAACGAACTCGAAAAGTTTTTCGACGAATGCGCGAAGGCGGTTGACCAAACGCTCGACGCGCTTTTGCCGGGCGAAGAAACCGCGCCGCGAAATTTACACGCCGCGCTGCGCTGGAGCATTTTCGCGGGCGGCAAACGCTTTCGTCCCGCGCTTCTGCTGGCGACGGGCGAAATGTTCGGCGCGCCGCGCGAACAGCTTTTGCGAACGGCGGCGGCAATCGAAATGATTCATACATATTCCTTGATTCACGACGATTTGCCCGCGATGGACGACGACGATCTGCGGCGCGGACGCGCGACCTGCCACAAAAAATTCGACGAAGCGACGGCGATTCTGGCGGGCGACGTTTTGCAGACTCTGGCTTTTCAAACAATCGCTGAAGACGAGACTTTATCAAACGACATCAAAATCAAATTAATCGCCGAAATTGCCCGCGCCGCCGCGCGAATGGTTGACGGTCAGCAGCTCGATTTGGAAGCCGAAGGCAAAACAATTTCGATCAGCGACCTCGAAACGATTCATCAAAACAAAACCGGCGCGATGATTCGCGTGTCTGCCCGAAGCGGCGCGCTGGTTGCCGTCGCCGCCGAAAAAGATTTGCAAGCCGTGACGATTTACGCCGAAAAGCTCGGCTTGCTTTTTCAAATCACCGACGATTTGCTCGATGTCACGCAGACGACCGAAATTTTGGGAAAAACGGCGGGCAAAGACGAAAAAGCCGAAAAAGCAACCTACGTTTCGCTCTACGGCTTGGACGAAGCGCGCAAGCTGGCGCACGAAACTTGCGCCGAAGCGATTCGCGCGTTAAATAAAATCGAAGCGGACGCGCATTTATTGAAAGATTTGGCGGCATTTATTCTCAACCGCCGAAAATAAACGTTTGAATGAAATTTCTGAAATCGAACGGAGCGCAAGCCTCCTCGCTTGCGCTCCGTTCGATTTCGACGTGCATTTTAATTCGCCGGCGCGACGGAAAATTTCGCGTTCGATATTTTCTGCTATAATGCATAACGACGGGAAAACGCTCTCCATTCAATCTTTCCTGCCACTTGTTTTACCGGGATGAACTCAAACGTCTTTAATCCGAAAAATATCTGGAAACCGCTTGCCGTCGCGGCGGCATTGGCTTTTCTCTACGCGGGCGTTTTAACCAAACTCGGCGCGGATTGGTGGACCGACGAAAATTATTCGCACGGCTTGCTCGTGCCGTTCGTCATCGGCTACATCGTTTACGCAAATTTCGACGATTTGAAAAACGCCACCGGCAAAGCGCGTTTCGGCTTCGGACTCGCGCTGATTTTCGCCGCGCTTTTTCTGCTTTTCGCCGGAACGCTCGGCGCGGAGCTTTTTACGCAGAGAATTTCGCTTATCGTGATGCTCGCTGGAATTATCGTTTATTTTTTCGGCGCAAAAATCCTCAAAATGCTCGTCGTCCCGTTCGTTTTGCTGCTTTTGGCGATTCCGATTCCGCAGATTATTTTCAACCGGATCGCGTTTCCTTTGCAGATTTACGCTTCGCAGACGGCGATTTGGGGAATCAGATTGTTTACAATTCCGTCGGTCAGAAAAGGCAACATCATCGAGATTTTGCCGACCGGCGCGACGCAAATTATCGCCCTCGAAGTCGTCGAAGCGTGCAGCGGCATTCGCTCTCTGATGACTCTGGTAACGCTCGCGCTCGTGCTGGCTTATTTTACCCGCGCGAAAAATCATTCAAGCGGCGAAGGCGAAAAAACATTCGATTTTCTTAAAAATAAAGACTTTTGGCGGGCAGTAATTTTGATGCTGTCGGCGATTCCGATTGCGATTTTCACGAACGCCGCGCGGGTGACGGCGACCGGCGTTCTGACTTTTTATTACGGCAAGCGCGCCACTGAAAGCGTCTGGCACGATTTGTCCGGCTGGCTTGTTTATCTGGCGGCGTTGATTTTATTAATTCTGGCGAATTTTATCGTCGGAAAAATTCTCAACCGAAAATCCGAATCCGGCGGTCAAATTTCAAATATCAATATGCCGCCCGCGGCGTTCAGTCCGCAGCTTTTGTTTTCCGCCGCGCCGCGCCCGCCGCGTCACGCCCGTTTTTATCTTTTGATCGTCGTACTCGTCGCGGGCGGGATTTTCATCAATTGGTTTAATCAGCGCGGCGAAATCGAAGTCTCCAGAAAACCTTTGTCGGAAATACCGGTGCAAATCGGCGATTGGCGGCAGAAAGGCGACGAAATTCGTTTCAGCGCGCAAACCGAGACGGTCCTGCGGGCAACCGATTACACGATGCGCGAATATCTCGCGCCCGACGGTCGTCTGGCGAATTTATACGTCGGTTATTACGCCACGCAGCGCACCGGCGCGACGTATCACAGCCCGCAGAATTGTTTGCCGGGCGCAGGTTGGATTATGACCGCGCCGGAACTCGTCGAAATTAAATCGGCGGGCGGCGAATCTTTCACGGCGAACAAATTCATTATCGAAAACGGTATTTACAAGGAGGTTTTAATTTATTGGTATCAGGGGCGCGGACGTTTCGCGGCGAGCGAATACACGGACAAAATCAACACGATCTGGGACAGCGCGCTGCGCCGCCGCTCGGACGGCGCGATGGTGCGCGTGATGACTGCCACCGGCGATTCCGAAGCGGAAGCGACGCGGGCAGCGATTGATCTAGCGGCGCGAACGGCGGATAACTTAAAGGCGTTCGTTCCCGATTGATAATCGCTTGATTTTCAAAAGATTTAGAGTATAATCACAACTTCTTAGCTAAAAAGTCTAAGCGGTATTTATGTTTCGGCAGTTTCGGAAACGACTTTTTATTACTCTCCCCCAAAGTCACTTCTTCCAGAAAACCGAATAAAGTTTTTCTGAAATTCCGGGCTGATTGTCAGTTTTCTCTTAAAGCCAATGACAATTGGCGTGTAAGTTAAAGCCGGACAACAAATTCAGCTTTAACCGGATTGAAAATAGATTCGGTTTTTCCCCGAAAAACCGCTCGAAGAAATTGCCCCTTTTTCGAGCGAAATAAAACGGGAAACTTCGCATCAAAGATTGCCGCAGTCATTGCCACGATTGCTTTAAATCTTTGGACGGCGAGTTTTTCGTTGAACAAAAAAGGGAAAAATCAGCCTTTTTAATATGAAAGAGTGCCAAAAAGTTCACGTTAAATTTCTAATACTGCTCGTTCTCGCTGCCGTCTTTATTTTCAATGCCTGCAGCGGTCAATCGAAAGCCGGCTATCTCGCGCGCGGCGAAGACAATTTACAAAAACGCCGTTTTCAGGAAGCCCTGATGGATTTCCGCGCCGCCGCCGACATTGACAAAAACGCGGTCGAGACGCATTGGGGATTAGCCCGCGCGTTTGAAAATCTCGGGCAATACAACGACGCGATCAACGAATTGCGCCAGGTCGCCGAACTCGCGCCCGACAATCTCGAAGCCAAAGCCAAGCTCGGCAATTATTACTTGCTCGGACAACCGCCGCAAATCGCCGAAGCCGAAAAAATCCTCGCCGATATTTTCAAACGCGACGCAAATTCAATCGAAGGTTATGTGCTGAAGGCGAGTTTGCTCGCCGCGCAGAAGAAACCGGAAGCGGACGTTTTAAGCGTTTTAAATAAAGCCGTCGCGCTCGATCCGAACCGCGCCGAAACTTACACCGCTCTGGCGCGCTACCTCGTCAAAATCAACAAACCGGCGGAAGCCGAACAGGCGATTAACAAATCAATTGCCGTTAATCCGAACCGCGCGGCGGGTTATCTCGAATACGGCAGATTTCTGAATTTCACGAACCGCGCCGCGGAAGCCGAAGCGCAGCTGAAAAAAGCGATTGAAGTCGAGCCGGCAAGCGTCGAAGCCCGCCAGTCAATCGCCGAATTTTATCTC
Source organism: uncultured Pyrinomonadaceae bacterium (assembly GCA_964237235.1). Taxonomy (GTDB): domain Bacteria; phylum Acidobacteriota; class Blastocatellia; order Pyrinomonadales; family Pyrinomonadaceae. The sequence goes on from CAXSGY010000007.1 coordinate 186,152, forward strand.
GCCAGTCGCAAATACGAGCAAGCCGAACAAGCCTACAAACAATTGGTCGAAGCGCAGGAAAACAGCGCGGAAAGCCGACTGGAGCTGGCGAATTTTTACGTCGCTGCCCGCCGCGAGGACGAAGCGATTGACACGCTCGGTACTATTATCGAAGAAAAACCTTCATACGCCCGCGCCCGCTACCGTTTGGGCGAAATTTATCTCGAGCGCAAAGAATACGATAAGGTTTTAGAGCAAACCCAGGAGCTTTTAAGACTGAACGACGACGACGCGGAAGCCCTGATGCTGCGCGCCCGCGTCAATCTGCAAAAAAACAAAACCGAAGAAGCCGTCAACGATTTGGAAGACGTTTTGAAAAGGCAGCCGAGCCAGAAGGACGCGCTCTTTTTTATGACGCAGGCGCGGCTCACGCTCGGACAAACCGATCAGGCGCGCGCGTTTATCGGCGATCTGGAAAAATATCACCCGAAATTTTTGAAAACGAAGCTTTTGAAAATTCAGTTGAGCTTTGCGAACAATGAGCCGGAAAATGCTCTGCGCGGCGCGAACGAACTGCTCGACGCTCTGAAAATCGCGTATCCGGCGGTGCAAACCGAAGCGCAGAATCTTGAAGATTTGCGCGTGCGCGCTCTGACCGCGCGCGGTTTGGCAAGTCTCGAACTCGGAAAAACAGCCGATGCCCGCGCTGATTTGCAAGCCGTGCAGACGTTTTCGCCGAATTCGGCGGGCGCGCTGGTTAATCTGGCGAAGGTCTCTCTGGCGGAAAATAATCAGGCGGAAGCGAAAAGTTTATACGAACGCGCGCTCGCGGCGGACGCGAACAATTTCGACGCGCTCAGCGGATTGATTAATGTTTTGACGCGCCAGAAACAATTCGACGAAGCGCACCGGAAAATCGCGCAAATGCTCGAAGCGAACGCCGCGCAGGCGGAAATTTTGCCCGCGCTTTATTATCTGAACGCGACTGTCTCGACGGCGCAGAAAAATGTCGAAGCCGCCGAAACGGATTTGAAAAAGGCGATTGAACTCGACGAAAATTATTTGCCCGCTTATTCGTCTTATGCCGCGCTGCTCGTCGGTCGAAACCAGGTCGGCGAAGCGGTCGAACAATATAAAAAGATCGTCGAAAAGAAACCGTCGGCGGCGACTTACACGATGATCGGGATGCTCGAAGATAATCGCGGCAACGCATCGGAAGCCGAAAAGAATTACCGTCGCGCTCTTCAGGTCACGCCGAACGCGCCGATTGCCGCTAATAATCTGGCGTGGCTGATCGCGAGCAACGGCGGCAATTTGGACGAAGCGTTGACGCTTTCGCAAAAAGTCGTCAGCACATTTGCGAACCGCGCCGGGTTCGCCGGTTATCACGACACGCTCGGCTGGATTTATTTCAAAAAGGAATTGTATCTGCCGGCAATCGAACAATTTAAGAAAGCGGTCGCGCTCGACGAAGCCGACGCATCAAAAGGCGGCGCGTCCCCCAACGCGGCGTATCGCCTGCGGCTCGGAATGGCTCTGGCTTCGGCGGGCGATAAAACCTCTGCGCGGCGCGAAGTGGAAAATTCTCTCCAAAATACGAGATATTTAAGTGAAAGGGAAGTAACAGACGCAAAAAATTTACTGGCTAATTTATAGGATTAATTTATGTTTATTTTGGCAATGTTATTCGACACGACGGGCAGAAATCTTTTGCTCGGCTATATTCCCGAATCGCTCGGTCTGCTGCTTTTCGGCGCGCTGCTGATTGTTTTCGCCGCCAGCCTGCGCTGGTTTTTAGGACGCGGCGAAGAATTGGGCGAAAAATCATTCGTCGCCGACGCGCGACACATCACCGAACAGGCGTAGAAAACAAACGATTCACATAAAAATTTACTTTACGAGACAAAAACAATGAGCGTTGAATTTAGACAAAGAACGGCAGGCGAATTTATCAAGATGCTGAAGCGTCGTAAATGGCTGATTCTGCTGCCGGTAATCACGATGACGGCGGCGGTCGGCTACGTCGTCTACAAACTGCCGAGCGTTTACGAATCGAGAACGCTTTTGACCGTCAAATCGCCGACGATTTCGGAAAAAGTCGTTCAATCCTTAACCGACGAAGATTTAACACAGCGTCTGCAAACGATCAAACAGGAAGTTTTATCGCGCTCGTCGCTCGAACCGATGGTCGTTAAATACAAACTTTTCCAGCTCGAACGCGATGCCGGAATGGATATGGCTTTGATCGTCGAGAAAATGTATAAAAACATCGTCGTCGAAATCGAGAAAAGCGAAGACGACCGCAAGACGGCGGGATTTACAATCACCTACCGCGACCGTTCGCCCGAAGCGGCGCGAAACGTGACGGGCGAGCTGGCGAGCAAATTCGTCAACGCGCAGATTAACGCCTCGACGCAGACGGCGGAAGTAACGCGCGAATTTCTCGACAACCAGGTTAATCAGGCGAAAACGGCTCTCGACGGATATGAAAAACAGCGTCTCGACATAATGACGCAGAATGTTGACACTCTGCCCGATTCGTCGCAGGGCTTGATCGCGCAGCTCTCCGGTCTGCGCCAGCGTGAAGACACCATCGCCAAGGAAAAAGAAGGCTTGATGGTTCGCAAAGGACAGTTGAGCGACAGCATTCGCGCGCTCAACAGCCAAGCCCGAATCATCGAAGATTTCGGCGAGAAGGAAACGCAGGATGCCGCTTCAAAAGCCGCGCGGATCGAAGATTCGCCCGCTTACGTGCAGCTCGTCAGCAAGCGCGCCGAATTAAGCTCGAAACTGGATAATCTGAAACTGACGCTCAAGGAAAAACATCCGGACGTAATCAAGGCGCAGAACGATGTCAGCAAAATCAACGACGAGATCGAATCGTTAAAGAAAAGCACCGACACGCGCGTCAAGGACGCGACTTCAGCAAGTTCGCGCAAAGCCGATTTGCAAAAGCAAAATCTCGAAATCGAACGACAAAAAGCCGAAAGCGAAATCGCGCAGATTGATCAGCAGATGCAGTATAAAGATCAGGAATTGCAGCAGAACACCGCGCAGATTGCGGGTTTTGAATCGAAGTTGAACCAGATTCCGAACGTCAAGGTCGCGCTCGAAAGCATCAACAATCAATATCAGTCGGCGAAAACGACGTATGACGATCTTTTGAAAAAACGCAACGAAGCGAGTCTCGGTTACGACCGCGCGAGCAACGCGCAGGGCGAAACAATCGGCGTGCAGGACCCAGCGAATTTGCCGACTTCGCCGGTCGCTCCGAAACGCGCGGTTTTAACTGCGCTCGGCGCGGCAATCGGTCTGGGACTCGGTTTATTTTTGGCGGCGGTGTTTGAATTGCCGCGCGTTTTGAAAATTCAAAATATTCAAGATGCCAAACACTACAGCGGCTTGCCGGTTTTGGCTTCGGTTCCGCCGCTGCTTTCGCACAGCGAAAAGGCTTGGCAGGCGCGCGTTCATTGGCTGAAAGTGGTCGCGGGCGTGGCAATCGCCGTCGGCGCGATTCCTTTGATAGTGATAATTTTAACGGCAACGCGCATTTTTGAACGCGCGGTTTCGTAGAAATTTCAGGTTCCGAATTACAGATTAAAATCACAATTCAATCTGTAATTCGGAACCTGAAATTTGGAATTAAATGAAGAGGTAAAAATGTATAACGAATTTTTCGGTTTAGAAGATAATCCATTCACGCTCACGCCCGATCCGCGCTTTCTGGTGTTTACGCCGTCGTATAATGAGGTTCTGGCGAGCCTTTACTACGGTTTGGAAAACGCCAAAGGCTTGATCGTTCTGACGGGCGAAGTCGGCACAGGGAAAACGACCGCGCTGCGCTGGATTTTGCGGCGGCTCGATTCGTCGGTTCTGGCGACTTACATATTCAATCCGCGCCTTTCGATTGACGAATTTTATCATCAGGTTTCGCAGATGATGAATATCAACGATTGGTCGAACAAAGCCGATTTGCTCAACAAAATGGGCAAAATTCTCGAAGACCGTCATCGCCGCGGGCTGCGGACGATCTTGATTATTGACGAAGCGCACGAGCTTTCCGATTACGTGCTGGAAGAAATTCGCCTGTTGATGAATTTCGAATCGGACAACGCCAAGCATCTGCAAATCGTTTTGACGGGACAGCCGGAATTGCGCGAAAAATTGAATCAATCGAATCTGCGCCAGTTAAAACAGCGCGTCGCTCTGCGCTGCAAAATGCACACGCTGCCGAACGTCGAGGAGATGGAACGCTATATCACCGAGCGGCTTTTGATCGCCGGTTCGGATCAGCCGAACATCTTCACGCCCGGCGCGGTTGATTTTATTTTTCAGTGTTCGGAAGGCATTCCGCGTCTGGTCAACAACATCTGCGACAGCGCGATGCTGGCGGCTTACGGAACGGGCGATAACATCATCGGTCGCGCCGTCGTCGAAGAAGTCGCCGACAATCTCGATTTGTTGCCGCGCAACGAAGTTCTGCCGGTCGTCGAAAAACCTCTGGAAAAAATCAGCAGCGGCGGAATGTTCACCGCCGAGGCGCGCGAAGAGCTTTGGCAAAATCAAAGCCGCGCCGAAATGTCGTCCGCCAGGTCGAAGGCGGCGGAGGACAGCAGAACAGAGGCAAAAAAGTTTGAGAGCAAAACGCCGCGCGACAAGCCGAACGGCAACGGTAAACATTCCGATCTGGACGACGAATTAAACGTGCGAAACGAAGATTTCAGCAGGTTTAATTAAAAACGGGCGAACGTTTCGGTAAATCTCGATTTATCAAAAACAAACGAAGCGAACCCTTTTACCCGAAGCGTTCGGCATTCAAAATTTATGAGCATCTTAAAGGCATTACAGAAAAAACAATCGGAGCAACCGAGTGAGGTCGAAACCGCGTTGGCGACGAACGTCGTCACCTTTGAAAAAGTCGGCAGAAAGGCAAACACGCCGCCGGAACTTTTCACGGAAAACGAGCTGAAAATCGGAACTCCCAAAAGTTCGGCGTTCAATGGGCAGTCGGATTCTTTAATCGGGAAGGCACTCCCTGATTTGGAAACGATTAATTCTGCCGGGGCAACTTTGAACGCCGTTCTCTTATCAACCGACGCGAAGAAAGAGAAACCTTTCGCGGAATTCGCGTCGTGGAACGTCGAAGCCGAGCGCGTCGAGCCGCGACTCGTGACCATCACCCATCCGCATTCGACTTACTGCGAAGAATACCGCAGTTTGCGAACGCAGGTTCTGCACAAAAGCCAGCGTCAGAAATTACAGTCAATCGTCGTCGCCAGCGTCAATCCGTCGGAAGGTAAATCCGTCACCGCGCTGAATCTTTCGTGGCTTCTGGCGCAGACCGACGGCGTGAAGGCTTTGATTATTGACAGCGATTTGCGGATGCCGAGTTTGACCGATTATCTCGGCATCGAAACCGAAAAAGGCTTGTCGGATATTTTGTCGGGGCAGGCGACTCTGCGCGAATCAATTATTCGTTTAGAGCCGGCGGGACTTCATTTACTGCCCGGCGGCGATGCCCGCAGCGATGTCGCCGAATTAATTTCGGGACCGAAATTCAGGGAAATTTTGCGCGAAGCTAAAGAGATTTTCGATTATGTGATCATTGACGCGCCGCCGCTCGGAATTTTTACCGACGCGAGCGTTCTGATCAATCACGCCGACGGCGCGATGCTCGTCGTGCGCGCCAACCGCACGCGCTACAGCGAGATTGACCGCGTGCTGGAAGGTTTGCCGCGCGAGCGAATGCTCGGCGTTGTGTTAAATCAGAGCGAGGATGTGATGGACGAATCGCATTACAATTACGGATATTACAACAGCGGCAACGGCAAGAAATAAGTTATTTAATCCCACGAATTTGGACCGCGCTTTCGGAAAGCGCGGAGACGCGCAATTTTTGATGATCGAACGATGGACGGAACCAGATTTACTCCGCGAACACTTTGGCTGATTCTCGCCGATTCCGCGTTTATTTACGGCGGAATTATGCTCGCGCTGTTTCTGCGTTTAACGTTTGAAGGAGCGGTTTATCAGCTCGATGAACATAACGGCTGGCTCAAAATCGGATTGGCGACCTTCGTCTGTCTTTTAATTTTATACTTCTACGATTTATACGATTTCACCGTCACCGGCAACCGGCGCGAGCTTCTGCTGCGAATGGTGCAGGCACTCGGCATCGCCTGGGCGTTGCTGGCATTGTTGTTTTATTTCGTGCCGCCGCTTTTGATCGGGCGCGGCGTGTCGGTCATCGCCGTCCCGGTTGTGCTGGTTTTGCTTTTGACGTGGCGCATTCTGATTCATCTTTTGACCGGACACCCGGAAATCGGCGAGCGCATTTTGATTGTCGGCACGGGACGCGCGGCGCGGGAAACGGCGGAAGCGGTTTGGAAACGCCGCGATGCGGGTTTTCGCATCAGCGGTTTTGTGACCGAAAACGGCACGATGCCGCACACGAAAATCGCCGAGGCGGAAGTTTTAGGCACGACCGGCGAACTCGAAGGAATTATCAAATCGGAAAAAATTGACCGCATCATTATCGCCGTGCGCGAGCGGCGCGGCTCTTTTCCGACCGAGACGCTTTTGAAAATGAGCTTGGCGGGCAACGTTAATATCGAAGAATGCACATCGTTTTTCGAGCGCGTCACCGGACAGGTCAATCTCGATATGCTGCGCCCTTCGTGGCTGATTTTCGGCGGACGCAAACGCGACACCAGGCTCTCGGTTTTTTCGCGCGAGCTTGTTCACCGCTCGCTGGCTTTAATCGGCTTGCTGGTCTCGTCACCGATTGCGCTCGTCGCGGCGATTTTAATTAAATTAGATTCAAAAGGCGAGATTTTTTACCGGCAGGAACGAGTCGGAAAAAACGGGCGAATTTTCAAGGTCATCAAATTTCGCTCGATGAAAACCGATGCGGAAGCCGACGGCAAGCCGATTTGGGCGACCGCCGACGACGACCGCACGACGCGCGTCGGGCGTGTTATCCGCAAAATTCGCGTCGATGAAATTCCGCAGTTCTGGAACATCATCAAAGGCGAAATGAACTTTGTCGGACCGCGCCCGGAGCGTCCGCATTTCGTCGAACAGCTCGCGGAAGAAATTCCGTTTTATGAACACAGACATTTGACCGCGCCCGGTTTGACCGGCTGGGCGCAAATTAAATATCCATACGGTGCGTCGGTCGAAGACGCGCGCAACAAGTTGCAATACGATTTGTATTACATCAAAAATCAAAGCCTCGCGCTCGATTTGGTGATTGTTTTTGAAACGATTAAAACCGTGATATTCAGTCGCGGCGGCAGGTAACAAATTTCTGGAGGCTAAGGGGGAAAAGATAAGCGGGAAGCAAAATTTTGTTAGTAAGATATTTGGATAAAATCATTTAATAAACCTTTTTATCGCTTGACGGAGAAACGAATATGAAAGCAGTAAAATTTATCACAAAATTCAGTTTAATTTTAGCGGGCAGTTTAATGTTTGCGCTCGGCGCGGCGGCGCAGGAAACCGTCAAACAGCCGGAAAACATCGCCACCTCGATTAAATCGGAAAAAAGCGAAACGGCGAAAACAATCGAACCGAATCAAGACGCGAAAACCGAACCGGCGACTGACGCGCTCAAATCGGAAACACCGGCAACATCAACCGACGACAAAAAGCTGACGGCGGAAGAACAAGCCGTTTTGCCGGTTTACAACAATTATATGACCGAATATCGGCTCGGACCGAGCGATGTGATTTCGGTCGAAGTTTTCGGTCAATGCCCGGATTACTGCAAACTGGATTTGACCGTTCCGCCGACCGCGCGAATTTCTTATCCGCTGATCCGCGAAGGCGTGTTCGTCGGCGGTCGCACCATCGAACAAATTCAAGACGAAATCACGAAAAAACTCGACGAATATATTATCGAGCCGAAGGTGACGATTACGCTCGTCAAAGCGCAGTCGGCGCGTTACAGCGTTCTCGGCAAAGTCGCCACGCCGGGCGTGCGCGTGATGGATCGAAAAGTCAGCCTTTACGAAGCGATTGCCGAATCGGGCGGCATTCTCAAAGAAGGCGACAAAAAGCGCGTCACGCTTTACCGGCTCGACGCGCAGGGCAAGCTCGTGCCGCGCGTCTTCAATCTGCTTGATTTCGAGCGCGGCAAAACCGAAATGATTTATTTGAATCCGGGCGATCAGGTTTTCGTTCCCGATGCCGGTTTCAAGTTGAATGTGGACACGATTTTCAAAATTTTAGAGAAAGCCAGCATCGCGCGCATTCTTTTCGGCAGTCCTTTTTAATCAAGTCTAATCTCAGGGATAGATTTTCTTTCTTCGCGCTCTTTGCGCCTTTGCGGGAAATTAATTATTGTTTCCCGCAAAGGCGCAAAGACGCAGAGGAAAGCCAATCAAAAATTTAAGAACTTTATATTTTTGAGATAGATACAAGTAAAATAAACGAATAAAAACGAGCAGGATTGACGTGTTCAATAATCCTGTTCGTTAATTTTTTCAAAGCCGTCTGCGATATGCGAATCTGCAAATTTTTCATAATTTCGCTTTTAATTTTTGCCTTCTTTCAATCCGCCGAAGCCGTTTGGGTGAAGCAAAAATCGAACACTCTGGCGTGGCTGCGCGACGTTTATTTTCTCGACGCAAAAAACGGTTGGATCGCGGGCAGCAACGGCGCGTTTTTGAAAACTGCCGACGGTGGCGCGACCTGGACAAAGGAAAAAAACTTTACCGACGACACGCTCCGGCAAGTTTATTTCGCCGACGAACGCAACGGCTGGCTTTTGTGCGAGCGCGACGTTTTTGCGCTCGGCGCGAATTCGCCTTCGTATCTTTTGAAAACGACGGACGGCGGCGCGAATTGGGAGCGCGTCGAATTTAACGACAGCCAGCGAAGACACATTGCCCGCGTTTTCTTTGCCAAAAACGGCGACATCACCGCCGTCGGCGAAGGCGGATCGTTTTTGGCGATGTCCGGCGACGACGAAAAAGTTTGGAAGCGCGTGCCGCTGCCGGTTCGCTATCTGATGCTCGACGGCATTTTCACCGACGAAGCGAACGGCGCGGCGGTCGGCGCGGGCGGCTCGATCCTTTTCACCGACGACGGCGGCGCGTCTTGGAAAAACGCGACGCTCTGGGGCGGTAAAACCGACACGAAATTAAACGCCGTATTTTTCGTCAATCCGAAAAACGGCTGGACGGTCGGCACGGGCGGAAAAATTTTTCAAACCTTTAACGGCGGCAAAATCTGGCGTGAGCAAAAATCAACAATCGTTAAAGATTTGACCGACATTTTTTTTCAAAACACGGCGGAAGGCTGGGCGGTCGGCGACGGCGGCACGATTTTGCACACGACGACCGCCGGGAACGTCTGGACGGCGGTTGATTCGGGAGACACGCATAAACTCGAACGCATCGCGTTTGTCGGAGAAAAAGGCTGGGCGGTCGGCTTCGGCGGCACGATTTTATTTAACGACGGAAGCGCGCCGGGAAATAAATTTTCCGTCGCCGCGCCGCGCTTAAAAACGAGAAATTAAGCCGCGACCTTTTTGTCGCCGCGCTTGACAACCGCGACGAATTTTTCGTAGCATTGCAACTTGCCGTCAATTTTGGACGGCGCAGGATTTTTGAAGAAAATTTGGACGTGAACGTGCCAGAATGAAGTTTGCGAAACGAGTTTTCCGTGGGCATGTACGTCAATTGGTAGACAGCCTCCCTTACAAGGAGGAAGTTAGGGGTT
>CAXSGY010000008.1:0-191103 GCA_964237235.1 uncultured Pyrinomonadaceae bacterium
TCAAAAATACAAGGAGCAAAGAGAGTTTTGTGTCCTGAATAACTTGACCGTCTCACTGACTTTTTCCTTATCCTGTGTGCCGTCTGATTTCTCGAAGAATTTCGGGGAAGCCGTCAAGACGAATTCGATGCACTCGACGGAATCCTTGCGCGGCTTGCCGCCGTGTTGATTGATAACCGCTCGCACGGATTCTTCGAGCGGAACGTCGCCGCCGACCAGATGAATATTGTCGGACGATTTTTCTGGGTCGGCATTTGGCGTAGGGACGGCGCGATCAACGTGCTTGCCGGATGCCGCGATGCTTACCCCTTTCAATTTGTTTCCTTTGGCTGCGATGTAATTCACTCTCGTTGATCAGCGTTTGTTTGAAGATGGATATTCAGCCTTGGCGAATTTTTGCACCATTGGTGCATTTTTGCACCAGCGTAAATTTCGTCTTGGTTGGACTTGGCGGAAGTTTGGCGAATTTTTGCACCAAAGGGCGAAAAAATTCGCCAAAATCGCGTCGGAGAAAAATCTGGCAATGAGAAAATAAGCGGCGGGCAAATTCTGACGAAGCGCAAGTTTCGTTAGATTTTTGAACTCGAATTTGAAAGGTATATAACTCACTATACCTTTGCCAGAAATTTCTAACGGATTTCTGACGAATTCTTGCGCAACGTGCGTTGTTGGATTTTTCACAGTTGCTCCTCTCCTTCCGTTTCCGGGTATTGAAAAAGCGGAAATTCGGCGACGGCTGGCGAATTTCTGCGCCAATCATTTGGGCTTTTCACTGGCTCTCCCTGTGTCTGGTGAATAATGTTTTGAGCGTCGTCAGGATTTGATGTCGTAAACTTTTCGCCGCATTCAAAAGACAGCCGACGCAAGGCTGAAAAATCAATCCGCTCGTGTTTTATCAGCTCGATCACTGCTTGCAGCTCCGTAAGATTGAAACTTTCAAATTGCTTGAGCAGCGACGAGAAAGAGGAAATCCATTTCTTAACCGCACCAGTCGTTTTTGCAATCGAAAGAGACGATTCGGTCTGATTATTCGCGGTTTCGGCTCGCTTACAAATCTTTAAGGCTTGCGGGAACGACAGTTTTTCGTCGCTCATTTTTGCGACTATCTGCAGCTGCATTGACGCTTCGAGTTCGGCGAGCCGCATCAGTTGAGTGAACCGGACGGCAATCGGCAAGTCGTGGATTCGGCTTTTCGCGTTCGCGTCGAGCCGTTCGGCAATTCGTATCGCCCGCTGGATTGTGCGCGGCGTGACTTTTCTTTCACTGGCGGCGCGATTCGAGAACGCGTCTTTAACGACACGGTTGTCGTTTATGTCTTCGGGTTGCAGTTCATCGCCGCCGACGCGGACGTAACCGCCGCGTTTCGTTTCGGGGTATAAAGCTTCGTAAAGCTCTTTTCGGCGTTTGAGCTGTTCGCACTGCTCGAGCACGCTCAGTTGATTGCGAATCAGGTTTTCGTCAATCTCCGCTATTTCCCTTTGCAGTTGGCAATTCGGAATCACTACCGCGTTGATTTCCGAGATTCCGAGCCGTTGGCAGGCTTCGAGGCGATGCAGACCCGCGACTAGATTCGCATCTTCGGTAATGACAATCGGCTGAAGCAGTCCGACGGCGGCGATTGATTCGGCGAGTTCGTCAACTTTGATTTTTGAAACGCTTCGCAGTCGATGTCCGACCGCAATGTTTTCGATTTCTATTAAAACTATTTTGTTATGCGAAAAGGCGGATTTTTCGCTGGTTGACTCACTGATGTTTACTGTCGCCGCGTCCGATGCGACAGGCGCAAATTTATCTTCAAATTTTTCCATTTTCGGCTCCTGATTTTTATTAAGCGAAAGGCTTGAAATGTCTCTTAATCAATTTGTATTCCAAAAGATAAACGCTTTAGATACAAGTTGTTATAAACGACATTTACATTTATTTAGGTAGAATTTGAGAGTCTTTTGGAGAGGTTTTGCACCGCCCGCAAATTTCACGATTTTTATAAATCGTTCAGAAATTTAACCTTATCGTTTTGGCATAAATCTTGAATATTGCCGAAGCGAGGACGACGAATTAATTATGGATGAACTGGTCAAAGTGTTGAGTGCCGAAATCAAAGCCGACGCGCGGCGGGCGGTCGAAGAATTTCTCAAAGCAGTCGAAATGTTTGCGGATTTACAAGACGTCTCGACGACGCAGGAACTTGCGAAAGTTTTCCGCGTCAGCGACGACATTGTGCGGCGGACGGCGGAGGAAGGAATGCCGCACGTGCACTTCGGACGCGAGATGCGATTCGTCAAAGTTCATCTCGTCGAATGGTCGGCGACGGGCAAGCGATATTTCTGCGAAGTTTGCGCGGAGAAATCCGGCAAACCGTCTCCTCAAACAACGACCGCGCCGGCAAATTGCGAACAGCCTCAATACTCGCCGTTCAGCCATAAATCCGCGTCCTTAAACAGCAAAACTAAAAGGAGACTAGCCGACTTCGCTTCGGCAAAATAACATTATTTATGGGAAGAAAGAGAACCGGGCAGATCAGAGAAATCGCGCCCGGAAAATTCAGAATCAAAATTCAGCGCGGAACGGGCGCGCGGCGCATTTCATTCGACGAAACATTTCTCGGAACGCGCAAAGAAGCCGAAGAATACGTGCAGTCGTGCCTCGAGACGATCACCGAATTCGAGGCGATGCCTGAACGCGCGAAAACCGTCACGGATTTGATGAACGACTATATAGCCCGTCGCGCCGCGCCGAACGTCCGAGCGAAAACCCTGCTCGATAAAAACAATATGCTGATTCGTTACATCGCGCCGAATTTGGGCGAAGTGCCGATCCGCGATTTGAAAGCCGGCGACGTGAGAAAGTTTTACGAAGATTTAAGCTTCGGCGATTTTGTCGCCGGGTTCAGGGATAAAGGCGAAGTCAAACCGCGAAAAGCAGAAAGCGGCTTGTCGGCTCAAACCATTAAAAAAGTCCACACGACGCTCAAGGCGGCGTTCGCTTACGCTTATGAAATGGAATGGCTCGACAGAAATCCGCTGGCGAACGGCACGGCACCGAAAACCAAGCCGATAAAACGGCGCATCCCGACCGTCGAAGAACGCGCAAGATTGTTCGCCGCCTGCCGCACAATAGGCGAGCGCGCTCTGCTGATGTTTGCCTATTTCACCGGCACGCGCCTGGAAGAATATCTGGCGGCGCGCTGGTCGGATTTGAATCTGGAGGCGGCGCAGTGGTCAATCGCACGCGCCAAAGTCGAAATGCCGGGCGGATTGAAAGCGATTCTCTGGGAAGAGCCGAAAACCGAAAAATCGCGTCGAAAAGTCCCGCTCGTGCCGCGTCTCGTCGCGGCACTTCGAGAACATTGGGCGGCGCAGACCGCCTATCTCACACGGCTCGGCGAACGCTGGCGCGACAACGAGCTTGTTTTTCCCGCCACGCACGGCACGGCGCGGTTAACCTCGAACGTCAATCGCCAGTTCAAGGAATTGTTGAAATTGGCGGAATTGCCGATTAACATTCGTCCTTACGATTTGCGCCACGCTTTCGCCACTCATCTGCTGGAAAGCGGCGCGACGCTGAAGGATGTCTCCGAGCTGCTCGGTCATTCTTCGATCCGCGTGACCGCCGACGTTTACGTCCAGGTGTCGGAGAAACGCAAACATTCTATCGTGGCTTTGCTCGATAACAGCGAACCAGCCCCCGATGCTCGGTTATAATTAACTTTGCGGAACGCTAAATTAGACTGTCGGCAATGTTGATTCGGAAGGGTGGTCTCCTGAATGCTCCACGCTTTATTTTTTCGCAAAACGATCCGGGCAGACTTATCTGTTTGAAAATGAAGGAGATTCGAGTCTATAGAACAGATATTAATTTCGGGCCGGTAACTTCAGGATACCGGGCGGTCCCTTGAGGTTACTGACTTCCTGCAAATCTATTGCTTTTATTCGGGATCTTTCAATTTCCTAATTCCCTCTTCAATAACCGGACTTTCTTTGCGATTTCCCTAAAAGCCGTATAAAAACCTTGCTAAAAACCCGCTTCGAATGATAGTTTGGCAATGCCCGTTCAGAAACTGCGTTAACTGGGAATTTTTCAACCGTCATAATCATCCCGTGCGAACATCCTCCGGGAACAGTTTCGGGAAAACATAAACGGCGACTTGCGCCGGAAAGTCGAGGCGGACGCGCGATTTGTGCCAGTCGGAATCGGAAACGAGCAAGCCTTCCGCAAGCAAAGCCTTGAGAGCGTTGCGTGCGGTTCGCTCTTTCATCTCAAGAATTTTATAAACTTCGCCTCTCTCAAGTTCGCCTTTGACGGCGACTTCCTTCAAAACCGCCGCGGCGCGCGCCGGAAGCGGCGGATACGGTTTTCCCTTTTCGGTTAAGATTAACCCTGCATTGCGCCGTTCGACGTAATTCTCCAGGCGCTCCAAAAACGAGCCGAGCGCGAGCAGGGAGTTCATAAACTCGGCTTGGTCGAGGCAGACTTCGAGAAAAAAGCGGCAGAAATCGGTCAACGCGCGATTCGATAAATTGCCGCGCCCGTCGAAATCATTGTCTCGATGCTCGTCAGCCGCCGCCAAAAATTGTTTGTATTCGTTACGGCATCGCGCCAATCCGCGACTGACGTTCCACAGACCGTAACCGGCAAGTCCGACGCGGTAGAAAAAAGCGTCGGTGAAGAGCCGAGCGACGCGCCCGTTGCCGTCGAGAAACGGGTGAATCCACATCAGGCGATGATGCGCTGCCGCGAGCGCAATAATCGGGCGCAACCCGCGCATCGCAGGAGCAGCCGGATTATAAAAATCTCCGAAGCGGCGCATAAAATTATCCAGCGATGCAGCCGTCGGCGGCAAATGTCGCCCAACTTTAACTTGAGCGGCACGAATCTTTCCGGCTTCGACCCAAGCCGTTTCTTCATTTTCGCCTTTTACCCGGCGCAGACGTTCCGGCATTGAAGCGTAAAACTCGCCGTGTATCCAGCACAAAAAATCGGCGGAAGCGACGTTCGTTTCCGGCTCGGCGGCGAGGCGTTCGAGAATTTTCTGTTGAACTTCGATGTGAATCCGGCTTTCGATTTGCAAATCGCGTTTGTCGTCCTCTCCGGAATACTCGCGTCGCATCGCTCGCTGAATATCAATCGGGTGCGTGTTGTGTCCTTCGATCAGATTGCTGTAATAACTGTTGACAACGCGCAGCAGTCCGGCGATGCCGGCGAGCGTCGCGGGCGAAAGCCTGCCTTTGAGTTCGGCGGACGTTTCTACCAGCCGGTAAGCCGAATCTTCGAGTTCGCCGGATTCGCTCGGCAGCAGCGGTTCGAATTGTGAAATTTCTTTATACAAATGTTTGCCGATTGGGAATTGAATTCCCGGTTCAACCACTGGTGGCTTTGCCGGTAGATTTGCCGGTAGAATTAGAATTTAAATCCAATTCTGCTAACAGCATAGCAAAATTTCGCCTCAAAGGATAGTTTTAATTTTGCCGGTAGATGTGCCGGTAAATTTACGACTTTTTGCGGTGAACTTCCGGCTGAGACTTTCAGACGATTAAGATTACGAGTTCCGTCCGTATTCAACTTGAAATCGGTGCGGATGCTCACGAGCTACTGACTCTTGCCCGCAATCACACCCATTTTACCCGCTTTCATAAGCAATTGATTCAGTAAAGTCGAGACCGGCGGTTACAGGGTGGCTCGTTGAACGAGCCACCCTGTAAATATTCGGAAAACGATAGAGATTGAGCTATCCATTTGAAACCACAAGGGATAGCAGCCTGCCGGATATTTACTGATCGCAGAGTGGTCTAATGAACGAGCCACAAGTGGTCTGATGAACAGACCACCCTGACGATAGCGAATGAATCGCGTTAATTGTCAGCCTTTCGGCACGGCATCATTGCTTTCGGCGGAAGCCCCGGGCGAAGCGTCGTTTGAGATTTCCTGATCGCTCACGATTTTGCCGCCTATCGAATACCAATTCGGAATGCCGAGCCGACGGTTTTCTTCCTGAGCTTTGTGAACAGCCCGATTGCCGACGCGCTGGAATTCAATCATCTCGCGCAGAGTTTCGTCGCTCACCGTCCCATTTAATTTGCGACCATTTTTAGCCATTGTTTATATCTCGCCTCATCGAGTATTATAACGCCTTTATCGTCTCCGGCGGCAATTTGTTCAAACGAATCTCCGGCATTAAAAACTAAATGCCATTTGTTCGCCGAATTCCTATAGGTGTTCCAAAAATTCGCGTTCGCGCGTCCGAAACGACGGCGCACGTCTTCGTCGGGAATGCGGTGACCGCCTTTAGCAACTCGGGCGGCGATGCGCCGGATGCACATTTCGGCGGAATCGAGATAAATGAACCAGACTCTGATACGAAAATCGTTTTCCTTCGCCGCCCGCAAAAACTTTTTCAGCGACAAACCCGAAAGCGTTGACTCGACTAAAACGGATTCGCCGAAATTTAGATATTCGTCGAAACGATGACTGAAAATTCGCGCCGCTTCTATAGCGACCATTTCGGGCGCTGCCGGATTCAGTTCGGCGGCGATTTCGTCCGCGCCGAGATATTCGATGCCGGTCTGCGTGACGACTTCTCGCGCGAACGTGGTTTTGCCGCTGCCGTTCGCGCCGCCGACGATTATCAGTTCGGGCTTGTTTTTCTCGTTCACGATAAAATTAAAATGAATCTGTATCTTTTAACCGCATAATCGCCGCTTCGATGCTTGAAATCTCGTTGTCAGTCAGCTCTGAGAATTCGCTCGCCCGTTTTTTCTTCGACAGCTCGCCGCGATTTTGCAAAATAACGCGCACGAGCAGCGAGGCGTGGCGGTCGGGCATATCGACGATTTCCGCGACGGCTTTCATAGCGCGGTCGAAGACGTTTAAGAATCCGAGTTCGTCGCGCAAATCGCGGCGAATCGTTTCGCCGACGCAAGCGTATAAAAACTCGACGAACGCTGTCGCGTCCCAATAACGGTAAAGATGCGCCGTTTCGTTTTCGACGATCATTTCGCCGCGCTCGTTCAAATCGTATTCGATGAATTCCAGAGTCGGCTTCGAAAAACTTTCCAGAATCCGGTCGTAGTCGGCACGTTCTCTGAGCATCACCGCCGAAACCGGAAAGATTAAATTCTGCGGCGCGAACCCGGAACGCGCCAGCTCGTGATGAATCAGAAAGCGGTGAAGGCGTCCGTTGCCGTCTTCAAACGGATGGATGAACACGAACCCGAAAGCGACCGTCGCCGCGACTACGACCGCATCTATTTCCGAGGTTTGCGCTCTTTCGACGAATCGCATCCAGCCGTCTATCAAATCCGGCACGTCTTCAGGCATCGGACAGACGAAATGAACTTGTTCGCTGTAATCCGGCATCGTCTGCCCGACGAAATTTTGCACGTCGCGCCAGTCTTTCGCCGCAAATCGCGGGTCAACGATTTTGTTTTGCAGTTCGATAAAATTGGTTTTGTCTGTCGTATCAAAATCGGCGGCGTTGGCGAGCGCTGAGATAAATCGTTCGGACCGACTCTTTCCAGGCGTTTCGCCTTCAATCGCAAATGAAGATTTCGTTTCTCTGGTATATAAATAACTGACCGCCCGCGCGAGAATAATCGGGTCGGTTTCTTCGACGATTTTCTTAGCCTCCTCGTCCAAACCTTCCGCGATAAAACTTTCAATGGCATCAGTCCGGCGAATCAGCGGGCAATAATCCCGATTTCCGAGAAGATTATTATTGATACGGTGACGACGAATCTGCACCGGCTTTCCGGTAAAATGAAGTTTCGGATTGAGCAAATCAGCGTAACCCGTCGGCGGCACGTCCGGCACGTCCAGAGTTTTTCCCGTCAGCAGCTCATATAAATACCAGATGCGTCTGGCGTAAATTCCGGTCTGTTCGCCGCGCACCCATTCGGCGACTGTTTCCGGCTCTATCTTTTCAAAAGCCGCTCGGTAAATCCCCAATTCAACGGGTTCATAACGCATCGCAAATTTGAGATTTTCAAACAAACCCTCCGCCGCATAAGTTTTCGGATACTGTTCGTAAACCGCGTTTCCTTCCACACGCGTTTTCCTCGCGCCGGCTGCGACCGTCGAACGCACCGCCGGAGACGGAACCCGAAGTTCAAGTTCTTCGATGACCCACGTCAGACCGATCTTGCGCGTCACGAATTTTGCGTCATTGGTTTGACTCATCAAAATTTCTATTCATCCTCTAAACGCTTATTATTTTGGCAATAGGTGCGACTTTTCTTATCAATACGAAGTTAACCGTAAATTTTCTTAAAGCGTGTGTGAGAATCTTATCATTTAGCGTTGATGATGTGAAAATCTTATCGCTCGATTCAATTGCAACGGATGAGCAAGTGCGCTGTGTTTTCAGCCGCGGTTGAAATATTTCCAACGGCGTGAATCATACCCGTAATCATACCCGATTATACCCGATTAGAAAGCGATAAATTTTATAAACAGACGGCTAAATGTTCGGAATTCTTCAATTCATTGATTACCGCTTCAATGTCGGAAAGTTCATCGTCCGTTGTATCCGCGATAAACTTCAACTAAGACCGCACAAATGTCGGGAGAAATTGAAAATTAAAGTTTATCTGCGATAAAGTCATTAAAAGAATCGTTCGGACGATTGGCTAAACGCGGGAAAACTGCAAAGATGTTCTGCCGCCGTAAGCATTCGGATTGCGACTGATCCGCCCGTTATTTCATAAATTAATGAAAATCGAAGAACTCGCCTATCACCGAACGCCTTTGGGCGAACTCGTTTTGCGCCGCAGAGTGGAAATTCGTTTGCATAACCAAGCGGTTTTCGAGGTCAAACTCGGCGAGGAATTTTTGATGTCGAGCCTTTTCACCGAGGGCGAAAAGCAGCTCTCGCATCTGGGATTAGCCGGACTCGAAGGCGCACTCGATGTCGTGGTCGGCGGTTTGGGGTTGGGTTATACGGCGGTTGCCGCGCTGGAAAACGAACGGGTGCGTTCGCTTTTGGTGATTGATATTTTTCAGGAAGTTATCGAATGGCACCGCAACAAACTCGTTCCGCTGGGCGAGATTTTAACCGAAGATAAAAGATGCGAGATGCGGCAGGGCGACTTTTTTGAATTGGCGCGGACGGGCTTTGATATTTTCGACAATGAAAGAAAGTTCGACGCGGTGCTGCTCGACATAGACCACTCGCCCGAACATTTTCTCGATCAAAAGAATAAATTCTTTTACAGTGCCGAAGGACTCGCATTGCTTCTGCGACACATAAAAACGGGCGGCACTTTCGCGCTCTGGTCAAACGCCGCGCCCGACGAGAAATTTACGAAACATTTGAAATCCGTATTCGGCACGGCGGAGGCTCATACAGTCGAATTTGCCAACCCCTACACGAATTCAATATCGGTTAATTCCGTGTATGTCGCGCGAAAAGAAAATCGAGAAAACGAATTATAATTCGTTTTCTCGAACCGAGACGCTTCCGATCACCGTTGCGGCGTAATTTTCCGAAGCTCGCCGTAGCTTTCAATAAATTTTCAAATTCATCGTAATTTTCTTTGAAAATGAAATTTATGACTTTTGCAAGTTCGAATCCCGAAAACGACGCTTCAGGTCGTCGAGCGATTCGCAGGCGTTTATTTCGGCGGCGTTAATAATCAAATTCAAATCGCCATCGCTTTCGGCGAACACTGCCGGCAGTTCGACTTTTCCGGATTTATATTTATTCCTGAATTCGTCCGCGTGCAGGAATTCTAAGGGACGATTGAGACTTTCGAGAAATGCTTTCCAGTCTTTTTTCATTCCGAAGTTCGTGTGCGTGAGCGCGCACAGATTGCAGGCGTAAGTCGCGGGCGAGATGATTTTGTGCGCGATGTCGGCGAACAGATTAAAAACGCCGCTGTCGGCGTTATACACGAAAACGAGTCTCTGTTTTTCGGCTTCTTCGGTGTTCATCAATTTAATCGGCGGGCAAATTGATATTGGCAACGCGATTGCCGCGCCTTCGATTTCGACATTTCGATTCGTTTTACGCCGCCGATTTTAATCTTTCGTCAAAAATTTCCACGCCTGTTTCGCTTCGGGCAGAGTCAACGCGGCGATGCCGACATTGACGACCGCGCCCGCGATGCAGTAGCCGCACCAAGCCTTTTCTTTCGCGGGCATTTGATAAAAATACCAGCCCGCGACGACGGCTTCGACCGCAGATTTCGCGGCGGCGGCAATCAGCACGAGCGGCATTTCCGAAGCGCGGTTTTCGCCGCCGAACGCCGCGACGGGAATGTTTGCCGCTAAACTCGCCAAGGACAAAGTTCCGTCCGGCACGCCGAGCGCGTAAGCCGTGTCCGAAGAATTCACTTTATCCGAATCGAAACCGTTAACGGGCGGATCAGGCAAGTGTTCGATTATTCCGGTTTGAAACAGCGTCACGGCAGTCATCGCCGCAATGCCGACCAGCGACAACCCGATGATTTTGCGCCGCCGCCGAATGTTTTCGCCGTCGCTTTTTTGCAGTTCGCGGCGTAATTTTTGCGAACTTTTGCCGACGATTGCTTGCGATAAAGTTTTTTCCGACATTTTTGTTTCTTAATCTCCGGGAAATTTTCTATGATAAAAATTATAACAAAATGTCCGAAAAATTTATGAAAAACTTCCTCAAAATCATCGGCGTTCCCGTCGCGCTCGGAACTTTCGGCGTTCTCGTCTGGTTTGAAAATCGCCGCCCGCTGCGCGATTCGGTCGAGCCGAAATTAAATCGCAATGCGCGAAATTTAGCAGTCGCCGGACTCGCCGCCGTCGCTTTGCAGTTGGCGGAACAACCCGTCGCCGCGCCGCTTACGAAACTCGTTGAGCGCAAAAATCTGGGGCTTTTGAAAATCGTTAAACTGCCGAAATTTTTAGAAACTGTTCTGGCAATCGCGCTGATGGATTACACGCTTTACGTCTGGCATTATTTGACGCATAAAATGCCGCTTTTGTGGCGTTTTCATCTGGTGCATCACATTGATTTGGATATGGACGCTTCGACCGCGCTGCGGTTTCATTTCGGCGAACTGATTATTTCCGTGCTTTGGCGGGCGGCGCAGATTCGCGTGATCGGCGTGTCGCCCGTATCTTTTGCGGCGTGGCAGCTGCTTCTATTTCCCGAAATTTTATTTCATCACTCGAACGTCCGACTGCCCGCCGAATGGGAAGAACGAATCGGCAAATTCATCGTCACGCCGCGCTTGCACGGCATTCATCATTCAATTGTGCGCGCCGAAACCGACTCGAATTGGTCGAGCGGTTTGACCGTCTGGGACTATCTGCACGGAACTTTGCGAACCGATGTCGCGCAAGATGAAATCCGCATCGGCGTTCCGGCTTATCAAAACAAGAGCGAAATCACTCTGCCGAAAATTCTGCCGCTGCCGTTTGAAGCGCAGAAAAAAGATGATTGGCGGCTGTCCAACGGTCGTCAATCGGAGCATCGTCTGCCATCGTGAAACCGCAAATTTCCATCATCATTCCGACGCTCGACGAAGCCGATTCGATCCACGCGACGCTCGACGCGCTGCGATTTTTCGACGGCGAAAACATCGAAATCATTCTGGTTGACGGCGGAAGTTCGGACGCGACCGTTTCGATTGCCGAAAACTACCGGGTGAAAATTCTGCATTCGGAACGTGGGCGGGGAAAGCAGTTGCAAATCGGCGCAAACGCAGCAAGCGGCGAAATTCTTTGGTTCGTCCACGCCGATACCATTGCGCCGCCCGACGCGATTTCTCAAATCAGACGGGCTTTGCAGGCTTCGCACATCATTGGCGGAAATTTCACGATTCGTTTTGACGGCGAAAGATTCGCGGCGAAATTTTTATCGTGGCTTTATCCGAAATTAAATTATCTTGGCTTGATTTACGGCGATTCGGCGATTTTCGTGCGGCGCGACATTTACGAACGCATCGGCGGTTTCAAAGCGTTTCCGATTTTTGAAGATTTGGATTTCGTCGAAAGATTGAAAAGAGAAGGCGACGTTGCAACCTTGCCCGCAGTCGTCGTAACTTCGTCGAGAAGATTTGAAAATAAAAGTTTTCTGCTGACTTTTACGCGCTGGACGATTTTGCAGATTCTCTACTGGTGCGGCGCATCTCCCGACGCGCTTCTCAAAATTTATTTTCCGAATCCGAAACGCGAAAGTTAGAATTCAAATCGAATTCGGCAGAGCGTTCGAGCAGCCAATGGAAAGTTTGCGGAGCGATTTTTCGCGCTCGTTCGCTCTGCGAAAATTCGTCGCGCAAACGCCGTAAATCTTCGGGCGCATCAACGTCATACCACGCCGGAACGAGTTGCAGAGTGAGTTTCAAGCGTTCGATATTGCGCGTCGTTTGCGTGAAAACCTGCGGCGAACTCCATTCGACATCTTCAAAAATTGGCGAATGGTTTTCGCGCAAACCGAGCAGATAAAAACCGCCGTCGTCCGTCGTGCCCAAAACCGTTTCCGCATTCTTTTCCAAAAAATCAAACGCGCTTTCGATGAATTCAACGGGAAAAGTCGGACTGTCCGTGCCGATTATCAGCGCGTTTGCATTTGAATTCGAATCGAAAGCGAACTCAAAAGCCTGAAACATTTTTTCGCCTAAATCCGCGCCGCGCTGAGCGACGAGAGTGAGATTTTCGGCAGTGAATTTATCGAAATAACTTTTTTCGTTTTCCGGCGCGAATGCGACAATTAAGCGGTCGCAAACGCCGCGAACTTTAGAAATCGCGTCCGCCAAAAACGCTTCGGCGAGCGTTTCGCATTCGGCGGGCGAGAGAAACGGTTGAAGACGAGTTTTGACGTTTCCCGCGCGCGGAACTTTTGTCATAATGATAATCGAACGATTCATTTTTTTCGCACGGAGACGATTTATATTATGGCATACAATTTGGACGTGGAAACGACGGTGCGCGAACGCTACGCGGCGGCATCGCAGGCGGTCGAAAACGCTTTGTGCTGTCCAGTCGAATACGATCCGCAGTTTTTGAAAATTCTGCCCTTGGAGATTATCGAACGCGATTACGGCTGCGGCGATCCGTCGAAGTTTGTTAAAGCGGGCGACACGGTTCTTGATTTGGGTTCGGGCGCGGGAAAAATCTGTTACATTGCCGCGCAAATCGTCGGCGCGGGCGGCGCGGTGATCGGCGTTGACACTAATCTTGAGATGCTCGCTTTAGCTGGTAAATATCGAGACGAAATGGCGGCGAAAATCGGATTTCAAAACACGGAATTCCGCTACGGGAAAATTCAGGATTTGCAATTAAATCTGAAATTGGTTGACGAGTATCTCGAAAAAAATCCGATTAAAACGGCGGAAGATTTCGCGGCTTACGAAAATTATACGGCGCAAATAAAACGCGAAAAGCCGCTCGTCGCCGACGATTCGATTGACGTGATTTTGTCAAACTGCGTTTTAAATTTAGTCAAACCCGAACTCAAAGAGCAGATGTTTTCGGAAATGTTTCGCGTCTTAAAACGCGGCGGACGAGTTGCCGTCAGCGACATCGTAGCGGACGAAGACGTTCCCGCGCAGCTGCAAAACGATGCCGAACTTTGGTCGGGCTGCATTTCGGGCGCGTTCCGCGAAGACGCATTCGTCGAAGCATTTGAACGCGCCGGATTTTACGGCATCGAAATCGTCAAACGTGACGAAAAACCGTGGCGCGTCGTCGAAGGCATCGAATTTCGCTCGGTGACAGTCACGGCTTACAAAGGCAAACAGGGCGCGTGTTTCGAGCGCAATCAAGCCGTCATTTACAAAGGTCCGTGGAAACGAGTCGTTGACGACGACGGTCACGTTTTAGAGCGCGGACAGCGAATGGCGGTCTGCGATAAAACTTTTCAGATTTATCGCAAAGAACCTTACGCCGGGCAAATCGTTTCAATCGAACCGCTCGAAAATATCATTTTGAAAGACGCGAAAGAATTCGACTGCAAGCGAGCCTCTAAACGGGATCCGCGTGAGTCGAAAGGTTTGGAATACAATTTAACCGATTTGTCGGGCGAAACTTGCGGCGAAGGAGGCGATTGCTGCTGATGAAAAAATTAGAGGATTACCGAAAAGGTGCAGTCGGTTCGATTTTGGACGAATACGAAAAGGCTTTGTTTGAACTAAAATCCGTCGTGCAAACGGTCGGCGCGGACAGTTATTCGCGCGTCGTTGAAGGCGAAGCCGAGCATTGCTGTTCGATTCAAATCATTATGAATCACGTCGTCCGCGCCGGTTACGGTTATTCAAAATACATCCGCGACGCGCTGGCGGCGGACGCAAATCCAATAGCGGAACGACAAATTCCGCAAATGGAAATTTTCGAAGAAATTAATGAAATGTTTGCTTACACCTGCGCGATTTTTGAAGACAAACGCCCAATTACCGACGAAGAAATGGAAACGATTTTTTTCAAAACGCGCTGGGGCGTTGATTACAACATTGACCAACTGCTCGAACACGCCATCGTTCACGTTTTGCGCCATCGAAGACAAATACAAAAATTTATATTGAAATTCAAAAGCTGAAAATATGAGTTATTACAACGAAGAAGATTTAGGCAGATTCGGCGAAATCGCCAAATATAAACCGGAACTTTTCGAGAAATTTCTGGCGTGGTATCAGGCGTGTCAGGAAGAAGGCGCGCTCTCGAAACGCGAAAAGGCGTTAATCGGTCTGGCGGTCGCCGTGACGGTGCAGTGTCCTTACTGCATCGAAGCGTTCACGAATTCGTGTCTCGAAAACGGTTCAAATATGGAACAGATGACCGAGGCGATGCATCTCGCATCAGCGATTCGCGGCGGCGCGAGTTTGATTCACGGCATCCAATCGCACAACGCGCACGACAAGGTTTCGATGTAGTTTTATACGATGCAGACGGCAGTTCAAATCACCCGCAACGGAAAACCCGCTCTGGCGAATTCGCCCGTCAGTTTTGACGAAAAACTCGGTGGTGCGGAGTTGCGCTCCTACGCGATTGACGTTTTGCAGGTCAACGTCGGCAAACTCTGCAATCAGGCGTGCAAGCATTGCCACGTAGACGCTTCGCCGAAACGCACGGAAATTATGACGCGCGAAACGATTGACGCTTGTCTCGAAGTTTTGCGCCGAAATAAAATCCCGACGCTCGACATCACGGGCGGCGCGCCGGAAATGATTCCCGATTTTCGATACTTTGTCACGGAAGCGAAAAAGACGGGCGCACAGGTTATTGTACGGCACAATCTGACCGTGATGTTCGAGCCGGGACAAAAAGATTTGCCGGAGTTTTTCGCCGACAACGAAACGGAAGTTGTTTCGTCTTTGCCGTATTTTCTCCAACAGCAAACCGACGCGCAGCGCGGCGCGGGCGTTTTCGACAAATCAATCGAGGCGTTGAAAAAGCTCAACGCGGTTGGCTACGGCGCAGACGAAAGTTTGATTTTGAATCTCGTTTATAATCCGGTCGGCGCGTTTTTGCCGCCCGCGCAAACGGCGATTGAAACGGATTTCAAACGCGAACTCGAAAACCGCTACGGCATCGTCTTCAATAACCTTTTCACGATTACGAATATGCCGATTGCGCGTTACCTCGACTGGCTGCGCCGCACGAACAATGAAGCGTCGTATATGCAAAAACTCGTCAATGCTTTCAACCCCGCGACGGTCGCCGGATTGATGTGCCGTAACCAAATCAGCGTGGACTGGACGGGGAAATTATTCGATTGCGATTTCAATCAAATGCTCGATTTGGGCGTGAAAAATGATCTTCCGCAAACCGTCTTCGAGTTCGATGCCGCGCTTTTGGCAAACCGCCAAATCGTCACAGCCGCGCACTGCTTCGGCTGCACTGCGGGAGCAGGCTCAAGCTGCGGCGGCGCGGTTTCGGCGGCGGGCGTTTGAAACATAAAACTCAAAGTCCGATGATGGATGTTTTTCGCAAAGCCGCAATTTACAGCGAGATTTTTTCTGCGAGGTAAAAAATTTCGTGTTTATTTTCGTGTTTATTCTTAAAAATATCCCTATTTTTGACCTTTTTTGACGATCTTTCGCACAATGACGAATCGCTGAACCCTTTATATTTTATTGACTTTTAATGATTTCCGAGGCTCGCCGGGGCGCTCTGCAAAAGCTTTATTCATCAGTTCGATTCTGATCGCCGCCTCCAATGTTTTCAATAACTTAGAGTCATCTTTACGGGTGACTCTTTCATTTTGTGTGCGAAATGTGTGCGAAATTGTAAAATTTATAATTCTCAATAAATTTTAGAAATCCGGTTTCAGTATAATTAACTTAAACCAATGCGTTTTACGAGTTGTTCAAATCGCGGATCGCCATGAAGCGAATCAAGTGACGGGTCAAATTTGATAAAATTTAATGTGGAGCGTCGTCGTTCATAAGCTTTGTCGAGATACTCAAACGCTTTTTCCTTGTTTCCTAACTTAGAACTAAAACAAGCAATCTCGAACAATACATCAGGGTCTTTATCGGTTATTAATACTTGCTCATCCTGTCTGATTTTTTCTCGCAGAATTCCTTTCCAATCGGATTGTTGATAAGCCGTTTGAAATAACCGTATCGTTTTAGGGTCGGTTTTGGTTTGCGTTTGATATTTTATAAACCATTCGCAGGCTTCCGCTTCATTTCCCTGCGCGTCGTTTATAATCCATAGCCAATTGTAAGGAAAATAACTATTTCTATCCTTTTCGAGCATTTCCTTAAAATACGCAGAGGCTTCCGGGTAGCGACGAGCGGTATATAAAATCATTCTGTAGCCGATGTAATTGACAACAAATGTCGGGTCAATATCAATAGACTTTTTTTCTTCAGTAAGGGCTTTGTCAAATCTTTCGGAAAGCATCAAATATGATGCATACTGCCCATGAGCCAGCCCTGAATCATTGTCCAATTCAATCGCCCGTCGACATTCTTTTTCCGCTCCCGCAAAATCACGCTCGTAGCCGGATTTTATGAAACCCAAAACCGCATGCGCCTCCGCCGAATTCTCGTCTAACTCAAGTGCTTTTCAATTGTTTTCTTTAATTTAAGATAATATTCCTTTTCTGAAGCAATATCTGCGCGCCAAGACTATTGGTTAGATTGATAAGCATAAGCCAGTCGCACCTGTGCCGGCGCGTAATTCGGATCCAACACTATGGCTTGTTCGAGATATTCAATCGCTTTTCCCATTTCCGGCTCATTCCAATCTTCAAAGATATATACTCCTTTCAGATAAAACCGATACGCATCCTCGTTTGAAGTTCCGCGTTTTGCCGTCAGATTATTTTCGCGGTTTCCGAATTGTGCCAAAAGTTTGTTGCCGATGTCATTGGCAATCGCATCCTGCATCGAAAATTTATCTGCCGAACTCGTTTCGCTTTTGAAAACCTCTTCAACTTTACCGGTTTGAACATTAACAATCTGCGAAGTCACGCGGATTTTGCCGTCAGCGATTTGATAGTTTGTCGAAAGCACAAAATCAACCTGCTGATCGCGTCCCTCATCAACCGGATTTTGGTCGAGTTCCAGATATTTGCGCGTCGCTCTCAACGGACGAACGGTTAAATCATTTGCCGAATTCAGTTTGAAGATGAGCGTTTCGGCAATACCGAGTTCGTAAATCGCGTCTTGGTCTTCCGTTTTAAAAGATTTCAAAGGCAAAACGGCGACGGAGTGATTATTACCGGGAGTTTTAGAAAACGCTGTATTTCGATAGTAAAACAATGAGGAAACAAGAGAAATCAGCAGCGTAGAAATTGCCGAAATTAAAAAAACTCCCGGTCTTTGTTTGATTCTGGCTGTGATTTGTCTTGAAAAACCATAATTTGTGTTGACGGTATTTTGCTCATTCGGATCAGCGGTTATATTCGACAGAAATTTTGTCGCATTGTCATCATTTAAAGAAAAACGTTCGGTTTTCTCGCCGTGCAGCGATTGTTCGCGCAGTTCTTTCAAATCAATCAGCAAGTCGCGCATCGTTTGAAAACGTTCGTCTTTGTTCTTTTTGAGTGTTTTGGAAACAATTCGCTGCAATTCGCTCGGCACGTTTGCCGCATAACGAGCGAGCGGAAGCGGTTCGGTTTTAATTAAATTGGCAAAGGTTTCCGACATCGTTTCACCGGCAAACGGCGTTCGTCCGGTAACCATTTCATAAATCACTTCGCCCAAACTGAAAATATCCGTGCGCTCGTCAGCCTTTTCACCTTTCGCTTGTTCGGGCGACATATAGTTGACCGTGCCTAAAATTACTCCTTTCGCCGTATCATTTTGTTGAAAAGTGCTTTCCTCTAAATTGAGAAATGCTTTATTTTTCTGTGAAACCAGTTTTGCCAAACCGAAATCTAAAATTTTAACGTAATCGTCGGGACGAATGATGATGTTTTCCGGTTTGATGTCGCGGTGAATAATTTGCGCCGAATGAGCAGTTTGCAGAGCGTTAACGACTTGCACGGCGATATCAATAATTTCCGGCAGCTGCAAAGTATGTTCCTTTAGAAGCTGACGTAAAGTCTTTCCTTCGACAAATTCGCTGACGATAAAATGCGTATCTCCGCTTTCGCCGATTTCGTGAATTACCAGAATATTCGGATGATTTAAGGCTGATGCGAATTTCGCTTCTTTAGTAAATCTGTTGAGATTAGATTCGTAACGGGCAAATTCTTCATTGAGAATTTTAATGGCGACTCGTCGTTCAAGTTTTGTATCTTCGGCGAGAAAAACTTTGCCCATTCCGCCCGCGCCGGGTGAGTTTTTCAATCTTGCTCAATGTAAAAAGTCAATTTAGATGTTTTTGTGCCTAATCAAGGAATCTGAATTCAATCTGCGTGTTGATTCCAATTTGCTATTCTTGGTTCAAAAAATGTTTGCTGACAAATTTTGTGCAGTCGTCATACTTTCAGCCTAACTCGTACAAAATTCAAAATTCGGTTTTTATCATTGTAAAGTGGGCGTTTAGCATAACGGCTGGCAATAAGTCTGGCACGAAGACATTTAATTCGATCATGCAAAAACGCGCTGCTCTAAAAAATTATCGCGCACGAGATCGCGCAGCCGCGCTTTGAGAGTGTTGCGGTTGCGATTCGGTAACGCCCAATTCGCGCGAAAGATTCGCCGCCGCCTGCCGATTCAAAATCTTTATGAGGCATTTTGTTTGAACCCGTCGTTATAGTTTCGCATCAACTTATTTTACAGGGAGCTTCGTGTCCTGTTAGTTAAATCACCCCAGTATTTTTTTTCGGTAGTGAATTAAAAGTAATGCTCGGAACGCGGACACTCTTGTCCGCCAGGTTGCGCCGGGCAACCTCGCGACTATGAGTATGATTAAACTAAAGTCGAATTTAGCCTCGAGGTTCGTTCAAACGCGCGTTTGGGCGGACAAGAGTGTCCGCGTTCCTTTAAAATATTACTTTTAGTGCATTACCTTTTTTTCTTCTCAACCACCCATAGTGCCTGTTTTAACCTCGCCGTCCCGCTCGTAATTCACAACAATAATGCCGTTTGGGGTGATTTGGCTCCCGGTCACCTTAAAAGCGGACGGAATGGTGCCGTCGGTGAACAACCGTTTCCCGGTGCCAAGCGTGATCGGAAATATCATGAGCTGCAGTTCATCGACAAGATCATTTTTAAAGAGAGTCTGAAGCAAATTTGCGCTTCCCATTACGTGAAAATTTGGTCCATTCTGTTGCTTTAGCTCTCTTACTTTTTCCGCGATGTCGCCGTCTAAGAATACAGTAGGTTGCCAATCGCTTGAGTCACGAGTATTCGAAGCTACATACTTTGTTGCGGTCATAACGTTCGGCCAGAAGTCGGAATGCGTCGGCCAATACGTTTCCCACGCGGCGAAGGTCTTTCGTCCTAACAGCAGATCTACCGGTTTAGCCAACCGCTCTTGAACTACGGCACCTGTAACCTCGTCCGCATAACCGAAAAACCAACCGCCGTACTTGAAGCCGTCGCCCTCACATTCCTCGGTCTGTATAACACCATCGAGCGTCATAAATTCACAGGCAATTATTTTTCTCATTACTTTAACTCCTTTCGTTGCGATAATTTTATCAATAAATCTTCCAGATTTTTCATGGTCATCATAGTTCCTTCCCGGAAGCCCAGTTCAATCATTTTCTCTAATCGCTCAAGTGATTCGTTGTAGATAGAAATACTGACATTTGTCGTTCCGTTCTGCTCGCTGAAATTCAAATCCCACTCAGAACCCGGCAATTCAAGATTTTCATCTTTGTCCGCAAAAGCATTAAAAATCTTGAAATTGGTTTTTGGATTGATGGAAGTATATTTCTGAATCGCCCAACGCTCCTGCCCTTCCGGGCTGACCATCGCATAAAATCTTCGTCCGCCGACTCTAAAGTCCATAAACTTCGTCCTTGATTCCCAGGGTTTCGGCGCCCACCATTGATCAAGAAGTTCCTGTTTTGTATATGCGTCCCAAACCAAAGGAAGTTCGGCTGCAAACTCACGTTTAACCGTGACCGTTTTTGACGGTTTATCGACGTTAAAATCGAATAGCAAGTTATTTTTCATTTTTTTGTCCTTTAATTGTTAACAATAAACTGTCAAGCTGACTAAATCGGGCTTCCCAGATCTTTCTGAACTGCTCGAGCCATTCGTCTATTTCCTTCATTTTGTCTATTTCCAGCCGGTAATAAATTTCTCTGCCTTTAATTTCCTGTATTATCAGTTCGCACTCCGTCAAAATGCGCAGATGTTTAGAAACGGCTTGCCGGGTGGTATTGAAATTTTCGGCAATGGCATTAGGTGTCATTGCCTGCAATGCAATTAGAGTAATGATTGCCCTCCTTGTCGGGTCGGCAATGGCTTGAAAAACGTCTCGTCTAATGTCCATAATATTACTATGCGCCACCACGTGGTTGCAAATGTAAATGCAATTATATGGTTGCATAAATAGTTTGTCAAGTGCTTAGTTGCAAGTGATAAATATAATGGTACAGGCACAAACAGCGAAGAAAATTCCGGCAAAAGAAGCCACGCTGATTGCTTAACGGATCAAAGAATCAAGTCGTCCGGATTTTATGGAAGGCGACGCATTTATGACTCTGACGATTGGAAAAATCGAATATCTCACCGCGTTCGATTCGGGCAAAGTCGTCAGATAACGAACGGCGAAAAAACCGAACGGCGGATTTTACGGCTCGTATGTCGAAATTAATGTGGGCTTTGTGAACGACTATTGGAAGAACAGCGGTTTTGACGAAAACGAGATTTGGAAATTGACCGACAAACAATGGGTAAAAATCGCGTTCAAAGAAGACGATTATCTATGCCGCGACGTAAAATCAGTTCCCAAAGCCGTTTGAAAAGCCTTGAAAGTAGAGGGTTATTGACTAACTAATCTATGCAAAGTTCACCTAAAAAAACCGGTTTTAATCGGCTGTTCGGGCATTGGAATAGTTCGTGTTACAAACGTTGAGCGTGATTATATAGCTGTTTTTTATCTACGTCTGGCAGGCTTCCGTCCTTGCTCAACAGCCGGAAGTCGTCGTAAACGCCGATGCCGCCACATTTGCATTGACATTCATCGCGGCGGAAGAAGGTCTGGACAAAAACAGCGTTTTCAGCGACGGAGATTTCTTCAGCGCGGGTCATTAATCGAAACTTGCGATAAAAAATGAAATTTTATTTTTTTCGTTGTTAATAATCCGCCGCCGCGCGCGTTTATATTTGTAGATGACGATTTATAAGGAGATAAACGTGAGCAACGCCGCCATCAAAATGCTATTTACGAGCGATTTAATAAACTCCGCGAAAAGCGCGACCCCGCCAAAGGAAATTGCTGAGAACGCTGCGGTTGAAAAACTCGCGGTTCTTTTTCGCAACCATCATAAAACCATCTTTCGCATCGCGTATCGTATTACGGGCAGCCAAAGCGACGCGGAGGACGTGCTGCAAACCATTTTTCTGCGGCTCACTCCGAACCGGCGCGATCTTTCGCCGAACCCGGAAGGGTATTTGCACCGCGCGGCGGTTAACGCTTCGCTCGATTTGCTCAGAGGTCGCGCGCGCCGTCACTCGGTCTCTTTAGATGTGATGGATTTCGATGAAAACCCGAAACTCTCGGCGGCGAGTCCCGAAGACGATTTGGCGGACCTGGAACTGCGCGAACTCATTCGTCAGGCGGTCGCAAAACTCGAAGGTCGCGCGGCTGCCGCCTTCGCTCTGCGGTATTTTGAAGGCTACGACAACAATCGCATCGCGCAAATTTTAGGAACGTCACAGATGGTCGTCGCGGTTACGCTGCACCGCGCCAGAACACGCCTGCGAAAGGAAATCGGCAATTATTTGGAGAAACATTATGATGCATAACAAAAAAGATTTAGACCGAATCATTGATGATGCCGCGCGAAACATACGCGGCGAACAGATTGACGAGTCAATCATCAATCAATCCGCGACGAGCGTCTGGGCGCGAATCGGCGGGCATTTGGAAAACGAAAATCTCGCGGCGGCGAGCGTGTCCGCCGCGGCGGAAAATTCTGCTTCCGCCGATTCGATCCCGGGAAATTCAAAAACTATGAAAACCATTGACGCTGCCGGACAAATCAGCGGATGCTCGGATTTTCAGACGCTTATTCCGGCGTATCTCGACGGAAAACTTTCGACGGCACGCACGTTGCTTTTCGAAGACCATACGAACGAATGCATTCCGTGTCGCCGGGCATTAAAAACTCAACGCACGGAATCGGCGGCAAAAACGGCGACGTTCGTCGTTCGCCAACCCGCGCGTCGCGCCTTGACCGGACGGAAACGCGCATTTTTTAACGGCTTCTTTGAAACCCGGACAAAAATTAACGTCGCGCGTTGGAGCATTGCCGCCGCGGTCGTCGTTTGTTTGGGAATCGCGGGATTGTTTGTTTCCGAACGGTTCGATTGGTCGGGGCGGACGCTGGCGGCGACTCTTGAAAATGCGGACGGCGCGGTTTATGTCGTGTCCGACGCGGAGAGCCGTCAATTGGCGGCGGGCGAGCAGATTCAGAAAGGCGAGCGCGTGCGGACGGCAAAAGATTCGAACGCCGTTTTGCGCCTCGCCGACGGTTCGACGGTTGAAATGCGCGAACGCTCCGAATTTTCGGTCAGCGAAAACCGGCGCGGCGTGACTGTCCGGCTCGAACGCGGCGATGTCATCGTCGAAGCCGTCAGACAGCAAAACGGTCGCTTATATGTGCAAACGCCCGACTCGCTCGTTTCCGTCAAAGGCACGATCTTGGCGGTCGAAAGCGGCACGAAAGGCTCGCGCGTTTCCGTCGTCGAAGGCGAAGTTGACGTTAATCACGACGGCAGAGATGAAACTCTACTTCCCGGCGACCAGACGACGACTAATCCCGCTTTAGACAAAACTTCGGTGCAGCAAAATGTCGCGTGGAGCCGCAACGCGGCGCGTTATGCGACGCTCGTTGCGGAGCTTGCGAAATTAAAGCGCGACGTAAACCAAAACGTACAGCTTCCTGGCGCGCGCTATTCCTCCAAATTCGTTGACCTCGTGCCGGAGAATACCGTGTTCTATGCGGCGTTGCCGAATTTAACCGAGTCGCTCGCCGAATCGCAGCGCGTAATGCAGGAACGCATCAGCCAGAATCCGGCACTCGCCGAATGGTGGAAAGGCAATCGCGGCGACGGCTTCGGTCTGAACGAACAAACGTTGGCGCGCGTGCGCGAGTTCGGTTCGCAGCTCGGCGATGAAATCGTCATCAGCGCGGCATTGGACGCGAAGGGCGAGCCGAACGGCGTTCTCGTGTTGGGCGAAGTAAAAAATGCGGCGAATTTCCGCACCTATCTCGACGGACAGCTCGCCCGCCTGAGCAGCGAATCGGGCAACGCGTTAAACGTCCGCATCATTGACGATCCGTTGACGACGGCAAAAACAAATTCTTCGCCAGCTGCGACACCGAACAACGCAACGGCGAAAAATGCACAGAC
This sequence comes from uncultured Pyrinomonadaceae bacterium, assembly GCA_964237235.1. Classification (GTDB taxonomy): domain Bacteria; phylum Acidobacteriota; class Blastocatellia; order Pyrinomonadales; family Pyrinomonadaceae. The sequence continues at coordinate 23,898 of CAXSGY010000008.1, forward strand.
CAAATCCGAACTTTTCGTCTGGATTCATGACGGTATTTTCGCCGCCTCGCCGCAGATCGAAAGTTTGCGCGAACTGGCGAGGACGCGGAACGAGCCGAACGCGAATCGTTTCGCCGATTCGCCGTTTCATCAACGAATTAACGATATATATAAAGACGGCGCGGGCATCGTCGTCGCCGCCGACCTCGAAAAAATCATCGCGCAGTCGTTGAGCAAAGATAAAACGCCCGACGCGGAGCGTCGTCAAGCCGGTCTCGAACAGCTCGGCGTGACGAATTTGCGTGATTTCGTCGTCGAACAAAAAGTAGTCAACGGCAAAACTCTGAGTCGCGCCGCGCTGACCTTCAACGAACCGAATCGCGGCATCGCGTCGTGGCTCGCCGCGCCTGGTTCGATGGGCGCGCTGGACTTCATTTCGCCGAACGCGAACGTCGCCACGGCATTCGTCGTCAAAAAACCCGAACTATTAGTTGACGATCTGCTCGGATTTTTAGAAACGGTCAAACCGGATTTGCGGCGACAGATGGAGGAAATCGAAAAACAGCAGAATTTCAGCATTCGAAACGATTTTGCCGCGCCGCTCGGCGGTGAATTCGCTTTCGCGCTCGACGGTCCAATTCTGCCCACGCCTTCCTGGAAAATCGTTCTGGAAGTTTACGACCAGCCGAAATTACAGCAGACCGTCGAACGCGCCGTCGAAAAGCTGAATCAGTTTTCTGTGCTGCACGGTCAAGGCAAATTGATTTTAGAAAACGAAACGATTGGCGGGCGGGTTTTTTACTCGATTAAATCGGCTGACGCGGGACTCGCCGTTTATTACACATACGCGAACGGTTATCTGGTCGCCGCGCCGAGCCGCGCTCTTCTGGAACAATCGCTGAATAATCGCGAATCCGGCAATACTCTCGTTCGCTCAACGAGATTTATGAGCGCGCTGCCGCAGGACGGCAACACGAATTTCTCGGCGATTTTCTACCACGATCTCGCGCCGCTGATTCAGCCGTTCGCCGAAAAATTAAGGAACACCGGCGGCGCGGAATTGACCGAGGAACAACGCCGGACGCTCGGCTCGATTGACGCGAACGCGCCGCCGACGCTCGTTTACGCGTATGCGCAGGGCGACCGCATCACGCTCGCGGCGAACACCGAGGGCGGCGCGTTCGGATTAAGTCCGGCGAGTCTCATCGGTCTGCCGAATTCGTTCGAGATGCAGCATATTTTATCGAACGCGATGGGCGATAAGGACGCGGAAAAGAAATAATGAACGCAGAAAAATGCGGGTTCGACGCATTTCTCCCGGCAAAAAAGTTATTTCACGAAACAAAAAAACCGAATGACAGATAAAGCCCGCAACAACCGTATATCTGTTGCGGGCTTTATCTTAAATTCAAATTAATGACCGATGCATTGTATAGAAACGATTGACCTATTTCATAAATTTTCCGAACACGAAACGGCTTTAAATCATATTAATCTTCAGGTCATCAAAAACACGATTTACGGTTTTTTGGGTCCGAACGGCGCGGGGAAAACGACGACTTTAAAATTGATTTTGGGATTGCTCAAGCGGCAGCGCGGCGAGATTTCGATTTTCGGAGAATCGTTTGAAAAAAACCGCGTCGAAATTCTGCGAAAAATCGGTTCGATGATCGAAAGTCCATCGCTATACGGTCATTTAACGGCGGTTGAAAATCTAAAAATTTTGCAGAAAATTTACAACTGTCCGGCGCGGCGAATCGGCGAAATACTGGAGTTGGTCGGTTTAGCCGACACTGGAAACAAAAAAGCGAATGAATTTTCGCTCGGAATGAAACAGCGTCTGGGCATTGCGATGGCTCTGCTGCACGCTCCGTCTCTGCTGATTCTGGACGAACCGACGAACGGTTTAGACCCGAACGGCATTCTTGAAATTAGAGAACTGCTTCAAAATCTCAATCAAAATCACGGCATCACGATTTTAATTTCCAGCCATTTGTTATCCGAAATCGAAAAGCTCGTCACGCACGTCGGCATCATCAATCGCGGAAGCCTTCTATTTCAAGGAACTTTGGCGGAGTTGACCGGCAAACAAAGACAAAATTCCTTGGTCATTTTCGAGACGAGCGACGATGCCAAATCCGCGCAAATCATTAATAATTTCGGCATCACGCTCAAGATTGAAGCGGACAAAATAACGACACCGCCGCTCGAAAAAGAAACGATTGCCGCCATTAACCGGAAACTGGTGCAGACGGGCGTTGAAGTTTATCAGATTGGCACAATCGAAAACGATTTGGAACGAATATTTTTCGACGTAATCGGCGGATGAGAAAAAAATGAATTTCATCAACAGCTTTCAGAGCGAATGGTTAAAGAAGAAACGCAGTCTGGCATCGTGGCTGGTGCTAGCCGGCGCATTTTTTACGCCCGCGATTATTTTGTTATCGAGAATAAAAAATCACGACAAATTAAACGCGCTTTACGTTTCGGCTGATTTCTGGCAAAGGCTCTGGAATCAGACGTGGGAGTCGATGGCGGTTTTCCTGCTGCCGTTCGGCATTATTCTGGCGACCGCTTTGATCGTTCAAATCGAATATAAAAATAACGCCTGGAAATTGCTGCACACCACGCCGCAAAGATTTGCGACGATCTTCCTGGCAAAATTGCTGGTTATTCTCCTGATGCTCGTCGAAGTTTTCGTGCTGTTCAACGTCGGAATTTATTTGTCCGCCGTTGTTCCCGCGATGCTTTTCAGCGATGTTCCCTATCCGGTCGCGCCGATTCCCTATCACGATTTTTTAAACGCCGATGTTAATTTCTTTCTCGATTGTTTGCCGATTCTCGCTCTGCAATATCTGCTGAGTCTGCAATTCAAAAATTTTTTAGTTCCCGTTGGAACGGGTTTTCTATTGTGGTTTTTAGGAATCGGTCTGCTGGCGTGGGAATACAGTTATCTTCTGCCGTATAATCACGGCACGATCAATTACTTAATCGGTTCGAATCAATTCGCCGACCGAGCCGTTCCGCCGCTCAATGTTCAGATTCTCGCCGTCATTTATTTTGTCGTCATAACCGTTGCGAGCTATATTTTATATGCCGCTAAAAATGAAAAGGGTTAATATTTTAAGTTCGTGTTTCCCGTTCGCTGAATGTTTGATAAAGTTGTATCCGTAAAATTATGAATAGCGATTCGGTCACAGATATATTAACCGTGTGGTGAAAGCTAAATGACCAGTGTTATCGAACTTGATCAACTAAGCGTGACGTTCGGAAAGCGTCCGATTCTGAAATCTTTAAACGGCGCGCTCAATGGGCGCGCCATCGGCTTGCTCGGACCGAACGGCGCGGGCAAGACTTCGCTGATTCACACGCTGCTCGGCTTTCATTCGCCGACTTCCGGGACGGCGCGGATTTTCGGGCGCGACATTGCGACGGATGCCAAAAACGTGCGGGCGACAATCGGTTATATGCCGGAGCGCGATTCGTTTATCGCCAAAATGTCGTGCGTTCACTTCGTTCGTTTGATGGCGGAGCTTTCGGGAATTCCCGCGAAACACGCGCTCGAACGCGCGCACGAAGCTCTTTTTTTCGTCGGCTTGGGCGAAGCGCGGTATCGTCCGGTTGACAGCTATTCGCTCGGAATGAAACAGCTCGCCAAGCTCGCCCAGGCGATAGTTCACGGACCGAAACTGATTATTTTAGACGAGCCGACCAACGGACTCGATCCGCCGACGCGGAGCCGTATGATTTCTTTGATTCGTCAAATCCGCGACGGCGGACGCGCGCGAATTCTTTTGTCGTCGCATCTGCTGCGCGACGTGGAAGAATGCTGCGACGAGATTCTCGTGTTGAAAGACGGACACCTCGTCGCCAACTGTAATCTGGAAGAAGAGCGCAGGGCGAATCGCAAATTTATCGAGCTTGAAACACGCGGCGGCGACCGCTCAAAGTTTGTCGAAGCAATCGGCAAATTAGGCTGCGAATACGCTTTGTCGGGCGAGCGGCGCATCAAATTGATTATGCAGGAAACGGTCGAAATCAGCGATTTATATCGTCTCGCGCTCGAACACGAAGTGCAGATCAGGCGGCTCAATTTTAAGCGCGATTCGCTCGAAGATATTTTCCTGAAGGCGATGGAAAACGAAACCGGCAGCAACCGAGCGGTCGTTCGGGAAAACACCGTTCACAGCGAAAACGGGAGGGCGAACGATGGCGGTTTATGAACATTTATACGGGGCGTATGAAGGCGAATCGCATTCGGCGTGGTCGCGCTTTCTGGTGATTCCGCGCTACGCTTTGCGCGATGTTTTCAAGTCAAAATTACTGGTTACGTTTTTTGTTTTGTGTTTTATTTATCCGCTCGTCGCTTCGATTCTGGTTTATCTGCATCACAACGCGAACGCGCTCGCCCTGCTGCAAATCAATGTGCGCGAGCTTTTGCCGATTGACGCAACATTCTTCAGAACCTTCGTGGAAGTGCAAGGCGCGTTCGCCCTGCTCTTGACGATAATCGTCGCGCCGCCCCTCATCTCGCGCGATTTGTCGAATAACGCGCTGCCGCTTTATTTGTCCCGCCCGCTGTCCCGCGCCGAATACGTGCTGGGGAAGATGATTGTTCTGGTATTTCTACTGTCTTTGATCACGTGGATTCCGGGCTTGATTATTTACTTTTTTCAAGCCTCGCTCGCCGGCTTCGAATGGCTTTGGTCGAATCTTTGGATGATCTGGGCGATTTTTTTCGGTTTTATTATCTGGATCGTTCTGCTGTCTCTACTTTCACTTGCCGTGTCCGCGTTTCTCAAATGGCGCGTGGTGGCGAGCGGAGCATTACTGGGAATATTTTTCGTGCCGAGCGCATTCGGCGAAATCGTCAATCAGCTTTTTCTGACCCGCGCCGGACATCTAATCAGCTTGTGGGCGACGATGAACAGCATCTGGCGCGGATTGTTCGGACTTTTCGAGCGACAAACCGGACGGATCAGCAACCGGCAATTCGGTGAAATAATTTTATTGGAGCCGCCGCTGTGGGTTTCGTGGCTCGTCATCGCGCTGGTCTGCGCCGTCTGCGTCTGGCTGCTCGCCCGCCGGGTGCGCGCCTACGAGGTAATTACATAATGCCGCCGACTAAATCAACACAATCCGCATCGCCGGTTAATTCATCTCAGGCGGCAACGGCTTTGTCATACGCGCCCGTGTCCTCCGAAAAGATGATTATTTTTGAAGACGTTTCAAAATTTTACGGCGAGATTCTCGGCGTTAATCAGGTGAATTTGCAAATCGGCACGGGCATTACGAGTCTCGTCGGACCGAACGGTTCGGGCAAAACGACTTTAATGAATTTGATGACCGGACTGCTCAGACCGACGAACGGCAGCATCAGCGTTCTCGGCATATCGCCCGACGAACCCGAAGCGATTTTTCAAAAACTCGGTTATTGTTCGCAGTTCGATTCGTTTCCGCGCGGTGCGACCGCCCGCGAGTTTGTCGAATTCTACTTGCGCGTTCACGGCTACACGAAACCGGAGACGCGTGCGATGGCGCGCGTCGCGCTCGAACGGGTTTCGCTTTCGGAAGCAGCCGACCGCAAAGTTTCGGCGTTCAGCAAAGGGATGCGGCAGCGCGTCCGGCTCGCGCAATCAATCGCGCATAATCCGTCGGTTCTGGTTTTAGACGAGCCTTTGAACGGTCTCGACCCGATGGCGCGCGCCGAAACGATTCGACTGTTTCGCGCGCTCGCCGACGCGGGAATGTATCTCATAATCTCCAGTCATATTCTGCACGAAGTTGATATGATGTCCGACGGCGTGGTGCTGCTGCATAACGGTTACGTCGTCGCCGAAGGCGAAGTGCGCGGCGTGCGCGACGAAATCGAAGAACATCCGATTCAGATTTTGATTCGCTGCGACCGTCCGCAAGCGTTAGCCGCGCGTCTTTTTGAAAACGAACATACGGTCGAAGCGCGCATTCACGATGACCGTCAGGGATTATTCGTTAAAACCCGCCGACCCGACGATTTTTATCTTTTGCTTAACGAATTAATTACCGAACAGAATCTGCAAATCGAATCAATCGCGCCCGTGGATGACGATTTGAACGCCGTCTATCAATATTTAATCACCGACGACGGAGGGCAAATTTGATGAATTCAACCACTGAAATCAGAGAGCCGTCCGATCTAAACCAACCGAATATGAGCCGGACGGAAACGTCTCTGTGGTCGCTGCGTGTGCGGCAGACGCTCGCGGTGATGCGGCTCGAAATCAGGAAAAACTTTTTGAGCCGCCGCGCTTTGCTGCTTTATTTGCTCGCGGGACTGCCGCTCGGGTTGCTGTCGCTGTTCGCGCTTTTTCGGATTCCGACGGACGATTCGGAAAACTTCAGCGAACTCGGCATCGCCTATGCGGCGATTTACGGCGGGCTGATTCTTCGCACGCTCATCTTTTTCGGGTGCGCCTGGGTTTTTATGAATCTGTTTCGCGGCGAAGCGGTTGACCGGAGTTTGCATTATTATTTTCTCGCCTCCGTCCGGCGCGAAGTCATACTCGTCGGCAAATATCTGTCGGGATTGATTGCGACCGTCGTGTTATTCAGCATCACGACCGCCGGTTCGATGTTGATACTTTATTTCTCGCTCTACCCGTCCGAGTCCGCCAGATTTTTTTTCGACGGCGCGGGTTTCGGTCAAATATCGGCTTACCTCGGCGTAACGATTCTCGCCTGCATCGGTTACGGCGCGGTTTTTCTGCTCGTCGGGCTGTTTTTCCGCAATCCGATTATTCCGGCTCTTCTGCTCTACGGCTGGGAATGGATAAACTTTCTACTGCCGCCGCTTTTGAAGAAGGTCAGCGTGATTCATTACCTGCAATCGCTCGTTCCCGTCGCAATGCCCGAAGGTCCGTTCGCGGTGCTGGTCGAACCGACACCGGCGTGGATTTCCGTGCCGAGCCTGCTTTTATTTACCAGCGTCGTGCTGTTTCTGGCAAGTCTGCATATCCGGCGAATGGAAATCAGCTACGCGGGCGATTAAACGGAAAAATTTGCGACTGAATAAATTTTTGCCGCCAATGATTCGGGTTTTCGCTGCCGGACAAATCGCCGCTTGCCACATCATCCGCCGCCTTTCCTAAATAATTATAACTGTCGGACAACACGCCGATTTTTACGCCCGCGCCGTTTACGCCGAACGTCGTTCCGGCTGCCGCCGCGCGGTGCGGCACGTCGCCTTCGGATGTAGCCGAGCCGGTTGCCGGACTCAGCGGCTGGTCAGCTTCATTTTCGTCGTTTGACGTTTTTTCCCTGACGATTTTTGGCAACGTTTCCGGGAGCTTGGCGCGAACTTTTGCTTCGCGTATTTCTTGATTTGCCGGACGCGAATTTCCGGCTTCGGTTAGGGTTTTGCAAATTCTCCGCTGCCGCATAAAGACTGCCAAGTTTTTACAAAGACGAGCGAAACTTTCATTTATCCGGCGATGAACCCCTTGATGCTTCGCAGGATACAGGCTTTGCAACTTTTCAAACCGTCACTCAGTGAAAATTGCTAATCATTACCACGTCGCTGTTAATCGCGCCGCGCAGGAAAACTATCTGCCTGCCGTCCGGCGAGATGTCGAAGCCGAAAATTCGCTCGCCTTTGAAACTGGAGATTTGTTTTGGATTCCCGCCGTCGAGCGGCTGCTCGAAAAGATTAGAATATCCGTTGGAACTGTCAACGAAAATCAGTTTGCGGCTGTTTTTCGTCCATTGCCACAAGTCGGCGCGCACGTTAAAACTGCGGAGCGGCGATTCGCCCGTCAAGGGAAATATCGAGAGTCTGACCGGCGAATCGCCGCCGTCCCAATAATTGACAGCCAGCATTTTACCATCGGGCGAAGCGACCGGCGAACGAAAATCGCCCCGTTCGATTTGCACGGCTGCGCCGCCGTTCAACGGCACTTTCCAGAGACCTCTGGCAGCATAAACGATTGATTGATTGTCAGGCGTAACAGTCGGTTGAAATTCGCCCGCGCCGTCGGTGATTTGAAACGGTTCGCCGCCGTCAACGCTTATGCACCAGATATTCGGCTTACCCGAACGGTCGGATTCGTAGACGATATATTTTCCGTCGGCGGTGACGAGCGGATTAAAGTTTGAAAATTTATCTTTGGTAATTTGCCGCGCGTCGCCGCCGTCCGGTTTCATCGTCCAAATGTCGCGCTTGCCGCCGGCGTTCGAGGCATAAACTATTTTTCCGTCGGGCATCCAGCTCACGCCGCTGAACGTTACGCCGTCCACCGCAGTTATCTGGCGCGCGCGGGTTAAATCGTCAATCGGCGCGATAAACAGATTGACGCTCGTGACGTTTTTTACCGACACCAAACGTGAATCGTCAGCCGTGATGCCCGCGCCTTTGTATTGATTGAAATCGTCGGTTATTTTCGACGCTTCGCCGCCCGGCAAAGCGACTCGCCAGAGTTGGTGCGGTTCGCCGGTTTTCTCCGGAGCGTTGAGTAAAATTTCATTGCCGGCGGGACTAGATTTGATATCCGTGATCCAATCCCATTTTTGCGCGCCGAGCGGTTTTTCCGCACCGTCGGCGACGTTAATTGCGATTAACGAAAATGCGTAAAGTTCGCTCGCGTCGCCGTTGTGCATTGCGGCAACGAGCGTTTGCCCGTCGGACAGCCAGACGGGACTTTCGATGAATCCATACGGATGTTGATGCGCGGCGACTTTCCGTTCGTTCGCGCCGTCGGCATCGGCAATAAAAATCGCCGATTCGTTTAATCGGGCAGAATTGCGACGGAAGGCAATGCGTTGACCGTCGGGCGAAAACGAATTCATCGAATCAACATCGGCAATCAATTTTTGCGCCGCGCCGCCGCCCGAAGCGATTCGATACAAATCACCGGTGATATTTTTCCGTTCATCGTTCTGCAAAAAATAAACAAAAACGCCGTCGGGCGAAAAAGTAATGTTTCGATAAGCGGTTTCCGCCGCAGGCAAAATCGTCTCCGTTTCGCCGCTGTTGATTTCCTTTCGGTAGAGCGCGTTTCGCAAACCGATCTTCGCCACGTAAGCCAAAAATCGCCCGTCCGGTGAAATGGTCGCGTCCGCAACGCGCCCCAGATTAGTCAGACGCGTTTGCTTCAACGGCTCGAATGAAACGCCGACGGATTTGGTTTGAGAATAATTTGAATAGCCGTAAAAACCGTAAAAACCGAAACCGATCAGCAACGATATTAATGCAGCGGCGACGAATCGCGGCGCGCGCCACGGCAAACCGTTTTTTTCAAACGAATAATTCCCATTTGAAAACGATTCGGCGGTAAACGGCGCGGTCTCTGATTCGGAATTTCCGGTCGAGTGGATAAACGGCTGAGGTTTCGTATCGTTGATTGCCGAATCGCCCGTAATGGGCGTTGCGCGCGCGCGTTCGAGTTTTGAGCGAACATCTAAGTCGATCTTCAGACGACATAAATCGTCTAATAAATCGTTAATATTCTGATAGCGTTCGGCACGATTTTTACGCAGCGTTTTTTTGAGAACGCCTAATAATTCCGGCGAAATTTCAGCAGTATCCGCGTCGAACTTAATCGGCTCGTTTTTCAGACGGACATCAGCCGGATTGATTTTCATCTCGCCGGCGAACGGAATTTCACCGAAAAACATTTCGTATAAAACGACCCCGAAACTCCAGATGTCGGCGCGCCCGTCAACGTCCGCCGCGCCGCGCGCCTGTTCGGGCGACATATACGCGAGCGTTCCCATCACGCCGCTCGAATTTGTATTTTCGCGGGAAAAATTTTCCGATTCGTTCGATGAAGCGACATCATCCGACGCAGCCGGAACAATTGAAGTAATCAGTTTCGCCAGCCCGAAGTCCAAAACTTTGACGATGCCGTCTTCGCGCAGCATAATATTTTCCGGCTTGATGTCGCGGTGAACGATGCCCGCCCTGCACGCCGCCGACAGCGCGAAAGCCGTCTGCTCGGCGATGTTGAGAATTTCTCTGAGAGTCAGCTTGTCGCGCATCAGTTTGTCGCGCAAAGTTTCTCCCTCGACATACTCGGTGACGAGAAAATTTAATTCGTTTTCAGCGACGAATTCGTAAATCGTTAAAATATTCGGGTGATTCAGCGCGGACGCGGCAAACGCTTCACGCTCGAAGCGGCGCAGCCAATTTTTATCCGCGTTCACCGCCGCCAAAAATTTGAGCGCGACTTTTCGGTTAAGCGTGACATCTTCGGCAAGATAAACTTCGCCCATTCCTCCGCGACCGAGAAGCCGTTTAATTTTGTAACGTCCGATTTGCCGGTTGATAAAATCCGAATCGCGCGCGGCGCGCTCCGCAAACATTTCGGCGACGATTGATTCGGGCAGCGCGTCGAGAAAATCGTGCGAATCGTTTTCAAACGCGAGCAACGTTTCCACTTCGCGGCGCAGCTCGATGTCCGCGCCGCAGGTTTTGTCGAAAAAAGACGCGTGCCGCGCGGGAGCGATTTCCGCCGCGGCGTGATAAATCTCTGCGATTTGTCTTAGTCTTTCAGAATTCATCAATCGAGTTTTGAACGCGTTCCTTATTTAAAAGCGTTTGATATTTGATTAAACGTCATTCGGCGACAAATAATGTCAAATTTTTCTCATTCAGGCAAATTAATGTGTTTTAACAAACTCTTAAATCGCGGTTCGGACGGCGGATATTCCAATACGTAGCAATCTTTCGTTGTGCGTTCAACTGTTTGTCAAGCGTCGGCGGTTTGAATGAGATTTACCGAACGTCGCACAGAAAATTTAATTTTTTATTCGGCGTTCGACAATTCGCGCAGCAGCCAGGTGCGCGCAAATTTCCAATCGCGTTTGACAGTTTCAGGCGAGATTTTCAAAACTTCGGCGATTTCCTCGATTTTCAAACCGCCGAAGAACTTCATTTCGACCACCTGACTGCGACGTTCGTCAATCAGCTCGAGAGTTTTCAAAGCGTCATCGAGCGCGACTATTTCGCGCGAGCTGTTATTAACGACCGCCGCGTCATCGGAAAGCGTTACGCGGTGTTGCCAGCCGCCGCGTTTTTGACTTTGTTTGGAACGCGCGTAATCAACCAGAATATGCCGCATCGCTTTTGCCGCCACGCCGTAAAAATGCGCGCGATTCTGCCAGTTGCGCTCTTCGGCGGCGGCGATTTTTAAATAAGCTTCGTGAATCAAATCCGTCGTCTGAAACGTGTGTCCCGCATCTTGCTGCCGCATATAGCGGCTCGCCATCCTTCGTAATTCCTGATAAACAAGCGGCATTAATTCATCGAGCGCGCCGTCGTCGCCCTTGCTCCAATCCATCAGCAACAAAGTTATTTGATGCGAATTGTTATCCGACATACATTTTCGGTTTTTTTTCCTTTGGATTATAAAACAAAAATTCGGCAGTGTCACAGAATTTATGGACTAATAAACCATACTTCTAATCAGTGAACGTCGAAAAGTGGCAGAATGGCGCGCGCTCAAACCTTTTATTTATAACCGATTACCTTTTTCTCTTTATGAATTAAATACTCTCGAAATTTAATCAATAGAAGCTGTCTCAAAAATAAATTTTGACGGTACAGAGTCGGGCTACTGCCCGACATTGCTAAAGTCCGGCAGTAGCCCGACTCTGTACCGTGCCGTAGGTATTTTTAAGATGGCTTTTAAAATTTCCTTCTTCAATTAAAGTTCAAGAATAACTTTTCATTTTTTTATTTTTCGACGCTTTACAAATTCTTAACAATTTTCCCGCTCGTTTTCATAAAATCTTTACAATTTGCCGCTAAGATTTATATAAAACTCAAGATTGAAATTTTTCAATCAAAATTTTGATATGAGAATTGAGACAGTTTTATCCGAAATCGGCTCGAAAATACTTTGCCTTTTGGCGCAATTAACGGCAAGCAAATAATTTTCCCGCCAAGGCGCAAAGTTAGCCGGGGAATATTAAAAGAAAATTGTCGGCAAAAATCTTTATGACAAAAGTAGAAGAAAACTTGGCTGATTGTTTGAAAAACGGCAAATATCAAACGGCGTTAGAAGAAAAGCGAATTGAGACGGATTTTGAACTGGCGCAAAAATCGGCGGCGGGCGATCTTGCCGCATTCGAGCAAATTTACTGGAAATATCACCGCCGCGTTTTTAATATCTGTTTGCGAATGTGCAAAGACGCGACCGATTCGGAAGACGTTACGCAACAGATATTTCTTAATTTATTCAAGAAAATCGGCAGTTTTCGCGGCGATTCGGCTTTTGCAACGTGGCTGCATCGGATGACGGTTAATCAAATGCTAATGCATTTCCGCGCCGTTAAAGCGCGCCGCGAAGCAGTCACCGAAGACGGCGAAATGCCGGAAAATATAATTGTTTCAAATCACAAATCCGGCGGCGCGAATGATCTTGCTGAAAATTTACAATTAAGTAAATTGATCGCACGATTGCCCGAAGGTTATCGCAAAATTGTGATTCTGCACGACGTTTACGGCTTTGAACACGAAGAAATAGCGCGAATGCTCGGCTGCGCTGTCGGCACATCCAAATCGCAGCTGCACAAAGCCCGCCGCAAACTGCGCGTCGCGCTAAGCTCCGGCGACGCATTTTCTCAACAGCCGGACACTGCCGTTTCATAAAAATTTTCATCGCCGTTCGTATCTTTCAGGCGAATCGGCGCATCAAAGTTTTTGAACGATTTAATTCAGCAAAAAAGCAGTAAGAAAATGAAAAATTTTTTATTTATTTTAATTGTTATATTCGGATTGTATGCCGTCGGTTCGGCGCAATCGGGACGGCGCGTTCAGTCCGAACCGCTCCCGACTTCAACCCCGCAAGTTCAAATAACGCAGGACGCGACCGAAACCGAAAATCCGGTCGGTTATTCGGAATCTGCGCCGAACGAGCCGCGTTCGATTTCGGCGCGGAAAAGCGTCACTAAAAAAGGAAAAAAACAGAAGGAAAAGACTGCGCCGACCACACCGACGGTTGAGCCGGATAAATCGGCAACAGCAAAACCCGAAGAAGAAGAAGTCTTAAAAATCGAAACCAATCTGGTCACGATTCCGGTATCTGTTTTCGACCGCAGCGGTTTATACGTGCCGAATCTGCGTAAGGAAAATTTTAAGATTTTTGAAGACGGCGCGGAACAGGAAATCGCTTATTTCGGCACGTCCGAAAAGCCTTTTACGGTTGTTTTGCTGATTGATGTCAGCCCTTCGACCGCCTATAAAATCGAGGAGATACAGCAGGCGGCAATCGCTTTTGTCAATCAGCTGAAACCGCAGGACACGGTGATGGTGATTCAATTCGACGAACGGGTGAGCGTTCTGACCGAAGCGACCGGCGACCGCGATAAAATCTACAAAGCGATTCGCCGCACCGGTTTCGGCGGCGGCACGTCTTTGTATGACGCGGTTGATTTCACGCTCGGTAAACGCCTCGACAAAATCGAAGGACGCAAAGCGATTGTGTTATTTACCGACGGCGTTGATACGTCTTCGATCAAAGCGAGCTATGAAAGCACCCTCAGCGATGCCGAAGAAACCGAAGCGTTGATTTTTCCGATTTATTACAACACATTTCTCAACAGTCGCGGCATCGGCTCAGGCGGCGTAATGAGCGCGCCCTCGACTCTCGGCATTCCGCCGATTCTCGGCGGCGGACAGCCGAACGGCTCGTCGAGTGCCGAATACACGCGCGGCAGAGCGTATCTGACGCAACTGGCGGCGGCGACCGGCGGCAGAGTTTTTCGCCCTGATTCGACACCCGGCGGTTTGACGGCGGCGTTTGAAGGCATCGCCGAAGAACTGCGCCGTCAATATACCGTCAGTTACTACCCGAAAAGCGAAGGCGAAGCGGGTCAGCACAAACAGATTAAAGTTCGCATTGACCGCCCGAATTTAGTTATTCGTTCGCGCGACAGTTACATCGTCGGAACTAATCAAAGCTGAACGATTTACCCGGCTCGAATAAAAGAGCGTAAATGATTTTCGATGTGTCCTATGTTTCTATGTGTTTTAAGTTTTTTTAAACACATAGAAACATAGGACACATATTTTTTATCTTTCAACAATTTTCGCGTCTAATTAAAATCAACAGATTTTAATAAAATTAATGTCAACTCCAAATTAAATTTACGGTAAAGAGATGTTTGTAATGTTTGAACCGATTCTTCTATAATTATCTGTGAAAGACGATAAAATTTCTCTTTTCGCGCCGCGTGTTCGTGCGACGATTTGCTAGAACGCGGCGTTTTGCTTTATTTTTTTTGTAAAAAATGTCTAAAAATCACAACCGGCTCGGCGTAATGATCATCGGTTTCGGCGGCGCGGTCGCTTCGACGGCGGTCGCCGGAATCCAGCTTTTGAAGAACGGAAAAATCGGCACCGAAGGCTTGCCGCTCGCCGCTCTGCCCGAATATCTGATTGAAAATTTGGCGGCTTATGAAAATATCGTTTTCGGCGGTTGGGACATCAACGCCAACGATTTGGCGACCGCCGCAACGACGCACAACGTTTTAACGCTCCAACAGTTTCAGGAAGTCAGCGAACAGCTGCAAACTTCAAAGCCGCTCGCCGCCGTTTGTAACGCGGCATTCTGCAATAAAATCGAAGGCGAAAACGTCATCGCCGCCGATAATCATTTTGCCTGCGTCGAACGCATCCGTGAAGATATACGACAGTTTCAAATCGAAAAAAACGTCGAGCGCGTCGTCGTCGTTAATCTGGCTTCGACCGAAGCTTTTGTCAATAAAAATTCAAAAATCTTTGCGACGCTGCGAGATTTTGAAACGGCACTCGGCGAAAATTCAAGCGAAATTTCACCGGCGATGATTTACGCTTATGCGGCAATCGGCGCGGGCGCGGCTTACGGCAATTTTACGCCTTCGGTCGCCGCCGACGTTCCCGCGCTCGTCGAATACGCCGAAAAAATGAAAGTTCCGATTGCCGGTAAAGACGGCAAAACCGGACAGACCTTTATCAAAACGGTCATCGCGCCCGGTTTGAAGGCTCGGGCATTGCGCGTTGACGGCTGGTTTTCGACTAATATTTTGGGCAATCGTGACGGTTTTGTTTTGTCGCATCCCGATTCTCTGAAATCGAAGATAACGACCAAAGGCTCGGTCTTAGACGATATTCTCGGCTACGCGGTCGAAGACCATATCGTTGACATACGCTATTATCGTCCGCGCGGCGACGACAAAGAAGCGTGGGATAATATTGACATCACCGGATTTATGGGACAAAGAATGCAGCTCAAAATAAATTTTTTGTGCAAGGATTCGATTCTCGCCGCGCCGCTCGTCATCGAAATCGCCAGACTGCTCGATTTGGCGCAAAGTTGCGGCGCGGGCGGCGTGCAGGAACAGCTTTCCGTTTTTTTTAAATTGCCGCAAGTCACCGATGAAATTAAAAACAAACCCGAACACGCTTTGCATTTGCAGGAAGGGATGCTGATTGACTGGCTCGCCGAAAATTCTCGCTGAACACGATAATTCTAAAACACTTCATTTGACAAAATTTTCGCCGTTTGGAAGGCGGAACCAATCCTCGTCCGCCAATGAGCGAGAGCGACATTGTTCGTCTGCCGTCGCGTAACTTAAACACAACAATCGGTCGCGCGCTTTTGCGCTAGAGAGGCGGACGAGGATTGGTTCCGCGCTCCGGTTATTTCGCGCTGTTTTGTTTGAGCGTTAAAAGCGTGTTGATTTTATCAATCGAAAATTTTTCGCTTTGACCGTTCGCCCAGACGACTTCGAGATTATCAATTTTTGTCGCTTCGCCGAGACCGATGTGGACGATTTGCGACGACTGCGACGAATAGCTCGCGCCGCTGATGACATCGAAACGCTGGCGCATTTTTCCGGTCGTCGCATAAACAACTGATCCAATCGCGTCAGACGGCGTTTTTTTGCTCGTATCGCCGACGAGCTTTAATTCGAGCCAGTTATTTTTCGATTCGGTGACGTTTCGCAGAAGCGTCGGAGCGGAATCCATATTTGAGACGACGGCATCGAGTTTTCCGTCGCCGTCAAAATCGGCAATCGCCAAACCACGGGAGCAGTTGGATTGAGCGAGACCGCTGTTCGGCGCGGCGGCGACGCGCTCGAAGCTGACTTTTTCGGTTTTCGGATTTCTGACGTTTCTGAATAAAAGAATTTGCTGCGCCCAGCTTGTTCCCCATTGAAAATTGTCAACTACCGGATATATGTGACCGTTGGCGACGAAAATATCCTTCCAACCATCGTTGTCAAAATCGAGAAACGCCGTTCCCCAACCTAAAAAAGGCACGGTCGGTTCGCCCAAACCATTCGGATATGTTACGTCCGTAAAAGTCGCTTCGCCGTCGTTGCGATAAAGCGTGTTTGAATCGTCGGAAAAGTTAGTGATTTGAAAATCAACCCGTCCGTCGTTGTCAAAATCGCCGACGGCTAATCCCATTCCCGCCTGTTCGCGCCCGTTTTCGCTCAGAGCGATGCCCGACGGGTAACCGACTTCTTCAAAAGTTCCGTCGCCTTTGTTCAAGTAAAGCTGTTTCGGCGTGGAATCGTTGATGACGATCAAATCCAAATCTTTATCGTCATCAACGTCCACGAACGCCGACGAAAAACCGTAATAATCACCTTCGTCGCGCACGCCGACTTTATCGCCGACTTCTTCAAACGTGCCGTCGGCTTTTTGATGAAACAAAGAATCCTTCGCCCCCTTCAAACCGCGCGGTCCGCACATCACGACTTCGCCGCGAAACTGGCAAAAATTTCGAGCCGTGTTGGTTCCCTTGCCGACATCCAGAGGGCTTTGCGGCAAATTTTTTAAATCTAAATCAACGTAAGCCGGAACGAATAAATCGAGCCGCCCGTCTTTGTCGTAATCGCCGAACGTCGCGCCGGTGTGCCAGCCTTTGATGTCGAGATTCACCTTCGGCGCGACATCAGTAAATGTTCCGTCGCCGTTATTTTTATAAAGCCTTGAAACTCCGAAATTGGAAACGAACAAATCGGCAAAACCGTCGTTATTATAATCGCCGACCGCCACGCCCATTCCCCAACGCTCGTTCGCCACGCCCGCTTTATCCGTTACGTCTTCAAATTTCCAGTTGCCGAGATTGTGAAATAAAGCGGATTTTCCGCCTTTTTCCTTGCCCGTTTCCCTGCCGATGGTCGAACCGTTAAGAAAAAAGATGTCCGGTTTGCCATCGTTGTCATAATCGAAAACGGCGACCGCGCAGCCGGTCGCTTCGACAATGTAATTTTTCACTTTATCGCCGGACAGACACTGAAAACTATTCAAGCCGGACGACGCGGTGACATCTTCGTAAATCTTCGGCGCGTTTTTATCGGTGATGCCGGTCGTTCTTTTGGTTGTGTATGTCTTCGCTTCACCGGTCGAAACGCCGCCGTCCTTCGGCGGTTCGGCATCCTGCGCGAAGGCGCGTCCGAGCAGATTAAAAATTGCAAACGTCGTCAACAGTAATTTCTTCATTTTATTTAAGTTTGCGAATGTATTTGGTTAACGCCTTGATGTCGGCTCTGGTAATTTTTTTGCCGAACGCGGGCATCTGGTCTTCGCCGTCGGTGATGATTTTGATGATTGTTTTTTGTTTTTTTTCTTTCACCTCTGCGTCGGTTAAATCAGCTGCGTCGAGCGATTTTCCAAGCCCTGTTTCGCTTTTGCCGTCCGCGCCGTGGCAGCGGGCGCAGTTTCGCAAATACAAATCGCGCGTTTTATCAACTTTGGCATCTGTTTTAATCTGTTCGGCTGTTTGTTGAAATGAGTTTTTCGTCGTCAGGGCAACCGCGCCGATTGCCAGAAACACAACGACCAACGCCGCTTTGGAAAAATTTTTCATACGCAATAAAAAACCGTGCGAATTACTTTAAATCGAGAAACGCCAGATAATCTTTTTTCTCCGAATTAACCTGAAACAATTGCAAATCGTGCGTGTGAAACGGCAAAGATTCGTTGCCGATGTTCCAATTGGCTTGCAGAAAATTTCCAGCCAGCGAAGTTACCTGCGGATCGTCCTTCAAATCCTTAAAAATCAACGCTTCCTTTTTCGCCAATTCGCGCTCGCCGAGCTTTTGGCAAATAACCATCATATTGTAATGCGCGCCGACATCTTCGGGGTCAATCGCCAGCACTTGATTATAATAATTTTGCGCTATTTTTAATTGATTGACGCGCTCTTCAGGCGCGACCGTATCGCTCTTGATTTTGGCGAGTTCGCCGAGTTGCTGCAAAGTCAGACGGTCGCGCGGATATTGTTCGAGAACTTTTTTAAAATCCGCTTCGGCTTCGTCCAGACGACTGCGAACGCGGCTGATGCGTCCGCGCTGAAACACGGCGCGCATATTGTTTGCGTCAATGCTTAAAGCCTTGTCAACTAATTTATCGGCTTCCTGCCAACCGCCCATTTCCATCAAGGCAAGTGCTTTGTTGGTAATCGCGAACGGCTTATAATCCTTCACATCAAAATCAATTACTTCGTCGAAAGCGTCCGCCGCCTGCGGAAATTGTCTTTGGTCGAACAAAGCGATGCCGTAATTGTTCCAGCGTTTCCAGTCGGGCATCGCCTTCGGGTCAACCGGCTGCGACTTGGTTTCGTTGCCGACATTCAAAATTCGCTCGGTTTTCGCCATCGTCACAATCGGATAATCAATCTTTTTGCCGAGCGCGTAATCCTGAAAAACTCTTGTAAAACGACGATACTGTAATTTCGCCGTTAATTTGAGTTGTCCGCCGATGTTTTTCGGAACAGTAAATTTATACCGCGCCAAATCAGAACGTCCGGATTGAATCGCCATATTTTGCGCGACGACTTTTGTTTTCCAGATAAAATGCAAATCGTTGAGGTCGCCGTTTTCCTTGACGAGCCACGTTTTATAGGTATGCGCTTTTTCGTCCAGATAGCCGTCGGGCTTGATAAAACCGGATTTATAAAGAACTTTATCCTGCGTATCGGAAACGGTAAATTCGACGTAAGCCTCGTAGAAATCACGCAATTCCGGCGGAAAGCTGTGTCCGATATTTTTGTTGGTGACGACGACATCAGCCGTTAAAACGTCGCCCTCTTCGATTTTGACGTTTTCGCGGTTGAGCGGCGCGTATAATTTTTCCTTTTTCGCGTCTTTCGCGTCGCCTTTCAAACGATGCAGAGCGAAAATATCAACGCCCATTTTGTCGTCCTGCAGAAATTTCTCAACCGCCGCGAGCTGGTCTTTGTAACCGTAAACGGTCGGAATCGCGGTATTTGCCGATGCCCAGCGGTGCGTCGCAATCGTGCCGTTTTTCGCCGAAACATCGAAAAATTTCGATTCGTCGCGCGGCATATGACACGAATTGCACGTTTCCTTGTTGCGGACATAGAACGGATGCGGCGATTCCTTCGAGAACGAGGACATTTGCAATTCGTCGCCGACGGCAAAGGCGCGGATAAATTTATAATCGTTGAGTTCGTGCGGAACCTGCGATTTATGACACGCCGCGCAAAATTCCGGCTGCTTCAAAACCGGTCGCATCATCGCGCGTTTGTGTCCGGCGACATCGTTCATAATATCCTGGTCGGACGCTTCGGTGATTTTCGTGCCGTCTTCTTTCTGAATCAAAGCCGGTTGTCCCATCGTATAACCGCCGATGCCGCGCCCGTTGACCGATTCGATGGAATGACAGGCAATGCAGGACACGCCTTCTTCGTCGAACGGACGATTTTTGAACTGCGGACTTTTCGTCAGCGCGCCCGAAAATAAAGCTGCCGGGTTATGGCACGATTCGCAGTGACGCGTGAACGAAATGTCGCGCTGCTTGGTCAAATCCTTGACGTTTTTCTGGTAAAAAGGCTCGCGGAAAGCATTGGCGTGCGCCGATTCGCGCCATTGCGGATGGATATCCGTATGACAGGTCGCGCAGCGCGAAGCGGAAATAAAATCCTCGCCCGCGATAAATTTCCCGTCAAAAGTCGTCGCGTTCGACGGCGCGAACGGACGCTCTTTGCCGAAGCGAAAATCGTAGCTTTCGGAAATCCAGTTGGTATATTCCTCGCGCGTCATTTTGCTGCTCTGAACCTGATTAAAGCTCCAGAGAGCGACGGCGGCAAAAGCCGCAAACGCGATTACCGAAAATTTTATAAAGCGAATTTTCATATGGAACGCCGAAGATAATTTCTAAATGGATTTTGGCGGTTGAATTGAACTGATGCTTTTAATTAAATTTTAAGCGCAACTATTTGATTTTGCAAGCCTAAAAACCGTTGCCAGAAATTTTGTTGGAGCGCGAAACTAATTCGTTTCGATGAATTCAAATTAATAAAAATAATCTGAAAATCAATGCACGCCCGCGCTTCGCAAAAATTACTTTCCCTTTTCGGCTTTGAACGGGTAAAATGATTTTGGGGAAAATCCCGCGCGTCTTCCGTTTCCGCCTTAAATTCTTTATATTCTGCGATTCTTTTTTAGATGAATATCAATTCCGTTTCCTTTGAATCTTTAACGGGTTTGCCCGAAATCTTCGGCTATATTTTCGTTTTCGCGTTCGGCGCGGCGGTCGGCAGTTTTCTGAACGTCGTTATTTACCGCGTGCCAAACGAAAAATCAATCGTTTTTCCGAATTCGGCGTGTCCGAATTGCGGCAAAGCGATCAAGCCTTACGACAACATTCCGATTTTGAGCTGGCTCATTCTGCGCGGACGCTGCCGCAACTGTCACAATCCGATTTCGGCGCGTTATCCGTTGGTCGAGCTTTTGACCGCGCTTTTATTCGTTTTGGCGGCTTGGCAACTCGGCTTTACCGTATTTTTGCCCGTCGCACTGATTTTCGTCGCCACGATGATTTCGCTGATTTTTATTGACGCGGAAAATATGATTCTGCCCGATGTCATCAATTATCCGCTGCTCGTATTCGCGCTTTTGATTCGCATCACTTATCCGATATTTTTCAGCGGAAAATACTTTTACGATCTGCGTTTTTTTCCGCTCAATCAAATCGAAAATTATCCTTTGTGGCTGATTTCTCTATTGGGCGCGTTGTTGGGCGGCTTGCTCGGCGGCGGTTCTCTGTGGCTGATCGGCGAGATTTGGAAACGTCTGCGCGGCGTTGACGCGATGGGTTTGGGCGACGTGAAAATGATGTTCGCCGTCGGAGCTTTGCTCGGCTGGCGGCTGTCTTTGCTTTCGATTTTCATGGGCGCATTGTCCGGCGCGGTAATCGGTGTAATCGTTATCGCCAGACAAAAAAATAAGGATTTTCAGACGATGATTCCGTTCGGCATTTTTCTCGGCATCGGCTCAATTATCGCGCTGCTGTTCGGCGAACAGATTATCGAATGGTATCTTCGGATTTTTATTCCCGGTTAAATCAAGAAGAGTCAGCCACAAATAACACGAATGGACACTAATTATTTTCTAAATTTATTTGTGTCCATTCGTGTTATTCGTGGCTAAAAATTTTAAATGTTTCTCGTCCGACTGCTCGAGCAGCGCGAAGACAATTAAACAGCTTCACTAACGCTCGCTGGCAGACAAGTCGTCCGCGCTCCGATTAACACCAATTTTCTCGAGACAGGCGGTCGAGCAGTAATTTGAAGAACCGAGTTTTAAGATTTTATCCTGCGAAATCCAGGTTCCGCATTTCGCGCAGCGGACCAGCGGAACGTCCTTCGATTCTTCGCGCCGTTCGATTTGTTTTTCTTCCCCTTTGCCCGCCGCGCGCATTTTTCTGAACATCCGAAATACGTAAATGCCCATTTGTATCTGCCGCCGGTAACGGTTGACGACGAATATTACGACGACCGCCAGCAAAATTAATAAAATCAACCACTTCATCGCTTTTTTATGAATTATTTTTGAGTTTTGAAATTTGAGTTTCGAGTTCCGGCAAATACTGATTGTTGGAATTGACTTCCTTCAAACGCGCGACGAATTTTTCGGCTTCGGCGGCTTTATTTTGTTTGATGAAAACCTGCGCCATAACCTGTAAGGTTTTTTCGTGTTTCGGATTTGTTTGCAGTGCTTTTTGAAATTCGGCGATGGACTTGTCGAAATCCGGCGGATCGATCAAAAAATATGTTAAGCCGAAATCAGTTCGCACGTCGGCATCGTTTGGTTTTTGTTCGAGAGCCTTTTGATAAAATTCGCGCGCTTTTTCAAGCGGCTGGTTTGCTTTTTCGTAAAAACCGATGTCGAAATAAATATTGCCGAGCGTCACCGCGACATCAAAATCCTTCGGATCGTTTTCAAAGGCGCGGTTGAGAACTCTGCCGACTTCGGCGAGCAGTTTCGGGTCCTGTTTCATCGTCGCGTAACGATACAGGGCGAGACCCAAATTTTTTTGAAAGTTAAGATTCGTCGGATTTTGGTCGGCTTCGGCGATTTTTTCGCGCACTTCTTCATCGCTCAAGGATAATTCCGAATCATTTCCGGCGGTTTGCGTCTGAGCATTCTTCAAGCGGTCGTTTTCTGCCCGCAACGCCGACAAGTCATTGCGATTGAGCGCGTTCGCCACCAAAAAACCGCCGATAAAGCTGATGATGACCGCCGTGATGGAAAGCAAAAAAGATTTTCCGTTCATTGTTTACAAATTTTAACAAACCCGAATTTAAAAAGCGACGGGCGCGAACCGCCCAAAACAGTTCGCGCCCGTGTTTTAATTTTGAAAATCAATTATTTTTTCGTGCCGTCAGAGGCGATAAACGGTAAGTCTTCGGCGCGGCGGCGCGGTTGCGGGTCGTCGGCGCGGCGGCGCGGAACGACCGCGTTCCCGCGCCGGTCAACGCTGCCGGCGGGTAAACCTTTGCCGTGAACCGCCTCGACTAAAATGCGTGTAATTTCCTGTGAAAGTGTCCGGTGTTCAGCCGCGGCGCGGCGGCGCAGAGATTCTTTCAATTCGTTCGGAACATACGCTCCGATAAAAACACCTTTTCTGTTTGCCATAATAAATTTTAACTCTCCTTCAACTCATTTTTGATGAAAAAAATATAGAAAATTACCGTGCGGCGGCGAACAAGCCTGTAAGCCGAATCTTGTATCTGAAAAAAAAATCAGACGGCAATCATTCATCTAGGCGGTTCGTTACCGAACCGCTCAAGCGACCTACCCGGAAACGCCGTTCGAATTTTCATCCGAACTATTAAACGAGCAGCTAATAAAAAGCGTTTCCCTATTTGGTCTTGCACCGCGAGGAGTTTACCCAGCCGCGCCTGTTACCAAACGCGCTGACGCGATCTTACCGCGCCGTTTCACCCATCACCGTTTCGATTTCAAATTCCGGATTCCAAACTTCGGATTAATCCAAAATCCAAAACCTAAAATCCAAAATCAATTTGGCTGGTTTGTTTTCTGTTGCACTTGTCGTCATTCGATTTTTCGAGAAAAACCGAATGCCCGGATGTTATCCGGCTCGCCGCCCTTCGGTGTTCGGACTTTCCTCTTTCGATTTTTCAGACTCGAAAGCGATTGCCCGGCTTGTTCAAACTGCACGGCTTGAGTATTTTAGCAACAACTGTTGAACATTTACAATCGGAAGTTAAACAAATTTCGATTTCGACCGCGGTTTAATTGCCGACTTCAATCGTATCGCCCGCCTGCAAAACCGGATCGGGCTGTTTACCGTTCTTGATTGAAACCAAATCGAACTCAAACGGCGACAGCAAACCGTTTAAGTTTTTGCGCCGAATCACGATTCGTCTGACGTTCTGATTTTTCAAACCGCCCGAAGCCAAAATTGACTGAGTTAAAGTTATACCCTGGTGAAAATCCTTCTGACCGCCCGAAGAAACGCTGCCGCCGATAAAATAAAACTGCGGCGCATTTTGATCAACCGTTTGGATTTCAGCAGATTTGAATTCGACGATATCGCCCGGAAAAATTAAAACGTCGTCGGATTTCGCATCGCTCAAATCAATTTTTTCCGTCCCGGCACTGGCGCGTTTAATGATTGCCAGATTGACCTTCGGCTGGACGACGGCTTCGGCTTTGACGACGAACAACGGCATCGCTTCGCGCTGTAAAAATTTTTCGCCCGCTTTTTCGACCATTCCCAGAACGGTGATCGAGTGGCTGGCGTGTTCGCGCACTTTGACGGAAATCTGCGGATTTTCGTAGATTTTGACTTTTTGTTTGAGCAAATCTTCGACTTCTTCGGCGGTTAAACTGGCGACCGGCACCATTTCGCCGGCGAGCGCGTAATCAATCGTGCCGTCGTTAAGAACCGTAAAATAAGTCGAGGCTTTGGCGGGCGCGTTTTGCAGACTGATAAATAAAACGTCGCCGACACCGATTTTATAAATTTCCGTCGGCGAAATTGCCGCATCCGTCGAGCGTTTGGCGATTTCCGTCGTTTTGCTGGCAATCGAACGGCTTTCAAAGACGGGCGTTTCGGTTGATTTGTTTTCCGGAGCGTTTTGATTTATTTCCGTTAGGGGTACATTTATTTCGACGGAAACGGGCGCAACGTTCGTTTTTTCCGCAGTCTCCGGTTTCTTTCTGGTTTTTGGATTTTGCGAATATTCGAAATTAATTTTTTTTACGGTCGCTTGTTCGGCTTCCTGAGCAAATCCGTTTAAGCTAACCGCAAAGACGATTAACGCCGGCAGCAACAACAATTTCGGGAAAGAATTTTTCATAGATATTAAAGATATTTGCGAATCGCCTTTTATGTCGGAATGTCGCGCGGCTTGCTTTGGAAAATTGCCTTTGAAAAACAACAAAGCACGACCGCTTTGCAAGCAAATTTTTAGGCGCGGTTGCGCCGTCGCTATATTAAAATGTTAAAGAGGCGGGAATTTTAGTTTTTTAGAGTTTTCGGCGGAAAAATTGCGCCGTCGAATAAATGCGACCATTTTTCGACGTAGAAATCGTTCGCCGTTTTTTCAATTTCGTCCGTCGTGCGGCATCGCTCCAGACGGCTGACGAGTTCGAAGCATTCTTCAAAGGCGATTTTCGAGATGACTTCGCCGACGCGTCGAATTGAATTCATATTCATACTGAATTCCCTGACACCGAGACCGAGCAGAATCGGCGTGTAAGCGGGCGAGCCAGCCATTTCGCCGCAGACGACGACCGGAATTTTTCGGCGTTCAGCCGCCGCTAAAACCAGTTTAATCGAGCGCAAAACCGACGGATGCAGCGTGCGAAACCAATCGGCGACCGTTTCGTTGTCGCGGTCAACCGCCAGCAGATACTGCACTAGATCGTTCGTTCCGAGACATAAAAAATCCGCTTCCGCCGCGATTTCGTCAACAGTTAAAACCGCCGACGGAATTTCGATCATCGCGCCGATTTCGACCGCGCCGAAACGGATTTTTTTTCTTTTGAGCTTCGCTTTTTCCGCGTTTAAAATTTGTCGGGCGCGCAAAATCTCCGCAACGTCGGAAATCATCGGCAAAACGATGCCGACGTTGTTTTTCGTCGAGGCTTGTAAAATCGCCCGGAGCTGCGTTTTGAATTCCTTCAAATGCAAAAAACTGAGGCGCACGGCGCGCAAGCCGAGCGCGGGATTTTTTTCTTTTTCCGCCGTTTCATCGGTTAATTGTTCGACGCTCAAATCGAACGTGCGAATCCGTATGCCGTCCGTCCCGACCGCGCGGGCAATCTGGCGGTAATTTTTTATCTGTTCCTTTTCCGCGGGAAAACCTTTGAATTGATTGAACAAAAACTCCGAGCGATAAAGCCCGATGCCCGCCGCGCCGAAAGATTTCGCCCGCGCATAACCGTCGGCTAAGTCAAGATTAGCGCGAATTTTAATTTCAACCCCGTCGAGCGTTTCGTGTTTAATTTTTTTTGCGCTCGGCGACGGCGTTTTTGCCGCTTGAAATTCGTTCGCCGCCGCGCGATATTGTCGGAGCGTCGCTTCGGTCGGATTGAGAATTACCTGACCGTTCAAAGCATCAACGATTATTTCGTCGCCGGTTTTGACGCGGCGCGAAATTCTCTTTACGCCCGTCACGGCGGGCAGATTCATTTCCCTTGCGAGAATAAAAGTATGCGAAGTCCAGCCGCCGTTTTCGGCGACCACCGCCAGCGGATTGTTTTTCGACAGCTCGATTAAGGTTGAAGGCTTGACCTCTTTGGCGACGATAATGAAGTTTTCGTTTTTCGTTTCCGAATCGTTTTCATCTCCGCCGAGCGCGTTCAAAATTCTATCGGCGACATCTTCCAAATCAATGAAACGCTCGCGCAGATATTCGTCGGGAATAGATTTATATTTGGCGATATATTCGTCCGAAACCGTTTTCACCGCCCATTCCGCGTTGATTTTTTGTTCGCCGATTGCCGCTTCGATTTGCTGGCGAAACGATGCGTCTTCGAGCATCAACAGATGCGCGTCGAAAATATTCGCCTTTGTTCGGTCGGTTTTTTTGACGGATTTTGATTTGCTTAATTTTGCGAGCCGGCGCGCCGCGGACTTGAAGGCGGAGCGCAGCCGTCTGATTTCCGTTTTGATTTGCGGTTCGCCGATTTTCGTTTGAAAAAACTGGCGCGCGCGTCCGTGCAGACAAATTATTTTTCCGACGACCACGCCTCTCGAAACGGGGCGCGCGCTGAGCCTGATTTCATTTTTCGCGGTCGGTGAGCTTTGCTTTTTTCTTTCAAAAGCACTCATTTTGTTTCCTATTTGACTTTGACGTTTTTCGATTTTTCGACGATGACGCGGCACGCTTCGTCGGCGGTTGCGGCAAAATCGAGCCAATTGACATCGGCGTTGCTGACGACGAGATTTTCCTGCCAGCAATCAACGACCTGCCGCCAGCAATCGCCGAGCAAAACGAGTGGTCGCGGTTCAAGCACGCCGGTTTGCAGCTTGTTCCAAACGAGGGAAATTTCCGTCACCGTTCCCATTCCGCCGCGCAAAGCGACGAAGCCGACCGACCGGTCAATCAAATTTTGCAGCCGCTCGTAAAAATGTCTGGTGGCGACTTTATCGGTCAGATAGCGGTTCGGTTCGTGTCTGAACTGATTCATCACGATGCCGAAAACGCGCCCGCCGCGTTCGCGCGCGCCGCGCGAAGCCGCTTCCATCACGCCCAGATAGCCGCCGGTGCAAATCGTAAAACCGGCTTCGGCGAGCCGCGCCCCGAGTTCTTTGGCTTCTTTATATTCGGCGGAATTTTCCTGACAGCGCGAACCGCCGAAAATTGTTACGATTTTGTCTTTGTTTGCTTCGCTCACTTAAATTTCAAAATTTTTTGAGATTTCGCTGTTATTATAGCCGACTCAAGACTGAAAACAAATGGCGGAGCGCGGACGGCTCGTCCGCCTCTCGAGCGCGTAGGCGCGAGACACGCCGTAGCAATCGAGTCGCGCCAATTCTAATCGAACAACGAGGCTCTCACTCCGTTAGCGGACTCGCGTAACGCGCTCCATTTGAGCCGATTTTATTTATCGTCAAAATCTAACTTAAATTCAACGCTTCATCAGCGGTGCGATTACCGGCTTCGTGGATGGCGCGCTTAATATCGGTCAGCGTTAAAATTAAAATGCCGACGGCGAAAAATATAATCATCGAAAGTATCGCCTGACGATACGAATCGGTGATGCCGACGACGATGCCGAAAACGAGCGAGCCGATCAAAGAAGTTCCCTTTTCAGAAATTTCATATAAACCGAAAAACGATGCTTCGCGCCCCTTCGGAATCATCTGCGAATACAGAGAGCGCGTCAGAGCCTGCGAACTACCTAACACCAAACCGATACACGCGCTCATCGCCCAAGCCTGTCCGGTCGTCTGCAAAAACGCGTACGCGTAAACGACGATGACGATCCAAACCGTGAGCGAAATAATCAGTGTTCGTTTCGTGCCGATGATGCGGGCAAGCCGTTCGAATGCAATCGCGCCGACGAGAGCGCAAACCTGCGACACGAGAAAAATTCCGAGTAGAAATGATTGACTCGCTTCTTCGCCGCGCGAGACGAAAAGCTCTTGCGCGAGAAAAACCGACGCGCTCGTGATAATCGTTTGAATGCCGTTGTTATAACAAAAACTTGCCGCCAGAAATTGCGCCGTATAACGCAGCCGTTTTAATTCGCCGAACGTTTTGCCGAGTTCGGCAAAGCCCATCGAAACGACGTTTTTATTCGCCGGCAGAGATTTTGTCGCGCCGCGCGGTTTGACGAGAGAAAAAGTAAACAGCGCGAAAATTCCCCACCAGAGCGAAGCCGCGAGCAAAGAAAACCGCACCGCCGTTCCGGTCGTCAAACCGAGCGTTTCGGCATTCTGCACGAGCAGAATATTCGAGACGAGCATAATGATTCCGCCCGCGTAGCCGAGCGCGAAACCGTAGCTCGAAATTTTGTCGCGCTTGTCTTCGGTCGTTATGTCAATCAGATAGGAATTGTAAAAAATATTCGCCGCGCCGAAACTCAAATTTGCGACAATCAGCAGAAAACTGCCGAGGACGTAAAGATTTCCGCTGACGAAAAAAAGCAGCGCGCTTGCCGTGACACCCGTGTAGCAAAAAACAATCATCAGACGCTTTTTTACATTCGAATAATCGGCAATCGCGCCCAGAACGGGCAAAAAAATGACCTGACAAAAAACCGAAACCGTGATGCTGAGCGGAAAAAGATTTTTCGCCGTGACCGAGCCGAGCAATCCGAAATCGAAAATCGTTCCGTTTTCGCCGACGTTCGCCTGCGCGAGCGAAGTCAGATACGGTCCGAGAAGAACGCCGACGACGGTCGTATAAAACGTCGAGTTTGCCCAATCATACATCAGCCACCCGAAAATTTCGCGGCGGTCGTTTTTCATCATTTCCATAAAATGTTACTCGCTCAAAAGTTTTAAAATCGAGGGCGCGATGTCGGTCAGATCGTTGATCGCCGCGGCGATTTCGTTGCCACGTCTGCCCCAGACGACGGTCGGCACGTCGTTCAAAGTATGCGTCCGAACGGATAAATCTTCAATGTTGCCGTGATCGCTCGTCAAAATAACGGTCGTCTTTTCCAAATCAACTCTTCCGAGGATTTCCCTGACGAGTTCCGCGAGCGGCGGCAAATATTCGGCGGCTTTTTCAAAACTCTGCGCGTGTCCGATTTTGTCGGTGATAAAATATTCGTAAAGCGTAAAGCGATGTTCGGCGGTCAACGCGGCGAGAATTTCCGCTGCGTCGGCGGGCGAAAACAGCGGCGCATCGAAATTCATTTCGATTAAACTTCGGTTCGTAAAATCGTGAAAAACGGCTTTGCGCCCCAATAAATCCGGCATTTTGCGAAACTGCATCGCGGCGGCTTCGACCGCGCAGGTCGTCGCCGATTTCCAGCGCGGCGTTTCGGTAAAAAATTTCGGCGTGTAGGCATTTGCAAAAACATTCGGCGCGATATTTCGATTTTTCAACTGTAAAAATATCGAATGTTCGGCGATAACGTCGCGCAAAATTTGATTCGGAAAGCCCTGTTTGTGATTTCCTAAAATCTGCGGCGCGTTGACACCGGTCAAAATCGTCGTCTGCCCGGACGCGCTCTGCGGGCGACCTTCGATGCCGAGCCGCGGGTCGGTCGCCTTTAACACGCCGTCGAAAATAATTTCCGCCGTTTCGTTCTTAAAATGCGCGAGCGGCGCGACGTTTTCGACTATGGCGAGCGGATTCGGCGCGGCGCATTCGCCGATGCCCAAACCGTCTATAAAAAATAATAAAACCGAAGATTTTTCCTGTTCGTTCACGTTTTTTACTTTATCAATTTTTGGCGAGATGAAATAAATTGACGAGCGGCAAATTGTTTTCCCGCGCCGCCTGCATCAGCAAACCGTCGGCGGCGGAAAGCCTCGTTGCCGCGAAAATTTCCGCTAAATCAGCGGTTTTCAAATAATGTTTGAGCGCGATAAAATCCGTCGGCGCGGTGAACACGAATTCGTCAATCGCACCGCCGCGAACGAGCGTTTTTAGTTTGGCGATTTCCAAATCGTTCTTAAATCGCGCCGCGTAAACCGGCATTTCCCGCACAACTACGCCCTTTGCGCCGAGCATCGCAGTTATTGTTTCAACCGTCGAAATTTCTTTTGGAAACAAAATTCTTATTTTTTCAAAGTTGCCCGCGCCGACGTAATTTTCGATTGCCGACAGAATGTTTTCCGTCTGAAAATTGGTCGGCACGACATCCGAGTGAATTGAGGAAAATCTGAGTTGGTCGGCAACGGTTTCGCCGACGGCGCAGATTCGCAAAGCGTCCAATTCAAATGAATCAATCGCGTTTTCCGAAAGATTTTCGAGAAAATAATCAACCGCCGGAGTATCCGTAAAAAACAGCCAATCGAATTCGGTTAGATTTTGTAGAACTTCAATTTCGCTTTCGCCTAAAATTATTTTTTCAAATTCAATCGGCGGAAATAATCGAATATCGGCGTTTTGTGCTTCAAGTCCGGCGATAATTTTTCGCGCGGCGGGGTTGGCGAAAACGCCGTAGGTTTTTTGCTCATTTAAATCAGACATCTTTTGAAATTTTAGCGGTAATCCGCCATTTCGCAAGTTTGCATTTGCCGCCGGAAAAAAGATAATGTTTGAAAGCGCAAAGCGATTTTAAGATTTCCACTGAGAGTTTTCGCTCAAACGTTCCGCTATGAAAGCAATGATTTTAGCCGCCGGATTCGGCACGCGGCTGTTCCCTTTAACCATTGACCGCACTAAACCGGCGATTCCTTTTTTGGGGAAGCCGCTGGTCGGTTACGTCGCCGAATACGTTGCCCGCTTCGGTTTTGAAGAGGTCGTCGTCAATCTTCATCATCAACCCGAATCGGTCAAAAAAGCTTTAGGCGACGGCGCGGAATTCGGTGTGAAAATTCATTACACCCTCGAAGAACCGCAGATTTTAGGCACGGCGGGCGCGTTGGATAATGCCCGCCATCTGCTCGAAGACGACACTTTTTTAATCATCAACGGCAAAATTATCACCGACATAGACATTGCCCGCGCCGTCGAAACGCACAAAAACTCGGGCGCGCTGGCGACGATGGTTTTGAAGCCGAACAATTATTTCGAACGGTTCACGATTGTCGAAACGAGCGGCGATTTGATTACGAATTTCGGCGATTTCCCGACGCTTTTGACCGCCGAGCAAGCCGCGCTGCTCGACGCACCGCCGCCGGTCCCGTTGATGTTCACCGGCATCCATATTTTAGAACCGCGCGTTTTCGATTACATTCCCAGAGATGTCTATTCGGACATCGTGCCGACGTTTTATAATCCGGCGATAAAAAACGGCGAGCGCATCGTCGCACACGTCGCCGAAGGAAATTGGTTCGAGCTTTCGACGATTCCGCGTTATCTGGAGATTTCGATGGCGATGCTCGACGGGCAGGCGGAAAAAATCGTCAAGGGCGCGAATTGTCAAATTTCCGATGCCGCGACGATTCGGGATTCGGTGATTTGGGACGACGTTTCGATTGAAGACGGCGCGGAAATCTCGCGGGCAATCATCGCCGACGGCGTGAAAATTAAAAGCGGCGAACGATTTGAAAACGTCGCTATCGTCCGCGCCGAAATGCTTTCGCACTGCGCGGAAATTCCGCCCAAAGCCCTGAAAGGTTTTATGCAGGACGAAAATTATGTCGTTCCGCTCAATCAATGATAAAATTCCGAAAAAAAGAATTATGAGCGCGATCTTCGTCGAACACGCGGTCGAACGGCTGCAAAATTTTCTACGGCAAAACAATCAAAAAATCGAGTTTGAAACTCTTACGCCCGACGCTTCGACGCGCGAATACTTTCGGGTCGGATGGCTCGAAAAATCCGCCATCGCCTGCGTTTACGGCGAACGTTTTAAAAAATCGGAACATTCGTATCTCGATGTCACCGCGCTGTTTCTCGCCAACGATTTGCCGGTCGCCGCAGTTTACGAATTTGACGAAGATCTGGGAATCGTCGTTCAGGAAGATTTCGGCGATTTGATTTTAAGAGACTTTCTCGCCGGTGCCGGTTCGCCAACGCGCGAAGATTTATTAAACGAGGCGATTACATTGATCGCGCGAATTCAGGCGACGACCGAATCGGCTTTCGAGCGCGAATCAATCGCCGCGCGTTTGAAATTCGACGAAGAAAAATTAAACTGGGAATTAAATTTTTTTAAAACCCATTATTTTGAAACCTTCAAAAAAAATCCGCTTTCCGCCGCAGACGACGCGGCTTTGGAGGCGGAATTCGTCGAACTCGCCCGCGAACTCGAAAGCCGCGCGAAAGTTCTCTGTCATCGGGATTTTCACGCCGCGAATTTAATGATTGATCAAGAAAACCAGCTGCGAATTATAGACCACCAAGACGCGCGCATCGGCACGACGAGCTACGATTTGGTTTCGCTGCTTTTGGACAGAGTTTTGGAAACGCCGTCTGAAAAGTGGCTCGCCGACAAGAAAAGATTTTTTCTCGCCGCACGCGCGCAATTAAATTTACCGAAAATCGAATTTGAAGATTTCGATGCCGAATTTCAAATGCAAACCGTTCAACGCTGTCTGAAAGCCGTCGGCACATTTTCATTTCAATCAACTAATCGCGGCAAAACTTATTTCATACCGTTTATCAAACCGATGTTCCGCATCGTCCTCGAAGCGGCGCAACGGGCGAATAAATTTCCGCATTTGCAAAAAATTCTGACCGACCAAATCTAAATAATCGTGTAAAATAATTTTAAAAAATTTATTCGCGAATAACGCATAGAACAGCAAAAAAATTAAATAGAGCAATTCGTTTCCGTTATTGCTTTCAGGCGAGGTAACAACTTAGAAGCGGTTCGAGCTTGTCGAAATCAATCGGTTTGTGCAGAACTCCGTCAAAGCCGTTTTCGACCGCATTTTGATATGAAACATTATCGAATCCGGTGCAGGCGACAATCGGAACTTTATCTATACCTTCGATTTTCCTGATGATTTTCGTTGCCGACGCGCCGTTCGTCGAAGGCAGAGCCAAATCCATCAAAATCAAATCGGGATGATATTGGACGTATTTTTCAACCGCTTCTTCGCCGTTCGCCGCTTCAACTACCTGATAGCCGTAAAGCTCGATATGAATTTTCATCATCTCGCGCGTATCGTCAATATCGTCAACCACCAATACTACTTTTGGCATCTTGCTTCGCCTCCAATTTTATATAGACCAATTACTTAACATTAAATTTTACATTGATTTGCATATTTCGTAAACATTGATAAACATAGTTGGCAATGGTTGAGATTAACTTGAGTTTTGTAATTTCGGCAAAGCGACCTTAGATTTACGCCCGTGCTAACTCGCTTTGTCATCAATCCTGCGGCGTAGTAATTTAAAAACAGTTTTTTTGATAATCTTGATTATCGTTTGTGAACTGAAATTTCCGATTTTAAGTTTTACGTGAATTTATGAAAATCAGCTTAATTTTCGCTTTCCTTTTTTGTTTGTTGTTTACCGCGACGCTTTCGGCGCAAACGGCGCGAAAAGATTCCGTGACCGTTACCGAATCGAAGATAATCGAACGAATGAAGGAGCGCAAGGAGAAAATCCCTAAAATCTCTTCAAATGATTTAGCCGAATTCGGCAATGCACTGTTGACCAAAAACGGATTTGATTTTTCGTTCGCGGCGGAGCAGGGCGAAGTTCTTATCAGTGATGTTGACGTGGACGGCGACGATTTTGAGATTTATAAATTTGTACAGATTGCCGACGGAAAACCGCGACTTTTCGCCACCCGGGCGCACGGTTCGCATCCGTGCGGAACCTGGTCGGGATTAACGGTGACGAAATTAAATGTCAGTCAAATGACCATCGCGGCGGACGGCAAATTCTATCCGGTCGCCCTGCCGAAAGAGCTTATCTTCGACGACATCGAATTGGTCGAGAAAAATTTAAAAAAACCGATCCGACGCTGGCTGACACCGCTCGACGCAACGCCCGAAGCCATTTCAAAGAACGGAAAAATCATCTATGTTTCGACCGAACTGGGCGAAATTCTTTTGGGCATCGGCGCGGACGGAACTTTGAGCTTCGTCGCGGCTGACGACCGCCGTCTCGTCAAACAAAACATCGAACTCAAAAATTATCCGAAAGACCCGGAAAATGATTATCTGGGTTTCAAAAAATTCAGTGCCGGAAAACAAAACTTTTTCTTAAAATTTTCATATCCCTGCGCTTAAAAAATCATTTATGAACCAAACATATATCAACGAACTGAAAAACCGAATCGGCGCGGAAGTCGTGCTGAAAGGCTGGCTTTATAATTCGCGTTCGAGCGGCAAACTCGTTTTTCTGCAACTGCGCGACGGCACGGGCATCGTGCAATGCGTCGTTTTCAAACCGAACGATGAAGCGTTATTCGAACAGGCGAAATCGCTCGGGCAGGAATCTTCGATCATCGTGACCGGCAAAGTGAAAGAAGACACGCGCTCTTCAATCGGTGTCGAATTAGACGTGACCGGCTTGGAAGTCGTTCAAAACGCGAGCGACTATCCGATCACGCCGAAGGAACACGGCACGGAATTTTTGATGGACAACCGGCATCTCTGGATTCGCTCGAAAAAACAGCACGCCGTTTTGAAAATCCGCCATACCGTGATTAAGGCGACGCGCGATTTTTTCGACGACAACGGATTCGTTTTAGCCGATACGCCGATTTTCACGCCCGCCGCCTGCGAAGGCACGACGACGCTTTTCGAGGTTGATTATTTTGAAGACGACAAGGCTTATCTGACGCAGAGCGGACAGCTTTACAACGAAGCGACCGCCGCCGCTTTAGGTCGAAGCTACGCCTTCGGTCCGGTTTTTCGCGCCGAAAAATCGAAAACGCGCCGCCATCTGACCGAATTCTGGATGGTCGAACCGGAAATGGCTTACGCGAATCTCGACGACGTGATAAAGCTCGGCGAAGGGCTGATAAAATTTATCGTCGGGAGAGTTTTAGCCGACCGGCGCGAGGAATTAACGGTTTTGGAGCGCGACGTTTCCAGGCTCGAAGCCATTCTCGAATCGGGATTTCCGCGCGTTCATTACGACGAAGCGGTGAAAATTTTGAAAGAAGGTTTTGCGAACGGCGAACTCGAAACGGATTTCGAATGGGGCGGCGATTTCGGCGCGCCCGACGAAACATATATTTCCAAACAATTCGACGCTCCGGTCTTCGTGCATCATTTTCCGGCGGTCATCAAAGCGTTTTATTTCGAGCGCGACAAAGAACGTCCCGAATTGGCTCTCGGCGCGGATTTGCTCGCGCCCGAAGGCTACGGCGAAATCATCGGCGGCGGCGAACGCGCGTTCGATTTGGATTTTTTGGAAAAACAAATCGAAGCGCATAATTTGCCGAAAGAATCGTTTGAATGGTATTTGGATTTACGCAGATTCGGCGCGGTGCCGCACGCCGGTTTCGGAATGGGCATCGAACGCTGCACGGCTTGGATGTGCGGCATCGAACACGTCCGCGAAACTATTCCGTTTCCGCGAATGCTTTATCGTCTGAAGCCTTAGAAGCATAAGTGGTCTAAAATCAAATTTTAATTGTAAAGCAGAGAAGGAAGCGTAAAGTGAAGACCGTTTTCACTTTACACTTCCTTCTCTGCTTTACTTCATAATAATTAAAATCAATTTGGGTGGATTTCAACGAACGTATGCCGACGGTGTCGGCTTATCCTGATTATTGCCGAATGACTGATTATATAGTCCCGCTGCGGAACCCAAAATAATCCAGTTTCCGGTGGACGGGCGATACGCAGCAATATCTGCTTTGCCGTCTCCGTCATAATCAGCCGGTGCGGGAATATCGGAAGGATTGCCGAGCGCGCCTCCAAGAATTTGACCGGTACTGGAAAAAAAACGCCACCAAGTGCTGTCGGACGGACGATAGATGGCAATGTCGGTTTTGCCGTCGCCGTCATAGTCCGCCGGAACTAATAAATCTCCGCTTAAGCCAAAATTTACGCCTAGAAATCCTTTCGTACTTTGCAATAAATACCAAGTGCCTATCGACGGACGATAAACAACCAAGTCGGCTTTACCGTCGCCGTCGAAATCGCCAGTTGTCGGTTTGTCGCCGGCGGCACCGAACGAATCTCCTATCGGCGTTCCGTTTGAGCTGTTGATACGCCACCAAGTGGCGTTGGATGGACGGTAGATAGCGATGTCGGCTTTGCCGTCGCCGTCGTAATCAGCCGGCACGGGAATGTCTCCATTCAGACCGAATGAAGCAATAGTGATCGTAGAATTTGAGCTATTCACAATATACCAACTGCTGTTTGACGGACGATATACCGCAAAATCGGATTTACCGTCGCCGTCGTAATCGGCTGGCGTTATTTGATCGCCAGCTGTTGCCCAATAATAGGCGGCGAATCCGGCACTGCTCTGCTGTAGATACCAAGTGTTTGTAGGAGCGCGGAAAACTGAAACATCGGCTTTGCCGTCGCCATCGTAGTCAAATAACGGACTTCCTTTAGAAACCCGCACATCGCTGAAAAATGTTTTGTTGAGCCGGGTGCTGTTATTTCCTTCCGTAACGGCTAGTCCGATATACGCATTTGCCGCTATATTTACCGTTACGCTATTCAAAAACTGCCAGTTGATTCTGTCTGTAGAATAATAACCGCTAAACAAATTACCTTTTCTGATAAGTTTTACCCAGAAAGGAAAATGCGGATCAACAGCCGTGCCGATTCCACCTCCAAAACCACTGGGATCAGTTCTTGCAGCAAGCCTATATCCTGAGTCCATATGAATACCTATTGCGGCATAGCGCGAACCAGGAGATAAGTTTTCCCTTATCATCAAATAAGCTGTGGAATTATAATGGGTAAATTCAAGACGCGAAATCTGTGCAGTAATTTCGCCGTTTCCACTTAACCCTTGATAAGTATAGCGAAAGGCATCTTGGTTTCCGTAAAAACCAATTCCTGACGACTGTATCGAAAAGTTTCCGTTGTAATAGTTTGCCGTTCCGGTCGCTGCGACGGAACCGATGTCTTGGCTTTGCCAGGGACCTGGCAATGAATTAGCAGAAACAGGGAAAGAGGAATTTGGAAACGGGCGGTAAAGCGGGTCGCCCATATTTATGAACTGCCATTCTTTAAATACCATCGACCGCAAAAAAGCATCGCCGACATTCGCGCCCTGAAATAAATTGCGAAATACTTGATCCGGGTGCGGGAATGTACCGACAAATGGTTCATCAACCGCGCCGCTCGTAATTGTGATTCCATGCTCCAAAGCATTTTTACTCCAATTGGTTCCAGTTCGGGGATGAGCGGCTGATGAGCTGTCAAGATGATAACCGATAGCTCCGGTTGCCCAACTAAAGGCATCATTATAATTATTTAAGGAATACCAACCGGAATATAGAACCGCATTATCACATCTGGCGGGAGCGGGAGATGTGCCAAATTCATTATCGTTAGGATCTTCTACTGTATAAAATCCTTTTTCACGACTAAATTCCGCCGCTTTTAGCAAATCCCAATCGCCAGTCGTGTAACTGGTGTCATCGGTGGTAATGACATTAAATATTCCTCTATTTCTGTCAAAACAAGCCTTTCCGCTAAGTCCGGTCGATTCGGCAGACTTTGCTTTATCCACCAATGAATTGGCGACCGAAAAACTCGGACCGTCCAGTCGCCAGACCGAATACACGGGAAACAATCCCTTAGACGAATTAAAAGAAACCAGCGGTTGAAAATTCGTGTAGATATTGTTTTTAGTATCTGCCTGAACGTAATATGGATTTACCCGAACGCTGTAACCGTTCCAAAGATCAATTAAAAACGAATCAATTGCCCTGCCGGGATAGCCGTAGTAATTGTATTGAGACGGTATTCCGTCGGTTAACTTAAAAGGCATTCGATAAGAGAAAACAATATAGGAGATCGTTTGATGCGACGGGTCTATATTGTTTATACAATTTTGGACAGGGTTTTTGATCGAACTGTTAAATTCGCTCCACGAAATTCCCTCTTCCGAAGTCGGCGTAACGGCGCAAAGATTAGACTGCGGAATATTTCGTTGAAGTTGATAATGATTTGCGACCTGAACCGATTCGGAAATATTCGGATTGTAAACCACGAGAACGCGATTTGACAGGTCTTGAGCGAAAATGAATGTGAATTGAAAAACTAAGAGCAGAAAAAATAAACAAATTTGAGCTGATCGTTTTCCGTTGAAAAACACGACGGTGAATTTTTTCATAAGTTGATTAAGAGATGCGAAACAGGAATTGATTGTTTTAATTCAACCGGAGAATGTTGCTTATAGATATAGAGTTTTGTTTAAGTTTCGACTTCCGATGAAACGCTATACTTTTTGTTTAAAAATCAAACTATATTTTCTTCGAAAATCTGATCAAACTTTTAAGCAAACAAAAATTTCTTACAAACTCGAGGCGTGACTTAAACGAAATTCCAATTACTGAACCGCATAAGTGTTTTTTAATTTATTATTTAGTGATTTTGTTACAGCTAATTAGTTTTAGGTTAAAAACTGGGTTCAGTCAAGCGTGAAAATCGCAATTTCTATCAAATCAAGCGGACTGTCTGAGAATACGAAAATTATTGTCGCAAAAACTCGCGACCGAATCTGCAAATTTATTTCATTACCGCTCATAAATTTTTCATAAAAATTGCGCCAAAATTTCTGATTCAAATAATTTTGACAAAAATTTGTAGGTAGGGAATTTTTGCGAATTGCCATATTTAACTTTTAAACGCGACTATTGTAAAGTTTGAAGAACATTTGTTTTAATATCGAAACTTTATGAATTTTCGTCTAATGTGCCTACTTATCCGAATTTGTATTTTCGTTTTAGTTCTCACTGCTGTTTTTGCTGGATCGGTGTTTTCGCAAACACCGATTAAAGACTTAAAACCGACTGTGATTTTAATTTCGCTCGACGGTTTTCGCGCCGATTATCTGGAAAAATTTAATCCGCCGGAGCTTAATCGTTTCGCAAAAGAAGGCGTGCGGGCAAAATGGATGATTCCTTCGTTTCCGTCCAAAACTTTTCCGAATCATTACGCGATGGCGACCGGACTTTACCCGGAGCATAACGGCATCGTCGAAAACAATATATTTGATTTCGGCGAAGTGTTCGGCATTGATAAACGCCCGCAGGTTCAGAATCCGCGCTGGTGGCTCGGCGAGCCGATCTGGGTGACCGCAGAAAAGCAAAATCAACGCGCCGCTTCGTATTTTTTTCCCGGCACGGAAACCGCGATTGAAGGCGTTCGACCGACTTATTTTAAGGAATATGACGGGAAAGCCCCGAACGATTTGCGCGTTGACACGATTTTGAAATGGCTCGATTTGCCGGCGGAGCAACGCCCGACGATGATTACTTTGTATTTCAGCGACGTGGACGATGCCGGACACGAATTTTCGCCCGATTCGGAAGAAACGCGCTACGCCGTTCTGGAAGTTGACGGCAATCTCAAACGGCTTTTCGACGGATTAAAGCAGCGTAAAATTTACGACAAAGCGAATATCATCGTTGTTTCCGACCACGGAATGGCGACGATCGACCGCCGCAACGCGATTTTTTTAGATGATATTTTCAATCTCGAAAAAGATGCCGAAAGAATTTTGTGGACGGGCGAAATCGTCCAAATTTTCCCGAAGAACGGGCAGGAAACGCAAATCATCACGGCTCTGAAAAATCAAGTAAAACACGCCGACTGTTGGCGCAAATCGGAAATCCCCGCCCGCCTTCATTACAACGAAGGCAACCGCATCGCGCCGATTGTTTGTTCGGCGAACGAAGGTTGGGTTTTGACCAGCCACAAACGCTTTGACGAGTGGCAGGAAAAAGACGAAGTGCGCGGTCTGCGCGGCGCGCACGGCTACGATAACCGGCTCGAATCAATGCGCGCCACGTTCATCGCGCACGGCGCGGCGTTCAAAAAACACTTCGTCGCCGAACCGTTTGAAAATGTGGACATTTACGATTTGATGTGCAAAATTTTAAATTTGACACCGGCGAAAAACGACGGCGATTTCAAAGCGGTTAAGGAAATGTTGAAGTGATTTTGTGATTATTTGCAGCATTGGTTTTCGAGCGGCGCACACGTAAAATCAGGAGACGTAATATTAGACTTTAACCGCCCGCTAACGTACACTGTTCTGACTTGCGCTGATGTTCAAGACGGCGATTTCCGGCGGCACGAGAAAGCGAAACGGTAGAACGCTTGTGCCGATTCCGGTTGTCACAAAAACGTCTAGATTGTTGACTTTCGTGTGACCGAAGGCAAACTGTTGACCGTAATCCGAAGGCACGATTGGCGAGCCGACAATGGGCAGCCAGATTTGTCCGCCGTGCGTGTGTCCGTTGATGATGAGCTTTAACTGCGCCGGATTCGGCGCGCCTTGTTGGATAACCGGCAAAAAATCGGGACTATGTTCGAGAACGATAATGTCGCCGGTCTGCTCTCTGCTTTCGAGCGCGGTTTTGATATCGTTGACGAAAACCGACCACGAATTGTATTGCATATGATCCTTCAAACCGAGAATGCGAAGTTTTTGCCCGTTTCTTTCGATGGTTGCCACTTCATTTTCTAAAACCGTGTAACCGTCGTTTCGTAAAGCGTCGGCGATTTGCCGCTTGTCGGTCCAGCCGTCGTGATTTCCCAGGACCGCAAAAACTCCGAAGTTCGCCTTCAAACCTTTGAGATTTTCGGCAATTTCTTCAACCGGCATTTTCAAACTTCGCATTTCAATCGGCTTTTCTTCAGATTTTTGCGAGACGTAATCGCCGACCAGAACTATCAAATCAGCGTTTTGCTCGTTTGTTTTTCGGACGATTTCACGAATTTTTTCCGGCGTAACATTATTTGAACCGCCGTGTATATCGGAAATGGCGACAATTTTCAGATTGTCGAAAGCCGGATTCCAGTTATCGATTTTCAAGTTAGTTTCGTTGACAACGAGGCGATTCGGCTCGATGAAATAGGCATACGCGAGACACGCCAAACCGGAGAGCAGCAGAGCTGAAAATATTAAAATCCTTTTCTTCATTTATTTTTCCGGCGATAAAATCAGAACCGCATTTTCCGGCGGAACGCCGAAACGAATCGGCGGTCCCGAAGTGCCGATGCCGTTCGTGACGAAAACTTTTCTGCCGTCAAATTCCGCTTCGCCCGCCATAAAACGACGGTCGTTGACGAACGGATAACCGCCGTAAAACGGAAAATTAACCTGCCCGCCGTGCGAATGTCCGGCAAGCATCAGACTGATTTCCGGCGGACTTTTCAAAAGCGAATCGGGATTGTGCGTCAGCGCGATAATATTTTTCTTGACGGCAATTTGATTAAACGCTTCGAGCGGAACTTTCGAGTGTTTCCAGTAATCTTCAATGCCCCACATATTTACGGTTTCACCGTTGACTTGAATCGCGGCGACCTCATTTTCCAAAACTTTTATTTTGGCGGCTTCGAGTTCGCGGCGAACTTTTTTTTCGTCGTACCACCAATCGTGATTGCCGATGATTGCGTAAACTCCGTAT
Organism: uncultured Pyrinomonadaceae bacterium; assembly: GCA_964237235.1. GTDB lineage: Bacteria > Acidobacteriota > Blastocatellia > Pyrinomonadales > Pyrinomonadaceae. The sequence goes on from CAXSGY010000008.1 coordinate 65,277, forward strand.
TTCGCCGTTAGGTTTTTGAGATTTTCGGCAATTATCTCGCTAGGCATTTTTAAATCGCTGCCTCGTCCCTGCGTCTGCGAAACGAAATCGCCGAGCAAGACGATCAAATCAGAATTTTGCGCGTTTGCCAACTCGACAATCCGCCGGATTTTTTCTTCGGTGATAAAATGCGCGCCGCCGTATATATCGGAAATGGCGACAATCTTAAATCGGTCTAGATTCGCGCTCCAATTCGGCACTTTCAAGTTTTCTTCGTGAACGATTAAACGATTCGGCTCGATATAATACGAATAAAAAGCGATTGACGTCAGGATGAAAATTATCAAACCGAAAACAAACGCGATTCTTTTGAGCAAAAGTTTCATATTAAAATTCAATGCATTTTTACGTTTTACCGTTCGGAAAAAATTCGCGCCAGCGTTCATCAACTAGTTTGACAATGTCGTCCCGCGGCTCGACCTCCGCCGGATACCAGGGCTTCATTCGCGCATCAATCACAATCGGCGATTCGTAAAAGATGTGATTATTTTCAATTTTAATTGATTTGGCGAAAACATCGGTCGAGGGATTAAACCGCGTCCACGTCGCCCACAAAAATTTATCCGTCGAACGCGCGAACTCGATTGAATCGTGCAGCACAACGATTTGGAAATCATCAAACGCGGCGCATTCGGCTATTTTCCTCCCCAATTCGTTATCAGACGCATAATTCATCCCTTCGACAACCAGACAGCCGCCGCAGAAAATTTCGGCTTTTTTGATGAAGCTCGGCAGCTCATTTATGAATCCGTATTTCAAATCGCGCACCGCCTCACCCGTGCCGACGAGCATTGCTTTCGAGCCGTGGTTTATTTTTCCAGAAGCGTAATCGAGCGTGTCGAAAGCGGTGCGGTCGAAGATAAAAAAATCGCTTTCCCAATTGACGCGCTTGAGAATATATTCAAATAACGATTTGAAATCGCGCAGATTTTGCGGCTGATCGGTTAAAAGCAAAAATTTAGTCAGCGAAAGCTGTCCTTCGCCCAAGATGCGAAAGCCCGCGCTCAAAGCTTCGCGCGCGTATCTTTCCTTGACGACTGCCGCCGCGAGCGAATGAAAACCTGTTTCGCCGTAGCTCCACAAATCTTTGACGGCGGGCATTACGACGGGAAAAAGCGGCGATAAAAGTTCCTGCAAATAATCGCCGATAAAAAAATCTTCCTGGCGCGGTTTGCCGACGACGGTTGCCGGGAAAATCGCGTCTTTGCGGTGAAAAACGGCTTCGGCTTGAAAAACCGGATAATCGTGTTTGAGCGAATAATAGCCGTAATGATCGCCGAAAGGTCCTTCGGGGCGGCGCGTCTGAGGCGGCACGCGCCCGCAAATCGCAAATTCGGCTTCGGCAATCAGGCGATGTTGGTTTTCAAACGGATTTTTGACGGTTTCAATTTTCCCGTCCGCCAGAACCGAAGCCAGAACGAGTTCGGGAACGTCTTCGGGCAGAGGCGCGATTGCCGACAAAATCAACGCCGGCGCGCCGCCCAAAAAAATCGTCGCGGGCAGAGGCTGTTTCATTTGCTCGGCTTCAAGATAATGAAAGCCGCCGCCTTTATGAATCTGCCAATGAATGCCGGTCGTCGTTTCATCATAACGCTGTATGCGATACATTCCGAGATTGTGTTTGCCCGAAACGGGGCTTTCCGTATAGACGAGCGGCAGCGTGATGAAGTGTCCGCCGTCTTCGTGCCAGAGCTGTAAAAGCGGCAATTCTTCGAGGTTCGGCGGTTTGTCAATCACATCCAAAACCGGCGCGCGTTTTACTTTTTTTGTCCCGAGCTTTAATCCGGTCAACGCCAGATCGCGAAAATTCCAAAGTTTTTTCGGCTGCGGCGGCAGCAAAACTTCCACCATTTCGACCGCTTTTTTGACCAGTTCCTGCGGCTTTTTGCCGAACGCCAGATCAATGCGCTTCGCCGTGCCGAACAAATTTGTGACGACCGGATATTTAGAATTTTTGACTCGTTTGAAAAGCAGAGCTTTGCCCTGCGCTTCGATCACTCGGCGGTGGATTTCAGCTATTTCCAAATACGGATCGACTTCGGCGTTTATCTCGATTATTTCGTTTTCGCTTCGCAGCGTCTCGATAAACGAGCGCAAATTTTTATGCATCCTTTATTATTTAATCATAAAAAATCACGAAGACCGCAGTTAACATAAAAAGTATTTGATGCGCGCCTTCGTGAAAAACTTTATTCGACAAATTGAATTTTAAGTTTGTGCGTAATCGTAAAATCCTTTGCCGGATTTGCGACCGAGCCAGCCCGCGTCAACCATTCTCACGAGCAGAGGACACGGACGATACTTCGAATCGGCAAAACCGTTTTGAAGAACGTTCATAATCGCCAGACATACATCGAGTCCGATAAAATCGGCGAGCGTCAGCGGTCCCATCGGATGATTCATTCCGAGCTTCATCACTTCGTCAATCGCTTCCCTGGTCGCCACGCCTTCGTGCAGCGCGAAAATCGCTTCGTTAATCATCGGCATCAACACGCGGTTCGATACAAAGCCCGGGGAATCCTCGCATTCGTGCGGAATTTTGCCGAGCGTTTCGGACATTTCCCTGACCTTTTGAAAAGTCTCGTCGGACGTGGCGATGCCGCGCACGATTTCAATTAACTTCATCAGCGGAACCGGATTAAAAAAATGCATTCCGATTACTTTATCGGGGCGTTTGGTCGCGCCCGCGATTTTCGTAATCGAAATCGAAGACGTATTCGTCGCTAAAATCGTTTCCGCCGCGCAAAGTTCGTCGAGCGTTTGAAAAATCTGTTTTTTTACGTCGAAGTTCTCCGTCGCGGCTTCGACGACGACCGAACAATTCTTTAAATCTTCAAAACCGGTCGTTGTTTTAATACGACCGAGAACCGTGTTTTTCTGTTCTTCGGTCATCGTTTCTTTTTTGACAAAACGGTCGAGACTTTTGGCGACGTTTTGAATTCCGCGCTCGACCAATTCCGGTTTCACGTCGCATAAAACTACTTCAAAACCGGCATTCGCCGCCGTCTGCGCGATGCCGTTGCCCATCGTTCCCGCGCCGATAATTCCAATTATTTCGCTCATTTATATTTATGTTTTCCCTTTTCTGTCATACAATTTTACCGTTCATAACAGCTGAAGGCTAACTGTGAATGAACGATCCGTTTCCTGCGCGATTTTCAGATGTTCGCTCTTCGCTTTCAGTTTTTTTAAAAATAAAAAACTACATTTACTTCCGCATTCAGTCATCCAATCCGAAACCGTAACTGCCTTGCGATTTGCGCCAGAATTTTTGGTAAATCTCCGCCGTTTCAAAAATATAACTGTAATCGCGCCAGCCGGTTTGATAAATCAAAAGTGCTATTCGCAGATTGTTTTTGTTTAAAATTTCCGCCGGAAAATCCTTTGCCCTCAACATTTCTTTACCTTTGCCGATCAAAGATTTTTTCAGCGCGTTTTGTTCGCCTGCTTGATAATTTCCGTCCCATTGATACGACAAACCGGCGGAAACCGGAATCGGGCAAGGTTCGTGTCCGGGATATGATTGCCACGCGACCGACGTAACCGATTCGGGAAAAAGATACAGCCATTTGACGTAAAGTTTATGTTCCAGACACATCTCGACGGGCGCGGAAACGATTAGTTCTAAAAAGTCGCTGTCGAAAAACGGGAGATGAAATTCCAGACGATGCAAATCTATATTTTCAAAATGCTTAAAGAGTTTTCGATGCTGGTCGTTGAGCATTAAAAATAAATAAAATTGCCGCGCCGCTTCTTCAGAATTCGAATCTCCGAGTTCTTCGCCGATGCCTTTGCGAACGATGCCCGCGAGTTTTTGCGAAATTTCCGCACGCAGCATTTTCGGCGAAACATAGATGTTTTCCCGTTCGATAAATTCGTCAATCGCCGCCTGCGTTTTGCCTTCGTTCATCAATTCGGCGATGCGCCTCGCCAGATGAACGTGACCGAGCGCGACGCTACCGCCTTCGCCGCTCCAGACGAGCGCGGGACGTTCCGCCGGATGTGCCGGACGGTTTTTTGAATCGCACCAGGCATCAGCCATTTTCGCCGAATAATCCGGTATCAAATCGCCCGCCTGTTTTGGAATTTCCGTGTGAATCGCGCCCGACTTTTCGGCGAATTCGCCGCCCAAAATCAAGTCCTGCGTGTGCGGCAAAGCAAAATTAAAAGTGTGAACCTGCGCGTCTAAACCGCGCAAAGCTCCGACGATACACCGTGAATCGAGACCGCCGCTCAAATACGCGACGGTCGTTTTGTCGCTTCGCAATCTTCGCGCGACGGCGTTTTCAAACCGCCGGTAAAGCTCTTCTGTTAAATTTTCTTCCGGGTCTTTTGAAGTTTCGATTTCGTCCCAACGCCAATAAAACGAAGCAGAGATTTCACGATTTTTGAACTCGACAATCTCGCCCGCGCGGAGCAGAAACACATTTTCATAAGGCGTTCGGTCGCGCAAGGCATAGCCCAAGCCGGCGATTTCCGTCACCGCCCGCAGATTCATTTTTTTTGGAATTTCGGTTGAATCTTCGAGGATTCGCAACGCGCTCGCAAAAATTATGAAATCGTCGTCAGCAAAATAATAAAGCGGGCGAATGCCGAGCTTGTCGCTCGTCAAATAAAGCGCGTCGTTCTGAAAACTCGCCGCGCTGAAAACGCCGCGCGCATTATTGAGAACATCAAAATTCTTGTGAATTTCAATTAAATCGTTTTCGCGGCTGCTGATTTCATCAGTCAGCAGAGGCTCGCCCGCCAGCATCGAAATGCCGCTCTCGTCGGCATAAAAACCGTTTTCGCCGAACGCGCCGATGTCAACTTTGGCGAAAAAAATTCGCTCGTTCTTAAAAATACGAATGTCGTCATCCGCGTGTCTGGTAATATTTTTTTTTAACGAATCGCAGAGTTTTTCGGGTATCTGATTTTTTCCGTTTCGGCTATAAACGCCGGCTAAGATTGACATTATTTTGAGTTTCTTAAATTCCAGATTCCAAATTTATCTAGGTCGTGAAAAATTCGGAATTTGGAATCTGGAATTTGCAACTGTCTAAATTTATCTTTCCACTGCGAGCGCGACCGAGTTTCCGCCGCCCAAACACAGCGCGGCAACGCCCTTTTTCTTGCCGCTTCGTTTTAATTCGTGTAGCAAGGTCGTCAAAATACGCCCGCCCGAATTGCCGATGGCGTGTCCGATGGCGACCGCGCCGCCGTTGACGTTGACGTTATCGCCCTGCATTCCGAGTTCTTTCATCACGCCGAGAGCCTGCACCGAAAACGCTTCGTTTAATTCAAACAAATCAACGTCCGCCATTTCCCAGCCGGCTTTTTTCAAAACTTTTTTCACGCCTTCGACGGGAGCGAGCATGATAAATTTCGGCTCGATGCCCGACTGCGCCGAAGCGACAATTCGCGCCAGCGGTTCGATGCCTAATTCCTTCGCTTTTTCGGCGGTCGTCACGACCAGAGCCGACGCGCCGTCGTTGATGCTCGAGGCATTTGCCGCCGTCACGGTTCCGCCGTCTTTTTTGAACGCGGGTTTTAATTTCGCCATCGTTTCGGGCGTGGCATCTTCACGAACGCCTTCGTCGAAATCGAAAATTACCGGCTCGCCTTTTTTCTGCGGAATCTCGACGGGAACGATTTCGTCTTTGAATTTTCCGGCTTTTTGCGCTTCCGATGCTTTGCGGTGCGAATTATAGGCGAATTCGTCCTGCGCCGCGCGCGAAATTTGATGTTTGTCGGCGACGATTTCGCCCGTATTGCCCATATGCCAATTTTCAAACGGACACCACAAACCGTCGTTAATCAACAGATCAACCGCCGTCTGATTGCCCATCCGCATTCCGTCGCGCGCCGTCGGCAGCGCATACGGAATATTCGACATTGATTCCATTCCGCCCGCGACAATTACGTCGGCATCGCCGAGCATTACCGCCTGCGCGGCGAGCGCGACCGCCCGCAAACCCGAACCGCACACCATATTGACCGTCAAAGCCGAAACTTCCGGCGGCAAACCCGCCTTCAACGCCGCCTGTCTCGCCGGAGCCTGTCCGAGTCCGGCTTGCACGACGCAGCCCATAATCACTTCGTCCACGTCTCCCGGTTTGATTCCGGCTTTTTCGATAGCCGCTTTAATTGCCAACGCGCCGAGTTCGGGCGCAGTAAAATTTTTCAAAGAACCCTGAAACTTCCCGGTCGGCGTGCGCATCGCGCTGATAATAACCGCATCTCTCATAATTTTTTGTAGTTAAATATAATTCCTCGTTAAAATTTGAAAATAACAATAAATTACAGAATATCACACCGAATAATTCCGACAAAAAGCGGCGCGGTTTTCGCTTTTTTTCAAAAGTCGAAACGCGCCGCGCGATTCTGGAAATAAAAATTTATTCGCCGATGTCTTCGTTCCAAACTTCGGAATTTTTTCTGATAAATTCCGCTAACATTTCGATGCATTCGCTCGAATTTAAGTCAATTATTTTTACGCCTTCCGCTTTGAGCCACTCGATACCGCCCTGAAAATTGACCGATTCGCCGACGACAACCGTGCCGATTTTAAATTGTTTGACCAAACCCGAACAATACCAGCACGGCGCGAGCGTCGTCACCATAATTTTATCCAGGTAAGTTTTTTGTCGTCCGGCTTTGCGAAAAGCATCGGTTTCGCCGTGAACCGACGCGTCGTTTTCTTGCACGCGGCGATTATGTCCGCGCCCTAAAAGATTGCCCGCGTCGTCGAACAATGCCGCGCCAATCGGGATGCCGCCTTCGGCGAGTCCGCGCCGCGCTTCTTCGACGGCGACTTCGAGCATTTTTTGATAATCGAGTTCATCGTTCATAGCGCAAATTATTATTGAATCGTTCGCCGAAACGCAAATTCCGAAATAGTGTTTGTTTGAAAAGAATTAATAATAGAACTTCTACGGTTGAAATAAAAATACCGTTCAGGTTTTCGTTTTCGTGTTTTATTCGTGCTGATTCGTGTGTTTAGCAGAAGAAAAGTTGCCAATCGGCGAAGCGAAACAATACGAATAAAACACGAATCAATTTTTCAACTGCGTAATTTCTAATTAAATTACAAATATAGATTTTCTTTCTCAAGTATGTGCGTTTATAATTTTTTTATTCTGCGTTTTAGCGATTCAATTTTTCCAAAGTGAATTTGTCATTTTCCAAAACTATTAAAAAGGAGATTTTTTTATGCTAGTCGCGCTCGAAGGAAGCTCGCCGACGACGGCGGGTTCAAACAATTATAAATATTACGTTTGGCAGGCATATCAACAAACCAAACAAGTGCCGAAAATTTATAAGGAAGGACCGGCGGCGATTTCGATGACGGGCAGTCCGATCAACATCAGAAAAATGGCGACCGCCGCGACGACTTTTATAATGGGCAATGCGGGACCGATTTTTTTAATCGGCTGGAGTCGCGGCGCGGCGGCTTGCATCCAAACCGCGCTCGATTTATTTCGCGCCAATTACCAGCCGAAAATCGAAGCGATGTTTTTGTTCGACGCGGTTGACCAGGACACTTCGACCGGCGATTTTTTGAACTTTATTCCCGCCAACGTGACGAACGTCTATCACGCGATTGCGACCGATAAAAGCTGGCTCGACCGAAAAATTTTTCCGACCTGCGGGCGTACCGCCGCGCCGGGCGTAAATTTGGTCGCGCAGAATTTTCACACATCGCACGGCGGCATCGCCGGTGCCGATCCGAAAAAAGGCGATGCCGGATCGAAACAATGGATGTGGACCCAAATGCGAAACCACGGCGTTGTTTAATCGAAAATAAATTTCGCAGAAAAAGGCGCGGTTTGATTCGCGCTTTTTCCATTGAATCGCGGAAGAAACTTTAAAAATACTTTTAAATTTATGTCTCAGGATTTTCAGGCGGGTGATTTTTTAATTTTTCAAATCGAGAGCGGTTTCGGGCTTTTGCGGCTTTTGGCGATTGATGAAACGAACGCGGAAACGATTTGGCATCTGGCTGCTTACGAGGAGATGTTTTTCGATACCGAATCGGCGGACGCGGCAATCGAAAATTCCGCTGCGCTGCACATCAGCTATTCGCATCTCGCTTTGACTAATCGGGCGTTTGAAAGCACGCAGGTCGCCAGAATGTCGAATCAACCTTTGTCTGAAACCGACGTAAAATCTTTGCGCGAATGGCGCGGAAATCCCGACCGAAAAATTTCCGATTTGTCGGTCAGACTGCTTCTCGGTCTGCGTTGATATTTTTATCGTATTCATCAGAAATTACAAATTTCTTCGTTTAATTTCCTTTCCGACCAAATCAAGCTCGCGGCTGACTTGTCCGACGACCGAAGTATTTTCCTGCGCCCGCCGAATCAAATACGGCACAACGTCTTTGACCGCGCCGTATGGAACGTATTTCGAGACGTTGTAATCGTGTTTCGCCAGCACGTAAGAAAGATTGTCGCTCATTCCGTAAAGCTGCGAAAAGAAAACGTGCGGATGATTATGTTTGATATTTTTGGCGTGAAGTTTTTCAGCCAGACGGCAGACGCTCGTTTCGTTGTGCGTTCCGGCGACGAAAGCGATTTCTTCGACGTTTTCCAGACAGAAATCAATCGCCGCGTCGTAATCCTGATCGGTCGCGGTTTTATTCGGCTGAATCGGCGACGGATAATTCATTTCTTCCGCCCTGGCGCGCTCCTTTTCCATATACGCCCCGCGCACCAGTTTGACGGCTAAAAAATATCCGTTTTCGCGTGCCGCTCGATGCGAATTTTTCAGAAATTCGAGCCGGTCGCGGCGGTAAAGCTGAATCGTATTGTAAATCAGCGGCTGTTCGCGGTTGTATTTTTCCATCATTTCGACGGCAAGATTATCAACCGCGTTTTGAATCCAGGATTCTTCCGCATCAATAAAAATCGGTTGATTGAGCGAGTGCGCGTATTCGCAAATTTCATTAACCCGCGATTTGGCGCGTTCCCATTCCGCCGCTTCGCCTTTCAACAAATCTTTGCCGTCGTTGACTTTTTCTAAAATCTCGAACCGCGCCACGCCAGTAATTTTAAAGACGGCGAACGGAACCGCGTCGTCTTCTTTAGCGCGCGTAATCGTGCGGATGATTTCGTTTTTCGTGCTTTCGAATACTTTTTCAGAAGATTTGCCTTCGACCGAATAATCCAAAATCGTGCCGATGTGTGACGCGCCGAGCTTTTCAATCGTATTTTGACATTCTTCAATCGTTTCGCCGCCGCAGAATTGCTTGAAAATCGTGCGTTTGATAATGCCTTTAACCGGCAGACCGAGATCGAGAAAAAATCCGGTCGTCTTGGTGCCGATGCTCGTCAAAAGCGGCGAATTCATTATTCTAAACAACCAGAATTTTTCTCTTAATTCGGGGTTCGATTTGTCGGCGAAAGCCGTCGCCGTGTCCTGGAAATTTAATTTGAAATCTGCTTCTGTTTTTACCGGTGTCATTAGATATATTTTAACCGTTATCGCGCAAAAATTAAATGCAAATTGTTTCTCGCCCCGATTTGCATTATTATTTTCAACTTACTTTTGATGAGAGATTTTATGAGCAATAAATTACCGAAACGCAGCGAAAATTATTCAGAGTGGTATAACGAAATCGTCAAACGCGCCGATTTAGCCGAAAATTCCGCCGTGCGCGGCTGTATGGTCATCAAACCTTACGGCTTTTCCATCTGGGAAAAAATGCAGAGAGCATTGGATGATATGTTCAAAGCGACCGGACACAGCAACGCTTATTTTCCGCTGTTCGTGCCGAAAAGTTTTCTCGAAAAAGAAGAAGAACACGCCGAAGGATTCGCGAAGGAATGCGCCGTCGTGACGCATTATCGTCTGAAAAATAATCCGAACGGCAAAGGCTTGATTGTTGATCCGGAAGCGAAACTCGAAGAAGAATTAATCATTCGCCCGACGAGCGAAGCTATTATCTGGAACGCTTATAAAGGCTGGATTCAATCGTGGCGCGATTTGCCGCTTTTAATAAATCAGTGGGCAAACGTCGTGCGCTGGGAGATGCGAACGCGCGTGTTTTTGCGAACCGCCGAATTTTTATGGCAGGAAGGTCACACCGCGCACGCGACCGATGCCGAAGCAGTTGAAGAGACGGAAAGAATGCTCGGCGTTTACGCGACATTCGCCGAAGAATGGATGGCGATGCCGGTTTTGAAAGGCTTGAAATCGCCGAACGAACGCTTTGCCGGCGCGGTGGAGACTTACTGCATCGAAGCCTTGATGCAGGACGGCAAAGCCTTACAATCCGGCACGTCGCATTATCTCGGACAGAATTTTGCGAAATCCTTCGACGTAAAGTTCGTCAACAAAGAAAATCAACTCGAATTTCCATACGCGACCAGTTGGGGCGTGTCCACCCGCTTGATGGGCGCGCTGATTATGGCGCATTCGGACGATAATGGTTTGGTTCTGCCGCCGAAGCTCGCCCCCGTTCAAACGGTCATCGTGCCGATTTACCGCAACGACGAAGATTTACAGAAATTGACCGAACGCGTCAATCCAATCGTCGAAAAATTAAAATCGCTCGGCGTGTCGGTCAAGTTCGACGCGGATGACAAATATAAACCCGGTTATAAATTCGCCGAATACGAACTGCGCGGCGTTCCCGTGCGTCTGGCAATCGGAATGCGCGATTTGGAAAACAACACGGTCGAAGTCGCCCGCCGCGATACTTTATCGAAGGAAACTTTACCGCTCGAAGGAATCGAAGAAAAAATCGTCGCTTTGCTCGACGAAATTCAGATGAATATTTATCAAAAGGCTTTGAAGTTCCGCGAGGAAAATACTTTCAAGGTTGATACGTGGGAAGAATTTAAGGAGCAGATCGAACGAGGCGGATTTATCGAAGCGCACTGGGACGGCACGGGCGAAACCGAAGAAAAAATCAAAGCCGAAACCAAAGCGACGATTCGCCTGATTCCGCTTGATGCCGCCGAAGAAGCCGGCAAATGCGTTTATTCGGGCGCGCCGTCAAACGCACGCGTTGTTTTTGCCAGAGCCTACTAAAAAAAGAAGGCAATGAAACCTCATTGCCTTCCGCACGGTTTTTTTACGTTACGGTAAAAAAACCGTGCGTATTTAGAAACGGCTGCACGAAGATCCAAATCTGTTTGGAAACGGCGGCATCCTGTCCGTATGTGACATTAGTGTGATAATTCCAGACGGGTCCGGTTCTCACCGGAGAAAAGAAATCCTCCGCAAATCCTTCGTCAATAAAATCGTTGAGATTGCCGCCGTCGGGAAGCGGCCAGGGACAGCCGCCCATCCCGCCGTGCGTACACATAAACATCGTCGCCTGCGGATAATTGGTCGTGCGCGGGTTATAGCGCATCCCGTCGTTGCCGAAAGTCGCTCTCGAACGGGCAGCCGGATTGCGGATTACGTGACACACAAATTCGACGTTGTCCGGTATCACATCAGCGTCGTGGGCAATGTGCCGGTCAACACAGTCGAACATCATCAAGGCTTTCACTTTAATATTCAAATCATTTAATCTTTTGGCGATGACGACCGCGCCTAAAGCTCCGCGGCTGTAGCCGGTCAGCAATATCGGCTCGTTTGGAAGCGTGCGTCTTTTGTTTTGGATAAATTCAACGCCGCCGTTGATTGATTGCCAAAGATAACCGCCGTCCGCCAGCGGTCCGCGATAATATTCGCCGTTAGTCTTTTTGGCGCAAAGCCGTCTCACAAAACTATCTTTAAAAGCCTTATCGTATCTTTCGTTTCGAGCATCATTTAATCTCCACGAATCATCGGTTCCGTCGATACCAACTAAAATAGGCATATTGAAAGCTCTCCCTTTTTTTGTTTTTTTACTAGGTGTTTAGTCCCAAAGTGTGATGGTGTAAAATGCATAACACAAATCATCAAGGAGACACTATGGGACAAATTCTACACGGTTGCGCCGCTACGACAGCGGCACTCCGTCGAGCAATACAAAATAGTCAAGAAAGCTTGATCGCAATGGCTGACCGCTTTCATATCAATGTCAAAACCGTTGCCAAATGGCGCAAGCGGACGAGCGTTAAAGATTTGCCAATGGGTCCGCACGAGCCGCGTTCAACCGTTTTGACCTGCGAACAAGAAGCAATGATTGTCGCTTTTCGCCGCCAGACGCTTTTGCCGCTCGACGATTGTTTATATGCTTTGCAGCCGAGTATTCCAAATCTAACTCGATCATCTCTGCATCGGTGTTTAAAGCGACACGGCATCAGTCGTCTGCCGGAGATCGAAGGTGACAAGCCGGTCAAGAAAAAGTTCAAGCAATATCCGATTGGCTATTTCCACATCGATATTGCTGAAGTTTCTACCGAAGAAGGGCGACTTTATTTATTCGTCGCTATTGATCGCACCTCAAAGTTTGCTTATGCCGAACTGCACCTGAATCAAACACGTGACACAGCTTGTCAGTTTTTACGACAATTGGTTGCGATTGTCCCTTATCACATTCACACGATATTGACTGATAACGGCATTGAATTTACCAACCGAGCAAAGGATAAATGGGCGTTTATGCATTTATTTGACCGCATCTGTTACCAGCATGAAATCGAACATCGGCTGACGAAAGTAAATCATCCGTGGACGAATGGACAAGTCGAGCGAATGAATCGAACAATCAAAGAAGCAACCGTTAAGCGTTATTATTATGAAACGCACCAGCAACTCAAAGAACACTTGAAACTTTTTCTGGCGGCTTACAATTTTGCCCGGCGACTCAAGATGCTCAAGGGGTTGACGGCTTACGAATATATCGTTAAGTGCTGGCAAACTGACAAAGAACGATTTAAGATTTACCCAAACCACTACACTTTGGGACTAAACATCTAACTTAATTGATCGTGTTTAAATAAATTTTTTGCCGAACCCGGCTTAAAATTTATTTTATCCTTGAAAATCAGAGGGTTTTCGACGGCTTTTCTTTTTTTCGCATAATGATTTCGCCGGTCTGCGTCAGCGAACGAATCGGCGATAAATCTTCGGCGTTGCCGCCGCGTTCCGCGAAACGGGTCGGCACGAGCAGATAATTGACGCGCGGCGCATTGTCATTATGCCTGAATATCTGCGCGAGCGAATGCAGTCGGCGGTGCGTTTCGTTGGCGAGATTATGCGCCGCGTCGCGCAGTGTTTGCAGAAAATTATGACTTTTCGATTTTTGATCGAATTCGACGCGGCGATTTTCAGCAGTTAAAAAATGGCTGATTCGATTATGCGCCCGCGGCGGTTTGACCGCGCCGACGAGCGGCATATTTGAAAGTTCGAACGCCTGCAAAACTTTTCGCGCCGCGCTGATTTGCGGCTTTCCGCCGTCAATTAAAATCAGATCGGGCAAAGTTTTCGGGTCGGGCAAAAGCCGCAAGCGTTCACGAACGGCGGCGGCGAGCGCGTTGGTTTCCGAAAGATTTTCAAATTCCCAAACCAAGCCGTCTTCGCGCCGCAAAACGCCGTCAACCGCGACGACGCGCGACGCGACGATTGAATGTCCGGCTAAATGCGCGACATCGAAACATTCGACGCGGCGCGGTTTTTTTCGCAAATTAAAAAGCGATTTTAATTCGGCGGCGAGCTTCGCATCGTCAAAATTTTCGCGGCGGAGACGAGTCGAATCGGCGGCGAATTTTCGCGCCATCTGAATTGTCGGCGGAAGTTTGTCCGGCGCGGCGTAGATAATTTTTATTTTGCGGCTGAATTCGTCGCTCAAAAATTTTTCCAGACGCTTTCGTTCCGCTAAATCAATCGGAATAAAAATTTGCTTCGGCGCGTAAAATTTATAAAATTCGACGATAAATTTTTCGAGAATCGTTTCCGCGCCCGGGGTTTTGTCGAATTGAAAATCGAGCCGACCGACTGTTTTGCCGCGCCGCAGCGTTGATAAGTGCAGACGGATAATCTCGCCGTCTTCGCTTAGTGCGATGACATCATTCATTGTCGAAACATTCGTTTGCCACTTTGCGCTGTTGGAAATTTCCGCGACGATTTCGCGTTTGTCGCGCCATTCGGCAGCCCTTTCAAATTCCAAATCTTCCGCCAGCCGCTCGATCTTCGCGTCAATTCTTTTCAGAGCGAGTTGGTGCTGATTCGACAAAATCAAATGAACGATTTCGACGGATTCCAAATAAACTTCGCGCGAACAAATTTGCGAAACGCACGGCGCGAGACAGCGATGTAGAAAATATTCCGGGCAAGGCGCGTCGAAATCGCCCTGAACGTCAAGTTCGCACGGACGCAAACGAAAAATTCTTTCCAGCAAATCAATCAAACGTCTGGTCATTCCGCGCGGCAGAAACGCGCCGTAAATCGCTTGATTTTCTCGTCTGTCGTCCGGTCGGCGCGTGGCGAGCAGACGCGGAAATTTCTCGTCGAGCGTTAATTTTAAAAACGGATAATGTTTATTGTCCATTCGTTAATTTTCCGCTTCGAGCATTTGATGAATCGCGTCGAGCGAATCCGCGTCTTCGGGCTTTTTGTCTTCGCGCCAACGCAGAATTCTCGGAAACCTGACGGCAACGCCGGATTTGTGGCGCGTGGATTTTTGAATGCCTTCAAAACCGAGTTCAAAAACCAGTTTCGGCTCAATCGAACGAACCGGACCGAAAGTTTCGAGCGTGTGCCGGCGCACGAAATTATCAACGCGCCGAATTTCCGCGTCGGTTAAACCCGAATACGCTTTGGCGAACGGCACAAGCTCGCCGTTCGACCAAACGGCGAAAGTGTAATCGGTGTAAAGGCTCGCGCGTTTGCCCGTGCCGCGCTGCGCGTAAATCATCACCGCGTCAATGGTCAGCGGGTCAATTTTCCATTTCCACCAATCGCCGCGCGGTCGCCCGACGCGAAACGGCGAGGCGAGTCTTTTGAGCATAAAGCCTTCTACCTTTCGGCGGCGGCTTTCATTGCGAATCTCCGCTAATTTTTCCCAACTCTCAGCCGTAACCGTCGGATAATAAATCAAAGTTTTTTTCGTTTCGTCGGGCAGAGCGTTCAGAATTTCAATCATTTTCGCGCGTCGAAATTGTAATTCCCGCTGCCGCCAATCTTCGCCGCCGAATTCCAGTAAATCGTAGCAAAGCAGAACGACCGGCACTTCTTCCAATAACTTTTTGCCGATGGTTTTGCGCCCGATTCTGCGCTGTAACTGCGCGAACGGCATCACCGCGTCGTCTTTCCAGGGCAAAATTTCGCCGTCCAAAACCGTGCCGTCGGGCAGAGCAAAACTCGCGTTTGTAATTTCGGGAAAGCGTTCGGAAACTAAATCTTCGCCGCGCGACCAGAGAAAACTTTCGCCGCCGCGCCGAATTAACTGCGCTCTGATGCCGTCCCATTTCCATTCGGCTTGCCAATCGCCGATGTCGCCCAAATCTTCGAGCGGAAAATCCAACTGGTGCGCCAGATGAAATGGATACGGACGCGACAAATCAGCCGATTCGGTATTCGCGCCGTCAATCAAACTTAAATAAAAATCGGCGTTCGGCGACCAGTTCCCCATCAAACGATGCGCGACGACTTCTTTTTCAACTCCCGAAATTTGCGCCAAAGCCCGCGTTACCAATGTCTGTGAAACACCGACACGGAAACTGCCCGTGACCAATTTGTTCCAAACGAAACGCTCGTTCGCGTCGAGTTCGTTCCACGCCTGCGCGACCGCTTCGCGCTGTTCGGCTTCGTCCAAATCTCTGAGCGGAACCGTCCGCGTTTCGACCCAGTAATTCAAAGGCAATTCGCTGCCCGTCGCCGTTGTGTCGGGCAAAAGAAGCGCGATGGTTTCGCCCAAATCGCCGACCGCATCGTAAGACAATTCAAAAAGCCAATCGGGAATTTCCGAAATTTCTGCCGCCCAAAGCCTCAATTTCGCCGTGGGAATAATCTGACGCGGCTTGCGCCCGCTCAAAAAATATATCGCCCACGCCGCGTCGTCCGCCGTTGCGTCTTTGAAATATTTGACCATCGCCTCGACCTTTTCGTTGGTCTTGTTCGTCTGGTCGAGCGCGAGATACAGGTTCGAGAAATTTTTCATATTAAAGAATTTTAGCCACGAATTACACGAATAACACGAATTATTTTTCCGGGTTTTAATTCGTGTTATTCGTGTAATTCGTGGCTAATTTCTTCATCATCAACCTTCGACTTTTCCATCTCCGGCGAATCGCCGACGAA
Organism: uncultured Pyrinomonadaceae bacterium; assembly: GCA_964237235.1. Lineage (GTDB taxonomy): Bacteria > Acidobacteriota > Blastocatellia > Pyrinomonadales > Pyrinomonadaceae. Next base: position 81,477 of record CAXSGY010000008.1, read on the forward strand.
GTGCGTCTCGAGCGGTCGCGCGTCCTTGCCAATGCTTTTTAGATACTTCACCAAAACTTCGATGCTGCCGTGCGTGACCCAAATTTGTTCGGCTTCGGTCGCGTTAATTGCCGTCAGCAGTTCGTCCCAATCGGCGTGGTCGGACAAAATAATTCCGCGGTCAACGGCGCGGCGGCGGCGCGCGCCGCGAATTCGCATCCAGCCGGAAGCGAAGCCGGTTGATTGGCTTCCGAAACGGCGCGTCCAGGGCGTGTCCTGCGCCGACGGCGGCGCGATGACCAGCGAACCGGCGAACTTTTTTTTATCCATCACTTCGCCGACGTAGGTGGTCGGCGGCAATTCGACGTTCATTTGCCGGTAATCTCTGGTCAATCTTTCGACCGCGCCGTGCGTGTAGATTTTACCGATTGAAGCGTCAACGCTTTTCATAATGCGCTGCGCTTTGCCGAGCGAATAGGCGAAAATCACCGTCGCTTTTCCCTTTTCGACGTTGCCGCGCCACCATTCGTTGACTTCTTCAAAAAGAATTTCCGGTTTCGTCCAGCGGTAGATCGGCAAACCGAACGTCGCTTCGGTGATGAAGGCGTGGCATTTGACCGGCTCGAAATCGGCGCAGGTCGGATCGAAGGTTAATTTGTAATCGCCGCTCGCCACCCAAACTTCGCCCCGATATTCGACGCGCACCTGCGCCGAGCCGAGAACGTGTCCCGCCGGATGAAGCGAAACTTTCACGCCGTTAATCGTCGTCGTTTTGCCGTATGGAAGCGTTTCAATGTTGCCTTCGTTATAAAGCCGCGTGCGAAAAAGCAGTTCGCCTTCTTTGGAGACGAGATAGTTTTTCGAGCCGCGATAAGTGTGATCCGAATGCGCGTGCGTCAAAACGGCGCGGTCAACGGGCAGCCACGGATCAATGTAAAAATCGCCCGGCTCAACGTAAAGCCCGCGCTTCGTCGGTTTGATAAGTCGCATATTTTTCCGAGAAGAAAATTAACACGGATGAAGGGGATAAACAGGATAAAATCAAATCAATAAAATCATTTAAATATCCTTTTCATCCCCTTCATCCCTGTCAATTTTTCTTTACTTTTAATCCTTCAAAATCCCGCGCGAAATGACGATGCGCTGCATCTCGCTGGTGCCTTCGTAGATGGTCGTGATGCGCGCGTCGCGGTAGTATTTTTCGACCGCGTAATGGCGCGAAAATCCGTTGCCGCCGTGAATCTGGACGGCTTCGGCGCAGACTTTGTTCGCCGTCTCCGACGCGAAAAGTTTCGCCATCGAAGCGTAATTTCCGGTCTTTTTATCGTTCGCGTCCTTGAACGCCGCCGCGCGTAAAGTCAAAAGCCGAGCGGCTTCTATTTCAACAGCCATATCAGCCAATTTTTGTTGAACGGCTTGAAATTCGGCAATCGGTTTGCCGAACGCAACGCGGTCTTTGGCGTAATTTTTCGCTTCGTCGAGCGCGGCTTGCGCGATGCCGACCGACAGCGCGGCGATGCCGATTCTGCCGTTATCGAGACTGCCAAAAGCGATTTTCATTCCGTCGCCGGTTGCGCCCAAAACATTCGCCTTTGGCACTCGCACGTCGTTCAGGCTCATCTCGCACGTTTGCGAAGCGCGCTGTCCCATTTTGTGTTCGACCGAAGCGACTTTGAACCCGTCGCTGTCACCGTCAATTAAAAACGCGGTAATTTGTTTACGCCCGTTCATTTCGCCCGTCGCCGCCAATACCAGATAAACTCCGGCTTCGCCGCCGTTCGTCACCCAGGATTTTGTGCCGTTGATCGTGTAAAAATCGCCGTCATCAATTGCCTTCGTTTTTTGATTGCCCGCGTCGCTGCCGGCTTGCGGCTCCGACAAACAAAACGCGCCGAGCATTTCGCCTCTGGCAAGCGGAACGAGATATTTTTGTTTTTGTTCTTCGGTGCCGAATTTTAGAATCGGGTAACAGCAAACCGAATTCGTGACCGAAACGATAACGGCGACCGATGCGTCGGCGCGGGCAATTTCTTCGAGCGCGAGCGCGTATGAAATTGTGTCGAAGCCCGCACCGCCGTATTCTTCGGGAATAATCATTCCCAGAAGTCCGAGTTCGGCGAGACCTTTGATTTGTTCGCGCGGAAATTTTTCCGCTTCGTCGTATTCGCGGGCGACGGGCGCGATTTCATTCTGCGCGAATTCGCGCACCGCGTTTCGCGCCATTTCCTGTTCTTCGCTCAAATCGAAATTCATAAAATTTATTTTTCGCGTTGATTCAATGTTATGAAATTAAAAATTAAAAAACAAACTGTTAATTTCCGCAAAAATCGTTTAGTTTTTCGGCTGGAATAAAATTTGCTTTTCATTGGCTAACTGAACTGAAAATGTATAAATTCGATTCAGATTATTTTTTCAACAAGGGAGATAAATATGGAAGGACCATTAAAAGGAATTTTGGCAGGCGCGGCTGCCTGGAAGTTCGGCGGCGGAATCGTTTCGACGATTCTGATTTTTCTTTTAGTTTTTTGGCTGCTCGGAAAATGCTGAAAAAGTGGAAAAGTGGAAAAGTTTTCGGTTATCAAACATAAAAACTTTTCCACTTTTTCACTTTTTCACTTTTTCACTTTTAAACTTTGTCCCGCCATTTTAAAACTTCTTCACGCAGAATCGGATTTTGTTGGAAACTGGCGGTTTGCCCGTGCGCGGCGGTGGCGCGTTGGATGTGCCAGTAAGTCAAACCGAGCTTACCGATGGAACGCAGATAATTGCTGCGGGCTTTGAACTTGCCGCTGAAAATACTGCCCAAAATCCAGAAAGAGCTTTTGAACGCCGACGTTGCCGTTTCCAGATGTTCCTTCGGAATCAATCCGCGCGCGACATCAATTGCCAGCATTTCCTTCAAAATTTTGTTCTGCCGGTGCATCGTGTAGAATGCAAAACCGACGAAAATTAAAAAGAACGGCACTTCGAGAATGATATATCCGAGAACAAATCCTTGCAGACCGCCGACGGTCGCCATTCCGTTCCAGACAGCGTGCAGAAATACCGCGCAGCCGTAGCCGACGACCGGCATTATAAATCTGATTAATTTGTTGTGCGATTCGCGCGAAATGCCGCAGCCGATACCGGTCATCGAGGTAAAAGTAACGTGCGCGAACGGCGACATAATGCCGCGCAAAACGAATAAAATCGCCAGGTTCGGCGCGCCGCCTTTGGCTAATCCGCCGCCGTAATAAAGTATGTTTTCGACCGTCGCAAAACCGAGCGCGATGATTCCGGCGAAAATAATTCCGTCTAAAATATCGTCGAAATAACGGCGGAAAAAGACCAGCAGAATAACCAAACCGAGACCTTTCGAGCCTTCTTCAAAAATAGGCGCGGAGATGACCGCGCCGACGATTTCTCCAGCGGCGGGCGAAACGCTGAGGGCGACGACCGTTCCGATTAAAGTGTTCACGATAAACGAAACGACGACCGCGACGAGCGCGCCCCACGCGAAGGCGAGCGCGAGCAGCCAGAGCGGTTCGGGATCGTAGCGGTCAAGCCAGATTAAGGGCAAAATGTATATGCAAGCCGGCACGAACGCGACGACCGAAGCGATAATCGCCGCGCCGATGCCGACGCTCGCAAACATTATCAGGATAACGATTAACGAAAGAAAAACTATCGAAAACAGCGCAATCGCAATGCCAATATATTTACCGGTTTGACTCGGCGGCGCGTGATCCTGAATGTGCGCTACGCTTAATCCGCTGATCGAATTCCGCCAGCTGTCCGATTCAACCGGCGGAAGCGGCGCGTTTGAAAATTCCGGTTGAAAATTCGGCTCGACGGGCGGCGGATTTTGATTGACGGGCGAGGCGGCGGGCGGGTTTATATATTCGGGTTGAATGTTACTCGGTATTTGAAACGTCGGTTTGATTTGCGTCGGCTCGCTTTGAAAATCGCTCGCCGTTTCGCTTTCCAAAATAATCGTCGCTTCCACGCCGTTTCGACCGAATTGAATTTTATCGCCCGAATTCAACTTCGCCGTCTGAATTTTTTCGTCGTTCAGCAGAGTGCCGTTCGAGCTGTTGTTGTCGGTCAGATAAAAACCGTCGGGCTTAACTTCGATAAAAGCGTGCTGTTTGGAAGCGACCCGTTCGGTCAAAGGGTCAAATCTGACCGAGCATTTTTCGTCGCGTCCGACGGTTAAATAACCGTCGGTTAGTTCAAATCTTTTTCCAGCCAGCGAGCCGCTCTGGATATTTAGAACAAGTTTCATACCGAATTCACATCCTTGAAAACTTACTTTTTTTAAATTTTTAATTTCAAAAGAGCCGATTTTTCCGTCGCTGTGAGTTCGTCTGTAAACGCTGACTTTCTATTTTTGCTGACCGTCTATTTTTTTTCCGGCACCGAGCCGCTGATTTTTTTGCGCGTCGTTTCGCCGGTTTCGATAACGGGAATTCCTTCGGCGACTTCCGAATGCGGGCGCGGAATGACGTGCGTGGCAACGACCGTGCCGACGCGACGACCGGCTGCCGCACCTGCGTCAACCGCCGCTTTAACCGCGCCGACCTCGCCGCGCACAATCGCCGTCACTAATCCGGCATCAATTCGTTCGTAACCGACAAGTGTGACGTTCGCCGCTTTGACCATCGCGTCCGCCGCTTCGATCATCGCCACGAGTCCCATACATTCCACCATTCCGAGTGCTTCCATAATCTTTTTTCCCAAATTCAAAGTCTTTTATTCATTCATAAATTTCGCTTTGCCGCCAAATGTTTATTTTAAGTAATCCGCCAGATAAAAAATTACCGCCGCGAGCAGCGTTAAAATTATCGCCGACAAAACGAACCAGACATTAATCGCACTTCCGCGCTCTTCCCAGATGATTTCCGTGTGTTTCGGCTGGTAAATTTTTGATTTACGGCGCATCGCGGCGGCTGACTTTAATTCGGCGTTATTTGTCGGCGGCGGTTTGGGAATCGCTTTGTCGGGGACGTTTTCGATTTGCGGTTCGTTGAGTTTTGTCGTTTTGCCCGAACCGTTTTCTGAACGCTCCAAAACCAGCGTTTTGCCGTCATAATCGTTTTTGTCTTTGAGCGCGACGATGGTTTCCGGCGCGACCGAGCTGCCGCAACCGTAGCAGAAAAGCGCGTCGCGGCGAATGTCTGCTCCGCAGTGAGCGCAAATTTTATTTTCGACCTGTGCTGCCATTTCTTTTTCTATTATATTCTTTCGTTATCGGACGCGAATCGCGGCGGCGAGTTCCTTAACAGCCGCGTCGGTCTCCGTTTTAGTGCGCGGCAGGTAAACTTTGCCGCCGCTTCCCTTCGCTAATTTTTCCAGCAGTTTGGTTGAAACTTTTTCGTCGGAAATTCCGATTACGAAAAGACGTATTTTTTCCGTCTGCAAGAATTTCAAAACATCTTCGATTTTCGCCGCGCTGCTTCTGTCGTCGCCGTCGGTGATTAAAACCAAAACTCTGTTCGGATTCGCCGCCGCATCGGATTTTTCATTTAGGTATTTGGCGGAAAATTCAACTGCGTCTAAAATTGCCGTTAGCCCGCCTTCGGGAAACATTTCGTCGGTCGCGTCCGCCAGCTCCGCTTTGCTGCCGGTCAAATCCTGCAAAACGGAAATTTTTTCCGTGTTGACAAAGCGCGTCAAAAAGGTTCTGTCGTCCGGCTTGTTTTCTTCGATTATATCTTTGGTCGTTTCGACGACGCGATCAAAAATCGTTCGAAACGAGCCGGAATTATCAACGACGATGCCGTATTGAACGGCGGATGCCGCGGTTTCGGGCGTTTTTTTGTCCGCGTCCTTACTCTGCGCGAATACCAACGCCGCCGACAAAAGCAAGATAAAATTAATTGCTAGAAATATTTTAATCATTCGTTGATAAATCTAAACTTTCGCAAAAACGTCGCGTTCCTCGCCCAGATCGCGCGCCGCTGGCGTGATGATTGTTTTCGCCGCGATAAAAATTTTCTCGCCGTTTTCGATTGCCGTTCGGACATCAATCTCGCTGACAAAATCAACCGTCTTTGGCTTTGCTCCGTTCAAAGAATTTTCGGTTCGCAATTCGTGAATAATCGTTTTCACAGAAGACTCGGCTGGATTTTGGATTTTAGATACTGGATTTTGGATTTCTGCCGGCGTTTGGTCGAGCGTCGTTTCGAGGGGCGTTTCCGTTAATTTCTGCGACAAAAATTTATCAACCAATCTGGCGATTTCCGCGCGTTTATTATCCCGATCTTCCGTTCGGGCATCAAAATTTTCAACTGACCTCGAACCTTGAACATTGAACATTGAACTTGAAACCTTTAACTTTGAATCCGAAACTCGTCCGACCGGACGCGTTTCAAAGGCGACGCGCTTGATATCCATCAGATGAATCGGCGAAACGTTATCGCTCGTCACGTTGCCGCCCCAGGAACCGCAGCCGAGAGTCATCGAAGGCGCGAGCGCGGTCGAAAACCCAATCGCGCCGTGCGTCGTCGGCGAATTAATAATGATGCGCGAGGCAGGCATTTGCTCGCCGTATTTTATCGCGGCTGCGCGCGATTCGGTGTGCATCCCGGCGGTGTGTCCCATTCCGCCGAACTGCAAAATTTCCAGACATTTGTTCGCGCCCGCTTCGATTCCATCAACGACGAAAAACGCTAAAGTCGGCGAAAGTTTTTCGATTGACCAGGGAAAATCTCTACCGACACCGCCGCCGTCGGCGAGCAGACAGCGCGTTCCCGACGGCACGGAAATTCCGGCGAGATTGGCGATAAACTCAGCGGATTTGCCGACGATTTTCGGATTTAAAGTTCGCTGTTCGGTTATCAAAATCGCGCCGACTTTATCGGCTTCCGCCTGGTTCAAAAAATGTCCGCCCTGCGCTTTAAATTGCTCGCGGATTTCAACGGCGACGGGCGCGTCGGCGACGACCGATTGCTCGGACGCGCAAATCGTTCCGTTGTCGAAACAGGTCGAAATCAAAATATCGGCGACGGCTTTTTCGATGTTTGCCGTGCGTTCGATAAAAACCGGCACGTTACCCGGTCCGACACCGAACGCCGGTTTGCCCGAAGAATAGGCGGCGCGCACCAGACCGATGCCGCCGGTCGCTAAAATGACGGCGGTTTTGCGGTGCTTCATCAAAGTCTCCGTGCCTTCGATGGTCGAGTTCGTCAAACATTGAATCGCGTCCGCCGGCAAGTCTTCTCTGATGCCGGCTTCGCGCATTACGCGCGCAGTTTCCGCAATCGAACGCGCGGCGGACGGATGCGGCGAAAGCACGATTGTATTGCGCGATTTAACCGCGATGATGATTTTGAAAATCGCCGTCGAAGTCGGATTGGTCGAAGGAATAATCGCCGCGACGACTCCGCGCGGGCTGGCGATTTCGACGACGTTTTCGGTTTCTTTGACCACGCCGACGGTTTTGAGATTTTTAAAGTATTCCCAAACGTCTTCCGCCGCGAAACGGTTTTTTTCGCGCTTATCTTCCGGCTTGCCGAAACCTGTCTCTTCACACGCCATCAAGCCGAGCCGCGCCGCTTCGCCGAGCGCAACACGCGCCATCGCTTCGCAAATGCGGTCAATCCGCGCCTGATCGAATTTCGCAACCGTTTTAAAAGCGAGATGCGCGGCTTCGACCGCGTTCGCCGCTTCCTGTTGCGATGCTGTGTGATTTTCTTGCGACATTTTTTTAAATTACGAATTTCAAATTACGAATTACGAATGATTTTGAAATCCATTCTTAATTTATAATTTGAAATTCGTAATTCAAGAAACTATTTCGTTCTCGATTTACTTCTGTCGTTGACGGAAATTTCGCTATTCGCGCTGCCCGCGCCGAGCTGTCCGCGGTTGCCGCCCTGAATCGCTTTTTCGTCGGGGCTGTAGCCGACTCCCTTCGGCAGAACTCTTTCGACTTCGCCGTGCGGGCGCGGAATGACGTGAACGCTGATCAGTTCGCCGACGCGCCGCGCCGCCGCCGCGCCCGCGTCGGTCGCCGCTTTGACCGCGCCGACATCGCCGCGCACGAAAATCGTGACGTAACCCGCGCCGATATATTCCTTGCCGATTAACTGGACGTTGGCGGCTTTGACCATCGCGTCGGCGGCTTCGACCGCGCCGATAAAACCTTTGGTTTCGACCATTCCGAGTGCTTCCATACTCATAATATTTTCCTCGCTTTTTTGAATTACCGGTTAATTTTAATACAAGATAAAAATAAAGGCTAAACGTATCACGCGGCGCGGCGAATAATCAAGCGCGAGGAATTTAACAAAACCGCCGAAAAGCATTGACATTCGCGCTTTAACAAAGATATATTTCAAACTTGAAACGCATTTGTTTTTGCAAACCCCTTAAAGATTTTCAGTCGAATCAATTAAATGTCAGAAACGCTCGGCGAAAAATTGCGACAAGCCCGCGAAGCGCGCGGTTTATCCATCAGCGATGTGGCTGAACAAACGCGTATTTCCGCGCTGTATTTGTCGTGCATCGAAAACGACGATTACCGCACTCTGCCCGGCGGAATTTTCAATAAAGGCTTCGTCAAATCGTTCGCCAAAGTGGTCGGCGTTGACGAACAGGAAGCGTTGCAGGATTACGCGCGGCTGATCGCCAGCCAGGGCAATCAAGTCGAAGAGGAACCGCGCAAAACTTATCGCTCGGAAGTTTTGACCGACGAAAGCAATTCGGTTTTAAATGCGCCGACGATCATCGGCGCGATCATCATTCTTGCTTTGATGACCGGCGGCATTTTGTTTCTGCTCAATTATCTGCAAAAAAATCCTTCGCCGACGGTTGCCAATACTAACACCGCCGCGCCGAACGTCAATACAAACGTCAATGCGGTCGGCGCGGTCAATGCGAATTCCAATACGAGTGTCAGCTCTTCAAACGCGCCTTCGATGAACGATTTGAAAGTCGAATTTAAAGCGTTAAATTCTCCTGTTTCGGTCACGACGACCGTTGACGGCAAAGGCGCGAATCCGACGATTAAACCCGACCAGCCGCTTCAACTCGAACCGAAACAAGCTCTGCGGATTAAATACTCCAAATCGCAGTCGAGCAATGTGCAGTTGACGATTAATAATAAAGCGATTACGCTGCCCGCCAATGCCAATCCGGGACGCGGCGTTATCGAGTTTGAAATTAAAAGCGATAATTTACCGGAAATTTGGTCGAGCGGACAAATCGCCGCCGCGCCGCCCGCCGCGCGTTGAAATTGTGCGAAAAGAGATTTTTTACAAGTTGGATTTTATAATTCATAATAATCAGTAAAACGCGCCCGCCGGATTTTTGCGGGCTTTTTTAATTTTAGTTTTTTGGTTTTTAGTTTTTTGTTTAGACTGATTACAAAAAACTAAAAACTAAAAACTAAAAACTAAAAACCAACTATTTATGCAAATCGAAGAAATTAAAGAAGGCTTAACGTTCGACGACGTTCTGCTCGTTCCGGCGTATTCGGAAATTCTGCCGGGCGACACGAATACGACGACGAAATTTTCCCGCAAAATTGATTTGAATATCCCGCTTTGTTCGAGCGCGATGGACACCGTCACCGAAGCGAGTTTAGCAATCGCGCTCGCCCAGCAGGGCGGCATCGGCGTTATTCACAAAAATTTTTCCATCGCCGCGCAAGCCGAAGAAGTTGATAAAGTGAAGCGTTCGGAATCGGGAATGATCGTTGATCCGGTCACGATCCGCGACACCGCGCTCGTCAGCGAAGCGTTAAAGATGATGGAGCGTTTTAAAATCAGCGGCGTGCCGGTCGTTGACGAAAACAATCTGCTCGTCGGCATTATCACCAACCGCGATTTGCGTTTTGAAACGCGTTTTGAAATTCCCGTCTCGGAAGTAATGACCAAACAGCCGCTCGTCACCGTTCCGACCGGCACGACTTTGAACGAAGCGAAAGTAAAATTGCAGCAGCACCGCATCGAAAAACTGCTGGTCGTTGACGAACACGGACTTTTGAAGGGTTTGATTACCGTCAAAGATATTCAAAAAGCGATTCGCTATCCGCACGCGGCGAAAGATGAATTGGGACGGCTGCGCGTCGCGGCGGCAATCGGCGCGACCGGTGATTTTCTCGAACGCGCCGAAGAATTAATTGCGGCGCGCGCCGATGCCATCGTCGTTGACACCGCGCACGGACATTCGTCGCGCGTCATCGAAGCCGTCAGACAAATTAAGAAAAAATTCCCGCATGTCGAAGTCGTTGCTGGCAACATCGCTACCGCCGAAGCGACTAAAGAACTAATTGACGCAGGCGTTGATGCGGTTAAAATCGGGATCGGACCCGGTGCGATTTGCACGACCCGCGTCGTAACGGGCGCGGGCGTGCCGCAGATTTCGGCGATTATCGAATGCGTCAACGCGGCGAAAGGCTCAAACGTGCCGATTATCGCCGACGGCGGCGTAAAATTTTCGGGCGACGTGGCGAAGGCGATTGCGGCGGGCGCGGATTCGGTGATGATCGGCTCTTTGTTCGCCGGAACCGAAGAAGCTCCGGGCGAAACGATTCTTTTTCAAGGTCGCACTTTTAAAACGTATCGCGGAATGGGTTCTATCGGCGCGATGAAACAGGGTTCTTCCGACCGATACGCGCAGGAGAAAACCGTTTCCGATTCAAAATACGTTCCCGAAGGCATTGAAGGGCGCGTCGCCTACAAAGGCACCCTTGCGGAAATGGTCACGCAGCTCGTCGGCGGTCTGCGTTCGGGAATGGGTTATACGGGCTGCAAATCAATTAAAGAATTGCAGACGAACGCGAAGTTTATCCGCATTACTTCGGCAGGCTTGCGCGAATCGCACGTTCACGATGTGATTATCACTAAGGAAGCTCCAAATTATCGAATAGAGAGTTAAAACTGGAGCGCAGGCATCCTGCTGCGCTCCAATTTCAGATCGTCTGCTCAAGCAAATCTTCCCATTCTTTATAGAGGCTTTGAACTTTTTGCTCGTTTACTCGATATTCGTCGGAAACCGTTTGGAGTTTCGCGTGATCGGCGGAGATTTTAGAATCGTTCATTCGCGCGGTCAATTCGACTGATTTCTCTTCCAGTTTCGGTATTTCTCCTTCGATTTCCTTGATTCGCTGTTCGATTTTTTGCAGTTGATTTTTGGAAAGCGTCGAATTGCTTTTCTCAGTTTCGGATTCTTTGATCGGTTCAATGACTTCAACCGATTTTAAATTCTGCCCCCTAAACTTTGAACTTTGATTTTCCTTCCAATCGTGAAATTCCGAATAATTACCGTCAAAGATTTCAATTCTTCCCTCGTCTTCAAACGAAAAAATCTGCGTCGCAATCTGGTCGAGAAAAAAGCGGTCGTGGCTGACGGCGAGAATCGTTCCCGGATAATTTTCGAGCGCGGCTTCCAGAGATTCGCGCGAAGGAATGTCGAGATGGTTGGTCGGTTCGTCTAAAACCAAAACATTCTTTTGCGAATAAATCAGTTTCGCCAACGCCAATCTTCCCTTTTCGCCGCCCGACAAATCGCCGACCTGTTTGAAAATTTCCTCGCCCGTAAATAGAAATTTGGCGAGAAACGAACGCAGCTCGCCGTTGTCGGCGTTCGGCGCGACGCGGCGAATTTCCTGTATAATTTCGTTACGATTGTCCAAATCTTCAAGATTCTGCGCGTAATAACCGATGTCGGTTTTAGTTCCCCAATTTAATTTTCCGGCAAGCTCGCGGTGTTTTCCTAAAATAGTTTTTAGAAACGTCGTTTTGCCCGTGCCGTTGCCGCCGATGATGCCGAGACATTCGCCGCGATTGAGCGTGAAATTGATGTCTTCGGCAAGAGCTTTTTCTCCGTAACCGATTGTCAAATCTTCCGCCGTTAAAACATTTAAACCGGCGCGCTCGACATTTTTCAGATTAAAATTTCCGCTTCCTTTATCAACCGTGACGGCTTCGACGCGTTCGAGGCGTTCGAGCATATTGCGGCGCGATTTCGCCATTTTCGTTTTTTGTCCGGCGAGATTTTTGCGGATGTATTCTTCGGTTTTGGCAATATAGGATTGCTGATTTTCAAATTCGCGCCGTTGAATTTCGCGCCGTTCTTCGCGCTCGACGACGAAATGCGAATAATTGCCTTTGTAGGAGACGGCTTTGCCGCGGTCAATTTCGATGATGCGGCGGCAGGTTCTGTCGAGAAAATAGCGGTCGTGGCTGATGATGACGAACGCCGTTTCGTAATTCTGCAAAAAGTTTTCGAGCCATTCGACCGCATTCACGTCTAAATGATTGGTCGGTTCATCGAGCAATAAAATGTCCGGGTTCGACAACAAAAGCCGCGCCATTCCGAGCCGGTTTTTCTGCCCGCCCGAAAGATTTTTCGTTTCCAGATTCCAGGTTTCTTTGTTGAAACCCAGACCGAGCAAAATCGCTTCGGCGCGCGCCGTGTAGGTAAAGCCGTCAGCGTGTTCGAATTCGATTTGCAGCTCGGCGTATTTTTCCAAAACTTCATCGCTCGCGTCAATCGCCATTTCGGTTTCCAGACGGCGCATTTCGGCTTCGATGTCGTGCAGGCGTTGAAAGGCGGACAGCGCGGCGGTGTGAACCGTTTCATTTTCGACGAAATCAACGTGCTGCTGCAGAAGTCCGATTTTCAGATTGTTCAGCTTTAGAACTTCGCCCGAATCAGCCGCTTCTTCGCCGGTAATAATGCGAAAAACCGTCGTCTTGCCCGCGCCGTTGCGCCCGACGAGTCCGATTTTTTCGTTCGGATTGACTTGAAACGAAACGCCGCGCAAAATTTCATTACCCGCGTAGGATTTATAAACGTCTGAAAGTCGAAAAAGCATTTTAAGAAAATAACGAGTAACCGAAATTTTACCGGTTACTCGTTATAAATTTATCGAAATAATTAAAAAAAAATTATTTTTTATTGGAAGTGACCGGCGCGTTTGCCGGCGCGTTCACATTCATTTTTGAATTCCCGTTCGACATCGTATTCGCGTTCGATGCCGTGTTAGTGTTCGTAACCGGCGTATCCGTGCTTGCCGGACGCGCGCCGCTCAAATCGTTCGGATTGTCAACGACCTTTTTCGCCAGATAATTTTCGATCTTGGCTTCGTTCATTGCCATCGCCGCATACGATTGTTTCAAAAGGTCTTTTCGCTGTCCCATCAAATAATCAATAATTTGCGGACGAACTTTCGGACTCTCAAGCGTTTGATCTTCGTCTTTTTCAAGCCGGCTTTGCAACTTGATAATCAAAATCTTGCCCTGCAGCGGAATCGCCTGCGGAATAACCTGACCGATTTGCATTTTGTTCATTACATATTCCGCAACACCGGCTCCGAAAGTTTGCTTCATTTCATCTTCGGTAAAAAAACGCCAATCGCCGCCGCTCATTTTCGTGTTCGGGTCTTCGCTGTTTTCACGAGCGAGCGACGCGAAATCGCCGTTTTGGAGAGCTTTCTGTCCGACTTCTTTGGCTTTCTGTTGCGCTTCGACTTCATTTTTGGTCGTGTCGCCCTCGCCGTTATCAGCCGGGTCAATAACAATCGCCGCTAATTGCGCGCCGCGTTTGTTTTTAAATGATGCCGGATTGCTGTTGAAAAACGCTTCGATATCGCTGTCTTTCGGCGGTTCGATCTTGCCGGTAACTTTATCAATTAATCTCTGCACGGCTAAACCTTTTTTAATACTGTCGCGCGCCGATTCTTCGGTTTGACCGGCTTTTTTCATTTCCTCGTCAAATTTCTCCGCCGAAAGTCCTGATTCCTGTTTGGTTTTGTTATATTCGGCTGTAATGTCTTCGTTTGACGGAACGACTCCCTCTTTTTCGGCTTTTTGAAAAAGAACTTCGTTCTGAATTAAATTTTCCAATACTTGCATTCGAGCGGCGGTCAGCTCTAATTGTGAAAGTTTTGATTCCTGTCCCTGTCCCTGCTGTTTGATAATTCGCTCGACTTCTTCCAGCTTGATTGCTTTTCCGTTGACGGTCGCCGCCGTAGTATTGTCAACGCTCCCAGTGCTGCCCGAACCCGTATTCGTGCAAGCACTTAAAGCAAACGCGGCGATTGCCAACAAAGCAACCGTCAAAATATTAAAATTAGGTTTTCGCACTATGGCTTTTACTCCTTGAATATTAACTTGTCTCATCATTACTTGACTTGGAACGTCTTTATTTGTTATAAATCTTGTTTTTGAGTTTATTGCAAAACTCTTATTTTTACCTCGTTATTATTTTTTGGAGGCTTAATTATTATGGCAAAACGATGCGATGTCTGCGGAAAAGGTCCGCAATTCGGAAATAATGTTTCGCACGCGAACAACAAAACACGGCGGCGTTTTAACCCGAATCTGCAATCGGTGCGCGTTCAACAATCGAGCGGCGCGAACAAACGTCAAAAAGTTTGCACCCGCTGTATTAAAGGCGGCAAAATTGTCAAAGCTGCGTAACTTTCTTAGAAACAAAACCGGTATTTTTAGTTGCCAGACAGGCGAATTTTCTTTCGTTTGTTTGGCTTTTTCTTTAAGATTTTTCAATTAATCAACAACGGCGACGCATTCGATCTCGACACGCGCGTCGCGCGGCAGACGCGCCGCCTGCACCGTTGCCCGCGCCGGCTTATTGCTGTTGAAAAACTCGGCGTAAACTTCGTTCATCGCCGTGAAATCGCTCATATCAGCCAAAAAAACCGTCGTTTTAACGACACCGTTCAAATCAGTTCCCGCCGCATTTAATACAGCCGTCAAGTTTTTCAAAACCTGCCGCGTTTGTTCGGCGACATCGTTCGAAACGAATTCGCCGGTCGCCGGATCAATCGGAATCTGACCGGAACAGAAAATCATATTCCCGGTTTTGACCGCCTGCGAATACGGTCCAATCGCGCCGGGCGCATTTTCAGTTGAAATAATCTCTTTCACAATAATCTGACCTTGTCTCGATTTCGTTTATTTAAGCAAAAGGCGAATTTTATCAGATAAAGCGTTGAATTCCAAATTCCTTATTCCAAATTCCCAATTATTTATGAACGAATCTGGAATTCCTGACCAGAACCGATAATCTTACCGGTCTGCATTTTAGAGTTTAAAATCTGGAATCGGGAATTTAAGAATTCACGCGCTCGACGGCGATGACACCGGGAACTTGTTCGACCGAATGGATAACCTTATCAAGGTGTTTTTTGTCGAAAACTTCAACATTTACTTCAATCAAACCGCGGTCGTTTTTGGAAATTTCGGCGCGCGCGTCGCGGATGCCGGTTTTAATGTCGGCAATCGCATTGGTAATTCCGGCGAGCATTCCGGTGCGGTTTTCGGTAGTGGCGAGCAGCCTGACCGATTGAATTTCCTTGCCGTCGCCCTTCGCCCATTCGACCTCGACGATGCGGTCCCGGTTGACCATCAGCTGGGCAACGTTTTTACAGCGTTTGTTATGCACGACAATGCCTTTGCCAAGCGAGATGTAGCCGATGATGTCTTCGCCGCGCAAAGGATTGCAACAACGTGCGCGCGTCGTCAAAAGATTGTCCACACCTTTGACGACAATCGCGTCTTCGCCGAGACCGATAAATTTTTTGACAGCTTTGACACCGCTTTCCAGCCGCGTTTCGTTTTTCTTGTCCGGGTCGAGTTCGGCGAATTTTTCCGCGCCAAGGAATTTCGCAATCACGTTGCGCGGCAGAGTTTTGCCGTAACCGATGGAAACGAGCAAATCTTCCGGTCGGCTCAAGCCGTATTCATTAGCGATGCGCTTCATTGCGTCTTCGTTATGAATCAGCTTTTTCGACGAAAGGCGGAATTTGTCGGCTTCCTTTTCAAGCAGTTTGCGTCCCATTTCGATTGATTCGGCGCGTTGCTGCTCGGCAATCCAGTGACGGACGCGGTTGCGCGCCTTCGACGTAACGACGTAATTGAGCCAATCGCGTGAAGGCTTTGAATTTGGCGTAGTCAGAATTTCGATGACATCGCCGTTTTGAATTTCGGTTCTGAGCGGCACGATCCGCCCTTTGACTTTCGCGCCCGTGCAGTTGTCGCCGACTTCCGAATGAATCGCGTAGGCGAAATCAATCGGTGTCGCGCCGCGCGGCAACTGGATGATTTTGCCCATCGGCGTAAATGCGTAAACGTCCTTCGGGTATAAATCGAGCTTTAAGGATTCGATAAAATCTTCCGAATCTTCGGTTTCCCGCGTCGTTTCGACGAGCGGCAAAAGCAATTTTTCGACGGTTTTGCGAAGCTCGTCGAGGCTCGCGTCGTCGTCGCGCTTGCCGAGCTTGCTTTCCTTGTATTTCCAGTGCGCCGCCACGCCTTCTTCGGCGACCTGATGCATTTCTTCGGTGCGAATCTGAACTTCAAACGATTGACCGTTGTCGCCGATGACCGATGTGTGCAACGACTGATAAAGGTTATCGCGCGGATTGCCGATCCAGTCCTTGAAGCGTTCGGGAACCGGTGTCCATATGTCGTGAACGACGCTTAACGCCACGTAACAATTCTTTTTATCGTTCGGCGTGATAATTCGTGCGGCGATCAGATCGTAAACTTCTTCGATGGTAAGCTTCCGTTTTTTCAGTTTTTTCCAGAGTGAATAGAGACGCTTGACGCGCCCTTGCACTTCGACAAATGGCACGTCGTTTTCAGCGAGCTTTTCTCGAATCGTGCCGGTGATTTTTTCAATCATCGCCTCGAGTTCGGGACGACGCGATTCAACTTCTTTTGAAAGTTTTTTATATTCTTCGGGATATAGGTTTTGAAACGATAAATCTTCGAGTTCGCTGCGGATTTTCCCCATTCCGAGCCGGTGCGCGATGGGCGCGTAAATATCGAGCGTTTCCTGTGAAATGCGGGCGCGTTTTTCCGGTTTCAAAAACTGCATCGTCCGCATATTGTGCAGACGGTCGGCGAGTTTGATAAGCACGACGCGCACGTCCGTAATCATCGCCAAAACCATCTTGCGGACATTTTCGGCTTGCTGTTTTTCTTTGGAAAGATTGCTGATGTGCGCGATTTTCGTCAAACCGTCAACGAGCCGTGTTATTTCGTCGCCGAAATACTCACGAATCGTATCGAGGTCAACCAGTGTATCTTCGACGACATCGTGCAAAAGTCCGGTCGAAACGCTCGTTTCATCGAGCCGCATATCAGCCAGAATATCGGCAACTTCAATCGGATGCACCAGATAAGGCTCGCCAGAAGCGCGTTTTTGTCCGCGGTGATGCATTGCCGAGAAAAGATATGCCCGCCGAATTAAATCTACATTCGGATCGCGGCGATTTTTCTCGACCTTTTCGATGACATCTTCGATGCGAATCATAAAACAGTTATCAGTTACCGGTTACCAGTTAAATGTATGTTTACTGATAACAGATAACTGACAATAATGGCGATACCCAATTTGTTATTTTAATTGAGTATCGCCTGTCTTGAAAGTAAGTTCGGGAAAATCCCTATTTCTTATTTGCCGCTTCTTCCTTTTTCTTTTGTTCTTCGGCGACAGCATCTTCCTTGGCTTTTCTGGCAGTAGCCAGTTCGGTAAATCTGTCTTTTGCTTTTTCAGCCTGGGCTTTGAAATCTTCCTTCTGCTGATTGTTGCCTTCCATTTCGGCGAGACGCATCTGTTGAACTAACAAGTTCGCTTTGTAAGACCAGACGGCATCGCTGTTAGTGTCGAGTTTTTCCGCCCTGTCTATCAGCTCGCTGCCCTTCTGAACGCACTGTTTGAATTCATCAAACTTTGACGGGTCCTGCGGTTTGGTAAATTGGAAAACTTGTTTGCCGTCTTTCGTAACCGTTTTCTTGGCGGGTTCGACATCGGAGATTTCGTTGGCGCAAGAGTATTGTTTGCCGGCGAGTTTTGTTAAAGCTTCGGCACGTTGTTCGCCCGGAACCTGTTCATTATTCGCGCGGTCATTAACCCATTTGCTCCATTCGTCGGTCTTATTAAGATTTTCCAACAAATTGGCAACGGCGTTGAAAGAGCTTTGGTCTTTAGTATTTTCCGCCAAAACTTTTTTATATTCGGCAATCGCCTGTTCGGCTTTTGCTGTTTCTCCACGATTACCGATAAATTCTGAATGTAAAGTTCTCGCTAAAAACAGTTGAGCGGTTTTACCTTCTTCGGTTTGCCCGGACGGATCGCGGCTGATCGCGCTGCGAAAAAGTTCTTCAGCTTCCTGAAATTTTCTATCCTTGTAAGCCTTTCCGCCGTCAACTAAATCCTTCCGCGCGAAAATTCGGTTGTAATAAGAGCAGTTGGCTCCTAATAAAGTCGCTAACAAAACTAAACCAATTACACTTAAACGAGACAATCTCATTTTTGACTCCCTTTTATAAAACGGCTAGCCGAGCAAGCGATGGTGTATTCGCGTCGGCTAACCGCCAAAATTATTCTGTTAAATCATCAATCTGCAACCCAATCGGCTGCGCTCCGGCTTGTTTTACCGCATCAATCACCTTAACGACCTCGCCGTATTTAACCGAGCGCGGCGATTTGATGAAAACCGTTTTTTCGACTTCGTTTGTTCCTTCGCGGAAAACGCCGCCGGCTTCACGATCTTTAAATGTCGCTGCTAATTTGGTTGTTAACGCGCTCGCATCTGAAACGTCGCCGGCATTTTCATTATTCAGCGTAATTTTTTTATCGCTTTTGTTGATGGCCACGACTAATGTCAAAGGATTCGGGTGCGGCGGAGCTTGATTTTCATCAGGTTTCGGCTCAGCCGGAACTTTCGCTTCAAACCGACTTGGTTTTAAAGGCGTAATGACCATAAAAATAATCAGAAGCACCAGTAAAACGTCAATCAGCGGCGTTACATTGATTGATGGAGTGGCTCCGCCGGAGCCTCCCGTAGACATTCCCATAATTAAATTACTCCCTCAATTATTCTGCGGCTTCGCCCTTCTTTTTACGGTCGGCGACCAAGCCAATTTTGTCTATGTCCTGTTTTCGGATCGTGTCAATCGCTTCGACAACTTTTCCGTAGTCAACGTCAACACCGCTTTTGATATAAACGATACGCTTGTCGGGAGTCTTGTTTTCCATCAATTTCTTGATTTTTTCTCCCAGAGCGGTGAGTGGATATTGATCCTTCCCGATGTAAAAATTACTGTTATCGGGAATCGCGACGACGACGGACGTATCTTTTGCAATATCGCCGTCCTCATCAGGACTAATCATATTTTTCGGAAGATTGACCGAAACTCCCTGCTGCAGAAGCGGCGTGACGATCATAAAAATGATCAGTAACACGAGCATTACGTCAACCATCGGAGTTACGTTGATTTCCGAGTTATACTCATCGGAACCACCGACTGCCATTCCCATAAAAAATTGCTCCTCTTGTTAAAACCTTTGGTTAAGTTTAGCTGTTTAGCTGATTGGTGCGCTGTTTAATAAAATAGTCAACCAACTCCGAAGCGGAATTTTCCATCTCGACGCTGAAACTGGTCACTTTATTCGTAAAGTAATTGAACAGCCACACCGCCGGAACAGCTACCGCAATTCCGAATGCCGTCGCCACGAGAGCTTCGGCAATCGAGCCGCCGACCGCGCCGATACCGGCAGTTTCGTTGGTTCGCAGGGCGTTAAATGCACCAATGATGCCGACCACCGTGCCGAACAAGCCGACGAACGGTGCAGTTGAACCGACCGTTGCGAGACCGGAAAGTCCGCGTTTCAATTCGGCGGTTTTGACGGCGATGGCGCGTTGCAATGCGCGTTTCGACGCTTCCATTTCTTCACCCGAAATTTCGGTGTTGCCTTGGTGCGCGGCGAATTCCTTCAAGCCCGAGGAAACGACCATCGCTAAATGCGAATCCTTATGTCTGTCACTGATATTGATCGCTTCGTCAATATTGCTGTTCTTCAAAGCCTGAGCCACTTTCGGCGCATATTGGCGCGATTGTTGTTTGGCTTTGTTATAAGTCAAATAACGCTCGATTCCGATGGCGATCATATAAACCGACATCAATAAAAGCGTGCCGATAACGATCCAGCCCGGAATCGTCAAACTTTTTGCGATATCATAGATACCGAACGAAGGCGCGGCTTCGTTAGCGAAGAGAAAGAAAAACCCCGCAAATTTTGTCAACATCAAACTACTTAAAAAAGTCATAAATTATCCTCCAAAGAAATCCATTTTTTTTTACGATTGCAGAAAATAAAACTTAAGCGGAAAGAAGCCGTCGCCAGCTTCTTTCCCTGAAAAGTCGCTCTCCGATAATTACGGCGTAAAATTATAATTAATAATTCCCGTCACGGAAACCGGTTGACCCGAGAGAAGTGTCGGGGCGAATTTCGCGCCACGCGCCGCTTGTTCAGCCGCCTGTTTAAGCAAAGGATGCCCGCTGACCGCGGTTGCCGAAACGACGTTTCCCTGCTCGTTGATCGTCACCTGGACGACAACCGTGCCGGCGGCGCGAACCGCTTTGGCGGCAGGCGGATACGGCGGTTTCGGAAGACTCGTCGCTTTACCGTTCAAAACTCCGCCGGAAATCTTTTTCGGGACGACGGGCTTCGGTGCGGCGGGCGGCGGCGGCGGCGGCGGCGGCGCGGCTTCACCGGTCGTGCCGGTCTTTTCCTCGCCGGTGCCGTTCTTTAAGCCGGTTCCTTCCGTGTTGCCTTTGCCTTTATAATCGCTCGAAGCAGCATTTTCGGAATCATTATTATTCGAGCCGATACGTGTCGCGATACCTTCGCGCGGAGGCTTAACCGTATTCTGAACCACACTGACTTTATCAGGCGGCTGCACGGGCGTTTGATCCATTCTCTGAATTATTTCCGTGCGGGTATCAACGTTCGGAGCAGCCGCTTTTTCAACTTTTTCAATTTTCTCCGGCGGCGGCGGCGGATCCTCTTCAGCGACCGGAACCGGCGCGACTAAAGACGAAAGCTCCAAATCGCCCGAACCGAGACCATAATCTTTTGCGAAAAGACTGTAAATCAAGGCACTAAGCAAAATGGCGATCATTACAACGAAAGTGGTCAGCAAAAAGCCGCCTCTTCGACTATTTTCGCCTGAATTATTTTTCGACTCAACTAATTGATCTAACATATATATCTTCCTCCCTTTTTTTCCGGTGCCAATTATGGGTCAAGGGCTACGAAACTTTATTATTGCTTATATTTAATTTCAATTTGAACAACTAATTGTCATCGCTGTAAATAAAATCCGACGATTAAACCTAAAAAATCAAGTTTCCGTTTT
This sequence comes from uncultured Pyrinomonadaceae bacterium, assembly GCA_964237235.1. Taxonomy (GTDB): domain Bacteria; phylum Acidobacteriota; class Blastocatellia; order Pyrinomonadales; family Pyrinomonadaceae. The sequence goes on from CAXSGY010000008.1 coordinate 102,619, forward strand.
TCCGTTTTTTAATTCTTTAGTGGATGCAGGGCGGTATCGAACTTTTGCCGGTATTACACACAAAAGCACTACGAAATTCCCCGACGCTTCTCACGATACGGAAAAAAGCAGATACAAAATATTTAATTGACCAGCAACGTTTTGAAGTCTAAAACCTTAAGCCGAGAAAGTCAAGAAAATATTTATGATTTATATAAATTTTCGAGAAAAACTTTAAAGTTATTACACTGTAAAATAAAAAGCCGCCGCCTTTTCATCCGGTTATCTTTAAAACGCCGATTTTCGCCGAAACGTGTGCATTCGATTGAATTCTAAATGCCGTTTATAAGCGAAAATCAGCGGAAAATATTTAGTTTTTTCTTTTCGGTCAGCGAGCAATCGGTCTTCTGGAAACCGAGCGGCGCGACGCGGAAGCCAGTCTCTCGGATTTCTGAGTTTCGGCACGTCTGGTTTTCGCCGCGCCGAGCTTGTCCTGCCACCAAATCGCAATCGGACTGGCGATGGCAATTGTCGAATATGTTCCGTAAACAATTCCGACGAGGAGCGCGAGCGAGAAGCTTCTTAAAACTTCGCCGCCGAACAAAACCAGAGCCAGCACTGATAAAAGAACTAAACCGGCGGTGATAACCGTCCGTGAAAGCGTCTGGTTGATCGAATCGTTGGTGATTTTGAAAAGCGTGTCGGTGCGGTTGACGGCTAAGTTTTCACGTATGCGGTCGAAGATAACGATTGAGTCGTTGACCGAGAATCCGACGATGGTTAAAATCGCCGCGATGACCGTTAAATTGATTTCCCATTGGAAAATCGAGAACAGCGCAAGCACCATCAAAACGTCGTGAAAGACGGCGATGACCGCGCCGGCGGCATACGTCCAATCGTAGCGAAACGCGATGAACAAAAGAATGCCGACCAAACCCAGAAGCGTCGCGGCGACGGCTTGATTTCTAAGCTGCGAACCGGCAATCGCGCCGACCGAATCGGTGCCGATAATTTTATACGCGGCATCCGGCGCGGCATCGAGCGCGGTTTCGCCTTCGGCTTCCCTACCGAACGTATCGAGAGCTTTCTTAACGGTCGTGCGACCGGCTTGCACCTGCGCCTGGATGTTGGCGTTGTTCTGCTCGCCGTTCGGCTGCGCTTCGGGTGCGGGTGCGGCTTCCGTCGCATTTTCGATCAGCGGAATTTTTATCAGAACTTCGTCCGGCTTGTCGGTCGAAGATTGAATCACCGGATCGCCCACGCCGACCGTATTTAATGCCGAACGAATTTCGTCGTCCGAAGGTTTCTGCTTAAATTTCGCGGTAACGACCGTGCCGCCTTTGAAGTCTACGCCGAGATTAAAGGCTTCCGTGCCGCCCGGCGTAAATTGTCTGGCGAGCGTCGAAGCGAGTCCGGCGAGCATTACAAAAATGGAAATGGCGATGAATATGCGCCGTTTTCCAAGCCAATCAATATGAATATTCTGAAAAAAATTAAACATTTCTTTATTTGAGTTGCTTTAAGTTGCAGAAAGTTTCAGGAAGTTACAGAAAGTTTCAGATAGTTTTAGAATCTAAAGTTTTTGAAAACTTTTAAGACTGTCTGAAATTTTCCCAAATCTTCCTTAACTTTCTGCAACTACCTGAAACTTTCTGAAACTTACCGCAACCGGCGAAAATTAGATGCTGAGTTTCTGCATATTCGGATTCCGGCTCAGGAGCCATTTGAAAATCGTGCGCGAAACAAAAACCGCCGTAAATAAATTGATGACCAAACCGAGAATCAACGTCACGGCAAATCCCTTGATCGGACCCGAACCGTATAGATACAGGATTATAGAAGAAATAATCGTCGTGATATGCGTGTCGATAATGGTCACAAAAGCGCGGTCGAAACCGATGCTGATTGATTCGGGAACGGAAAATCCGAGCCGCAACTCTTCGCGGATGCGCTCGAAGATCAGCACGTTCGAGTCAACTGCCATCCCGATGCCGAGAATCAGACCGGCGATGCCGGGCAGCGTCAAAGTCGAGCCGAAAACGACGAGTGCCGCCATCGTCAGGAGCATATTCAAAATCAAAGCGATAACGGCGTTCACGCCCGAACCGCGATAATAGAACAGCATAAATAATATGACTAAAGCCAGACCGCCGATTGACGCGGCAACGCCCGAACGAATCGAATCCGCGCCGAGGCTTGGTCCCACCGTGCGTTCTTCTTGATATTCGATAGCCGCGGGCAGCGCGCCGGATTTCAGGGTTAAAGCCAAATCGTCGGCGTTTTGTTTAGTAAATCTGCCGTCAATTTGTCCCTGATCGAAAATCTGTGATTTGATGTAGGCGATTGATTTGACTTCGCCGTTCAGGACGACCGCCATATAATTGCCGACGTTTTTGCCCGTCCAGTCGCCGAACTTCTGCGCGCCCGAAGGTTTGAATGCAAAACTGATTTGATAGTCGCTGCCGCTGCCGGTGCGCGAAACGGCGTTCGCGTCGCGCAGCTCGCCGCCGTCAACCACCGCCGGAGTTTCGACCACGACATATTTCGGGGGCTTCGGTGCTTGTGTATTTTGATTAAGCGTCGGCGCATCTTCGCGTTCGGTATAAACGATTACTTTGCGCGTATCGGTGTCTTTGCCGCCGATGGTCGCTAAAGCGGCTTCCTGCGTCGGATAGGTTTGCAAATTCGGATTCGGCGGGCTGACGACCTTCATTAATTCGAGCTTCGATTCGCCGCGAATTAATTCTTTGATGCGTTCAGGGTTTTCAACGCCGGGCATCTGCAAAAGGATTTGCCCCGAATCGGCGCGTCCCTGTCTTTGCAGAGTCGGTTCTTTTACGCCGAAGGAATTAATGCGGCTGTCTATAATCTTTAGGGCTTGATCGGTCGCCTGTTCCTTTAATTTCGCCTGCGTTTGTCCGTTTAAAGACCAGGTGATCGTGCTGCCGCTCGTGTTTTCCGTCCAGTTGGCAAAATCAACTTTTTTCCTGACGGCATCAATCACGGCTTGCGATTGCGATTCATCAGTCAGATTCAAAGTCACCGAATAATTGTTATTTTCGGCGACGTATGAACCGTCTCCGACCGGAAGCTTCGCGTCTTTGGCGGCGGTCACGGCGGCGACTTCGTTATTCTGAGTTAAATTTTTCAGATATTCGTCGGTTTTGACGCGCATCAGAAGATGCGAGCCGCCTTTCAAATCGAGACCGAGATTAATGTTTTTGGCGAGATTGGTTTTAATCCCATCCAACGTAAAATCATTCGCCGACACGGAGCCGCGCGGTCCGAAAACCAAAAACAGCCCGATCACCGTGATAACTAAAATAATCGCCGTTCTAATTAATAAGCCGGTATTTCTCATTGTTCGTTGCAGAGTTTTTTAAATGCTCTATAAAATAAATGCTTTTTTGTTTATTTATCTTCCGCCTGTCGTTTGCCGACGACCGCACTGCGCGCGACTTCGATAAACGATTTCTCCGCGCTTTGAATAACAAAACTCGTGTCTCTCAATTCTTTGATCTTGCCGATAACGCCGCCGTTGGTGACAACTTCGTCGTTGATTTTCAAATCGGCGACCATCGCTTCGTTTTCCTTGCGCTGCTTTTGCTGCGGTCGAATCAAAAGAAAGTAAAAAATTAAAGCGATTGGCAGAAAAAGGAAGACCGTTGACCAGATGCTTCCGCCGCCTTCGCTCTGAAAATAAAGTAGTAATAAGTTCATTATTTTAATCTTGCGAGAAAAAAACAATCATATACATTTACAAACCGTTTATCAAACGTCTGTAAAATCATCTTCGCCGTTTTCTTCGCTGATTTTGCGGAGGAAATTTCGTCGAAACTCGTTAAACGAGCCGGATTTGATAGATTGCCTAACCTTTCGCATCAAGTCAAGGTAAAACGCGAGGTTATGATGCGAAATCAAAGTCGCCGCCAGCATTTCTTTCGCCAGATACAGATGTCTGAGATACGCCTTCGAATATCGAAGGCAGACCGAACACGAACATTCCGTATCGAGCGGTGCGTCGTCCTCCGCGTATTTGGCGTTACGAATATTGATTTTTCCCCTCGAAGTAAATGCGCTGCCCGTGCGACCGTTGCGCGTCGGTATTACGCAGTCGAACATATCAACGCCGCGCGAAACGGCTTCGAGCAAATCTTCCGGCGTTCCCACGCCCATTAAATAACGCGGCGCATCGAGCGGCATCTGCGGCGCGAGAAATTCCAACACGTCATACATCACCGATTTTTCTTCGCCGACGCTCAAACCGCCAATCGCGTAACCGTCGAATCCGATTTCCGTCGTCAAATTTAAACTTTCCTTACGTAAATTCAGATGTCCCGCGCCCTGCACGATTCCGAATAATGCCTGCCGACCGCTTAAATTTTCAGCTTCCAAAAATCCTGTGTCTTGTTGTTCGTTTTGCAGCTCATCAAATTTATCTTTTGAGCGTTTCGCCCAACGCGCCGTCATCTCCAAACTTCTGCGCGTTGTTTCGATTGTTTCCGCGCCGGGCAGACATTCGTCGAAAACCATCACGATTTCCGAACCTAAAGCCGCTTGAATCTCCATCGAAATTTCCGGCGAAAGAAACTTTTTATCGCCGTTTAGATGCGAGCGAAACTCCACGCCGTCTTCGTTCAGTCTTCGCAAATCGGTCAAAGAAAATACCTGAAAGCCGCCCGAATCGGTTAAATACGAACGATTCCAGGTTGAAAATTTATGCAGCCCGCCGAATCTGCGAATCAAGTCCGCGCCCGGTCGCAAAAAAAGATGATACGTATTGCCCAAAATAATTCGCGCGTCCATTTCCGCTTCGAGCCATTCAAACCGCACGCCTTTGACCGTGCCTTGCGTTCCGACCGGCATAAAAACCGGCGTTTCGATGACCGAACGCCGTGTCTGTATAATTCCCGTCCGCGCTTCGCCGTCTCGCGCGATGATTTTCCAATTTATTGCTTTATTCATTAAGGAAAAAACTTGTAAATATCTTTTCTATTCAAGAACCTGACAAAAATGATCGTCTCATTTTCGAGCGCGAAACCGAGCCGGTAATCACCAAACTTTATTCTGAAAAATCCGTCTGCGCCTTTCATTTTTCTCAAATTCGGAATGCTGTTCAGATTCTCGACTTTTTCCAAATTTTCGACGGCTTCCAAGACTCTTTTTAGAATTGATTTATCAGAAACATTTTTGAGGTCGCGGGTGAAACTTTTTCTAAATTCGACTTTCATTTTTAGTTATCCAAAATCGCAAAAACTTCCTCGCGCGAAACCGTTTCGCTTTCCAAACCTTTTTTTATCGCTTCTGAAAACGCGAAATCTTCCATCGCTTCTTCGACAATTTCCTGCAACAAATCGCGTCGCGTTTCAAGAACCTCAATCAAAGCCGACTTAATCAAATCTTTTAATTTATCTTCTTCAATAACTGCTGTTGCCATAATTTTCATTTCCTCTTGCCGATTAAAGTCCAAATCCTTTCCGCGCCGATGGCGGTTTCGGAAACGATTTTGCCGTCTTCGTTGATTAAGACGGCAGACGGCGTGCCGTTGATGCCGAGTTGTTTGGAAATTTTGCGGTCTTTATCGAGGATAATCGGCGACTGCAAATTTAGTTGACGATGCGGTTCGGGTTCGCCTTCGGAAATAACCAGAAGATTCGGCTCGTCCGCGCCGCGCGTTTTGTCCCAATCGCGCAAATCGTCGAGCATCTGCTGGCAGAAGCCGCACGTCAGGCTCCAGAATGCGACGAGCGTGCGTTTGCCGCGCAAATCTTCCGACGCGACGAGTTTGTCGTTGACATCGTTTTCAAAAAACTCGGGCAAATCGTTGCCGAGCTTTTCGGTCGTGTCGTCGCCCGCTTTGCCGATTAACAAAAGCTCCGCGTCGTTAATTTGCGCTTTGATCGAATCAACTAATTCCCGAATCGCTTTGTCGCCGACCGCCGCGCGGCTGCCGACGGTGCCGTCGGTGTTGACCAGAATCGCCGTCGGTGTCCATTCCGCGCCGAAGCTGTGGGCGACTTCGCGCTCGTTCTGCAGAAGAATTTGTTTGAGCGTCGCGCCCGCCAATTTGTCGAGATTGTCTTTGACCGCGCCGCTGCTCAAAAAAACGAAATTCAATTTGCCTTTTAATTCCGCCTGCCATTGTTCGATTTCCGGCAAAAGCGCGGCGCACGGCGCGCAGGTCGGGCTGACGACAAAAAACAAAATCGGTTTCGCCTGCATCAACAGCGCGTCGAGCGTCGTTTGTCTGCCGTTGACATCGGGCAGAGCGAAATCCGGCGCGGGCGAACCGATTGGCAAACCGTCAATAGATTGCGCGACATCTTCCCTGAAAACTTCGCGCCCGCCGTCGAGCGCGGTAACTTCCAAAATCTCGATGCGCCGCATAATCTGCGTTTGCTGTTCCGAAATTTTCTTGAGATAAAACACGACCGCGCCGAGCAATCCGACGGTCGCCAGACCGATGATTAAAGACATAAAATTTCCTTCCGCATTATAAACGTCCGAATCGAAAAGGCTCGCGCCCTGATTCGTTTTTCCGCTTAAAATCAAAATAAATGCCAGCACCGCAAAAACGATGTTGCGAATCAAACTTTTCCGCGAAACCGGCTCCGAATGTATCGCGCCGAAGCAATGACAATCCGGCGCGTTGCCTTGCGACAACTGATAAATCATTCCGCCGACAAACGTCAAAAGCAAAATCAACGCGCCAATCGCGCCGATCCACGAAGTTTCGACGAACAGCAAACAAACCGCGAAAACGATTTCCGCAAACGGCAAACCGACCGCGAAAAACTTCGCAAATTCTTCGGGCGTGCCGAATTCTTTGACGGCTTTCTCCGAACCTTTCAAATCGAGCAATTTCCCGATTCCGGCAACGGCGAAAATGGCAAAAAGAGCAAGTCTGATTAGTAATAAAAATATTTCCATACAATACTAAGCGGCTTTTTCCAGATTTTCCAAAGCAATTTCAACTTCCGACGGAAATTCAACTTTAATAAAAAAATCAGGCGGATAAATCGCCGCTTCGCCCGCTTCGTCAATAATGCGAATGCGTCCGCCCGGCAAAAACCACGCCCGATAAACTTTCGCCGGAATAAGTAGTTGCTCATCGTCGGTTTCGATGCAAAGCGCGAAGCCTTCCTCGCGCGCCGGTTTTATGTCCGGCACTTCGACGAGAAACTCGCGCGACGCTTTTTTTTCGCCGCGCAAAATTTGTCCGGCTTCTTTAACGCTTTCCAGAAGTCCTTCAAAATTCTCTTTTTTCATTTTTTCTAAATTCCTCAACCAAATCGGACAACTTTTTCAATTCGTTGCGAGTCAGATTTTCCTTTTCATTTTTGGCGTAAATATCAAGCATTACTATTTTCTCACGACTAACTGCCCAATAATAAATGATCCGCGCACCGCCGCTTTTACCGCGACCGCCGAAGGAAAAGCGCACCTTCCGAATGCCGTTGCCGCCTTTGATAATCGCTCCGACTTCCGGTTCATTACATAAATCCTTTTGAAGTTTGGCATATTCTTCATCGGGCAATAAATTTGTCAACCGTTTCGTGAAGCATTGAGTTTCGGTAAAACCGAATAATTTCATTTCTTTTTTGATTTGTGTTTTTCCTTCAAACGAATCGGCATGGCGAAAAAGTCGAACGCTTCGCGCAGTTGATTTTCGATATAGCGCAGATAGGAAAAATGCAGACCGCCTTTGCCGCCCGGACCGCCCGACGTGAAAATGACGAATAGCGGCGGGCGCATTCCGGCTTGCGTGATAAATTGCACGTGCAGACGAACATTGCCGCCCGAACCGGGCGCAGAGCCGCCGCCGACTCGCGGCTGCGCGACGGCTTTTTCAAAAAAGTCGTTTAATTTGGCGGTCGGCACGCGCAGATTTCTCGCTTCGTTGGCTTTTTTGACGATTTCTAAAATTTTATTAACGCGCTGTCCGGTCAAAGCCGAAATCGTGATGATCGGCGACCAGTCGAGAAACTTCATTTTGTAGCGCAGGTTTTTCTCGAAATCGTTCGCCGTGTTCGTTTCCTTTTCTTCGACCGCGTCCCATTTATTGACGGCGATAATTAAACTGCAACCCGAATCGAGCGCGTAACCGGCGATGTTCGCGTCTAAATTGGCAAAGCCTTCAATCGCGTCAATAATCAAAATCGCCACGTCGGCGCGTTCCAGAGATTTGCGCGCCATTATCACCGAAAGTTTTTCCGCCATCTCGGTCGTTTTTCCTTTGCGACGAATTCCGGCGGTGTCAATCAAAACGTATTTCTGCCCGTCAACGGTTAATTCCGTGTCAATCGCGTCGCGCGTCGTGCCGGCAATCGGCGAAACGATCACCCGTTCTTCGCCCAAAATTTTGTTGAGCAACGAAGATTTGCCGACGTTCGGGCGACCGATAATCGCTAATTTGATTTCGCGCTGTTCGACTTCTTCAATTTCTTCCTCAAAGCTCAAAACGTCGAAAACCGCGTCGAGCAAATCGCCGACGTTGTTGCCGTGTTCGGCGGACACGGGCATTAATTCAAAACCGAATTGATAAAATTCCGCCGCTTCTTCTTCGACCCGTTTCGACTCGGCTTTGTTCGCCGCGATAAAAATCGGTTTGCCGACGTTTCTCAATAAAACGGCGATTTCCTGGTCTAGCGGCGTAATGCCGGCGCGCGAATCAACGACCCAGACGATTGCCTGCGCTTCGCCGATGGCGTTCGATGCCTGTTTGAAAATATTCGCCGGAATAATCGCGTCGTCGTCCGGCACGATGCCGCCCGTGTCAACCAACGCGAACCGCCGCGCCTTCCAATCGACTTCGCCGTAAATTCGGTCGCGCGTAATGCCCGGCTCATCGCCGACGATGGATTTGCGGCTTTCGGTCAAACGGTTGAATAATGTAGATTTGCCGACGTTCGGACGACCGATGATGGCGACCAGAGGAAGTTTCATAATTCGAGTTTAGACAACAGACCGCTGCGATGACAAACAATCCACTGTTTATTTTTTTATCTATCGCGTCAAAAACGATTGGAGCGCAAGCCTGAATGCTTGCGCTCCAATCGTTTTCATACACGTTAATTGCATTGACTTAGATATGGAAAAAAGGTAAGTTTATAAAGAATTTGACATTCTGCAAATTTTTTACAGTTACAGTTTAATTTATCAACTATAGCAGCTAGTGATAGAGCTTTCTTGACTGTCCGTTCTGTATCTAACTTTAACCTTGGAGGAGGGAGAAAAAATGTCTTTGAAAAAAATTAAAAATAATGTTCGCTCACTATTTTCCGTTTCCGCCGCGTTTGCTCTGGCGGTCACGATTCTTTGGTTCGGAGCCGACGCTTCGGTCACCAGAGCGAGCGATGAAGCGAATGCGCCCGAGGCGACTTTCGCGGCGAACGCCGCCAGTTTGGGCGCGATTCCGGATTCCGATCTGGCAACGCCGACCTGTGCAAATAACAGCACGACGAAACTCGACGTAACATTTACGGCATCGGGCTTGACCGGCGCGGTGCAAAACGTCAGCGTCAGCTTTAACGCCGCGCATACGTATCCCAACGATCTCGAAGTAACTTTGATCGCCCCGAACGGCGCGTCGCATCTGCTTTTCGCGGCGACCGGCACGACCAGCACGGCGGCTAATGCCTGCGCTCAGCTTGTCTCCGGTTCAAATGATTTATCGTCATCGAACACTTATACGTTCAACGACGCGGCAACCGCCAACTGGTGGACGACGGCTGCCTCGGCTAATCCGGTTCCGACCAGCTCCAACCGCACGGTTGTGACCGGTGTCGGCGGCGCGGCTAATCCGCCGCCCGTTACCAGTATGAATGCCGCATTTGCAGGCGTAACCAACGCCAACGGCACCTGGACTTTAAGATTTCGTGACCGCGGCGCGGGCGATACCGGCAGCGTTACGGCGGCGAATTTGACATTAACGACCGGCAGCGCAGCGGCGGCACCGGGCAAATTGTTCGACTTTACCGGAACCGGCAGAACCAGTTTCGTAACTTTAGGTTTCCCGACATTAGGTAATATCAGATGGAACATCGCCGGCAATCCGGCATCGGCGGTGCCGAATCAAGCCTTTATTCGTAAAGTTGATTTCGGTCTTGTCGGAGACGATACTTTCGGCGATTCGATTGTCGCTAACGATTTCGTCGGCGACCAGAAAACCGAACTGGCTGTTTTCCGCGACACCAATGCAACTTTTTATCTGGCTCAAACACCAACCGGAACCGGTGGTGCTGTGCTTGATCGTGCCGTTCAATTTGGACTCGGAACTGATGTTCCCGGGGCGGACGGCGATTACGACGGCGACGGCAAAGCCGATTATACGCTCGTTCGTGTCAACGGCAGTCAACTAAACTGGTATATTTTAACAAGTGCCACAAACACGTATAAATATGCGAACTTTGGTAGCTTAACCGGTATTCCGACGACCGGCGGAGCAACTGTTTTCCCAGGTGCTGATTTTACCGGCGACGGCATAGATGAATTAATTTATGTCAGACGATCAACGGCAACACCGAATCGCGTTGATTATTTTATCGGCGATGTCAACACTTCAACTTTGGTAGCAGCATACAGCTTCGGTAACTACGCTTCGGATTATTCGATTGCGCCTGACGATTATACAGGCGACGGTAAAGCCGATTTGGTAGCTGTCCGTCAAGATACTACGGTCACCAATCAACAAATCTGGTATATCTACAATCCGGTGACCGGCGCAGTTACAAGCACACGATTCGGAATTCCTGGATTTACTGCGGCGGCTGATATTCCTATCCGCGGAGATTATGACGGTGATAACAAAATGGACATTGCAGTTTGGCGACCGAGTAACCAAACGTTCTATTGGCTGAACAGCTCGACCGGTTCGCCGCAAGCTCAGTTCTTTGGCAACGTTGATGACGTTCCATTGGCAGCTTTTGGTGAGTTCTAAAAATCTATTGCGAATTTGCGATTTATCGTGATGAGGCAAAACGATTAAAAAACACCGGCGACGAATTTAAATTCGTCGCCGGTGTTTTTATTTTGAATGAATAAAAATTTACCGCTCTAATTTCCCTTTGAAAATTCATACGCGACATTGACGTTCAGAACGCGGTCGGCGATTGTCGTCCGCACGCCGGTCGCCTTCATTTTCAACGAGCCGTTGGCGTTTTGAATGGGAACGAGAAACGACAGCTTATCAATCTGCAAAATCTCGATGGGATTGATTTTTTTATCAATCGCGCTCTGCACGAGTTTCGACAAAACGCCGCTCGCCAGATTGGAAACACCGCCGAGATTAACGCTTAAAACTTTTACCCGCCCGAATAATTTTCCGCTTTGCTTATCGAATTCAAGCTCAATATTCGTTTCCGCATAACCCTGAAAATCTATGCAGCCGACGAGCGGCGGATTGTAAGAACCGCTAAAGGCGATGGGCGCATAAACTTTCCCTTCGCGGAAACGGACGGCGGTTTGCACGCCGTTCGCTTCGCGCAAAAGTTTAATTGATTCGTCGCAGATTTTAGCAGCGGGTTTTGCGTTCATTTGATCGTTTTCCGCAAAACTTAGAGCAGGCGATTGCGAACTGCGCCTTTCGATTTTTTTATTCGTTTCCGCCAGCGGAAATTCCGGCGCATTAAAATTCTTAAAAATCGCGTCGAGCAGCGCATCGAAAAACTGTTCGTTCAAACCGACGCTGACCTCTGCCGTTTGCGCCTTGACGGACGCGGTTAACATTAAAACTACGAAAATGAAACTCGAAATTTTTCTCATCATTCTTTCCTCGTTTTAGATTAATTTTTCGGAGAGATTACTTAAGATGTTAATATTTTAAAAAGCGAAAAAAATTATTTTACAAACCGTTTCGCACAACGTCGTGCAGCCGCAGCAAACCGACACAGCTTTCGTTTTCGTCAACGACGGGCAGCACGGAAATTTGCATCGGGCGGTCTTCCATCAACTTCAGCGCGTCAAAGGCGAGCATCTCAACCCGCGCGGTGATCGGTTTGGCGGTCATCATTTGCGCCGCCGTTAATTGCGCGAAATTTTCGGGCGCGGTGCGTTCGATTGTCCGCCGCAAATCGCCGTCGGTGACGATGCCGATTAATTTTTCATTTTCATCTACGACGTTGACCGCGCCGAGCGCGAATTTTGAAATCGCCTTGACGACCTCGAGCCAGTTCGCCGCGGGCGCGACGTTCGGACTTTCGCGCATCAAATCGGCGACCTTCAGCGTCAATCTTTTGCCCAAACGTCCCGCCGGATGATTGAGCGCGAAATCGTTTTCGGTCAGATTCTTCGCTTCCATCAAAGTCATCGCCAGTGCGTCGCCGAGCGCGAGCGCGACCGTCGTCGAACAAGTCGGCGCGAGATTGAGCGGACAGGCTTCCTGCCCGACCGATGCGTCGAGAACGACGTTTGATTGCCGGGCGAGCGTCGAATCCACATTTCCGATAATCGAAATCAGCGAAACGTTTCTGGCTTTGAGCGTCGGCAAGAGCAGCAAAATTTCGTCGGTTTCGCCCGAGTTGCTGAGAGCGATCACGACATCGCCGGCGGCAATAATGCCGAGACTGCCGTGCGAAGCGTCGGACGGATGCAAAAAAATCGCCACCGTTCCGGTGCTGGTCAAAGTCTGCGCGATTTTCTGGGCGATTACGCCCGATTTGCCGATGCCCGTGACGACGATTTTTCCCGCGCAGTTTTCGATAATTCGTATTGTTTCTTCGACAACTGATTTTTCAAGCCGCGCCGCCGATTGCTTGATGGCTTCGGCTTCGAGTTCGAGCAGTTCGACGACTTTTTCAAAACTATTTTTCACGAATGATTTCTAAAGTTAAAAATTGTCTATTTGAGGCGCGAGCCGGTCGCGGCATTTTCACGCCTGAAGGCGTATCTCCGAACGCGCCAGTCAAGATTGTCAACAATAAAGCCGCAATTTTATTTAAAGCTGCGCGGCACTTTGGCATCGGTCAAAATTACGAAATCGCCGAGGTCCGTGTGTTTCGATTTATCGAAGTTTGTAAAATCATCCTCATAACGCATCGTGACCACCAAAATTTTTGCTTTCGGTTCAGTTCTTAAAAATTGTTCGGCTGTTCCCAGACGATTTTCCGTATGGAAACTTCCGTTCAAATGGACGACGAGCGCGTTTTTATCCTTCTTGATAAATTCGCGGATTGAAAACGCCATCGTCGCGTCCCAAAGCGTCTGCGAATCGAGAAAGTTTGAAACGCCGTGTTCAACGCCGCTCGCATCTCCCATCAGCGCGTTAAATTTTTTCGCGTATTCAGCCGAAGTCGCCGGATAAGGCAGCGGCGCGAGCCATCGGCGCGCTTCGGGCGAAAGTTGGTTGAGCGCGTCGCGCCCGTTACGCGAAACGACGTTGACATAACGGCGCGGCGTGTTCGCGGCGATGACGTTCAATTTATTTTGTTTGGCAAATTCGACGAGCGGGCGATAATCGGTTTTGTAATTGTTCCAGGGTCGGCTGTCGTCGAGAAATTTTTTCTCGGTGATAATGTCCTTCAAGTATTCGTCGAGAACGATTTGCGTATCGCGCTCGAACATTTCCATTGACAGCGCGATTTGTTTTTGTTTACCGTAAGTTTCAAAAACGCGCTTAAAAATTTCCGCCTGTAAAAAATGTGCCACCGCGTCATCGTGATTTTCGCCGAGGAAAACCGCGTCAGCCTTGCCGGACGCGGCAACGATTTGTTCGAGCGTCGCCGCATTTCCCTTCGCGTCGTAAACGCGAAAATTCGCCTCGCCGATTTGCGCCGCGCTTGAAATTTTCATTGTCAATAAAAGTAAAAAAACTGCCGGGATTTTTTTCATCAGTCTTAAATAAAAAACTACTTGAGTTTAAATTCAATCACGATTTTGTATATTACAAATTTTATTTCTGAAATGCGACCCGGCTAAATTTCGCGCCGTTCAAAATTTGTTTGACATAAGAACGAACAATTCTAAAAATTATGTCTTGATATAAGACACAATTTTCTATACGCCCGCCTTAAGGATTTTAGAAAAAACTTTTTTCCGGCTGTAATTAAAAGAGTTTCGCAAAAAAACCCAACGTTGGCACGTCGCTTGCTAAAACACTTTGCATAGCCAAGAGCTAAATTTTATAATTCAAGGGAAAGGAGATTAGTAATGGGTACAGTTAAAGAAGAATTAGGCGGAATGAAGGATCGTGTCGTCGGTGATGTTAAAGACGCATACGGGGCGGCGACGGGCAATGCGAGTGTTGAACGCGAAGGCGAAATGCAAAATGCCGTCGGTAACGCCAGACAGGAAAACAACGACGTTGTATCTTCAAGCGGCACAAACGCCAGTCACGGTGTTTTAACCGGAATGTTCAGAGATCGCGACAGCGCGGAAAAAGCTTATAACGCGGCACTTAGCCGGGGTTATAAAAATGATGATGTCAATGTTTTAATGTCTGATAAAACGCGCGACAGTTGGTATGCAAACGACCCTGAAGCGGCTGATTCTGCTCTTGGCAGCAAAGCGATGGAAGGCGCGGGAACGGGTTCGGCAATTGGCGGAACGCTCGGCGCAATTATCGCCGGCATCGCGGCAATCGGCACGAGCGTATTGATTCCGGGACTCGGCTTAGTAGTCGCCGGACCTTTAGCAGCGGCTTTAGCCGGTGCGGGCGCGGGCGGTCTGACCGGTGGATTAGTCGGCGCGCTGATCGGTTCGGGAATTCCTGAAGATCGCGCGGTGATGTATGAAGACGGCATTAAAAACGGCGGCGCGGTTGTCGGGATAAATCCGAGAACACCGGAAGATGCTGAATATTTTGAAACCGAATGGCGCAATCACAAAGGCGAAAATATCTATCGCTAATCGTTTGTTTCAAAAATTAAAAAGTAAAAGCCTTGATAAATTATCGAGGCTTTTACTTTTTAAGTCTGTCTTATGTCTCTCAGAGATAATCCTTAACGTTAGGAAATTGGTCTTTGTCCGCGTTTAGCCGCAGTTGACAAAACTTGTCGCGGTCAAAGACCGACCACTCAAAGGTAATTTTTAGTTATTTTGTTCAAATAACATTATTCTCAAATAGCTTGAATTGAAGCCAGAACTTCACGCCATTTTTCTTTTTCAGGAATTCCAGGTTTGCGCTTGCCGAAAATTAAAGCGACGTTTTCGCCTTCTCGGTTGAAAATTTCGAGACTCGAAACCGTTCCGTCTGCGGTCGGTTTTTTAACGACCCACGCCGAAGCGATTTTTTTCTGATCAATATGCAAATTAAATTTTTCGTCTAAAACATTAAACCAGCCGCGCGCTTCGACAACGTTTTCGACTTCGCCGGTATGGATTTGAATAATGCCGCTGTTACCGACAAAAACCATTACCGGCAATTTATTTTCACTCGCCGATTTCAAAACCGTCTGATATGAATCAATCGGAACTTGAAACGCCATTTCCCGGTCGGCTAGGCGCAGTGCCTGTTCGCGCGCCACCCCGAATTTTCTGAGAAGCGGAAAAAAATCGTGCGTGTCTTTTAACTCCGCCCACGCTTTCCGAAAGCCTTCGATATCAATTTCTGCATCGTCCTTTTCGGGTGTTTTGTTTGATTTTGTTTCAACCGTCATCGGCTGATTTTGGTCGTCGCTGCGATATTTTTCGACTAATTTTTCATACGCCGCCAAATCGCTCGCTTCGACGAGAAAAACTTTATGAATCGCCGTTCCGCTTCGGTCGAAAAACTGAAAACTTCGCATCGTTCCGCGCGGATTTTCGGTTGTCGCGGCAAAGCCGAATTTCCAGGGCGCGTAAAAAATTCGCAAATCAATGTCGTCGCCCAGCACCAGACCCATTTTGCCGTGTCCCTTTGTAACTTCGACCGCGCCGTATTCGCCTTTGCGCTCGTGGACGATTTCCTCGTTGCGCGTCAGAGCCATCACGCGACCGAGCGTATGAAATTCCTGCATTAATTCGTCGAAATTATCATTCAGACGAACGACGGTCGCGCCGATTTCCGTCGCTAAAAGCTCGGCTTCGCTCGCGCCGAGCGCGTTTGCCGCATCTCGGATACGTGTTTCCGAATTTTCAGCGCGAAACTGCGCCCAACGTTCCTTCAAATTCATTTCTTTTTCAGTTGCGGTTTGTATCATTTTTTTATCACCCCGTTTAAGTTTGCACCGTAAGAGACTTGTTCGCCGCCGTTTAATTCGGCATTATACTTTCGCCCGTTTGGAACGACAAGCGGCGCGTCAATCTGCGAATGAGCGGAAATAATCGCTGCCGCTTTTTCCGGTCGGCTGGAGATCTTTTCAAATAACGATTCGTATTTAAGGCGTTAAATGAATTATTAGTCGCCGCACAGAATTTGCGCGGCAAGCAGCGGAATCATCAATTCGTGATGTCCGGTGATTGAAAATCCGCGCCCCGCGCCGCCGGCGGTCGGGCGGCGCACGACGTTCGTATTCGGTCGGTAACTTTGGATGAAATCAAAATTAGCGGTCGTTAAATCTTCGAGCGGAAAGCCGAGATTTCTGACGACCGTCACGGCTTTTAAGAAAATTTCCGGCAAAATCACCGCCGAACCGACGTTCAAATAAACGCCGCCGCCGTTTAATGCTTTGACGACTGAACAGAACAGACGAAAGTCGGTGTGCGTCGTTGCGCCGAGATTCGCGCCGTCCGCGCTTTTGTGAAAATGTCCGATGTCCGCGCCGATTGCCAGATGAGCGGTGAATGGAATATTATTTTTGAAAGTCTGACACAACAAAGATTGTTCGGCGTGCGGCGGATTCATTTTTAATAATTCCCTACCCATCGCCTCGCCGAGTCCGATGTTTTCCGCCGCGCCGTTTTTCGCCGCGTCATTTAAAATCTCGCCGGTTTCCCGCGCCGCGCCGAAATCCCCTTTGCCGAGCGTCGCGTCAACGTCTTCGCTCGTAAAACCGACGAGCGCGATTTCCGTATCGTGAACCAGTACCGAACCATTCGTCGCCATTGCCGAAACAAATCCGCGCCGCATCAAATCAATTATCACCGGCGCAAGTCCGGTTTTGACGACGTGACCGCCGATGCCCCACACAATCGGCTTTTGCAAATTGCGCGCGCGGCGAATCTGCGCGGCGATGGCGCGCAGAGATTTAACGGCTAAAATATCCGGCAAATTATCAAGAAATTGTTTGAGCGAATCGTTTTCGTCAACCGGCGCGGCAAAATTTTCGATTGTCACCTTGCTCGGACGCGACGCGAGTTCGTAAGTTTTGATCGCATCGAAATCGAGCGGCTGAAAATTTTCGTAAACGGATTTTGACATAAAATAATATGAACGGAACGCGATAAATTATAACATCGTTCGACTTTCAGATAACGAAAAAGCCCTGCCGAAATTGACAGGGCTTTTCGCCTTTTACAGAATGCTCGTTTCGTTACTACTGATTTCCTTTAGTCCGTATATTCCAGAAATCCTGGCGGAAAAATCCGTTTGTCGTCCCGATAAAGTTGATGCCGTTTTCTTCTTCGCCGATAAATTGAACCTGCGTCGGCTGCTCGAAAAGATAACGACGATGCATTGCCGTAAATACATAAACCTGTCCGCCCGGCACGTTTTCAAACGTATAAAAACCCTGCTGATTAGTATATGCCTGCCGCTGACTGCCCTGTGAATCGGTCATTGTTACCAAAGCACGGAAAATACCGCGCCCGTTTGATTCGGTAACTCGTCCGCCCGCCGTCGTTCCTGCTGCTGTCGGTGCTAAATCAACGATTAAAGTAAAGTTTTGCGTCGCGTCAGGATTTACTCCATTACTTGCGGTAAATACTAAAGAATATGAGCCGTTAGTGCCGCTTGCGGGCGTGCCGGTGATGGTAGCTGTGCCATTGCCGTTATCCGTGAATGTCAAACCTGTTGGTAAAGTGCCACCGGTTAGAGTAATCGCCGACACCGGACTACCCGATGTTGTAACAGTAAACGTTCCTGCTTGACCAACAACAAATGTCGCAGTATTTCCGTTTGTAATAGTCGGAGCAGCCGGTGCTGCCAGTATCGCTGTTAGCGAAAAGTTATCTATGCCCAATCCATCATCAGCCCCAGATGCATTAAAATCTGAATAACGAATGTAAAATGTTGCGCCATTCGCAATAGTCAATGATGAAACCATCGAAGTTATACCTGCTATTCTATTCGCCGCAGCATTTCCATCTAATGCGCCTACGGTACCAGTCGAGATAGGCGCATTAAAATCAAGTGCATCAAAATCGGTATAAGTTCCCGTTAAAAGCGTGGTCGCATTAGTGCTGTATTGAAAATCAAGCCGATCTACTCTACCAGAGTTTCCCAACCTCCATTGCTCACCGTCATAAGTTACCGAAAAACCCGTAATTGCGCTCCCGGTATTGTTGGTAAAGCAAGCACCTATCGTCGGAACTAAACTACCGCTTAGTAAACCTCCAAAAGCTCTGTCAGTTGCTGATGCTGCTCCAAAACTATATGTATCTCCACCGTTCCCAGATCCTGTTCCCGCGCTATATGTAGCATTATTACTGGTTCCGGTTTCAGCAAAACCAAAACCCGCAGGAACCGTTGAACTTGTTCCGGTATTAGCTAAAGTATCGAAATTCTGATTATAAGTTAATACACCTGCCGTCAAACTTTGGCACACCGGTGCCTGTGCGTGAGTTTGATTGCTGAAAACTGTGCTAAGTATCGCTGCCATACCAAACAGGGCAAATAATGAAAGTCTTTTACTCATTTATTCTCCTTCAAAAATTTAAATTCTGGTTATTTCTCCGCGCCAAAAAGCAATAAAAATTATTGCTGTGCGTAGTGTCAGTTATACAAATGGATCGCGGGAGACGAACATTTAATTTTTATCAAAATTTTAACAGCAAGTCCAATAATTTGCCCGTTTCAATAATAATTAAGAGAAATTTAACTTTGTTTACAATTTTGTTTTTTCCATTCCGCGAAGAAGTTAGGCATTTCCAGCAAAAATCGACAAATTATTTTTTTGGTGTTTTGGACGGTTTGGTTATATAATTTAAATAGTGGCTTCGCCGCTGCACGCTTTTTAATGGCAAAGAAAGCGAGGCGAACCATTCTTACGTTATTGGCACTATATACGAATTCGACTTTCGACCGTTCCGGCGGAGAATCGAATTTTCCATCCGTAGCGCGGTTATCCCAAAGATAAAAATCAAAAATTTTCTATAGCGGAGAACTATTTTAAAATGAAAAAAATAACTATCGGTTTAGCCGTTTTATTCGCGTGCGCGATGTTTTCGGTTGTCAACGCGCAGCCGGCGGCGAAAAAAGTCGCGCCGGGTGCGACATTTAAACGAACCTGGGTTGATTACAACATTAAGGAAAACAACCGAAACGGAATGCGTATTCATACAGCCTTCAACGTGACGGGTATGAAGGACGTTTCTTCTTATCTGAAAATCAGATTTCAAAATGCCGACGGCGCGATTCTAAAGGATAACAATAATGCCTTTAACAGCGCGCAGGGCGAAGTCGCCGTTTTCGGATCGCTCAAACCCGGTTACGATACGGCGGATTACGACGATATGGCGTTATTCATTCCTTATGACGAACTCGATTTGCCGGGCGGAAAGTTCGCCCTGAAAATGGATATTGACGTGATTTATGAGAACGGCGATCTGGTGCAGCATCTGGGTTTTTACGATTTCGATTTCACTAATCCCGAAAAAACCACGACTCCCGTGACGAACAGTGCGGTCAGCGCAAAATTTGACCGGATGTGGATTGATTACGACGTAACCGAAGGCGGCAAGTTGGGAATGCGGATTCACGTCAAGATGATGGTTTACGGAATGAAAAACGTAGACGGTTATCTGGCGATTTATTTTTCCAAGAAGGACGGCGCGAAACTTTACGGCAACAATGAAAGTTACCGCAGCAAAGACGGACAGATTGCGGTTTATATGCCGGTCAAGCCCGGCTATGATCCGGCAGATTACGACGATTTGCAGATTTTTATGCCATACAGCGAATTAACCTTGACCAAAGGAACATACAATCTGCAAATGGACACGGATATGATTTATAAGAACGGCGATCTGGTTAATCATCTGACTTATTACGATTTCGAGTTTAAGAAAAATTAAATGTTCTTTTAATTTTGTCTTAAGGCGAGACTTGTCCGCGCCCGCCGATTTCTATTTCGATTAATGTCGAATAATCCGGTTAGGCGCGGACGTGGACAAATTCTGCCTTTACCCTTTGCGCGCAAAGGCGGGCGAGAAAATACGTATATTTTCTCGCCCGCCTTTTATTTTTTAGAATCTTGATTTATTTACTCGAAGCGAGCTGCAAGCGCGCCTGCGCTCTTTCGAGCCGTTCGCGTTCGGCGGTTGTTTCTTCGAGCGAACCTTTCATCCCATTCAGTTCGCGCTCGGCGGCATCGCGTTCGGCGCGGGCAGTTTCGACGTTGATTTCGGCGGCGGTTTCCGCCGTATCCGCCAAAATCGAGACGCGGTTGTCGCTGACTTCCAAAAAGCCGCCCGCGATAACCATTCGCTCAGTCGCACCGCCGCGCGTATAAGATAAAACGCCCGCCTTCAGCGTCGAAATCAGCGGCGCGTGATTGTTCAAAATCCCGACTTCGCCCGATTCGGTCGGTACGGTGACGGCATCAACCGTTTCGCTCAGAACCTTTTTTTCCGGCGTGACAATTTCTAAATTCAACATTTTATTAAGTGCTAAACGGTAAGTGGTAAGTGGTAAGTGAAAGTCTTATAGCTTACCACTTACCGTTTAGCACTTACCACTGATTTAAGCGGCTGCCGCCATTTTCTGCGCCTTTTCGCGCGCGTCTTCGATGGTGCCGACCATATAGAAAGCCTGTTCGGGCATATCGTCGCATTTGCCTTCGATAATTTCGCGAAAGCCTTTGATCGTGTCTTCCACCTTGACGTATTTGCCCGGCAAGCCCGTAAATTTTTCGCCGACGAAAAACGGCTGCGAAAAATATCTCTGAACTTTACGGGCGCGCGAAACGGTCAATTTATCTTCTTCGCTCAATTCGTCGAGACCTAAGATGGCGATGATGTCCTGCAAATCTTTGTAGCGTTGCAGAATCTGTTTGACCGACTGCGCCGTGTTGTAATGCTCGTCGCCGACGATGGTTGGATCGAGAATACGCGAGTTACTTGCTAACGGGTCAACCGCCGGATAAATTCCGAGTTCGACGATTTGTCTGGACAGAGCCGTTACCGCATCGAGATGCGCGAAGGTCGTCGCCGGTGCCGGATCGGTGTAATCGTCCGCCGGAACATAGACGGCTTGAATCGAAGTGATCGCGCCGGTTTTGGTCGAAGTAATGCGTTCCTGCATTTCGCCCATTTCGGTCGCCAGATTCGGCTGGTAACCGACCGCCGAAGGCATCCGTCCGAGCAGCGCGGACACTTCCGAACCGGCTTGCGTAAAGCGGAAAATATTGTCAACGAAGAAAAGCACGTCGTTGCCTTGATCACGAAAATATTCGGCAACCGTCAAACCCGACAACGCGACGCGCAGACGCGCTCCCGGCGGTTCGGTCATCTGTCCGAAAACGAGTGCCACTTTGGAATTTTTTAAGGAACCTTTATCGACCATCGGAAGATTAAAGCCGCCGTTTTCCTCCTTGTCCTTCATAAATTTTTCGCCGTAATCAATCACGCCCGATTCGACGAATTCTTCCAGAAGATCGAAGCCTTCGCGCGTGCGCTCGCCGACACCGGCGAATACCGAATAACCGCTGTGCGCTTTGGCGATATTGTTGATCAGTTCCTGAATCAAAACGGTTTTGCCAACGCCCGCGCCGCCGAACAAACCGATTTTTCCGCCGCGCAAAAACGGCTGAATCAAATCAATAACCTTGATTCCCGTCTCGAACATTTCGAGTTCGGTCGCTTGTTCGTCGAACGTCGGCGCGTGGCGGTGAATCGAAGCTCTCGTCTCAGAATCAACCGAGCCGAGTTCGTCCACCGAATCGCCGATGACGTTCATCACGCGTCCCAAAGTCGCTTCGCCGACCGGCACGGTAATCGGACCGCCGGTGTCAATCGCCCGCATTCCGCGCACCATTCCGTCGGTCGGCAGCATCGAAACGGCGCGCACGCGACCTTCGCCCAAATGCTGCTGCACTTCGGCGATCACATTGATCGGCGTTTGGACATCGAAGCCTTCCGATGTAATTCTTAAAGCCTGATAAATCGGCGGTAAATAGTCGTTTGAAAATTCCACGTCAACGACCGGACCGATGATCTGCACGATTTGTCCGACTAGCTGACCGTTGCCATTATTAGCCATTTTTTATATTGCTCCTCAATAAATAGATCGTAAAAAAGGTATGATTACAAAGGAAATAGATTATCATACCGACTCGGCGGATGGCAAAAGAAGACGGCGAAACAGCAGGAAAGTAATTCTTCCGGTTTCGATTTTCGATTGAAAAAAATCTCCGCCGAAAAAATGTTTGACGCGGCGAACGCACCAGCAATAGAATCAAATAGTAATTATTTGAACGGAGCGCGGACGGCTCATCCGCCAACGAGCGCGAGCGAAGTTGTTCGACTGCCTTCGCGCAACCTAACAACAACGGCGTGTCTTGCGCTCGGGTGCGGACGAGCCGTCCGCACACCAATTGTTCGACAATACAAAAAGGAGATTCCTTATGCCGCTGGATACCGAATACGTTTATATCGCCAGATTTTTTGATTCGCCGCTGTCAATCGCCATAACTTTCGGCATCAACATCGTCGAACTTTACGCCGTCAATCCGCAGTGGAAAAACCGCGTATTGATTTTTTTTACCAACGGCGACGAAGTTATTCTGCCCGAATCGGTTATCAAATCACCGTTGTTTTATTTGAACCGATTTTTGCATTACGTCAAAGAGAGAAAAAAAGAAGCTCCGAAACCGAAAGTCTATCCGCCGAACTGGTTTCCGCCCAAACCGCCGTTCGGTTCGCCGAGCAAGCCGCTGGAAACACTTCTGCAAAAGCTGGGCAACCCGAAATATACCGTTGACCAACCCGGCACATATCATAGCCCGATTACCTTTCAAGATAATTGGGACAAACTGAATGTTTCAACCGTCAGCATTCCGCAATTAAACGGCGTTCCGTTTTATTCGCTCGGCAATAAACAAAAATGCAAGGGCAAAATCAGCTTTTACACAAAGGCGCATAAAGCCGTGCAGGAATTATTTATCGCCTGGGAAAAAGACGGTTTAATTCCGAAAATCCTCACTTTTGAAGGCTCATTCAATGCCCGCGTCATTAGAAAAACGCGGACGGCGAGCAATCACAGTTTCGGCACGGCTTTCGATATTAACGGTCCGTGGAACAAGGAAGACTCTTCTCCCGCGGCTATCGGCAAACAGGGCTGTCTGCTCGAATTGGTTCCGCGCGCGAGCGAACTCGGTTTTTACTGGGGCGGTTTTTACAAAGACGGAATGCATTTTGAATACGCCAAATTATAACGTCGGCAGCGGAGGATTTTTTGTATGTTCGTGACGAAAAAAATTTTGATAAATTCCATCGCCGTCTGCGCTCTCTGCATCGCGTCGTCGGCTTACAGCTGCAAAGCGAAACCGAACGTTACGGCTTTGCCCGCGAACGGTTCGCCGACCCCGATTGTCGAAGCGACTCCGACAAACTCGCCGCCGACGGACGCGAAAAAAATTAAATTTACAAGCGTTTATACCAAACTCGATTCCAAATCCTGCCGTCCCGTTTCAAAACCCGCCAGCGACGAAGACGAAGTGCCAGATATTTGCGACGGCTATAAAAATTATAAAATATTCGTCAGTCATCACGGCACGGCGACGCACATTTATATCGGCACTGAAATCACGAAAGATGCCGACGCCTGGGACGCTTCAACGCTGCCTGAATTTATTGCCAACGGCGCGGGCGACGGACAAACAATCGAATGGCGACTCGCCGACGGCGAACCGTTCGCCTGCATCGTCCGCGCCGAATATGACAAACAAATCATCAACCCGGACGAAACCGGCGCGGCAAATGAACTGGTCGTCAAAAACCTCAAAGGCTTCGCGCCGATTGACATCGTGATTGACGCGAAAAAATCCAACCGCGCCAACGACGAAGCCCGCCAACGCGCCGATGCCGCGTTTCGTAAACTTTAAACAAAAAAATTTTAATAATTTCAAATCTTTTATGTTAGCGAGTTTAGAGTTAGACTTTCTAAGCATGAGAATGTTTAAGTCGTTAAATAAATCTCTTGACTTTATGACAAATAATCATTAGTTTCAATGCAAACCCCATATAATTTTTTTGACGCACTTTAACCATTAAGGAGTTTCAAAATGATTATTCTTCGCACTCGCAGAGATGACGATAATAATTCTAAGAATACCGCGAGCGGCAAGCCCGTTAGACGATTAGCACCTGTCGAGGTGATGACTTTAAAAAATACGGTAACTGTCGCTCTCAACAACACTAAAATCGGCAAGACTTATATCAAAGACCTAATTGGAAAAGTCGCAAAAAATACTGGCGGGACAATCGTTTCGACGGACATTCTGGATTTGTTCGTGAAAGTATTTGAATCTCGTGGCGACAATCCAAAAAACGGCGGAATATGGATTTACACAAAGGATAGTATGTCATCGAGTGGTGATAATGTCTGGGATTACGTGAATGGCAGAGGTTATGCGGAAATCTATCTGACTTTTTCCGGCGATATTACCTGGGAGCAGTCAAAGTTATCGCCGGAAGAACAAATGGTTCCGCGGTATGAATCGCTTATTCGTCATCTGGTTAGTCCGCAGACTGGCGGAATGCCGACTATTCACGAACTAATACATGTCGCCGTTAAAGGAAGACATAAAGGAACGATCTGGGCAGATGGTGATGACAAAGATTTTGCAGATGCCGCCGCACAGTTAGCCGGAGACGAAAATCCTGATTATATAACAGACAAATATCCGCAGGATGCAGGTTCTGCTTATTGGGGAGAAAGACTCAATCAAGCGTGCGGTTATCCGTCGCACCTTTCACATAAAATGACGAATTATGTTCTTTATAAGCCCACTACCGAAGTGCCTGTTCAGAAAGTATTACCGTCAGTAATCGCCGATAAATAAATGAATAAGAAGTAGTTATGTAAAATGCTGATTAACAAGCAACTTTTTAAATGTATAGAATGAGATTATAATTTCGACAATTTGTTGCACGGTTGATTAACTAGGAGAATTGAAAATGATAAGAAAGATAACGCAAATATCGTTGATAATTTCAGCTTTAACTTTTTGCTGTTTTGGTCAAAACACTTTTATTGAAGATGGTTGGAAAGGCATTAAAATACTACAAACCAATAAAACCGCCGTCGAAAAAATTACAGGAAAGCCGGAAACAATAACCGAAGAAGGCTACTATAATTATGATAATGGCGAGTTTTTTATGCACGCAAGTTATTCAACCGCGCCGTGTGTGAAAAGCGAGTGGAATCGAGGCAACTTTAATGTCCCTGCAGATACAGTGATTGAACTTGATGTAACTCTCAGCGAAGGTATTAAATTATCGGAATTTAAGTTTCATCGTGAAAGATACATAATAGAGAAAGACCCTCACCGAAGCGACGTATATTATTTTAACAGTCAGGAAGATGCGATATACATAACCGTCGGTGTGATAGACGGTATAGAATATGTCGGACGCATTCGGTTTCGTCGGAACGCAAAAGATGAAAAAAAATACGCCTGCAACGGTTCTAAACCGCTGCCTGATAAACCGCTACCGTCAAAATCTGCCGAGAAATCGAATTGTAAGACATCCAAACGATTGGAAATTAAGAAACCTCTTGCCGATAAATTGTCCGCCAGATGAATGAAATCCAAGTAAAAGCAATTTCTCGTAAAAACATTAAGTCTGCCGTTTTCTTCAAAAGCAAAAAACGGCAGACTTCTTTCATTGCCGTTCAACAATCGTTTGATACAATTATAAGTTGAGACAGAATGTTCCGAATGAACAAAATCAAAATTCTTCCCGACAATCTTGCCAATCAAATCGCGGCGGGCGAAGTGGTCGAGCGTCCGGCTTCGGTCGTTAAGGAACTGCTCGAAAACGCGCTCGACGCGGGCGCGAAGCGCGTCCAGATTGACATCGAACTCGGCGGCAGACGACTGATGCGCGTCGTTGACGACGGCACGGGAATGGAGCGCGACGACGCGATTCTCGCTTTTGAACGCCACGCGACATCGAAAATAAAAACGCTCGAAGATTTAGCCAAAATTCAAACGCTCGGCTTTCGCGGCGAAGCTCTCGCGTCAATCGCTTCGGTCGCCAAAGTCGAACTCGTCACGAAAACGGAAGAAAACGAAGCCGCCACGCGCGTCCTGATCGAAGGCGGCAGATTGATTGATGTCAAAGACGCGGCGCGTTCGACCGGGACGACGATTGCCGTCCGCGATTTGTTTTTCAACACGCCCGCGCGCCGCAAATTTATGCGTTCGGAAGCGACCGAAAATTATCATTTAACGAATATCGTTCAGCATTATGCGCTCGCCAATCCTGAAATCGCGTTCGCTCTGACGAGCAACGGGCGCGAGATTTTGCGCGTTTCGCTCGCCAAAGATTTGCGCGAACGCGCGTATCAGATTTTCGGCGCGCAGACCGTTGAAAGTCTTTTAAGAGTCGAAGGCGGACGCGAATTCGTGGCGAAAATTTCCGGTTATGTTTCCGCGCCGCGCGAACGCCGCTCGACGCGCGACGGGCAGTATTTTTTTATCAACGGTCGATTCGTCCGCGATAAAATAATCGCCGGCGGACTTCTCGAAGGTTTCCGCGCCGTTCTGCCGCACGGCGTATATCCGTTGGCATTTTTGTTTCTCGAAATTCCGTTTGAAGAAATTGATGTCAACGTGCATCCGTCGAAAACCGAAGTGCGCTTTCGCCGTTCGGAATCGGTCAAGGAAACTATCGCCGAAGCCGTTCGCCACGCGTTGCGGAACGCCGGAATCATCGCGGAAAATGTTCAGCGGTCAGAAATCGGCAATCAAGGTTCGGATTTGACGCGAAATATATTAACGCCGAATTATGAACAAACGAAAATTGATTTTCAGATGCCGAATTTACAAGCTGAAAATCAATCGAATGCAGATTTTCAATCGCCGAGAATTGCTACGGGAAATAATCAAAACATCGGCGGCGATTCAAATTTCGCAGATGCGGACAATCGGAATTTAATCTCTAATATTCAGAACGAACCGGAAATTTTTTCCGACGATTTCGAACGCGCGGCGCGGGAAAAAAATCAGGAGACGGAATCCAGAGGTCAAGATTCGCGATTCAAAAATCAATTGTCGGAAATTGAAATTAGCGAATCTGAAATTGAAATCCAGAATTTCGCGCCGGAAAATCAATTTCCAAGTCAAACGTCCGTTTCCGAAATCCAAAATCCAAAATCCAAAATCCAAAATCCGCCGACACTCCAAACTCCGATAGTTGATTCGGCGGCGAAGATTCCGAAATCAATCGAGCCGGAAACGCTCGCCTCTTCGAAGATTCGCGCGATCAGCCAGCTGCGCGACAGCTTTATCATCGCGGTGGACGAAGAAGGTTTGCTTTTGATCGACCAGCACGTCGCGCACGAGCGGATCTTGTTTGATAAATTTCGCAAAAAGGAAACTGAACGGCGAATCGAATCGCAAAATCTTTTGCTGCCCGAAACGATTGATCTGACACCGGCGCAAGCCGCCGCCTTTAATCTCGCCGAACCGGAACTGGAAAATTTGGGTTTCGGTCTGATGCGTCTGTCGGGCAGAACCGTCGCCGTCAAAGCCGTGCCGACCGATTTGCCCGCCGCCGACGTGAGAAATTTGATGGCGGAAATTCTCGATACGGTCGAGCGCGAAAAATCCGGCAATATGCGCGAAAATTTACGCGACCACATCGCCGCGAGCCTCGCCTGTCAAGCCGCCGTGAAAATCAATATGAAATTAACGGTTGAAAAAATGCAGTGGCTGATAGATAAACTTTTGACGACTTCTTCGCCGACGACCTGCCCGCACGGACGACCCGTTATTCTGCGCTTGACGATGAAGGACATCGAACGCGGATTTCATCGAACTTGACTATTTGAATTACCGGAGCGCGGACGCTTTCGTCCGCATCGAGCGCGCAAGCGCGAGACAAACCTTTGATATTAAGTCGCGCGAATTTTAATCAAACAACATCGCTCGCGCTTCGGAGCGCGGATGAATCGTCCGCGCTCCGAAAAAATTTATTTGCTGACCAACTGCCGCAGAACATACGGCAAAATTCCGCCGTTTTTGTAATATTCGATTTCAATCGGCGTGTCAATCCGCAGCGTCAGATGTGCTTCTTCCTGCGTTCCGTCGGCGTGGTTAATCATCAGAGTGACGTTTTGACGCGGGCGAATTTCGTCGGTTTCGAGTCCGGTTAAATCGAACGTTTCCGTGCCGTCGAGATTATACGTTTGCGCGTTTTCGCCTTCTTTGAATTGCAATGCAAGCACGCCCATTCCGATTAAGTTCGAGCGGTGTATGCGCTCGAATGATTCGGCGACGACCGCTTTCACGCCCATCAAGCCCGTTCCTTTAGCTGCCCAATCGCGCGAGCTGCCCGTGCCGTATTCCTGACCGGCGAAAATAATAAGCGGCGTATTTTGTTCTTTGTAGCGCATCGCCGCATCGTAAATCGTCATCGTTTCGCCGTCGGGCTGAAATGCGGTAAAGCCGCCTTCCTTCGGCGCGACCAGCAGATTTTTAATGCGGACGTTGGCGAACGTGCCGCGCAGCATCACGCGGTCGTTGCCGCGACGCGAGCCGTAGGAATTAAAGTCTTCGACCGCCACGCCGCGTTCCTGCAAATAAAGTCCGGCGGGCGAAGTCGGCTTAATTGCGCCCGCCGGAGAAATATGATCGGTAGTCACTGAATTGCCGAAAATCGCCAGCGCACGGGCGTTTTTGATGTCGGAAAACTTGCCCGTTTCCATCGAGAAATCGGTGAAATACGGCGGCTCTTGAATATATGTCGAATTTTCGTCCCATTCATAAACATCGCCGCTGATCGTTGGAATGTCGTTCCACATCGGATTTTGTTCGGCGAATTCGCTGTAAAGTCGCTTGAAGGTTTCCGCGTCGAACGCCGTTTCCAGCACCGCTTTTACTTCGTCCGTCGTCGCCCAAATGTCCTTCAGATAAACGTCGTTGCCTTCGCCGTCCTGCCCGACCGGTTCGCTCGATAAATCTTTGACGACGTTGCCCGCCAACGCAAAAGCGACGACGAGCGGCGGCGACATCAAGAAATTCGTTTTGATATTTTGATGAACGCGCGCCTCGAAATTTCGGTTGCCCGACAAAACCGAAGCGGCGATCAAATCGTTTTCGACGATTGATTCTTCAATCGCCGGATCGAGCGGTCCCGAATTTCCGATGCAGGTCGTGCAGCCGTAACCGACGAGATTGAAGCCGAGCCGGTCGAGATAAACCTGCAAACCGGCTTTTTCCAGATAATCGGTGACGACGCGCGAGCCGGGCGCGAGCGACGTTTTGACGTAATCGGGAACCTTCATTCCGCGCCGCACGGCTTTTTTCGCCAAAATTCCGGCGGCGAGCATCACCGACGGATTCGACGTATTTGTGCAGCTGGTAATCGCCGCAATTAAAACATCGCCGTGCGCGATGGCGGTCGTTGATTGCTCGGTAAACTGTGTCGGTGCTTCCACGCGGTCGGGTGTCGGGCGGTTGTTGACCATTTCGGTTTCCGTCCAGGTACTTGTGTTTTCCGCGCTCGTATCTTTTTTGACCGGCGCAGGAACGGTCGAGTGAATTTGTCCGCCGCCGCCGGTCGCCGTCGCGTGGATGTCCGAACCGACGACAACCATAAATTGTTTTTCCAAATCTTCCGCCTCTTTACCGTAACCTCCGTCGGCGACGGTCGCGGTGAAAAGCTCGGTAAATTTTTCCTTCAAATTGGTCAGCTCGATGCGGTCTTGCGGACGTTTCGGTCCGGCAACCGCCGGAACAATCGTTGATAAATCCAGTTCGATAGTATTTGAATATTCAACTTCGCCTTTCAAAGGAATGCCGAACATTTCCTGCGCGTCAAAATAATTGCGGATGGTTTCGACCTGCTCATTGCTTCGTCCGGTCGCCTTGAAGTATTCGAGCGTGCGTTCGTCCACGCCGAAAAAGCCCATCGTCGCGCCGTATTCGGGAGCCATATTCGCAATCGTCGCGCGGTCGGTCGCGTGCAGACGGCGCGCGCCGTCGCCGAAAAATTCGACGAATTTGCCGACGACCTTCGCTTCTCTGAGCATTTGAGTGATTCGCAAAACCAGATCGGTCGCCGTCGTGCCGGCGGGCAAGTCGCCGCTCAGATGAACTCCGATCACATCGGGCGTTAAAAAATAAACCGGCTGCCCGAGCATTCCGGCTTCGGCTTCGATGCCGCCCACGCCCCAGCCGACGATGCCGAGACCGTTAATCATCGTCGTGTGCGAATCGGTTCCGACTAAGCTGTCGGGATAATAAACGCCGTCGCGCTCGAACACGCCTTTGGCAAGATATTCGAGATTGACCTGATGCACGATGCCGATTCCCGGCGGCACGACCGAAAATCCGTCGAACGCCTGCGTTCCCCATTTCAAGAAACGATAACGCTGTTCGTTGCGGCGAAACTCCATCATCATATTGCGCGTGTAGGCTTCTTCGCTGCCCGCGTAATCAACCTGCACCGAATGGTCAATTACCAAATCAACCGGCACGAGCGGCTCAATCAGGCTTGTGTCTTTGCCGATTTTCTGCACCGCCGAACGCATCGCCGCCAAATCTACAAGCAAAGGAACGCCGGTAAAATCCTGAAGCACGACGCGGGCGACGACGAACGGAATTTCTTCGACGCGCTCGGCGTTCGCGCCCCAGTTCGCCACGTTGCGAACATCTTTTTCCTGAACTTTTTGTTCGTCGTAATTACGCAAAACCGATTCTAAAACGATGCGAATAGAGATCGGCAGGCAGGAAATTTTGCCCACGCCCGATTTTTCCAGCTGCGGCAGAGAGTAAAACGTGCCGACCGCGCCCGTTCCGGTTTTGAAGGTTTGTCTCGTGTTAAAAAGATTATGTGCCATATTTTTTTATTGTAAATCTAAATTTTAAAAACACCGAACCGCATCGTCAAGTAAGTTGTTTTTCGTGATAAAATTACCGCTGATGAACGACGAAAAGGAAACCTTGCGGGCGTGGGTCGAGAATTGGAATCGAACGGGCAAAATTTTGGAAGAATTACGCCGCGAAGAAATCAGAAATTCAAATCTCGCCGAAGCAATCGAAAGTTTTGATCTGGCTTTTAAATCGGCTTTGTGGCTCGAACCGGTCGAACCGTCTTCAGGCTTGACCGAATATCATAAAATTCTCAGCAAATGGCGATAATAGATTTAATAAAAACCGCGCGGGAAGTTCAAAGTTTTTGCGAAAAGCAAAAATGGCGATTTTGCTTTACCGGCGGTTTAGCTTTGCAATTTTGGGGCGAACAGCGTTTGACTAGAGACGTTGGTTAAACCGTACTGAGCGGCTTCGGCACGGAGAGCGATTTTATCCGTCCGCTGCTGGAAAAATTTCCGGCGCGGATTGACGATGCCGAAAATTCCGCGCTGAAGAATCGCGTCGTTTTACTCAAAAACTCCGGCGGCATCGGCATAGATATTTCGCTTGGCGCGTTTCCGTTTGAAGAAGAAATGATTGACCGCGCCGAATATCAAAAATATCTGCCCGGCATTTCTCTAAAAATTTGTCCGGCGGAAGACTTAATAATTCTGAAAGCATTCGCCGACCGCGATAAAGATTGGTTCGATATTAAAAGCATTATCATCAAACAAAACAACCTCGATTGGAGCTATATTCGAAGACAGCTCGCACCGCTCGTCGAACTTCAAGAAGAACCGGAAATTCTTACCAAAATCGAAAAGCTCCGAAACGCTAAAAATTGAATTTTAATCCGAACTGAATCACACGCGGATCGCCCGCCGACGTGATCGAGCCGAAGCCGTTTGAACCGAGAACGACGTTCGGCGCGTTTAAAGGCGGCGTGTTCGTTAAATTAAAAATCTCCGCGCGAAATTCGACGTTCGTCGTTTCGCTCAAATCGGTTCGTTTGATAATCGCCAAATCGAAGTTTCGATAATTCGGACCGCGCACCGGATTTCTCGAAGAATTGCCGATGATAAATTGCGGCGCGACGGTGAAGGCGTTGATGTCGAACCATTGCGCGACGCTTCTTTGATCGTTCGGCAAATTCGGATCGGAGATTCGATTCGGACGCTGCGTTCCGAATCCGGCGAAGGCGTTGAAATTCGTCGCCTGCGTGACCGCGAGCGGAATGCCCGACTGCACATTGACGATGCCGTTCGTTGACCAGTCGTTTAAGAATTTTCCGGCGATGCCGCGCGTATTTTTGAAAAAATTAAAATAGTAAACAAAGCTCGCCACAAAGACGTTCGGAATATCGCCGGTTGATAAATCGCGTTCGAGTTTGCGGTTGAAACTATCGGCGACCGGAAAATTGGCAATCGGTCCGGTTTGCACCGTCGCGTCGAAAACCGAACTCGCTTCGTCAATCAATTTCGAGCGCGTATAAGCGACGAGAAACGATAAATTATCGGCAAGTCTCTGCTCGATTTTCGCCTGCAAAGCGTTGTAATTCGTATTGCCGACATTGTTGCGATAAAGCGAAACCGTGTTGAAACATGGAAACGGTTTTAGAGTTTGCGCGAGGGCGACGGTCGGATCGCCCAGATTCGACACGCCGCGCGGAACGATTCCGAAACACGGATTCGGAACCTGCGTTAAAAGAGTCGCGCCCAAACTCAACTGCTGCGCCGTTAACTGATTAATGTTGACATCGGGAATACCGACGTGCGTGATTTTGCTGCCCGCATAAGCGATTTCAAACGCGATGTTTTTAGTTAATTGACGCTGAACGCCGATGTTCCACTGCTGAACGTAACCCGAACCCAAATCACGGTCAACGCCGAAAACGCTCTGACCCAAACCGGCGTTCGCATCAAAAGCGACGGGCGCAATGCTCGGACGAGTCGCGCCCGACAAGGTAAAAGCCGCGTTCCGATTATCCAGACTGCGCTGCGTAACCGTCTGCACGAACGGAAAAAACGGTGTCGTGAACGGCGTGGTAATTCCCGCCTGTTCGATCCAGACCGCGCCGTAACCCGTTCGGAAAACCGTGCGGTCGGTGACGCGATACGCCAATCCGACGCGCGGACCGAAATTTAATTTGTGCAATTCACGCGCCGCTTCGGGATTTCCGTTCTGCCCCGAATAATCGAGCGTTTGCGTCGTCGTATTAAAAACGGCGGCGCGATTGTTTTTCTCAATGGATGGAAAATTGAGCGTGTAGCGCAAGCCTAAATTCAAAGTCAAACGCGACGAAACTCGAAAATCCTCCTGCGCGAAAAGTTCTAAAAATTGCGCTCGCGGTTTAAGAATCTCCGGCTGTAAATCAATCGCAAAATTCTGCACCTGTCCGAGTAGAAACGACGCAAAAGCATTGCCGGTCAAGCTCGCCAGACCGCTCGGCGCGCCAATCGCGCCGGTTGAATTCGTCAAAACCTGATTAAAAGTAAATTGTCCGGTCGGCGACGGCGGCTGCAAAATTTCGAGCCGCTCGCGCCGGAAATCCGCGCCGAATTTAAACGAATGTTTGCCGCGATTATAGGAAACCGCGTCGTAAAATTCAGTGACATCGGTCGTAAAATCGGTGTTCGTGTTCGCGCTCGAACCCAATTGTTGATAACCGGCGATTGAAACAATCGGCAGACTGCTGCGAAATGCCGCCGATTCGGGAATGCCGCGCAGCAAATCCTGATTATCGCCGATGAGCGCGGCGGAACGTCTTTGAACATCGCGGCGCGTGTAGCCGAAACGCGCTTCATTGATCAGATTCGCGGCGAAAATCTGCGTGTAATTAAAGACTAGCGAACCGGCTTTTGTGTCGGTCGTACCAATCGCGCCGTTCGCAATCGTGCCGCTGCCTTCGGCGAACGGCGTGACCGGATCGGAAAAATCTCTGGCGTGCGAATATCTTCCGAAAATGGTTGCGCGGTCGTTAAAGCGATGGTCAATGCGAAAATCGAATTGGTCTTGATTTTGGGTTTCATTGCCGACGCGCGTGAAATTATTCGCCGCCCCGGTTGCATTCGGAAGCGGAAAACGCCGTAGAAGCCGTAACGCCGACGCATCGAAATCGGCGAGCGGAATGATGTTGTTCGCATACGCCGCTTTGTCCGTCGGGCGAAATATTTGATTTTGGCGAACCTGAATCTGATTGCCGTTCGTGTCGGTAACGAGAATCGGTGTGTTGCCGGTCGCGGTCGTCGTGACCGCGCCGCTCGCCGTTCGATAAAGCAGCGCGCCCAGATTCGACGTAAAATTTCCGTTTCTCTGCGCGACGGTCGGCACGGTCGAAGTGCGGATGCGTCCGACAAGCTGGCGCGTTCCCTGATAATCCGCGAAGAAAAATGTTTTATCTTTAACGATGCGACCACCAACCACGCCGCCGAACTGGTTGCGGCGGAAAACGGGTTTCGGCTGATTGACCGGCGCGAAAAGATTTTTGGCGTTTAAGACTTCATTGCGAAAGAATTCAAACAGCGTTCCGTGAAAATCGTTCGTGCCGGCTTTGGTCGAAAGATTGACCACGCCGCCGTTAAAGCGTCCGAATTCGGCGGGCGGATTGTTGATTTCGACCTTGAATTCCTGAATCGCGTCAATAATCGGAAAAAACGCGACTTGTCCCGGTTCGGGCTGGAGAACGGAAATGCCGTCGAACAAATATTCATTCGTGCGCGGGCGACCGCCGTTAATGCGCGGCAGAGACGCGCCTTCGGTCGTGCGCGGCGGTTGCGCGACACCGGGCGCGAGTCCGACGAGCGACAAAAAACTGCGTCCGTTGATCGGCAAGTCAACGATTTTTCGATTGTCAATTACCTGCCCCAGACTGCTCGTTTCCGAACGCAGCAGCGGCGCGTCGGAATTTACCGTGACGATTTCTTCAAGGGAAACGGCTTCGAGCCGCACGTCTATTCTGATGCGCTCGCCGGTGGTCAAATTAATATTGTCGCGGACCAGATGCGTCAAACCGCTTGCCAGAAATTCAACCGAATAAATTCCGGGCTTCTGATTTGTAAAAATAAAATTTCCGTCCGCCTCGGAAACGGTTTCGACAGCGCGATTCGTTTGTTTTTCGGTCAGAACAACACGCACGTTCGGAATGACCGCGCCGGTCGGATCGGTAATTTCGCCGACTAATTCGGATTGCCCGGCTTGGGCAAAACTTTTTCCGTTTAACGATCCGAAAATCAAGTTGAACGTCAAAATCGTC
Source organism: uncultured Pyrinomonadaceae bacterium (assembly GCA_964237235.1). Taxonomy (GTDB): domain Bacteria; phylum Acidobacteriota; class Blastocatellia; order Pyrinomonadales; family Pyrinomonadaceae. The sequence goes on from CAXSGY010000008.1 coordinate 137,947, forward strand.
AGCGCGATTTTGTAAAATCTCCAAACGCGGTTTTTATACATAAACTTCCCTTTGTTCAGCTTTTTTTATCTATTTTCATTCTCGAACGATCATTACTTCGGTCGCTTTGACGAGCGCATATGCCGTGATTCCTTTTTTCAGATTTAAACTTCGCGCCGCGTCGCTCGTGATAATCGAGGTCATCAATTGTCCGCCGACATCGAGCGTGATTTGCGCCAGAAGTCCTTCATAGCGGGCTTCGATGATCGTGCCGAAAAGTTTGTTGCGCCCGCTGATGGCAGCCAGCGGCGTTCGATTCGTTTGTTTCTGCGCGTTCAAAATGCGCTCGACTTCTTCCTGCGGAATCCGATGATGACCGCCGGCGGTTTTTACGGAGCGGATTTTACCGTTGTAAATCCACTGTTTGACCGTCGGATAACTCACGCCGATTTGCGCGGCGGCTTCATTTAATTTCAATAAATTCATTTCATTCTCTCCTTATACAAAACTAAACGCTATTTCGCAAAATCAGATAATAATAATTATATGATTCCATACGATTTAATAATACTTTTTCGTAAAAATAAATTTTAATTGTATTTAATCCTTAATTTCGTCAATAATCTCAAATGATGAAAATCTGGAACGAGATTCTCGAAACGGCTCTCCACACGCCCTCGCCGCACAATGTGCAGCCGTGGCGCGTCAAAATCATCAATGAAACTCGCGCCGAGCTTTACATTGATTCACGCCGCACTCTGCCGAAGGAAGATACGACCGGCAGCTTTATTATTTTAGCGATGGGAATGTTCGTCGAAGCTTTAAAGATTCTCGCCGCGCCGCGAGGTTTCAATCTCTTCTATAAACTTTTCCACGCGCCCGAATGGTATGCGCCCGCCATTTTGGAAGCGAAAAAAGATGTTTTGATTCCTTTCGCCGAACTCGAATTAAACGCCGCCGCGCCTTCCGCCGACAATTTTGACGAAAACTTATTTTTCAAACGCCGCACTTCCCGGCTGCATCTGCGCGATGAAAAAATTCCCGTCGCCGCCGTCGAATCTTTAACGAAAATTGCCCTTGACTGGAATCAGAATTTTTCTATAATTACCGAACCCGAACATATCGAACGGCTGATGAATTTCAACACCGTCGCGCTGTTTGAAGATTTGAATTCGCCCGAATATCACGACGAAATCGTCGAATGGTTTCGCTATTCGGACAAACAATCAAAAGCGCGACTCGACGGTCTCGATTATCGTTCGATGAATGTTTCGAGACTTAATTTATGGCTGTCGGCGAAAATGCCCTGGCTTTTGCGGCTGCCCGTCGCCCGACAGATTTTAGCGAAAGTTTATCGCTCGCAAAGCGGCGGAATTCCGACGCTCGGCTTAATCTCCGGCGGCTTTTGGAAGTCTTCGGACGCGATTGAAGCGGGGAAATTTTTGATGCGTTTCTGGCTTGAAACCGCCGCGCACGATGTTTATATTCACCCCTTCGGCAATCTCGTCACGAACCGAAAAGCCGCCGCCGCGGTTGAAAATGAAACGGGCATTTCCGACATCTGGCTCGTTTTCAAAATCGGCTTTTCCGACGAACCGCCGAAAAGCCGCCGTCTGCCGGTTGAAAGAATTTTGGTTGATTAAATGATGTTACGCAAATTGGATTTTGTCTCCGAAGGAGACTGACGTCATAGCGTAGGGTTAAGCAAGCGCGAGTGAGCGCAACCCTACGAAGCTTGCCAAAATGTCGCCGTCCCTGAAAGGGACGAACACAAACGTGACGCGGTTGTTCGTCCCTTTCAGGGACGGCAATCCTTTTTCGTAGGTCGTAGGGTTTTATTCGCCTTTGGCTCATTGCACCCTACGCTATAATGTCAATTTCCTTCGAAAGAAAAAATTGTTCCTTCGTAACATTAGTGATTAGAAATTTATGTTTCATTTTGCACTCGCCTACGCTTTTATCTATGTTCTGTGGATTTTCCGCCGTTTGATAAGTTCCGACGGAAGCTCGTATCTGATTCTTTTCGCGCCGCAGTTTCAGCCTTTTTTGGCGTGGATCGGAAAAGTTCGCGCCTACGCCGTTTTCTATAAAGCGCAGCGGCGTTGTCCGGCTTACCGTGAATTTCTCGAAGCGGAAAATTACCGGCTCGACGAATGGAAAATCGAAGGCGTTCCGGTGATGACGAAGGAAAATTACGTCAAAAAATATTCGATTGAAGCCCGCTGTTACGACGGACGAATTCCGAGCGTCGGAACGGTCATTGACGAATCTTCCGGCTCGTCCGGCGTACCGAACAATTGGGTGCGTAGCGCGGACGAACGCCGCGAAGTAACGCGCATTCTGCAATTAAATTACGACATTTTTTATCACGATCAGCAGCATATTTTATTAAACTGTTTCGCGCTCGGACCGTGGGCGACGGGAATGAACGTTTCGATGTCGCTGGTTGATGTCGGCATTTTGAAATCAATCGGTCCCGATGCGTTGAAGCTCGAAAATACGCTCAGTTTGTTCGGCACGAATTACCGTTATTTGATTTGCGGTTATCCGCCGTTCGTCAAATCGTGGATTGATTCGACGCAGCTCGATTTATCGAATTATAAGATTGACTTAATCGTCGGCGGCGAAGGAATGTCGGAAAGTCTTCGCACATATCTTCTCAAATCTTTTCAAACGGTCGTCTCGTCTTACGGCGCGTCGGATTTGGAAATAAATATCGGCGTGGAAACCGATTTGACGATTGCTCTCAGGCGTTTGTGTTTTGCCGACCGTACGCTTTGCGAAACGCTTTTCGGACGCGAAACGCCGCCGATGATTTTTCAATACAACGCCGCCGATTACGTGATCGAAACTGCCGAAACCGGCGAGTTGCTTTATACGATTGTGCGCTTGACCGGCGCGGCTCCGAAGATTCGCTATAATCTGCGCGATCTGGGCGGAACTTATTCGCACAAAAATCTCGGCGCGAAGTTAAGAGAAAACGGCATCGAAATCAAAAACTTTGCGGCGCGGCAAAGTCATTTGCCGCTGCTTTACGTTCATGGGCGCGGCGATTTGACCGCCGCGTTTTACGGCGCGAAGATTTATCCGACCGATGTCGAAGAAATCGTCAACACGCACCCGCAGCTCGCCGGCAAAACTAATTCGTTTCAAATCGTCAGCCGCGAAGATGAAAATTTGAATAAAATTTTGCAGATTCATCTGGAAAAGATTAAAAACTTCAAAGGCGAACTGCCCGCCGCCGAAGATTTGCGCGAGATTTTCTTTGCCGAATTGTCGCGCGTCAATCAGGATTTTCGAGAAGTGACAAAGATGTTCGACAGATCGTGCGTCGAAATCTTCGTTCACGATTACGAAAGCGGAGTTTTCGCCGGTCGTGACATTCGCGTTAAAAATAAATACATCGGTTAAAATGCAGCGGCAATTTTGTTCTCGAGGGCAATCGCGTTATATTCAAGTTTCCGTTTTTTCAGATTTTTCAGCAAAAACAATGAACGAAGGCGACAGTAGAAAAAATGATTTTTTCAGAATTTTCCGACCGAAAATTTGTGCAGAAAATCCGGCGTTATCCGACGCGTCTTCGTCAACGTCTGTCCGAATATAGATTTTTCACCTATCTCGCCGCTCTCGGTCCCGGAATTATCGCCGCCAGCGCGGGCAACGAAGCGAGCGGCATTGCCACTTATTCCTCCGCCGGCGCGGATTACGGCTACACGCTTCTGTGGGCTTTTATTCCGATGACCGTTTGTTTCGTCGTCGCGCAGGAAATGTGCGTGCGAATGGGCGTGGTGACCGGGCAAGGTTTGGCTGATTTAATCCGCGAACAATTCGGCGTGCGCTGGACGGCGTTCGTGATGCTCGCGCTGCTGATCGCCAACACCGGAATCATCGTCGCCGAATTTGTCGGCATCGCGCAGGCTTCGGAAATTTTCGGCATCTCGCGCTTTATCACGATTCCTTTGACGGCGGTTATTGTTTGGTGGCTCGTCGTAAAGGGAACGCCGAAACGAGTCGAGCAGACTTTTCTGCTGATGTCTCTGATTTTTTTGACTTATATCGTTTCGGCTTTTCTGGTTAAACCGAATTGGGAAACAGTCGGCAAGGAATTGGTTACGCCTAGTTTTAATTTTAACAGCGGTTATTTGTTTACGATTATGGCGTTGATTGGCACGACGATTACGCCGTTTATGCAGGTTTACGTGCAGTCGTCGGTCGTCGAAAAAGGAATGGACAAGGAAGATTACCCGATGGCGCGCGCCGACGCGATTTTCGGGGTTTTGTTTGCCAATTTGATCGCCTTTTTTATCGTCGTTTCGACTGCGGCGACTCTGCACGTCAACGGCGTAAAATTAGAATCAGCCGCCGATGCCGCGCTCGCGCTTGCTCCCGTCGTCGGCGAATATGCTAAATATCTGTTCGCCGTCGGTTTGTTCGGCGCGTCAATGCTGGCAATGGGCGTTTTGCCGCTGGCGACGGCTTATTCGTTGAGCGAGGCTTTGGGATTTGAAAAAGGCTTGTCGCACTCGTTCCGCGAAGCTCCGATTTTTTTGGGCATTTTTACCGCCCTGATCGTCGTCGGCGCAGTGTTTGCGATGATTCCGGGCATTCCGCAAATCAAACTTTTGTTGGTTACGCAAGCCGTCAACGGTTTGCTTTTGCCGATTATTCTTGTCGCCATCGTGTCGCTTGCCAGCAACCCGGAAATTATGGGCGAATATCGAAATTCCTGGTGGTTTAACGTTCTGGCGTGGACGATTGCCGTCGTCGTTTCGATACTCTCGATTCTTTTGCTCGGCTCGACAATCATTGATTTTTTCTGATACTTCGACAATAATCTGAAAGTTATTTTATGCAAGTTTCTGAATTGCGAAACAGATTTTTGGTTTTCATCATTTTTGCGGGCATCATTACGCTCGCTCTAATCGTTATTCCGTTTGTCGAACCGCATTTAAATCAATATATTCAAGAATTTTTCGGCGCGACCGACGCGCGAATGGGCGATACTGCCGCGACGCTTTTTGACCAGATTCTTCGCATCGTTAAAATCGTTTTGTGGATGAGCCTGATCATCTCGATTATTCGCTTCGTCAATTATCTGATTTTCAGCACCGCGTTTCGTTCGAGTTCGTATGAAATTTCGTCGCTTTTGCGAAACGTCTTTTCGATTATTCTTTACATCGTCGCGTTTTTCGTCATTTTTAATTCGCAGTATCCGAAGGTTGATCTCGCTGCTTTGTTTACGACTTCGACGATTTTAGGCGTGATTATCGGTCTCGCTTTGCAGGACACTCTGGGAAATTTGTTCAGCGGCTTGGCGATTCAAGCCGACCAGCCGTTTCAAATCGGCGATGTCGTTTCGATTCAAAACAAAGGCGCGGGCGTGGTCGAAAACATCTCCTGGCGCGGCGTAAAAATTCGCACGTTTCAAAACAAGCTGATTGTCATCAGCAACAGCGTTCTCGGCAAGGAAGCGATTGAGGTTTCACCCAAAGACAATCTGAACGCGCGGCTTGTTAATTTCAATACGCTGTATGCGAACTCGCCGGCGAAAACAATTCAATCGGTGCGTGAAATCGTCAGACAGGTCGAAAACGTTTCGTCTAAAATTCGCCCCGTTGTGCGAATCAAAAATTTGGGCGACAACGGCATCGAATGGGAAGTCAAATACTGGCTCGAAGATTACACGAAATTTAACGACACCGACGCGCTGATTCGGCAGCGCGTCTGGTATGCGTTTCAGCGCGAGCAAATCGAGTTCGCCTATCCGACGCGCACGATTCACGTCGAAACAAAAACGCAGGAAAATGTTTTTTTCGAGCCGGGCAACGAGATTTTCGAGCGTTTGAGCGACGTTTCGATCTTCGCGCCGCTCTCCGACGAAGAAACGCAAAAGCTCGCTGCCGCCAGCGTCGTCAGAGTTTTCGCGCCCGACGAATCAATCGTCCGGCAAGGTCAAAAAGGCAATTCGATGTTCGTCGTTCATCGCGGCGCGGTCAACGTTCACGTTAAGGAAAACGGTGTCTCGAAAACTCTTCGCAAATTGCGCGAGGGCGATTTTTTCGGCGAGATGGGCTTGCTGACCGGACAACCGCGCACGGCGACTGTCACCGCCGAAGAAGAAACCGAAGTTTTGGAAATAAACAATCTGTGCCTGAAACCGATTCTCGAAGAAAATCCCGAACTCGTTGACAGTTTAGGAAAAATCGTCGAAGAACGCCGCGTCGCGCTCGACAAATTGGAAGCCGAAACCAAAGAACATCAAGCGATTGATAAAACGAGCGTTTTCGATTCGATTAAAAAATTTTTCGGTTTGAATGATTGATTTCAAGGAGCGCGGACGGCTCGTCCGCCAACGAGCGACAGCGACGTTGTTTGATTAAAGTTACGCTACTTGATTATAACGGAGTGTCTCGCGCTTTCGCGCTCGAAAGGCGGACGAGCCGTCCGCGCTCCAAAAGTAAAGCCGCGAGTTAAAATTTAACTCGCGGCTTTTTTTTTCAGTAATGAAATCGAATTAGAAAATCGAGAACGAATACTCGATTACTCGTGTGCTGGCAATCGGCTGACCATTTTTCTTCGCCGGTTCAAAACGAATTTGTTTGGCGGCGGCGATTGCCTGTTCGGTCAAACCGTAGGGCAACCCGCTCACCGGCGCAACGCTGCCGATTTGTCCGTTGGCGGTAAACGTCACGCGCAGACGAACAACGCCGGTCACTTGGTTTTGCCGCGCCGAATCGGTATAAGGCGGTTTCGGTTTGGAAATAATTTTCACGCCTTCCGTCGGTCCAACCGGAACTGACGGCGGCGGCGGCGGTTTCGGATCATTTTCAGTTCCGCCACCGCTGTTATTACCGATTCCCGTTCCTCTGCCGTTGCCGCTTCCTGAACCGATACCGTTGCCTTCGCCCGTGCCGAGACCGCCGCCCATTCCGGTTCCCTGTCCGCTGCCGATGCCGCCGCCTCTACCGTTGCCGTTCGACGGATTCAGATTATCCGAACCGGGCAAGCCTGCGCGTTCTTCAGTGATCGGTCGTTTAATTTTTCCTTGCGTTTCCTGAATTATTTTAATGTCGGGATTTGTCAGTTGCGGAAGTTTCGCATCCGGCGGATTAATCGGTTTATCCGACTGCGAAACCAACCTGCCTTTGGAGGCCTCTTCCGGTTCATCTTTACCGCCGCCGCCGCCGCCGCCGCCGTCTTTTTTACTTTTTACCGGCGGTGGCTGTTCGTCAATCGGCGGTGGCACGTCGTCAATCGCGGTTACATACAACGGATTACCTTGATCAATCGCTCCGACGAGAAAATCCTTACTAAAAAGCGAATAAACCGTCGCGCCGAGAACGATTGTCGAGATTAAAACCATTGTTCCCAACAGCAAGCCGTTGCGCCGACCGACGTTTTTCTCTTCGATAACGGTGATGTTATACCCACCTTTCGGAGCGTTTGCGGAATTGCCGAAACCGGCTTGAGCGTCGTTCGGCAATGTTTGATAAACATTGCCGTTGCTACCGGAATTTCCAGCCGCCGCGAAAGTTTTCGTTTCAGGCTCGAAATCATTTTCCGGCACATTTTCCTGAACCGACGCTTCTTCAGCGATTGAGTCTTCAACAGCCGGTTCATTGATTACGGAATCGTCAACCGCCGCCGTTTTGATCGGCTGTACGGTATAAAATTTTCGGTCGGCGGCAGTTGCGGGAATTTCTTCGCCCGGCGCGCTTTCCAACGAAACGGGCGGAGCAATCGGAACGTCGGCGCGGCTTTCCGGCTCGGACGTTTGAATCGTTTCAGCGATTTCGACCGCCGTCGGAGCTTCCGAAATTTTTGTTTCGCCGTTCAGCGGATTCATCTCGAACGCCGTCATCGCCTGCCCGCAGCCCGGGCAAAAAGCGAATTTTTCGGCAAAACTTTCATCACAGGCAGCGCAATATTTGACAATTTTTCCCATCTTTCTAGCCTCTCAAATCTTTTCTACTTCTCTTTTCAAAAAGTCCTAAACACCTTTTTCTAATTATAACGCGAATTTTGCGGATGTTAAGCGGTCGGGAAACGCTTTGCTCAACACGCTTTTCAGGATACAACATTGATAGATGCTTTTGTTGTTTGACGCGATGCCTGCGGGCATCTAAAATTTCATTTCGTCGTTTTCCCGGTTTGTTTAATCGTCGAGTTCGTTTCAAAATTTTGAAACGAATCGGCTGCCAACTTAAAAATTCGATTTCGCAACTAACGATTCGAAGTTTCGGCTCTATAAAAAGCAATGACTACCAAAAATTATTTTAACAGATTAGTAGCGTTCGGCGCGATTTTATTAACGCTCGCCGCTGTTTCGACGGCGCAAAATCAAAAAACTTCCGCCCCCGGACAGGACAAGCTGCTCAACGGTTTGAAGGTTTTAGTGTGGCGCGAACCGGCTGCCCCGAAAGCGACGATCAAGCTGCGCGTCAACAGCGGCGCGGCTTTCGACACGCAAAATAAAGAAGGCACGATGGCTTTGCTCGGCGATATTCTTTTTCCGAACGATTCGACCCGGGAATTTTTCCGGGACGAATTGAACGGCAGTCTCGACGTTGAAACCAACTACGATTTTATCCAAATCACCGCGACCGGCAATGCGGATAAAATTTTAACGATGCTCGAAACGCTCGCCAACGCCGTCGTCAAACCGCAGATTGACAAAACGACGACCGCGCAGGTGCGCGCCGCGCAGATTGAACGGGTTAAGGAACTCGAACAAAATCCCGCGTATCTCGCCGACCAGGAAGTTGCCAAACGGCTGCTCGGCACATTTCCATACGGCAGAAGCGCGGAAGGCACGACCGAATCGTTGCCGAAAATAGATTTCGCCGACGTTCTGCTCGCCAAGCAAAGATTTTTGACCGCCGACAACGCGACGCTCGCCGTCAGCGGCAACGTCAAACCCGAATTCGTTTTCAAAGCCGCGCGTCAGCTTTTCGGCGGCTGGGAAAAAGCCGACCGCCGCGTTCCCGCCACGTTCGCCGAGCCGCCCGCGCCGGACACGAATTTTTTTCTGGTGAAATCGGAAATCGAAAACGCGAGCGAGCTGCGTTTCGCCTTTCGCGGCTTGTCGCGCGGCGAAAAGGATTTTTACGCCGGACAAATTTTGACTTACGTTCTACAAAATCGCCTGCGAAAAAAGGAAGCCGACAAAGCTCTGCTTTTGCAGAATTCTTATTTTCTGCCCGGTCTGGTAATCGTCAAATTTTCCAAATTCAACTCGGACGAATTAAAGCTCGCCGCGAATCCGCTTTCGTTCGCCGAAAATTTTTCCAATTACGTTGATACGCTTTTACGCGCCGACATAACCGCCGATGAATTCCAAGCGGCGCAGGCGGAATTTTCAAAATCGTCCCAGCCCAAAATGCCGATGGATTCGTGGCTCGACAACATTACATACCAACTCGCGCCGAACAAAATTGACGCGCCGTCCGCAACGCTCGCCGACGCGCAGAGAGTTCTTGAACGCTGGCGCAAAGAAGCGGTCGTTAAAACGATGCTGATAAAACCGGCGGCTTGATTTATAAATTTTCCTGAACGGAGCGCGGACGGCTCGTCCGCCAACAAGCGGTAGCGATGTTGTTTGCCGACCATCAACTTACTCGAGGGCAACGGGCGTGTCTCGCGCTTCCCGCGCTCGATGCGGACGAGCCGTCCGCGCTCCGACGATACGCCGATTTTGGTATTAATCCAGATAGTCTATAATCATCACCGCACCTTTTTATGATCGAAAAACGAACCGCCGCCGAATTAAAACATCACGAAGCCGTGCGCGAAATGTTCGCGGGCATCGCCACGAAATACGATTTTCTCAATCACTTCCTCTCGGTCAACATTGATAAGCGTTGGCGCAGGCTCGTCGCCGAAAAATTAAAAGACGTTTTGGACGATGAAAACGCGCTCGTTTTGGATGTCGCCTGCGGCACGGGCGATTTGTCAATCGAGCTGCAAAAAAACGCCGAAGCGAAAGTTTTCGGCACGGATTTCTGCCGTCCGATGCTCGACATCGCTTTCGATAAAAATGCGAAGGTCAGTGAAAATATTCCATACATCGAAGCCGACGGAATGAATCTTTCGTTTGCCGACCAAACTTTCGACGCGCTGACAATCGCTTTCGGCTTGCGAAATTTTTCCAACTGGCAAAACGGCTTGAAAGAATTTCACCGAATTTTGAAACCGCAAGGTAAGCTCGTCATCTTAGAATTTTCGACTCCAATCGTTCCCGGCTTTCGCCAGCTTTTTCAGTTTTATTTTGCAAATGTTCTGCCGCGCATCGGCGGCGCGGTCAGCGGTTCGCGCAGCGCATATGAATATTTGCCCGATTCGGTTTCGCGCTTTCCCGATCAGAAAAATCTTGCCAAACTGATCGAGCAAACGGGCTTTACGAATGTCGAATATAAAAATCTAACCGGCGGCATCGCGGCGATTCACAGCGCGGTGAAAATCTAAAAATTCCTAGTTTAATCTTTCTTTGCGGACTTTGCGCCTTTGCGGGAAATAACTTTTTCTTTCCCGCAAAGGCGCAAAGTCCGCAAAGGAAAACATTGCTGCGACTTTTTGATAAAATCGCGCCGATTCGTCAGCGCGAATGAAAAGTTTTATAATTTCACACAGCCGAAATTTTTCCCGAAATTTTTCTATCGAATGAAATACAAATTACAAAACTTTGTCAGGCAAATCGCTTTGCTTCTGCTGGTCGTCTGGACGGTCATTACGCTCGTTACCTTGCTCATCGAACTCGTGCCGGGCGATCCGGCGACGGCGATTTTGGGCGAGCAGGCGACGACCGAACAAATCGAAAATTTCAACCGCAAACACGGACTCGATAAACCGGCGTTTTTCTTTTCATACAACGGCGAAAACGGTTTTCGATGGCACGGCGCGGACAATCGCTACGTTGATTATTTCGTCGGACTCGCGCACGGCGATTTGGGAAATTCGTTTCGCACCGACCGTCCGGTTTTGGGTATGATTCTGGAGCGTTATCCTTCGACCATCAAGCTCGCGCTCGCTTCGATGCTCGTCGCCGTCGGCATTGCGATTCCGCTCGGCGTGCTGGCGGGAATGAACAAAGGCACGATAACTGATAATTTCGCGTCGTTCGTCGCACTGCTCGGCATCAGTTTGCCGACGTTCGTCATCGGACCGTTTCTGGTTTATTTATTTGCCGTCAAACTTCAATGGTTCGCGCCGACCGGCAGCTTAAATCCCGAAGACATTGTTCTGCCCGCCGTCACTTTGGGCGCGGCGTTGTCGGCGATTTTAACCCGAATGGTGCGTTCGTCGGTCATCGAAGAACTCGGCGAAGATTACGTCCGCACGGCGCGGGCGAAAGGCTTGAGCGAACGCAAAGTCGTTTACAAGCACGTTCTGAAAAACGGCTTGATTCCGGTCGTGACGATTCTAGGCTTACAGCTCGGCGTTCTGCTCGCGGGCGCGATTATCACCGAAAAGATTTTCAACTGGCAAGGCTTGGGATTGCTTTTGCTCGACGACGGCATCGGCAAACGTGATTACCGCCTTGTCCAGGGTTGCGTTTTGGTGATTTCAGTAACTTATATCGTCGCCAATTCGCTGACCGACTTGGTTTATCGCCGCCTCGATCCGAGAATTAGATTATCGTGAATCGTGAATCGTGAATCGTCTTGGAATTCGATTCACAATTCACGATTCACGATTCACGAACAATGAATCGCCTGACTTACATCGGAATCGCCATCGCCGCCGTTTTTATTTTGACGGCGATTTTCGCGCCGTTCATCGCCACGCACGACACGACCGCGCAAAATTTGGCGATGCGCTACGCTTTGCCGTCCGTCGAACATTGGTTTGGAACTGATGCGCTCGGTCGCGACGTTTTTTCGCGCGTCGTTTTCGGCGCGCGAATTTCGCTCGAAGTCGGCATTGTCGTCGTCGTCGTTTCATCCGTCGTCGGCGTTTTTCTCGGCGCGATTGCCGGATTTTACGGCGGCTTCGTTGACAAATTTTTGTCGGGTTATTTATTCAACGTTTTTCTCGCGTTTCCCGGCTTGCTTTTGGCAATCGCACTGGTCGCGTTTTTGGGCGCGGGTTTGGGCAAATTGATTTTGGCGTTGTGCATCATCGGCTGGGTCGGCTATGCGCGCGTGATGCGCGGGCAGGTTTTGAAGGTGCGCGAATATGATTTCGTGCAGGCGGCGCGGGCTTTGGGCGCGAGCGATTGGCGCATACTTTTTACGCATATTTTGCCGAATGCGATTCAGCCTTTAATCGTGCAGGCATCTTTGGGAATGGCGGGCGCGGTTTTGTCCGAAGCGTCGCTTTCGTTTCTCGGTTTGGGCATTCCGCCGCCCGCGCCTTCGTGGGGAACGATGATCGAAGAAGGTCGCGGTTTCGATGTTCTTTACAGCGCGCCGCACGTTCTGCTTTTTCCCGCGCTGGCGATTGCCTTAACGGTTCTCGCGTTTAATTTTATCGGCGACGGTTTGCGCGAATATCTCGACCCGAAACAGCGCAAACGATAAAATCAATTGTCTTTTATAAATTATGACGGCGTTCTTGAATGAAAAATGCACCACGATTCTCGATGTCGAAACATTCAAACCGGCGTTGCCCGACAATCTCGAAAGCTGCGAATGAACTATAAAATTTTTCCGCTCGGCGATTGCGCTGCGACCGTTGAATTCGATAATAAAATTTCCGTCGAAGCGAACGATTCGGTTCTCGCCCTCGCGCGTATTCTCGACTCGAATCCGTTTGCCGGTTTAATCGAAATCGTTCCCGCTTACGCTTCGCTTTCGGTTTTTTATGACGTTGTAAAAGTTCGCCGCGCTTTTCCCGGCGCGCGCTGCGCTTTTGAAATTATCGAAATTTTTTTGCAAAACGCTTTGCGAAATTTAGAAATTACGACGGAAACAAATTCGCGGCTCGTTGAAATTCCGGTTTGCTTTGATAAAGAATTCGCGCCCGATTTGGAATTTGTCGCGGCAAGCAATAATCTTTCGCCCGAAGAAGTTTTAGAGATTTTTCTCGCCCGCACGTATCGCGTTTATATGCTCGGATTCCTGCCCGGCTTCGCGTATATGGGCGAAGTCGACGAACGAATCGCCGCGCCGCGCAGAGATTCGCCGCGCCTGACCGTGCCAAAAGGCAGCGTCGGCATCGCCGGACGACAAACCGGCATTTATTCGCTCGAGTCGCCCGGCGGCTGGCAGATTATCGGACGAACAAACGTCGAGCTTTTCACGCCCGCTGCCGCCGCGCCGACATATCTGCAAGCGGGCAATACGGTTCGATTTTTTCAGGCGTGATTTTGGCTAAAGCAATGAAGGAAAATTTTAATAGAAATGAGGAGGATTAAATGGATAAATTATTTTCGCTTGCAACTTTTTTTAATCTCCAAAAAATTCCTGCCGTCCTCTTCATCCCTGTTAAATTGCTTTTTTCTAAACAAGCTCGATTGTTTCGCCGTATTGCGGAACGCGCGTCGTCCAGCCGAATCTTTCGCGGATGTGCTGCGCCATCGCGTCCGCCGCTTCGGGTTCGCCGTGCGTCGTAAAAATCATTTGCGGCGCGGCGGGCAAGTTTTCGAGCCAGCGCAGAACCGCCTTCCAATCGGCGTGCGCCGAAAAGCCGTGGATGATGCGGACGTGACAACGCACCGGAATCCATTCCTTGAAAATTTTCACTTCCCTCTCGCCGTCCAAAATTCTTCTGCCGAGCGTTCCCGCCGCCTGATAGCCGACGAAAATCAGAGTCGCGTCGCGGTTCGGCAAAATTCGCATCGCGTGATGCAGCACGCGTCCGCCCGACATCATTCCCGACGCGGAAATAATGATGCGCGTTCCTTTTTCGTCGTTTAATCGTTTCGATTCGTCGCGGCTCGAAGCGGTTTTCATCGCGCCGGTGCGAAGCGGATGTTGTTTGTGCGCCAGAATCGAAGCGTATTCTTCGTCGTGTTCTTCGGTAAAACGATTGTAAATTTGCGTCGCCTGCGCCGCCATCGGCGAATCAACACGCACGGGCAAAACGGGAATGCGATTTTGTTCTTCGAGTTCACGAATCAGATACAAAATTTCCTGCGTGCGCCCGATGGCAAACGCCGGAATCAAAATCGGCTGATTATTTTTCGCGGCTTCGTTAATGACATCCGCCATTTGGTCTTCGCTTCGTTCGTCGCCGTGCAGACGGTTGCCGTAAGTTGATTCGACCATCACGTAATCGGCGGCGGGCGGCGCGGTCGGGTCTTTGATGATCGGCTGATCGTAATGTCCCAGATCGCCGGAAAAAAGAAATCGAATTGAATCGCCGTTTTCACGCGCGTTTTCGAGTTCGACCAAAACCAGACTCGCGCCCAGAATATGTCCGGCGACATTAAAACTCGCTTTGATATTTTCGACAATTTCCACCGGTTTGCCGTCGTTCGGCACGGGCGCGAGCAAATCGAGCGCATTTTTTGCGTCGCGTTCGTCGTAAAGCGGCAGCGCGGGCGAATGGACAGTCAAGTTCTTGCCGTTGCGATAATCGGCTTCTTCCTCCTGCAATCTGCCCGAATCGGGAAGCAGAATTTTCAGCAAATCGGCGGTCGCTCTCGACGTGAAAACTTTTCCCGTAAAACCTAATTTGACGAGGCGCGGCAGATAACCCGTGTGGTCTATGTGCGCGTGCGTGATGATAACCGCGTCAATTTCCTTCGGATCGAACGGCGGCTCCTGCCAGTTTTTTTCGCGCAACTCCTTCAAACCCTGAAACAGTCCGCAGTCAACCAGAATTTGTTTGTCGCCGTGTCTGAGCAAATATTTTGAGCCGGTCACGGTTCCGACTCCGCCGTAAAATGAAATTGTCGCCATTCGTTTCTCCTTGTTTGTTGATTCGATTAAGTTAGTCGAATCGCCGATTGTTTATTAACATTATCAGAGATGTTATGGCAGATTGATAAAATTGCAAAGAATCGCGGCGGAAATCATATGATTGGAGCGCGCTGCGTTTGCTCTCCGACGTGTTTGTTTTCGCTCGCGCTGATCTTTTTTTCTATCGCGTTCGCGGCGTGTCAAAAAGCGTCGAAAATTGATTTGCGAAGCGTCGCGCCGAAGGACGCGCTCGTTTATCTCGAAACGAACGATCTCGCCGCCGCACTCGAAGCTGAAACCGACAATCAAGCGTTTCAAAAACTCGCCCGCGACGTGCCGAATTTTTCCGATTTGAAGAATATTCAAATGGCGATAATCATCACCGGTTTTGGAACTTCCGCCGACGAAATCGGCGCGGAGCAGGCGGTCTTAAATTTCAAGCCGCAGTTTGTCGCCGTCGCCGAAACTGATTTATGGAATTGGCAGGCAAAATCGCTCGTCGAAAATCAAGTCAGCCGTTTTGTCGGCGAAAAACTCGGCGCAGATGCGCGGCTCGAAATTTCGGATAAATACGACGGAAAATTTTACGTTTGGAATGCTGACGACAAACGGCAAATTTTCGCGCTCGTTCAAAACAGCCTGATTTATTTCGGCAACGACGAACAGGCGATTGAACAATGCGCCGCGGCTAAAAAGGGCGCGATTGAGAGTTTACAAACGGTTGCATTACCGGCGCGAAATTCGTCGCCCGAAAATCTGGCTTTCGGTTATGTTTCGCCCGCCGGAGCGGAAAAAATCGCCGACCTCGCCGGTGTTTTCGCCGCCGCGTCAATTGCCGAAAATAGCGATGAACGAAATTTTATCGCGCAAATCGTGCCGCGGATTTCGCGCGACGCGATTAACCGAATCGTTTGGACGGAGAAAAAAACCGATGCGGGAATCGAAGACGAAGTTGACTTTTTTTGGCAGCCGCCGTTTGCCACGAAAAATAAGGAAAATTTTGCCGCGATAAATAATAACGAAGAAAATTTGATCGAATTTCTGCCCGCCGATTTTTTTTCCGCGACGCGCTATCGTTTAAAAAATCCGCTCGCCGCGTGGCAACAATCAATCTCTCTCGCCGCCGAAAAAACCGACGCGCTGCGCGGAAAACTGCTCGTGCAATTTTCAAATTCGCTGCTCGAATCCTACGGCATCGCCGACGCGCAAAATTTTTTGAGCGCGGTTGATTCGGAAATCGTCGTCGCCAGATTCGACGAAAACGGCGACCGAAGCGTGATTATTGTAAAACTTAAAAATCCAAAGATTTTAGAGAAATTCGTGACGAACGAAATCAATTTTATTTCGCCGCCGGAACGATTTGAAAACGCGGAAATTCGGTTTTCCGGCGATAAAGCGACAGCGGCGGCACTCGTCGAAAATATTCTGATTTTGGGTGATGCCCCGAGCGTCCGAAAATGTCTGCAAGCGGGACGCGGCGCAGACAAAAAACTCAAAAATCAAAGATTCGAGCGTTTCGCCGATTCCGTTTCGCCGTTCGTAACCTTCGGTCAGGATTCGGATTCAGCCGACCGAATTGCCCGCGTTTTGACCGAAAATAAAAGCGAGAACACGAAGCTGTCAACTTTTTATACGACTGAAACAAATATCGGCGAAATAAGTCTCGAACGCCGAACCGTTTCGGATTTCGGATTGCTTGGAACGATTTTGAAACAATTAGAGCAATAGGCAATTTGAGATAGCTTCTATTTGAAAATCCCAGTCTGCTTGCCGTTTCGGTCGGCTACCGCTTTTTTCAGCTTCTGCGTTTCGACTTTCTGATTTGCGTTCTGAATTTTCCGGCATTTTCCTCTATCCAGCGTTCGGCTTCGGCGTAAAAGGAGAATTTTTTTTCGTCGCGGCGAAACTGCGGCGTGTGATTGTAGTGTCTGCCGTCGCGGTGTTCGGTCGGGTGAAAAATATGCAGCATTTCGTGAAAAACGACGAATTCGACGACGAACGGCGGCACGCTTTGGTCGTCGAGCGATTTGCTGATGACGATTGTTTCGTGCGTTGCGTCGTGGTGTCCGAGAACGCGAAAAGTTTTTCGCGCCGACCAGGTTAAAGTCGTTGGCGGAATCGAATTTTGAAAATATCGCGCGTTGATTTTCGTAAAAATTTCTCCTAAATCGTAAGTTTCGCCCTGCGCTCCGTTCAAAATTTTTCGTCCTCTGACGCGCTTGCTTTCCTGCGCTTTCGCTTGAATTTCCCGCGTTTTGATAAACTTCCGATAAATTTCATTGGCGAGCGGCGACACTCTTTTGCGAAAAAGTTTGGCGGTCAGAATATACGCCAAAGCCCTCTGCACGTCGAGCGGCGCGGCGCGGCAAATCTCCGCGAGACGCACGAAAACTTTCCCGTCGCGGACGCGAATCGTGTGATTGATGCCGATATACGGATAAAATTCGACTTCGATTTCCGGCGTTTTCGCGTCGCGGTTGAGCGTTCGAAATGCTTCTTCGTAAAATTTTTTGATCGGTGAAATATCAACCGCCGCAAAGTTGTTAATCATAGTTTAACTTAAATTCTTGACAGACGGCAGATTAAAATGCTATCTGTTTTAATAGCTAGAGAATATCGCTCTCAAGCGACATTCGACAAACTCGCCAGAGGAAAAATGGCTGTCTCCGATGAAATTCCGACAACCGAAAAAAATTCTTCTGCGCCCGATGCCCGCGGACAGATAATTCTTTCCGCCATCATCAACGAACACCTCTTGACGGGCGAACCAATCGGTTCAAAAATAATCGCTGAAAAATTTGCCAACGCCGCCGGATTAAGCTCGGCGACGATTCGCAACGTAATGAGCGATTTGGAAGATTTCGGACTCGTCGGACAACCGCACACATCCGCCGGGCGCGTTCCGACCGATAAAGGTTACCGGTTTTTCGTTGACAATTTGTTGGGCGTTCTGCGTTTATCGAACGAGGATTTGAATTTGATAAACAAGGAACTCGGACTCGGCGAAACGGATTCAAACGCCGCGCCCGAACACCTGATGGAGCGCACTTCACAGCTTCTCTCGGCTCTTTCTCAAAACGTCGGCATCGTCGTTTCGCCGAGTCTGGCAAAAGACAAACTTCAGCATATCGAGTTTGTCAATTTGTCGGATAAACGCATTCTCGTCGTGCTGGTTTCCGCGCCGAATATTGTTCACAACAAAATTATACGGCTCAACGAAACCTTCTCCAACGAACAGCTTAACCGCACTTCAAATTATTTGAACGCGCGGTTCGGCGGCAGAAATTTGTCGGAGATTCGGACGGAGATTTTGCGGCTGATGCACGAAGAAACCTCGCTTTTCGACAAACTTTTGCAGATGGCGATGATTCTCTGCTCGCAGAGCATCGAAGGCGAAGAAACAAATCGCGGCGCGGTTTATGTGGACGGCACGTCGAACATTCTCAGAGGGCGCGATTTCGCCGACCTCGACCGTCTTCGTGAATTGATTCGCACCATCGAAGAAAAATCGCGTCTCGTGCAAATTCTGACCGAATGCATCGAGCGCGACCAAACCATCAAGGGCAGCGTGCAGGTTATTATCGGAAGCGAAAACACGACTTCTTCTTTGCAAAATTGCACGCTCATCACCGCGCCTTACAAAATCGGCGGCGGCGAAACAATCGGCACTTTGAGCGTTCTTGGTCCGACCCGGATCGAATACGCGCGAATGATTTCGATTGTCAGCTATGTCGCCCGCGTTCTCGAAAAAATGACGACTAAAGAATTTCCCGGCAAAAATTAGAATAATGAATTCTGAAATGACAATTTCCGATTTTGAAGAATTTGAAGGCGAAAATACGCTTTCGATTGATGAATTCTTTAAGCAGCTCGAAGCCAAAGAAAAGGATTTGGATATTTCCTCCGAACTGGTGATCGAGATTGATGACGTTGAATTTAACAGTCAAAAGCAAATAAATCCGGCTCAGACGGCAGCTGCGCCCGCGTTCGAGATTGAAACTTTTTCGCAATCGCCGACATACTCCGTCGAAGCCGCGCCGGATCAAAACGAGCTTTTAATTTTGCGGGCGGAAGTTGCCAATCTGCAAAATCAGCTACAGCAAAAAGAAACCGAGCGCGTCGAATTGTTTGAAACCGCGCGCCGTTGGCAGATTGATTTTGAAAATTATAAAAAGCGCACCGAACGCGAGCGCGGCGAAACGTTTCGCAATCAGTTAAGCAATCTGGCGACGCAGATGCTGCCCGTCGTTGACAATTTAAACCGCGCGCTCGATTTATCAAATGCGGCGACGAGCGAAAAACCGAAGGAATTTCAACATTTTTTTGAAGGCATCGTGCTGGTCAGCCAACAATTAAATGAGATCTTGGCGGAAATGGGCGTTCAGCCGATTCCGGCAATCGGTGAAGCGTTCGACCCGCATCTGCACGAAGCCGTCGCCACCGAAGAAAGCGTTGAAATGCCGCCGAACACAATCATCACCGAACATTTACGCGGTTATCGAATCGGCGATAAAGTGATTCGCCCGTCAATGGTCAAGGTTTCAAAATCCGTTCTGCCGAGCGGCGATTTGCCGAATATAAAATCCGTTCTCGAAGCCGATTCGTTTGAATCGAATTAACTTTTACTTCTAAAAACAATCTGAAAATAATCTCGACTCCCGACGAAAATTCAAAAAAATATGAGCAAAGTAATTGGCATTGATTTAGGCACGACAAACTGTTGCGTTTCCGTTCTGGAAGGCGGTACGGTGCAAATTATCTCAAACAAGGAAGGCGGCAGAACCACGCCGTCGGTCGTCGGTTTCACCGAAAAAGACGAGCGGCTCGTCGGGCAAATCGCTAAACGCCAAGCCGTCACGAATCCGGCAAACACACTTTATGCCGTCAAGCGTTTGATCGGTCGCAAATTCGATTCGCCGGAAGTCGAAAAAATGCGCGACACCGTTCCGTTCGAGATTGTCGAAGCCCCGAACGGCGACGCGCACATTCGCGTTCTCGACCGCACTTACAGCCCGCCGGAAATTTCCGCCATTGTCCTGCAACGTTTGAAACTCGCGGCGGAAGAATTCTTGGGCGATAAAGTCACCGAAGCGATTGTGACGGTTCCGGCGTATTTCGACGATATGCAGCGGCAGGCGACGCGCGACGCGGGCAAAATCGCCGGTCTGACCGTCGAGCGCATTATCAACGAACCGACGGCGGCGGCGTTGGCTTACGGTTTCGACAAACATAAATCCGAGCGCGTCGTCGTTTACGATTTAGGCGGCGGCACGTTCGATATTTCGATTCTCGAAATCAACGACGGCGTGTTTGAAGTTCTTTCGACTTCGGGCAATACGTTTCTCGGCGGCGAAGATTTCGACCAGCGCATCATTAACTGGCTGGTCGGCAATTTCAAAATCGAAAACGGCATTGATTTGAAAAACGACCGGCTCGCGCTGCAGCGTTTGAAGGAAGCGGCGGAACGCGCCAAATGCGAATTATCTTCGGTGATCGAAACGACCGTCAATCTGCCGTTTATCGCGGCGGACGCAAGCGGTCCGAAACACATCAACACGGTTTTGACGCGCGCCAAATTTGAAGAATTAGTGCGCGATCTGGTTGATATGTCGGTCGAGCCGTGCCAGAAGGCTCTCTGGGACGCAAAACTCGAACCGACCGATATTGACAAGGTGATTCTCGTCGGCGGACAAACGCGCTCGCCGATTATCACGCGCACCGTCACGGAAGTTTTCGGCAAAGAACCGTCGGCGGAAATTAACCCGGACGAAGTGGTGGCGATGGGCGCGGCGATTCAGGGCGGCGTTTTGACCGGCGATGTCAAAGATATTGTGCTGCTCGACGTTTTGCCGCTCAGTCTCGGATTGGAAACGCGCGGCGGATTGTTCGTCAAACTGATTGCCCGCAATTCGACGATTCCGCTCAAAAATACGATGACCTTTACGACCGTTACCGATAATCAATCGTCGGTCGAAATTCATATTTTGCAGGGCGAACGCGAAGTGTCGAGCGGCAACCGCAGTCTCGGCAAATTCGAACTGGTCGGCATTCCGCCCGCGCCGCGCGGCATTCCGCAGGTTGACGTTTCGTTTGAAATTGACGCGAACGGCATCGTCAACGTTTCGGCAAAGGATAAAATGACCGGCTTGGAACACGCGATGCAAATCACGCCTTCGTCTGGTCTCGCTCCCGACGAAATCGAACAGTTGATTATGGAAGCGACAAATTCGGTCGAAAAAGACCGCGCGACCAAAGATTTGATTATGATGCGTAATCGTTTGGACTCGCTGATCAGAAGCACAAAACGCGCTTTGCACGAATTCGGCTCGTCGGTTTCATCCGACCAGAAAGAAGCCATCGAAGGCATTCTCGTGCAGGCGGAAGAAGGATTAAGTTCGGAAAACTCCGGCGAAGTCGCAGCGGTTTACGCTAATGTCGAATTCGCCGCCAATCAATTGACCGAATCTCTTATGGCAGCGGTTTGATTTAACTAAAAACTAATAACTAAAAACTAAAAACGAATAGTTAATGATTTATTTTTAACTATTCGTTTTTAGTTTTTAGTTTTTCACTCCATTCGACGAATTTGGCGGCGACGACACGGGCTTCAATTTCAAAAGGAATTTCCAGATACGCTTCGTGCCGCGCATCCGCGTCCCATTTTTTCTTTTCGCGCAAATTCCGCCAATAGCTCGTTAAATATTTGTAAAAAAACTTCAGAAAGCCTTCTTTACAATATTGGATAACGTGCGTAATTTCGTGTGCCACCAAGTTTTCGGGCAGCTTTAAATAGTTATTTTGATTGAGCGTCAAAAGATTGGAAGTAATAAAAATTCGTCTGCCGAACGTAATGCCGTGAACGTTGATGGCTGATGTCAGAAGACGCGCAAATTTGCCGACGTAAAAATTTATGATCGGCAATTCAAAATTCTCGTCGTTCAAATACTGTTTGAAAAAAAGCTCGAGTCGGCGGTGCGTATTTTCGGCGAGTTTCATAGCTGTTTGATAGATTATTTGATTTTGCGACAAAGTAAAAGGTGAAATTTCAGCAATCGCCGGTAAAATTGAAAAGCGATTGGATAAACTGTTTATCCAATCGCTTTTATTTTTAAGTTTGAATTATACAAACGTTATTTGTTAATGTCTTTGCCGGTATTGCTGATCGCGTCGCCGACCGCATCAACCGCGTCGCCGACTCCGCGTTTAAATTTGCCCCAGGTTTCCTGACCTTCGCCCGCCGCGTTCTGCGCTTCGCCTTCGGCTTCCAAATCACGGTCGCCGGTCGCCTCGCCGACTTTATTCTTTACCGTTCCTTTAACCTGTTCCCATTTGCCTTCAGCTTCGTCTTTGTTTGGAATTGACATAAATTTATCTCCTTCGATTCGTTATTCTGCGTATCAACTTAAAACATATTTCAAACGCATCTTAAACAAAGCAATTTATATTCCCAAACAAATCCAAAATCCAAATTCTAAAATCCAAAATCGAACTACATTCCTTTGTAATTCGGACCGCCGCCGCCTTCGGGTGTCACCCAGTTGATAATTTGATACGGGTCGGCGATGTCGCAGGTTTTGCAATGAACGCAGTTTGAAAAATTGACTTTAATTTCGCGCCGCCCGGTTTTTGAATTTTCCTCCATTTCATAAACCGCCGCCGGACAAAACCGCTGGCACGGATTGCCGTATTCTTCGGCGCAGCGCGTCGCGCAGATTTCCGTGTCCAGAATATGCAGATGCGAAGGCTGATCCTCGTCGTGCGAAACCGTGCCGTGGTAAACGTCGGTTACTTTGTCGAAGGTCAACTGATTGTCGAATTTCAAATCGGGGTAACGCTGGGCGGGATTGTCGCCCGTGTAATCGTATTCTTCGAGCTTCTCCATTCGCTCGTGTCCGGCGACGTGATGCTGCATCGGCATAAATCCCCACGCTAAACCGCCGGAAATAAACTGCAAACCGCCATTGACGAGAGCCGACCAGCGACCGGATTGAAACGAAGCGTGAAAATTTCTGACCGCGTAAAGCTCTTCGTAAAGCCAGCTCGCGTTTACTTTTTCTTCAAAATAACGCAACGTTTTTTCGGAAAAATCGTCGTGGTCGAACGCGCCGATAATCGTTTCCGCCGCGAGCATTCCCGACTTCATCGCCGTATGAATTCCCTTGATGCGCTGCCCGTTCAAAAAAGAAGCCGAATCGCCGATAATTAAAACGCCGTCGCTGTAAAGTTTCGGCATCGTGTGCCAACCGCCCGCGTTGATCGTCTTCGCACCGTATTTAAGCATCTTGCCGCCCGCGAGTATTTCGGCGACTTTCGGATGCGTTTTAAATTTCTGAAATTCGGCGTGCGGATCAATTAAAGGATCAAGATAATCAAGCCCGGTCACGTAACCGATGCTGATGACGTTGTTTTTCATCCCGTAAATCCAGCCGCCGCCGTAGGTGTGCGAATCCGACGGAAAACCGAGCGTGTGAACGACTTGTCCTTCATCGAAATTTCCCGCCGGAACTTCCCAAAGCTCTTTTACGCCCAGGGAAAAAACCTGCGCTTCCTTGCCGTCGTTCATCTTCAAACGCTGCGATAATTGTTTGGTCAGGGAGCCGCGCGAGCCTTCGCCGAGAACGGTAACTTTCGCCAGCAGCTCTACGCCCGGCTCGAAATTTCCTTTCGGATGTCCTTCCTTGTCAATTCCCTTGTCGCCGGTGCGAACGCCGATGACGCGCTCGTTTTCGTCGTAAAGAATTTCCGCGCCGGGAAATTCGGGGAAGATATTGATTCCGGCGGCTTCGCATTTTTCGCCGAGCCATTCGCACATACGGCTCAGAGAAATAATGTATTTGCCGTGATTTTTGAGCGGCGGCGGCGTAATCGGCGCGTTGAACGCGCGGTTTTCCGTCAGATACCAGAAAGCGTCGCTCTCGACCGTCGAATCAACCGGACAGCCCTGCTCGATAAAATCCGGCATCAATTCACGAATCGCAATCGGGTCCATCACCGCGCCCGACAAAATATGCGCGCCGACTGCCGCGCCTTTTTCGATGATGCCGATTTCCAGATCGCCGAGCGTTCTGCCTTTTTTCAAGCCTTTGGCGACGAGTTCGTCGTGTTTCTTAACGAGACTTTTTAAATGCAGTGCCGCCGCCAAATTCGCCGGTCCCGCGCCGACGAAAACTACGTCCATTTCAAGCTGTTCGCGTTCAATCATAATCTTTTAATTAAAAATGAATGACCATTCATTTTTATAAATATATCAAAATATTGTAGAATTCCCTAGTCAAACGCTTTGCCGAAAAATCGTTTGCCCGCCTGGTGTCTATGTCCGGCTTTGATCGAAGAATAATTTTGTTTTTGAAATCGAGTATAATTGCGTGCGCGGTCGTGTTTTTTGCGGTAAGCTGTCGGCAAAAAGCGGAAAGACTTTCGGCGACGAACGAAGCGATGCCCGCCAAAATTCTCTGGGCGTGGGAGCGACCGGAAGATTTGCGTTTTATAGATACGAAAAAATTCGGCGTGGCTTTTCTGGCGCAGACGCTTTTTTTGGAAAACGATGACGTAATTTTTCGCCCGCGCCGCCAGCCTTTGCAAATCGCGCCGGACACTTATTTGATTGCCGTCACGCGCATCGAATCCGACAAAAAAAGTGCGAGCCGCAGCAATCTGTCGGACGAGCAGAAAGAAAAAGTTGTTTCTTTGATCAAAAAAACTTTAGAATTACCGAACGTCAAAGCCGTGCAGATTGACTTTGACGCAACCGCTTCGGAAAGAGATTTTTATCGCAGCATTGTCTTTGAATTAAAAAAACAACTTCCCGTGAATATGTCTTTGACGATGACGGCATTGGCTTCGTGGTGCGCCGGCGACGCCTGGTTCGGCGATTTTCCGGTTGACGAAGCCGTTCCGATGATTTTCGAGATGGGCGCGGACGACGCGCAATTTCGCCGTTTTCTGGCAAACGGCGACGATTGGCGCGAACCGCTGTGTCGCGGCAGTTACGGCATCGCCGTTGACGAACCGCTGAATTTAAATTACCAACCGAATCGCCGTTTTTTCTATTTCAAATCAAAAGCCTGGGAAAAATCCGATTTAGAGAAACTTGATTAATCAGTTCTAAAATTTATGAAAAACTTTGCTCGTTCTGTCGCCGCGCTTATTCCGGTTTTCGCTTTTATGTTTAACAATTTGCCGACCGTCAAAGCGTGCGGACCGTTTACGGTTGATCCGCTTTTCAGCTTTACAAAACACGGTGAATATCCGCTCGAAAGTTATGCGAACGGAAGAGTCGGCGTTGTGCCGAATTCTTACGGGCGCATTTCGCTGTTCGTATTTTATCGTCAATTGAACAACGCGCCTTTGAGCGGAAACGAACAAAAGCAAGTCGTCGAAGCGATTCAGCACCGCATCGGAAGTTACGTTTCGGACAGCGCGGCAGTGCAAGCTGACAATTCTGAAAACCAATCGCCGGACGTGCCGGATTTTTTTACGAAATGGACGAACGCGCGCGCGAAAATTTTAACCGACAAGACGAGCATCGCCACCGAAAAATCCGTTCCGAGCCAGTATTATTACTACACTAATTGTTTAAGCGACGCGTTCGACACCGCCGCACAAACTTTAGAAGACCGCGTAGGAAAATTCGGCGTGAACGACAATACGAAAAACTGGCTGACCGGTCAGGACGCGGTTTTTTCCAACTGCGGCAACGATGGAAAGATGCCGGCGGACGCGCCGGAAAATTCTCCCGAATGGCTCGTCAAAGATCGTCAATATCAAGTCGCCGCCGCGCTTTTTTATGCGATGAAAATGCCCGAAGCGCGAACCCGGTTCGAGCAAATCGCCGCCGACACGAATTCAGTTTGGAACAAAACGGCGAAGTTTCTCGTCGCGCGAACATACATCAGGCAGGCGAGCTTTATCGAACCGGCGGACACGGCGGACGAAATTGAGCGAACCGCGCAGGAAGCGAAAATCCGCGCCGAAAAATCCGCGCTTTTGCAAAAAGCCGTCGAACAGTTGCGCGCCGTGCAAGCCGACGCTTCGATGAGCGAATTTTACAATTCGGCGCATAAACTTCTCGATCTCGTAAAATTTAGAATGGATGCGGCGGGCAGGCAGAAGGAACTCGACAAAATTCTTTCCGCGCCGACGGAGGATTCGAATATTTACAATGATTTAACCGATTTCGTCTGGCTGCTCGACAAACCGGAAAGCGATGCGCGGCAAATCGGCAGCGAAGCCGATGAAAAGGAAGCCAAAGCCGCCGGAAAGGAAGTTGATTACGATTACCGTTTAAAGCTCCGTGATTTACCCGAAAACGTCCGCGAAGGAGATTTGACCGATTGGCTTTTCACGTATCAATCCGTGGACGGTTTCGCCCACGCCTACGAAAAATGGAAACAAACGCGCCAATCGAGTTGGTTCGTCAACGCCATTTCACACGCCGCTAAAAACGCCGCGCAAAAGGCGGAGCTTTTAAACGAAGCGTCGAAAACACCAAAAAATTCCGCCGCTTACGCGACTGTGCGCTACCATCAAATTCGCCTGCTGCTCGCCGACGACCAACGCCCCGCAGCCAAAAAACTGCTCGACGAAATTTTAGCGGACAACTTTCAAAATTACCCGATTTCCACGCAGAATAAATTTCTGGGGCAGCGTATGATTTTAGCCGAAAATCTTTCGGAATTTCTAAAATATGCGCCGCGCAAAGCCGCGACCTTTGTTTGGAGCGACGACGGGAACGAAGGCGGCGATGATTTAAAAGACGACCAAGATTTACAACCGTGGGAGACGCGTCAAATGTTCGACGAAGATTCCGTCGCGTTTTTCAACGAAAAAATGCCCTTGTTGGTTTTGCGCGAAGCGGCTCTCAGCGAACAATTGCCCGATTACCTGAAAAAATTTCTGATTGCGGCAGTTTGGACGCGCGCCATCTTGCTCGGAAACGAACAGATCGCGCGTGAATTTGCGCCGCTCGTGTCGCGTTATGCCAAAGAATTCGCGCCCTCGATGGCGAATTATACGAACGCCGCGAATCCGATTGACCGCGAAGCCGCCGGGCTTTTGGCGATTTTAAATAATCCGGTAATTCAACCGTATGTCCCAATCGGTTACGGACGTGAAAATTCGCCGCCGGAAACGATTGACAGCATTCGCGGCAATTGGTGGTGCGCCGCAATCCAGGCGGACACGGGCAACAACCGCTTCGACCATTACGGATTTGTTTACCCGGAAGTTTACCCTGATTTTTTGACGACGGAACAGACTGCGGCGGCGGCACGCGAACAAAAGCAAATTCAAACTTCAGGAAATTCGGCGACATTTTTATCGCGCCGCGCCGTCGAATTTGCCAACCGCAATCCGACGCATCCGAACGCGCCGGAGATTTTGCATCTGGCAGTGCGCTCGACGCGCTACGGCTGCACCGACGGCGAAACCGGAAAATATTCGAAACAAGCTTTTACGATTTTGCACAGTCGTTACCCGAAATCGCCCTGGACGGCGAAAACGCCGTATTGGTTCGGCGACAAAGGCAGCAATTAAATTTTATAAACGACAAGCTCGCAGTTTAATTTTGCGTTCAAACATTTTCGGCTGTAATTTCCGTCATCAACAGTTTGTTTTTATAATTTTCGGGCATTTTTCTGATTTTTTTGTTTTTGTCGGTGACGAGATGCAGAGTTTCGCCTTCGACGAGAATCGTTTCGTCGGACGGACGGAAAATTTCATAAACGAATCGTAGAGAGCGGCTGCGAATTTCTTCGACGCGGGTGCGGACGAGAATCAAATCTTCGTAAAAAGCGGGCGATTTATAGCGGCAGTAAACTTCGGCGACGACCATCAGCGCGTTTTCCTTTTCTTCCATTTCCCGGTAAGAAAAACCGCGCGACCGGCAAAATTCGCTGCGTCCGGTTTCAAACCAAATCAGATAATTGGAATGATGAACGATTCCCATCTGATCGGTTTCCGCATAGCGAACGCGAATTTCAGTTTCATGCCAATCCATAATTAACGGCAAATGCTAAACGGTAAGTGGTAAATGCAGTAAAAAAATTTACCACTTACCACTTACCGTTTAGCACTAAAAATAATCTGGGAGACAGGGATTCGAACCCCGATAAACAACTCCAGAGGCTGCTGTCCTACCGTTAGACGATCTCCCAACAAATTTTGATTTTCCTAGTAAAAATACTTCTTGTCAACTTATCCGATTATAGACACTGTTATTCAGCTTTAATTACGGTAAATCGCTGACCGCGCTCATAGGTTCGAATGCGGTGACAATTTGCACAAACCGCATCGCATTTGGCTATTTCGTTAAGCAGCCGCTCGACGTTCATATATTGCACCAGACGCGATACGGATAAGCATTTTTCGCTTGCGTCACGATGATCGAAATCCATCACATAAAACGGAAATTCGCCGCCGCAATCGGCGCAGGGTTTTGACTTATGCCGCCTCATAATCTGCTTTAGAGATTCTTTTTTTCGCTGATTTTTGATTCGGTAAACCTCGCGGTTGTTTTCATACCAACGTCGTTTCGCGGCGCGATCTTTTTCAATATCTTTGTAAGCCATAGTTTTTGAGTTTTATAATTTGAGTCGAATTTACATTTATCAAACAAGTAAGATTAAAATCAACTTGCCCGCAGAAAATTTCAAATGCAGAATATAAATTTATGGCAACGCCCGAAAAAGACATTATCAACAACCGCCAGGCTTTTTTTGAATATCACATCGAAGATAAATACGAAGCCGGCATCGCTCTGCTCGGCACGGAAGTTAAAAGCGTGATGCTCGGACGCATACAGTTAAAAGAATCCTACGTTGGAGTCAAAGACGGCGAAGTCTGGCTTTTGAACGCGCATATTTCGCATTATTCGCACGGCAACATCAACAATCACGATGTCTTGCGAAGCCGTAAATTACTGCTTCATCGCCGCGAGATCGAAAAATTGGAAAAGGAAACGACGCAGAAGGGAATGACGCTCGTGGTGACTCGCGTTTACTGGAAAAACGGGCGCATCAAATTTGAAATCGGCGTGGCGAAGGGCAAAAAACTTTATGACAAGCGCGAAGATTTAAAGTCGAAAACCATCGAGCGCGAAACCAGAGCGCAGTTGAAGGATAATCAAGGTTGAAACGCGGATTCAGTTAAGTTATAGTCGAAAAACGATTTTTGCCCGAAATTTAATAACGAAAAATACGAAAATAAAAGAGGAAAACGAATGAAGGCGCAGGCTATTACGGATAATTTTGAAACAGCTAACGCGGAGGCATTGGCGGTCGCCGTTTTTAAAGACGAAAAAACGACCGGCGGCATTTTACAGGATTTGGACAATCTAACCGGCGGACTCGTCGCGTCGGTGATGAAAAGCGAAGAATTCAAAGGCGAAGCGGGCGAAACCGTTTATCTGCGTTTTGAATCGAACGCCAAAAATAAAGCAAGCCGGCTGCTGCTCGTCGGTGTCGGCGATAAAACCGAATATCAACTGCCGAGCGTGGCGATTTTGGCGGGAACGGCGGCGAGATTTTTCTCGAAACACAACGTCAAAAACTTCGCGCTCGCGCCGCGCGCCGAAGGCGATGCTTCGGACATCGCCGCGCAAGCCGCGCAGGGTTTGGTCACGAGTCAGTTTGAACTCGACAAATATAAAACCAAAGACAAGAAAAATCATAAGGTCGAAACTTTTTCGCTCTATGTTGAAGGCGCAAGCGCGAAGGACATTAAAAACGGTCTGGAACGCGGCGAAGTCGTCGGCGATTCGATGAATTTTTCGCGCGACCTGGCGAACGAGCCGCCGAATATTCTGCACCCGACCGAGATGGCGAACCGCGCGCAAAAAATGGCGAAGGAATGCGGTTTGAAATGTGAAATTCTCGACGAAGCGAAAATGGAAAAGCTTGGAATGGGTTCGCTTCTGAGCGTTTCCGCCGGTTCATCGCAGCCCGCAAAATTAATCGTTCTGAAATACGAGCCGAAAAAATCCACCGGCAAAAAAGGTGAATTGCTCGCCATCGTCGGCAAAGGCATCACGTTCGACACGGGCGGCATTTCCCTGAAGGCGGGCGAAGGAATGGAAGCGATGAAATACGATATGTCGGGCGGCGCGACGGTTCTCGGCGCGATGCGGGCTATCGGACTTCTGAAGCCGTCCGTGCCGGTTCTCGGCATCGTCGCGGCGGTGGAAAATATGCCCGACGGCAAAGCGACGCGCCCGTCGGACATCGTGACGGCGATGAACGGCAAGACGATTGAAATCTTAAACACCGATGCCGAAGGTCGCCTTATTTTGGCGGATGCGGTGGCTTACGCCGAAAAACAGGGCGCGACGCGCATCGTTGATATGGCGACGCTGACCGGCGCGGTCATCATCGCGCTCGGCGATCTGAACACGGCTGTTTTAGGCAACGATCAGGAATTGATTGACGACATTATCGCCTGCGGCAAGGAAACCGGCGAAAATTTCTGGCAACTTCCAATCGGCAAAGATTACAGCCGGATGATTAAATCCGACATCGCCGATTTGAAAAATATTACCGGCGGACGCAAGGCGGGAACGATTATCGGCGCGGTCTTTATACAGGAATTTGTCAAAGACGCGAAATGGGCGCATCTAGATATCGCGGGAACGGCTTGGGCGGACGACGTGCGACCGCACCGCGCCAAAGGTCCGACAGCGGTCGCCGTTCGCACGCTTCTGAAATTAGTCGAAAAATCGCAGTAGTAAAGTAAAAGTTTTTCGGAAATTGAGAGTTCGGAGTTTGAAATCGAAAAATTTAAAAACTTCGGACTCTTAAAATTTTAAATGGAAAAAATTGACAATCCGGTATAAAATCTAGTTTAATCAACCATCCCGCTTCGTTTTATGAACCGCCGTTCGTTTAATTTACTCGCAGTTTTAACGATTTTGATTTTTGTCACGACTGCTTGTTTTTATACATCGAGCCGAACTTCGGAGACGAATTCAGCGCGATATAATCCGCCAAACGCGGAAGCGTTTGAAAACCAGGAAACGAAAAGTCCGGCGACGACGAAGCGAACTGATAAAGGCGATTTTACGGTCGAGCATATCGCGGTGAAAAATCCGCGCTATGTGGAAATTGATAATCAAATAAAAGAAGAAAAACTGCTCGAAAAGGCGGCTGATAAATTAAACCGCTCGCTGAATTTGCCGTATAACATCGATTTGCGAACGAAAAACTGCGGCGAAGTCAACGCCTTTTACAACGCCGACGACCATTCGGTCACGGTTTGTTACGAATTGATGGAGCATTTTTACAAAGTCTTTCGCAGCAGCGGACTCGACGACCGGAAGGCTTACGATAAAATGTTCGATGCCGTGCGGTTCGCGTTTCTGCACGAAATCGGACACGCCTTGATTGACATATACGATTTGCCGATTACCGGCAACGAAGAAGACGCGGCTGACCGCTGTTCTTCGTTTATCAATTTGACCGAACTCGGCGAAGACGGCGTAAACGCGGTGCTGGCTGCCGCCGACGCTTTCGACATCGAAGCGAGAAATTCAACCGGCAAACGCAATTTAGCCGACGAACATCTTCTGCAGGAACAACGTTTTTACAATTCGCTGTGTATGATTTACGGCTCGAACACAACCGAATACGCATACATCGTTGAGCAACAATATCTTCCGAAGGAACGCGCCGAACGCTGTCCGCAGGAATACGAGCAAACAGTTCAAAGCTGGAGCGTTCTGCTCGCGCCGTGGCGCAAAGATTGACAATTTTTCCGAAGGCGAACGACGAAAGCCAGCGGAAATTAAAGTTGGTAACACGCGATAACATTCGGTTTGCATTTTTTGAATCGCCGTCGCGCGTTAGAGTTTTTAGTTACTTATTTCTAAATAAAAATAAAGGAAAGAGAAACAATGAAAATATTAAACAACGGAAAAAATACATTGTCGGCGATTTTAGCGATGCTGACGCTGATCGTAGTCGGAATGGGCTGCGGCGCGGAAAAACCGTCCGCGCCGCCGACCGAAGCCGAAGCACAGACTTTAGTTAAAAACACGATGTCGGATTTTGCCGAAGCCGTCAACAAAGGCGACTTCTCGGCGTTCAAGGCAAATACCGCCAAAGAATTCCAGACCCAATATACCGATGAGCAAATGAAAACCGTGTTCAAGAGTTATATTGATAATAAAGAAGACGCTGTGCCACTTTTGCGCGCCGCGGCGAAACAAAACGCGAAATTCACGACCACGCCCGCGGTTGGCGACGAACAAGGCTACAGCGTTCTGCCTGCTGAAGGCACTTTCGACACCGAACCCTCGCCACTGAAGTTCAAAAACAAATACGTTTATCAGGACGGCAAATGGAAATTGCTGACCATAGAGGTTAAATTTTAGTTCGAGTGTTTTTAACGTATGAAAAGCAAAGACGATTGCCCGTTGTCTTTGCTTTTCTTTTTATGGAAAGATAAACTTGCTAAATTCCGAACTGAAAATTTGCAAACCGATGAAAATACACGAATACCAAGGAAAGGAACTTTTAAGAAAATATAACGTGCCGACACCGCGCGGCATCGTCGCCCGCACGCCCGAAGAAGCCGAACAAGCGGCGAAGGATTTGGGGACGGAAATCGTCGTCGTCAAAGCGCAGATTCACGCGGGCGGACGCGGCAAGGGCGGCGGCGTAAAGCTCGCCAAATCGCCGGAAGAAGCGAAACAAATTGCGTCTGAAATGCTCGGAATGAAGCTCGTCACGCACCAAACCGGAGCGGAAGGACGCGAGGTAAAAACGCTTTTGATTGAGGAAGGTTTGCCGATTGACAAGGAATTTTATCTCGCCGTAACGCTCGACCGCGCAACCGGCAGAAATGTTTTGATGGCTTCGACCGAAGGCGGAATGGACATCGAAAAAGTCGCCGAAGAAACGCCCGAATTGATCCTAAAGGAAACGATTGACCCGTCGGTCGGACTGCGCGCCTTCCAAGCCAGAAGTCTCGCGTTCGGTCTCGGTTTGCCCGGAGAACTCGTTAATACGGCAGCAAAATTTATGCTCGCGCTTTACGACGCTTATGAAAAAATGGACGCTTCCCTGCTCGAAATCAATCCGTTTCTGCTGACCAAAGACAATCGCCTGATCGCGCTCGACGCAAAGGTAAATTTCGACGACAACGCGCTTTACCGTCATAAGGATTACGCCGATTTGCGCGATTTGAGCGAAGAAGAACCGCTCGAAATCGAAGCCTCGAAATATGATTTGAATTACATCAAACTCGACGGCAACATCGGTTGTATGGTCAACGGCGCGGGTTTGGCGATGGCGACAATGGACATTATCAAATTGGCGGGCGGCGAACCGGCAAACTTTTTAGATGTCGGCGGCGGCGCGTCGCAGGAGAGAGTCGAACAGGCATTCAAAATTCTGCTCGCCGACGAAAACGTGAAAGCCGTTTTAATTAATATTTTCGGCGGCATCGTGCGCTGCGATATGGTGGCGAACGGCGTGGTCGCGGCGGCGAAAAATTTAGGCGTTTCAATCCCGATTGTTGCCCGTCTCGAAGGCACGAACGTCGAAGAAGGCAGGCGCGTTTTAGAAAATTCCGACATCGGCATTATCCCGGCGGACGGAATGAACGACGCGGCGGAAAAAGTCGTCTCGGCGGCAAACGCCACTTACTGAAATAATTTTTTAAAGCCACGAACAGACACGAAATAACACGAAATTAATTTGTAAATTTTTCGTGATGTTTCGTGTCTGTTCGTGGCTGAATCTTTTTTATGAATTTATTAAATTTACAAAAGCAATTGCGCCAAACGGTTTTCGAAACCGCAAAAACGGAATTCAACGTCGAACTCGAAACGATTGCTTCGGAAGTTCCGCCGAAAACCGAATTCGGCGATTTGGCGTTTCCAATCGCGTTTGAATTGGCGAAACGCATCAAACAGCAAACCGGCGAAAAATCGAATCCGCGAGCCATCGCTGAAAAACTCAAATCGGCTCTCGAACAAAACGATTCGATCGAGCGCGTCGAGGTCGCGGGCGCGGGTTATCTGAACATTTTTTTCAACCGCGCCAAATACTTGATTGAAGAATCCGCAACGCATAAGGCGGAAACTGAAAGCATAAACAATAAATCCAAAATCCAAAATCTAAAATCTAAAATCGAACGGGTTTGCGTCGAGCATACGTCGGTCAATCCGAATAAAGCCGCGCATATCGGTCACGTCCGCAATTCGGTTTTGGGCGATACGTTCGTGCGGGTTCTGCGCGCCGACGGTAAGCAGGTCGAGGTGCAAAACTATATTGACAACACCGGCGTGCAGGTCGCCGATGTCGTCGTCGGCTTCGTTTATCTCGAAAATAAATCGCTTGCCGACATTAAAAATCTCGACGCTGAGTTGATTGCCGCAAATAAAACCTTCGATTATTATTGCTGGGATTTATATGCCCGCGTCGGGCAGGAATATCAAAAAAATGAAGAGTTAAAAACGAAACGCGCCGAAGTTTTGCATTTGGTCGAAGAAGGAAATAACGGAATCGCCGAACTCGCCGATTTTGTCGCCACGCGCAACGTCGAATGCATTTTGAACACGATGGAACGCTTTGACATTCGCTACGATTTGCTGCCGCGCGAATCGGAAATTTTACATCTGCATTTCTGGGCGAAGGCGTTTGAAGAAATGAAACGGCGCAATGTTATCCATTTTGTGACCGACGGAAAGCTCGCCGGCTGCTGGGTGATGCCGACCGACTCGCACAGCGGAAACGACGAACATGAAGCCGACAAAATTCTCGTCCGTTCGAACGGCACGGTGACCTATACGGGCAAAGACATCGCTTATCAAATGTGGAAGCTCGGTCTTTTAGGTTTGGATTTTTATTACAAACGCTTTCAAACTTACGCCGACGGCAAAAAAGTTTGGATGACCACGGCGAACGAATCCGAAAGCGAAGCCGCGCCCGAATTCGGCAATAACGCAACGGTTTACAACGTGATTGATGCGCGTCAGACGTATCCGCAGGAAGTCGTCAAAAAAGGCGTGGCGACGATTTTTCCCGAAAAAGGCGAAGCCGCGAGCGTTCATCTGAGTTACGAAATGGTCGCGCTTTCACCGGCGGCGGCGGAAGAATTGGGGTTTAAAATTTCCGATGAAGACAAAACAAAATCTTTCATCGAAATGTCCGGTCGCAAAGGTTTAGGTGTCAAAGCCGACGATCTTTTGAATCGAATGGAAGAGAACGCGTTCGCCGAAGTAGCCAAACGCAATTCTGAATTATCAGTTGAAAAACAAAAGGAAATCGCCCATCAAATCGCCGTCGGCGCGCTGCGCTATTTTCTGTTAAAATTCACGCGCAACACGGTCATCGTTTTCGATTTCGAAGAAGCCCTTTCGTTTGAAGGCGAAACCGGCGTTTATTGCCAAAACGCGGCGGTCCGTTTTAATTCGATTTTCAAAAAGCTGGAAGAAAACGCACTCGAAAAAGCGCAAAAAACCGTCGCGGAAGAACCCGAAATAGTCGCCGAAATTTTCGCCTCGGAAATCGGCAATGAAATCTGGACAACCGCCGCGCTCGCCGCACGGCTCGAAGAAATTATCGCGCAAGCCGCCGCAACGACGGAACCAGCGATTTTAGCGAGATACAATTTCAATCTGGCAAAAGCGATGCATTTGTTTCATCATAATTATCGAATAATCTCCGAAGAAAACCCGATCAAACGCGCTGTTTTAATCGTCATTGCCGATTTAACGCGCCGCGCTTTAACCGACGGTTTGCAAACGATGGGCATTGAAATTCCCGAACGAATGTAGGCTCATTTTTTTTCGTTTTACGAAAACGAATTGGCGGGAGTTAGTTTTTTTATTTGAATCCAACAATGTCGGGCCGAAGCCTGCGCCTCGGCAAAGACGTACGAACATCATACATTGCGCTTTTTTTGAAGCGCGGACTTCTGTTTCTCGACGATAAAAAAACGACGCTATTTTCTTTGCTTTAAAACTTCGAAAATCTCGCTCAAATCAACATTTTTTGCCCGCAACAGAACGAGCCAATGGTAAAGCAAATCGGCGGCTTCGGCTTTGAAAAGTTCCCGGTTGTCGTCTTTGGCTTCGATGATTAATTCAATCGTTTCCTCGCCGACCTTCTGCGCGATGCGGTTGATTCCCTTTTGAAAAAGCTGCGCCGTATAGGAATTTTCCGGCAAACTTGTCTGCCGGTCTTTAATGGTTTTTTCGAGTTCGCGCAGAAAATCCGTCGGCTCGTTCGCTTCGTTAAAACAAGTTTCCGCGCCGGTGTGACAGATCGCGCCGTGCGGTTCGACTTTAAGCAAAATCGCGTCGGCATCGCAATCGGCGAGTATCTCTCTGATTGTCAAAAAATTTCCGCTCGTTTCGCCCTTCGTCCAAAGTTTTTGGCGCGAACGGCTGAAAAAAGTCGCTCTGCCCGTTTTCGCGGTCAGCTCGAACGATTTGCGGCTCATATAACCGAGCATCAAAACTCTGCCCGTGTCTGCGTCCTGCGCGATTGCCGGAACAAGCCCGTCGGCAAACTTTTCAAAATCTATCTTCATACGATTTCCCCTTCAAATTCTGACTTCGATATTCCGTGTCCGCAAATAAGTTTTCAGCGTCAGAATTTCGATTTCCCGAAAATGAAAAACGCTCGCCGCTAACGCCGCGTCAGCTTTTCCGCGCTCGAACACGTCCGCGAAATGTTCAAACTTTCCCGCGCCGCCCGACGCGATGATTGGAACGTTTACGGCTTCGGAAATCCTCTTTGTCAACTCGATTTCAAAACCGTTTTTCGTGCCGTCGGCGTTCATCGAAGTCAGCAAAATCTCGCCCGCGCCCAACGCCACGCCGCGTGTCGCCCATTCAACCGCGTCCAAATCGGTTTCGACGCGTCCGCCGTTTAAGAAAACTTTCCACGCCGCGCCGACTCGTTGCGCGTCAATCGCCAGCACGACGCACTGCGAACCGAAACGTCGCGCCGCATTTTCCAAAAGCGCGGGATTTTTTACGGCGGCGGTGTTAATCGAAATTTTATCCGCGCCCGCCGCCAGCAGAACTTCGATGTCTTCAATCGCGCCGATGCCGCCGCCGACGGTGAACGGAATATTGATTTTCGCCGCCGCATTTTTCACAAATTCAATCAACGCGCGGCGTTTCTCGTTGGTCGCCGTGATGTCCAGAAAAACCAATTCGTCCGCGCCGTTCGCGCTGTAATACGCGGCGAGTTCGACGGCATCGCCCGCGTCGCGCAGATTTACAAAATTCGTTCCCTTGACCGTTCGCCCGTCTTTTACATCGAGACACGGAATTATTCTTTTCGCCAACATAAATTTGAAAGAGTGAAAGAGTGAAAAAGCGAAAAAGCGAAAAAGTATCCGGCTGAAAATATACGAAGAATTTTGTCGGTCACAATTTGCTAAAAATTCTGATTTTTAAGCTTCTTCACTTTTCCACTCTTCGAGTTTTATTTTTCCTTCGTAAATCGCCTTTCCGACAATCGCGCCCGCGCAACCGATTTTTTCCAGTTCTCGAACATCTTCGATTTTTGAAACGCCGCCCGACGCAATTAATTTTAATCCGGGAATCGTTCGTAAAATTTTCGTGTAAAGCTCCGTCGCCGCGCCCTGCAAAAGTCCGTCTCTGGACACGTCGGTGACGAAAACCTGCGTTCCGCCCTGCTCCTGATAATTTTGCAGAAACGGCAGAATTTCGATTTCCGTCGTCGTTTGCCAGCCGTTAATGACGAGCTTTTCATCTCTCACATCCGCGCCGAGCAGAATTTTTTCGCCGCCGTATCGTTGCAGCCAATCGTCAAACATTTCAGGGTTTTTAACGGCGACGCTGCCGACGGTCGCCATCGCCGCGCCCGCGCTGAAAATTGTTTCGATGTCGGAAATGGTTTTGATGCCGCCACCGAAATCACACGTTAAAGTCGTGTTTTTTGCAATCGTTTCCAAAACTTTCAGATTGGTAATGACACCGTTTTTCGCGCCGTCCAGATCAACGACGTGCAGGCGTTTGACGTTTGCGGCTTCAAATCGCCGGGCAACTTCCAAAGGGTTTTCGCTGTAAATTTTTCGCGTCGCAAAATCGCCCTGCGCGAGCCGCACGCATTTGCCTTCGATGATGTCAATCGCCGGAATTATTTCGAACATATATTCAGAAAATTTTCTAAAATGCGCTCGCCGACCGCGCCGGATTTTTCCGCGTGAAACTGGACGGCGTAAAAGTTTTTACATTGAATCGCCGCGCTGAAATTTATTCCGTATTCAGCCGTCGCAATCGTCCGCGCACACGCCGGAACATAAAAACTGTGAACGAAATAAACATACGAATCTTCCTGAACGTTCTCAAAAAGTTTCGACTTCAAATTGGAAATTTTATTCCAGCCGGTGTGCGGAATTTTTAATGTCTCCGACTCGAAACGAACGATTTTCGACGGCAGAATATTTAAGCATTCGGTTCGGTTTTCCTCGGACGACGCGCCCAAGAGCTGCATTCCGAGACAAATGCCCAAAACCGGCTGGCGCAGAGATTTGATCGCGTCGTCGAGTCGGCGTTCGCGCAGAAACCGCATCGCGCTCGACGCTTCGCCGACCCCCGGAAAAATCACTCGGTCCGCCGATTTTAAAATTTCCGCGTCGGCGGTCAAAAGCGGTTCAACGCCCAATCGCCGCACGGCGTTTTTAACCGATTCGACATTGCCGGCGTTATATTTGACGATGGCGATTTTCATAAAATTCCTTTGGTCGAAGGCACTGCGTCAATCGCCGCGTCGCGTTTGATTGCCATTTTGACGGCTTTGGCAAACGCTTTGAAAATCGCTTCGATTTTGTGATGTTCGTTCGCGCCCGTCGCTTGAATATTTAAATTGCAGAGGGCTTTGTCGGAAAAAGATTTGAAGAAATGAACGAACATTTCGGTCGGCATCGCGCCGATTCGTTCGCGCTTAAATTCCCCGTCCCAGACGAGCCAGTTGCGCCCACCGAAATCAATCGCGACCTGCGCCAGACAATCGTCCATCGGCAAAGTAAAGCCGTAGCGCGCGATTCCGCGCTTTTCGCCGAGCGCGGCTGAAAACGCTTCGCCGAGTGTGATCGCCGTGTCTTCAATCGTGTGATGCTCGTCAATTTGCAAATCGCCGACGGCTGAAATTTTTAAATCAATCGCGCCGTGTCTGGCGATTTGTTCGAGCATATGATCGAAAAAGGCGATGCCGGTCGAGATTTCCGCCGCGCCTGTGCCGTCGAGATTCAGCTCGACGGTGATGTCGGTTTCGTTCGTCGTCCGGCGGCGCGAAATTTTTCTGGGCGGACGCT
This sequence comes from uncultured Pyrinomonadaceae bacterium, assembly GCA_964237235.1. GTDB lineage: Bacteria > Acidobacteriota > Blastocatellia > Pyrinomonadales > Pyrinomonadaceae. The sequence goes on from CAXSGY010000008.1 coordinate 177,060, forward strand.
TTAAGAATTCGTAAATTTCGCGCCAGTTTTTTACCGTTGTGAAATCCTCAACTTCAAACGCCCGCGCGTCGAAGTTTTCATTTTCGAGATAAATCGCCTTCGCGCCTAAGTTTTTCGCCAGTCGAAGGTCGGTTTCACGGTCGCCGATGACAAATGAATTTTCCAAATCGTATTCGCCGTTCAGATATTTTGTCAAAAGACCGGTGTTCGGTTTGCGCGTTGATTTGTTTTCGCGCGCGAAGCTGCGGTCAATTAAAATTTCATCGAATTCGATGCCCTCGCCCTTCAAAATTTCCAGCATTAAATTATGAACCGGAAAAAAATCATTCTCGGGAAACGAATCGGTGCCGAGTCCGTCCTGATTGGTGACCAACACAAATTCAAAATCAGTTTCGCGCCGGATTTTTCCCAACCAGCGAAAAACTTCCGGCAGAAATTTTAATTTTTCGAAAGCGTCAACCTGAAAATCTTCCGGTTCCTCAATCAAAGTTCCGTCGCGATCAATAAATAAAACTCGTTTCATAATTTTTTCAATGCTTCGATCAGACAGCGGTTTTCGTCTTCCGTGCCGACGGTGATTCGCAAACAATTTTCGCACCGTTCGACGCGGCTGCGGTTGCGGACGACGATATTTTCGCCGATCAGAAATCGGTAAACTTTTTCAGCGTCAATCAATTTCGCCAAAACAAAATTCGCGTCGGTCGGATAAATTTTTTCGACGAAAGGAAATTTGATTAAATCTGCCTTTAAACACTCGCGTCCGGCGATGATTAGACGCACGTTTTCGTCAAACTCGGTTGCATTATTCAAAGCCTCGAGAACAAAACTTTGCGCCGCCTGCCCGACGTTGTACGGCGGTTTGACGCGGTTAAAAAATTCAATCGTCGCGGCGTTGGAAAAAGCCGTTCCGACGCGCAAGCCGGCGAGTCCCCAAGCCTTCGAAAAAGTTTGCAGCACGACGAGATTCGGATATTTCTCGATTTCGCCGACGAAGGATTTTTCCGCCGAAAAGTGAATATACGCTTCATCAACGACGACGATTCCGTGAAAGTTTTCGATGATTTCGAGAATCGTCGCGCGGTGCAGCGCGTTTCCGGTCGGGTTGTTCGGCGAGCAAAGGAAAATCAATTTCGTGTTTCGGTCAATCGCTTTTTTGACCGCCTGCAAATTAATTTGAAAATCCCTCGTTAGACACGCGCGGCGCGTTTCGACATCGTTGACGGCGGCGCAAACTTCATACATTCCGTAGGTCGGCGGACAGATTATAATGTTGTCCGTTTGCGGTCGGCAAAAAATCCTGAACAATAAATCTATCGCTTCGTCGCTGCCGTTGCCGACGAAAATTTCGTTCGTCGAAACGTTTTCACGCGCCGCGATTTTCTCTTTGATTTTCGATTGCCCGGTGTCCGGATAGCGGTGAAAATTTTCGCCGAGCGGCGAGCCGAAACTGTTTTCGTTCGCGTCGAGAAACGTCCGCGCCGCGCCGCCGAATTCTTTTCTCGCCGACGAATACGGCACGAGTTTTTTGATATTTTCGCGCACCAAATCTTCAAGATTGAAATTCATAAATTTTCAATTCGCCCGATCATTTTGCAGCATTTTCAAACGAATCGAAACCGCGCGTTTGTGCGCGTCGAGCCGTTCGGCTTCCGCCATCGTTTCGATGACCGCGCCGAGATTTCTAATTCCGTCGGCGGTCAATTTTTGAAACGTAATTTTCTTGACGAAGCTGTCTAAGGATACGCCGCTGAAGGCTTTGGCAAAACCGCCGGTCGGCAGCGTGTGATTCGTCCCCGAAGCGTAATCGCCCGCCGATTCGGGCGAATAATTGCCGATAAAAATCGAACCGGCGTTCGTAATCCGTTCCGCCGTTTCGTCGGCGTTTTCGACGGCGACGATTAAATGCTCGGCGGCGTATTCGTTGACGAGTTCGACGGCTTCCGTCAAATCCTTTATCAAAATCGCTTTCGAGTTTTCCAAAGATTTCGCGGCAATTGTTCTGCGCGGCAGGTCTTCGAGTTGCTTTTCGAGTTCGCTCAAAGTTTCTTCGATTACTTTTTCGCTCGCCGTCACCAGCAGAACCTGGCTGTCCGCGCCGTGTTCGGCTTGCGCCAGCAGGTCGGCGGCGATGAACGCCGGAACGCTCGAATCGTCGGCGAGAATCGCCACTTCGGTCGGTCCGGCGGGCATATCAATCGCCGTGCCTGTTTGCGCGACGATTTGTTTGGCGCAGGTCACGAATTGATTGCCGGGACCGAAAATTTTGTAACAGCGCGGAACGGTTTTCGTCCCGTATGCCATCGCGCCGATTGCCTGCGCGCCGCCGATTTTGAAAACTCGTTCGATGCCCAAAATATGCGCCGTGTAAAGAATCGCATCGGCGATTTTTCCCGATTCGTTCGGCGGGCTGCACAATACGATTTCGCGGCAACCGGCAATTTTTGCCGGAACGCCGAGCATCAAAACGGTGGAAAAAAGCGGCGCGCCGCCCGCCGGAATATACAATCCGACGCGCTCAATCGGCACGGATTTGCGCCAGCAGAAAACGCCTTTCGTCGTTTCGACGATTTCAATTTTTTCCGTCTGCGCCTGATGAAATTTTTCGATATTCGCACGCGCCGACTCAATCGCCGCCTTTAAATCAACGGAGATATTCGACGCGGCTGCTGCAAATTCTTCTTCGGAAACCGCAAAATTTTCGATTTCCGCCAAATCGAGCGTTTTCGTAAAATGCCTGACGGCTTCGTCGCCGTCGCGCTCGACGAAATTCAAAATATTTCGAACGTGGCGTTCCAGGCTTTTCCATTCAAACGCCGGTCGCCGCAAAATTTCCGCCCAATCTTGTCTTTCGGGATAACGAATTATTTTCATAAAATTCAATTGATCATCTGGTCAATCGAAAGCACCAGAATTCCTTCGGCTCCTTTTGTTTTCAAATCTTCGATTGTTTCCCAAAATTCGGCTTCGGGAATCACCGAATGAACGGAACTCCAGCCTTTTTCAGCCAGCGGCATCACGGTCGGGCTTTTAATGCCGGGCAAAATCTTAATAATTTCCGCCAAATGTTCGTTCGGCGCGTTTAAAAGAATATACTTATTTTGTTCGGCGGCTTTGACCGATTTGATGCGAAACAAAAATTTGTCCAGAATGCGCTGTAAATTAACTTCAAGATTCAGACGCGCGATCAGCAGTGCTTCGCTTCGCATAACGATTTCAACTTCGCGCAGATTGTTGGTGAACAGAGTGCTGCCCGAGCTGACTAAATCGCAGACGGCATCTGCCAGACCGATGCCCGGCGCGATTTCGACCGAACCGCTGATCCGGTGAATCTCGGCTTCGACCGCATTGGCGGCGAGAAATTCGCTTAAAATTTTCGGGTAACTCGTGGCGATTCGCTTGCCGCGCAAATCTTCGATTGATCGGTAGTCGAAAAATTTCGGAACGGCGATTGAAAGCCGGCAGATGCCGAAGTTGAGCGGCGCGATTTCGGAAATCGGCGCGGCGGCTTCGCTCACGATGTTTTTTCCGACGATGCCGACATCAGCCACGCCGTCGGCGACATATTGAGGAATGTCGTCATCGCGCAGAAAGAAAATTTCCAGCGGAAAATTACGCGCGGCGGATTTTAGTCTGCTCGTGCCGTCATCGAATTTAATGCCGCATTTTTTCAATAGATTGATCGAGCCGTCGCTCAGACGACCGGATTTTTGCAGCGCGATTTTTAAGTTGTTTTGTTTCATAGAAAAACGGCGCGAAAACCTTGATTTTTTTTCGAGGCTCGCGTTTGATGTAAAAAATTCGATTTATTTCGGATTAAATAAAAGTCAAATCACATCGCGCGATAATGTCGAATCGCGTGATGATGAAGGTGTTGAACGTGTTTGAAGGCGGATTTCATCGTTTCGATTATTCTGCTCGGACAAGAAAAAAATTGCAAGTCGGCGCATTCAAATTTCCTGAGCCGCGCCGGTTGAATTTGCGCGGGCAGGCTTTATCTGTTACAAATAAAAACGGTGAATTTTTCAAACGCAAATTCGATTCAAAACAAAAGCTGGCAAAATTGGCGGCGCGCAAACGCGGCGACGATGTTTTGGCTTGTTTGAATAAAAATTTGCTTTCGAAAAAGTAATTTTTGATTCTTTTAATAGTGAAACGCCGCCGATTGATTTCGGTGGCGTTTTCGCTTTGGAGCGCAGACATTTTGCCGGCAATAAACGCGGGCAGCGCGAACAAATCGTTGCGTATGAATTACACGGATTTTCTCGAACGAACCGAATCGGCGAACGTCGTCCCAATCGTCGAAACCTTGACGGCGGACTTGCTCACGCCTCTGGCAGTTTATTTGAAATTGGCGAAGGAATCGGAAAATTCCTTTCTGCTCGAATCGGTCGAAGGCGGCGCGAATCTGGCGCGTTATTCGTTTATCGGCGCGAACGCCGAAACGATTGTCAGCGGCGATGATGAACGAACCTTCGTCGAAAAGAACGGCGAAAAAATCGTTTACGAAACTTCCCTTTTCGATTTTTTAAGAAAATATTTTGCCAATAAACGAGTCTGCCAGACGGCTGATTTGCCGGCGTTTATCGGCGGTGCAATCGGATTTTTCGGCTTTGCCTGCGCCGGTTGGTTTGAAAAATCCTTAAAGCGAAATTTACAAAACGACGCGGACGCGAAATTGATGTTTTATCGCCACGTCGTCGCCTTCGACCACGCCAAACAAATTATCAAAATCATCGCGCTCGTTTTTACGGACGAAGCCGAAAACGATCAAACCGCGCTCAAAAATTTATACGAAAAGGCAGTCGCCGAAAATAAAAAATTAAGGGAAATTTTAGAAACGCAGCCGGTCGTTTTACCGAAAAGCGAAAATCGAAATCCAAAAACCGTCGAAGTCGCGTCAAATTGGAAGCGCGCTGATTTTGAAAACGCCGTCCGCGAAATAAAAGAATTGATCGCGGCGGGCGAATGTTATCAGGTCGTTTTGTCGCAGTGTTTTTCCCGTCAAACCAACGCCGAAGCGGTTTCGATTTATCGCGCTTTGCGCTCGCTGAATCCGTCGCCGTATATGTTTTTGCTGAAATTAGGCGAACAGGAAATCGTCGGCGCGTCGCCGGAAATGCTCGTAAAATCAATCGGCGGACGCTTGGAATACCGCCCGATTGCCGGAACTCGAAAGCGCGGCGCAAGCGTCGAAGAAGACGATTTTTTAGCCGAAGAAATGCGCGAAGACAAAAAAGAAGTCGCCGAACATTTGATGCTGGTTGATTTGGGCAGAAACGATTTGGGGCGCGTGGCGAAGTTCGGTTCGGTCACAGTCGAAAATTTGATGAGCGTTGAAAAATATTCGCACGTTCAACATTTGGTCAGTTATCTGAAAGCCGATTTGCGCGACGAATTCGATTCGTTCGACGCGCTCGCCGCCTGCTTTCCCGCCGGAACGGTTTCCGGCGCGCCGAAGGTTCGCGCCGTCGAGATTATCCAAAAACTCGAACCGACTTTTCGGGGAATTTATGCGGGCGCGGTCGGTTACATAGATTATTCGGGCAATCTCGACGTTTGCATCGCCATTCGGACTTTAGTTTTAGAAAACGGCACGGCTAAAATTCAGGCGGGCGCGGGCATCGTCGCCGACTCCGTTCCCGAACTCGAATTCGAGGAAACGGTCAACAAAGCAAAGGCACTTTTGCGGTGCGTCGAAATCGCGGAGCAAAACGGTTAATTGTTTATGAATTCACGGTTAGAGCAATTTTCAGAAACTTTGTCGGCGGGCAAAAATTTGTCGGCAAGCGAAGCCGTCGCGTTTTTTAACGCGCTTCAAACCGAGACGGAAAACGAAAATTTAATCGCCGCCGCTTTGCTTGCGTTTGAAGCGAAGGGCGCGACCGCCGACGAATTTTACGCGATGGCGAAACTGATGCGCGAGCGAGCCGTAAAGGTTCGTTCCAGACACGAAACTTTTGTTGACATTGTCGGCACGGGCGGCAGCCGCGCGAAAATTTTCAACGTTTCAACCGCCGCCGCGTTCGTCGTCGCCGGAGCAAATGTGCCGGTCGCCAAACACGGCAACCGCGCCGCGACAAGTCAGTGCGGCAGTGCGGACGTGCTTTCGGAACTCGGAGTCAATCCGGCGGTCGAAGCGGAAAAAGCCGAACAATGTTTGAATGAAATCGGCATTTGTTTTATGTTCGCTCCCAAGTTTCACGCGCTTTCGCCGATTCTCGGCAAGGTTCGGCGCGAATTGGGAACGCCGACGATTTTTAACCGGCTCGGACCGCTTTGCAATCCGGCGAACGCGCCGCATCAAATCATCGGCGTTTACCGCGAGGATTTGTTGCTGAAAACCGCCGAAGTTTTGGCGCGTTTGGGAACGAAAAAATCCTGGCTCGTTCACGGCGCGGACGGTTTGGACGAAATCACGTTGAACGGCAAAACATTCGTCGCCGAAATCGCCGACGGTCAAATTAATCGTTTTGAAATTTCGCCCGAAGATTTCGGAATAAAAACCGTCGCTCTTGATTTTCCGAAATGCGCGGCAGCGGCGAGCGCGAAAATCATCGCCGACGTTTTGCAAAATAAATCGAGCGATGAAAACGCCCGAAATATAGTTTTGATAAACGCGGCGGCGGCGATTTATATTGCGGGAAAAGCCGAAAATCTACGACACGCGTTTTTAATCGCCGAAACGAGTTTGCGAAGCGGGAAGGCTTTGGAAAAATTGGAAACTTTGAAGAAACACACGTGAGGAAATTAACCACGGATGAACACGGATAAGATAAATGTTTATGCGGAAATTAAAATAAATCGGCATCCGGCTTCGTTCATCTGCGGCTGAAATAAAAAATGCTCTTGAGTGAAATTATCGAATTAAAAAAAAATCGGCTCGCCATCGGCAAAGCGACGCGCGATTTCGACGAATTGAAGGCGGGCGCGATTGCCCAACGAAACGCGGCGCGAAACCATCGTCTGCGTGAAAAATTAGAGCGCGATGAAATAAATATCATCGCCGAAATCAAGCGCGCTTCGCCGTCGAAAGGTGTGATCAATGATAAAATTGACGTTGCCGAACTTTCAAGAAATTACGAAACCGGCGGCGCGTGCGCGATTTCGGTTTTAACCGAAGAAGACAAATTTCAGGGTTCACTGAAAGATTTGCGAACGGCTCGCAACGCCGTTGATTTGCCGATTTTGCGAAAGGATTTTATATTTGACGAATTTCAAATTTATGAAGCCGCCGAAGCCGGCGCGGACGCGATTTTATTAATTGCGGCGATGCTCGACGATGAAAATTTAGCGCGGCTGCATAAATTAGCCGAACAGGAGTTAGGACTCGACGCGCTCGTCGAAGTTCATACATTTGAAGAGTTGGAACGAGTGAAAAAAATGAAGGCAAAAATTATCGGCATCAACAACCGCGATTTGCATTCGTTCAAAGTATCTCTGGACGTTTCGCGCGAACTGATAAAACACGCGCCTTCGGATTCGCTGATGATTACGGAAAGCGGAATTTCGACGAAAGAAGAAATTTTAGAACTGCGAAGTTTGGGATTTGCGGGATTTTTGATCGGCGAAACATTGATGCTTAGCGAAAATCCGGCGGAAGAACTAAGAAATTTAAACACATAGAAACATAGGAAACATAGATTTTTTCTTTATGATTTCTATGTTTCTATGTGTTTCAAAAAAATGACCAGAATTAAAATTTGCGGCATTACAAATTTAGAAGACGCGCTTCTGTCGGCGAAATTCGGCGCGGACGCGCTCGGCTTTAATTTTTACTCGAAAAGTCCGCGTTACATCGCGCCCGAAAAAGCGCGTGAGATTATCGAACAGATTCCCGAAAAAGTTTTGAAAGTCGGCGTTTTCGTCAATGAAAGTTTAGAGAAAATCATCGAAATTGCTTCGGTTGCCAAACTCGACGCGTTGCAACTGCACGGCGAAGAAACGCCTGAATTTGCGCGTGAATTAAAGTCAAAAACCAATCTCGAAATCATCAAAGCCTTCCGCGTTTTGCCCGAATTCAAGCCGGAAGACGTTTTGCAATATGAATTTGACGCGATTTTGCTCGACGCTTATAACCCGCAAGAATACGGCGGAACGGGCGAAACTTTCGACTGGAAAGTTGCGAAACGAGTACAGGAGATTTTTCCGAAAATGTATCTGGCGGGCGGACTTTCAAACTCGAATGTGAGAAAGGTTTTTCATCACTTGCATCCTTTCGGAATTGATGTTTGCAGCGGCGTGGAGAATTCAAAAGGTAAAAAAAATAAAATCCAATTAATTAATTTTATTAAACGCGCCAAAATTGAAAGCAAAAGAAAAAATGGATTTCAAATTAAACATATTTACGATTTGTTAGATGCCATTCAGCCTTGTCCGGCTTTGTATTTGGGAAAGTATTCACTTTCTTATCTTAGTGTGTATTTGCAAGGAATTAAAATGGGTTCGGAAATTTTAAATAAACAGTTTGATTGGAAGAATTTTGCTTCATTTGAATATCCCGAAAGAAAATATGATTTTCGAGCATTTTTGGAAAGTTATTTTGATGAATTATTAGGCGGACACAGTTGGGACAGCTTTATCTTAAAGAAAGTTGACGGCGACGAAGAAAAAGCCTTTGACCTTTTTTTCGCGCTTTTGGAAGAATTTAAGTTGGAAAAAGAAGATTTAAGCAACGAATAAAATCCTCGGAAATGTAGAAAATCTTTACTTCAAATGTATATTTTCATACTATACAATTTGCGATGAAATCAGTTCTTGAAAATTGCGAGGGTTTTGAATGGGATGACGGCAATTCAAATAAAAATCGGCATCTTCATCAGGTTACGGACGGCGAATGTGAAGATGTGTTTTTTAATTTGCCGCTGATAATTGCATCTGACAAAAAGCATTCAAAAGCCGAAACCAGATTTTTCGCGCTCGGACGAACTGATGCTAATCGTTGGCTTTTTATCGCGTTTTCCGTGCGAAACAACTTGATTCGGGTAATTTCAGCCCGCGATATGACGAAAAGTGAAACGAGAAAATATGCCGAAGAAATTAAAAGAGATTCCGAACTTTAATAGCGAAACGGAAGAGCGCGAATTTTGGGCGAAGGAAAATTCCACCGAATACGTTGATTGGGAATCAGCCGAAACGCAGGTTTTGCCGAATCTGAAACCGACGACGCGGACGATTTCGCTGCGAATTTCCGAAGCGATGCTGGAGAAAATTCGGCTTGCTGCCAACAAACGCGATGTGCCTTATCAATCGCTGATAAAAATGTTTCTGAAAGAACGGCTCGATGAAGAGTTTAAAGTTTCATAAATAATGAATAATTTTCAACCAAACGAATTAGGTTACTGGGGCGAATTCGGCGGGCGGTTTGTTCCCGAAACGCTGATGTCTCCGCTGGAGGAATTGACGGACGCATATTTTGCCGTGCGCGACGACGCGGATTTTCAAGCGGAATTTTTGCAGCTTTTGAAGAATTTTTCCGGTCGTCCGACTCCGCTTTTTCACGCGAAAAGATTGACGGAAAATTTAGGCGGCGCGCAGATTTATTTGAAGCGCGAAGATTTGTCGCATACCGGCTCGCATAAAATTAACAACGCGATTGGACAGATTTTGCTTGCCCGGCGAATGGGCAAACGCCGCATTATCGCCGAAACCGGCGCGGGGCAGCACGGCGTGGCGACGGCGACCGTGTGCGCTCTGTTCGGCTTGGATTGCGTTGTTTATATGGGAACCGAAGATATGCGGCGGCAGGCGTTGAATGTTTTTCGGATGCAGCTTTTGGGCGCGGAAGTGCGCGGCGTTGATGCGGGCGCGAAGACTTTGAAGGACGCGATTAACGAGGCTTTGCGTGATTGGGTGACGAATGTTGATGAAACTTATTATTTGCTCGGTTCGGCGTTAGGTCCGCATCCGTATCCGCTGATGGTGCGCGATTTTCAATCGGTGATTGGCAAAGAATCGCGTGAGCAAATTCTTGAACAAACTGGCGATTTACCGACGGCTTTAATCGCCTGTGTCGGCGGCGGTTCAAATTCTATCGGTTTGTTTCATCCGTTTTTGAACGATGAATCAGTGCGAATGATCGGCGTTGAAGCGGGCGGCAAAAGCAAGAAATTGGGCGAACACGCGGCACGATTTATCGGGAGTAAAATCGGCGTGCTGCAAGGCACGAAAAGCTATCTTTTGCAGAACGAAAACGGGCAAATCGCCGCGACGCATTCGATTTCCGCCGGATTGGACTACGCTTCAATCGGACCCGAACATGCGTTTCTGCATTCGCTCAAACGCGCCGAATACGTTTATGCGACGGACGCGGAAGCATTGCAGGCATTTCAAATTTTATCGCAGACTGAAGGAATAATTCCCGCGCTCGAATCGTCGCACGCCGTCGCACACGTTTTGAAAATCGCGCCGGAAATGTCGGCGAATCAAACGATTATTTGTAATCTTTCCGGGCGCGGCGACAAAGATGTCAATCAGGTGCAGGAAATGTTGGCGGAAAGCAATCTAAATATATAGAAACATAGAAAATATTAGTTTTTTTCTGTGTTGTTCAGGTGTTTCAAAAAAAATGAAAAACCGCATAATTAAAAAATTTGTTGACTTAAAATCCGCAAAGCGCGGCGGATTTATACCGTTTATAGTGGCGGGCGATCCGAATTTAGAAACGACAAAAAATTTGATTTTGGAGTTGGCGCATCAAGGCGCGAGCGTCATCGAACTCGGCGTTCCGTTCAGCGATCCGGTCGCCGACGGCGCGACGATTCAGGCAGCCGCCGAACGCGCTTTGCGAAACGAAATTTCGGTGAAAGATATTTTGCGTATCGTCGCCGATGTTCGCGCCGAAAAATGCGACGTGCCGATTATTCTGTTCAGCTATTTCAATCCGATTTTGCAGTTCGGTTTGGAAAATTTCGCCGTGAAAGCCGGAGGCGCGGGCGTTGACGGCGTTTTGATTACCGATTTAGTGCCGGAAGAAGCCGAAGAATTTCGGCAAATTTTAGCGGAAAAAGAATTGGCTTTGATAATGCTCGCCGCGCCGACTTCGAGCGATGAAAGGCTCGAAAAAATTTGCGCCAAAGCGAGCGGTTTTGTGTACGCCGTTTCCCGTGCGGGCGTGACGGGCGCACGGAATGAAACGAGTTCGGACGCGGAAAATTTAGTAAATCGTTTGAGAAAATTTACCGCTCTGCCGATTGCCGTCGGTTTCGGCATTTCAAACCAGGCGCAGATTTTAGAAACTTGGAAATACGCGGACGCGGCGGTCGTCGGTTCGGCGATTGTCGCGGAAATCGGACGGTCGAATGATTCGACGAATTTAGTCGCAGAGATTAGAAAGTTTGTCGAGAATTTATTGCCGAAAATTGGTTGATGGGAGCGCAAATATTCTTGCCTGTATCGAGCGCGTCAGCGCGAATAAAAGCGGCGCGGCAAATAAAGTTGAATAAAAGGTAAAGGCTTTTTTCGCATCGAAAAGCGATGTTTATTGCAGGCAGGATGCTTGCGCTCCAATCGGATAAGAATTAAAGTTAAAAATTTATGTTAATTGTAATGAAACCCGACGCGATTGAAACGGACATCGAGCGCGTCATCGAAACGATTGAAAAACTTGGCTTTAAGCCGCACACATTGCCCGGCGCGAACCGCACGGCGATTGGCATTACGGGCAACGACGGGTCGGTTGACCCGACGCATTTTGAAAACTTAAAAGGCGTGGCGGACGCAATTCGCGTGACAAAACCTTATAAATTGATTTCCAAAGATTTGCGTCCCGAAAAATCAATTATCAAAGTCGGCACGGCGGAAATCGGCGGCGACGAATTGGCGATGATCGCCGGACCCTGTGCGATTGAATCGTTCGATCAGGTTTTTTCGGTCGCCGAAGCGGTCGCGGCGAGCGGCGCGAAATTTTTTCGCGGCGGCGCGTTCAAACCCAGAACTTCGCCGTATGCCTTTCAGGGCAAAGGCGAAGAAGGCTTGCAGATTTTGGCGCAGGTGCGCGACCAGTTCGGTTTGAGTATCGTGACCGAAGCGATGGACGAGCGCGGCGTTGATCTGGTCGAAAAATACGGCGACTGCATTCAAATCGGCGCGCGCAATATGCAAAATTTTTCGCTTCTCAAATATGTCGGCAAAACGCGCAAGCCTGTTTTGCTGAAACGCGGTTTATCGGCGACGCTCGATGAATTACTGCTCGCCGCCGAATACATTATGGCGGAAGGAAATTACGACGTGATTTTGTGCGAGCGCGGCATACGCACGTTCGCCGCGCACGCCCGCAATACTCTGGATTTATCAATCGTTCCGGCGATTCAAAACGTTTCGCATCTGCCGGTTATCGTTGATCCTTCGCACGGCACAGGCAGAAATTATATGGTCAATCCGATGGCGCGCGCCGGTGTCGCGGTCGGCGCGGACGGTTTGATTATCGAAGTACATTCGAATCCCGAACAAGCTCTCTGCGACGGAGCGCAGGCTTTAACGCCGAAGCAATATTTGGAACTTTACCGCGAAGTTCAAGCAATTCACGCGGCGTTGTCGCCGGTTGCGGCGTGAAAGAGATTTCAAAATATCCGAAAATGTCGGTGAGCGTTTTGGAGTACATCGAACAAACAAACGCGCCCGAAGTCCGCGCGCTTCTCACGGCGGCGCATCATTATTTGCAGGAAGCTCTGCCGCCTTTTGCAACCTGCGCGATCAAGTGGAAAATTCCCTTCTACCGGCTGCATCGAAACTTTTGTTACTTGAACCGGCACAAAGATCACATTACGCTCGGCTTTCCGTATGGTTGGAAACTTTCACAAATTTCCGGCGTTCTGCTCGGCGCGAATGAACGATTAAAACAAATCCGCTATCTCGAAATTCGTTCTCTCAAAGATTTATATTCGAAAAGAACGTTGAAAATTTTGCAGGAAGCGATAATTCTTGATGAGATGACGGCGGAAAATCAAGACGCATCAGGCAAAGGCAAAAAAAGACGGCGAAGGTTATTCCCGTAACCCGCGCCGCCTCTTTTATTCTCCGAATTCGCCTTTTGCCTATTTTGCCAAACGGAGTTTTAAGAAATCGTAAAATTGAACATAACAGCAGAACATCGCCGTCACGATCAACAAAGTCATCGGTAAAAATCGAAACGCTTCGGGCAGCACAACGCCGAGCGATTGTTTGAAAATCGCGCCGAGCAAAATCGCCAGAACGACGATCAAACTTCTGCCGAGCAGCCAGTTGGCGAGACTCGGTTTTTCGTCGGAAGCCAGAAAATACGGAAACACCGCCACCGCCAGAAGCGTCAGCAGCATAAAAATATTATCGAGACTCAACGAAAAAAACGTTCTTCCGCATTCGACCGCCAGAAAAAACAAAACAAACGAGGTATCAACGGCAAAATTTCGTTCGACTGCGTATTCAGTTTGCACGCGCTCGCGGCGCGATATTGTTTTCATAAATTCTACCTTTTCTTTAGCTATATTTTTGAGAATTACCGCGTTCTCAATTCTGCTAGACGTTTATTTCTCGCCCGGTTTGCTGAACTGCGTATAAGCGACGCGGAAAAGCTCGGACAAAGCCTTCGCCGTTTCCGGTGTCAGGTTTTTGTCGGCGCGCAAGTGCGCTTCGACGATTTCCGGCATTGCCTCGTGCGGATAATAAACGACCGCTTCGACGTTTTCCGTGTTGCCCTGTTTTTTCATCACGCGGTCAACCGGCATATCGAGCCAGCTTGTCAATCTGGCGATATTGTCGGCATCCGGCTTGCCCGTGCCGTTTTCAATGCGCGAAAGCGTCGAAGCCGAAACTTGGGTCGTATCCGCCACGTCGCGCAAACTCATTGATAATTCCTCTCGACGGCGTTTAATTGCGCGTCCGAGTTCGCCCGTATTAATCAGACTTTCGTTTTTGTAAGCCATAAATTTTTCTCCATTCTCAAATCAAAATTGCAGGCTCGAAAAGCTCTGCGCCCGTCCCATCAACAAAAATTTATCACAGGAAAAATTTATTTGCAACACTTCGTTTCACGCTTGCAACAAAAAAATTGTTGTGATACACTGTTTCA
>CAXSGY010000009.1:0-173622 GCA_964237235.1 uncultured Pyrinomonadaceae bacterium
CCGCCGCGCAGGGCGACACCGAAAACTGCGTCGCGCACAACGGCTCGCTCGTTCCGGTTCCAGGGCGCGACATCGAAGTTCAATCGTGGTATCAGGGCGGCATCTCGGTGATGGATTTCACCGATGCCAAAAATCCTTTGGAAATCGCCTACTTCGACCGCGGACCGATTGACCCGAAAACGCTGATCCTCGGCGGCGATTGGTCGGCTTACTGGTATAACGGCAACATTTACGGCTCGGAAATCTCGCGCGGGCTGGATGTTTTTGAGCTGACCCCGAGCAAGTTTCTGACGCAAAACGAAATTGACGCGGCGAAGACGGTTCAATTCGCCGAACTGAACGTCCAGAATCAGGAGAAAATCGTTTGGTCGTCGAAGTTAATCGTTGCCAAAGCATACATTGATCAACTCGAACGCGCGCAGGCTTTGTCGTCCGACAAAATTAGCGAACTGCGGCAGGCAATTCAAAAAGCCGAGAGCGCGAACTTGAAAGGGAAAGACACCGGTAAACTAAAAAACCTCGCGCCGTCGCTGGAAAAAACTGCCGGTTCAGCTAAAAGCGCGGCGGACTCAACGCGCTTACAGGCGTTGGCTGAAATTCTCAAGCGACCGATGATGTAATTCTTTTGAAGTGAATTGAAAACGCTTTGGACAAAAAAATCGTCGTTGTTTTTATGTGAAACAACGACGATTTTCCGTTTCTATTTGACCAATCCGCGCCAATAACGCATCGTCAATTGTTTGGATGAAAAGGTTAAAGCATCAAAGTAATTTCAAAAAAAGACCGAAGCCTGAACTTCGTTCTTTTTTCCTTGATCGCCGGCTTTTCGATTACGAGCAACGCTTGGGAGATTTCAGTCTTTCCGCAAAGTCCTGCGCTGAAATTACTTCAAATCGAAACGGTCGAGATTCATTACCTTATTCCAAGCCGCGACGAAATCGTGAATGAATTTTTCCTTTGCATCGTCGCAGCCGTAAACTTCGGCGAGCGCGCGGAGTTCCGAGTTTGAACCGAAGATCAGATCAACGCGGGTCGCCGTCCATTTGCGCGTCCCGCTTGCGCGGTCGCTCCCTTCAAATTCGTTTTCGTCTTCCGCGACAGCTTTCCAGGTCGTTCCCAAATCAAGCAGATTGACGAAGAAATCGTTAGTCAAAGTTTCGGGTTTCTCGGTAAAAACACCGTGCTGCGAGCCGTCGAAATTCGTGTCGAGAACGCGCATTCCGCCGACCAGAACCGTCATTTCCGGCGGAGTCAGCGTCAAAAGCTGCGCTTTGTCAACGAGCATTTCTTCCGCCGGAGTTTTGTGATGCGGCTTTCTGAAATTGCGGAAGCCGTCCGCCAGCGGTTCGAGATGTCTGAAGATAGGAACGTCGGTTTGTTCCTGCGAAGCGTCGGCGCGTCCCGGCGCGAACGGAACCGACACGTCGTGTCCGCCGTCCTTCGCCGCTTTTTCAATCGCTGCGCAGCCGCCGAGAACGATTAAATCGGCTAGTGAAACCTGCTTATTTCCGCCGCCATCGTTAAATTCCTTCTGAATGTTTTCTAAACCGTCGAGAACTTTTTGCAGTCGCTCCGGATTATTCGCCGCCCAAAATTTCTGCGGCGAGAGACGAATTCGCGCACCGTTCGCGCCGCCGCGTTTGTCCGAGCCGCGAAAGGTCGAAGCCGATGCCCACGCGGTCGAAACCAGTTCGGAAACGCTCAAGCCCGAATCGAGAATTTTGCCCTTTAAACCGGCGATGTCCTGTTCATTAACCGGTTCGTGATCTACTTCGGGAATCGGGTCTTGCCAGATCAAAGTTTCTTCCGGCACTTCGGCTCCGAGATAGCGCGTTTTCGGTCCCATATCGCGGTGCGTCAATTTATACCAGGCGCGGGCGAAAGCGTCGGCGAATTCTTCCGGGTTTTCCAGAAAACGGCGCGAAACTTTTTCGTAATCGGGATCCATACGCAGCGCGAGGTCGGTCGTCAGCATAAACGGCTGGTGAGTTTTTTCGGGATCGTGCGCGTCGGGAATCAGCCCCGCGCCCGCGTCGCCCTTCGGTTTCCACTGATACGCGCCCGCCGGACTTTTCGTGATTTCCCATTCGTAGCCGAATAAAAATTCAAAATAATCGTGACTCCACTGCGCCGGAGTTTTCGTCCACGCGCCTTCGATGCCGCTCGTGATCGTGTCGCCGGAATGTCCTTTGCCGAACGTATTTTTCCAACCCGTTGACTGCTCGACAATACTCGCGCCCGCCGGTTCGTGACCGATATATTTTTGCGGGTCAGCCGCGCCGTGAGTTTTGCCGAACGTGTGTCCGCCCGCGATCAGCGCGACGGTTTCTTCGTCGTTCATTGCCATTCGCCCGAACGTCTGGCGAATCAGCTGCGCCGAACCGATTGGATCGGGATTGCCGTTCGGACCTTCCGGGTTGACGTAAATCAAACCCATATGATCGGCGGCGAGCGGATTTTCCAGCTCCATATTTTCCGAATGGCGTTCGTCGCCGAGCCATTCGCCTTCCGCACCCCAGTAAATCGCTTCGTCCGGCTCCCACGTATCTTCACGCCCGCCGCCGAAACCGAAGGTTTTAAAACCCATTGATTCGAGCGCGCAGTTGCCGGTCAAAACCAGCAAATCAGCCCACGAAAGTTTCCTGCCGTATTTCTTTTTAACGGGCCAGAGCAAAAGACGCGCTTTGTCGAGATTGGCATTATCGGGCCAGCTGTTGAGCGGCGCAAAACGCTGATCGCCCGCGCCCGCGCCGCCGCGTCCGTCCTGCACGCGGTAAGTTCCCGCGCTGTGCCACGCCATCCGAATAAACAGCGGACCATAATGTCCGTAATCAGCCGGCCACCACGCCTGCGAAGCGGTCATCAATTCAAAAATATCCTTCTTAACCGCTTCTAAATCCAAAGACTTGAATTCTTCCGCGTAGTCAAAATTCTCGTCCATCGGATCGGACAGCGCAGAATGCTGGCGAAGGATTTTCAAGTCCAGCATATTGGGCCACCAATCGTTGTTTGAACGGCGGGTCGAGGTGGTGAAATTGACCGCGCCGCCCGTAAACGGGCAGCGGGTCGAATCGTTGGTTTCCCAAACCTTATGATTTTCGCCGTCCTTCAAATGCTCGGTGCCGCCCGGCTCTCCGCTTTCCCGACTCGAATCGTTCGTTTCCCATGCTTTATGATTGTCTGTATTATTTGCCATTTTTTTATTTTTATTTTTTCGGTTTTTAGATTTTTCGGAACGAATCGGGCGAAGTTTATTCACCGTTAATTCCGATTCAATTAAAATTTTTCAAAACGCGTTTAGGACGTTGTTTTGCCTCCGATTTTCCGCGCCGTCAAATCTTATTCGCTGCAATCGGGACACAAACCGCGCAGCGTCAGCTCGACTGTTTCGGGTTTAAATTTCGAGCGGTTAGCCGCCTCTTCGACCAGTTTGCGCGGAATAGACAATTCCAAATCAACCAGCATTCCGCAGTTGTTACAAATCGCGTGGTCGTGTCTGGTCAATTTCCGGTCGTAAAGATTCGCGTCCGTGCCGAATCTGATTTCGCCGATCAATCCTTCTTTTTTCAGATAATTTAAAGAATTGTAAACGGTGGCGAACGAGATGCCCGGCAGAAGTTGGCGGGCAGCCTCGAAAACCTCGTTCGCCGTCAGATGTTTCTCCGATTCACGAACCGCCCGCAAAACCGTCTGACGCTGTTTCGTTAATCCTAAATCTTCAATTTTTTTCATTTTTTTACTACCCGGATTTTGAATTAGAATAGTTCTAAATCAGATACTTTGTCAAATATTGGAAAATTTCCGAGAGTTCGTTTATTCAAACTTCGAAACCTTGAAAAATGCGGTTTCGCATTGGCGGAACGCCGAAAATCGTGTGTGGCGTTCTGCCTTTAATATCAAATCGCTCGTTCATTTTTTCATCCTGTTGTTTTCGAGCAGTTCGTTAATGTTCAAACTTCCGCATTTTTTCTCGAGATCGGCATTCGTCTCGGTTAATTTATTTACCTCAATCATTTGTTTGCAGAAGGTTTCCTGTTTAAGTAAAAAATTAAAATAATCACGGGAATCGAAAAAGCAATAAACGCAATAATTCCCGGAAACATAAAAATCAAAGTTTTGAACGAAATCATCTGCAAATCGAACCAGCCCGATTTTTCGATGCTTTTCGTCAGAGGCTTCAAAATTTTCCGCATCCATAAAATCATCAAAATTAAACCGACCGGCAAAATGATTAGCAGCGAAAGATAAAAAGCGATAGTAACGGTAACGTGATTCATTGCGAATAATTTGAAATAAAAATTTCCTTACCCTTTTGATTTGAATTTTCCGCGACGTTTCTCATCCCGTAAATCAATTCCCAGGGCGTGATTTTAGCGAAGGAAAATAAATCTCTGACATAATCGCTGTTGTCGTAAGTAATCAGCCATTTATGCTCGCAGTTTTTCATCGTCGCGGCAAATTTTTCGTGGTCGAACGCTTTATGCAGATTGCCGTTTTTCCCGTAAAGCGCGGATTTTGTCGCCGAATAATAAGGCGGATCGAGATAAATAAAAACATTCGCGCCTTCGCGCCTCACCAATTCCGCGTAGTCGAGATTCGTAATCGCCGCCCCACTGATAATTTTGGCAAATTCATCGAGCCGCCGAATACTGCTTTCGGTAAATCTTCCTTCAAACGCGGCTTGGCTGAAACCGCCGCTCAGACTCGTTCCCGAAAACGTAATGCGGTTGTAGATGAAAAACGCCGCCGCTCTTTCCAAATCGTTGAAATTTTCAAGATTTTCATTCAAAAATTTGTGCAGTTCCTTTCCGACCGGAAATTGATTTCGCCATTCATAAATTTTTTTGACGAGCGCGCCGACATCTTTCTGCGCCATTTCCCAAAACTTATACAGCTCGAAATAAAGATCATTCACCCGAAACTTTTTCGTCGGAAATCGTTGTTTCGCATAAACAAAAACCGAACCGCCGCCCAGAAACGGTTCTCTATATTCGTCAAATTCGGGAATCAGCGACGCGATCAACTCTACCGCTCTGCTTTTTCCGCCCGGATATCTGAGAGGACTTTTTATCATTTCGAAAATTAAATTTTAACAGAAAAATCATTTTGACTGCTTCGGCTCTAATCGTTTAGAGTGAGCGATTAGGCTCAAACAAATCAAATTAGTTTCAGTCGAGGATATAATCTTAGATGTCAATTCTGATGGTTCGATTATGTGATACCTAAATGTTTTGGGAATTGAATAATAAAGCGGGAATTGTCAATTTACGTTTTGTCTCAAAGTTGACTAGAATAATCATTAATTACCGTATTGTCTTTAGCTGACTGTTGTTTTAATCACAAACTATTTTTGGTTTTTAAAACTAATTCAAGAGATATAAAAATTTGAAATTAAAATAAGCAATAAAATGTCAAAAATCTACTACACTTTAACCGATGAAGCACCGCTGCTGGCGACGCATTCTTTTTTGCCAATCGTCAAGGCTTTTACAAAATCCGCAAACGTTGAAATCGAAGTTCCCGATATTTCTCTGGCGGGAAGAATTTTAGCCAACTTTCCTGAATACTTAAAAGACGACCAAAAAATTCCCGACGCGCTTAAAGAATTAGGTGAATTGGCGACGAAACCGGAAGCCAATATTATCAAATTGCCGAACATTTCAGCTTCCGTTCCGCAGTTGGAAGAAGCGATTGCCGAGCTTCAAAGACAGGGTTTTGCGGTGCCGAATTATCCGAGCGAGCCGAAAACAGATGAAGAGAAAGCCGTCAACAAAAAATACGCGAAGGTTTTGGGAAGCGCGGTCAATCCTGTTTTGAGAGAAGGAAATTCCGACCGGCGCGCTCCGAAAGCAGTGAAAAATTACGCGAAGGCGAATCCGCATCGAATGGGCGTTTGGAAGGCGGATTCTCAAACGTCCGTCGCGCATATGAAGGCGGGAGATTTTTACGGAACGGAAAATTCGGCGACCTTGGAAACGGATGGAAAATTCAGAATCGTTTTTTATGGAAATGATGATTCCGAAAAAGTTTTGAAAGATTACGCCGCGTTAAAAGCGGGCGAAATCATCGATTCTTCGGTGATGAATTTGAATGCTTTGAAATCTTTTGTCGAAAACGCGATTGAGGAAGCCAAAGAAAAAAACGTCCTGCTTTCCGCGCATTTGAAAGCGACGATGATGAAAATTTCCGACCCGATTATTTTCGGGGCGATTGTCGAAACATATTTCAAGGACGTTTTTGAAAAATACGCGGACGCTTTTAAGGAACTGGACATCAATCCGAATTTCGGTTTGGCGACGCTCGACGAAAAAATCGCCGGACATCCGCAGGAAGCGGAAATAAAGGCGGACATTGCGAAGGCAATCGAAAACTCGGCGAAACTGGCAATGGTCAATTCGGACAAAGGAATCACCAATTTCCACGTTTCTTCAGACGTAATTGTCGATGCTTCGATGGCGGCACTCGTGCGCGGCGGCGGGAAAATGTGGAACACCGAAGGCACCGAAGAAGACACCGTTTGCATCATTCCTGACCGAACTTACGCCGGTTTTTACGCGGCGATTATCGAGGATATGAAGCGCAGCGGCGCGATTGACCCGCGCACTTTCGGCTCGGTTCCGAACGTCGGTTTGATGGCGCAAAAAGCCGAAGAATACGGTTCGCACGACAAGACTTTCCAAATCTCAGGCGCGGGAACGATCAAAGTCGAAGACGAAAACGGCAAGGTTTTGCTCGAACAAAAAGTTGAAAACGCCGATATTTTCAGAATGTGCCAGACCAAGGACGCTCCCGTTCAAGATTGGGTGAAATTGGCGGTCAACCGCGCGAAACTTTCCGGCACACCCGCCATTTTCTGGCTCGATAAAGACCGGGCGCACGATGCTCAAATCATCAAAAAAGTAGAAAAATATCTGCAAAATTATGATTTAACCAATCTCGACATCAGAATTATGAATGTCAAAGACGCGATGACTGAAACCTTAAAACGCGCGAGAGAAGGTAAAGACACGATTTCAGTTTCGGGCAATGTTTTGCGCGATTATCTGACGGATATGTTCCCGATTCTGGAACTCGGCACTTCGGCGAAAATGCTTTCGATTGTTCCGCTGATGAACGGCGGCGGTTTGTTTGAAACCGGAGCCGGCGGAAGCGCGCCGAAACACGTCGAACAATTTACAAAAGAAGGCTATTTGCGATGGGATTCGCTCGGAGAATTTTTAGCGTTACAGGCGAGTCTGGAACATCTGGCAAACACGCAAAACAATCAAAAAGCGCGTATTTTGGCGGACGCGCTGGACGAAGCGAACGCGAAATTTTTGGCGACCGACAAATCTCCGGCGCGAAAAGTCGGGCAGATCGATAATCGCGGTTCGCATTTCTATCTGGCGATGTACTGGGCGGAAGCGTTGGCAAATCAAACGACGGATTCCGAAATCGCGGCAAAATTTGCTTCCGTCGCCAAAGCATTGGAGGAAAACGAAGCGAAAATCAATGAAGAGTTGATCGAAGCGCAGGGAAAACCGCAGGATGTCGGCGGCTATTATCAGCCGAATTCCGAAAAAACTTATGCGGCGATGCGACCTTCGGCGACGCTCAACGCGATTGTGGACGGGATTTGAGACTTTAAATCTAACAACAGGTTTGCCTGAATAAATCAGGTTATTATCGCCGCAGATGAACGCTGATTTATCTGATTGATCCGCGGCTTATGCTTTCATCCGCGGCTGTTTTTTCTCATAATTTTGTGCAGCCTGGTATAAGTTTTATGAAAAGCCCCTGAAATTTTAGGAGCTTTTCATTCGGACGGCGGCGATTGATGTGCTTTGAGAATTCAATTCCTTATGAAAACACTTATAATTTACACAATTTTGTTTTTGTCATTAGTTTTTGCCGCCTGCGGGCAGGAAAAATCGGTCGGTGAAATATCTCCGACAAACCAGGTAAATTCGACTCCTTTGCAAAAAAATGATGCACAGATCAAAAGTTTACCGGACAGCCAACCGAAAATTTCACCGTCCGAAACTTATCGCAGATATTTTGAGGCAAATGGAAAAGGCGACATCGCCGAAATAAAAAAACTTTCGTCTAAAAAAACGCTCGCACTGATTGAAAAAATAACGAAAGAGCAGGGAATCAGCTTTGAGGAAATGATACGACATCAAAATTCGCTGATTCCCGCCGATCAACAGGCTCTTGAAATTCGCAATGAAAAAATTGTCGGCGACCGCGCCACGATGGAGATCAGTAATCCAAACAGCGGTATCTGGATTCCGACTCTTCTGATAATCGAAGACGGCATTTGGAAAATCGGCGATGGCGAGAGGATTGAAGATATTGAGAAAACCTTCAACGATAAACCCGAACAAATAAAAAAATCCAACTAACGCAAAGCGGCAAAAGTTGTTAAATGCCGATTACTACTGCCGAATAGCGTCAATTTTTTCCGCCAAATCAAAATCTCTGCCGGTCAAACCACCCGCGTCGTGCGTCGTCAGCGAAAATTCGGCGTAACCCCAACCGAATGTGATGTCCGGATGATGATCTGATTTTTCGGCGACTGCGCCGACTTGATTGACAAATTCTAAGGCTTCGGCAAAATTTTTGAAAACGAAACGCTTTTTGATTTTTTCGTCTTCGTTCAGCCACGTATTTATTCCGCTCAGGCGTTCGGCAATCGCCTCCGCCGACAGTTTTTTTCTCGTCATCAGTTTTTAACTCCCTTTGTTTTTAGTTATACTTGGCTTTTTAGTATAGCGATTTTAATAATTTTTTTTCAAAAATGCATCTTTTTTTCAAAGTAATAATCTTCGTTTCCGCCGCGCTAATTTTTACTTCGTGCGCGGGCGCGGATAAACCGTCCACGCCGCTCGAAACGCTGAAAGCCTACACGAACGCCATCAAACAAAAAGACACGGCGACGATGAAATTTCTGCTATCGAAGGATTCGATAGAGATGGCGCGGCAGGAAGCCAAATCGCAAAACGTCGCGCTCGACGAAATCGTCAAACGCGAAACTTTATTTAACGAAAATCAGCGCGCCGTCGAATTTCGCAACGAAAAAATTGACGGCGACAAAGCGACGATTGAGATGAAGGATTCGTTCGAGACGTGGAACACCGTGCCGTTCGTCCGCGAAGACGGCGCGTGGAAAATTGACAAACCCGGCATCGCCAACCAAATGATGAAGGGCTTTGACGAAAAAAACAACGAACTCGACAACAAAATCAATGAGGGCAGAATTCCCTAGCTCGATTTTAGATTTTGGATTTTGGATTTTGGATTGCAAAGTTGAGTTTTTAATCGGCGAAAGTGCGGAAAATTCCGACGCGAAAAATCTTGAAAATACATTCGATAAAATCTCTTAAAAAATAATGTCTATTATCAAACCTTTTCGCGCCCTGCGACCAATCGCCGGTGAAGCGGAAAAAATTTCCTGCGTTCCATACGACGTGATTTACGAAGCGGAGGTGCGCGAAACGATTGCGAAAAATTCAAACTCCTTTTTGCGCGTAACGCGTCCCGAAGGCGAATTCGGCGCGGATGAAACAATTTCAAAAGAACAAATTCTCGCCAAGGCGCGTGATAATCTGCAAACATTTATTGATGAAAAACTTTTGATTCAAGACGACGAACCGGCGATATATATTTACCGTTTGACCGACGGCGAACACGCGCAAACCGGAATTGTCGCGGCGTGTTCGCTGGACGAATACGAAAACGGTTTAATCAAGAAACACGAAAAAACGCGCCCCGCTAAAGTCGCCGACCGCACCGAACACATCCTCGCTCTGCGGGCGCAGACCGGCTTGATTTTTCTCGCCTTCCGCAACACCGAAAAAATTCGCGCGCTCGTTGCGGAAACTGTCAAAGACGCGCCGCTGTATGATTTTTCCTGCCCGAACTGCGTTCGCAATACGATCTGGCGCGTCGAGAAAACCGACGAAATAATCGAGGCTTTTCGGGAAGTTCCCGCGCTTTATATCGCCGACGGACATCACCGCGCCGAGAGTGCGAATCTGGCGCGAACGAAGCTGCGCGAAACGAATCCGAATCACACCGGCGCGGAAGAATATAATTTTGTGATGGCGGGAATTTTCCCTTCGGAAGATTTGCGAATTCTCGCTTACAACCGCGTCGTCAAGGATTTGAACGGCTTGACCGAAACGGAATTTTTACAAAAGGTTCAGCCGAATTTTATCGTCGCCGAAACCGCTGAAAAAACGCCGAAAGAGCGCGGCGAGTTTTGCGTTTATCTCGGCGGCAAATGGTTCCGGCTGCGCTTTAATCTGTATAGCTGCCGCGCGCTCGACCCGATTGAAAGATTGGATGTCAGCATTCTGCAAAATTATTTATTAACTACAATTCTCGATATCAGAGACCCGCGCACAGACGAACGCATCGCCTTTGTCGGCGGCGCGCGCGGCACGGCGGAGCTTGAAAAATTAGTTGACGAAGGCGAGTATAAAATCGCTTTCTCGATGTTCCCGACGACGATGGAAGATCTTTTCGCCGTCGCCGACCGCGACGAAATTATGCCGCCGAAATCAACCTGGTTCGAGCCGAAATTAAAGGACGGCTTGCTCGTTCATTTAATTTAATTACGAATTTCAAATTACGAATGACGAATCGAAATTTGGTCAAAATGGCGAATTGTAAATTTCAAAATGGCGGAAATTCTTAAAAAGAAAATTTCGCCGGTTTGAAATTCATAATTGATTTTATGTTTGAAACCGAAAGGCTTGTTCTGCGCCCGTTTGAAGAAAAAGACGTTGACGAAATTTACGCGATGCGGCGCGACGCGGACGTTATGCGCTTTATCCGCGAACCGCAGAATCGCGCCGAATCAATAAATTGGATCAAGCTCGTTTCGAGCCGTTGGCAGCGGGAAAAAATCGGTTTCTGCGCGATGCTCGAAAAAGGGTCGGGCGCATTTGTCGGCTGGTGCGGAATCTGGCAATTAAAGGAAACCGGCGAACTCGAAGTCGGCTACGCGATTGCCAGACAATTCTGGGGCGAAGGCTTCGCCGTCGAAGGCGGACGGAAAATGCTTCAATACGCTTTTGAAACGCTGCGCCCGGAAAAAATCGCGGCGGTCGCCGAACCCGAAAATCGCGCGTCGCGCCGCGTGATGGAAAAGCTCGGAATGCAGTTTGATTACACCGGCATTTTTTACGACAAAAATCTGGTTCATTATTCGATTACCATCGAACAATTCAACAAACACAACGAGAGCGAAATTTGAAACGGCAAAATTTCGCCGTGCATTTTTTATGATAGAAACCGGGAGACTTTATCATCGAAAATTTACGCTCGCCGATTTGCCGCGTTTGATCGAAATGCGCGCCGCTTTTGAAGTCAATCAATATCTCGGCGGAACGCGTCTGCAAAACACCGAAGCGATTACCAAACGAATGGATTTTTATATCAGCTGCTACGAAAAATACGGCTTCGGCGTGTGCGCGATAATCTGGAAACCGACGAATGAAATGATCGGTTGGAGCGGTTTGATGCCGCTCGGCGAAAATTCCGACATCGAAGTCGGTTACGGAATGATCAAAGAATTCTGGGGCAGAGGCATCGGCACGGAAACCGCGCGAGCGTGGCTCGATTTCGGCTTTCACAAAAAAAATCTGGAAAGAATCGTCGCCGTCGCGTATCCTGAAAACGTAAATTCGCGGCGGATTATGGAAAAGCTCGGAATGAAATTCGAAAAAACCGCCGAACACCACGGTGCGGAATGCGTTTTTTACGCGATTTCGCGCGAAGAATTTGATAAATTTAATAAATGACGTCCACGCGCAGCACGCCGAAATTAATTATCGCCGCCGTTTTTACAGTCTATTTTTTGTGGTGCGCTTTCGACCCGGAAAACGCCTATTTCACGCATCTGATAAATCTGCCGATTCACGAAGCCGGACACGTTTTGTTTCGCATCTTCGGCGAATTTATGGGCATTTTGGGCGGCTCGCTGTTGCAGATTTTAATTCCAATCATATTTTTCGGTTATTTCGTTTATCACCGCAAATTCTTTTCGGCTTCGATAGTTTTGTTCTGGGTCGGCAATAATTTTCTCGACGTTTACGTTTACGCCAACGACGCGCAAGTAATGCGTTTGCCGCTGCTCAGCGGTTTGACCGGCGCGGAAGGCGGTTTTCACGATTGGAATTATATTTTGACCGAAACTAACCTGCTCGATAGAACTTATCTGATTGCGAAAATTTTGCGCTTTACGGGAACTTTAATTTTAGTCGCGGCGGCGATTGGCGCGTTCGTTTACGCGCGACGCGGCGAGGACATTTTGACCGGCGAAGAATTATAAAATCAGTCCGCAAAATTAAAACGATTTTTTTCGATTTTTTCCAGAGAGGCGCGCGAAATCCATTTGAGCGGAGAAATAATTCCGAATAAAAATTTGGCGTTTTACACTCAAAAAATTATACTTTTACGAACGACTTAAATCGGGGGCTTGAAATCCGCGCCGCCATTACAAACGAAAATAAAAAGGAGAATTTATGCCGACATTGAATTTTGCCGATACGAAGGGAACCTGCCATCTGGCATACGAAGCGGTTAAAGGCGAGAGATACGCATTTCCCGACCGAATAGTTTGGAATGTTTTGGACTCGACCGCGACCTGGTATTCGGGTTTCAAAGCCATCATTATTCAGCCGCGCGACGGCGCGAAAGACGTAACGGTTTTAGCTTTTGCCGGAACCGACTCGATTCTTGACGGAATAGTTGATTTGGATCAGGCGACGGGCGGTATGCCGCATCAATATCAACAGGCGTTAAGTTTGACGTTGGAAACCAAAAAGAAATACCCGAATTTATATTTGACGGGACACTCGCTCGGCGGCGGTTTGGCGGCTTATTCGTCCGTTTACACGCGTATTCCCGCCAGCACAATCAATCCGGCACCGCTCGTCGGCGCGCTGTCTCTGCGCTCGCTCGGGGCGAACGACCAGATTACCAATTATATCGGCGGCAGCGGCGAATTCGTCAGCAGCTCGCCGGGCAGAAATCCCGGCAGAGACGTTCACGTCGAAGGAAAAGGAAATTTTTTCACCAGACATATGGTCGCCAACGTGATGCCGAACGTTCCACTGCCGCAACGCACCGGCAACGGCGCGTCCGGCAGTTGGTAAAGATTTGATTGAAACGATCCGCGTTTCATCAGACCGGTGCCGCCGTTTAGACAGAATAAAAGCGGAACAATCGCCGCCGGCAAAAATAATTTTATGAAAGCGACACTCATTACAGGCGCGTCCGGCGGCATCGGCGAAGCGTTTGCCAGGCGATTGGCGGCGGAAAAACACAATCTCGTTCTCGTCGCGCGCTCGGAAAATAAACTTCGCGAATTGTGCGACGAGCTGATGCTCAGACACCAAATCACGGCGCATTACGTCGCGCTCGATTTGACGGAAAAAGACGCGGCGAAAAAACTTTTTGCGGAAACCGAAAAACACGATTTTGAAATCGAATGGCTGATCAACAACGCCGGTTTCGGTTCGATGGGCGATTTCGCGCGGCTCGACTTTGAAAAGGAAACGGGAATGATTGATTTGAACATTCGCGCTCTGGTCGCGCTGACGCATCTTTATCTCGAAAAAATGCGGACGAGAAAAAGCGGTGTAATTATTAACGTCGCTTCGACCGCTTCGTTTCAGCCGATTCCGTTTATGGCGACCTACGCGGCGACCAAGGCATTCGTCCGTTCGTTCAGCGAAGCAATCGCCGAAGAAAATCGCCCGCACAATATCGTCGTGACCGCGCTGTGTCCGGGACCGACCGAAACAAATTTTTTCGAGGCGGCGAACGCCGACGCATTGAAAATGAAGGGAATGCAAACGCCCGAAGCCGTCGTCGAAACAGCTTTGGCGGCGGTCGGAAACGGAAGAGCGACGATTATCTCCGGTTGGACGAATTATATCGGCTCGATTTTCGCAACAATCACGCCGAATTTTTTAATAACGCGCGTGGTCGGCGGCGTTCTGCGCCCGAAATTTGATGAGAACGGTAAACGGTAAACGGTAAGTGGTAAATGATAATCAAATAATTTCACTTACCACTTACCGTTTACCACTAACGAAGATGAAATTCACAGTTTTGGGCAGCGGCTCGACCGGCAATTCGGTCGTCATCTGTACGGAAAAAACGAAAATTCTGGTTGATGCCGGCTTGAGCGCGAAGGAAACTCTGCGGCGGCTCGCGCTGGTCGGCGTTGATTATACGACGCTCGACGCGATTCTCATTACACACGAACATTCCGACCACGCGGGCGGTTTGCGCGTTCTTTTGAACACGGTCAACTGTCCGGTTTTTATTTCCGGCGAAACCAAACACGCATACCTCAGAGAAAAGGCGAACAAATCGAACAACGAACCGCAGAAACGCGCGGATGTCGTCAAAAATCGCGTCGTCGAAATCGAATCGAGCAAGGATTTTCGCATCGGCGACATTGATTTCGAGCCGTTTTCCGTGCCGCACGACGCGGCGGACAATTTCGGATTCGTGGCAAAAAGCGCGGGCATAAAATTGGCGACCGTTTTGGATTTCGGCTGTTTTACGACCCTGATAAAAGACAAACTGCGGAGCTGCGACGGCATCATCATCGAATCGAATCACGATCAATCTATGCTGAAAACCTGCCCGCTTTACACCTGGGATTTAAAACAGCGAATTTTATCCGGCACCGGACATATTTCCAACGAAGATTTAGCCGAATGGCTGACCGGCGAATTTGACGGCGCGGCGCGTGAAATCGTTTTGGCGCATCTTTCGCAGCGCGCCAACGAACCGCATCTCGCCAGATTAACGGCGCAGACCGCTCTGAAAATGCGCGCGCCGCTGTTTCAAGTCGAAACAAAAGTTACGATTTCCTATCATCGAGAACCGACCGAATGGATCGAGTTTTAAATGAGAAAAGCACGCTCGAAATTGAGCGCGCTTCGTTTTTTGTTATCTAAAAATAGTGGTCGCGCACTGCGCCGTCAAACTTTCCTTTTCGTAAGCAACAGTTTTTGAAATTTACGCATTGAGTTGCACGGGCATAAATCGTTTCGACCGAGTTTTTCAATTAATTCTTTGTCGCCGTGAACGATTCTCAATCCGCGTTTAACTTGCGTTTCGGACGGATAGCCTTTGCGACGTTTGCTCGTTTTTTCAAAAAGAGTATTCTTCCTCTAATTTAAATTTCTTCGACATTGTTCTGTCCTCCTTGAATTTATGTTTCGGGGTCCGCCTGAGCGGAAAAATCAGCTTAACAAATAATATCCGAATCACGAAGAACTATTTTTTTGAGAGAACATTTTTTCAATCACCTTATACCGGTAATCGAAAATATATTTCAATTCCTTTTTCACATACCAATGCGCCAAATCGCCGAGCGGTTCGAGCGGCAGGCGATAACGCACGATGTCTTTCATAACGGTTTCGCCGCGTTCGTTTTCTTCAAAAGTGTGGCGGTGAATCCATTGTTTGTAAGGGCTTTTCAGAGCGGTGTCAACAAACGAATGCGGCGGATTCCATTCGGTGATTTCGGTCTTCCATTTAAGCGGAATGCCGTGCAAATTTATTTGATAATCAATCAATGTTCCTTTTTTAATGTCAATCGGCTGCGCGGTGATGATTTTAAAATTTAATTCGGGCGGCGTTATTTCTTCGAGATTCATCGCGTCGGCGAAAAATTTAAAGACTTCTTCGCTTGGGCGTTCGATAATTTGCGTCCGTTCTAAAATGTGTTCAGGCATAAAAAGTGAAAAAGTGAAAAAGTGGAAATGTGAAAAAGATTTGATGTTCACTCGACCCGCTTTTTCCCTTTTTCACTTTTCCACTTTTTCACTTTTCAGATACTGTTTCGGAATCGGATTTTCCGGCGTTTCACCCTGCCAGTAAATCGTGACGACCCACCAACGCTTGCCGTCGTTGAGCAATTGAAAAGCGTTGATGCCGCGCTCGAACGGTTGTTTGTCGTCGGGTTTATGATACGAAGCGTAGGTGGAAAAAACCTGCGCGATGTTGCCGTAAACGTCGGTGCGCCGCGCTAATTCCTTTTCGTAAAAACCTTCTTTTTCCATCAGCGGCGAAGAACCAGTGATGTATTCTTCGGCGGTGTAGGCGTGCGCGCCGATGATGCCCGTTTTCCGGCTTTTGCCCGACGGAATGAGCCGCGCGTCTTTATGAAAAAGCGACCGAAACCGGTCCCAATCGCGCTTTTGTCCCGCGTCGCCGCTGATTGTGTCATAGACGGCTTTCATAATCGCGTCAATCGAATTGACATCCGCCGGGTTCGCTTCTTTGACGGCAGTTTTATTTTCGGTCGTCTGTGCCGCCGCGTTAAAAGTTAAAGCCGCAACAATTAAAAAAGTCGCTAAAAGATTTTTTTTCATATGTCTTTAAATTTTTTTACGCGCCCGGACGAATCGGGTTTCAAATTTATTTTTCGACTTCGCCGAAGCCGCACCACGAGTTTTGATTGTGCCAGATAATTTCGACGTTTTTCGCGCCGATTTCCGTCCACCAATCTTCAAATTCCGTTTTTGAAATATAAAACGCGGTCGGCGCGACCAGATGATCGAAAACGATGTTGTGCTGTTCGCGCCAGCCGAACGTGCCTATGTGAGTGAGATAATCGGTATAAAAAAGCCGCTTGCCGAGCGCGGTTTTATCGAGCGGTTTGTAAATCAATTTCGAGGCGAGATAAACGCCGAGCGTCGGCAGTTTCGACAGTTGGTAAAGCGTCGGTTGTTTGATTTTTGAAGTAAATTTTTCGCGCACCGGATTGACGTAGCTCGTGATCCATTCGTTGTTTTCCGCGCCGTAAATCCAGGCGGAAATGTGTCCGCCTTTTTTCACTTTTCCGGCTAAGGACACAAACGCTTTTTGCGGATCGGGCGTGTGATGCAGAACGCCGACCGAGAACGCATAATCGAACGCTCGTTTGAGCGGCAGTTTGAAAATATCCGCTTGAATGATATGCGCGTTCGGCAGATGTTTGGTCGCCTGAAAAGCCGATTCGACCGCCGCGCTCAAATCAATGCCGACGACTTCCTTTGCGCCCCAATTCGCCGCTAAAGAAGTGTGCCGACCTTTGCCGCAGCCGCCTTCGAGAACGATTTTATCTCTGAAAAATTCTTTTTCGACCGGCTGTAGCCAACCAAGAAATTGTTCGGCGTATTTTTTATCTTCCTGCGTAAAATGCGTCCATTGCCAGCCGAAATTTTCCGCCGTATCAAGTTTGTCCTGCTCGATTTTATCAAGGTCGGCAAAGCGCGGAACGCCGCGCACGACTTTGTATTCGCGCCCGCATTTTTGGCACGACAGCACGGCTTCGATAATTTCCCGGTCTTCGTATTTGCTCGCGTAAGCCAGCAAAATATCGCCGCCGCACTGCGGACACGCGAGCAAGTCAAGAAGTTTTTCCTTCATAAATTCTCAGACGCGAAACATTATTTCGCGGCTAATTTTTGATTGAATTTTTCAAATGATGCGAACGGAAATTTTTGCCGCCAGTTGAATTCAAATTCGTCGGTGTGGCGGTCTTCGTAAAGTTGTCCGAAGGTTTCGGCGAACGCCGCGCAAACGTTTCTGACTTGCCCGTCGTGCGCGAAAACCAATTCGCGTTCCGCGCTTTGCCGTTCGATGCTCGGATATTGATAAATTTCGAGCCGTATATTTTCGCCGTCTTTCGCAAAGTGAAAATCGAATTCTTCCGGGTTGCGATTCCATTGCAGCGTGAAATCTTTGTTCGCCGAATCGCCGTCGAGCAAAGCGGTCAAAATTTCGAGCAGTTCGGGCAGCGCGTGTTCGTGCGGCGCGTGCGCGGTCGTCGTGTGAAATTCGCTTCGACCGTCGTCAAAACCGATTGACATCCAGCCGCATTGCGGCGAGTTGAAACTGACTTCTAATTTGTTCGGCATAATTCTCAAAACAGAAAAGATTATGGTAACTTTAAGAAGAAAAATCTACAAACTTTATCCGCAGCCGCAGGCTGATCGAGAAAAAAACCAGATGAATGCAAACCAACTTAAATCAATATTCGGAAAAATAATCGCAGACGGCAACGCCCTGGTAATTTTCGTTTTCGTATTAGCGAATATTGCTTCGATAGGCGTTGCCGAAATATATGCCCAAAAAGGCAAACCGGCTAAAATTGTTTCAAAGAAAAAACCGCCGTCGTCAAACAAAATCAAATATGCCCCGTTTCCGGCTAATCCCTGCGTTCCGCCGGAAAGCGATAATTTATCAATCGTCGAAATTGATAAAGACTCGAAATTATCCTTAACCGCTCGAACAAAAGGCGAGTCTAAAATTCTCGCCGATTCCAAATCGCTTTCGTCGCTGCCGGAAGTTTTGTCGCTCGCGGACAAAAAATCAATCGTGACGATCAAAGTTGATCCGAGGCTCGATTTCGGCTCGGCGGCGAAAATTCTTTACGACATCAGGCATCGCGTTAAAAGCTGCGTCAAGGTCGAAGTTTCCGACGAAAATTTCGATCAGTTTGCTTATTTGCCGCCGGAGCCAACACCGGAAAACGAAGTCGTCAGACCCAACCCTTTAACGCTGATTGTCGAATTGAAAAAGGACAATAAAATTACTCTCAACAACGATGACGAAGGTTCGCTCAACGACACCTCGACGATAACCGAAAAGCTCGAAAAAATTTTTAAGGATCGGGAAGAAGCCGGCGTGTTCCGCGAAGATTCCAACGAGGTGGAAAAAACCGTTTTCGTCAAAGCCGCACCGACGGCAAAATTCGGCGACGTTCTGAAAATTGTCGCCGCGCTGAAAAAAGCCGGCGCGTCGCCCGTCGGATTACAGATTGACGATTCGGAAGATTTACCCAAACCAATCGCGCCCAAATTCTAACGAGATGAAGCAATATCAAGATTTATTGAGACATATTTTACAAAACGGTATGCGCCAGGAAGACCGCACCGGCGTTGGCACGATTTCCGTTTTCGGTTATCAAATGCGCTTCGATCTGCAAAAAGGATTTCCGGCGGTAACGACGAAAAAGCTGCATTTTCGCTCGATTATTCACGAGCTTTTGTGGTTTTTGATGGGCGATACGAACACGAAATATTTGAACGACAACGGCGTTTCGATTTGGAACGAATGGGCGAATGAAAACGGCGATCTCGGACCGATTTACGGCAAACAATGGGTTTCGTGGGAAACGACGGACGGGCGTGTCGTCAATCAAATCAACGGGGTCGTCGAAGAAATCAAGCGCAATCCGCAGTCGCGCCGCTTGCTCGTTTCAGCTTGGAACGTCGGCGATTTGCGGGAAATGGCTCTGATGCCGTGCCACGCGCTTTTTCAGTTTTATGTGGCAAACGGTAAACTTTCCTGTCAACTTTATCAACGCTCGGCGGACACGTTTCTCGGCGTGCCGTATAACATCGCTTCGTATTCGATTTTAACCGAGATAATCGCGCAGCAGTGCGATTTGGAATTGGGCGATTTCGTTTGGACGGGCGGCGATTGTCATATTTATCTGAATCATCTCGAACAGGTAAATTTGCAGCTCGCGCGCGAACCGTTTGCTCTGCCGCAATTGATTATTAAGCGCAAGCCGGCTTCGGTTTTCGATTACAAATTTGAAGATTTTGAAATC
The DNA here is from genome assembly GCA_964237235.1 of uncultured Pyrinomonadaceae bacterium. Lineage (GTDB taxonomy): Bacteria > Acidobacteriota > Blastocatellia > Pyrinomonadales > Pyrinomonadaceae. The sequence goes on from CAXSGY010000009.1 coordinate 19,619, forward strand.
GCCGGTTATCAATCGCACAAAAGCATCACCGCGCCGATTGCCGTCTAGCGACGAATCGCTTTTACGAACCGCGCCTCTAATGACGGGAAATTTGAATTTATCCTTAGACAAACTATTCACTATCAACTGTCAGTTATTAACTGTTAAAACAGAATTTTCTTTTTCGATAGCGAATAATTGACAGTTGATAGTGAATAGTTGAAGAGAAATTATTCGTTGATTATTTTATTTATTGTCCAAATCTTTGCTTTTTCAATTTTTCATATCTGGATTTTTCAATGCAAAGAAAAATTTAACCGAAAATATGCGCGCAAATTTTCCGATTGCCGCCGATTTCTTTTTGCGGTATGCTTATTTGCAAACGCCGCATTTCGATAGGATTTTGACGCTTTTTGAACGAAAAGAGCGTGTGGATTTTTGTCGAAACGTAGCTTTGATTAACACTTTCTAAGTAAACGATTATGAATTTAATAAAACGCGCGTTTTGGCTGGCGGTTTTTTTCGCCGGTTGTTTTCTGACGGCGACGGAAACAAGAGCCGCAAGCTATCTTTACGCGCTGAACGATAACGCGAGCGGCAATCAGATTTACGGTTTTTCGGTTGACGAAACGACCGGCGGCTTATTTTCGCTGCCCGGTTTTCCGGTTAACACCGGTTATCTCGGCGGCGGCTCGACCAATCCGGAAATGATTGCGATAGACCGCGTAAATAAACGGCTTTACGCCCTTAATCGCGGCTCGAACAACATCAGCGTTTATTCGATCAACGAAGCCGACGGTTCGCTGTCTGCGTTCCGATTTTCGCCGATTGCGGGCATCGCCAACGAGCGCGTCGTCAAAGTTCATCCGGGCGGCTCGCCTTTAATTGTCGGCGGCGATTTAATTGCCAGTTACAACGTCACGGTGCGCGGCGCGTTTCCCGCCGCGGGCAGTCCGTATTCGCCGGGAACGAACGTCAGTCCCGCCGGCGCGACTCTGAGCCGCGACGGAAATTATTTTTACACGGGCGGCAATCTCGGAAATTTTTACGGCGGTTTCGCGGTTGATGCGGGAAACGGCGTTTTGACCGCGCTCGCCGGTTCGCCGTATGATTCGGGCAGCCAAACGCCGAATCCGACGGCGACCGATTTGACCGGACGGCTGTTCGTGACCAATCCGCGCCAGGCTCTGACGCGCGTTTACACGACCGCCGCCGGAGTTCCGACCCAAGTGACGAACAGTCCGTTCGCCAACGGTTTGACGAGCTTTCTGTCGGACGGCGACGTTCATCCGAACGGAAGATTTTTTATGCTCGCCGACCGCACCGGCAACCGCGTCGGCGTTTATCAAATCAACGGCGACGGCGCGGCGACGACGCTTTCGCCGATTTCCGGTTCGCCGTTTGCGACCGGCGGCACGTCGTCCATCGCGCTGACTTTCAACCGGGTCGGCAATTTTCTTTACGTTGCCAACGGCACGAGCCGCAATATCACGACCTTTACCGTTAATAATTCGACCGGCGCGTTGACGAATCGGGACATTCAATCGGTCAACACGCTCGGCTCGGCTGGATTAATTAACGGCATCGCCTACATCAATTTTACAGAGGAACCGCGATTCGACGCGCCGGTTGATTTTAACGGCGACGGCAAATCCGATTACGTCGTTACGCGCTCGCTCGGCTCGACGGCGCAGACAAATTGGTTTATCAACTACAACGGCATCGGAAGCGGATTGTCGCAAACGGCGCAGTTCGGTATCGGTGTCGGCTTCTCGGGCGGCGATGTCGCCGTGCCGGAAGATTTCGACGGCGACGGCAAAGACGACATCGCCGTCTGGCGGGCGAATCAAAATTCCGGTCTCGGCTATTTTTACGCTCTCCGCAGCGGCGACAATACTTTTCTGTCCGCGCAATTCGGGCAAGCTGGCGACGATCCGACCGTCGTCGGCGATTTTGACGGCGATAACAAAGCCGATTTTGCCGTTTTCCGAAGCCCGACAACGGCAGCGAACGAACCGTGCGGCGCGGGCGCGGCGTGGTTTTACCGTCCGTCGAGCGCGCCGGGCGTTGATTTTCGAAGCGTTTGTTGGGGCGGCGGCGGCGATAAAGTCGCGCCCGGCGATTACGACGGCGACGGCAAAAACGATTTCGCCGTTTTCAGAATCGTTGAAGGCGCAGGCGTTTTCTTCGTCAAAAAATCCGGCGGCGGCGAAGATACCGTTTACTGGGGCGCGGCGGGCGACCAAACGATGCCGGGCGATTTTGACGGCGACGGCAAAACCGATTACGTCGTCGCCCGACCGAACAATCCGCGCGAGTTTTACGTCCTGACACAGAGCGGCTCAATTCAGTCGTATCAATTCGGCGCGATTGGCGATGTTCCCGCGCCCGGCGATTATAACGGCGACGGAAAAGCGGACATTACCGTCTTTCACCCGGACGTTAATTCCGGCGCAGGCTATTTCTTCGTTCGTCCGGCGCAAACCGGCGGTGAAGCCGATTTTATATTTAAATGGGGCTTGCCGAGCGATTATCCGGCGGCAAACTACAATTTTCATTAATTTGAATTTCAAGAAATCATAAAGAAAAGGCGGCGTTTTATACGTCGCCTTTTCTTTTAATTTTTGAGGCATTCGGATTGCTCTGAAAGAAAAAATTGACTTGAACAAATTGTTTGTGTCTTGTTTTATTACGTTACTTGTAAACAATTATTTGAGTATGTCGAAAAAAATTTTGATCGTCGAAGACAACGAAGATACTCGTAGATTTATGAAGTATCTGGTCGAAGATTACGGCTATGAAGTTTTTGAAGCCTCGGACGGAATCGAGGCTTTGGACAAATTCAAAAAGCATCTGCCCGACATTATTTTAATGGATATGTCGCTGCCGAACGTCGGCGGTTTGACCGTTACGAAAGCGATTCGAGAATTAGATGCGACCGGAAAAATCCCGATTTTGGCGGTGACGGCATTCGGCAAGGAATATTACGAACAGGCAATCGAAGCCGGCTGTAACGACTTAATTCCCAAGCCGCTCGATTTAGACAATCTTCAGCCCTTGATCGAAAAATATCTCGCCCTCGAATAAATCTTTCACTTAAATTTTCCAAAAATTTTTCCGCTCCGGCATAAATTGTGAAACAAATATGCCGAACGGCGTGTCGATACTTTCAGGCAATATCGCTCTGGTTCTGCAATCGGATTGCTCGACGGCGAAGTCGCAAATAGTTTTTATGAATCAGAATCGTCGCCGAGACAAATTTTATCGTTAAGCAAGCGGTCTATAACCGCGTTACAAGTAACATATTCAGCTGAACCGCACTCCAAGCCTGCTTGCTTAACGACGTTTTTTTTGACGACTTCCGGTAAATTTCAACTAATGCCGAGCGGTTGCAAAGGGCGCGGCGCGGTGCCTTCAAAAAACCAGCTCGCGCCGACTTTCAAGCGGTGATGCCACGTCGGAAGCCGCGAAGTGTAAAGCGCGAAACGGGCATCGCGCGCCAAAGCTCCGCTGACGACGTTGCCGCCGACCAAAATCGCCGCGTTGTGCGTTCCCAAGCTAATCGCTTCGCCGAGGTCCTGAAACGGCTTTGTATTCAACTCTTTTCCGTTCAGGAAGTTTTTGATATTGTCCGCCAGCAGAGCCGCTTCCTGATTGGCAAGCTGCGCCGTTCCGGCGAGAATCGGCGCGACTTCTTCGACCTTCGCAAGATCGCCGAGCGCAAAGACGTTTTCAAAATTCTTCACCTGCAAAGTCTGATTGACGAGAACTAAACCGTTTTTGTCCTTGGGCAAATCGAGTTTTTCGATCAAAGAACTCGGCTTTACGCCCGCCGTCCAGACGGTCGCCACCGTTTCGGTTTCCGTCTTTTTTCCATCATATTCCGAGACGATGCCGTTCGGTTTGACTTCTAAAACCTTTGTTTTCAGATGAACGTCAATATGCGCCTTCAGAAGAGTTTTTTCGACATATTCGCGGATTTCCGCGCCCATTCCGGGAACGAGCTTGTCGCTCATTTCGACGAGCATAATGTGCGGCTCGCCTTTCAGTCCGCGTCGCATAAAAGCATCGGTCAGCAAATCGGACATTTTCGTCGTCAGTTCCACGCCGCTCGCGCCGCCGCCGACCACCGCGAACGTCAACTTTTCCCTGGCTTCCTGCGGCGCGAGCGTCGGTCCGATGCGGTCTAAAGCTTCGGTCATTTGATTTCGCAGAGCGTCCGCATCGCTGATGCCTCGAAACGGCAGAGCGAATTTTTCCGCGCCCGCGACGTTCCAGTAATTCGTCGTTCCGCCGACGGCTAAAACAAGAACGTCGTATTTTAATCCGTCGGCGCGCGTCGAAATTTTTGCCGCTTGATTCTCGAAATCAATCGTTTTAACCTCGCCGCGCACGAAATTTATTTCGTTGCCGAACAATTCCTTATAATCCGGCGCGATGTGCCACGCTTCGACTTCGCCGCTCAAGTATTCGTAAAGAAGCGGTCGAAAACAAAAATGATCCGTTTCGCTGACTAAGGTTACGTCCGCGCTTCCGCTCAATTCCAAAGCCGTAAAAAGCCCGCCGAAACCGCCGCCGATTATTAGCACTTTTTTCTTTTCATTCATCGTTTTCACCTCGTCAGACATTGTGAGAAAAATTTCACAATGTCTTCATTTAGCAACTTACGCCTGATTCGCCAAAAAGTCAAAGAAAAGTTTTATAGTCAATTTAACATTTTTTGAGTTTACAGAAATGTTGAAAAATTACTGTCGCACTATTTAAAGACAGTCTTGCCAGAATATTTTGAAATACAAATTCAAATAACTTAAACCTAACATCGAGAGTTTGACCTTATCCGGTATAATTTCGTATAATCTGTATTTTTCGACACGGCGCGAATTTGCCGCTTGTGTGAAGGAGATAATAATCAAATGAGTTACGCAATTATCAGAACAGGCGGAAAACAGTTTGCGGTCGAATCGGGAGAAACCGTGCGCGTGCCTTCGATTGACAAGAAAGCAGGCGAAACCGTCGAACTCGAAGCGATGTCTTCGGGCGAAGGCAAAGATATGACGTTCGGCGCGGCGACCTTAAACGCGACCGTCATCAGCCACGGACGCGGCGACAAGGTGATCGTTTTCAAAAAGAAACGCCGCAAACAATACAAACGCAAACAAGGTCACCGTCAGGGTTACACGGAAATCAAGATTGATTAGTTGGAGGCAGTTGGTCTTTGGTCTTTGGTCTTTGGTCTTAAATCCAAAATCCAAAATCCAAAATCCAAAATCAAAATTATGGCTCATAAAAAAGGTGTAGGTTCATCGAGAAACGGACGCGATTCGAACGCGCAGCGGTTAGGTTTAAAGAAATTCGGCGGCGAACACGTTCTCGGCGGAAACATTCTGGCGCGGCAGCGCGGAACGAAATGGAAACCGGGCAAAAACGTCGGACGCGGCAAAGACGATACGCTCTTTTCGCTGATCGAAGGTTTCGTTAAATTTGAAAATAAAGGTCAAAAAGGTAAATTTATCAGCGTTTATGCCGAAGGCGCGACGGAACTTGCAGCCAAGGCAGCGTAAATTTTCCATTTTTATATCTGATATTTAAAAAAATACCGACGTTAATTGCAATCAACGTCGGTATTTTTTTGTTTTGAGATACAAATCTCCGGCTTCCTCAGATGAAAACCGCTTAACCTGCGGCGAATTTCGGTGAATTTTCCGGTAAAATTAGTTGTTTTTGAAAATACTTTTATATTTGAAAATATTTTTTGCGTCCAAGTTTTAAAGTTTTGCACAGGGTTTTACGCTTGCTGGGAGCTTGCTTGATTTTTTAAACTCAAAAACTTAAACACTTCCCGAGTTTTCCACAATTTTATCCACAGGTTGGCGCGATTATTTTCCACAGACAAGGCAATTTTAAGCGGTCGAAAAGTGATTAAAACCTCAAGCATTTTCTGCTTGACACGAGAAAAAACGGGTGTAGAATCCATTCACAGTCAAAATTGCTTACGGGCTTTTGACCGATACAAGGATAGGCAAACCGGGCGGTGACGCTTGGATTTGAGAGCGACGGTTGAGCGGATTAAAAACAGTTGCTATTTACGCCTTGAATCGAAGCCGAAAGGCTTGCTAAAAGAAAAATCTTCGGATTTTTCCCAAGTTGTTTGGATAAAAACAAACGACGCTTTTCGGAAAGGAACAGCTGGAAAGAAGCGAAGTCGCTCAAGTGCTTCGGCATTCGAGCCTCGTTGCCGGGAACGTAACCGGCGGTGGAGGAAAAGCCACCCGAACAAAAACCTACAGGCAAGCGCGCCAGACTGAATTTTTAATTTACGAAGCGCGAATCAGAATGAGCAATCGTTTTGTAAATGCTGACCGGAAACGCGCTCTCCGCAGAGTCTTTTCGGAATACAAATCCGGCAAATCAGGCGTGTACATACCCAATTTGCCACTATTCTTAAATGAAAACGCCTCGGCGTTCTCGACCAAGAAAAACAAATACGCCGTTACGATTTGTCGCAACGGCGTATTTGTTTTTTAAATTTTGCAAGCATTGAGTTTTTGCCAATCCCGCATCAAATCCCTACAATAAAATCTGTGTTTATTGATCGTGTAAAAATTCATGTCAAAGCCGGCGACGGCGGCGATGGCGTAACGGCATTCCGGCGCGAAAAATTTATACCGCGCGGCGGACCTTCGGGCGGTGACGGCGGTAAAGGCGGCGACGTTTGGATGGAGGCGGACGAAGGTTTGAATACTTTGCTGCATTTGCGTTATAACCCCGAACACAAAGCCGAGCGCGGCAGACACGGCGAAGGCTCGAACCGGCACGGCAAAGACGGCGCGGATGTGCTTATCAAAGTGCCAATCGGCACGCAGATTTTCGATGCCGAATCCGAAGATTTATTGTTTGATTTCACCGAAAATACTCAGCGTTTTTTAGCAGCAAAAGGCGGCAAAGGCGGCTGGGGAAATCAGCATTTTGCGACTTCGACGAACCGTGCGCCGAAGTATCATTACACGGGCAGAGAAGGCGGCGAAAAAGATTTGCAGCTCGAATTAAAATTAATCGCCGATGTTGGCTTGGTCGGTTTTCCGAATGCCGGAAAATCAACCTTGATTTCGGTAATTTCCGCTGCCAGACCGAAAATCGCCGATTATCCGTTTACGACGCTCGAACCGAATTTGGGCGTAGTTGATTTGGGCGAATACAAAACCTTCGTCGTCGCCGATATTCCCGGGCTTATCGAGGGCGCGTCGGAAGGCGCAGGGCTTGGCGACCGTTTTCTGCGCCACGTCGAGCGGACGAAATTGATTTTGCATCTGGTTGACGTTTCTTCGATTTCGGGACGCGACGCGAATTCCGATTACGAAATTATCAACCGCGAGCTGGCAAATTATAATCAGGATTTAGCGGCGCGCCCGCAAATTGTCGTCGCGACGAAACTCGACGCGCTCGACGAACCGGAAAGATTGAAGACTTTGCGCGCGGCGGCGGAACGGGACGGCAAACCTTTTTTGGAAATTTCCGCCGTAACCAATCAAGGCTTGAAGGAACTGGTCAATTTAGTGGCTTTGAAGCTCGCCGAAATCAACGCGGAAAATAAAATTGAAATCAGCGACGCGGAAATTTATTAAATTGTGAAACGAATCGCATTTTACGGCGGCTCGTTCGACCCGCCGCATAACGGACATTTGACGATTGCGCGGCGGCTGATCATTCAATTCGATTTGGACGAATTCAATTTTATTCCGGCTTTTCACGCGCCGCACAAAACTAAAAAACCGACTTCGGCTTTTCACCGTTTTGCGATGCTCGCGCTCGCCGCAAGCGATGACGCGAAAATCAAAGTTTCGACCGTCGAATTGGACGCGCCGGAAAAACCTTTTACTTTTGAAACGCAGACGAAAATAAAAAGCGAATTGCCCGACGCGGAGATTTTTTTCGTCATCGGCGCGGATTCGTGGATGGAAATAACGACGTGGCGCGAATGGCAGACGGTTTTGACTTTAACGAATATTATCGTCGTAACGCGCCCGCGATTTGAAATCGAATTTGCCCACGTTGCCGACGAAGTCAGGCAAAGAATCGTTGATTTGCGAGACACAACGCCAATCGCGGACGGTGAATTGCGTAAAGAGAATGATTCACGATTTACGCAAAACGATTCACGAATCTATATCACCGACGCTGTTCGGATAGATGTTTCGGCGACGGAAATCAGGCGAAAAATTCACGAAAAACAAACGGATTGGCGCGAATTCGTGCCGCCGGAAGTGGCAAAATACATCGAAAAATACGACCTCTACATTTAACATTTATCATTTAACATTTATCATTTATCAAACGGTTCTTTCGTTCAATGATAAACTTCTAATGTATCAACAGTTTCATTCAGTTGAATGGTAAATGATAAATGACAAATGAATCTATGGAAGCGACACAGGAAAAATCTTTACAGCACGCGATGGAAAAAATCGAAATCGCGCAAGCCGTTACGCCGTTCGCCGATTTGGACGACGAAGTAAAGCTCGCCGTCGAATGCGCGAGCGAGAAAAAGGCGTTTAATATCGCCGCGATTGATTTGCGCGAGATTGCCAGCTTTACCGAATTTTTTATAATTTGCAGCGGCGCGAACCAGCGGCAGGTGCAGGCGATTGCCGACGAAATTACCGAAAAATTAAAGGAAAAATTAAATTCGCGCGTCGTCCGCATCGAAGGCTACGGCAGCGGCGAATGGATTCTGCTCGATTACGGCGATTTCATCGTGCATATTTTCGAGCAGAAAGCGCGCGAATTTTACGATTTGGAAAGGCTCTGGCGCGACGCGCGGCGCGTCGAACTGCCCGCCGGAATTTGATTTTTAAGAGCAAAAAAATCTGATTCTAAACAGCTCGAATTCAATTTTTTATTTTCGTTCGCTCTTCGATTTTCTTCTTTTTCTTCAATAAAAAATCAGAAGCCGCCGGTCATTTAAAGTCCGGCGGCTTCTCTGCTGAATAAACAAGCGTTCGCTCAATCTCACTCAATCGGAGTAAAAACTATTCCGCTTAAGTTCTCGGTCGCACTGACGATCTGCGGAGCATATGTGTTGCCTTTGGATCGCGCCGTTAGAATGTATGTTCTGCCCGCTTCGACCTCATCGAAACAGAAATTGCCCGATTTAAGCGTATAAATCGTCCGCGATTGCCCGCTTTGCCCCGTCAATGTTACTGATGGGCGATTTAATGCATTGTAGAGCAGACTCGCCGCGTTGATCTGTCCGCAAATCGAGATTGTCGCCGCGGTCGGCGCGCCGATGTTGATTGCGCCGCCCGTGTAACTCGGCTGCGCGAGCGGCGTGTTCGGATCCGCTCCCGATGCCTTGCGCCGCGCCGGTGTGTCCGTAAACGTGATCGCCGTCGTTCCCGCCGGAGCGTTCGCCGCCACCGTAAACGTCACATTTACCAGAATGACGTTGTTGCCCGCCGCAATCGTCCCGCCGCTGAAAGACGTGACCGAGAAACCGATCTGTCCGGGCGTGGCGGCGTTGAAGATGACATCGCCGCCGCCGTTGCCGATTGTCACAGACGGATTGGTTAATTTGGTTGCATCGTAAGCGATGCTGAACGTGTAGCCCGCCTCGTTGCCGACCGTATCGACGCGAATCGGCACCGTCAGAGTTTGCCCGGCACTCGTGTTTTGATTATCAATGCGAAACGCCGCCGGAGCCGCCAACGCTTTCTCCGACGCATCGAACGGCTGACTGCCCGCCTTTTCGATCAGATTAAAATCCGCCGGAGCCGGACGCGCCGCCGGACCGCCCGCCAGTTGATTCGAGTCGGTGCTGACTGAATAGCGGCGCGCCTGCTGTACGTCGCCGCCGTCCACAAAGCCGTCGCCCGCCGTCGAGCGCGGCGAGCAGTCGGCGCGTTGGAATTCGTTGCTTTGATAGGGCAAACCGGTGCCGACGGCGAACAGGCGAATCTGCTGAATGTCGTCCGAATCAACCGCCCCGTCGCCGTTCGGTCGCATCTGCACGTCGGCTTCAATACCTGTTGCGGCGTAATCGTTGACAACGAGATTGTCTATATACCAACCGTCCACAAACGTTCCCGCATCCGAAGTCATACGGAAGACGATATAAACCATCTGTCCACCAGTATTTTTGATTCCGCCGGGTGCGAAATCTCCGAGAGCTACTTTGACGTGGCTGAGCGATTTCGTTCCGGTAAAAGACCTTCTTCCCTGAAGCGGCGAACCCTGCGCGCCTCCCGCGAGCGTTCCGTTAAGATTGCCGTTATAACTGTTTTGAACAATGTAGTCATTCAAATCAAACGTAGTAGCATTGTTTGGCACAGACCCAACCGGAACAGTCGGCAAACCGAGAGATATTTCGATGTTGCCGCCATCGAAAGTCGCTTCCGTGCTGAAACGATGGTCGAATTCGAGAAACGAGGCGCGGGTCAGATTAGTCGGGTTGATGCTGACCGTGAAATCGCTCGGACCGCCTTGTCCTGCATTACCCGGATCAAAATCGGGCGCAAACATCACACCGGTTACGGCGGACGATGCGTCGGCAATCGAAAGCGGATCCGTCGGTGAGCCGTTTAAGTCGTTGGTCGCTCTTTGAAATGCGGCTAGGCTGTGATTCGGCGTGTTGCCGGATTCGGTCAGAGTCGGAGTGAAGCGAGCGTAAAGAGTCGGTGGTGTCGTTTGCGGAATATCGAAGGTTTCAAGCGCGAACGGGGTAGTTGAACCGATTGCATTAGTTGAGGGCGCGTTTAATTTGGTTATCTGGTTGCCAACATTGAGCGTATCAATTTTTCCGTTATTCGTATCGCGTGCCTGGACAATGTAGTAATACTGTTGTCCGAGCGTCAAGCCGGTATCCGTATAAGAAGTTCCGGTGACGGTTATCAGCGGATTGCCCGAATTCGGCGTGAAAGTCGGCGCGACCATATCCGCATCGTTGGGAACATTCAGAACGCGGTAAATATCATAAACGATATTCGCGCTCTGATTGGCAGAAGTTGCGGGAGACCAGCTTAAATTCAAAGTAACACCCGTTCTCGGATCGGCGACTTGTCCGATGCCGGCGAAAATCGGAGCGGGCGAAAGTGCCGTGCCGACCGTAATCGTAATGCTCTGCGTGTTAGCGGTCGAAATACAGTATGCGTCGCGTCCGGCGTGAACTTGATAATAGTAAGTTTTTCCCAGAACTAATCCGTTTCCGCCGTCATTATCGGTGTAGGTTGTTCCCGTTACCGTAGCGATGGTCGTAAACGGTCCGTTCGGGTCGGTCGCGCGTTGAACGACGTAATTTGCCGCGCCGTTTTCCGCCGTGATCGTAACGTTTACGGAATTGCCGGCACTGTTCGACAAGCTGAACGTCGGCGCGGCAAGCGGACCGCTCATTTCACAAGCTGATACTTGCGTCGGAACGGTAAAATCCTCGACGATGACCGCCGCCGAACCTTGTTGTCCGATACCGTTAGTTTTGCCGGTCGAAGTGGCATTCACCCCGACTCCGTGGCTGGCAAAAGCGCGCCACATAATCGCAATGTTTTCGCCGCCCGTCATTTCGCGGTCAGCTGCGAGCATCGAGTCGCGCATATCAACGAACGTCGGATTGCACGGCGCAAACTGTAGCCCGCGCAAAACCGTTTTGTCGGCGAGCCGCGCGCCGTTTGAAACGGCAGTCGCCAACACGCCGTTGCGGTTTGGGTGCGTCGCATTTTCGGCGGCAAGCAGACCGGGACGAACAATATGATTCGCGGCGTTGATTGTGGCACTTTGACCAGTGATATTTCCGGTTATGGTCGTCGTGCTGTCGGCAAAAAGCGCGGCGCGGTAATCAATCGGATGATTCAAATCTACTGACTGCACCTGACGATTGCCGACATAAAACGACGAGCCGGTTCCGAGACGGCGATTGCCGTCAAAGAAAACACCGTTCGGATCTTTCATAATCATTAACTCGCGTACATCCCAGAGCGTCGCTGCCCAAACTTCGCCGATGTCGTGAACCTCATACGGAATGCCTCCCGGATTTGCGTCCGCCACAGCCGCCGTGTTTCCGAGTCGTCGAACATTAAGAGTTACGTCGTTAATCGAACCATAAGAGTAACGATAGTTTGTATAAGGCAAACGGCGAATCGCCTTATCCCCGTAGCCAGTAACATATTCGCCTTCGCCGTCGTCGTCGCTCATCGAGGACGCGATGGTGTCAGACCAGCCTTCGCCCATTCCGCCGGATTCGCCGACGAGCGGCGTTCCGAGACACGAATCGCCGCCCTTCGCCGCCGAACGGTTGGAAACGCCGTGATAATGTTCGTGCGCGACGACATCCCAATCGAGATCGCCGTCCGAGCGTCGGAAACCGCTGTCGGTGAACAGATACATCTGCATACGCGGCGAACTGCCTTCCGCCGGCGTACTCATATTCGCATTGTCCGTTCCCGAACCGTCCTGCACTTCGGCGATGATCGCGTCGTTGCCCGCGCCGCCTTTGCCGAAATTGTCGAACTGGAAATTCCAGAACGGTTCGGTAAAGCCGATGCTGTAAAGATAATCGTGTTCGACGTTGTTCAAATTGAACAGCGAAACCGTGTCGGGATAAACGTCCGGATTGGCGGAATCCGGATACATGACCGGAGTCGTGCTGCCCGTGCCGCCGCCGCTCGCGTCTATTCCGCCGAATTCGTATTCGCCGTAATAATCATAATAAGCCGCGTTGTATTGGCGATTGGCTGAATAACCTTTGATGCCTTTCGTGCCGTCGTTGTCGTTCGCGTGGTCGTCGGACACGGCGACGTTGTTGCCTTCGGTGTAGCGCGATTGGTAAACCGAACTCAAACTGCGCCCGTCGGCTAAAGTTTTCGTGCTGCCGAGCGCGGTCAGATCCGCCGAAAAAGGCTGCGTCCCGTTGCCGTTCGGCGAGTTGATAGCAAGATTGCGCGTCTGCGCTTCGCTCGCCATCGTGTAGCCGATGGTTTGCGTCGTGCCGTGATCGGTTTCGCCGGTCGTAATCATCTGCCCGCTGTTACCCGTCGGCAGATAAAACCAGCCGAACGGCGAAGAAGGCGACGGGTATAAAGCGTCCGGGAAATTGCGCGTCACCTGACCGAAAATTGTCGGTGTCAGCGCGATTGGTGCTTGAGGTTGGAGCGGATCGAGAAACGGCAGCGGATTTTCATTGCGCGCTTCATACAAACTGTAACGAAAATGATTGGTTATAAGTGTCTCCGAATTGTAATTCGGGCGTGAAACCATATAACTCGGATAAGTTCCGGTGCGCACGGCTCTGGTCGAATTAGTCCCGGCTGCGTCGGTCGAAAGCGGAACGCCGGACATTGTGACCGGCATCGTGTCAAAAACTCTGCCTTTCGCGCCATTGGTGTTGCCGTGATTTTCGACCATATTCTGCACGTCTGGACGAAAAGTTCCCAAACGCGGAATCGAATTGCCGCCGCCGCTTTGGAATGACGTTAAGCTGATTCTTCTTAAAATCGCGCCGGTCTCCGCGTCAACGACGTTCTGCCACATAATATTGCGATACTGCGGCGTAACGAGATTGAATTTATAAGCGATTCGCCCGGTGTCGCCGAGCGGAAAAACAATCGTCTGAACCTTGATGTCTTCGCTGAAAACGCTTCGCGCGAATGCTGTTCCGGTAACATATTCGGGCGGCAAATCGCCATAGGTTGTTAAAATTTGCGCTGTGCCGAGGGAAGTCGGAACAAAATTAGTAATGTTTAATGCGTTCGCGGCGTTTGAGACGGCTTGTGCCGCTGAAATGCTCGCCGCATTGCTGATATTCAAACGCGGAAAACTGTCGCCGCCGACGTTAATAATCTGTCCGCTTTTGGCAACATTGACCAAGACTTCGCCGTGATAGACAGGCAAATTATTTGCCTGCTGCTGAAATAGTAAAACCGTCGTGCCTTCCTGCGTGGTCGCGCGGCTGGCGAGCTTTAGATTGGACAAATCATTTTCGTTAAAACGAAAAATCTCTTGCCACTGGCGGATGAAATTGCGGGCGATCTGTTCGGGCGCGCCGCCGTTCGGTCCCGTCAGATAACCGGTTGAATTACTTAAATTCATCGGAGTCGCCGTTAATCCGTTGTAGCGAATTACTAAATTATTGTTTAGTAAACCTTTCAACGAATTGATGGCTTTGAGCTGAACGGCAGTCAGTTGCAGCGAGCCAAGCCCGCGCGGAGTTCCCTCGCGAACATCAATCTGCAACGGCAAAGCCGGATCAACTCCGCCGGCAAAGAGACTATTTTGGACTTCCTTCTCTTCTGAAGCAGCCGTCGAGATTTTGCTTATCGTCAAAATCAACGCGAAAAGAGACGGCAATATTATTCCAATTAAAATAAACCGGAATTTCCCGGAGAACATTTTTTTTGATTCTTTTTTCATCTTTAACCCCTGACCTAAATTTTCGTAATTGAACAAAAACTAAAGAAATAATTTCACATGCGCAAGACCAATTAACCGAACCGATTTTTATGTTTATAAAACGATAAATCGGTTTGTTAATAATGCTCACCAAAAATTCTTAGCGGAGTAAATTAAATTAATCCCTGAACAGGCAATAACTTAATTACCTTCCGGCAAAAACTGCTGTAGCTAAAAATTGATTGATAGGAAATTTAGTAGGGGACAAGATTTCCGGCAGCAAATAATTCTGATTGAACTTAAATAAGATTCAAGTGAAAGCTAGCACAAAATCAAGAGCTTAGTCAATGAAGATGTTTCTTGTCAGAATAAAATAATTGATTTGAAAGGAATATTTACCGATTGTGGCTGGCGAATCGCGGGTCCGAGGACGTTGGAAGATTTTTTGTGACGGTGGCAAAAAATTTTAGGTGTTATATATCAGATAAGTTTCGTTTGACGGGACGAATTTAGACTTACATCGAATCGAAAAATTCGATCCGATGAATGGTTTACTCGACGCGACGCAAATTCCTTTTTTGGAAGGCGGACTTCAAAGCGAAAAATCGACCGCGGGAAATTTTGAAAAATGCGCTTCTCGTTTTAATCTGTCAGTCTAACTTTTTTCGTTCAATACTATGTATTTTCATTTCGTTTGGGTCGGCAAAACCAGAAATAAAAACTGGCGCGATTTGCAGGAAGATTACTTGAAACGCCTCGCGCATTTCGTCCGCTGCGAAACGACCGAAGTTAAAGACGGCGGCGGCGCGAAAGCCGAGAGCAAACGAATTCTCGAAATAGTGAATCAAAGCAACTTCGTCTGTTTGCTGGACGTGAAAGGACAAATTATTTCCTCGTTCGATTTAGCCGGAAAAATCGAGTTCTGGCAAAATCAAAGTCTGAAGGAAATCGCTTTCGTCATCGGCGGCGCGGATGGTGTCGCGCCGGAGGTTGTCGAAAGAGCGAACTTTAGTTTATCCTTATCGTTTCTGACCTTTACGCACGAAACGGCGCGGGTCATTTTAATCGAACAGCTATATCGGGCGTTTACAATAATCAAGGGGTTTCCGTATCAAAAATGAGTAAATCAAATTTAAACAAAGTCAAAGATAAACTGATTGCCGAACGCGAATCGTTGCTAACGAAGTTAAACGGCAACGATCTTTCGGTTGATTCTTCCGAAACGCCGGACCCGGTGGATCTGGCGGTCAGAAATTATTCGAAAAACGTGATGCTGGCGGTTTCCGAAAACGACAGCCGGCAAGTCGTTTTAATCAACGAAGCGTTGCAGCGCATCGCCGACGATGAATTCGGAATTTGTCAGAATTGCGAAAACGAGATTAACCCGAAACGGCTCGATGCCGTACCCTGGGCGCGTTATTGTTTGAATTGCCAGGAATTGGTCGAACAGGGCTTGCTCGACGAAGAATAATAAAACGAACGTCGCCAAAGCAAAAAGATTAAAATTCCGTTGAGATTTTCTTTGGAAAATCATCTTTTTCGCTTCGTTTATGGTTCACCGAATTTTCGATCCTCTGCTGACGCTTCTCTACCCGCAGGTTTGTCAAATTTGCGAAAACAGCGTCGAAAATTTGTCGGACGGCGCGGCGTGCGGCAATTGTTGGAAAAAGACGCGCGTTTTTTCCGGCGCGGAAACTTTATGCGCCAGATGCGGCGCGTTTTTACAGGATAAGACGGCAAATTTTCAAACGTTCTGCCGCCGCTGCGACGAACATTTTTACGACGCGGCGATTGCCGTCGGCATTTACGAAAAAGCTCTCTCGGCTTCGGTTTTAAGTCTCAAACGCGAGCCGTTCGTCGCTCGAAAATTACGAAAATTGCTTTTGTCGCGCTTCGCCTCGTCCGCTTTTCAAAGCGCGTCGCTTATTGTTCCCGTTCCGCTTTCCAAAAGACGGCGGCTCGAACGCGGCTTTAATCAAGCGGCGGTCGTCGCAAAAATAATCGCTGTTAACACGAAAATAAAACTCGACGAGCTAAGTCTTGTTCGCAAAGTTGATACGCCGCTGCACCGCGCCGGAATGGACGGCAAAGCCCGCGCTTCGAGCGTCGAAGACGCTTTTGAAGTCAAACGCCCGAAGCTGATCGAAAACGAGAAAATTCTTTTAGTTGACGACGTTTACACTTCCGGGGCGACCGTTTCAAACTGCGCGAAAGTCTTGAAAAAAAGCGGCGCGGAAAAAGTTTTCGTCCTGACCTTGGCGCGAACTTTGTAGAAGCTCACTCAAAAATCGTGAATTCTATATTTTGCATTCGGCATTCTAAATTGTTATCCGGTAAAAATGCCGAATGAAGATTGCAAAATATAGAATTTGAAACGAGTTAGTATTTTTGAGATGACTTCTACTTTTTTCTCCGAACTTTTTCGGACAGACCGCAAAAACACAAAGGCGAATGATTTCTCGGACGGAAATCATTCGCCTTTTTGAGTAAATAAATTCGGGTCAATTACCTTCCGTTTAAGAGTTTGCTGATGCGCGAATCGAGCATATCGGTTTTGTCGAAACCGTTTGTTTTTACTTCGACTTCGCCGTTTTGATTGAGCAGAAAATGCGCCGGAAAATTCATCGAGATTGTTCCGTCGCCGCTTTTATCGCCAAACTTTAGAACCATTCCGAAACTGTCCGGAATAATCGTAAAATCGAAATTTGTTTTCTTCATATACTTTTCAACGATGTTCGATTTTTCCATCGTCAGCCCGAGAAACACGACGTTTCTGCCTCTGTATTCCTGCGCTAACTTGTTGAGTTTTGGAATCTCGCTGTGACAAATCGGGCATTTCGTTGACCAGAACGTCAACAAAACGACTTTACCTTTGAGCGCGGCAAGATCGAATGTCGTTCCGTCCAAAGACGTAACGCTGAAATTTTCGATTTTGGATTTGACGCGCGTCTGCTGTCCGAAACTTGTTGTTGAAAACGCTAAAAACAGGAACAAACCGATTAAGATTTTCACTAAGTATTCCTCTGAATTTTGTTATAGATTTAATGGAAAGCGGTGTTGGCAAATTACCAACGCTATTTAACACAGATTTATAAACTAAATCTGTTTCCAGTAAATCGAAGAAATTTATTTGTCGGCGGCTATGCTAATATTGGGAAATGCTGCTTACGAAGATTTTCGCTCAAAACTTCCGCAATTTGCAAGGCGAAATCAGCTGCGCGAACGGTTTAAATATAATTTTCGGCGAAAACGGACAGGGTAAAACCAATTGGCTCGAAGCGATTTATTTGTTGGCGACGACTAAATCGTTCAAAACCACGCGTTTACAGGAAGCGGTAAGGTTTGAAGAAAATCTCGCCATCGCGCGCGGCACGGTCGAGCGCGGCGCGGAAATCCGGCGCGAGCTGCAAGTCGCCGTCGAAGGCAATACGAAAACTCTGAGCGTCAACAACAAACGCGAAACCGTCCAGAGATATTTGGGCGAGCTGCACGCCGTCGTTTTTAATTCGGACGAACTCGAAATCGTGCGCGGCAACCCGGAAGCGCGCCGGAAATTTCTCGACGGCGGCATCGTCTCGATTTATCCGCCGTTCGTGCAAACTCTGACCGATTACAACCGCATCGTTCGTCAGAAAAATTCGCTGCTGCAGTCGGCACAGGAAAACGGTTTTTCCGTCGAGAAAACTTTCGAGCTGCTCGCGCCCTGGAACGAACAATTAATCGCTCACGCAACACGAATTCACAAAGCCAGATTGCGTTTCGTCGAACGCTTGAATGAAGTTTTGCAGAAGAAACTTTTCGGCAGAGAAGAGCTTTCGATTCGCTACGCTTCATCGCTCGAAGGCAAAGGCGATTTGGAAGACTACGCGAATCTTTTGGCGGAAAGATTAAAAATCCGCGTGCAAGCCGAACTCGTCGCCGGACACGCTCTAATCGGCACGCACCGCGACGAACTCGACATACTTTTCGATGGACACGACCTCAGAAAATTCGGCTCGAGCGGTCAACAACGCAGCGCGCTGCTCGTTTTGCAGCTCGCCAATCTGCAAGTTTACTACACGCAAAATCAAGAATATCCGCTGTTTCTGCTCGACGATATTGATGCCGAATTAGACTACAAACGCATCGGTCAGCTGCTCGAATACTTGAGCGATAAAACACAGACTTTCGTGACGACTTCAAAGGAAAGTTTCATCGAAAGATTTGGCGGCACGGCAGAAATCTTTACGGTTTCAGAAGGCAAAAATCTCAGTTAATAATTTCGTTTAATTTTTTTAAAATCAACAGCAGAAATCCAACTTGAAACACTGTTTCATACTTGAAACAGCCCTCCGAAAATAGTAAAATAAACAGGTCGAAAATTTACAAAAAGAGGTTTGGAAAATGCCATTGGAATTAGTTGAAAATCCGGTCAGACAAAGCGGTTTGATTGTCGGGCAGGCGACGCTCGAAGACGTGCAGAGCGAGCCGTCTCTGCGTCCGAAAAAATTAGACGAATACATCGGGCAGACGAAAATCGTCAACAATCTGAAGATATTTTTAAAGGCGGCTCTGCGGCGCGGCGAAGCTCTCGACCACGTTTTATTATTTGGTCCGCCGGGGCTTGGAAAGACGAGTCTAGCGATTATTCTGGCGAACGAATTGGGCGCGAATTTGAAATCGGTTCACGCGCCTTCGATTGAAAAATCGGGCGATCTGGCGGCGATTTTGACGAATCTGGAAGAAGGCGACGTTTTATTTATAGACGAAATTCACCGCCTCAAACCGGCGATTGAGGAAATTCTTTATCCGGCGATGGAAGATTACCAGCTCGATTTGATGATCGGGCAGGGAACGGCGGCGCGTTCGATAAAAATTGATTTACCGAAATTTACACTGGTCGGCGCGACGACGCGCGCGGGAATGGTTTCCGCTCCTTTGCGCGGTCGTTTCGGCATCGTCAATCATCTGGATTTTTATCCGAAAAAGGACTTGGAAATTATCATTCACCGCTCGGCGGAAATTCTCAACGTCGAAATCGAAGCGACCGGCGCGGACGAGCTTGCCAGACGCGCCCGCGGAACGCCGCGCATCGCCAACCGACTGCTGCGCCGCGTCCGCGATTACGCCGAAGTTTTAGGTGACGGGCGCATCACCGGACAGCTCGCGCAGAAGGGTTTGGACGAAATGGAAGTTGACCGCTTCGGTCTTGATGAAGTTGACAGAAAATTGCTGCTTTCGATTATCGAAAAATTCGAGGGCGGTCCGGTCGGAGTCGGCACGATTAGCGCGTCAATCAGCGAAGACCGCGAATCAATCGAAGAAGTCATCGAACCTTACTTGATTCAAATCGGTTTCTTGAACCGAACGCCGCGCGGACGAACGGTGACGGATGCGGCTTATCGTCATTTCGGTTTTACGCCGCCGGTTGTCGAACAGCAATCTCAAGCACTCGCCGGTTGAAAAATTAAAAGAAGCGCGAAGTATCAAATTCTTCGCGCTTCTTTTTCACTTCAAAGTTCTCCACTAAAAAAATTATTTTTGGGCGGCGTGTTTCAGAATCCAATCCGAAATCGTTTCCAAAACCGTCGGCGCGATTGTTTCCTCGATTTCGCCGTATTCGGCGACTAAACCCGTGTTGCTCGTCTGAAAAAGATGATTCAGTTTCGGAAATGATTTGACGGTAAAATCTTTGCTGCCGCCTTTTTTCAGCGCGTCGGAAATGATTTGAAGATTTTCTTTTGCCGAAACCTGCAAATCGTTTTCGCCGTTCAGAGCCAGCAACGGAATTTTCACCCGTTCAAGAACCGGACGCGGATTATAGGCGAGAAAAAAGCGATACGGAGGCGAAAAAAGAATCGGAAAATTCGCTTTAATGTCAGCGACCATTAGCGCGAAATTTGCTTTATCCGGTTCGTTCATTTTCCCGGCGCGAGCGTCGAGCAGCGCGCTGATTTTTTCGGCGGCGCGTTTGTCGTTCGGTTCGGCTTCGATCACGGCGAAAAGGCTTTTCTGCAAATCAACTCTCTGCGCGATGATTTCCGCGCCCGCGCCGCCCGCCTTCGAAAGCAAAGCGATTTGCGTCAAAATCACGTCCGCGCCGGTTTGTCCCGGACCGGCGAGCATCACGATAAAAGCGATGTCTTTCGAGCGCGTCGCCGCCAACGGCGCAATCGAGCCGCCTTCGCTGTGTCCGATTAAACCGATCTTTTTCGGATCAATTTCCGGGCGGCTCTTTAAAAATTCGACTCCGGCGAGAACGTCGTCCGTCAGGTTTTCCATCGTCGCCGTCGGCGAACCCGAATCCGAGCCGTTGACGCCGCGGTCGTCAACGCGCAAAACGGCGATGCCGCGGCGCGTTAAATAATCAGCCAGAACGAGAAACGGGCGATGTTCAAAAATCGTTTCATCGCGGTCCTGCGAGCCGCTGCCGCTGATTAAAAGAACCGCCGGAAATTTGCCCGCGCCGCCGCGCGGCAGCGTCAGCGTTCCGGCGAGTCTGACGTTATCTTTGACGTTTTTATATGCGACTTCCGTCTCCGCATACGGATAAGGTTTTTGCGGATTTTGCGGACGTTTTTTCGCTCCAATCACTCCGTCGGCGCGCCTCAGAATCAAAGAAAAATTCGCGCCGCCTTGTTTGAGCATTCCGCTGATTTCATCGCCTTTTTCATTGAGCGTTCCTTCAAAATTCATACCGAGCGCGGCAGATGAAAAAGCTACCGTTTTATCTTTTTGAGTGATTGAATCTATCGGTAAATCTTTCGCGCCCTGATCTATGCTGTCGAGCGTTGCGGCATAAGCGTCGCCCGTTTTTTTGATTTTCAAAACGGCGCGCAGCTTTGCGCCGCTGACTTCAATCGCGCCAAGCCAGTTGCCTTCGAGATTCGAATCGCTTTGCGCGAAAACCGAAATCGCCGACAGGGAAAAAATTACAATCCTCAAAAATATTTTTTTCATTTCTCTCCTTTTATCCCGCATTTATCTTCCGCCGTTCATTTTCGACAATGCCTCAAAAAGTTCGCGCAGGCGGTCGAAGTTCAAGATAATAATCAGCGGCACGACCACCAATGTAACCGCGCCGAGCGTAATGCCGATTTGCGCCCAAACACGGTGTTCGGTCAATTTCGGTTCGGGCTTTAAGCGTAGAGCCAGCCAGCCGAAGACGATTGCCATAATCGGCTTTTCCAGACCGAGCAAATTGACGAAACAAAAAATTCCTAAAATCAGCGAGACGGTCGCAAAAGCATATTTTTGTCCGAGAACCGTCGCGTTTTTAATTTCAGTTTCACTCATAATTTCTATTTCTCCAAATCGAGTTCGGCGTTGATTTTGAACGGATTTTCCTTCAAAAAAACGAACAGCGCGGCGACGAAAACGAGCGCGGCGAAGTTAACAATCAAAACTAAACTTCGTTCGGAAAAAACTTGAAAAAATTTATAACCTAGCAAAATTGCGGCGAGCGCAACGAATAATTTCCACGGAAAAGAAGCGGCGTTTTTCGCGCTGATTTTTTCTTCAATCGCCGACCATAAGTCGGCATCCGTCTCGCGACGGGCTTGCCGTTTTAACAAAACATCCGCGCCGCGTATTTGCTCGAATTCCGCGAAACACTTTTCGCAGTTTTCAAAATGCGCGTTTATCGCTTCGGCAGAAATTTCCTTTTTTTCGCCGTCGAGTTCAGCCATTTTCGCCATTAAAAATTTTTCGCAGTTCGTTTCGTTCATACGTTCCAATTTTTTTTCAACGAAATTTCGCGCTGAGCTTCGCCTGTAATTTTTTTCGCGCGTAAAATAAACGGCTCATCACCGTGCCGCGCGGAATTTGCAAATATTCGGCTAATTCTTCGTAAGAAAGTCCGTCCAGATATTTCAGGGCGATTATCTCGCGCTCTTCGCCCGACAAATTTGACATAGCTTTTTCGAGCGTCAATTTTTCTTCGAGTGAAACCGCCTCGCCGACGGCGAAAATCTCCATCGCTTCGACGTTTTCCGTCGCTCTTTTTCGCGCCGCCATTTTAAAACAGCGGTTGCGAAGCAAAACATAGAACCAGGGATAAAACCGCCGCGCCCGGTCAAAACGTTCGAGCGATTGAAAAGCGTCCACGAACGCTTCCTGCGTCGCGTCGCGCGCGTCTTCCGCGTTGCCGAGAATCGCCGTCGCGTGCGCGACCGCTTGCCTTTGATAGCGTTCGACCAAAAAACGAAACGCTTCGCGGTCGCCGTTCACGCATTTTTCGATTGCTTCCGCGTCATCAATCATCGCCACACATCAAAACGTATCCGGCACAGCGGAAAATTATTCAAATTATTTTTCGGAAAAATTTTGTTTATCTCTAAAATCTTCGAGTAAGGCAGGATTGATTAGCGTGAAATAAAATCAATTTGTTTTGAACGTGTGACGAATTTTAATATTTTCTCAAAATCAACGCCGAATTTTTCGAGCCGAAGCCGATACAGTTGCAGAGAGCAATGTTTACGTCGGCGTTTTCGAGCGCGCGATTCGGCGTGTAATCTAAATCGCAGTCCGCGTCGGGAACGTCTAAATTGATCGTCGGCGCGATAACTTTTTCGTTCAAGGCGAGCAAAGTCGCGCCGATGCCCGCCGCGCCGGACGCGCCCTGCGGATGTCCGATTTGCGATTTGGTCGCGGATGTTTTCAGCTTGTAGGCGTGTTTGCCGAAAGCGTTTTTAACGCTTCGGGTTTCAATGCGGTCGTTGAGCGCGGTCGAGGTTCCGTGCATATTAACGTAATCAATTTCGCCGGGCGCGATTCCCGCGTCCGCCATTGCCAGCGTCATTGCGCGCGCCGGCTCAACCCCGTTTTCTTCGAGCCGAACGCGGTGATAGGCATCGCACGTCGAGCCGTAACCGGCGATTTCCGCATAAATTTTCGCGCCGCGCGTTTCAGCCGATTCTAAACTTTCCAGCACGAAAATCCACGCGCCCTCGCCCAGAACGATTCCCGAACGATCCTTTGAAAACGGGCGCGAAGCGCGTTCGGGCTGGTCATTCCAATCTTTCGTTAAAACGGTCATCAGGTTAAAGCCTTTCAAAATTCCGAGCGCGAGCGGAGAATCAACGCCGCCCGCAATCATCAAATCCTGCCGCCCGAGGGCGATGTGCTGCGCGGCGTAAAAAATTGCGTCGGTCGAGCTTGTGCAGCCGGTCGAAACGACGTGCGAGAGTCCGTGCAGATTGAAATTCATCGAAAGCTCCGACGACAAACCGCCATGCGTCGAAGCCGGAATCGTGTAAACGCTCGCCTTTGTTTCTTCGCCCGTGAACCAGTATTTATATTGCTGTTCGGTGAATGCCAAACCGCCGCCGCCCGTACCTAAAATCACGCCGAAGTTTTGTTTTTCAGGTAACGTCAGCGTTTCGGATTCGATGCGCGCATCTTTCATCGCTTCACGCGCCGCACGAAGCGCGAGCGGAACGGTGCGCGGAACGTGCTTGCGGTCTTTGACGTTCAATTCGGCTTCCCAATCGAAATTTTTCACTTCAGCCGCAATTTTTACTTTTGAATCGGAAACGTCAAACGATTCGATTTTTGAAACGCCGCTTTCGCCCGCGCGTAAGGATTCCCAAAATGCTTCGCGCCCGATGCCGATTGGCGTAACGCACCCGAAACCCGTAATCACGACGCGGCGCGGTTTGGTAAAACTATTTAACATATTTTATAGATTGAGAGTAGCATTTAGTATGAATGCAAAGCTAACTATAAATTTCATTTCCAAAGAAAAAAGGCGACTGTTTAAGTCGCCTTTCAACTGATGATTTTTCGGAAAAATTAAACATCCAGATTTTTTACGTCAAGCGCGTTGTCTTCAATAAACTTGCGGCGTGGTTCGACTTGATCGCCCATCAAAACCGTGAAAATCGCGTCGGTTTCAATCGCGTCTTCGATGCGGACCTGCAGCAAAGTGCGCTTTTCCGGGTCCATCGTCGTTTCCCAAAGCTGTTCGGGATTCATCTCGCCCAAGCCTTTGTAACGCTGCATCGTCAAGTCCTTTTTCGCCATCGTCAAAACTCGTTCGAGCAAATCCTCGCGCGTCGCAATTTTTTCCGACGTGCCGTTTTCGCCCAAAACGAACGGCGCGGGAAAATCCACGTCGAGAGTTTTTCTGAGTTCCAACGCCTTCTGAAATTCGACGTAGCTTGCCAGATTCCAATCAAATAAAATCGCCTGACCGTTCGGGAACGAAATTTCGACTTCGGAAAGTCCGTGTTCTTCGTCGGTCATCAATTCGGTTTTGTAACCGGCGTTGGCGATTTTGCCTTCGACTCGCGCCATCAATTCTTCCTGCTCGAAAACCTGACGCAATTTAACGCCTTTGTCCGTTAAAATTCCGTCGTTACCGACGAATGCGTTGAGTATCACATTGAGCAATTTTTCATCGTTGCCCAAGCGACGGGCGAAGCGTTCAAAATAGCGTTTGTATTCGGTCGTTTGCTCTAACGCTTTGGAAATTTCGCGTCCTTCAAACTTGCGTCCGTCGTCCGCCGCGACCGTCAAATCGTTGGTCGCCATTCGCATCATATAACGAAACATCTGCTTTTCGTCTTTGATATATTCTTCCTTTTTGCCGCGCTTGACTTTGTAAAGCGGCGGCTGCGCCAGGTAAATATATCCTTGTTCGACAAGCTGCGGCATCTGCCGGTAAAAGAACGTCAAAAGCAGGGTTCTAATGTGCGATCCGTCAACGTCCGCGTCCACCATCAGACAGATTTTGTGATAGCGCAATTTTGCCACATCAAAATCATCCTTGCCGATTCCCGTCCCGAGCGCGGTAATCAAAGCCTTGATTTCGCCGTGTCCGAGCATCTTATCGAAACGCGCTTTTTCAACGTTCAAAATTTTACCTTTTAACGGCAAAACAGCTTGATTTTTTCTATCGCGTCCCTGTTTTGCGCTTCCGCCCGCCGAATCTCCTTCGACCAGATAAAGTTCCGATAAAGCCGGGTCCTTTTCCTGACAATCGGCTAATTTCCCGGGCAGAGTCGAGCCGCCGAGAACGCTTTTGCGAACGATTTCCCGCGCCTTTCGCGCCGCTTCTCGGGCGCGCGCCGCGTCAACGGCTTTGCCGACGATTTTCTTCGCTACGCTTGGATTTTGCTCGAAATATTCGCCGAGCTTTTCGTTCAAAAACGATTCGACCGCGCCTTTCACGTCCGAGTTGAGTTTGCCCTTCGTTTGCCCTTCAAACTGCGGCTGCGGCAATTTGACGCTGATCACCGCGACCAAACCTTCGCGCACGTCATCGCCGGACAAGCCGGTTTTGAAATTTTTCATCAAGCCCGACGATTGCGCGTAATTGTTAATCGTGCGCGTAATCGCGCCGCGAAAGCCGGACAGATGCGTTCCGCCGTCAACCGTATTGATGTTGTTGGCGAATGAAAAGACTTTCTCGTCGTAGGAATCGTTATATTGCATCGCCACTTCGATTGATAAATCGTCGGACTCCTGCTCGAAATAGAGCGGATGATCGTGCGCCGGATTTTTGTTTTTGTTCAGATGCTTGACGAATTCGGCGATGCCGCCTTTGTAATAAAATTCGTGCGATTTTTCGCCTTCTTCGGCGCGTTCGTCCTTGATATAAATGCGGATGCCTTTGTTCAAAAACGCTTTTTCTCGGAGGCGTTCCGACAGTTTTTCAAAGCTGTAGATTGACGTGTCGAAAATCGTGTTATCGGGCAGAAACGTGATTTTCGTGCCGCGTTTTTTCGTCGTGCCGGTTTGCTTGAGCGGCGCGACCGGAATGCCGGCGCGAAATTCCATTTCGTAAGTCTTACCGTCGCGCCAGATTTCTAATTTCAACCATTCACTCAAAAAGTTGACGCAGGAAACCCCGACTCCGTGCAGTCCGCCGGAAACTTTATACGAATTCGAATCAAACTTTCCGCCCGCGTGCAGAATCGTCATCACGACCTCGGCGGCGGAACGCTTTTCCTGTTTGTGCATATCAACCGGAATGCCGCGCCCGTTATCAACGACGGTGATTGAGTTATCCATATGAATCGTCACTTCAATCGTGTCGCAGAAGCCCGCGAGAGCTTCGTCAACCGAGTTGTCAACGACCTCATAAACCAAATGGTGAAGACCGATGTCGCCGGTCGAACCGATATACATCGCCGGACGCTTGCGAACCGCGTCGCGCCCCTCCAAAACCGTAATCGAATCCGCGCCGTATTCTGTTTTTGCTTTAGCCAATTTGTTATCCTCTTTTTATTTATTTAAAGTTTCTTTAATAATTTTCTCTAAATTAGTTAATTCTGTTTCATTGAAACTTAATTCTCTGCCATTAAAAAAGACTGTCGGTGTTCCTGTCAAATTTAATGACTTTGCGACTTTAGCGTCCGCGTCAACTTTGTCTCTTACCGACTGACTTCCTAAATCGAGTTTGAATCGTTCGACATCTAAATTTAGTTTTTCCGCATACTTTATAAAAGTGTTTTCAACCGGATTTTCGCCGCTCCAGTCTTTTTGTTTCTCCAATATCAAATCTGCCATCTCCCAAAACTTTCCCTGCAAACCAGCCGCTTCGATTGCCTGCGCCGCCGACATCGCGTTTTTATGGATCATAGTTAAAGGAAAATGACGAAACGTTATTTGCAAGTCATTCGGAAATTCTTTTTCAAGAATTTTGAGCTTCCCGCTAAACACGGCGCAGGTTGGACATTGATAATCGTTGAAAACTTCGAGTTTCACTTTTGCGTCCGGATTTCCTTTTGACCGGCTTGAAACCGTCTCCGATTTTATATCTTGGGCAACAGTCGTTAAGCTGAAAGCGAACGCAAAAATCACAAATAACAGAAAGGAAAAATTTCTCATAATTTCGCTCCAAAATCTATTTATTATTTTACTATATTTTCTTCAATTTAGACAGTATAAATAAAGGTTTTTTCTCAACTTTCTCAAGCAGAAAAGAGCGTAGTTTTTTCGAGAATTTCAATGCGGAAATTTTCGGCAGTTTTTTTGTCTTAATCAATCAGTTCACGACCTTTCGTTTCGATGACAAACGGCAGCGTCAGTAAACCCAAAATCGGAATAAAACCGACGAAAAACAAAACGTCCATCGCGCTCTCCAGAGCGTTCGCGCCGCGCGCCGCGATGCTGCCGACGAGAAACGGTCCGAAAGCAGCGATCAAACGTCCGATGTTATAGGTGAAACCCGCGCCCGTGCCGCGCAGCCTGGTCGGGAAAAGTTCGGGCAGATAATATGTGAAACTGCCGAATACGCCGAAGACGGTCAAGCCGATTGGAAAATACATATAAAGCCGCCAGTAAGGTTCGAGATTTAATTTGAACGCCGCCATAATCGAAATCGCCGAGAGCAGAAAAAAGATAAAAAACATCTTTTTTCTGCCCAGAAATTTCGCGGCGGGAATCGTCAATAAAGTTCCGATCAAGCCGCCGAGATTAAAGCTGTTCGTGGCGATTTTTACCCATTGCTGCCCGACCGATTCGGTCGCCGCCGCGTCGAGTCCGAGCGCGTTTGAATTTTGCGCCGCCAAGCCTTTCGCCACAACCGGAATAAAGGCGTTGCAGCTCCACCACATAATCAACGCCGTAATCGCCATACAAAGCCCGCTGACGGTCAAACGAATAAATTGCGGGCTGAACAATTCCTTTAATTTCGCCGCGCCCTCGTCGGCGGCGTTTTTCCAGCGTTCCGGTTCTTTTACAAAGAGCCTGACGACAAAGGCGACCGCCGCCGGAATCAATCCGCACAAAAAAACATATCGCCAGGATGTCGCCGGATCGTTGAAAAAAACGCCGGTGATTTGAAACGTGAGAAACGTCGCTAAAAATAAACCCGCGGGAGCTGAGGTGTAAAGAATCGCGCCGGCTTCGACGCGGCGTTTTTCCGGCACGACTTCGGCGACCATCGCCGCGCCCGCCGCCCATTCGCCGCCGATGCCTAAAGATGAAACGATGCGGCAAATTATCAAAAACCAGATGTTCGGCGCGAACGCGCACGCCGCCGTGCCGAGCGCGTATAAAATCATCGTCAGCAGAAGCGTTTTCGCGCGTCCGATTCTATCGGCAACCTTGCCGAAAATAACGCCGCCGACTGCCCAGCCGATAAGCAGAACCGAAGTTAAAATTCCCGTCCATTCAAGCGTCGCCGCCTTCGCTTCCATTGATCCGAGCGGTAAACCCAAAAGCGTCGGCACACAGTTCGGCGCGACGTAATTAAACAGTAAGCCGTCGAATACATCAAAGCCCCAACCGAGCCACGCGGCAAACAAAACAGTCCATTGATACGAATTCATATCCAAAAACGTGCGCCGCGAAGATTGGGTATTTTGACTCATAAATTTATTTTCGGGAAAAGATTTGAAGCGAAATAAATTTACGACATTTTCGGCGCGGACGGCAAACGAAAATTGAAACCACAGATTTGCACGGATGAACACAGATAAGATTTTTAGAATTCATCCGTGTTCATCTGCGTCTATCTATGGTTAAATTTTCTCTATGAGCGAAAAAAAATCTCTACAGGAAACTTACGCCCCCCAAGGAATTTGTTTCGGCTGCGGCGTGAAAAACGACAAAGGTTTGCGGATTCGCAGTTTTGAAGACGGCGAAGAAACGATTGCGACGTGGCGAGCCGAGCCGCATCATCAAGCGTTTCCCGGAATGCTTTCGGGCGGTATCGTCGGAACGCTTTTAGATTGTCATTCAAATTGGACGGCGGCAAATTTTCTAATGAAAAAGAACGGCAGAGACACGCCCGACTGCACCGTTACGGCAAATTACGCGGTGAAACTTCTTCGTCCGACACCGTTTGACCAAACGATTTATTTAAAGGCGCGTGTCATCGAATCAACCGACACGACTGCGACGGTCGAAGCCGAATTAATCGCCAACGAAAAAGTTTGCGCGACGTGCAGAGGTTTGTTCGTCGCCGTTAAAGAAGGTCATCCGGCTTATCATCGCTGGTAAAAAATTTAGCTCCGAACTACACGAATGATTTTTATGATTTTTTATTTGTGTTATTTATATAATTCGCGGCTAAATAATTTTCTTCATCTGTTTTTCAAATTCTCCGTTCAAACCTAATCTTCCAAGCCAGAGTATTTGCTCCTTCATCAGGCGCGGCAAATAAACGACATCCGACAAAGCGTATTCGATTAGTTCGTTTGTCCAAATGCCGTTCCAGTTTTTGTTAAATTTTTCGCGCTGAGATTTATCCAAATCAACTGCAAAATAACGATAGAGAGTTTCGGCTAAACTGACCGATTGATTTGCGCCGCGCGTTAAAACTTTTTCGGCGATCATCGTGTCGAAAACATTGACGACCGTGTAGCCGTTTTCGCGCAGAAATTCTAAATCGAATTTCGCGTTGTGAAAGATTTTGACGATGTTCGCGTCGTCTAAAATTTCGGTCAGTTTGCCGAGCGCGACGCGTTCGCTAGTGGGGACGAGAACCGAAAAATCGCCGTCGGAAAACTGCACCGAAAAAAGTTTTCCGACGCGCGCGCTCAAACTCGACGTTTCCGTGTCGCAGCCTAAAACCGGCGCGTTTGCCAGTTTCTCAAAAGCCGTTTCGATGTCGTTTGCCGTTCGCGCCACTAAAATTTTCACGCTTTTAGATTGTAGATTACTAAACATCAAACTGAAAATGTATTAAGCTATCAAACGAAACTTATGCCTGAAATTTTAACTGAAATTGAAGTCCGCGTGACGGGCGCGTTAATCGAAAAAGAATTGACCACGCCGGAATACTATCCGCTGACCTTAAACGCGCTTCTCGCCGCCTGTAACCAGAAAACGAACCGCGAGCCGGTCGTTAATTACGCCGAACAAATCGTGCAAAACGCGCTCGATGATTTGCGCGAGAAAAATATCGCTTATGTTTTTTACGGCAGCACTTCGCGCGTGCCGAAGTATAAACATATTCTCGACAAAGTTCTCGAACTGACGCGTTCGGAGATTTCGATTATCTGCGTTTTACTGCTGCGCGGCGCGCAAACCATCGGCGAGCTGCGCGAGCGCACCGGCAGGCTTTACGAATTTAACGGCTTGGGCGAAGTGCAGGAAACGCTCGACAATTTAACGCGCCGCGACGAACCGCTCGTCGCCAAATTGGAACGCCAGACCGGACAAAAAGAAGTTCGCTACGCTCATCTTTTATCGGGCGACGCGCCGAGCTACACGCCGCCCGAAAAATTTGTTTCCGTCCCGAATCAAGCTGATAACGAACGCGTCGCTAAACTCGAAACAGAGTTGGAAAATCTGCGCGGCGAATTCGATTCTTTTCGATTATCGTTCGAGGAATTTAAAAAGCAGTTCGAGTAGAAATGTCACCAAAATATTAACTGCGAGGTTCAGTATCGGGCGACTTCCCGAAACTCGTCAATAATCGAAAACGTCGGGCAGTCGCCCGACTCTGAACCGCTGAGATTTATTTTTAATGCCAAACCGTGATCTTTCTTTAAATTAAAGACCGGGCAAATTCGCGTTCAAGGTGTCCGCTCGCGCAGACGGTTCTACATTTTTACCATTCCAAGATATACGCGAACATCAACGGCGCGACGATTGAAGCGTCGGATTCGACGATGAATTTCGGTGTGTCAACCCCCAATTTTCCCCAAGTGATTTTTTCGTTCGGCACTGCGCCGGAATAAGAACCGTAAGAAGTCGTCGAATCGGAAATCTGGCAGAAATAGCCCCAGACCGGAACATTTGCGCGCTGCAAATCCTGATGCAGCATCGGCACGACGCAGATCGGGAAATCGCCCGCGATGCCGCCGCCGATCTGGAAAAATCCGACGGTCGAATCGGCGGTTGACTCGTTCGTATACCAATCAGCCAAAAACATCATATACTCGATGCCGGTTTTGACCGTGTGAACGTTTTTGATGTCGTTCGTCATCACGTGTCCGGTAAACATATTGCCCATCGTCGAATCTTCCCAGCCGGGAACGATGATCGGCAGATTTTTTTCCATCGCCGCATACATCCACGAATTTTTGACATCAATTTGGAAATATTTTTCGAGCGCGTCGGATTTCAAAACCTGATACATAAATTCGTGCGGAAAATAGCGTTCGCCGTTTCCGTCGGCTCGCGTCCAAACGTCAACCATCGCGGTTTCCAATCTTCGCATCGCTTCCATTTCGGGAATGCAGGTGTCGGTGACGCGGTTCATATGGCGGTCTAATAAATCCTGCTCGTCGGCGGGCGTGAGGTCGCGGTAATGCGGAACTCTTTCGTAAAAATCGTGCGCGACGAGATTAAATAAATCTTCTTCCAAATTCGCGCCGGTGCAGGAAATAATCTGCACTTTGTCCTGCCTGATCATTTCCGCCAAAGATAAACCGATTTCGGCGGAACTCATCGCGCCCGCCATCGTTATCATCATTTTTCCGCCGTCCGCGAGATGCGTTTTATACGCTTCCGCCGCATCTATAAGAGCCGCCGAATTGAAATGTCTGAAATGATGTTTAATAAATTCGCTGATCGTATTTGCCATAAATTAAATTTTCTCCGTGAATTTATTTTATACGCTTTAACGGCGCAGGCAAAAATCGCTTGAATTGATTCTTTAAACTTTCAATGCAGGGAAAGGTTAATCGTAAAATTTTGCGTCGCGGCGATTGATAAATTCTGACTGTCTCGTGCCGTAATCGTAAAATTCCAACTTCCGCGCACGACAGCTTTACCGTAGAGTTTGCCCGTCGCTGCATCGAGCGATAAGCCGACGGGCAAACTTCCCTGCGAAATTGACCAGACAAATGCGCCCGAACCGCCCGACGCTTGCAGAAGTTGATTGTAAGTTCTGCCGCGCAAGGCAGACGGCAAATTGGCGGTTGTAATTTGCACGGCGGCGTTGCCGAATTCATACGCGCCGCTGTCTAGATTTCCGTTCGTCGGTCGCGCTTCGCTCGATTGATGTTTGACGTATTGCCGAACGATGTTGTTCGCGGGCAAAACCGCCGAGAGCAGATTTGTTCCGACGTTGATTGCCGTCGAATTTGCGAGCAGACGAAAATTCTGCGCCGCTTCGTCCGCAAAATTCGGCGATGCGGCTTGCACGCTCGTTCCGTCATTATTGACCGTTCCGCCAAACGTCGAAAACGAAACGCGCCAATTCGCCTTTAACCAGTTGTGCGTAATCGAAAGCGTTCCGGCATCGTCGAGCAGCGCGAGATTTGCGCCGCTTGCCGTGTTGTAGAAAATATTGTTTCGCGCGTCGCAAGTTTCTTCGTTCGTGTCGAGCTTGAAAAGCGTCGTGTTGCCCGCGCGCGTTGAAACGACGGTGTTGTTGTAAAAATAAAGCGTTCCTTTGCGATAATTCGCCGTCGCTCCGCTGTCGCCGCCGTAATGCGTGATTTGCGAATTGCCCGCGCCGTCGGGTTCGATTAAAACGTTTCCGTAAACAAAAGTTGTGCGATAATTCGCGTCGTTGCGAATCAGCGCGCTGTCTTCGCCGTCAACCAAATCAAGCTGACGATTGCCCGATTCGATCCAGTTGTAACGCACGATTAAACCGGCGGAACGATCCTTCAAATTGTTTCCCAACGCGCCTGTTTTCGGCGCGCCGAAACGATTATATTGAAACGTGATATTTATCGCCGCCGTGTAATTATTGTGTTGAAACGCGCTGCCGACGATGCCGTTGTCGTATATGTAATTGCCTTCGACCAGAATATCGCGCGAAGCCAAATCATCGCTTGAAGCGACAAAAAATCCGTTCGCGTTATCGTGCAGAATGCAGTTTCTGACCGTGATATTTTCGCCTTTTTCGACGTAAATCGAAGATGCCGCGCTCGAATACGTGCCGCTCGCGCCCGTCTCGTCGGTGAACGAATAATTCGGATGTGCGCCGCGAATGTCTAAATTTTCGATGGTAATAAATTTCGGCAGAGTATCGGCGGGAATATTCGCGTAACCGATTTTGATAACGCTTCGCGAATCGCCCGGAAAATTTAAATTCGCCGGTGTCGTCGCGCCGTTGCCGTCAATCACCGGCAGCTCACCGTTTTGATTGGCAACGCCCCGGACCGTAATCGGCGCGGTTGCCGTCCCCTGCCGGCAAATCACCCATTTTTCCTTATAAGGCGTTGCCTTCCAATAAATCAAAACCGTATCGCCCGGCTGCAAAGTCGCCCACGGAACTTCGGCAATCGTATCGAGCGCAGTGTTCGGTTTGACTTCGTAAACGGCGGCGCGAATGTTTGCGGCGGCGCACAGAAAAACGAACAAAACAAAAGCGATACAAAAAATCAG
Source organism: uncultured Pyrinomonadaceae bacterium (assembly GCA_964237235.1). Classification (GTDB taxonomy): domain Bacteria; phylum Acidobacteriota; class Blastocatellia; order Pyrinomonadales; family Pyrinomonadaceae. The sequence continues at coordinate 53,189 of CAXSGY010000009.1, forward strand.
ATTCTTCATAATAATTATAGTTTTTCAAAAATTAACGATGCCCAAAAAAGCAAGCCCGGAATAGCTGAAAGATGAAAAGTAATAAGTGATAACTTGAATTTCGCGCCGTCTATCACTTATTACTTCTCACCTTTCACTTATTCCGAATCGTATAAAATCTTGAAAATATTCGGCATTGCCTCTAGTTCAAAACTCAAATTTTTCGATGTTGGCGGCTAATTAAAAATGCGGAATTTGAACGGGCGAATAATATGATTCGCGGCATTGATAAAATTTCGATTCGTTAAGATTTTATCACGCCGGAGTGCGAAGCGTCTATGACTTTATGCGGCTCGATTTAGTCGCAAACGCACCGAAAAATCGGGCTTAAAATGAAAAAGAGGAAAGGAAAACTTCCTTGTCCTCTTTCACAAATTACAATCTTCGCCGCTTCTCTAGAAGAACGCATTCCCAGGTTCTAAAGAAGTTTCCAAAGCACCCTTTTTCACTCGAAGAATTGTAATCTGATTTTTGTTCTAAGAAATTATCTGCCGTAAACGCCGATGCGTTTCTGCACGAGTTTCTCGACTTCGAGCGGCACGCCGTCGGCTTTCGCCTGTCGAATAAATGCGCCGTCAATTTTGAAGATTCGCATTTTCACCAAATCTTCAACGTTTAGATTCGTCAAGCCTTCGTTGCGGGCTTCGGTGATAAATTCGGGCGTAACTTTGAAGATTCGCATTTTCACAAGGCTCTCGAACGGCTCTTTGTCAAATCCCATCTGCGCGACCCAGCGAACGAAATCGGCATCAATTTTGAAGATGCGCGCCTTGACCAAATCTTCCATTGTCAAATTTGCAAAGCCCGAAGCCTTCATTTCCTGCATAAATTTCGAATCAACTTTGAAAATCGCCGCTTTGAAAAGATCGTCCGTATCGAGATTGCCCAAATTTGCCGCGAGCAAATCGTCGGCGAGCGCGGTCGTTACGTTAACGGTCGCCGCCGTAAAAAGCCGGTCTTCCGCTTCGCGTTCGTCGCCCGTTTTTTCCGTTTTTTCAAAATCGAAGCCGCGCGATTTCATCGCCGAGACGAACTGCGGATTCGACGTAAAACGAAAAGTTCCCGCGCCTTTACCGTCCGTAAAACTGCCTTCGCATTCGATTGTCCCGGCTTCGCGGACGAGGCTGAATTTGACCGCGCCGTTCTTCAAAGCCTGTTCGCGGTTCAAGCCCTGCAAATCCGCGTATGCGAAGGTCGAACCGTGCTGGCTTCTGCCGCCTTTCTCGGTGCGGCGTTCAAACGACAGATAGATTTTATCGGTATTTTTCTCGGATTTTGTATCTGCTTTCCAATCACCGGTCAGCGTCGTCTGCGCGACAATCACGCAGTTGCCGATTACTATGACGATGAAAACGAAAATCAAACCCGTGAAAAATTTGATATTTTTTGACATATTCGATTACTCCTGAAACTGTAAATTTTTAGGCAAGTCAAAAGAAAAACACCGCGCTCCGGTGTTTTGTGACAAATATATTTTGCGAAAAATTTAAGGCGCGGTTTTATGCAATCGCTATTTTGGACAGATAGGAAACAAAAGCTATTGCAAATTCAAAATGAACGGATGGACGGAAGAAAATCTACTTGCCCCTATGTTTCTATATTGTCAACAAAATTTTGAAACACGTCGAAACATAGCGGCAAATGGATTTTTTAATTTTGTCTATACGTCAATTTAGCCTTCGAAACAGCGGCGGCTTTATAAAATGCGCTCCGCAAATTTTTCCGAATCAGCGCGCGTTTCGATAGCTGGTTTTGTTCGTTTATTCGGTCGAAATTTCCGTCTCGCCGGAAAGCGCGGCGTGAAGCGTGTGCCAGCTTAAACTGGCGCATTTGACGCGCGCTGGAAATTCTAAAACTCCGGCGAAAATTTTCAGTCTGCCCAAAGAATTTTCTTCTTCGTCCGCGTCGAGTTCGCCGATGACCATTCGATGAAATTCGTCGAATAAAGCATCGGCTTGAGCTTTCGATTTTCCTTTGACCGCCTGTGTCATCATCGAAGCCGAAGCCTTTGAAATGGCGCAGCCCGAACCTTTGAAGGCGACATCTTTTACCCGGTCGTCTTCCATTTCGACGTAAACCCTGAGCGCGTCGCCGCACAACGGATTGTTGCCGTCCGCCGTCTGCGTCGCCGCTTCGATCTCGCGGAAATTTCTGGGGTTTTTGTTGTGGTCTAAAATTACTTCCTGATATAAATCGTTTAATTCGGACATATTGGTTTTGGATTTCAGATTTCGGACTTTGGATCGCTTTTTTCTTCGCGCTGAAAAATCATTTCATTGTCAGGAGTGCGAAGATTTTTGACTTTCCAAATTTCAAATCTTTTCATAAAATTTTAATCGTTTCAAAATATATTTGAAAGCCTGCCGGATTGTTCGAGGCGTTGGCGAATTTTTCTTTGCCAACTGCTTTGAACGACTTATTCGACGCGCTTCATCAACTGCGGCACGATTACCTTGACGGCGACGGCGCGTTTCGTGCAGAGATGCGCGGCTAAATAAACTGCGCCCATTCCGCCGCGCCCGACTTCGCGTTCGATTTTGTATTTACCGTCGAGAATTTGCCCGACAAAATTCTGCATCTCGATTTTTTTATTTCCGGCGGCGTTCGGCGAATTTAATCGGCTTCTATTTTTTCAAAACGCTTTCCGCCGCGACGATTTCAAAATACGGATTGCCCGCGAAAAAATCGCGCAAAATTTTTGTGTGCGCCGCGCCGATAATCAGCAGATAACGATTATCTTCGAGCGATGCGCGGCGCAGAATATTCGTCAAAATTTTCAAGTTGCGATTATACCAGAGGCTTTCATATTCCGCGCCGACGTAGTTGTCGCCTTCGCCGAGCGCGAGCGAAAGGTAATTGTCGTTGTTGTAATTGCTTCGCAAAATCGCTTCCGGCGAATTGAGCCACAAATAATATTCACGCAAATTGATTTCGGGCAGCTTTAAAACCTTGTAATCTTTGGAAGCCGGAAACGGCAGAAACAAAAACCTTTCGTTCTCGTTTTTCGGCTCGGGCGCGGCGTTGATCGCCTGAACCTGTTTGATGTAGGCGCGTTCAACGTCGTCTTTGGCATTTTTCAATGCTTCGTCAAAGTTCGTCGGTATTTGATAATCAACGCAGATCACGCCGTTCGGATTATTCGTTTTTTGCGCGGTTCTGATGCCGAGCTGGAAAATCTCGTTTCGCAGATCGTTGCCCGTCGGCTCGATTTTGTTCTTGAAATCGGCGTAGATTTTATCCCACTTCGCCTGCCGCGCGGGTTCGTTTTCGACGAAAATTTTATCGGGATTATATTTCGCCAAAGACGCGACGACCTCGTTAATTTCCGTCTGTCTCTTGGCTAAGAGCGCGTCAAATTCCTGTTTGTTCGTGTCGGTCGTCGCGCCGAAATGAAACGTGCCGAGAATGACGATTTGAATTTTTTTCGCAGGCGGTTTCGGTTTTTCCTGCGCTGAAAAATTAAAAGCTGAAAATAACAAAAGCAGCAATATAAAAAAAATTTTACGCATCGTTTCAACTAAATTTTATCGCCGACCGGCGCGGTGAAATTTTCGTCCGTGACATTGCCCGTATTTAAAACATTTTTCGGCTCGAACAGTAAGACCTCGACTTCCTCGTCCGCCACCGGACGGTGTTCCGTGCCGCGCGGAACGATGACAAATTCGCCGGGCGCGAGTTCGATTGTTTGATCGCGGAATTCGAGTCGAAAATTTCCCTTGACGGCGAGAAACATTTCATCCTCGCGTTCGTGAAAATGCCACGGAAACGCGCCCTTAAATTTGACGAGCTTAATTTCCTGCTCGTTCAATCGCCGATTGTTTTCGGTCGCCAGTGTTCGTTTATCAACGCGAATTTTTCGGCTAAATTTACCTTCATAATTTAATTTCGATTATAGCATTTCGATTTTAGATTCGCTTCAGCGAAAATAAAATTTCAAACTTGAACGTTGTCCGTCGGTTTTCATTTGAACGCCGCTTTTTTTTGCAGTAATTTTTAAATTACTTATTCCGGACGGCAAAAATTTTGTTCAAAAAAATAATTCAAAATAAATGGTTTCCGGGCGGCGCGGCACTAATTTTGATTTCGCTGACGCTCGTTTCACGAATCTGCGCCGCTTATTTTCTCGCTACCGACGAACCGGGCGACGGCAGAGTTTACACACTGCTCGCCAAAAATCTGATTGAACAAAATATTTTTTCGCTCTCGACCGCACCGCCGTTCGCGCCGACGCTCGTCCGGCTGCCGGGTTACCCGCTTTTTATCGCGGCAATTTATTCGATCTTCGGCGTTGGAAACGATTTGGCGGTGCGAATTACGCAGGGCGTTTTCGATACGGCGACCTGCGTCATCGTCGCGTATCTCGCGTGGCTTTGGACCGGCGACGAAGAACGCAGACGGCGCAATGCTTTTTGGACTTTTCTGCTGATTAGCGTCTGCCCGTTTATCTTGATTTATGCGGCGACGCTTTTGACCGAAACGCTGACGACTTTTTTAATGGCGGCGATGACATTGACGGCAACTTTTGCGTTTCAAAGTTTAACTTTCAGGAAACAATTCTGGTGGTGGCTTCTGACCGGAATTTTAGCGGGCGCGGCGGTTTTTATGCGTCCCGACGGCGGACTTTTCGCCGCCGCCGCCGGGCTGACACTGGTTGTTTCGGGGTTGTTTTTCCGCTTGCCAAACGCGCCGATTTTTTTCAAAAGATTTTTATCCGTCAGTTGGAAGGGAGCGGTTTTCATGCTCGGATTTATTCTGGTTCTTGCGCCCTGGACGATCCGCAATTACCGCGTTTTCGGCGTTATTCAGCCGCTCGCACCGGCGCACGGCGAAATGCCGGGCGAATTTGTGCCGTTCGGCTATCAACGTTGGGTCAGAACCTGGGCTGACGATTCGCGTTTTGTCGAAACGACGCTCTGGAATTTAAATGAAAAACCAATCAGAATCACCCGCATTCCGGCGCAAACTTTCGATTCAACGGAAGAACGCGAGCGTGTCGCGGCGTTGCTCGAACAATATAACAATCCGCCGGGCAGCAATAATCAAAACAATCCAGCAAAATCCGATGACTCGGATAATGACGACGCTGATTCGGACGAAGACGCGAATTCCGGCGATGATAAATCCGTTGATTCCGCCGACGAAGACAAGAGCGCGTCGAACGATGCCGACAAGAGCGCGGACGATTCGTCAAACGACCAGTCGGACGATGACGATGACGATGATGAAAATAAAACGTATGTCGTTAAAATGACTCCTGAGATTGATGCCGGATTCGGCGCGCTTGCCGACGAACGCATCGCCCGTTCGCCGTTCAGATATTATGCGTGGCTGCCCTTCAAACGCGCCGCCGCATTGTGGTTCGATTCGCATTCGCTTTATTACTCTTTCGGCGGACAAATGTCGCCGATAGAAAATCTCGACTACGATGTCAGCCAGCAATATTGGCTGCCGCTGTTCACCGTTTTGATGTGGATTTATACGCTTCCGGCGTTGGCGGGCGCACGTTTGATGTGGCGCGCGCGCGAAAATCTGAATACATTTCGATGGCTGATTTTGCTCGGATTTTTGTTTTTTTTGCGGCTCGGATTTTTCGCAACCGTCGAAAATCCCGAACCGCGCTATGTGGTCGAATTGTTCGCCCTGACGGCGATTTTGGGCGGGTTTTTTCTCGGCAGTTTAAGCTGCAAAAAATCGAAAATAAAGAAAATCGTCGAAACGAATTTGCCGCCGCCGGAGCGTCTTCTGTCGCTCGACGTTTTTCGCGGAGTGACGATTGCCGCGATGATTCTGGTCAACAATCCGGGAACGTGGGACGCGATTTATCCGCCGCTCGAACACGCCGCGTGGAACGGCATCACGCCGACCGATTTGATTTTTCCGTTTTTTCTTTTTATCGTCGGCGTTTCCGTCTCCTTTTCGCTCGGAAAATTTGCGGAAGGCGCGAAGATAAATCGGCGAATTTATTTCAAAATTTTCAAACGCGCCGCACTGCTTTTCGCGCTCGGTTTTTTGCTCGAAGTCTTTCCGTTTTATAACATCTGGAAGGCGGCGTGGTTCGAACCTTCAACTGTCAGAATTTCGGGCGTTTTGCAGCGCATCGCCGTTTGCTATTTTGTTTCCGCGCTGACTTTTCTGCGCTCAAACTGGAAAAATCAATTGATTATCGTTGCCGCGATTTTGTTGATTTACTGGGCGTTGATGTCTCTGATAAATGTTCCGGGCTGCGACGTAACTTCGATTAACGACAAGTTCTGTAATCTTTCCGCCTATCTCGACCGTTTAATTTTGACCGAGAATCATATTTGGAATCAGTCGAAGGTTTACGATCCCGAAGGCATTCTTTCGACGCTGCCGGCGATTGCCACGACGCTCGTCGGTTTGCTGACGGGAACATGGCTGAAAAGTCGCCGCGCAACGTTTGAAAAACTTGCGGGCATATTTGTTTCGGGCGTTGTCCTGACCGCCGTCGGTTGGATTTGGAGTTTCTGGTTACCGCTCAACAAAAATCTCTGGGCGAGTTCCTACGTCGTTTACACGGCGGGTTTGGCTTTGTGTTTTCTAGGATTTTTTTACTGGCTGGTTGATTTGAAAAATTATCGAAAATGGTCAAAACCGTTCGTTATTTTCGGCACGAATGCGATTGCGCTTTACATCGGCTCGACGATGATGGGAACAGTTTTAATAATCGTCGAACTCGCCGCGCCGAACGAGACGACGATTTCCCTGCAGGATTACATTTTCAAAAATGTCTTTTTGCCGCTCGCCGCGCCGATCAATGCTTCGCTTTTATTCGCCGTCGTTTTCGTTCTAATTTGGCTGTTTCTGCTATGGCTGCTTTACCGGAAACGAATTTTTATAAAGATTTGATGCCGCACAAATTTATAAACTTTTCGTCAAAAATTGTTCGAGCAAATCTTCCAAACCGACTTTCGCGTCGAAAATTCCCGTGCCGTGTCCGCCGCGTTCGTAAATTTTCATTTCGCTTTTTTCGTTCGCCACTTTTAATTTTTTCACCGCTTCGGCGGATTCTTTATCGTCTTCGGCGGCAACCAGCAACAGCGCGCGGTCGCCGTAATTTTTCACGGCAGGTTCGGTCGGCAGATTGCCGAAATAATTTTCTCCCGGCGAGAGCAGCGCGACCGCTTTGATTTGTTTATTTTCCGCCGCATAAATAATCGCCAAGCTGCTGCCGTAAGATGCGCCGACGATGCCGATTTTCGCCGCATCAACATTTTTCTGTTTCGCCAGAAAATTAAAAGCGTTATCAACATCCGCCTTCATCGCCTTGACCGTTTCATCGGAGCGCGACGGCGCAATCGTTTTGCCGTCGGTCGTTTTGGTTGATTCGCCGAAGCCGCGCCCGTCAATCGCCAGCACGCCCAAGTTTTTCGCCTGCAATTTTTTGGCAAATTCGTCGTAAGACTTCCGGCTGCTCTGCCACTGATGAAGCAGAAGAACGGCGGGCGAATTTGTCTTCGGCGATTCGTAAAACGTCCCGACGATTTCCGCTTTGTCCGCCGATTCAAATTTTACGTTTTGCGGCGCGGCGATTTTCGTTTCCGCGCTCGATTGATTTGCATTCGCGCCGTTCGCACTACTCGCCAAAAGATTTGCATTGCCGTCATTTACCGGATTTGAAGCAATTTGATTTTGACAGCCGAACAACGCCGGAATCGTCAAAAAGGCGAAAAATATTTTTGCCGAAAAATCGAGTTTCATTTTACGCAGTCGCATATTCCGTGTATTTCCTTAATTCGGGTTCGTGAAACGCCGGCACGATGTCCGTTTTCGGAACGCCCGCCGCTTCCAAATCCGTCGCCATTCCATCTTCCGTGCGTCATATTGAATCCAAAATTTGCCGTTGATAGTTTCGACGTGAATCAATGTTCCGTGAACCCGAAAGCGCTTTCTTTTCCAACCGACATCTACTAATAAATAGCGGTCGCTGGCGCAGTCAAAAACCGTCTGACTTTTGATGTCGTCGTAAGCGTAAGGAATCGCCGCGTGTTCGGTTAAAATTTTTTCAATAATTTGACGATAATTTTTCTATTTCATCCATTGCGCGACCGTCCCTTTTCTATGTTGAAGACGATTATTCTCAAATCTTCGTTTTCGATCAACTCAAAGCCGTCCGAGTTGAGAAATAACTCGCTATGAACCCCCTTATCGAACTTTGAGTTTTCACTTATGCAAAAACATCAATGACCTTCTGTACCGCTTCCGCCAGAACATCAACTTCCTCGCGCGTATTGTAAAAAGCGAACGAAGCGCGCGCCGTCGCCGGAACGTCGAAAAACTGCATCACGGGTTGCGCGCAGTGATGTCCGGCGCGGATGGCGATGCCCGATTGGTCTAAAATCGTGCCGATGTCGTGCGGGTGAACATTTTCAATGGTAAAAGATAAAACCGACGCTTTTTCCTTTGCCGTTCCGATGATGCGAACGCCTTCGATTGCCGATAATTTTTCGGTCGCGTATTCGAGCAGCGAATGTTCGTAATGGGCGGCGGCTTCGAAATCAATCGAATTCAAATAATCAATCGCCGCGCCGAGTCCGATGTTGGCGGCGATGGCGGGCGTTCCGGCTTCAAATTTGTCGGGAATCGGCGCGAACGTCGTTTTTTCAAACGAAACGGTGCGAATCATTCCGCCGCCGGTTTGATACGGCGGCATTTTATCCAAAAATTCTTTTTTTCCGTAAAGCACGCCGCTGCCCGTCGGCGCAAACATTTTATGACCGGAAAAAGTGAAAAAATCCGCGTCCAAATCCTGCACGTCAACCGGAAAATGCGGAACGCTCTGCGCGCCGTCAACCAGAACCGGAACGCCGAACTTATGCGCCGTTTGAATCATTTCCTTAACCGGATTAATCGTTCCCAAAGAATTTGAAACGTGCGTCACGGCGACGATGCGCGTCCGTTCGTTGAGCATATTTTCGTATTCTTCAATAATAAGCTCGCCGCGCTCGTTCATCGGAATCACGCGAATCTTCGCGCCTTTTTCTTCGGCTAAAATCTGCCACGGAATTATATTGGCGTGGTGTTCCATCTGCGACAAAATAATTTCGTCGCCCGCTCCGACAAATTTGCGCCCGTAGGAATATGCCACCAGATTTACGCCTTCCGTGCAGCCGCGCACGAAAATACATTCTTTTGCCGACGGCGCATTGATAAACCGTTTGACCTTTTCCCGCGCCGCTTCATAAGCGGTCGTTGCGTGCTGCGATAAATAATGAACGCCACGATGAATGTTCGAATGCTCTTCCTGCAAATATTTCGAGCCGCGTTCAATCACCAGATTCGGCACCTGCGAAGACGCGCCGTTATCGAGATAAACGAGCGGCTTGCCGTTGACCGTCTGCGCTAAAACGGGAAAATCTTCACGAATTTTATTAACATCAAAATTGCTCATTTCTTTTACTGCCGTCATATTTTTTTAGATGCCGAACAAGTTTTTTCAGCTGGTTGAAAACTTAAATTTTTCCTTGCTTTTCGTCCGTCTTAAATTTCTAAAACCTTCGCTTCGTATGGCTTTAATTCATTGCCTGTTGAAGTCACCGAATAATTGCCGCTTAAAATTTTCGCCGCGCTCAAATCCGAATCAATTTCGACTGTCGCTTCGCGTGATTTGAAGTTCAGCAAAACTAAAATTTTTCTATCGTCGAGTTCGCGCGTGTATGCGTAAACGCCCGGATTCGCTTCGTCAACGAGCGCGTATGTGCCGTAAATTAAAACCGGATTGTCTCTGCGAAGCCAGACGGATTTTCGGAAATAATGCAGCACGGAATTTTCGTCCTCTTCCTGCGCTTCGGCATTGATTTGTTTGTAATTCGGATTGATTTTCAGCCACGGCGTTCCGCTCGTAAATCCGGCGTTTTCCGAATCGTTCCATTGAAACGGCGTGCGTCCGTTGTCGCGGGCAATGATTTTCTGCGATTCGATAAATTCATCTAAATCGCCGTTTTCTTTTTTAATCAGCTCATATAAATTGAGCGTCATAATGTCGCGGTAATCTTCTATTTCGTCGAAACGAATGTTCGTCATTCCGAGTTCGTCGCCGAAATAAAAATACGGCGTGCCGCGCATTGTGAGCAGAAAAGTTATCAACATTTTCGCCGACAATTCGCGGAATTCGGGCGCGTCGTTTCCCCAACGCGAAACCATTCTGGGAAAATCGTGGTTGCCGAGATAAACGGTTCCCCAGCCTTTTTCTTCAAAACAAGCGTCCCATCTGGTGAAGATTCGTTTGAATTCGAGAAAATCCCAGCCGTTCGGGTCAATCAATTTTTTGGCAACGTCTTTGTGTCCGAGATTACTGATGTCGAAATGATATGACATATTCAATTCGCGGCGGTCTTCGGCGACATAATCCAACACATTTTCCGGCGTTGTTCCCGGACCTTCGGCGACGCTCATCACGTCATATTTACTTAAAACTTCGCGGTTCATTTCGCGCAGATATTCGTGCCGGCGCGGACCTTCGGCGTAAAATTGAACAAAATCGCCTTCGTATTTTTCCGGCAATGCGGGAAACGCCGTGTCTTTTGAAATAAACGTGATGACATCCATCCGAAAGCCGTCAATTCCTTTTTCAAACCAGAAGCGCATCAGCTTGTAAATTTCTGCGCGCAGTTGCGGATTTTCCCAATTTAAGTCCGGCTGTTTGCGCGAAAAATAATGCAGATAATAAGAATTTGTCTGTTCGTCAAACGCCCAAGCGTCGGCGTTGACATCGAAAAAGCTCCAGCGTTCGGGCGGCTCGCCGTTTTCAACATTCCACCAATGATAAAAATTTCTGTAAGGATTTTCTCTCGAACTGCGCGATTGTTTGAACCATTCGTGTTCGTCCGAAGAATGATTAACGACTAAATCCAAAATTAATTTAATTCCGCGCGAGTGCATTTTTCCGAGCAGTTCGTCAAAATCCCGCATCGTGCCGAAATCCTGCATAATCGCGTAATAATCGGAGATGTCATAACCGTTATCATCATTCGGCGATTCAAAAATCGGATTGAGCCACACGACATCAACGCCCAAACTTTCGACGTAATCGAGTTTTTCGATAATGCCCCGAATGTCGCCGATGCCGTCGCCGTTTGAATCCTTAAACGAGCGCGGATAAATTTGATAAACGATTGCTTCCTTCCACCATTTGCGTTCGATGTTTTCTAATTTTTTTTCCCGCATTAAACTTCCGCTAATATCTCACCGCGTGTTTCCGCTTCAAAAATATCCGCCGCATCAACATTCGCCGCTTCGACATCTTTCGAGATAAAGAAGCACGCGCCTGCGCCCAAAATCAAACAAATTCCGGCGAGCGCAAGCGCATTGCGCGGATCGCCCTTCAGCAGCGAATCGTAATAACGACCGATGGTCAGCATCTCGAGGATTTGCGGCAGACAAATAAACGCATTCAAAATTCCCATATAAACGCCGATGCGCTCGGGCGCGACGACGCGAATCGTCATTACAAACGGAATCGTGATGATTGCTGACCAGCCGATGCCGACAAAAATCATCGCCGCCAGAACAAACTCGATTTTTTCCGTGAACAGCATCGAAACGAAGCCGAAACCGCCGAGCGTTAAAAACAGCGCATAAGTCATTCGGGTTCCGATTCGTCGGACGATTGCCGGGATCAAAAACGACATCACGACGGTGCTGATATTCATCACCGTCAACGCCCAGCCGACCTTTGCCGCGCCTTCGGCGTAACCGGGCGATTCGGTCGTCGGCGCGTTATAACAATGTCTGGCAATCGAAACCGCCAGATATTGCCACATTATCGGCATTCCATACCACGTAAAAAATTTCACCCACCAAATGCGCCGCAAAGCTCGCGGCATATCTTTGAGCGCGGTAAAAATATCAGTAAAAGCGTGTTTGGCGATGTCGCCCGCGCTGCGGTTTTTCAATTCTTCAATATTTTCCGGCGGATATTCGTCGGTCGTCGTCACAGTCCAAATAACTGTAATCAGCATCGCCGCGACTCCGATAACGAACGAATATTTCACGATATTTGGAACGTGATGTCCGTCGGTCGCCGATGAAATTCCCAATAACAAAAGAATCGTCGGCATCAAACCGGCTAAGATTTGCCCGCCCGCGATCATAAAAGTCTGCGTCGAAAATCCGACGGTGCGCTGTTCGTCATTTAACTTATCGCCGATCAGAGCGCGATACGGTTCCATCGCCGTATTCATCGAAGCGTCAAGAATCCAAAAAAGCCCGACCGCCATCCACAAATAAGGCGAATAAGGCATCAGCAAAACCGCGACGCTCCCAACCAGCGCGCCGATTAAAAAGAAAGGCTTGCGCCGTCCGAATCGCGTCCAAATGCCGTCGCTGAACGCGCCGATCAACGGCTGGATCAGCAAACCCGTAATCGGTCCGGCAAGCCACAAAACCGCCAGCTTCGATTCTTCCGCGCCGAGATAGCTGAAAATCGGACTCAAGTTCGCCTGCTGCAAACCGAAGCCGTATTGAATACCCAAAAACCCGAAACTCATATTCCAGATTTGCCAGAACGACAACATCGGTTTTCTTTGATTATTCATCTTCGCCGTTCCCTGTAACCTTCAACCGGATATTTCATTAACCCGTTTTTCATTCGCATCAGGATTGAAAAATCTTTACCGAATTTTATTCACATCAAAATTGTTTATTTTGTTTACTGCCGTCGCAAAATTATTTTCGCAGGAAATCGTTAACCTCGCGCGCGTTTATTTTTCGGAGCGACTTTTTCGCTGACAATTTCCGTTTTCGGATTATTTGCTGCTTTAAGTTCTTCACGCGCGACATATTCGCGCAAAGCAGTCTCGATAGTGGCGGCGCGTTTGTTTTTATCGCCGCCGAGCCGGTCAATTTCCGTTAATAAAGTTTCTTCAATAATTAAATTTGTTCTGATTCTCATATAATTTTTATGCTTCCAAATTTGCGTTCAGACGATTTAAAATCGCTTCGTCCAACTGTTTTTTGATAGATTCGATTTCGATTTTGTTGACTATTTCTTCAGCAAAACCGTAAGTCAAAAGATTTTTCGCCAGCGTTTCGTTCAAACCGCGACTGAGCAAATAAAATAATTCTTCTTCTTCCAGTTGCCCGACGGTCGCACCGTGCGAACATTTTACGTCGTCGTTGAAAATCTCTAACTGCGGCTTCGTATCAACCCGCGCGTCGTTTGAAAGAAGCAGATTTTTGTTCGATTGATAACCATCCGTGCCGGACGCGCCGACGGCGACGAAAACTTTGCCGTTGAAAACGCCGCGCGATTTATCGTTGAGAACGCCTTTGTAAGTTTGATGCGAAGTGCAGTTCGGCACGTCGTGGCGGATGACCGAGTGCGTATCGTGGTGTTGGTCTTCGCCCAAAAAATAAAGTCCGTCAACGAACGCTTCGCCGCCTTCCGCATTAAATTTTAACGAAACATCGTGCCGCGAAAGGCGCGCGCCGAGATTAATCGCCGTCGTGTCGTAAACCGAGCCGCGCCCGATTTGCGCCGCCGTATTTGAAACGTGAAACGCCGAATGCGATTCGCGCTGAACGCGAAAATGTTTGATCTTCGCTTCGTCCGCGACGGAGATTTCGACGACCGCGTTTGTCAGATATTTTGCATTGTCGGCGGCGCGGTTATAAGTTTCGATAATCGTCGCTTCGCTGAACGCTTCGGCGACGATCAGCACGCGCGGAAACGAAATCGCTTTGTCGTCGGTTAAAAACAAAAGCTGCACGGGCGCATCAATTTTCGCGTTTTTCGGAACGAATATAAACGCGCCGTCTTCGATAAAAGCCGCGTTCAAAGCCGTGAATACGTTTTTGTTCGAATCAACCAGACTCGTTAGTTTCGCGCGGAAAATTTCGGCGTATCGTTCATTTTTCGCCGCTTCGGAAAAAGTCAAAACCGCCGCATTTTGGACCGCTTCCAAATTCGATGCGGCTTTATCGAACGCGCCGTTTTTGAAAACTAAAACGCTTTGTTTCGATTCGTCGAAAACGAACGGCGCGATTTCTTCCGCCTGAAACTTTCCGTCTTCCACTGTCCATTTTTCACCGGCGAGCGCGGCGACGTTCGTATATTTCCACTCTTCATTCTTTGAAGTCGGAAAATCGTTTTGCGAAAAATGTTCAAAAGCGTCTTCGCGCAATTCCTTCAACCACGCATTTTCTTCACGCGTCAAACTTTCGTCGAACGTATTTTTGTAAAAATTTTCTTTAACTAATTTTTGCGAAACCATAAAATTCTAAAAATCAAAATTTATCCTTTAATTTAACTTCACCAAACTAAACTTTTTGTCGGATTTGATTACGTCTCCGTTTTCCAAAATCAAACTTTTCAGCAGATTCATTTTGTCTAAATTTTCCTGCTTCGTTTTTTTATCGTCAACGATGGTTGACTGCGCGTAGTCGAACAAAAAATCGTGTCTGATTAAAATATAATTTACGCCCAACTGTTTGGCTTTCGCCCGCAAATCGTTCGCGTCGCGCGCGTCCCAAAGCATTTTGCGAAGCGTCCAATCTTCAAACAGATAATCGGAAAAAAAGGGGCGTTCGAGATTGTATGAATCGCGCCGCATATTCACGAGCCAAACACGCGCGTCCGGCGGCAAATCACGGTTGACGACGCGATAATAATCGTAATAATCGAGCCGCCGCGACAAATAATCGTCGCGCGTTTCGCCGCCGAAAACGACGCGCAATGGATTCTGTTCGGCAAACCACGCCGCGCTCGTCAAAATTCCGACACAGGAAGTTAATAAAAATCCCGCGAAAATCGTTTTTTGAAACGTCGCGCTTTTTTGCGAGATTAAATTCGCCGCGATCATCGTCGCCACCGCCAGAGCGGGCGCGATTGGCAAAAGATAGCGAAGCTGCTCGCTCGAAAAAAGCCAGAACAAAAACACAATCGTCGAAACGCCGACCGCGATTTTCAACTCGATTGGAAAATCGAATTCGCGCCACGCCCAAACGATTAAAATCAAACCGAGCAAAAACGAAACGCCGAGAACGCCGTCGTAAAATTGCGGAATTTCCGGCTGCGCCCAGAGCGAAATTTTCAAAGGCGCGAGCAGATAATCGAAAACGCCTTTCGACGCGCCGCCGTAATTCGCGTTCATTATCTGAAACAGCGCGGAGCGTTCCGTGTCCCAACCCGTCGCCTCGCCCTTCCACAAATTCATATAAAAAGGAAAAATCGGGCTGCCGGTTTTCGCCCACGTCCGCAGATACCACGGACTCACGATCAAGCCGGCGACGACGAACGCCCCGAAGCCTTTCGCCAAAATCGCGCCCGCGCTTTCCTTATTTTTCGCGTCGTCGTTTTGCGCTTGCCGGGCGCGAAGTAAAACTATCAACGCTAGAGCCGCGATGACGAAAACGGTCGTCAGCTTGATGCTCAACGCCGCGCCGAGCGCGAGCGCGGCAAACGCGAGCCGTTTCTTCTGCAAACTCGTCCACCATTTGCCGACTGAATGAATTGCCAGCGCGATGAAAAGTGCCAACGCCAAATCGGTGTAAACGCTCGAAGCGTCATGATAAAAGGTCGGAATCGCCGCGACGATCAAAACGGCGAGCAACGCCCAATTTTTTCCGATTTCAAAGTCGCGCGCCCAACCGTAAATCGTTAAAAGCAGCAGCGGCGCGAACATAAACGTCGTCGCGCCGACCGCCGCTTCGCCGGTTCGCTGATTAAATAAATCGCCCAAAAGCATTGCCCAAACATTCTGCATTTCCGCTCCCAGCGCGAGAAAACTGGCGATGTTGCCTTCGACGATTTGATTATTTCCTTGCGCGACAAACTGTTTCGGCAAAGCGATATGGTAGAGCAGCGCGTCCTTCGCCGTCGGCGGCGCGAGCGCGGAAAAAAGCGTCAGCAAAAGCGCGAAAGCGATTAAGCCGAATGCGATTTTGCCGAAAAAATCCGTTCTCGGTGAACCGTTTTTTAATTTCAAAGAGCTGCGATTTCGATACACGAAAAAAATCGTCAAAACTAATCCGATAATTAAAGTCGCTATCGCTGCCAAGCGGTTATAGCCGTTGACGAGTCCGGCGAAAAACCAAATCAGCGACCATAATGCCGCGCCGAACGCGCAGTTGCGGGCGAAAATAAAAGCGTTGAAATTTTCTTCGCGCTCAAAAAAATTAGTGAAAAGGCATCCCAAACCGAACCACGCCGCCGCAATTAAAACCGCGATTAAAATTCCTGAAAAACTGCTTGCGAATCCGTCGAATGAAAAAAAAATTCCGCCGGACATTCCGCTCAAAAGCTGTGGCAACTGTCCGATATCCGCGCCGCGCGCCGACAGAAAAACCGCAGTTAGCGTAATGGTTAAAATCGCAAAAACGGCGATTGCCAAATTCGGATTTGAGTTATTTTCACGCGCTTCTTCGCTCATTTTGAACTTTACGCCGCCGATGCTTTTACCCAATCGTAGCCTTTTTCTTCGAGTTCGAGCGCGAGTTCCTTGCCGCCTTCCTTGACGACTCTGCCGTCTGCTAGAACGTGTACAAAATCAGGCACGATATAATTTAAAAGTCTTTGATAATGCGTCACCAAAATAATCGCGTTGTCCGCCGAGCGCAGTTTGTTGACACCTCCGGCAACGATGCGAAGCGCGTCAATATCTAACCCCGAATCGGTTTCGTCTAAAATCGCCAGCGTCGGATTTAACACCGCCATCTGCAAAATTTCGTTGCGCTTTTTTTCGCCGCCCGAAAAACCTTCGTTGACCGAACGATTGAAAAAACTTTTGTCCATTTCGACGATTTTCGCTTTTTCCTTCAAATAATCGTTAAATTCCAGCGGGTCTAATTCTTCTTCGCCGAGATGCTTCATTTTCTCGTTATACGCGAGCCGCAAAAACTGCGCGTTCGACACGCCCGGAACTTCCACCGGATATTGAAACGCCAGAAAAATTCCCGCCTTCGCGCGTTCGTCCGGCTCTAATTCGAGCAGATTTTCGCCGTTATAAAAAACTTCGCCGCCGGTTACTTCATACGACGGATGCCCGGCGAGAACCTTTGACAACGTGGATTTGCCCGAACCGTTCGGTCCCATAATCGCGTGAACTTCGCCTTTGTTGATGGTCAAATTCAAGCCCTTTAAAATTTCCTTGCCGTCAATTTCGGCGTGTAAATTTTTGATTTCTAATAACATATTTTTCTATTTCCAAGCTTCGTCAATTGTTTCCTTAAATAATTCGTCGAGCAATTCCGTCGGCGGTTTTTCGTTCGGTTCGATTTGCTCGACGTGGTTTTTATAAAACTCGATTTTGCCTTCTAAAAATTCATTTAAAATTTCAATCTTCGGTTCTTCTTTCAATTCTTCGCCCGTCATTTTTCGATTTAAAAGCGAGGCGATTTCCGTTTTCAATTCTTCGTTCGTGATTTGCGAATCAACTAATTTTTGAAATTCTATCGGCGGAAAAGAATTCGTGTTTTTAATCCAGTCGCACGCCAGAACGGGGCGTAAAACGTAAAAATATTTCTTCGATTTCACCGTTTCCTTTTGCAAAAATTCGCGGAAATTATTTTTCGCCATACTCAAATAATGATACATACACGATTTCGGATTGAAATAATTCTCGCTCATTTCGCGCAGCTTTCCGGCGGTTGAAAATTGTTCCGTGTAAATAATCGGACTCCGCAGCCATTCGAGCATCGGCGGATTCGATTTGCGAAAAAGCCGCAGAGCCTTTTTCAATTCCCAGCCCGCTAAATCAATATCGTTCGGCAAAATTTCTTCCTGCGAATCTTTTTGTTCATCAATTTTCAAATACCATTCGAGTCGCTGAATATAGATGTAGCGAACGTCCCAATCACTATCGGTTGAAGCAAATCCCCAGGCGCGACTGCCGCTTTCGACCGCTAGCAAAATCTTGATTTCGCTTTCGTTTTCAATCCGTGAGATTTCTTTTTTGATTTCTTCAATCATTCAATCAAACAGCTTTTGCCATTGGCGCGTAAAGTTTTTTCAATTCTTCCGCATCATCGAAAAACAGACCTTCACCGACGGGCTGAATCGCTTTTAAGACTAAATTTTTCCAATCCGCATCCGCCAAATTTTCAATTATCCAACCGATCAAATATTGCTGCGCCAGACAACCGCCCGCGGTCGCAATTTTGCCGTGCGCGATGAACGGTTTTTCGACGACCTCAACGCCGAAACTTTCTAAAAGCACTTTCGATGTCGGATAAGTCGTAGCGGTTTTGCCTTCGAGCAATCCGAGTTTTGCCAAGATCAAACTGCCCGAACAAATCGAGCCGACGAATTGTTTTTTCGGATTCAATTTAAATTTCGACAACCAATTTTCGTCAACAATTCGTTCGCGCACGCCTTGCCCGCTGACAAACAAAACCGCGTCGGCTTCGTTTGCTTCTTCGATTCTGCCCGAAGTTTTGATTTCGATATTGGTCGCGGAAACGTGAACGTCTTTTTCGCCCAGAATTTTTACTTCCCAACTCTCGACGCGGACGCGGTTGAGCAAATCCCACATCAAAAACAAATCAACGTCCGTAAATTTATCGAAAATAACAATCGCAATTTTAGACATAGATTTCTCCCTTCAAATACAAAACCGCACTACCGCCGATTTTCACTCTGTCGCCTTTTAATTCACAAAAAAGTTCTCCGCCGCGTGGTGAAATCTGTCTGGCAAACAATTCATTTTTGCCCAATTTTTCTGCCCAATACGGAATCAGATTGCAGTGCGACGAACCGGTTACCGGGTCTTCAAAAACGCCGACCTCGGGCGCAAAAAATCTGGAAACAAAATTCGCTTCGTCGCCTTTTGCCGTGACGATAAAGCCGTGCGCGTCAATTTCGAGAAGTTTGGAAAAGTCAGGTTTAATTTCGGCGATTTCGTTTTCATTTTCATAAACTAAGAAATAATCACGCGCCTTTAAGACTTCTTTCGGCTGTTTGCCGATGGCTTCGATTAAACCGTCGGGAATTTCGCATTTTGAAACCGGGCGCGACGGAAAATCTAAAACGAGCAAATCATCTTTTTTCTCGACCGTTAAATCTCCGCTTTTGTGCGAATGAAATTTGATGCGGTTTTCTTCCGCTTTTAAAACGTCAAATATCACGAACGCGCTCGCCATTGTCGCGTGTCCGCACAAATCAATTTCAAAAGTCGGCGTGAACCAGCGGATTTCATAAACATCTTCTTTCTTAATAAAAAACGCCGTTTCCGAAAGATTGTTTTCAAGCGCGATTTTCTGCATTAAATCCGCATCAATCCATTCGTCAAGCGGACAAATCGCCGCCGGATTTCCTTTAAAAACCTCTTTCGTAAATGCGTCAACCTGATAAATCGTCAGTTTCATATTTCAATTTTTCCCACATCGAAAACAGAGTTTACAGGGTTTTTAATTTTCCTATCTGTTCGATGTTTCTATGTGGTTAATTCCTCTTTCACCGCCGCAATCGCCTGAATTTCAATTTTCGTCCCGAAGTGCAAATCTTTGACCGGCACAATCGCCCGCGCCGGTTTGTGTTCGCCCAAAATCCGCGTGTAAACTTCGTTCACCTTGTCCCAAAGTTCCATCTCGGAAACGTAAATCGTAAATTGCAAAACGTGATTCAAATCGCTGCCCGCCGCTTGCAGAATATCTTCGACGTTTCGCAGAGCGAGTTCCGTCTGCAATTCAATCGCGCCCGTTTCAACTTCGCCCGTGACCGCATTTCGGGGCAATTGTCCCGACACAAAAATCAAGCCGTGATGCATAATGGCTGGCGAATAATGTCCCTTCGGCGCGGGAACATCGGTTAGTTGAATTTTTTTCACAGCTTTTCTTCGTTCGGCTTTGAAATTGCCCTTAAAACTATTTCTTTTCCGGTAAAATTTTTATTCCCTTTTCACTTGTTAAATATGCAATACCTTTAACTCTTGTTTTTAGAGGCGCGGCTTCATCGTCAACCGTCGGGTTGTCGATATAAGATTTTCCGTTAAACTTTGAAACTGAATAATAGCCTTTCATAATGCCGCCGCCGCTGTTGAAAAAAATCAAATCCTGCCAGCCTTTCGTTTTGTGCTGACTAACGATAATCGGGCTTCTGACGGGACTGAAAAAAGTCATTAATTCATATTCGCCTTTCTCATTTTGCCGCAGCAAAAGCGAGTTACAGCCGCCCGTTCCGCAATTTATAAAGCCTTCGACGTAAACCAAAACTTCATTTTTCTTGTCGCCGTTCAAATCGACAAAGTTGTAATAATACTCGGTTTTATACTCGCCGGTTTTGTCCAGTTCAATCTCTTTTCTAATAATTTCCTCGATCTTCGCATCAGGCTTTTTTTCACTTTTAACGTAGCGCAAAATTCTTGGCGCAACATTTTTCTGAGCTGACACGCCTTCGGAAATAAAAGCCGCCGCAGATATGAAAATCGCCAGCCAGATTACTCTATAGATTTTTCCCGTCTCAGCCATTTAATTTTTCCTTCCGAATTTCAATTCCAAAAGTTTCCGTGCTTCAATCGTGGTTTAATAAATTCTTTTTATAAATAAAGTTTAATAATGTGATGCCACACACCGAGAATTTTTCTTAAATCGGTGAACACCTTGTTATCCAGTAAATAAGTATTATTTTCGAGCCGCATAAACTGCCATTCGATGCCGTCGGTCGCGCAGCCGTAGATGAACGGAATGTTTTTGCCTTCCATTTCGTTGTAAAGTTTCGCGCCATACATTTGCGCGGCTGATTGGGCGATGCCCCAATCCATATCTTCGTCTTTCGATTCGGCGAGCGAAATTATCGGCGCGTCGATATAAGGTTTCGGCGGGTGCAGCGCGAAGAAAAAATCACACTCGCCAGACAAATCATCTTCGGGACGAATGTTCAAATCTTCGCCCGAAAAAAAGGAAATCCGGTCAATATAGTTTCTCAAAACCTCCAACAAAATCGGCGAAACAACCCGTTCCGCTTTGGTTTTCTCGTTGGTCAAAGGCATCAATTTAGCAATTTCCAAAGTTTCCGCCAGCCACGAACTCGGCTCGACAGGCGCAATTTCGCCGAACAAATCCACCCAATTTACATCTAAATTGAATTTCTTAACGACGCTTTTGATTTTTCGGAAATTGCTGTAACCCACAATCTTGCTCCACTTTAACCGACGCTTCCTTCGAGTTTCAATCCCAAAAGTTTCTGCGCTTCGACGGCGTATTCCATCGGCAGTTCTTTGAAAACTTCTTTGCAGAAACCGTTGATAATCAATGAAACCGCGTCTTCCTGCGAGATGCCGCGCTGCTGCAAATAAAACAATTGTTCTTCGCTGATTTTGGAAGTCGTCGCTTCGTGTTCGACCCGCGCCGTGTTGTTCATCACTTCGATATACGGAAAAGTATTCGCCTCGCACGTCTGCCCGATGAGCATCGAATCGCACTGCGTATAATTTCTCGCGCCCGTCGCTTTGGGCATCACTTTGACCAGTCCGCGATACGAATTGTTCGATTTTCCGGCGGAAATTCCCTTGGAAATAATCGTTGATTTCGTATTTTTGCCGAGATGAATCATCTTCGTTCCGGTGTCGGC
This sequence comes from uncultured Pyrinomonadaceae bacterium, assembly GCA_964237235.1. Taxonomy (GTDB): domain Bacteria; phylum Acidobacteriota; class Blastocatellia; order Pyrinomonadales; family Pyrinomonadaceae. The sequence continues at coordinate 74,751 of CAXSGY010000009.1, forward strand.
GATTTGCGCGTTGTTGGTCAGCGCGACCGAATAAAATTCGCCGATGGAATTATCGCCCTGCAAAATGACCGACGGATATTTCCAGGTAATCGCGCTGCCGGTTTCAACCTGCGTCCACGAAATTTTCGAGTTGACTCCGCGACACGCGCCGCGTTTGGTGACGAAATTATAAATTCCGCCTTTGCCCGTTTCGTCGCCCGCATACCAGTTTTGAACGGTCGAATATTTGATCTCCGCATCGTCCAAAGCGACGAGTTCGACAACGGCGGCGTGTAATTGATTCGTGTCGAACTGCGGGGCGGTGCAGTTGTGAACGGCAAAGCCTTTGACCAAATAACTGTGTGTTTCGGCGACATCGATGTTAAAAACCAAATCATCGAAACTTTCCCGCGAAATTTCACGAACGGGAACGATAAAATGCGTTTCGGTTTCGTGAACTAAATGCGCTTCATTATCAAAATCAGTTTCCGTCAAAATTTCCGTCGGCGTGATTTTAACTTGTTGAATTTTAGAAACTATTCCAACCGATTCGACAGTTCCTGTCGCTGAAAGCGACGTATTTAATAGCGTCTGGTATAACCCGACGTTAGTTTTGGAAATTCGCGCCGTCCCTGAAAGGGACGAATATTCAGCCGATTTGTTCGACACTTTCAGCGTCGATTCGAGTGCGGCGTTTCGCGTCGTCGGGATTCTCCCGACGCTATTGAACTTGTCGCTTTCAGCGACATTTTGCGTTTCTCCATACAAATTAAACGCTTCCAATTCATTTGCGCTCAATGCCGTCGAATCCTGCCGCTGTAACTTTGGAACTAAAACGAAATCGCCTTTTTCCAACTCATCAGTTTTGATAAATTGCGGTTTCGCTTTCAATAATTTGTTTATATCAACTTCCGGCAGCCAATTTTCTTTGCGCTGTGTGCGCGGTTTCAAAACATCTTGGCGTTTGATCGCGTAAACCGGATGTTCGGGCGTTAATCGAAATTCGTTATAGCGCGACATCGGGCGCACGGTAATCATTTCGCCTTTGAATCGGCGAACCATTGCGGCGCGGACTTTTTGCAGTTTGCCGTTGTGGTCATAAACTTTATCGCCGGCTTTGATGCCTTCGATGTTTCGCCAGCCTTCCGCCGTCAAAACCTGTTCGCCCGCCGGATGACAGCCTTCGTTATACGCAACATACGCGCCGTCTTCGGCAACAATTAGCGTTCGCTCAAATTGTCCTGAATCCTGAGTATTGATGCGGAAATAAGTGGACAATTCCATCGGACATTTCACGCCTTTCGGGATGAAAACGAACGAGCCGTCCGAGAAAACCGCCGCGTTCAGAGCAGCGTAATAATTGTCCGACGACGGCACGACCGAGCCGAGATATTTTTGAATTAACTCCGGGTAATCGGCGACCGCTTCGGTGAACGAGCAGAAAATCACGCCCGCTTCGAGCAGTTTTTTCTTGTAAGTCGTGGCGACGGAAACCGAATCAAAAACCGCGTCAACGGCGACGTTCGCCAGCATTTTCTGTTCGGTGATCGGAATTCCCAACTTCTCGAAAGTCTTGATTAATTCCGGGTCAACTTCGTCCATACTCGCCTTTTTAACCTTTTGTTTCGGCGCGGAGTAATACGAAATATTCTGAAAATCGATGTTCGGATAATGAAAATTCGCCCAGTTGTCGGGCTGCGTCATTTTCAGCCAGTGCCGATAAGCTTTGAGGCGAAATTCCAAAAGCCATTCGGGTTCGTTTTTCTTCGACGAAATAAGGCGCACGACATCTTCGGACAAGCCTTTGGCAATCGTTTCCGTTTCGATGTCCGTCGTAAAACCGTATTTATATTCTCTGTTCGCCAGTAATTCCTGCGTTGCTGTTGACATATTTATTTAAATTTCAAAGTTAATTTTTTTCGTTTTTTAATTTCTCTGCGGCGCGAGCGTGCGGTGAATTCCCTGTATTTGGTGAAACATTTCGCTGACGCGCGCTTCTTCGCCGATGAGCTGCGCGAGATTGATTTGCGACAGCGCATTTTCGACGATTTCGTGAAGCCCGACAATGACCGGACGAATGCCGCAATCGCCTTTGTGAACGCACGACTTTAAAATGCCCGTATAATTTTCACAATGTTTGCTCAAAACGTCTTCATCTAAAACGCGAATAATTTCGTTCAGATAAATTTCCCGCGCCGGACGCGCCAGCGTGTAGCCGCCTTTCGTGCCGCGCGTCGCCGAAACGAATCCGGCTTTGTTTAAAAGCCACATCAATTTTCCGGCGTTGGCGACCGAAATTCCTTCGCGTTCGGCGATTTGATTGAGCGTTAAAGATTCGTCCGCGCTTAACGTGGCAAGCTGCACCAAACACCGCAAACCATATTCTTCCTGTGCCGATATTTTCATTGTCTCTGCCCGCCCAAAAAAATTTTCTTTTGTTAATAAATTCAAGATTATCAAATCTTTACTTTTTTATCAAGATTAGCGTCGGACGTTTAAAATGTGATAGAAATTAGAATTATGAAAACAATCAGACGTTTTGTAATCGCGCTGTGCGCCGCCGTTTTTTGCACTTCGTTTTTGTTCGGGCAGACGTGGAAAATCGAGCCGGTCGAATATCCGTATGCGGTAAAGTATTTCAGTCTGCAAATTGAAAATAAATCGGCGCGAATGGCGTATATGGACATCGCGCCGGCGAAGGCGAACGGCGAAACGATTGTGCTTTTTCACGGTAAAAACTTTAACGGTTTTTACTGGAAAGACGTTATTCCGCGCCTGACCGAAAAGGGTTTTCGCGTCATCGCGCCTGACCAAATCGGTTGGGGAAAATCCGATAAGCCGAATGTTCATTACAGCTTTCATCTGCTCGCGCTGAACAATAAAAAGCTGCTCGACGCGCTCAAAATAGACAGAGCGGTTATCATCGGACATTCGATGGGCGGAATGCTGGCGACACGTTTTGCGCTGATGTTTCCGGAAAAAACGGAAAAATTGATTCTTGAAAATCCGATTGGTTTGGAGGATTATCGAACGTTCGTGCCGTATCAAACTTTTGAAGATGCCTTGCAATCCGAACAGACGCAGACGATTGAAAAAATGCGCGAATATCAGAAAACTTATTATTCCGAATGGCGACCCGAATATGAGCAATACGTTCAGGCGCAAGCCGAATCTTTGACGCGCGCCGATTTTCCGCAGACGGCGGTTGCCAACGCCTTAACTTCGCTGATGATTTACGAACAACCGGTTTGCTATGAATTTGCAAACATCAAAACGCCGACGCTTTTGATTATCGGGCAAGCCGACAGAACCATTGTCGGCAAAGACCGCGTGCCGAAAAATGTAATTGATAAATACGGAAACTATCCCGAACTCGGCAGAAAAACGAATCGAGAAATCGCCGGTTCAAAATTAGTCGAAATCGAAGCGGTCGGACATATTCCGCACGTTCAAACGCTTAACCGATTTATGGACGCAGTGCTGAATTTTTTAAAGTAAATCTCGATACTTTGAAGCGACAAAGAATAAATTTTTAATTGTGCGGCGTTAATAAGAGATGGATTTCGGCATCGCCGGATTAGAACATTACAGACGCTATTGTATTATTAAATATATGCCGCAGAGGGTTAATTAAAATTTGAGAGGAAAATAAAATGAACGAAGCAGTTCCGAATTCCATTGATATACAAAACACGATTGATAATTTTGAGGCGGTCATCGCCAGCGGAGATGTAAAATTGATCGCTCAAAACGGCGAGATGAAGTTGTATAAAAGTTACGACAATCTCGAATATATTTACGACGGCAGCAATGCGTACAGCGAATATTCCGATGAATTCGCACAAATGAAAGCCGAAAATTTCGGGCAATCGAATGCCGTTTGATAAACTCTGCGCGCTGAAGTCGGCAAAATTATTTGTTGTTTTCTAAATTAAACAGCTTATAATTGCTTTGATTGAAGAAAAATTTACATCGCAAAAATGGAGAATAAAAATGGCAACAGATAAAAAAGACGAAGCGGCGAAACAGAAGGAAGAAAATGAACGCGCCGGAAGTTTAGCCGGAGTCGCGGGCGGCGCACTTGCCGGCGCGCAGGTCGGAACGGTCATAATGCCGGTCGTCGGCACGTTCGCGGGCGCGGTGGTCGGCGGCGCGCTGGGAAGTAAAATCGGTAAAAAATACGGCGGCGCGCTGCTCGACAAATTAGGTTCGAACAAAGAAACGACCGCCGCGCCCGAAGCGAAAAAAGATGTGATGGCGGAACTCGAACGGCTCGCCGAACTGCACAAACAAGGCGTTTTGACCGACGAAGAATTCAAGGCGGCGAAGGCTTCCCTTTTGAATCTTTAGTTTGAAATAAGAATCCTATTTCCACAAAAAAACGGGAAACTTCGGTTCACCGTTTTTTATTTTGTTTTCCCGGAGTTTTTGGACGACTTTTTTACTTGACGAAAGAACATACCGGTTTTGAAATTTTTTGTCTGTTATGATGAGAGAACAATGTTTTCATTTGCAACGATTCGCCGCAAATCAAAAATCTACTGGCGTTTCTCGCGTCCGCGCCGGCAAAAATTTAAACGGAAAGTTTTGCAAATATCTCTGCGCTTCATTCCGAAAGAATCGCAAAGAGTTTTTATTTTGACTTTGATTGTCGGCGCATTGTGCGGTCTGGCAGCGGTCGCGTTTCATCTTTCGATTTTGAAGGCGGAAAGTTTGTTGATTAACAACGCGCTGGCTGCGCCGAACGGAAATTGGATTTGGCTAACCGTTTTAACACCAATCCTCGGCGGACTTTTGAGCGGTATTTTGCTTTCCTATGTTGTTCCGGGCGCGCGCGGCAGCGGCATTCCGCAAGTGAAAATCGCTTACGAAATCAAAGGCGGAAGATTGCCGCTGCGCGATGCAATCGGCAAGTTTTTAATCGGCGTTTTACAAATCGGTTCGGGTGCGTCGCTCGGACGCGAAGGTCCGACGGTTCATATCTGCGCGGGCATTGCGAGCTGGTTGGGAAAAACTTCGGCGTTGTCGCAAAAAAATCTGCGGCGGCTTTTGCCGGTCGGCGCGGCGGCCGGAATCGCGGCGGCTTTTAACGCGCCGATTGCCGCCGTTACTTTTACGATTGAAGAAGTGGTCGGCGATTTGGATCAGACGGTTTTGTCGGGCGTGATTGTCGCCGCCGCGATTGCCGCCGCGATTGAGCGTTCGATTTTGGGCGAGCATCCGGTTTTCACCGTGACGCAAAATTACGGTTTGCACTACGCTTCCTCGCTTGTTTTATACGCCGCGCTCGGCATCGCCGCCGCCTTTGTCTCGCTCGCTTTTACCGAATCTTTAATCAAGCTGCGCGAATGGTTCGGCAACTTAAAAAAATTTCCGGTTTGGGCGCGTCCTTCAATCGGCGGCGCGGTCACGGGAATTTTAACCGTCGCGGCGATTTATTTTTTTAACATCGGCGGCATCAACGGCGCGGGTTACGATACTCTTTCGCTCGCCTTGTCGGGCAGTCTCGCGCTCAAAGTAATGGCGGTTTTGTGCATTTTCAAAATCGCTTCGACGATTTTTTCATATAGTTCCGGCGGCGCGGGCGGCATCTTCGCGCCCGCTTTATTTATCGGCGCGATGCTCGGCGGAATGTTCGGATTTCTCGATGTCAATATTTTGAATCATCCGAATTCGGAAACGGGCGCGTTCGCGCTGGTCGGAATGGGCGCGGTTTTCGCGGGCGTGATTCGCGCGCCGATGACTTCGGTGCTGATAATTTTCGAGATGACCGGCAGTTACGGCTTGATTCTGCCTTTGATGATTGCGAATATGACCGCTTACGCGATTGCCAAACGCATTCGTCCCGTGGCGATTTACGAAGCTCTGCTCGAACAGGACGGAATTTTTCTGCCGCACCGCGACAAAACGCCGACGCACGCGCTCGAACAAATCACGGTTAAGGAAGCGATGACCGGAGACGTTTTTGCGCTTGCGGCTGACACGACGGTCGCCGCGGCAATCGAAAAAACCGCGAAATATGATTTTGCGATGTTCCCGGTCGTTGATGGAAATCTGTCCTGTGTCGGCACAATTACCAAAGCGCGTCTCGAACGATATTCAGCGGAAAATGACGGCGCGAATATAGTCGGTAAAATTGCGGACACGCCGAAATTCGTTTACCCGGATGATTCTCTGAGCCGCGCCATCGTGCGGATGAATCAAGCGCGAATAATCAAAATTATGGTCGTCGAACGCGCGGCGGCGAAAAAACTGCTCGGCATTTTAACGATGAGCGACATCGTGCGCGTGCAGGCTGAGGCATTCAGCGATAAAAACGAACAGGAAAATCTAGAATGGACGGCGATTCCAAACGTCGCCGAACCCGATTAAATTTTTGCCGTTCGTTGTAAAGGTTGGCAAAAATCGTCGTGAATTTTGCTTCTCTCGTTCGCCGGTTTTTTCTTCAAATGAAAAAAGAACGGCGTGCAAGCCGTTCTTTTTTCATCTGCAATCTTTTACTGATTAACGTTTTGCTTATCGTGTTTCTGCATATAGATGCGGTGGCTTTCGGAATTCAACAGACCGTTCAATTCGGCGCGTTCTCTGGTGGAAAGTCTGCCGCCCGAGGTTCTGTCTTTAGCTTCCAATTCGGAAATTCTCGATTCCTGTTTCTCCAGACGATAAGTTTCCTGCGGAGTCAGGCTGCCGTTCGCCACACCCTGCTCGATGCGTTGATTCTGATTTTCCTGTCTTTCGTTAATGTTGCGGTTATTCGGATTATCGCCTTGCGCGTCGTGTTTTTGCCGGTAAATGCGATGATCTTCCGAGTTCAGACGGCTGTTGAGTTCGGCTCTTTCCTTCGCCGAGAGACCGCCGCCTGAAGCTCTGTCTTTGGCTTCGAGTTCGGAGATTCTCGATTCCTGTTTTTCCAAACGGTAAGTTTCCTTCGGCGTTAAGCTGCCGTTGCTAACGCCCTGTTCGATGCGATTTTCCTGTCGCGCCTGCCGCGTATTGATATTGCCGCGCCTGTTAGTTTTTGTTTGAGCAAACGAGCTGCCCGCTAAACCTAAAATTATTCCGACTGCGATTAGTAACCCTAATTTCTTCATATCACCTACTCCTTGTCTTTTTAATTTTTGAAAAATCGGGTTGCAACCTCTTTTCACAACTTAAGACTAAACGAACAGAGAAATAGTCGAAGAAAATTTAGGCACGCGGCTAATTTTTTTTGAGCGGCGATTTTTATCGAAACAATCATTGGTTGCCGTATTTTTGGCGAATCTTCACGGCGCGTTCCAGATTGTCCGAGTTCTCCAAAATCTTCAAACGCAAATCTTTGTCCAGATTCGGATTGTCGGCTAAAAATTTATTGACGATTTTCAACGCTTCTTCGCCGCGCTGTCCGCCGATAAACGCGGCGAGCCAGCCGTTGACGAAGAATATTTTGCGGTTCTTTTTCAGATTCGGCAATTCGCTCAGAGCTTTTTCCAAATACGGTAAAGTCAATTCGGAATGTTTCGGCGCATTGAAAACCGCGAACGCCGTTTCGATATAACTTTCGCTGATTTCCTTGTTGTTCGTAAAATCGTTCCAGAATTTTGCTTTATTTTCCGCCGTCGCGATTCCGGCTTTGGCGGCGTAAGCGTAGCGTTTGGCTTCGTCGCTCGTTTCAGCTTTTTCGAGATTAGCTAAAATCTGCGGCGCGTCCCGGTCGCCGAGAATTAAAAGGCGCGTTGCAATGTCGAATTTGTCTTTGGTCTTTAGATCGAAAATCGGTTTTTGCGCCTTGCCGGTCAGTCCGAAAATTTCCTTTAATTTGTTCCGCGCGTTTTCGGTTGACGCAGCGTTTAGAAACGCGCGATAAAACGTGATGCGCTGTCCGAGCGTCGGCGCATTTCGCATTTTATCAATCAAAAGCGTTTCGATGCGCGCGTTGAGTTCGTCGCGCTGTTTGTCGGACAGATAATAATTCATCGCCGTCGAAACTCTGCCGAGCAAAGTCTGAATCGTGCTTTCGTCGGTTTCGACATTGATGTTTTTGATGACGAGTTCGACGTAATCTTTCGGCGCGAGTTCCTTTTCCCTGACCGAATCCCACAAACTGCCCCACATCATCGCGCGGAGAAAATCGTCTTTTTCCGTTTGGATATTGGCGAGAACGTAAGCGCGGCTTTTCTCGTCAAGCAGAAAAATGCCGTAGCCGTAATCTTGATAGTTTGGAAAAATGAATTGGGGTGCTTTTGCTTTTACTTCATCGAAATTAATTTCTTCAATACTTGTCCTTTTATCAATTAGTTGAACATCTTTAATTTGTTTCTCGCCTTTTGGATTTATGGTTAAAAATCTTAGTTTTTCTTTCCAAATTGCTTCTGCCCAAAACCAGTCATTCTGTATGAGTATTAAATTTATATTTGCTTCGTGTCCTCCGTTTGAATTATCTAAATAAACGCTTAATTCTTCTCTTTCGCTTCTAATGGTCGGCATTCCGCGTTGCTTCACCCAAACATTCGCCCAATCTTTCAAATCCTGTTTGCTCGCCGTTTCAAATTCCTTGACCAAATCCGTCCATTCGGCGTTGGCGAATTCGTGTTTTTTCAAAAATGCGCGGACGGCGATTTGAAATTTGTCCGCGCCTAAATAAAATTCGGCTTGTTTGAGAAACGACGGGGCTTTGCGATAGACGATGTTGCCGTAGGCGGATTTTGCCGCGCTAAGGTTCGGGATTTCTTGGTAAATCGGCGTGGTGCCTTTCGTCGAATCGGTCAGGTAAGCGGCTTGTTTGTTGCGCTCGTAGAAGATTTTCCAGGCGTTGTATTCGGGCATCACTCGTTCGAGCGTTTTGTATGCCATAAACTCGGCGAAGCCTTCTTTGAGCCACAGATCGTCGAACCATTTCATCGTTACCGTGTCGCCGAACCATTGATGCGCGGCTTCGTGAAAAATGACGTTGGCGCGCGAAACCAAATCGTTTTTCGTCGGCTCGGTCGGGAAAATGACGGACGATTCGCGCAGAAAAGTCGCGCCCGCGTGTTCCATTCCGCCGAACGGAAATTCGGGAATCAAAACCAGATCGTATTTCGGAAACGGAAATTTGTAATCGAAATAATTTTCGAGAAACTTCACACCTTCACGATTCAATCGAAAAACTTCCGCCGCGTGCTGTTTGAATTTTTCGGCTTGCGATTTGCGAACGTAAATGCGATTTCCGGTTACTGCTCTGATGCTCTTTTGATAACCAAGCCAGTCATTACTTGTGCTTGATTTGAATTCTTCCGATATTTTACTAATCGCGTTTTCATCGGTTCTTTCATTAAACGCTTCAAAATTTCCAGCGGCAAAGGCGAAAACATAAGTGCTTATTGGTTTTGTTTCCTCAAAGTTATACGATCCCCAATCCATTGGATCCATTCTTGATTTGTAACTGTCCGTATTTGAAACGACTTTCCAGTTATGCGGCGGACGCACACTTAATTGAAACCGCGCTTTCAAATCCGGCTGGTCGAAGACGGGAAACGCCGTGCTTGCGTCGCTTGGGACGAACAGCGAATAGATGTATTCCGCGCCGTCTTCTTTATCAACGTAGCGCGTGATCGCCGCGCCGCTCGTTTTGATCGGTGAAGCAAAATTTATTTTGATAGTGTTTTCGCCCGCTTTGAAAAACCGGTGCGAGATGAGCAGATGTTCCTTGGTCGTTTGATAATCATAAGTGTTGCTCTGCGTCGCTTTGCCCATCACTGTTTCATTGACCGAAACGACATCCGCAAAAGGCTTGTCTTTATCGTTGGCAAATTGGGTCGTCCGCCAATCCAAAATCAAATCATTATTTGCGCCTTCGTCCGTCAATGTAACGCGAATCTCAATCGAGCCTTTCATCAGCGGCGCGCCTTTTTCAAGCGTGATGTTGAGCTTATAACGCACGTCCGAATAATTCGCTGCCCGCCATTTCGCCAGCGTTTGCGAAACGCCCGGTTCAATCGGCGGAATTTGCGCGAATGTATTCATTGCAAATAAGACGAGCGTGAAAATAAAAAGACGCAGAAACATTTTACGATTTCTCCTCTTCAAATAAATTCTTTTGTCAGGTTAGATGCGCCGAGTTTAAGAATTATAAAGAAAATTAACAGGGATGAAGAGGATGGAAAGGATTTTTTGAATTCATTTAATCAAAAAACATCCCGTTTATCCTCTTCATTCCTGTTAATTTTCTTCTTTCAAATTTGCTCTTTTATTATTCGGCAATCGAGGCTTCCGCGTCGTTCTGGCGGCGTTTGCCGAAAAACCACGCGACGAAAATCGAGATAATGTATAAAACGATCATCGGTGCGGCAAACAGCAGCATATTCGGCACGTCGTTGGTCGGCGAGGCGACCGCGGCGACGACCAAGATAACGATAATCGCAATTTTCCAGCTTTTTATTAACAATTTTGCATTGACGATTCCGATGCGCGCCAGCACATAAGTAATTGCGGGCATTTGGAAAATCAATCCCATCGCCAGCATTATCAGCAAGACGAAATCGAGATAATCCGAAGCGCGCAGCATTAACTGAAAATCAGAACCGAGACCGAGCAGATAATTGAGCGCGGGCGGAAGCAAAACATAATAAGCGAACGCCGCGCCGATGACGAATGAAACGGTCGAAAGCGCAATAAACGGCGTAACATATGAACGTTCGTGTTTGTAAAGCGCGGGCGAGATAAAACCCCAAATCTGAAAAAGCAGAAACGGCACCGAAAGCGCAATCGCCGAATAAAGCGAAACCGTGACGTAAAGCGTAAACGGCTCCATCGCGGTCGTCACGGTCATCCGCTCGTCCGCGCTCGCGTCGGTTTCGTGTCTGCCTTCAAAATCAACCGGCAATCGAACGCCCTTCTGAATAATCGCGTTGCTCGTGAAAATCGGTTCATCGGAAAAAAGTCCGAGCTTGCCGGTCGCGTCTTTTTCGACCCGCGCCGCGACCGAAGTTCCCGACGAAACTACGCCGACACCGAGCTTTGTCGCGCGGTCGAAAACATATCTTCCCGCATCTCCTTCATTCAAAGCGTTGAGCGGCAGAACCTTTTCATCGCCCGTTAAACCTTCGACCGGAATTTCGCGTCGGTTGGCTTCGGATAACGCTTTGGTGATTGGTCTGGAAAGGAATCTGTAAATTACATCCGACACGAACCAGCACAGAAAAAATGCGATAACTACAACTATTACTGAAATTACGAGCCGACGGCGAAATTCGTCGATGTGTTCGAGAAACGACATCTGCTTGCCGAGCTGTTCTTCCGGTGCCAAATTTTCTGCGGTTGAGTCCATTTTTATTTATCAAATTGATGTTGAGCTTAAAATTTACAACCAATCGCGCTTGCCGGTTTGGACGGTTTCGCGCGGCGGTTCGATTTGTGATTCCGTCTGATTTGGGAAATTATCTCTCGGAAAATCAACACCGCTGATTTCTTTGATCTCCGGCGCGACGATTTCATTTGGCAGCGCGTTGGCATTTTCTTGAGTTGCATTTTCATGCCCCACGGCGGTGGCTGCAATCAAATTCGATTCAGCTCCGGTTTGGCGGTTCGTCTGTTCGTTTTCAAAATCAATTTCTCTTTCCCACGTTTTTTTGAATTCATCGGTCGAATGCCGAAATTCGTTCATCGCTTTGCCGAGCATACGGGCAATTTCGGGCAGTTTGCGCGGTCCGAAGATAATGAGCGCGACTAAGCCGATTAAAATCAATTCCGATGTTCCGATTGATTCGAGTATAAATAAATAAAACATTTTCTTTACAACCTAAAATTTCCCGCGCCAGTTTATTCGACCTCAATTAAAAATTTACCGGCTGTTTCTACCTTGCCGATAATTTTTGCGTCTTCAAATCTCTGCACGAAAACTTTCGCCTTCGATGGTTCTAAACTAATCAACAAGCCGCCTGCCGTCTGCGGATCGAATAATGCGCTCTGCATTGCTTCGGAAACCGCCTCGTTAAATTTTACAGTATCGCCGACATAAACACGATTGTTCTTGTCTCCGCGCGTCAGCATCTTTTGTTCGATCAAATCCAGAACGTCCGGCAGCAACGGAACTTCTTTAGATACAATCTTTAGCGTTACATTACTGGCTTTAGCCATCTCAAATGAATGTCCTAAAAATCCGAATCCGGTGACATCCGTGCAGCCGTTTGCTTCTAATTCGCTCATTAGGTTAGATGCCTCGCGCGCCGAAGAAGTCATTGTTTTTAACGCCGCTTCTTTTGCCTTCTCACTTGCTTTCGCAAATTTGATTCCCGTGCTAATCACGCCCGTGCCAATCGGTTTGGTTAAAACTAAAACATCCCCTGCTTTCGCGCCAGAGTTTTTGATTATACGGTTTGGATGAATTGTTCCGGTAACGGCATAACCGAATTTCATTTCCTGGTCGTCAACCGAATGTCCGCCCAAAACGACGACTTTTTCCGCATTTAAGGCTCTTTGTCCGCCGAGCATAATTTCGCCCAAAACCTTCCAATCGCCCTTCTGAGGGTAACAAACTATCGAAAGCGCGGAGATCGGCGTTCCGCCCATCGCATAGATGTCATTTAAAGAATTGATTGCCGCAATCTGTCCGTATATTTCCGGTTCGTCGGCGATAGGTGTAAAGAAATCAACGGTTTGCACGAGTGCAGTCGTGTCGTTAAGGCGAAACACACCGGCATCATCAGACGTTTCAAAGCCGACCAAAACGTCCGTGGTAAAATTTTGTGATGGTAATTTGCTCAAAACTTGAGCAAGATCGCCTGGCGCGAGTTTAGCCACTCAACCTGCACAAGACACCATTTCTGTCAAACGTTTCTTAGTCATAATTTTAATTTTGATTGTTTTTGATTATAATTTGATAAATTCTATCCAAATCCGACTCGCTGTAATATTCGATTTCCAACTTTCCTCCTGTTCCCTTTCCGTCCGGAACAATCTGCACTTGCGTTCCCAAATGTCGTCTCAATTTGGACTCCGCTGCTTTGGCATTTGCGTCAATTTTTCCTTTTGTTTTTTCTTGCTCCGTGCTTTTTATTGGTTCTTTGCCCAATCTTTTAACCGCTTTTTCAGTTTCTCTGACTGATAAAGCCATTTCGACCACTTTGCGAGCCAAACGACGTTGCGATTCGGCATTGTCAGCCATTAGCAAAGCCCTTGCGTGTCCAGCGGTAATTTTTTCGTCCTCGACGAGACTTAATACGTCGTTCGGAAGTTTTAATAATCTGAGGAACGTGGTAATCACCGTGCGGTTTTTGCCGACCCGTTCGGCAATCATTTCCTGCGTTAATCCGAATGAATCAGTCAGATTTCGATAAGCTCTCGCTTCTTCGATAGGATTCAGCTCCTGCCTCTGGATATTTTCGATCAAGGCGAGTTCCAGTAATTTATCGTCGTCAACTTCCCTAACGAGTGACGGAATTTTATTCAAACCGGCTTTTTGCGAAGCCCGCCAGCGTCTTTCACCGGCGACGATTTGAAATTTCCCGCCTCTTCTTCGTACCACAATCGGTTGGACTACGCCGTTGATGCGAATGGACTGAGCTAACTCTTCCAACTTTTCTTCTGCGAATTTTGAGCGTGGTTGCTCCGAATTCGGTTCGATTAAATCGATATCTATTTCGAGAAATTCTTCGCCTTTCCCGTTGCCGGTTTCGCTGCCGAGCAGCGCGCTTATTCCTCTGCCCAGGGCTTTTCTAGTCATGACTTAAAATCTCCTTTGCTAATTGGATGTAACTTTCTGCGCCGCGTGAGCGAATATCGTATAAAATTATCGGTTTTCCGTAGCTTGGGGCTTCAGCTAGTCGCACGTTTCGCGGAATAACCGTCTTTAAAACCTGTGAACCGTAGAAATCTCTTAAATCTTGAGCAACCGCTGCTGATAAGTTTGTTCTTTCATCATACATCGTCAGCAGTAATCCCTCGATTGCTAACTGTGGATTTAATCCGCGCCGTAATCTGGCGAGCGTATCGAATAATTCGGTTACTCCTTCGAGAGCATAATATTCGCATTGAATAGGAACCAGCAACGAGTTGGCGGCAGTTAAAACATTTACCGTTAATAAGCCGAGCGATGGCGGGCAATCTATAATAATGTAGTCATAATCATCTTTAATTTTACCCGTAATTTCCTTCAGTCTGTATTCTCTTGATGTAGCATTGGCTAACTCAACTTCCGCACCTGCCAAGTTTTTATCGGCGGGTAATATCCATAATAATGGCAGTTCGGTCGGTAAAATTACGTTCGCAATATTTTCTTCGGTCAGAAGAACATTGTAAAGCGTTTTTCTCGATTGTATTCGCGGCACTCCCGACCCGGAGGTAGCGTTCCCCTGTGGATCAGCATCTATTAATAAGACTTTCCTCTCCTCGACGGCAAGACTTGCCGCTAAATTTATCGAAGTTGTAGTTTTGCCAACCCCGCCCTTTTGATTGGCAACAGCTATTATTTTTCCCATTTTTTTGTTTTATAAGTGATTTCTATTAAATTATCATATACCTTCATTTCAAACTAATGCAAAAAAGATGTAGCACGTGCTTCCACATAGTTGAAGAAGCACGTGCTACATCTCTTTAAATCGAAATTTTTAAGACTTATGGGCTAATAAATAAACCAAAACCGTCGAAACGGCAGCAGACGTTAGTCCGGATATTTTACGTAGCTGCGAAAAATCTTGAGGTCGGGCGCGTTCAATACGCTCGACCATTTCGTTAGAAAGTCCGCTTATTCTACGAAAATTAATTTCCGACGGAACCTTTAAGTTGTCGTTATGATTTATACGTTCATTAGATAATTTCTGATTTTCAATATAACCACTATACATCGAATCAGCTAATACGCATTCTAAATCGTTAATATTTGTGCTGCTTTGGATATTCGCAGGCAAAAAAGAATAAATCATTTCAGAATTTACTCCCTGACGCTGTGAAAGTTGGTTTAATGTTATTGAATCACCCAAATCACTCCCTAACATCCTTGAAATAGCGGAATACTGAATATCAGAGCGTTTGAATTTAGTCGCGTTTAACAAATTATTCAACTGAACGATTTTATCGCGCTTTTGATTAAAATTTTGCCATTCGGAATCGCTAACCAAACCTATTTTTCTACCGTAAGGTGAAAGCCTTCGGTCAGCGTTGTCGTGCCGTAAAGTTAAACGTGCCTCAGCTCGCGAGGTAAAGATTCGGTACGGTTCATCAACACCGTGTTGTATCAAATCATCAACTAAAACGCCGATGTATGCTTCGTCACGCCTCAGAATGAACGGTTCACGCTTCTGAGTTAGAAAGACAGCATTAATGCCGGCGATTAATCCCTGACAAGCCGCTTCTTCGTATCCGGTTGTTCCATTAATTTGTCCGGCAAAAAATAAACCTTTAACTCTCGTGGTTTCCATCGTCGGACGAAGCTCGCGCGGATCAACAAAATCATACTCGATGGCATAGCCGGGACGAATAATTTTTACATTTTCAAAACCGTCGATCATTTTAAGAAGTTCTTGTTGCAAACTAGAGGGCAGGGAAGTTGAAAATCCATTTAAATATACCTCATTAGTATCGTGTCCTTCGGGTTCGAGAAATAATTGATGCCTGTTTTTATCGGCAAATTTAATAACCTTATCTTCTATTGATGGACAATAGCGCGGACCGATGCCTTTTATTTTCCCCGAATATAAGGGAGATTGATGTATGTTAGCGCGAATTTCATTGTGAAGAGCATCGTTTGTATAGCCGATAAAACATTGAATTTGAGGTTGTTCGATCACTTTCGTCGAAAATGAAAAGGCGACCGGTTTCTCGTCGGGCGGTTGCGCTTCGAAGGCATTCCAATCAATCGTTCGACCGTCGAGACGCGGCGGCGTTCCGGTTTTCAAGCGACCGACCGGAAAACCGATTCGTTTTAAGCTTTCAGCAAGCTCAATCGAAGCCGGTTCGCCGGCACGTCCCGCTGAAAATGTTGTTTTGCCGGTGTGAATTGTGCCATTTAGAAAAGTTCCGGCGGCTATTATTACGGTTTTGGCAGCAAAACGGCGTGTATCCTGAAGTTCAACCCCGACTATCGAATTGTTCTCGACAATTAAATCAACTACCGTTCCTTGACGCAAATGCAGATTAGATGTAACTTCAAGAACCTTTCTCATCTCCTTTCGATACAGAGCGCGATCTGCCTGTGCGCGTGGCGATTGAACCGCCGGTCCGCGCGAACGGTTGAGAAGTCTGAATTGAATTCCGGCGCGGTCAATGACCTTACCCATAATGCCGCCGAGCGCATCTATCTCGCGTACGATATGACCTTTGGCAATCCCGCCGACCGCCGGATTACAAGACATCTGCCCGATTAAATCAAGATTGATTGTGATCAATGCGGTTTCCGAGCCGAGTCGCGCCGCTACCGAAGCAGCTTCACAACCTGCGTGACCGGCTCCGATAACGATTACGTCGAATGATTCATCAAAAAACATATCTCTAAATATTAACAAATTTTCACAAACACTTCACCATATAACAGCTAATACCTTTATTATCATCAATTGGCAAACAAAAATTTTTAATAACTATATTGAAAAAATTAATTCCATCTTCCGTTTAAAGCAGAAATAGGTTTGGCGATGGACTGAAGCCGCGCGAGACGAATTCTATCCGAACTTCTAAATGAGATAAGCGGCATTATTCCATCATTTAAAAGCTGTAAACAATCTCTTTCTTTAAGTGAGATTTCGGTGCAGGCGATATTTTTTGTTTCGTTATCTTCCTGGTAGAAATGAATTGGCATATTTTCAATTTCGGATATAAAATTTGCCGAAATATCTAAACCGCTTTGGGTAAATGTCTGAACAATCATCAAAATACAGGCGAAACTGGGATTACTCCATAAATAGTTGTTAGGCTGTTCAAAGTTTAATAATTCTTCAAAAAAAAATGCCTCAATCGGATCCGTCTGCTCGCCGTAAGGCAAACGAGCCAGAAATCGCGGCGATACAAGCCCTAAATAATCCGCACCGCACCCGGAACGCACAGCCGTCCATAGTTTATCTGTGCTGGAATTGTCGGACAAATCTTTGTCGTTGAAATCCTTTAAACAATTATGTAATAAAAATTTAACAGCATCTTGACTAATGTGAGAAATAAATGGCACATTAAAGTTTTCAGCGATTTTAGCGATTCGCATCAGAAGAGCCGCATCACTAACATCAATTGTAAAAGTATAATTTCCACCGATTATTGCCCAAGGTTCATTGTCCGAATAATTGCCGGAGATGCCCGTTTCAATCAAATCAAAGAACAATGAATCAGTTAAATCATTCGCATTTTTGACATCAACGGATAACTCTTCTTTGGTAACATCCATCAAGTAAATTTTCAAAGCAGAATCGGTTTCGACTCTCCTGACGAAAAAATACAACCCGCGCCAAGCCGATTCCAAGGCTTGAAATTGAGGATGATGCAAAATCTTCCGCATCAAATCTGAAATAACTTCATCAACGATAAGCAGTAATTTTGATTGCTCAATCGTATCGGTTTGAACGACGTGCGGCTTGATTATTTGACTTATAAATTCGCTAAGTTCTGATTTTGGAATAGTTTGTCCAACTGAAACGGAATCTTTTTCAAATGCGCTTCCCAAAATCTCATCGAGTAAATTTTCACTTGACTGTTTATTTACTACAACCTCCGGCAATTCTGGCTCAATTGTCGAAACGGTCTTGCTCGAAGTCAACCAGGAATTTATTTCGGCGGCGGCTTCGTCAAATGTATTTGAACTTAAAAGTTTCCTGCGAATGTCGCGCAGCTTGGCGAAAATTGGAACTGTCTGGAAAATCCGGTCAGGATGAAAATCATCAATTTCCGAAAATTCGAGTGATAGGCTATTTTTCTCAACGCTTTCAAAATTCAGCAGAAGATTAACGGAAAATTTCTGCATAATCGTTTCAAAATTGTCACGGTCAATTTCAAACGCTTTAAATTTTGGCGGTTTGACAAAGGCGGCGCGGCTTTCCCGACCACTCCAATCGCCTAAAAAAAGAATTCGAAGCGGCATTTCTTCACTCGTCATTTCAGATTGATTTTCCAATATTACCTCCATATCAAAACTAGAATCCGTTGGAAACATTTTCGCAAAACCTCAAAAATCAAAAAATTATTTCGTGTGATAATTATTATCCCAAAAAGGAAGATTATCAATTAACGTGACAGGGAGAAATTACTTACACACCGATACAAAATATTTACTATGACTGTAAATACATTTAAGTCAATACTTACATAAAATACAGCACACGAAAGATACAATTAAGAGACAAAAGCTGTAAAAATCTACCGTAATTTTGAATAAACACCTTTAATCTTAAACATAATCCGTAAATTAAAACTAGCTTGTAATTGACTGCCGAGAAACATTATTTTCAAATTGCATAAAGAGACTTCTTTTTCCATCAGTAAATTTTTATATTAGTTTAGGACGTATTCACAATTAGAATTGATTTCTTCCTAAAGTGTTAGCAATAAATTCGTTAGAATTTATTGTGCTAAAGATTAGATATTTGACTTTCACATTTAATTAAATTTCCCCAAAAAAGGCGAATCCAGTAATGGATTATGCCTAAATGCAATGCACGATAGAGCTTTCGACAAAGGGTATATTACCATCACACCGAATTATAAAGTTAAAATTTCGAAGTATTTCGATGATTTCGCAAAAGACAAAATAGTAACGGAAGCTTTTCATAGATATGACAAGCAAGAGATATTATTGCCTGATAAGTTTTTGCCAAATGTAGAGTTTCTCTACTATCACAACGAAAATATTTTTAGAAAATAAAGAGAAGTTTTTGACAAATAATTAACATATTTTTTTGAAGCTGTGATTGTAATACGCAGTATGTTTAGAAAATTTGCTTTTGTGGCTAATGGAAAAAAAACAGTCATTTCCCATAGTTATTTGTGCCAAACTGTTCTCATGCTAACAACATGTGGTAACATTTTGTCACAGATGCTTAGAGGTAGAGAAAAACTTTTAGAATTTGCAAATGAAAGGAAAATCTTTCGCGCCCGTGATGTTGAAGAAAGACTTGGCATCTCGCGGAATTATATTCAGCGTCTTGTGAACGAAGGCGCGTTAATCAAGGTTTCTCGCGGAATATATAGTGTAGCTGATCACAGTTTCCCGGAAACTCAAAGTCTTCTCGAAGTTGCGGTAAAAGCACCGAAAGCAGTTGTTTGTTTGCTGTCGGCTCTGCAATTTCACGATTTAACAACTCAAAATCCGTTTGAAGTCTGGATTGCCATTGAACGTGACACGCGGATTCCAAAAATTGACAGCGTGATGACTAGAATTTTTCGTTTCGCACCGAAGGTTTATCAATCAGGAATTGAAACTCATTTGATTGATGGCGTGGAACTAAAGGTTTATTCAGCAGCCAAAACTGTAGCGGATTGTTTCCGGTATGAGAAAACCGTCGGTCTTGATGTAGCTATCGAAGCTCTGCGCGACACCTGGCGTAAACGCAAAGCGACCATGGATGCACTTTATCAATTTGCCGAAGTTCGTAATGTCAAAAGTAAGATGATTCCCTATTTGAATTCACTCATAATGTAGAAAAACAATGGAGAAAAAGAAAAACATTGCGGCATCCGTCCGTAGTAAATTGACCAATCAATTCAAAATGACAGGAGAAAACCTGCAAACTCTTTTTGTCCGATATGCCAATGAAAGATTTCTTTATCGTCTGAGCCAAACCGAACACCGAACAAAATTCTTGGTCAAAGGCGCAACCGTTTTCGCTTTTTGGTTTGATCAACCTCATCGTCCAACTAAGGACTTAGACTTGCTCGGTTATGGTAAGAATGAGATTCCCGAATTGGAACATATCGTTCGTGAAATTTGCGCCATACGGGAAGATGATGGCTTGAAATTTTTGACTGAAACTATCAAAGGAAGTCTTATTCGTGAAGATCATGAATATCAGGGCGTTCGCATTACAATCACTGTAATGCTTGAGCGGGCGCGAATCCCGGTGCAGATCGATGTCGGTTTCGGCGATGCCGTCACGCCCGAAGCCAAAGAAGTTGAACTAAATACGATTCTTGATTTTCCCGCGCCGCGTGTTCGTATTTATCCGAAAGAAACCGTGGTTGCCGAAAAGTTTGAAGCAATGGTTACACTCGGATTAGGAAACGGCAGAATGAAAGATTTCTGGGATTTGAATTATTTGATCAAACATATCGAATTTGAAGGAAATATACTGCAAAATGCCATCCGAAACACTTTTGCTAACCGTCAAAGTAAGCTACCGCAAGAATTACCGGTTGCCTTGACTGATGATTTTGCCGCAAATGAACTAAAACTTTCGCTTTGGAGCGGTTTTATTCGCCGCAACAATATCAAAACCGAAATTGATTTTGCGGAGGTAATAAAGCATTTACGCAAATTCTTCGCGCCGCTGATCAAAGCTGAAGCGATTAATTCCGAGTTTGATCAAACGTGGTCTCCTCAAAGAGGCTGGCAATAAATCGTAAATAGATTTTTATTTTCAGCTAACGGCTTCCTCCTTTGTCATAATTAATATCCTGTTTCCGGCTTTTGCGAATCTGTCTTATCAGTTTCGTGTTTTGGTGCTGAATTTAATTTCGGCAACCAAATATATATTAAATTTTGTGTTGTCCGATACGATTTTCATACTCAAATACTTAATTAATAAGATTCTCACAGCGATTTTAAGATTTTGAGAACATTCTTATCCGATAAGCAAAAAACTGAGCTTTAAACCGGTCTTTTATATGTCCCCGGGTTTTCATCCTGACGCAAAACGTCTTGCGAAATAAATAATGCTAAAAAATTTTGATGCTTGATTGGAAAATTCTGCTTTCTGCCTAACCGAACTGCATAGCACAAAACTGTATGGCACAAAATTGTAAGATGATAAAAAGCGTATTATTTCAACAATTAAACTCAAGTTAGATAATAAAACAGACATCAACAAAATCTTCTTTACCGACTAACGCAAAAACAAAAAAACCTTAATATATTTAAAATCATCTGTTTTGAATCTAGCGAGACATAATATTTCCCTGAGATTTTTCCCGGTCTTTATTTTTTGCAATCTCTTTTTCAGGCTCGCGCGAAGGCAACGGATTCAATTCTGGCTCGGAAAAACTTACTTCAAGTTGGATTAATTCGCTGCCCGTTGATCTTTTAACTTCTGAATTATCTTTTGAGTTTCTTTCTGAGCCGACAGATTTTTCTCGATGTCCAGATTCAAAAATGGTTCGGTCAAATATTTTTGTTTGAGCAGGCTGCTTTGCAATTTCCAGAGAAGATGCAGAAGAAAGAATTTCGCCAGGTTTAACTGATGAATCATGATATGGAAATCCAGTAGCTTGACTTCGATTTGACTCCACTTTTGTTCGATCTGTTTCGCCAGCAGATAATTTTGATTGATAAGCTGCTGATTCCGTTCGATCAGCAGTTGATTTTGGCGTTTCAGTTGCTCGATCTCTTCCGCCTTCAAGGTTAAGTTTTTCGGTAAATTCATTTTTAACTCCGATTAAATATCCCGTGTCGCGCCCGTGGTCATATTTCAAGCCGTTTTTCTGTAAGTTTTGCCAGGAATAGTTTTTGGCAATCGCCGAAGATTTGAATTTGATTTCGTCCTTTTTGAAGCTGAAACCGTTCATTTTTCCGGTCTTTTCGGAAATGTTCGGTCTGACATCAAAGCCCGAATGCCGAAAACTTTCGACAAAATCCTTGACGGTCGGCTCATCCTTCAAAATCTCATCAATGGTGAGTTTCGCCTCAGCCATAATTGACAGCTCGCTCGTGCGTTCCATTTGCTTATATTCATTGCTTTTTATTCTGCGGTCGCCGGATTTTATATATTCCGTCCGTTCAAGTCCGAGAGATTTTTCAAGCTCTTTGGTCGCCTCGATTGCGCGTTCGGCGATTTTCCATTCTTTGACGGTAGTTCCGTCGTCGCGGATTCTGCCAGCGATAATGTGGAAATGTTCGTATTCCTTGTCGTGATGCTCGACCACCAGAAAGGGAACATTTTTGAAATCGAGTTTTTCCAGCAGCTTTTCGGCAAACTCGATCTTTTTTTCCGCTTTAACGCGTTCGCCCGTAGCGAACGAAACGGAAATATGCGCCGCCTGATTTTTGACGCGGCAATTGAGCCGGTTATAAATCTCGAATTCCTTTTTGATCTCCGCCTGCGTATCGAAACTGCCCGCGAGAATTTCCGGCTGTTTAGTAGCTTCTTTGTTCTCGCTCAAAACGTAGGCGATGGCGCCCGCTGAACTTCCGATGCTGCCGACTTTAGCGATTGCCATTTTACCGCTTCTCCATAATCACTGATTTAAGACCTGCCAGAATTCTAAAATATGTATCAACCACACTTGTATCAACCGTTTGGTGGGTTTCGAGCCTTTTCAGAAGCAAATGAAAATTCTTATTGATTTCATTGATAAGCCTTATTGCCTCCAAATCAACCTTCGGTGTTGGAGGTTTGATTTTCATCAGCAATGCCGCCCGGTGCAAAACCTCGGATGGAGAAAGCCCGCAGCATTCGGCAATTTCCAAAATCTGATTTCGCTCTTCAATCGTAAAGCTCGCGGCAATCCGGCAGCGGCGTTTCTCTGCGCCAAGCTGTGGTCGTCCGAGTCTTTTTTCGTTGTTATTCTTCATCGTTTAAGTTTCCTTAGAAGCGCAAGAACGCACATTTCGTGTTTCACAAAATCCTGCTTGCCTTACGTCAATAACGAATCATTTTTCTGACAGGTGTTATTTTCGGTTATACGATTTTTGTTTCATTCAAGAAACACCCGAAAACGCTATTTCCTATACCTATTACATTTTTACTTAGACACTTAGACACTTAGACACAATCGAATAAAATCTCTGTCTTCAGTAACTTAATTTTTCAAATCTGTCTAACCTGCTGTCTAAGTGTCTAAGTGCTGGCTAAGTGTGTCTAAGTCGTGTCTAAGTAATGTCTAAGTAATTTTCCACTTCAAAGTCCGATGTTTATTGAAAAAGTGCCTTTTGTGTCTAAGTGTCTAAGTAATTTTAAGTTTCTTCCAGAAAGTGCAGAAATTTGCCTAAAAAACCGTTCCGCAGATGAAACAAAGAGAAATAACAATCTACAAGCTAGTCGGACTCCCGCCCGCCGTCCAGCGTCAAAATGTAAACATATTTCCGCACTGAAAAATCCGGTAAAGAAACCTTTTGCTGTTTGGTTTGTATTGACCTGTCTTTAGGAATCTTCAAAAAACCTAGGTCTTCAAGTTCGGATAAAATTCGCTTCTGGTTGTAACCTTTGCACAAATCGGCAAACTGCTCGGAAGTAAAAACAAACTCCGTGCCGCCCGACTCCGCGCGCCGTTTATAACCGATTCTGTTTTGCGGTTTCGGCTTCAGCTCATCGTCCAAATCGTGAAAGTCGGAATGCGCGCGTTTGTCTATCGCGGCGATTATTTTCCGGCAGCCTTCCGAAACGTCAAATGCTCCGATGCCGCCGCGCCGTTCGAGCCATTCGTTGAAAAGTTTAATCGTGACGCATTTCACTTCGCCGGTCTGCCAGTCGGTCAAACCGATTCTGGTCGCTAAAAATCCGCCGGTTCCGACCAGCGCGAATTTCTCGGCAACTCTAAAGACTTCGCCGCTTGCCTGCGGGTCAACGTAATGCTGAAAAAAATTGATGCGGGCTTCTTCGATAGTTTCTTTTACCTTATCGTAGTTATCCGCCGTATATTGAATGAATTCGCGGATCGCCGCGCCGTAAAAGCTGACGCTCGCCCGGTTCAAATATGACGAGAACTCTGCGCCGTTATTAAATCCGTGAAGATTTTCAAATACTCCGTGCCGGCTATTTTCGGGAACGGCGGAGATGTCTATAAATCTCGCTTCCTGACCGCCAAAAGTTTGCTCCTTGGTTTCGCGGGTCAGATCCTGAAATGACAGCTCGCCGCTGGAGAGAAAAAGAAGAAGCCACTCGTCTCGTTTCCTTGCGGTAATGTCCTTTGTCATTCGAGAAGTGGCAAATCCATTCGACAGCATATAAATTAATTTGCCGACATCCTCAACGCGCTTGATTTCCTTGATTTCGTCGAGCGGTAACAATAAATGGTTATGATAGGCGGCGACGGCTTCGATGCCGTTTTGAGTGCCGCGCCAGGTTTCGTTAAATCCGTTTTCGCCATTGCAGCCTAAAACACTTCCGGCGACTTTCAGAGCCGAACTTTTACCGGTGCTTGATTCGCCGCGCAGGTGGAAGCCGCCGCCGAGCTGATTTGATAAGGGAAGTAAAACCGAAGCGAAAGCGCAGCTCACGGCAAAAATTAAACGCGAATTGCCGACACAGTAGCGGGCAATATTTTCGCGCCATTCTTGAGCTGTCCCCTGAGATTTGAGTTTCTTAATTTTCGAGTGCGTGCCGTGCAGCAGATAATCTGAGTTATCAGTGTCTTTACTACTAATTATTTTGTCCGGCATCACAAAAGATTTGCCCTGCCAGCCGGTTTTATAAACAAGCGTCAAACGCTTTTCGGGTTTTGAATAAATAAGATAATCAATCAGTCTGATTTTTTCGCGGGAATTAATTATCAAACCGTTTGCCACGAGTTCTCCTAAAATGCTCTGCGGCTCGGTAACGAGTCCGCGCAAGGGAACATTTATTCTTTTCGTTCGTCCTTCATCATTAGCAAATTCGACTATCTGCGTTCGCTCGCCGTCGTCCGCGTCCTTACCGGTCGCCACTACTTCGAGCGGCGAACAGACGAAAGTTTCGACTTCTTTGACCTTGCCGCCGCGCGTTCGCTCGTAAAAGATATAAAACAATCCCTGTTCGGTCAGACGATAATTTTCGAGTCCATCATTTGTGTGGATTGTTTCAATTTCCGTTTCCTGTTTGGCAGAAAAATTCAGCCAGCGGCGCAGCAATCTGACCGCTTTGATGCCGATCAATTCAGCCAATCGCGGAAATCCGACAACATTCTTTTCATCTTGAATCCGTTCGTAAGTAGTTTCGACGGCTTTTAATCGGTCGGATATTTCTTCATCTTTTGTAACCGTGCAGATTGCTTTAATAAATAAGTAAGTGTCTTCAAAAGAAAAACCGTTGGTCAGCAGCGCGCCGCTGACGCAGAGGCTCAAGTCGTGCCTTTTCGTGTCAACCCAAAGCTCTGCAAGCAGCGCAGCGGCGGACAGTTTGCCGACGGCGGCGCGTAAGTCCTGAAATTCAACTCGTGATGGTTCGCCCGCTTTGTCCCAAATGACCGATTCACCGCTTTCGTGAATCGAACCGGGAAAAACCGTCTGTATTCCCGCCGCCCGGATTTCGGCGATCATTTCGGTAAACTGAAATTTTTCCGTTTTCGCGTCCGGGCAGTAATAGAGAAAATGACTTCGCTTTTTGCTTGCCCGACCGAATATCGCATCGGTTTCAAGCAGGAAATAAGTGGTCAGTTCAACAGACCACTTGCTGTCCAGATCAACATCCGTTAAATCACCCGAAGCTGTTCCGAGTAAAACACTTACATTCTGCGGCTTGCCGTTAAAATGGGTGGTCAGTTCATCGAGCCGGGTGGTTCGATGAACGTGCCAGTTCGGGAAGTTCGGATTCTTTGAACGCGTCGGAACCGGAATCGGCTGCCAGCCTTTCAAAAAATATTCGGTCGCAATCTCCAGCGCGGATTGCGGCGCGGTTTTTTCATTTTCGTTTGATTTTATGTTATTATGCATAGACAAATGCGGATAAGAAGACGGTCTATGACTGTCTTTTCGTAGTGTTGAAGCGATTTTTACTCTTGGCGGAGGGAATCGCTTCTTTCCTTTTTAAATCGAAATTTACGGCTTCCGCCGCAATTTCGTCCCGTGTTTTGCGCTTACCGTTTGTAAGCCAAATTAAAAGTTCTCTGCGCGAGAAATACAGTTTCTTACCGCGTTTCGAGTGCGGGATTTTCCTTTCGGAAACCAAGCCATAGATCGTCGGTTTGGCGAGTCCGGTCAACTCAATCGCCAGGTCAATCCCGCCAACTTCATCCTCGCGTTCAACTTCTTCCAGTTCAGTGAAATAGGCTTTCAGTTCATTTCTGATCGCCTGCGTTATATCATCAATCGTTAAATTCGTAACTGTTATATCCATCAAAATCACCTCATATTTATATTTGGTGATTTTTGATATAACAATTTGTATGCCAAACTATAACATCCAATAAAATCAATAAGTTACAATTCGGTTTTCTTATCTTTACTTCGCAACTGTTTACGCTGGCGACAGTTTACTGTTCACACCGTGAGCAGTTTAAAGCCTATCTACAACTTGATTCGATCAACGGCTTCACGGCGTTTTTCGTCAATAATCTTGGCGTAGATTTGCGTCGTCTGGATATTTTTGTGACCGAGCAGTTTTTGAACCGTGTAAATTTCTGTTCCGAAAGTCATTTGCAGAGTCGCAAAAGTATGGCGGAAACAATGAAAAGTTATTTTTCGTGTAATACTGGCTTTTAATATCCAATCGGAAATATACTTTGTCTGGTAATATTTCAAATCTTTAAAGATTTTCTCGGAATCGCCGGCGCGTTCTCCGATCAGCAAAAAGGCATCGGCGGATAACGGCATTACTTCATTTTCCTTTGTTTTCTTTTGCCGGAAACGAATAAAATATTTTCCGTCGCCCGAAGATTGCACTGCGCTCCAGATCAGATTTTCGATGTCCGAATACCGCAGACCGGTCAAAGAAGCGAAGAGGCAGGCGCGGCGCAGATCTTCATAATGAAACGGCGTTGAAGCTAAAGCCCGAAGTTCATCGAGACTCAAAAATTCGCGTCTTGGAGCGATAGTCTTGATGGATTTGATGCCCTCAGCCGGGTTCTCCCTGAGCATTTTTTGTTTGTAAGCTTCGCGGATTATGTACTTGAATTTATCAAAATACGACGATGCCGTATTGCCAGAGAGCCGCTCCTGTTTCAAAAGAAAATCCTTAAACTTACGACAGAAATGTTCGTCAATACTGGCGAAAGTGCATTTCTCACCCGCGAATGCTTTTACATAATTTCCGATGGAGACGTAATTTTCATAGTTGCTTTTTGAGGTAGTCGCCCGCTTAGTCTCGATAAAATCTTCAAAAAAAGCGATAAAACTCTTTTTGCTGTTGTGCGCGTTTAAAAAGCCGTAGTAACCGCTTTGAATTTCAAGCTGCCTCCGCGAACGCAGCGTTTCGCCGATAATTTTCGTTTCCTTGTTGTGATCTTTTTCCAGCTCTGTTTTGGGTTTCTCGTAAATGAAAAGCTTTAAGTGTTCACGCCTCGTCGGTTTTCTGGTTTCCGGATGCAGGATCGGCGGATAAAAATCCAGATAAAGGCTGCGTCTGCCTTTCGTCATTTTCTTTTCGCGTAAAAAAACTTTCATAATTTTCAGGTGAATAATTCATCAATGTCTTTTCGGCGTATGATCACGCGTTTGCCCATTCGCACGGCTTTGAGCCTATCTGCGGCAATTGCGCGGCTTATCGTCCACCGACTGACATTAAGCAATTCGCTTGCCTGACTAATCGAAAGGAAATCTTTCGCCTGTATTTCTACCTTTTTAACCGAAATTATCTGCACCGTTTCGGCGACGCTTTTTTCGACATTTTGATTGCGCACTCTTTGTTTGTAAGCCTTTGAAGCGCACGGGTGAGAGCAATACTTTGTCACGGTCGTGCGTGCTGTAAACTCCGCACTGCAAAATTGACAGATTCTGGTTATTTTGATGTTGGAACTCATTTTATTTTACGGCTCAAAATACTGTTTGTGGCAATTTGTTGTTATATGTAGCAATATGTAGCATCTTTTCGCCAAGCCTGTATCTGAAACACGACACCGCACACTTACAATACAATATAGATACAGTTTTAAGCAAACAAATACGCAGTATCAATAAGAAAAACAAACTGTAAAGCAAAGAAAAAGTCTGATTTAACAGTCTTTTTTGATAATTAGTTTTTCTTTTGTTTTTGATGGTTATGGCAGATTACTTGCCGATACAAAATGTTGAAAATATTCTGGCTAGCATATCTTCGGTAGTGGTTTCGCCGGTAATCTGACCGAGAAAATGGAGCGCGCTGTGTAAACCGCTCAGGATTATTTCCTCGCTAAATTTTTGGTCGAGAAGAATTACAGAATTTTCAATTTCAACCATCGTTCTTAAAAGTAAATCGTGATGTCGTGCGTCCGACACGAGAAAGCCTGACGTTTCAACGTCTTGCGGTGTAAACGGCTCGACCAGAGCGTTTTGCAGAATGTTTAAGCCTTCGCTGGTTTTAGCCGAAACCGAAATAAAATTTTCGGCGATTTCTAAATTTTTTCGGCTCTCATTTCCGGGCAAATCAATTTTATTGATAACCACGATATGTTTTAAGTCTTTTATTTGCCGCAAAATGTCTTGATCCTCGAAGGTTAGTTTTTGTGAACCGTCAAAAATCGCCACGGTCAAATCAGCGTCAACAATAGCGCGCCTCGAGCGTTCGACACCGATGCTTTCGACAATATCGGTCGTCTCCCTAAGTCCGGCAGTATCAATCAGCGAAATCGGAATATTGTTAACAACGATTTTTTCGTGCAGCTGGTCGCGCGTCGTTCCGGCAATTTCCGTAACGATGGCTCTGTCCAAACCGACTAGAGCATTGAAAATACTCGATTTTCCAACATTCGGTCGTCCGACGAGGGCGATTTTAAGACCTTCGCGCAGAAGTTTGCCGGATTGAAAGGTCGAAGCCATTCTGCCGGTTTTTTCGGCAATTTCCGTTAATCTATTTTTAATATCTTCCGCTTGAAAATCAGGCAAATCGTCTTCGACAAATTCGAGCGAAGATTCTAAAACGACGATTATATCGAGCAGATCGTTCTTCAAAGGCTGTATCTGATTTGATAATTCGCCGCGCAGTTGGCGAATTGACTGGCGGGCGGCGGCGGCAGTTTGCGCGTCTATCAAATCACGAATCGCTTCGGCTTGGCTTAAACTCATTCTGCCGTTTGCCAAAGCCCGCAGCGAAAATTCACCGGCTTCCGCCATACGCGCATCGAGTTTGAGACACGAATCTATAATTTCACGAACGATGATGGGCGAGCCGTGACAACTGATTTCAATCACATCTTCTCCTGTAAATGATTGCGGCGATTGAAAATAAGTGATTAAAGTTTCGTCAAGAATTTCTGCCGATTCGTATGAGTATATTTTTTTGAGAGCGGCTAAACGCGGTTCGGGATTAAAATTTTCGTCGCCTGTGAGATGCCGCACAATGGAAAGCGCGTTCGTGCCGCTCAAACGAACAACGGCAATTCCGCTTCGTCCGAATGGCGTGGCGAGCGCGACAATTGTATTTTTCATAAATTTCAGATTCCGGATTTCAGATTCCAAATTTTAAATAATCCGGAATTTGGAATCTGAAATCCGAAATTTATTTAAGGCGAACCTGTAAACGTCTGTCTCGACCCGACCCGACGGATTCGGTAATTAAATCGGTTTCTTCCTGCAAAGCCAGATGAATAACGCGGCGTTCGGTCGAGTTTAAAGCTCCGAAGGTAAAAGGTTTATCGTTTTTGCGGACATTTTGGGCGGCAAATTTAGCCATCGCGTGCAGCTCGGCTTTGCGCGTCCGCCGAAAGCCGTCCGCGTCGCAGATAAAACGCTCGCTGCGGTCGAGATTTTTGCCGTAAATCTGAAATAAGAGCGTCTCGAAGGCATCGAGCATTTCGCCGTTTTCGTTTAATAAAAAAGGCTCGTCCTTGCCGCTGATGTTTAGCAGACAGCCTTCGTCGGTCCATTCGGCGGCGACGCTCAAATCGAAGCGTAAAGCCTGTAAAAGCTCGTTCAAGAAAACTTCGGATTGTTGGCAATGTTCATTCATAAAATTTCAAACTTCGCGTAAATCGTTGATCAACGCCGCTTTATTCAAATCGCAAATTATGATGTCGAAAGTTTCGGCGTTATTTTCTTCGCGTTTTTCGGAACATCGCGCACGATTTCGCTCGGCGGCGGTTCGGACGGTTTATTCATACGATTGATAATCAATTGCTGCGCGAAGCTGACGATATTGCCGAAAAACCAGTAAAGCAGCAAACCCGCAGGCGCGCTCCACATAATCCAGAGCATCATTACCGGCATCAGATACGTCATCATTTTCTGCTGCATTTGCTGTTCGGGCGTGGCGACGGCGGCTTGCGGCGTGAATTTCATCGAAAGAATCATCGAAAGCGCAAAACCGAATTCGAGAATGTGCCACGGGTCGCCCGCCGACAAGTCGGGCAAGTATAAAAACGATGCCTGACGAAAACCGATGGCAATCGTCACCGCCGTATAGAGAGCAATTAAAAGAGGAAATTGCAGAAGCATCGGCAGACAGCCGCCAATCGGCAATGCGTCTTTGGTCATACGCAACTGCTCCATCTGCAATTCGCGCATTCTAGGATCGTCCGCCGGAATTCCCTTTTTCTGCAAATCCTTTAATCTATCCTGTAAGTCCTTCATTTTAGGCGCGTTACCGGAAGCTTTTTTGAAGGATCTCGACTGATACCAGCGCATCGGAAACAGCAGCGAATAAAAGAACAGCGTAAAAATGATAATCGCCAGACCGTAACTGCCGGTCAGATTATTCAAAAAAGTCAGGGCGTAAAGAATCGGAATCGCTAATGTTTTAAAAATCGGTCGGAAAAATGTCCAGTTGCTGAAATTAATATAATCTTCGATGTCAATCGGTCGCCCGACCGCATCGGTTAAGGTTTTGTTATAGTCGGAGAGAACAAAATAATCCTTTGTCCCCGTATAAATTTTATTGGTCGAGCCGTCGGTATTGATTGGAACATACGCGGTTAAAAGATGGCGCGTTTCGTTGGTTGTTTCGCGCCGCGTTATCCAGCTGATAATTCCGTTGTAAAAAGGCTCGGTTTCAACTTCGTATTTTGTCGCGCGATATTCGAGTCCGCCGCTTGCCTTCTGCGCGGGAATCGCCGCCATCGCAAAATATGCGTCGCCGACACCTGCCCAATCGACATCGCCGTTGACCGCAAGATTCGCTTCGGTTTTATCGCTCGGCACGATTGAAGCCGCCGGATGCCGTTCGATGTGTCCGTTGATAAAAGCGACCGCTTCAGGTTCGATGTGATAATAATTGTGATGTTTAATGCCGTGGTCGCCGATGCTTGCGCCGATCAAAAGTCGCGCGTTTGGAATTGTTTGATTATTTCGCGTTAATTTGACCTTTAAATCGCTGACGTAGCTGTCGGCATTGAAAACAAACGATTTTACGACTTCCAAGCCATCCGCTTCGTCGCGCAGAACAAAATCAACCGGTTTTGACTGTCCTTCAGTAAGCTCTATGTTTTCTTCACTTACGGAAATTGCATAATTGCGTTCGTTAATGAAATTATCGGTGTTTTGGTCGCCGGTCGAAAGTCGAAAGGGAACTTGGCGCGGATTCTGGCTCAAGCCTTCGGGCGAAACGAGTTCGAGCGGTTTTTTGTCCGTCTCGGTCGAGCCGTCGGCGTAAAGCAATTTTTCGCCTTTCGGAGATTTGTTTTTAAAGATTATCCAGCTCGTCGCTACCGCACCTTTTGAATCGAGCCTAACTTGATACAGCGGCGTTTTAATCGTAATCGTTTTGTTCGGCGCGTCGTCAATCGCCGCCGTAACTGCTGGTTGTTGAATGGTTTGCACCGTTTGCGCTTCGGGCGCAGGCGTACTGTTTGTAGAAACCTGCGCCGTGTTCGTGTTCGCCTGGTCAGTTTTTTTCGACTGAAAAAAATACGACCAGCCGAAAAACACGAGCATACAAAGCGTTACCGCGAGAAGAAATCTGGACTGCGTTGATTGTTTATTATCTGCCATTAAATTCAGTGAGCAGTGAGCAGTGAGCAGCGAGCAGTGAAAAATTATTAGTTTTATACGAATAAATGCTCACTGCTCGCTGCTCGCCGCTCACTGCAAGGGATCGTAACCGCCTTTACAAAAAGGTTGACAACGTAAGATACGTTTGAAACCGAGCCAGGTTCCGCGCAGTGCGCCGTATTTTTCGACCGCTTCGCTCGCATATGCCGAACACGTCGGCATAAAGCGGCACGAAGGCGGCAAAAAAGGCGAGACAAGCATTTTATAAAGCCGCAAAAATCCTAAAATCAGATACTTCATTTTGCTTCTTTTTTAGACGCTTTATTCGCCTTTTTTTGATTCGGAAATTTTTACCTTCGCAATTATTTGTCGAAATTCTTCCAAAGGCTTTTCGAGATTCACTCTCAGCAAACCGCGACGCGCGTTCAAAACCCAATCGAAATTCGTTTCAAATTCGACAAATTCCCGCTTATTAAGTCGAAAAGTTTCGCGCAAAAGGCGTTTGACGCGGTTTCGCGCGACGGCATTGCCAATCGCCTTTTTAGAAGCCGTTACGCCGAAACGCTGAAATTCCGTTTTCGACGGCAAAATAAAAACCGTCATAAAGCGTCCTTCAAAACGCTTTCCCGATTCGTAAACGCGGCGAAATTCGCTCGGTTTACGCAGCCGTTCGCGCTTCGGCAAGCGAAAATTTAGTAATGTTTGACCGTCAATACCTTGCGTCCTTTGGCGCGGCGGCGTTTCAAAACGGCGCGACCGTTCTTGGTCGCCATTCTTGCTCTGAAGCCGTGCTTTTTGGCGCGGCGGCGGTTGTTCGGTTGAAAAGTTCTCTTTGGCATATTCGTTCATTACCTCACTCGAAAGTGAAAACCTAAAGTTTATTGAAAAAAGCTGCTTATGTCAAAACAAACGCTTGAATTCCGGCAATTTTATTCAACTTTCAAAAGATTTTTCGGTGAAATTTGCAATGGGAAGAATTATTTACGAAATTACATACGATTTTATCTATTATTCGACGCTTTATGCTTTTCCGTTCGCTTTTTTCTTTTTTCTGACAATAACCGTTGCGATGCGCGACCGCGATTCAACATTAAAATTTCGTGAAATAATACAAAGCGTTTTCAAAAAACTTTTTTAATCGCCGGTAAATACGCGCCGACCTTCGATTTTCACTTTTCCTTCGACAATTTTTTTAACCGCTTCGACGTAAAGCGCGTGTTCTTCGTGTAAAATCCTTGCCGATAGACTTTCCGTCGTATCGTCATCTGCTATTTCAACCGTCCTTTGCAAAATAATTGCACCGTGATCGAGTGCTTCGTCAACGAAATGAACCGTGCAGCCGGAAATTTTCACGCCGTATTCAATCGCCTGCCGCTGCGCGTCCAAACCCTTAAACGCGGGCAAAAGACTCGGATGAATATTAACAATTCGATTCGGAAAAGCGCGCACGAAATTTTTCGACAAAAGGCGCATATAACCGGCGAGACAAACAAGTCGGACGTTGCGTTTTTCAAGTTCGGCGACGATTTCCGCGTCGTGTTCTTCGCGCGAACGCTTATTTTTAAAGATGACAAGCGTTTCGATGCCGAGTTCTTCGGCTTTTAACAACCCTTCCGCATCTTTTTTATCGCTGATGACGACCGCCACATCGGAATCGGAAATCAAACCGCTCTGCACGGCTTCGATAATTGCCTGCATATTCGAGCCGCGCCCGGAAATTAAGATGCCGATTCTCATAAATTTAACTTTTTATCTGAACTTTCTCTAAACGAAATCCCTGAAAAAATTGTCTTGCTTTTCTTTGTAAATCATTTTATCGTAACACTTATTTGCACAAGGAGATAAAACCGATGCCTGACAAAATAGACTGGAAATTTATCGCCGCCCGCGAAGGCGCGAAAATCTTAAAAGGCTACGTTCCGAAAGACAAAACCGGCGCGGTCATTGACCAGAGCGGCATAACCGTCTCGACCGGTTTCGATTTGGGTCAGCGCAACGAATCCGATTTAAAGCGGCTCAATCTTTCACCGCTTCTGCACGACAAATTGAAACCGTATCTGCTGCTAAAGAAAGACGATGCGGTAAAGTTCCTAGCCAAAAATCCCCTAACCGTTACTCAAACCGAAGCCGAAGAGATAGACCGCGCGGTTAAAAAAATCGAAGTTTCCGAATTAACTGCCGCTTATAATATTTCGCCGTATAACAAAGGAAAAGTCGGCGAAGATAACAAAACCGTCAAAATAGATTTCGACGATTTGCCGAGCCAGGCACAAACCGTTATTGCGTCAATGACGTTTCAATGGGGAAAAATATGGCGGCGCAAAGCAACGCTCGGATTTTGGAAGCTCGTCTGCGCTCAGGATTGGGAAGGAACGATTAAATGGCTGAAAAAACAGCATAAATATAAAACCCGTCGAAAATTAGAAGCCGGTTTGCTCGAACAAATCGTCAAACTAGATAAAAAAATAGCCGAGCTTTTACCGCGATTGCTCGTTTGGCAGACGTTTTTAGTTTTACTTTTTCTGTTCGCCGCGAATTTTGCCGCCGCCGCACAAACCGCGCCGGTGATTTACGATTCGGCAACGCTTAAATCGTTAAAGGATTATGACGCAAGTCTCGCTAAACCGTTGACCGCGCTCGGTTTCGAATCGGGAAAGCAGGTTGCGAACTGCAAAGATTATCTAGTTGAGAAAAAAACTTCGGAAGTTTCCGAAACCGTCGCCGATTCGCTCTACAAAAGCGAATACGTCATCTGCGACGTACTTTTTTTGCTGAATCAATCGAAAGAGGCGAACAAAATGGTTTTGAAAAAAACCTCCGCGATTAATTACGGAAAAGAACTTTTCACGCGACTTGATTTGAACAGTTTTCCGTCTTCGTTTAACGACGACGAGAAAAAGTTGAACTTTCCGAAAAACTTAAAACGCGATGATTTTTGGAAGCCAAAGATCACCGCTCTCGGAATCGAATCCGCCGCGAAATCGTGGGCTTTCGACGTTCAGGTCGTCGCCGAGATTGACGCGGACAACGACGGGAAAAAGGATTTGATTTTAACTTTTGACGAACAAGCCGTAAAGGAAGGCAATGAAAGAAGTTATCAAACTCTTTTGATTTCCGACTATAAAAAACCGGGCGTGTTAAAGGCGAAAATAATCTGATTTTTCGCCACAAAATTTAAATTAGATTGACACTTTCGTCGCCTTCAAAAAAACGTCCGAAAATTAGAACGCCGGTATTAATTTGCCTCTACCAGAGCT
Organism: uncultured Pyrinomonadaceae bacterium; assembly: GCA_964237235.1. Lineage (GTDB taxonomy): Bacteria > Acidobacteriota > Blastocatellia > Pyrinomonadales > Pyrinomonadaceae. The sequence continues at coordinate 109,821 of CAXSGY010000009.1, forward strand.
TAATCAAATTAAATGAACTCGCGTCAAAAATTATGTTGGGCATTTTGGGATTCTGAACGTAATTGACCGGAGTCATTTTTGTAAAATTGGCGACTTTTGTTTGTCCGACCTGAAAACCCGGCAGAGTCGTTTCCGCAATCAGCCACGGTTTGCCTTCCCATTCGAAATCCATCTTATTTTCATTCGGGAAATTTCCCTGCGGAACGGCGACCGTGATGTGCCGCGGGCAATAAAGCAGAATATATTTTTCGTCAATTTGTTCGAGCAGAGATGCCAGCAAAATAGTTTTGTTGCTGCAATCGCCTGTGCGCGTCATCAAAACTTCGTCGGCGCGTTTGAGAGTTTCGCTCGTCCCGACCGCTTCGGTATAACTGTATTCGATTTGGTTTGAAACAAAATCAACCAGCTTTTGAATGCGCCTTTCGCGATTATTTTCAACCGGTTCGCCTTTTAAGATTTCATCCGTCAAACGCTTTAACGAAGGCTCGTTCGGCTTGGCGACCATAATTCCGTGATTGGCGAAAACTATTTTCGGAGAATCTTTGATCTGCGGCTGTTCGGCAATCAATCTGCCGCCGTAAATTTGCGAATTATTTGTAAAATTATTTAATTCTTCGAGCGTTAAATCGTAATTTAGATTTTTGAACGGAAATTTTAGCGTTTGCTTCGTTTCGATTTTGATATTGTCGAGCGCGGTTTTGAAAAAACGCTTATTTTCCGGCGAAACGGTTAAAACATAATCGCCGAGATTTATTTTTCCGTTGATTTCCGCGCCCGTTTCAACCTTCGCGCGGTCAACGAAAAATTTACCGGCGAATTCATCAAATTCTTTTTCTTCAGACTGCGGAAAAGAAAAATATACTTCTTTTTTGCGCCAGTCGAATCTTTGCAGCTTGCCGCGACCGAGAATCTGCGTTTCAAATTCGTTGCCCGAAAATATCGGCTGCGCCAGCATCATCACGACCGAATTGCGAATTTCACCGCCTAAAATTTCTTCGCCGGTTATTTCTCTCGGCTTTCCGGCTGAATAAAAATAAAACGCCGCCGAACAAACAACCGCCAAAGCCAAAAAACCGATTAAAAAAATCTTCCACGTTGATGAAGAATTTTTAGTTTCAGAATCAAAAATACTTCCGTCTGACATATAAATTTTGAGAATCAAACAATTCTAACTTCTTTCTTTCCCTCAATAACACGCCCAATTTCAAAACATTCGCCCAAATTACTTTTGAAAAATTTTTTGTCTTCAATCGCACAGATAACTGTCATTCCGATTCCCATATTAAAGGTGCGAAACATCTCTTTTTCCCCGACGTTGCCGATTTTCTGCATCAAACCGAAAATCGGCAATTCATTCCACGTTCCGCGCTCAATTTCGACCGAGACATTCGCCGGTAAAATTCGCGGAATATTTTCAAGCAGACCGCCGCCCGTAATATGCGCCAGACCTTTGATTTTGCCTGAATTAAGCAGTTTGTCGAGCGGCTTAAGAAAACTTGAATGCGTTGCAAGCAAAGCGTTTCCGACGGTTTCGCCGCTTAGTTCGGCGGGCGTTGAATCAACTTTGTAGCCGGCAATTTCAAACAAAATTTTTCTGGCGAGCGAATAGCCGTTCGTCTGCAAACCGTTCGACGGCAAACCCAAAACAACATTGCCGGCTTTGATATTTTTGCCGTCAATGACGCGCGGTTTATCAACCACGCCGACGATAAATCCGGCTAAATCATATTCGCCGTCCGCATACATCGAAGGCATTTCCGCCGTTTCGCCGCCGAGCAGAACGCAGCCGTTTTCCTTACAGGCAGCCGCAAAACCTTCGACGACGGCGACGGTCGTTTCGGGATTTAATTTTCCCGTCGCAAAATAATCGAGAAAAAACAAGGGACGCGCGCCTTGAACGAGAATATCGTTGACACAGTGATTAACCAAATCCTGCCCGACCGTGTTGTGGATGCCGGTTTCAAACGCGATTTTCAATTTCGTGCCAACGCCGTCGGCGGACGCGACCAAAATCGGCGCGGACATCTGCGGAAACATCGCGGAAAACATTCCGCCGAAACTGCCGATTTCGGTCAAAGTCTGCGCGTTAAATGTAGATTTGGCAAGACTTTTGATTTTGTCGAGCGCGAGATTCGCGTTATCAATCGAAACTCCGGCATCCGCATATGAAATCGGTTTTGTCATAAGAATTGCAAATAAAATTATAAACTTTCCGGGCGCGCCGAATTAAATTTTGCTATTAGCCATCTCAAAAATATTCATTTGTCTTAAATTCTACATTCGACATTCTTCATTCGGCATTTTTACCGGATAAAAATTTAGAATGCCGAATGCAAAATGGAGAATTCACGATTTTTGAGATAGTTTCTAAAAATTTCGTCCGATATTAAATTCCCGTTTCAAAATTCGATTGAAAATTTCTTCCGAATCAACTTCGGTTTCGCTTTTTTCGCCCGCGACGATTTCGACAAACTTTCTATCGGTCAACGTTTGACGACCTTTGAGCGTCATCAACGAACAAACTTTACCGCGCGTAAAATGCGATTCGGGCGACGTTTGATGAAAACGGCACATTTCCGCAAATTCTGGCAAGCCGCGTTCGAGATTTTTGAAAACGTACTCGCCACGCCATTTTTCGCCGTCTTTTTTGACGACTTCAAAATAATCTTCGTCGAATTTTCTAATTATAAACGCGCCGTTTGCGTCCCGTTGCTCAATATCTAAAATAAATCGCAGAGGCTCGGCTGTAAAATCTCCGAAACCGACATCAACCAAATATTCTTCGTCCCCGAGGCGCGCCAAAATCGCCAAATGATCGAATTCCGCGCCGGGTTCGCCGTCTGCTCTGACGACGCGAGCCGAAATTAGCCGGCTTGAAAAATCTAAATTTTTCAACAATTCATTGAACAATCCGTTCAACTCGTAACAAAAACCGCCGCGCCGTTCGCCGACGATTTTGGCGTAGAATTTTTCCGCGTCCAAAATAATCGGTCGTTTCCAATGAATATCGAGATTTTCAAAGGGAACTTGCAAAAGATGCGCGCGCTGCAAAATTTGCAGAGTTTTCAAAGTTACAGGCAAATTCGTTTCGACGATATTGATTCGCCGCAGATAATTTTGCTTATTCATAAATTCGCCGCCTACCAAAAATTATACGCTCAAAATTTATTCGGATAAAACTTGATTGACGCGAGTCCGGTTTAGCATATAGCATTTTCGAGGGAGAAAAATATGAGTTTTACGTTAATGGATTTGGGCGCGGAAAGTTTCGAGTTTCGCGCGAGCGTCTGGAACTGGAAGCCGACGCTGGAAATTATTAAAAGTTTCGACATCGTTGACGAAGGAAAAATCCGGCAGATGAATTATAACGCGACCGGCGCAAAGTTTTCCCTCGAAGAAGCGCATCAAATCGGCGGCAAAATCCGCGACGAGATTTTGCCGAAGCTCGAGCCGAACAAACGCATCTTTGCCGATTTGAGTGTAACGGACGCGCCCGACGACGGAACGCTTTACAAAGACGAAGACGAACAATGGAAAAATTATTCGGCAAGCCACGACTGGCTTAAAGATTTCGCCGAATTTTGTTTGAAATCGAAGGGATTTCAAGTTTTTTAGCAATGATTTAAAGATCTCTCTCAAGAATTAAAGTGTTTATTGATTTTCGTTACATCGCTGATTTGGCTGCGTTTGCTATTTTTGCGACGGTTCACGGCTACATCGGCGCGTGGCTCGCCGTACGGATGCTTTTTCGCCCGCGCAATCCGGTAAAATTTTTCGGGTTGACGATTTTTCCGCAGGGAATGATTCCGCGTCATCGCGCGCGCCTGGCGGAAGCTATCGGCAAAGCGGTCGGCGACGAGCTGGTTTCGCAGGAAACAATCGTCGAAGAGCTTTTCGGCAAAGAGTTTCTGCGAAAAAAAATTGAAGGCGTGGTTAATTTTTACGCGAACGATTTGATTTCGCAAAATTATCCGTCGCTCGTCGAAGCACTGCCCGAAAATTTCCGCGAGCCTTTTTTAGATGCCGTCGTCTCCCTGCAAAACAAGATCGCGGCACATATCCGAATTGTTCTGAAAAACGAAGAAACCGTTCAATCCATCAGCGGTTTTGTGACGCGCCGCGTTGACGAATTTTTGTCGAAAAGAGTTTCGCAAGTCGTTGACGACGAACAATTTAACGAAGTTCTCGGCTTTTTGGAAAAGCGCGTTCGCAACGCGGTCAAAGAGCCGGTTCTGGAGCAGAAAATCCGTGAATTTATCAACCGCCGCGTAGATGATTTAGCCGACACGACGATGACGCTCGGCGAAATGTTCACGCCCGACGCGATTGATTTGATCAAGGAAAAAGCGACCGATCAAATCGAACCGATTGTTCACCAACTCGCCGAAATTGCCACATCCGAGCGCACGCGCGGGCAGATCGGCGCGATGATTAAAAAGGAAGTCAACGATTTTTACGAAAATCTCGCGTTTTTCAAGAAAATCTTCGTTTCGCGCGACAATCTGATCCGTGAAGTTGACGATTTGGTCAATGAATCACTGCCGAAACGCATCGAAGAAACTTTGCGCGGCGATTATTTCGCGCAGGAAGCCCGCAACTTTCTCGACCAGGCGATTTCCAACGCCGCAAATCGTCCGATTTCTGAATTGATCGGGAAAGTTCAACCGGAACAGCTCGAACGCCTGAAAAATCAAATCGCCAAAGGCGTTCTGTCAATTTTGCAGGGCGCGGAGATGCAAACTTCGATTTCCGCATATCTGACCGACACGCTGCGGAAAATTCGCCCGCACAGCCTCGACGCGATTTTGCAGACGGTTCACCCTGAATCCGAAGAAAAATTAAAAAAACTGCTCGCCGACGGCTTGCTTAATATTCTGCAGAAAGACGAAACCGGCGACATTATCAACCGCGTTTTGACCAAACAAATTGACCGGCTTTTGTCCGCGCCAATCGGTAAATTATCCGACCATATTTCCGAAGAACAGGTGCGAAACGCCGGTGAAAAAATCACTGAAACGATTATCGGCGCGGCGCGAGAAAAACTTCCCGAAGCGATCCGCGAATTCGACATCGGCAGCGTCGTACGCGAAAAAATCAATAATTATCCGGTCGAAAAGCTCGAATCGCTCGTGATGTCCATCGCCAAGGAACATCTTCGAACCATCGAATTGTTCGGCGCGTTTTTCGGCTTCGCGCTCGGTGTCGGACAATTTTTCTTTCAACATTTTTTCGCCCGCTGGATCGGACTGCAATAAATAAGGGAACTTAAACAAATTTTTCATCGTTTGCCTTATCGAAAGAATTTTCAAATATTTTTCGCGGAGGGAAAGCAATAATGAGAAAAATAGGATTTTTAATTTTTATCGCAGCTTTATCAATCGGCTTGATGTTTTCGACCAACTGTAGTTTCGACGGCATCAAGAATTTTACGGGCGTGCAGGGTTCGGGCGTGTCAAAGACCGAAACGCGCTCGCTGAAAGGCTTCAGCAAAGTTGACGCGGGCGGCGCGGTCAACGTCGAAATCGCGGCTCAGAAAGATTTCAGCGTCGAAGTGCAGGCGGACGACAATCTGCTCGCCAACATCAAAACCGAAGTTGACGGCGACACTCTGAAGATTTTCAGCGAAGACAGAATTTCGCCGAAAACGCGCATCAACGTTAAAATTTCGATGCCCGAACTCGAAGGCTTGGATATCTCCGGCGCGTCGAGCGGCAACGTTTCAAACGTTAAAGCCGATTCGCTCGAATTAAAGGCGAGCGGCGCGTCGAAAATTAAAATTGACGGTGCGACGGAAGATTTGAATGCCGACGCGAGCGGCGCGAGTTCCATTGACGCGGAAAACCTGAGAGCGGAAAACGCCGAAGTCGAAGCGAACGGCGCGAGCAGCGCGACCGTTTCGGCAACTAATGATTTGGACGTTTCGGCAAGCGGCGCAAGCAAGATTTATTACATCGGCGAGCCGGCTAAAATTAAACAAAAATCTTCAGGAGCGAGTTCGATTAACAAAAAATAAATTCGGCGGATGCGAATTGTTTATTAAAAAGCGGTTGGCAGGAACGTCAGCATCCTGTTTGTAATAAACGCGAAGGCGCAAAACACATTTTGACAAATTCAGACTGCGGGCTATCAAAATGTATTTTGCACCAAGACAAAATTAATGCAAGCAAGAAGTCTTGCGCTACGGTCAGCCGATTGAAATTTTCGAATAACTGTTCAGATTTAGACAATTTTACAGATAAAAAACTGAAAGACCGGAATGCATTTTCAAGAATTAATTCCGGTCTTTCAGTTTTTTATTTCTCATTTTTTATCAAGTTTCGACGGCTTCGGTTTTGATGCCGAGCAGCATATTGTTTTCGTCGAGTCCAAGGACGTAAATTTTTATCTGCGTTTTGCCGATTCGGAAAACATTCAAATCGCGCAGATTGTTCACCAAAATCTTTTGCAGCGCGGCAAATTTTTCGGCGTTCGCCTTTTCTTCGTCGCCGAACCAATCCTGCATTTCCGTCAGGCGCGAAAAAAATCCGCCGACATCCTTTTCCTCGATCTGCGAAGTCGCAGAGTTTTTGGTCTGGTTCAGCACTTCGTCCTTCGTTAATGCTTCCGCCGGTTTCCCGACAAATGCGGAGATCGGCGCATCGGTTTCGCTGATATAACTTAATCCTTCCGCCGCTTCTTTAATTAGCCGCGCGAGTTGCTCGCTCGTCGAATTTTCAGTTTGTTCGTTCAACTCTTTTTCTCCAGTTCTTTTGCCGCGCTTTGAGATTCTTTTTCCAATTTATCCTTCTTTTGTATCTAAAATGTGAATGATTTCTAGTCTAACACAATCAAATTTTCCGCCAAATCGCAGTTAAAATAAGGACTTATCCGATTTCAAAATTTATTTTCAAAACCTGTGGATTTCTTCTTGCAATTTGATTTGAATTTTGTTAATCTGTGAGCCGTTTCAGTAAAAAAATTTCTCGTAAACTGTTGAAAACATTATAGTTAAGGTTTTACCTTAACTATTAAACAGCTTTCCACAAGCCTGTGGAAAACTTTGTGGAAAACTTTTTAAAAAAGCGAAAAGCCGCCGCAAAATAAGGGCTTCGCGCCAATGGTTGAAGAGAAAATTTAACAATTAAAACGACGCTGGAAAATTTAATCTGCTTAAAAGTTTCCACAAAGATTTAATAAAATCGCGGAGAAGAAAAATGGATAATATAAATGAATCAAGAAACGAAGACCGGAATGTTTGGAACAACATATTGCAGTCGGTGGAAAAACGTCTCAACAAACAGATTTTCGATGCTTGGTTTCGTCCGATTCAATTTGAAAGCTGCAACGAGCAAGATAAAATTTTGCGTCTCCGCGCCAGTCAGGTTAATAAGGATTGGATCAGCAGTTATTATTCGGAGGTCATCGCACAAACCTTAAAAGAATTAAATTTACCGAATTACATACTCGACTGGGACATCGTTCCGTCGGAAATGACGAATGAAAATTTTGAAGAAGAAGATTCGGACTTTTTCTTCGAGAAACAAACGAAGACGGCAAATGCTCCGGCAAACAGTTCGTTTAATTATATTGAAAAAGCCAAGCCGGAAGTTTTAATCAAAAGCAATTCGACCAATTTCGTTGACATCGAGCCGATTGAAAATTCGCTGAACCGTAAATATACGTTTAACACATTCGTCGTCGGCTCGTGCAATCAATTCGCGCACGCCGCGGCTCTGGCAGTCGCCGAATCGCCGGGCAAAACTTATAATCCGATGTATATCTACGGCGGTGTCGGTTTAGGAAAAACTCATCTGATGCACGCCGCCGGACACGCCATCAAGGAAAGAAACCGACATTTGAGAGTCGCATATATTTCCGCCGAAAAATTTATGAACGAATTGATTAATGCGATTCGTTACGATAAAACGCAAACTTTCCGCGATAAATACCGCTCGATTGATGTGCTGCTGATGGACGACGTGCAGTTTATGGCGGGCAAAGAACGCACGCAGGAAGAATTTTTCCATACATTCAACGCACTGCACAACGATCAGAAACAAATCGTGATTACTTCGGATTGTCCGCCGCGCGAAATTCCGACTTTGGAAGAACGTTTGCATTCGCGCTTCGAATGGGGCTTAATCGCCGACATCGAACCGCCGGATTTAGAGACGAAAGTGGCGATTCTGAAACGCAAAGCCGATTTGGACGGCGTGACCTTGCCCGATGAAATCGCGTTTTTCATCGCCGGCAAAGTAAAAAGCAACATCCGCGAACTCGAAGGCTCGCTCGTGCGGCTCGTGGCGATTTCATCTTTAAGAGGTTTGCCGATCTCCAAAATGCTCGCACAGGACGCGATGCGAAATATCATAGACAGCGATCAGCCGGAAGGTCTGTCTCTGGAGCGAATCGCCAAAACCGTCGCCGCGCATTATAAATTGACGGTCGAAGAAATAAAGTCCAAAAACAATTCGAGACAAATCGCCGTGCCGCGTCAAGTGGCGATGTATCTGTGCAAACGTCTGACCAAACACAGTTTTCCGGAAATCGGGCGCGAATTTGGCGGCAAACACCATACGACCGTTATGCACTCTGTCGAGAAAATTGATTCGATAATTAAGGATGATAGAAATTTCCACAGGGTGGTCAGCGAGCTAATAGATAATCTTTGCAGTTAGTTAAAGATTGTTTGTAGAAAATTTGCGAAAAGTTTTCCACAGAATTTTCGTTTAAGCTGTTTAATTTTTACAGTATTTAATTACACTTTAGATAAAGTTTTCCACATTTCCACAGGCAACCTCTTTTTCGAGCCTGTGGAAATGTGGAACACGGACGTTTTTGCCGGAATTTTCCACAGGAGATAAAATTTTCCACAGGTTTTCCACAGGAGCTGTGGAAATATAAATCTAATAGCCGCAATAGTTTAAGTCGGTTTTCCACTTTTCCACAGGACCTACTACTAATACTATATAAATATATAGATTTTAAATTAGTATAAATAGTAAAAGCATTAAGAAAATTTTGCGATAAAAAGTAAAATCTTATCGAGGTAGCAAAATGTTGGAAAAAACCAAACGCATAGATAATCCCTTAAAATTAATCACTATATTCTGTGGAATTTCGATAGCTTCCATATATGCGATAAAATATGTAAACTCCGAGTATCAATTCATTTTTATCTGTTTTGTAATATGTTTTACGATATTGCTAACTTTGTTAACATTTGTAGTTTTGCTATTTAGACCGGAAGTCTTATATGCGCCAAGTGATTATAGAAATGATGAAAGTTTTCTCATCACAATGAAACTGATAGAGACAAATAAAAGAGGATATACAAAAAAGAATAAAGAAGAAAATGATAAGAAGCTTCTTACTTAATTTTCAATACTGGAGAAAAAAATGGAATTTACAATTAAGCAAAGCGTTCTAAAAGAGGAATTAGGATTTGTGCAGGGAATTGTCGAAAAGAAAAGCACGATTCCGGTTCTTTCGAATATTTTGATCGAATCAATCGGCGAGAACACGATTCGTATCGTCGGAACGGATTTGGATGTAACGGTTCGTTGCGAGGCAAATGCCGATATTAAACAGGCAGGCGCGATGTGCATACAGGCAAGGAAACTGTTCGACATTGTGCGGCTGCTGGACGACAAGGACGTACATTTTACGAAGGATGAAAACGAATGGGTCAAGCTCAACTGCGGAAAATCGAATTTTCGTCTGGCGGGCGTGAGTCGTGACACATTCCCGGAAGTTCCGAACTTTAAAAGCGCGCCGATGAAATTGTCTGCCGACATTTTCAATCATTTTATCCAGAACACGGCGTTCGCCATCACCAACGAGCAATCGAGATTCACACTCTCAGGAGCGAAATTTATGATTGAAGACGGCGCGGCGCGAATGGTGACGACCGACGGACACCGGCTGGCATTTATCGAAAGAAAAATTTCGACGGATGCGGCGGAAAAAATGGACGCGCTGATTCCGAAAAAGGCTCTGCTCGAATTGATTAAAATTTCGCGCGACGCGAAAGGCGATGTCAGTTTCGGCGAGGACGCGAATCATATTTATTTTGAAGTCAACGGCAGACTGCTCATCACGCGCAAACTTTCCGGCACGTTTCCGAATTACGAAATGGTTATTCCGAAGGACAACGATAAAGTCGCCGTTTTCGATGCCGACGAAATGAAAACCGCGATTCGCCGCGTCAGTTTGATGGCGGACGAGCGAACACGCTCCGTGAAATTAACAATTCGCAGCGGCGAAATCGAAATCGGCGCGCAATCTTCGGAAGAAGGCGAAGCGAATGAAAAAGTCGCCGCCGATTACGCGGGCGAAGAAGTGCAGGTCGGTTTCAATGCTCAATATCTGCAGGATTTCTTAAACGTCGTCGGCGCGGGCGAAGCCGAAACAGCAGAAACGACCGAAAAGGAAACGAACGGTGAAACCGTGCGCGTCAAAGAAGGCGCGAATCGTTTGAAAATCGCGTTTGAATTCAAAGACGGCAACGCGCAAACGCAAATGAATATCGCGGGCGATAAAAATTACGATTACAAATATATCGTGATGCCGCTCAGAATCTGAGGAAAAGTTTTCCACAGTTGGAAAACTTTCGTGGAAATTGGAAAAATTGGAGCGCAGGCACTCTTGCCTGCAATAAACCCGGACAGCGCGAAAAATCTCTGCAAAGAAATTAAGTTAATTTCTTTGCAGAGATTTTTCGCATCAAAAAGCGATGCTCATTGCAGGCACTCTTGCCTGCGCTCCGTTTGTTTATTTTAAAAACTTTCCAAGATAAAACGGCAGCATTTTGCGCCACCAATCCCAATCGTGATTGACATCTTTTCCCCAGATTTCGCACAAGTGCGGAATGCGTTTTTGATTTAGAACGCCGCAAAATTGACGTGTGCGGTCGGGTGCTTCAAACGCGCCCTGTCCGGTGACGATAACGATTGAATCGGCTTTTCGCAGAATCGGCAGATGATAATCGTCGTTCAAATTTTGAACGTATTGCTGCGGATTATTAAAATAAACATTGTCGTCGTAATAATTTTTCAGATACGAACGAACGTCATAGCTGCCGCTCATCGCAATCGTGCCGCGAAATTGGTCTGGATGTTTGAAATAGCAGTTTGCCGCCAGATACGCGCCCAAACTCGCGCCGGTCGTCAAAGGTTTTGCGTCCTGACCGCATTCGTTGCGAATCAGAGGCAGAACTTCCTCCATAATATAGCGGTCGTAACGCGTCAGAAGCTCAGCCTTCCACTGCGGCGAAGCCTGTTCGTTTAAAAGACTGTAGCGATTGACCGAATTAATCGAATAAGCGCGCAGCATTCCCGATTCGATAAACGGCTTGATCGCGTCCATCAGCAAAAATCGTTCGTATTCCAAATAATCCGCGGCGGCGGTCGGAAACATCAAAAGCGGATAACCGCTGTCACCATATGCCACAAGCGGCATATCCATTCCAAGATTATGACTATACCAGGAAGTCGTATCTCGACGCATAGGTTTTATAAACTCCAAGTAAATTTAATAGAAAATTGATTATGTGAGGTTAAAAGAAATTTCCGGCAAGTTCAAGTTTGACCAAATCAAGAAAATAAAAAAGTCGCGTTCAATCGAAAAACTTGACCGGACGCGACTTTTGAATTTTTGACAAATTTTTATTTAGCAACGTTAAAGTCGCGCGTTGTTGAATTGTAACCGCCGTTGTCAACCAAATTTCCGGCTTTGTCCACGAGTTCGAGTTTGACGGTGTGTTTGCCGTTTGCCCAACCGATCAACCAAATCGGCTGCCATTTTTCGAGAAATTTCGCTTCGCCGCCGTCAACCGAATATTTCACTCGGTATTCGCCGCCGTCGCCTTGCAGCTTGGCGTTCAAAAGCCAAAAATCAATCATAATGTTTTCCGCGTCCGCATTGTTATAATCGCCTTTCGGTCGGCTGTATGTCAGCAGCGGTTTCGCCGCGTCAACCGCTCCCGCCGTTGATTCCTTCATATCTTTGCCTTCAGGAGTGGCGGCAGCGTTGGCATTCGACAGCGGTTGATTAGCGTTCGAAGTCGCCGGTTTGGTCGTGTCCGCGCCGCCGTTTTTGACGGAAAATTTCACCATCTTGAACGCGCCTTCGTTTTTATAGCTTTCGTGCCACGGACGCGAAGGGAAAAACCGCAGAGTATGTTCGCCGTCGGAAACGTTTCCTAATTCAAATTCCTGGTCGAGATTGTAATACGCTTCATACGGCTGGTTGTCCAAAATAACGTGAATGTGATTGCCCATTCCGGTCGTCATATCCTTCATCGGCTTATAACCTTTCAAATCGCCGGATAAAGAAAGTTTCACCTTGACGGTTGAACTGTTAACGGTCGAGTTGTCTTTCGGTTCAACGACGGTTAAAGTCGGCGCGGCATTATCCTGCTCGCCGCGTTCCTTCATCATATCCGAAATTTTCTGCGGACGCGGAACTTCCGTTAAATCCTGCGCGACCGGCGCGGCGTTCGTATTCGTCATATTCGCCGCGTTCGGGTTCGCGCGATTCGCATTCGTATTTGTGTTGATTGGTGCTTCGCAAGCCGAAAAAACACCGAGCGCGAGCAACAGCGTAACAATTTTTGTTGATTTCATAATTTCTCTGTCAGCTTCAAAAAAAAGTTGTTTCCGAAAAGTTGTTTCGATTCGTTTAATACTGTAACGAATTTCTCCACGGATTGAAAAAGAGAAGCGTATTTGAACAATGACAGGATTTCAAAATTAACTGGTAAAATCAATTTTAAAATTTTAGCTTTCAGAGGAAAAAGAAATGAAAAAAATAATTTCGCTGATAATATTCTGGTGTGCGTTTGCAAATTTAATTGCGGCACAGACTTCGGATAAAACAAACGCGCCGAACCAACCAAAGGATTTGGTTTCGACGCGCGAGATGGACCGGATTAACTGGATGGAATTCAAGGAAACAGTTCCGTCGAAAATTCAGACCGTGCTGTTGCCGACCGGAACTTTAGAGCCGCACGGCGTAATCAATAACGGCGCGGACAACACCGCGCCGACAGCGATGGCGCAAAAAATCGCCCGCCGCGTCAACGCAATGATTGCGCCGACGCTGCCGTATGGAATCACCGGCGCGTTGGAAGCCTATCCGGGCGCATTTCAAATCACCGAAGCAGCCTATCGCCCGTTCGTCAAGCAGATTTTCGAGGGCTTGGCGAAAAACGGATTCAAAAACATTGTCGTCTTGAACGGACACGGCGGCGGACAGACGGCGGTTCTGAACAGCCTCGCCGCCGAAGTTTCCGCCGAAAAAAAGGTGAGAATTTTAGTGATAAATTGGTGGTCGTTCGCCTCCGACGAAACTAAGGAAGTTTTCGGCGAAGACGGCGGACACGCCGGTTTGAACGAGACGGCTTTTATACAGGCGATTGACCCGACGCTCGTGCATCCCGAACGCTACAAAGATTCGTTAGCCACACCGTATCCGCCAGCCGGAACGTGGACGGCGGTTCCTTTTCCATCGTCAATCGGTCTATATCAAAAAGGTCAGGGCTATCCGAAATTCGACCAGAAAAAAGCCGATTCGTATTTTGTGAAGGTAACCGACAAAGTTGCCAATCTCATCAACGAAATCGTCGAAAAATGGAACGCGGCGGATTTATAAAAATGAATTAACAGGGACGAAAGAGATAAAAAGTATTTTTAGAACATTTTCAGAAGCATCCGAATAAAAAATATCTAAAAACATTCCGTCCATCCCAGTTAAATTTTTCTTTTGCTTTAGAATTTTTACAACTTCGCCGTCGCCGGAGCGGTCGTATTGACTGAAATTGTGATGTGGCGCAGCTTGTTTTTAACGAATTTGTATTCGGCGGTGTATGAACCGAAATTTATTCCTTCGGTTTTCGCTTCCTGATTTTCGAGTTGATTAACCGCGTCAATTCGATAAGCGAGCGTCCTGACTTTATCAACCTTTTCATCGGTCATCGGAACGCCTTTCTTTTTAATGATTTGCTTGGCTTTTGTAACATTCGGAACGGCGAACATCAGCGACGTAACCGACGGCTTCGCGCCGATAAAAAAGCCCGATTCGGTCATAAAAGAATTGGTGTCTTTCAATTGATAATGTTTTTTCTGATACGATTCGCCGACCGCGAAAACCTCGACTCCGACGACCAAATAAGGATGTTCTTTAGACAGACAGGTAATCGACATTACCTGATTTCCGTAACCGTTATAAAAAAAATATTTCGGCTGTCCGGCTTCGTTGTCGAAACGCGGCGAAAAACCTTTCAAAAGTTGCTCGGTCGCTTTTTCATCGCCGCCGAGCTTAAATCCGGCGATGCTCAATTCGGGCGATTTTTGTTCGGTCTGAGCGTTAGCGGAAAAATTGGCGGCGAATGCCAAAAAGACGAAAAACGCCGCGAAAGTAAATTTAAAGAAAGTAGATTTCATATTGTTGCCTCCAAGAATTTTGGTAGAAGAATTGGGAACCTTTTTAATATTAACAAACTTAAAAAACAAAAAGCAACAAGTTTAAATTAAAGCGTAAATGAAGACAAATAAAGGGGATTAAACCTAAATATGATACCGATTTGAATTTGATTTTGAGACGGAATTAACAAAAAACATTCTCAGAAAAATTGAAATGAGTAAAAATCGAAGGCAAAAATCGGGTGCGTTTGTCTAACAATTTTCGTGTCTGATTTTCGCGCTTAATTTTGCAAAAAGGAGAAAAATTTACCGGCTTCGGGCGCGCATTTGCAAAAATATGACGAAAAATAATTAAAGTTTGTAGAAAAAAACGTTGATGACCTGTTTTCGCTTCAAATATCGTTTAGCAAATTGAAGGACTTATCCGAATAAAGATTCGACGAATAAATTCAGGGTAAAAGTTACAAAAAATTAAAAACAGGAGAGAAAAAAATGAAAGGAAATCCGACAATGAAAGAGGCAAGACAGCTAAAAATATTGAAGTTCCGAAAGATTGGATTACCGTTTACGACGAAAACAAAGGATATAGCTTCGCCGTTCCCGACGGCACAACCGGCGGCAGCGACACAAAAAACGGAATGGATGTTTTTGTCGCCGCAACGCCCGCGCCGTCTGATTTGGCGGTGGCGGTTTTAGCCTTCAAAGACAAAAAAATGACCAAAGAAGATTTACTCAACGTCGCCGTAGAATTTATGAAAGGCTTGGGCGCGACCAAGGTCGAACCCGGAAAGCTGACCGGCGAGAGCGCGGATTATTCGATAACGGAAGTAACGGCGACTTTGGAAGACGACTCGAAATCGAAAAGCAAGGTTTTGGTCGGCACGGACGTAACGGACAATTACGTGATGATCGTCGGCACGGAAGAACCGAAGTTTGCCGCCAACGAAAAAATTATCGACGAAATATGGGGCAGCTTTGAAATGTGGAGCGGCGGCGCGAGCAATCAATAAAGTCGGCGAAACGGAATGACGATTTGTTTTCGCGGCGATTTGCGGATTTTAAGTCGCTGTTTTCGGTTGGCATTCCGTTTCATAGAACAGACAATTATTTTGCGAAAAGGGAAAACCAATCTGTGAAAATTATGTTTAAAGTCAAATTTTTAATCTTAATTTTATTGTCGGCGAATGTTCTGATATTTTCGCCGCTCGCAAAAGCTGACGGAATTATAAAACGAATCAAATTTGCTAAAGGCAAAAACTCCGTGGTTCTTTCCAACGCCGTGATTCGCGGCGACGAAGACACATATATCGTCGGCGCGAAAGCCGGACAAAAAATGTCCGTAAAAATTACGGCAATCGAAAGCAACGCCGTCTTTACCATCGAAAAACCGAACGGCGGTTATCTAAAAAACGCCGGAGAAGGCGACGACCAGACTGTTTGGAGCGGCACGTTGCCCGATTCAGGCGATTATCGAATCAGCGTCGGCGGAACGCGCGGAAACGCCACTTATAAATTACCGGTGACGATTAGATAACCGCCGAAAGAAACGGAGAATTGAAATGAACGATTCAAAATTTTTAACAAAAATGCGCTTGTCTTTTTTCGCCATCGCGTTGATGTTTTTTTGCGTCAGCGGCGCGGCGGCGCAAACGGATTCGACACCGAAAAAACGTCTGAAAAATTCAATCGCGGCGAAAGGTTCGGTCGGCGGCGAAGCGCACGACGGCTATGTTATTCGCGCCCGCAAAAATCAAAAGCTGACCGTGCAGATTGCGTGGCAGGGCAACAGCGACCGCGCGGCGCAGTTTGTCATCAGTCGTTCAACCGATTTTTTTGCCGGCGGTGTTCTTGAAGGCGGAAGGGAAACTTATGACGGCAAAAATCGAACCGTCAAAATTCCGGCGACGGGCGATTATTACATCTACGTAACCGGGCATCCGACGGTTGATTACACGATTAAGGTTTCAGTCAAATAAAGCCGTTTTTATTGTTTCAGCAATCGGCTGCGTAAAAATTTAACACCGCGCCGAACGGAGAAATTATGTTTAATAAAGGACTAACGATAATTTTTATAATGACCGCCGCTGTTTGCCTGACGCGAAATCTCGTCGCGCAACGGATTCGGGCAAGCCGCTCGATGCAAAATCGCGTTCCGCTTTGATTAGCGAACTCAAAGGCGTGGTCGCGCGAGCCGAACCCGACGAAAAAAACTCCGCGGCAGTCGCAAAAAAATGGGACGCGCGCAGAGACCTCGCCGGCAAAACCAAAACAGTTGTAATCAATTTGCTTTTTGAGGATGTCCGCTCCGTGATTAAGGATTTGGGAACGCAGTATCAAATATTATCAATCTTTTCGGCGTATAAACAAATGCCTGACGAGTCCTTCTCCGCGCAAACGCCGTCGTCAAACGGCGCGAAAACAAAAACCGAAGCAGTCGAAAAATTGATTGATTTAACCTTCACTTCGCATCCGTATGTCGGGATCGAAGAGCAGGTATCAAAACTTCCCGGAACGAAAAGCGCGCAGGAAATCGAAGAAATTAAGCAAAAGGAAAAAAGAAACAGAATCGAAGGTTTCGATGCCGCGCTGAAAGTCAATAAAAGCTTAACGCCCGCGCAGAAATCGTTTGTCCGCGCCAATTACGAACAACTCATCGAAACGATGGACAAAATTACCGACGACGCGATAAACGCTAATTTTCCGACCGAGCAATGGATCAAAGAAGGCTTGCGGCAAAGTTATACGCGCAAGTTTTCGGAGCGGGAGCTAAACGATTTGAATAATTATTTTCAAGCAGCCGACGGGCAGCGAGTCTTAAATTACATCAGACAGAGATGGCGGAGCTTATCAACGGCAACGGCGGCACGTTGGATTTCACCGCGCAGGATCAAGCCGAATACGACAAATTCGTCGCCGCGCCGCCCGGAAAAAAATTCATCGCCGCTTAGATAACCGGAGCGGAAGCATTTGAAGAACGCAGGGAAGAAGCAGTCAGATTCGCCAATCCGAACGCCGACGGATTTGCGATTTACAGACCGGAAAATCTGAACAAACTTTTTGATAAATTTGTCGCGGATAATTACAAAAAATAAGTTCGTGGAGAAAAGTAGATTGAATGCCGCAGATCAAACAAAACTGGCATTCGGGAGGAAAATTAAGATGAAAAAAGTTGTCTATATTTCGTTGGCATTGCTGACATTTCTGTTCGCTTCGGCGGAAAAGTCTTTTGCCTGTAGTTGTGTCGCAAATGCTGAGTCGCAAACAAAACAAATTCAGGATGCCTTTGCCGGTTCCGACGCGATTTTCTCCGGCGAGGTTGTCGAGATCAAAGAATCGCCGACGAATAAATATGACTTTATCGTCAGATTTAAAGTTGCCAAATTCTGGAAAGGTAAATCGAGTCGGGAAATGACGATCACGACCGCCAGGGACAGCGCGATGTGCGGTTATAATTTTGAAATCGGAAAAATTTATCTCGTTTACGCTTCGGGAAAAAGCGAAAATTTTTCGACGACGAATTGTTCGAGAACAAATCTCTTCAACCCTAAAGATGATGCGAAATATCTCGACAAATTAAAACGGAAAAAGAAAACTTCCGCGTGATTTTCAAACGGGAATCTGAAGAAAAAGATTCGTCAAACAAAAGTCCGACCGTTTTTTTTATACGTTTCGGATTATCAAAAATTTACAAAGAAATTTCCGGTACGGAAAAAAATTGAAACCTCGATGACCCTTTCGCCGATTCGTTTCCGTTTAGATTGATGAAAACAATTTAATTGAAGATTTTTCAAATTTCAATCAAGTGAATCGGGAAATTCAAAAATTAATTAAAAAATTTAAAAACGAGAGGAAATTTCAAATGAAGACACAAACAATTTTGATTACGGCACTGGCACTCGCGGTTTTCGTTTTTTCGGCTTGCAGTTTTTCGACCGCTAATATCAGCAGTTTGAATTTCGGCAAAAACGATACCGCCAAGCCGACCGCGACGAGTTTTAATGTCGGCGAAAAGGTGTTCGCCGTCGCCGCCGTTTCAAACGCGTCGGGAAAACACAAAGTGAAATTTAATCTGAAATATGAAAATGTCGCCGGTAAAACCAGAGGCGATTCGTTGGCAAAGCCGGAAATAGAAGTTGACGGCGACAGCGACGCTTTCTTTAATTTCACTCCGAATCTTCCCGGCGATTACAGCGTCGACGCCGCTTTAGTTGACGAGCAGGGCAGGGAAATCAGCAAAAAATCGGGCATTGTCAAAATTACGGGCAGCGCGCCGGCGGCAACCGAAACCAAAACCGATGCCGAACATTCTTCCGAAGATAAAGACGATAATTAACCGGAGATAAACTTTTTTCTGTTCGGTTAAATGCTGAAAGATTATTTAAATTCAAGGTCAAGTGAGGACAAAGTGAAAAAATACTTTCGATAAGGAAAATAGTTTGAATGTTACCGCCGATGACGACATCACCGTCGGGCGCATAAATGTCGCCGCCGGAAAATATCTGGTCGGATTTACCGTGACCGATTTTGCCGACAACACGAGCGAGGAATTTACCGAAGTATCGGTTGAATAAACCGCGAATCGTTTGTGAAAAAACCAAGAAAAATTTGCCCGCGAAGCACACGAAAAGCATAAAGGATTAATAGAAAATTATTTCTTTTTCGTTTCTTTCGTGGGTTTCGTAAGCGATGTTTTTTCCTTTCTGATAAACGGTAACTCAGATCAACTAAATTGATTCGCAAATCGGAGAAGCCAATGAAACAAATTATCTTTTCGCTTTTAATCGTGGCGATATGCGCTTTTGGCGCGACGGCGCAGACAAACAAAAAAGGCGATAAACTGCCTGCCGTCATTATTAAAATGACCGACGCGGATTCGTTCGCGCTCTTGAATAATCCGGTAATTAAAACGCGCCTGAAAAAACTTTTGGGCGCGAAAAATTACGCCGCGTTTCTGGATTCTTTTGAAACCGTTTCGCCGGTTGAAAAAAACGAATCAATTCTTTTTGCGAGCGGCTGTCTGATTCACGCCTGCGGGCATCTCGAATCGGCAATCGCCGTTGATCTGGTCAATCAAACCGTTCACGCGGCGATTTATAATCAAATTGAAAAAACTAAATTTTTTAACGAGAAAAATCGTAAAACGCCCGCAATAATTAAGAATTGGGCGGATCGTCTGGCGGCGGTCAAAGAATAAGCGCGCGGCGATTTATCATTTTTTGCACTGTTTAATTGATGCTTTATCAGCCAGACGCTGCGCTCGCGTATTTTGATTTTTTCCGGGTTTAACGACATCGGTTACGCAGGCATTCGTCCGGCTGATTTTGGAAACTATCAGATACGAAGTCGGCGATTTTTCATCGCCGCGGTCCGAAACATTCAGACGAACGATGAGCGCGAGCGGCTTTCCGCGTTTCATACGCCACTCAGCCTTTTCGCCGAGCGCGGAAAAATTGCTGAAATAATTCCAGAAATCCAAACCGACTATTTTTTTTGACGGCAGAACGACACCGACGGAGTTCCGTTCGTCGTCCAGATAAACTTCCAAGTTAAATCCGCCGACACCGGCGCACTTGCCCGAATAGTTGCCCGCCATTCCTTTATCAACGTTGATAGTGTTGCATTTATCAGCTGCTAAATCCGTATAGACGCTTTTATTTTGAGCAAAAGCCGCCGTCGAAAAAACAAGCGCGAACGATACGAACATCAAAATTTTGAACATAAAATTTATCCTTCATCTAATTTAAATTAACTTCGCCTTTGAAAATCTCAGGCTTTGAAATTGCTTTTGCCGAAGAGACCTTTAATTTCTTAACGCCCGGTTTTTATTTCCGGTCAAACTCGATTTAACTTTCCGTTCGGCGAGCATTTCAGCGGCAAATGCTTCAGGCGGCGCGTCTAAAAAACTGCCCGAAGCATTCTCAAACGCAAGCAGTGATTCGACTTCGCGACGCAAATCCTGATCGGTGTCGCAGTTTTCTTTGAAAAAAGATTCGCGCTCGGACGGCAAAACTTCAGCTGCCGCCAGGAAAATTTCTTCGATCTGTTTTAACCTTTGAGAATTCATTCGAGTCGAAATTCCAATTCGCCTGTCGGATATTCCGGCGAGCTTTGCCTTCTGTTTCCGCACGAATTTGGATACACCTTTCCCTCTACACACTAAAACGAGATTCAGAAAGGGAAAGGGGCATTATTTATTTTAAAATTTTCCCGACCGGTGTTTAATCGTTCGTTGAAGAACGGCGAAATTATTTGATTGCATCGCGCGGTCAATCATTTTCTTCGCCCGTTTATACGCTAAAAATCCAGCGACAAAATCAATGTCGCTTTGGTTTTTTTTTCCCGAAAGGGTGATGAATGCCCGGTCGGTTGAGCGTAAATTTTCCTTGTTTAAGTGCCGGACGATGGCAACGAATTTATCGAATGAAAAAATTATTTGGCAGAGGAACAAGATAGGAATTTGCTGCTTCGGAATTACATTTTTCTTTATGTTCGCGCTGATATGCGCGGACGCGTGTCCCGGTTCATCGTCCAGAAAATAAATGAAAAAGCGGACGAGATTTTCGTTCGCTTTTTTCGTTTATTTTTTAGAATCATTTTTCGGGAAAATATCAGCCGGACAGTTCGGATAAATCTTCCGCAGGTGGCGAACGAAGGTCGCACTCGCTTCCTGCGAAGCCATTGGATTTTCCGGGTCTTCCCGCACATTTTCCAAATTTACAACCGTCCATCTACCGTTCTCCGAACGCAGCAGCGAAGTGCCGCCTTCGGCAACCGCTTTTTTCGTTCGCGCGTCGAGCGGTGTCGCGTCAATCCACGCCCAGCCGTTATGAACTTTTAGATAATGAATTTGAAAAATTACTTTTTGTCCGCCGCGCAGAGCGTCGGTAATCGCCGCGCGTTCCGCGCTTTGCGGCGCGGGCGTGTGCGGCTGGTCGGAGGTTTGCGCGTAACCGGAAACAAAACCGAATAAAACTAACGCTAACCAAACAATTGGATTCTGCATAACTTTTTCTACTTGAAACTTTGCCGGATCGCTTTGTCCGGCGACTTTTAAAATACCTGCGAAAACATTTTACCGCTTATTCTTTTCCGCTTTGAAAATTCTCTGGCGACACGGCGATTTTCGCGCCGGTTTGATACAATGTTGCCGGAAACTTTTTTCCACGCGGTCGTCGCCGACTTTAATCGGCAGAGATGCCTCTCGCTCCGGTCATTTGCTCCGGTCGGCTGCCGCATTTTTCAAACACTGATTCGCATATTAGCCGATTGCGTTTGACGCGCGGTTTACTAACGCAAATTCCTTCTGTCGGATAGAGCGGTTGATCGTTTCGATTTGCGAAACGCCGACGGTCGAAACTTCATATTCCGCGTTCCAGCGAAATTCATTTGATTTTAGTTTGCGACGCGCGATTGATTTGGTAAATATCTTTAATCGCTCGACAAAATCGAAAAGATTCAAAGCGGGCGGCAAGCCGATTAAAAGGTCAACGCATTTCTCGCCGAAGCCGATTGTTTCGGCTTTTCCGCCAAAATCTTTGATCGTTCCGCGCAGACATTTTTTTAATTTTGAACGACGTTCGGAATCGAAGGAAATTTCTCCGTCGAATTCTAACTCGAGATGAAAATACAAAAGCTTTGCCGGCGAACGACTCTTCGGCTTAAAAAAATCCGGTCGGATGCCGCAGGCGATTGTTATTGAATAATCAATTGAATAATTAGTTGAAACACGTTGCATAATTTTAATCCGTAAAAATCGAACCGCTCGAAACTATTATTTGCGAGCCGGTAATAAAATACCTGATTTATGACATCTCTTTCACTACCCAAACAGGTAGTTATTTTCGACTTCGAGCCGTCTGCCGCATTCACGGTAAGATTCCGTGGCGCGAATATAAATCGAGAAATTTCCGAGTTTTTACCGGCGACTGAAAATTTTCAGCAGTGTTTTTGATTCGCCGTCGAAAATTTAACGTGCCGGTTCACAGTGAATTATTTTTTCAAACGATTTATTATTTGAAACGTGAACGCCTGTAAAAAAGGATTTGAGGAAAAGTGAAATGAAAAAAATTTTGATGACGGTAATTTTCGCGGCGGCAATTTTCGGTTGGGCATCTGAATGCAAAATTGCCGCGCGAAATAATTTTAGCGACGCGGTGCGAATCGTTTCGATTCACGAAAATTTCAATGTTTTTCGGAGCTGGAATTTCGCAACGCAGACGATTGAAAAAGCGAAAACGAAATGCTCGGTCAAGGCATACGGTTTCGGACTTGCCGAAACTTCAAAGACGGCGAACGTGCGCGTTGCGCCGGATAAAAACGCAGCGATTGTTAAAGCTGTAACGACCGCCGAGGAATTGATTTTTTCGATTACCGGCAGCGACGGCAAAGGCTGGTTTGAGATTTCAAAAATCGAAACGACGGGCAGCGACGAAGATAAAACGCTTTTTGAAAATCGCGGCTGGGTTCACGCTTCAAATATAAATTTAAGCGTCGCCCCTTCGGACGCGCGGCTTTACGCCGCGCCGTCGAAAAAAAGCCGCGTCGTCAAAAAATTAGTCGCCGACGAAAGCGAAGCCAGACCGCTTTCGTGTCAGGGCGATTGGGTGCAAATCAAATCGGGCGCGACGAACGGCTGGCTTTCGCGCGGCGGACAATGCGCGAACCCTTTGACAACTTGCCCTTGAGGAAATTTCAAATGTGAATTTTGCAACGATTCGCGCTTTGAACGATAAAACAGCCGCTCGATTTTCAAGAATCGAGCGGCTGTTTTAGTAAAATAATTTTCGATAATTGAAAAACGCGGCAACCGACCGGAGGAACGCGCTGTTTTTAAAATCCGTTTAGCATTAAAGGCAGTCAAAGACCGCTTGCATAACGCTAAAGTTCATTTTTGAGACGGCTCTTAACTATTCAACCGTCCGGTCAAACTGGCGATAACAGTAGCCAGCTCGTCGGGTTCGACCGGTTTGGCGACGTGGTTTTGATAGCCGCTGGTTAAAGCGCGCATTCTGTCCTGCGCGCGCGTGAAAGCCGTCAGCGCGACTGCCGGAACGTCGCGGTGCTGTTCGTCGGACAAAGCGCGAATGCGGCGAATCAACGAATAACCGTCTTCGTCCGGCATTCCGATATCGGAAACCATCAAGTCGGGATTTTTATCCTGTACGGCTTCGAAGGCTTCTTCGGCGGAGCTTGCCGTGATGACGGTCGCGCCGTAAAACGTCAGCGATTGAACGAGCAGCTGGCGCGTGTCTTCTTCGTCGTCAACGACCAGAATCAGCATTCCGTCCAAATTGACTCTCGATTCAGGCTCGATGGTTTGCGCGTTTCGTCTGAGTTCCATTGCTTCGTCCTCTTCCTTCGACTGAATAATCAAAGGCAACCGTACGACGAAGGTCGAGCCTTTATTCTCGCCCGCGCTTTCGGCGCGCACCGTGCCGCCGTGCATCTCTGTAATATGGCGGACAATTGCCAGACCCAAACCGAGACCACCGAATTTTCTGATGCTCGACGCGTCGGCTTGGCGAAAACGGTCGAAAACGTGCGGCAGAAATTCTTCCTTGATGCCCACGCCCGTGTCTTTGACGCGGATTTCGACGAAATCCTCCAGCCGTTCGATTTCCAGTTTAACTTCGCCTTCGGGCGGCGTAAATTTAATCGCGTTCGAGAGCAGATTCCAGATAACCTGCTGCAGCCGGTTCGGATCGCCGGAAATATGGCTGATGTCTTTTTCGCCCCTGATTTCGATTGAAATGCCTTTGGCTTCCGCCGCCGGACGCACGGTTTCGAGCGCGGATTCGACGACGTTAATCGGTTTTATCGTCATCACTTCGAGCCGCAGTTTGCCCGATATAATACGCGAAACGTCGAGCAAATCTTCGATCAGACGGTTTTGCGATTCGGCGTTGCGGACTATCGTTGAAACGGCTTTGACGGTCGTGGTTTCGTCGAGCGTTCCTTTTTCCATCAATCGCGCCCAGCCCAAAATCGAATTGAGCGGCGCGCGCAGCTCGTGCGAAACGGTGGCGAGAAATTCGTCGCGCAGGCGGTTGGCGATTTCCGCGTCTTTACGCGCGGCTTGTTCGCGCTTGAACAATTCTTCGCGTTCACGTTCGGCTTCGCGGCGTTCGGTAATGTCGCGTGAAGTGGAAACGAGACGATATATTTTGCCGTCGGCATCAAAAATCGGCGCGACCGAAGCGTGCCAGAATTTCGGCGTTCGCTTCATCGTTTGGCGGAAGCCTTCGAGTTCGGCGGTTTTGCCCTGCGCCGCTTTATTCAGAGCTTCACGCGCATCCGTTCTCAAATCCTCCTCCCAAAAATCCAACCAGTTTTTTCCGACATAATTGGCTATGTCTTCAATTTCCATCAATTCCAAACCGTGTGAATTGACGGAATCAATCGTGCCGTCGAGCTTTAAGATATGAACGCAGTCGGGACTGTTTTCAAAAATGCTGCGGTTAAATTGTTCGCTGATCTTGAGCGAATCTTCAGCTTTTTTGCGGTCGGTGATATTGATGTGCGAAACGACCGCGCCGTCTTTCATCGCGTTGACCTGTAAAATAAACCAGCGTTCCTCGTTCGGCGCGTGGCACGGATATTCAAAGGAAAATCCGTCTAATTTGCCGTCGAGAACCGCCCGCAGATTTTCGATAACCTTTTTCGTGTCCGCTTCGAAAGCCTCGGAACGCTCGCAAACCCGCAGATAATTTTGTCCGATGTCGGTCGTCGAGATTTGCTCTTCGAGACAGTTGGATTTGGCAAAATTACGCCACGCTTCATTGACGGCGACGATGGTTCCCGCGCGGTCGAGAACCGAAATATGCGCCGGCAGCGAATCGAGAATCGAGCGCACGAAACTCTCGCTGTCGCGCAGCGCGAATTCGGCTTTTTTAATTTCGGTAATGTCGCGGCAGAAACCGACGAAATGCGTGACGTTGCCGTTTTCGTCAAACTGCGGCTGACCGGTGCAATTATTCCAGCGAACCGAGCCGTCGGCGGCTTGTATGCGAAATTCGGTGTTAAAATTTTCACGGTCGGCGGTCGAGCGGCGAAACGCTTCGTCAACCAGCGCGGCATCTTCGACGACGACGCGGCTGAAGGCTTTTTTGCTCGAACCTTTGAAATCTTCCTGCGCCAAGCCGAACAACGCCAGACTGCGCTCGTCCATCTCGCCTTCGTCTTTGTCTAAATTAAGTTTCCAGGTGCCGAGACTGCCGGCTTCGAGCGCGCCGCGCCTTCGTTCTTCGGCTTGTTCGCGGCGGTTGATTTGTTCTTCCAATTCATCGTTTTTCTTCGATAAATCCTGCGTTCGTTCCGCGACGCGGCGTTCGAGATTTTTATTCGTTTCCTTCAGGCTGTCTTCGGCTTCGGCGCGTTTGCCGATTTCGCGGAAAATGGCGTAATTGGCGAGCGCGAGCGATAAAACTCCGCCGATGCCCGCGATCCAAAGCATACGGTTGGCGGTCGAAAGGCTTGTCGTCAGCTCGGCTTCGCGCTGCGCCAGAAGATTTTTTTCGGAATCCTTCATTTCGGCGATTAAAAGACGCGCCTCGCTCATTAATTGTCTGCCGCCCAATTTCGTCGTCGCTTCCCGCACCTGTTCGAGACTTTGCGTGCGGCGCATCGTAATCGCCGTTTCCAAAACATCGAACCGTTCGCGGGCGATTTTTTCGAGCCTCGAAATACGCTCGATTTGCGCCGGATTATCGGCGACCAGATTGCGTAACTGCGCCAGATTATTGCCGATTTTCAGCCGCGCGTTATCGTATGGCTCTAAAATCGTGTCATCGGTGGTAATCAAAAATCCGCGCGCGCCGGTTTCGGCATCAATCATTAGGTTGAGCGTTTCGTCTAACTGCGAAATAACTTCCTGCGTGTGTTTCTCCCATTTTATCGCTTCGCTGACCGAATTAATGCTCCGAAAAGCGAAGAACGCGACGATGGCGAGCAAAACGGTAGCGATGCCAAACACAAGCGGAATTTGTCTTTCGAGCGTTAATCTCATATGTTTTTGTCGAAAACGGCAGAATCGGAAGAAACTTATCTAATTATTAAACCGCAATTTCGAGGCGTTCGACAAGCAATCTCGACGATCAATTAAATTTTTCGCCGCGATTTAAATTCAAACGCCGAAACGCATCTGAAAAACCGTTTTTATCGAATAAATGTATGCAAGGATACAAAAGCGATGAACTTTGAAACGAACCGCGACGTGCTTGACTGGTATGAAAAACAGCCGCGCACGCTGACCGACAAATTTATCGGTGAAATCAACTGGAGCGATGTCGCCAAACATCCGCTCGACGAAAAATTCGTGCCGGTTTTGTTGTATATGCGCGATGTCGAAACTTTAACCGACGTTTATTACGACGAACTGCGCCGCACGCCGACCGGTAAAGACCCGATTATCCGCAAATTTATGGAACGTTGGAGCGCGGAAGAACAAACGCACGGCGAGCTGATCAACCGCTTTTTGAACGAAGCCGGCATCGAAACCGATCCGAAATGGCAGAAACAAGTCATCGGTTCGGTTTCGACTTCCTACACGGTGACGAATTATTTAATTACGACGCTGACGAATTTAATCGGCAAACGCTTTACGGCGACGCATATGGCGTTCGGCGCGATTCACGAAATGTCCACGACGCAGGGTTATCGAAGATTGTCCGAACTCGCCGACCATCCGATTTTGTCGAAAATTTTAACCGGAATTATCCGCGAAGAATCGGCGCACACGACGTTTTACCGCAGCGTCGCGCGCATCGAACTCGAAAAGTCGGAAATCTCCAGAAAGCTCTCGCGCTTTATCGTCAAACATTTCTGGACACCGGTCGGCAGCGGCGCGAAACCGGCGGAAGAATCTAATTACACGATTGCCACTCTGTTCGGCGGCGAGGACGGAATGCGCCGCATCAATCAAAACGTCTCGCAAAAAATTCAAATGCTGCCCGGTTTCGACGGCTTGACCAAAGTCAGTGACACCATCGGCGAAATCGTCGCAATGAAAATCTCAGCCGTCTAAAAAATTAAAAATTTGTGTGAACCGATATTAAAATTCGCGTCCGAAAGGAGCGCGGACGGCTCGTCCGCCCAACAAGCGGAGCGAAGTTGTTCGGTTGCTTTCGCGCGACTCGATTTGCGACGGTGTGTCTCGCGCTGTCGCGCTCGAGCGGCGGACGAGCCGTCCGCGCTCCCGCTAACGCGCTTTTTTAATATCAATGCACAGTTCTTCAAAAAGCCGCGCTTCAAATTTTCCGGTAAAACTCCGCGCCGTCTTTTGATTCGACAATGATTTTTCCTTCACGTTCGGCGTAATCGAGATGCGCGGCGCATTCGGAAATCGCCAGAAATGTATGCACATCGCTGCTGAAAGCGGCGGGGAAAATTTTTCGCGCCGTCTCGAAAGCCGTCGCGCCGACGGGCGGACTCGAAGAGACGACCGCCTTCTGCCGTTCTTCAATCGCACGCACGTAGCGGTTGAAAACTTCCTCGAAATCATCAATCGGCTCGCCGTGTCCGCCGTAAACAATTGTCGGTGAAAGAGCGCGAATGCGGGCAAGACTGACCAGATATTCGGCGAGCGACGCGAAGCGTTTATGCGCGTCGAACGGATCGGGCGCGATAATCGGATTCGGCGTAACGCGCTTGAGAATCGTGTCGCCGGCGATCAATGTCCGGTTCGCTTCTCTGAAAAAAGAACACGAGCCGGGCGTATGTCCGGGCGTGTGCAGAACTTTCAAAACGCCGCCCGCAAATTCAATTTCCGCTTCGTCTTTCAAAGGCGAAAATTCGCCTGCTTCGAGTTTATCGGTCAAACGGGCGAGGTCTTTGTAAACGGCTTGAATTCGTTCGAGAACCGCGTCGGAAACGCCCGCGCGGAACATCAGATTTTCGCGTTCGGCGCGACTCGTTTCGCCGAACAAATTCCCTGCTTCCCATTCGTGTACGAAAATTTCCGCGCCCGATTCGTCGCGGATTTCCTTTGCCAGACCGCAGTGATCTTCGTGCGCGTGCGTCAGCAAAACGCGCTTGATGTCCGAGATTTTAACGCCTTCGTCGCTCAATTTTTCGCGCAGCGCGGCGCGCGTCTCAAAGGTTTTCGGTCCGGCATCAATCAGCGTCAAAGGTTCTTCCTTAATCAAATAAACATTGACATCGCCGATGTAAAAAGGTGTCGGAACGGCAAGCGGAACGATTTTCATAAAATTTTTCGAGCGCGAACTACACGAATATCACGAACGCCGTTGAAAACAAAACGGCGCAATTTTCGCCGGAAAAGCGTAAGATAATTTTTACCGTGAAATCCAAAATCCAAAATCCAAAATCCAAAATCGCCATCATCGGTGCGGGACCGGCGGGCGCGAGTTTGGCGATTCGGCTGGCGCGTGAAAATTTTCCGGTGACGTTGATTGAGCGCGAACTATTTCCGCGTCAGAAATTATGCGGCGAATTCATCTCGCCCGAATGTCTGCGGCATTTTCGAGATTTGGATGTGTCGGATGAAATGCTCGCGGCGGGCGGCGAACCGATTCGTGAAACGGTTTTCTACACGCCCGACGGCGGCAAATTTACTGTTCCGAGCGAGTGGTTTACGGGAACCGCCGCCGGAGCGTTGAGTTTGAGCCGCGCCGCGATGGATTTTCTGCTACTGAAAAAAGCCGAGGAGAGCGGCGTTCAAGTTTTGGAAGAATCATCGGTTGTCGGTTTATTAACGGAAAACGGCGAAATGCGCGGCGTAAAAATTCGCTGTAAAGACGGCGCGGCAAAAGACATCGCCGCCGATATAATCGTGGACGCGACCGGACGCGCGCGCGTCTTAGGTAAACTCGCCGAAAAAGAATTCGACGGCGTTAAGAAAATCCAAAATCCGAAACCTAAAATTCAAAATCGCTTGGTCGGTTTCAAAACGCATCTGGCAAATGCCGCCGTGCCGCGAAACGTCTGCGAAATTTATTTTTTTCGCGGGGGTTACGGCGGTCTAAGTTTAATCGAAAACAATCTTGCCAACCATTGTTTCCTGGTCGAATCGGCAATCGTTAAAGAATTCGGCGGCGCGGAACGAATTGTCAAAGAATTGATTTTTCAAAACCCGCGCGCCCGCGCCGCGCTCGAAAACGCCGCGCCGGTTTTCGATTGGCTGGCAGTTTCGATTGATGAATTCGGCATCAAAAATCCGTCGCCCGCAAAAAATCTTTTCATCGTCGGCGATGCGGCGGCGTTTATTGACCCTTTCACCGGCAGCGGCGTTTTGTCGGCACTCGAAAGCGCGGAAATTCTGGCGCGGGCGGTTTGCCGGAACGCCGGTTCCGTCGCGTCGGCAGCGGAAACTTACGAGCGTTTGCACCGTGAAAACTTTCGGAAGAGAATGCGTTTCTGCTCGCTCATTCGCCGCGCCGTCGCTTTCCCTAAAATTACGCGCTGGGCGATGACGGCTCTCAACCAAAGCCGTTCGGCGCGCGTCTTGCTGGCGCGTTCGACGCGGCGTTTTTGATTTGCGGAATAAAAATTTATCGCGCCCGGCAATTAATGAGCGTTTGATTTTTGTTTCAGACACTTTAACCGTGAAAACGCGACGGAAATTAGTCGTAAATATTCCTTGACAATATTCGAGAATTTGATTAAATTTAATAAAATTCTACCGAACGGTAAGTAAAATTTCCTTCGTCCGAAAAATCGAAAATCTTAAACGCATAGATTAATCATCCGACGGCACGAATTCATCGGCGACAATTCAGCAAAACAATAAATAAATCTCTCGATTTTTTGAGGTTTTGGATTCTGATGATAAAAAACGGAACGGCGAAAAGCCAGGATAAAATACAGGAAATTTGTTTGACGGCGGCGCAGATTTTTTTTTCCAAAGGCTATAACGCGACATCGCTGAACGACATCGCCGAAGAGCTGAATATCACCAAAGCCGGACTGTATTATTATGTCGAAAGCAAACAGGAATTGCTCTACCGCATAATCAATATGGGATTGAACAGCGTTCGGGATGAAGTTCTCGATCCGGCGCGTAAAATTGCCGATGCCGAAGAGCGTTTGAAGTTTATTATTTACAATCACGCACGGCTCTCGGCGGGCGGAAATCACGCCGTTATCATTATTTCGCACGAAGACAACGAGCTGACTTTTCAGCAGCGCGAAGAAACTCTTAAAAGACGGCGCGAGTATTTCGATTTTATCAGGGGAACGCTGGTTGAACTGCGAAACGAAGGAAAAACGAGCGACATTGATTTGACGACCGCGACATTTACGATGCTCGGAATGATTATCTGGCTGTCGCGCTGGTTCAGCTCAAAAGGGAAAATTTCAGTCGAAGATGTTTGCCGGGATGTCTGCGAAATGGCATTATGCAGCATTTTGAAACAGGAACGTTCCGCTTCCGTCAAATTTGTTGGTAAAGGGAACAATATCCGGCATTGATTATTTGCCGGTTGAAAGCCGCCGAAAAATTTGCGGGGGGAAAAAGATTGCAAAAGTTCGATTAAATATTAGTTAGAGATTAATTATGGAGAGAGTTTTTATGAAAAAAATTTCAATATTCGTTACGCTGTATTTATTTATGTTTTTGATAAATACGGCGTTGATATGCGCGCAGGCGACGGCGACCGCGGAATTGCGCGGTCGAGTTGTTGATCCGAACGGCGCGGCGATTGCGGGCGCGACGATAACGGCGACGAACACCGCAAAAGGCACGGCTCGTTCGGTAACAGCCGATAGCGAAGGCAATTACGTTATTTTATCGCTTTTGCCAAGTACCTACACCGTGAATGTCGAAGCGTCGGGTTTTGCGGGCAAAACCTATAACAACGTCGTTCTCGAAGTCGGACAGCAATCATCTCTCGATATTGATTTATCTATCGGACAAACCGGCGCGGTCGTGGACGTTCTCGCCGGCGAAGAACAACTCGTTGATACGGAAAGGACGCAGCAGTCAACCGTTATTACGGCGCGTCAGTTGAACAACCTGCCGATTAATCGTCGTAATTTTCTTGATTTCGCACTGCTCACGCCCGGCGTGAACGATGCCGACAACATCAATGATTCGACCGATTTCCGCGTCGCCCAAACGCCGCAGTCGGGTTTGAGTTTCGGCGGCAACAACGGGCGCGGCAACTCGGTGAATATTGACGGTTCGACCGCCGATACGCCTTCGGGCGGCGCACGCGACGTTTTGAGTCAGGAAGCCGTGCAGGAATTTCAGGTTGACCGCAATAGCTATAACGCTGAATTTGGCGGCGCATCGGGCGGCTTAATCAATATCGTTTCCAAGACCGGCGGCAACAATTATCACGGCAGCGTTTTCGGGTATTTCCGCGACAAAGTTTTCGATGCGCGAAACACTTTCGACAACAATCCGAACGGCAAATCGCCGTTTAACCGCCAGCAGTTCGGCGGTTCGTTCGGCGGAAAAATCATTGAAAATAAAACATTCTTTTTCGTTGCGGTGGAAGGTTTGCGACAAAATCTGACATCGTTTGTAACGCTTAACGATTCGTTGACCAACGGATTAAGAATCGCTGCGCCGACTGCGGCAACTCCGACATCTACGGCGACCGACCAAACATTCTTTTTAAATTATTTAGCGGGCAAGCCGACTTTTGCGCCTTTAGCCGCCGGCGTGCGCGGTCTTTTGACCGTTCCGTCAGCGCGAACGGCGGCACTTTATGCTTCGACCGATGCTAACAATCCGGCTAATAATAACGGTAACGGTTTTCCTTCCAAAGATTCGAGCGCGTTGCTGACCGGACGCATTGACCATACTTTCAGCGAAAACGACACAGGCTTTGCGCGATTAAATTTTACGCGCACGGACAGCGAAAACGATGCGACCGGCGCGCTAAACGCGGTTTCGCGCGGACGCGAAGTAAAATCGCCGAGCGGCGGCATTCTGCTGTCGGAAAGTCATACTTTCAACAACACGACAATCAACGAACTGCGCGCGCAATTTTCTTATTACAGGCTGATGGTTGACCCGAACGATCCGCTCGGACCGGAAATTAATATTCTCGGTTACGGAAATTTCGGACGCGATATTTTCCTGCCGTCGGACAGCATCACCAAACAATTCGACCTCGCCGATACGCTCTCGCTTGTGCGCGGTTCGCACACCATCAAAGTCGGCGGAGTTTTCAGTTATGCCCGGGTCTCGTCCGATTCAAAAACTTATCTGCCGGGAACTTTCCGGTTCGGCGCACTGCCGTTTGCGACTTTGTTTTCAGCGGCGCAAAGAACGGCAATATCAGCGCAAATAACCGCCGACGCGCAAGGCGGAATTATTACACCCGCGCAAGCCGGACTTTTAGGAAGCACTCTGAGCAACACGACTGCCAGCACAATCAACGCTTTGCAGGCATATAATGTCAACCTGCCGCAAGTTTACCAGCAAGGTTTCGGACTGCCTTATTTTGCGACCAACACCGACAAATTTTCTGTTTTCGGACAGGACACCTGGAAAGTTCGACCGAATATTACGTTTAATTACGGTTTGCGTTATTTTATTCAAAACGAAGAAGACCCGGTGCCGACCGACAAAAATAATTTTCAGCCGCGCGTCGGCGTTTCGTGGGATGTTTTTAACAACGCGAAAACCGTTCTGCGCGCCGGCGCGGGAATTTTTACGGGACAGATTGATAATCAAATTACGAACGTCGCCAACACTTTGGCTTCGGGAACGAATCCTGAAAACATCAACATCGTCGTTTCGGCGATTACGCTTCCCGGCACATACAGCGCAGCAGCAATTTATCAAACTCTGCTCGCGCAAAATGTCATCGGAAGACGGCAAATCGTCGCTTCGGATTTAACGCAGTTCGGACTAATTACGACTCCGGGCAGACCGCTCGAAGCCAGAATCCGCATCGGTCAGAATTTTCAAAATCCCGAAACTTATCAATTCAGCGGCGCGCTTCAACAAAATTTAGGCGCGGGTTTCGCCGCCGAAATCAGCTATCTGCACGCGCGCGGCATTCATCTCGTGCGTCCGGTTGATGTGAGAAGTTATAACATTACTGGCACGAGCGCGCTGACCGGACAACCGATTGTTTCCGCCAACCAGCTCGGCTGTTTCGCCGTTCCGGGAACCGCCGCGCCGTTTCAGTGCGCGGCAAATGGAAGCGCGACGGCAAACGGTTTCTTTCTGCCGCGATTTGCGCTCGATGCGGAATATCAGTCGGTCGCCAACACTTTTTACGACGCGGGAACCGTGCAGATAACGAAACGATTTGCGCGTAATTACAGTCTCAACGCCAACTACACGCTGTCGAAAACGATTGACGAATCAACCGATTTCAACACGGATTATCTGGCGCAGAATCCTTTGAACGTGCGCGACGACCGTTCGTTGTCGGCTTTCGATCAACGGCATCGCGTTGTTTTGAGCGGCGTTATTGTTAGTCCTTCAAAAAATGCGTTTCTCAAAGATTTCGTATTTGCGCCGATTTTCACGGCGGGCAGCGGACGACCGTTTAATTTGCTGATCGGAACGGACACGAATAACGACAGCCGTCTGTATAACGATCGTCCGGCAGGCGCAGGACGCAACACCGGCAAGGGCGCGGCTTATTACAGTTTCGATATGCGGCTCGCGCGCCGGTTTTTCGCCAAAGAACAAAGATATTTGGAACTGACTTTTGAAGCATTCAATTTGTTCAACCGCGCTAATTATAATGGTGTCAACAACGTCGTCGGAACGGCTTGCGTCGCCAATTTCGCAACTAATCCGAACTGCGCGGGCGCATCAAACGTCATTCCGATCAACGCGCGCGGCATCGAAGGCATTTCGCCGACTTCGCCGCTCGGGTTTACATCCGCCGCGCCGTCGCGCCAGCTTCAATTCGGGGCGCGGTTTAATTTCTAAATCTTCGTTTCGGAAAACGCTGAAGGGAAACGTGTGAAATTATTTGTTTCACTCGTTTCCCTTTTTTTTTGCGCCTCGGCGAATTTTAAGCAAGTTTGTTTTCACGAAAAACAAACTTGCTTAAAATTCGCTTTTCCGATTAAAATTCTAAAGCTGACAATATCAAACATTCCGCGTCGGCAAAACATTAGAATCTAAAAATTTTTGAAATCCATCGACGAACAATCAGCGGTAAATTGCTCTGAAAATGGCTTTCGTATCTATCGGGGCGATGACTAGAAATTTTCTGTATTTTCAAGGAGAAAAATCAATGAAAGCGTTTTCAATGAGCGGCTCTGCGCTTACTCGAAATCTTTTACTTTTAACTGCCTTCTTTTTGCTCAATGTCGGAGCGGCTTTTGCCCAGGCGCAAGCCAGCACCGCCGATTTGCGCGGAACAATAACCGATCCGGGCGGCGCGGTCGTTCCCGGCGCGAACGTGACGGCGAGAAATTCTTCGACCGGCATCACGCGCACCGTCACGACAAACGACGAAGGCGTTTATCAAATCTTCGCGCTGCCGCCGGGCAATTATGAAATTTCCGCCGAAGCGGCGAACTTTAAAAAGACCGTAATTTCGCCCGTCACTTTAACCGTCGGGCAGAGCGCGGAACTTACTATAAAACTCGAACTCGGAGCGCAGGAAAACGTCGTGACCGTCAACGGCGATTCGGTCAATCTGGTCGAAACATCGCGCACGACCGTCTCGAATACGATTGACCAGCAGCGCATCGAAAATCTGCCGATCAATGAACGCAGCGCGACCGGTTTCGCGCTGACGATCTCGACCGTCGGACGCGACAACGGTCGTCCAATCGGACCCGCGCCGACTTCCGGTTTAAATATCGGCGGACAGCGCGGACGCTCGACGCTCGTGCAGGTTGATGGTTCGGACTTTACCGATAATTCGATTAACGCCGCGCGCACGACCGTTTCGCAGGAAGCCGTGCAGGAATTTCAGGTGGCAACCAACTCCTACGCGCCCGAATTTGGGAGAGCCACGGGCGGCATTGTCAACGTCGTCACCAAACGCGGCACGAACCAGTATAGCGGCGTGGTTTTCGGCTTTATCCGCGACAAAAGCATCCAGGCGCGCAACCCGTTCGCGCCGTTCAAATCGGCGTTTACCAGAACGCAATTCGGCGCGACTTTGGGCGGACCGCTGCCGTTTTTAAATTTCGGCGAAGGCGGACCGGTGACGACGGGCGGCAAAGACAAAAACTTTTTCTTCGCCTCGTTTGAACGCCGTCAACGCAACGAAACCGGCTTTTTTACAAGCGACGTAACGCAGGGTTTAACCTCTTCGGCGACGATTCCGGTCATTGCCGTTCCGGGGCTGAACTTAAATCCGACTGCCCGAACATTCGACCGTTTAACGGCTGACCAGGCGGCGCGAATCAATCTTTTAATTCAACAGGGAACGGCTCTTTTAGGAAATTCGGCGACTTTGAGCCAGGGCATCGCGGCGATTTGCGGCGCGCGGGCTTATGCGTTTTTCGCATCCAGCGGCGGCAACACGGCTTTGACAGGAACAAATCCGCTGTCCAGTTCAAATGACGGTAGTGCCTGCAACAGCGCGCCAATCGGTGCGCCGATTTCGCCAATCGCGCCCGGCACTATCGGTTCGAGATTTTTCCTGTCGGGCGCGCCCGTTCCGGTCGGAACGCGCAACGCGCAGGGGCAATTTATCGCCTTCCGTCCGCTGGTTGATTTGCAGAGAGTTTTTCCCGTTACCGACCGTTCGAACTTTTTCTCGTTTCGCACCGACCACAATATCAATACCGACAATCAGCTGACTCTGCGTTTCAGTTATAATCCGGGAACGCTGACCGGCATTCAGGTCGAATCTCAAAACCAATCGCTGGGACAGAACGATTTCTCGCGGACGGGCATAACCGAAATCAAAGATTATTCTTTTACAGCCGGTCTTAATTCTGTTTTAAGCGGAAAGACGGCGAATGAGTTTCGATTTAACTACGGCCGACGCGACACCAGCTTCCGTTCACAGAACGGCGACGCGGTGGCGTTTAATATCTCGGACACGGCGTTCATCGGGCGCGAGCTTTTCTCGCCGGTTAACCGAATCGAAACGCGCTATCAAATTGCCGATAATTTAAATTACGTCCTGGGGACGCACACATTGAAATTCGGCGGCGACATTAATTTCGTCAGAATTCCGCGCGCGCTTTTTGAGCTGAATTTTGCCGGACTTTTCAATTTCGGACCGTTTGCGGCGACCAATCTGAACGCGTCGTTCGCCGGTTTCCCCGATTTTACGCCGGTTCAATCTTACGGACTCGGATTGCCTTCGACTTATATTCAGGGTTTCGGAAATCCGAACAGCACGATTAAAAATACGCCGATTGCCTTTTTCGCGCAGGATTCGTGGAAAGCGACGCGCCGTCTGACGCTTAATTACGGCGTTCGCTACGATGTGGAATTCACGCAAACCATCG
Organism: uncultured Pyrinomonadaceae bacterium; assembly: GCA_964237235.1. GTDB lineage: Bacteria > Acidobacteriota > Blastocatellia > Pyrinomonadales > Pyrinomonadaceae. The sequence goes on from CAXSGY010000009.1 coordinate 146,579, forward strand.
CGCCGGTCGGTTTTAATGATCCGCTTTCGCGCATCAATCTTTCGTCGGCGGATATTCTTGCCGCGCAGGATGCCGTCGGCGTGCAGCAGGGTATTCCGCGCGACACAAATAATTTCGCGCCGCGTTTCGGCTTCGCGTATGACATTTTCGGCGACAGCAAAACGGTCGTGCGCGGCGCACTCGGCTTGTTTTACGATCATCCGCTGCTCGCCATCGCCTTTAACTCGGATATTGCCGATGCCGCCCAGCAGCAGCAGGCGGTTTTAACGGCGGGAAGTCCGGCACTGACTTCGCTTTTAAATGCCGCGCAGGTTTTTCAGGGAACGGTTTGCAACGCCGCGACGGTTAATCCGATTTGTCCGGCTGGATTTACGACACCCGGTTTGGCTTCGACGGCGCAGTATCAATTCGGCAGACAGCGTTTCAACGACCAGACGTTTTCCGGTTTCGGAACGGTTTTGCCGTTTACTCTGCCGATTTCAAAAGATTTCAAATACGCTTCGGCGACGCAGGCGAATTTGACTTTTGAACGCCAGTTGACGAGCAATATGGCTTTCACGGCTTCGTATATTTTCGTCGGAGCGCACAATTTACCGCATCCGAACGACATCAACGCGCCGCAGACGAATCTGCAGATTCAGAACTTCCAACGCTTTACCGGTCGACTGCCGAACAGTCAGCAGGAAGCCATCGCGTTTTCAATTCCGACGACCGGCGCGGCTTGTCCGGGCGGCGTGCCGCTGCTCTGTTTCACCCTGGCGACTCCGGCGGGAGCGCAGGCGTATCCGAATGCGGGACAAACTTTCGCGCTCGTCATTCCGGGCATAATCACCGCGCCTTTGGCGAATATCGGCAATCGCGTCGTTTCTCCGGCGGTCGCCAATTTCTTTCGCCCGAACGCGCCGAATTATTTTCTGGCGCAGGCATTGACCGGCGGCGCGGTGACACCGGCGGTTTTGAATTCACAGCTCGCCGGAAGTCTGCGGACGACGGGGGCGGTTTCGCCGTTCGGCGCGGTTGACGTGCAGAATTCGGACGGAAACTCGAATTACAACGCGCTGAATCTCGAAGTCAGAAGACGCTTTGCCAATAATTTGACGTTCTTGGGAAGCTATACATTTTCAAAATCCATTGACGATTCGAGCGATTTGCAGACGCTTCTGATTCCGCAGGACCCGCGCAACTTCCGCGCCGAACGCGCGCTGTCTTTGTTCGACCAGCGGCATCGTTTCGTGTTCAGCGGCGTGTTGGCTTCGCCGGCAAATTATGCATCGTCGAACAGCCTGGTGAAAAAAGTATTTTCCGATTTCACGCTCGCGCCGATTATCGAAGTTTCGTCGGGTCGTCCGTTCAACATCATCACGAATTTCGACGCGAACAACGATCAGTCGTCGCAAACCGACCGACCGAGCGAAAACCCGGACGGTTCGCTCTGTATTCCCGGTTCGCCCGGCTGCGTAACGCCGCTGATTACGAACGGACAATTTTCGGTCGGAAATCTCGGACGCAATCGCGGAATGACGCATTATTTTGCTTCGTTCGATATGCGAATTGCCCGCGCGATTCGCTTTAACGAGCGCGTCAAGCTCGATTTGATCGCCGAAGGTTTCAACCTTTTTAACCGCTTCAACGAAGGCTCGGCATCGCCGTTCTTCAGCGCGGTCAATTCGTTCGGCGAACGCAGCAAGAGCGGCGCATATTACAGTCGCCCGACGGCTTCTTACGATCCGCGTCAATTCCAATTCGGCGCGAAATTGTATTTCTAAGACTTCGTTTTGGAAAGGCAGTTTTTTAGCCGCGAATTACACGAATTACACGAATTATCTTTAAATAATATTCGTGTAATTCGTGTAATTCGCGGCTAATTTTCTTAATCGAGCTGATTTATGGTTTAATTTTTGTGTGAATTCGCTAACCGAACAAATCAAAGAAAAAGCTCTCGAAATCGGCTTTCACAAAATCGGAATCGTGCGCGCCGAACCGCTTTTCGAAGAAGGCGAACGGCTTGAACAATGGCTTGCGAAGGGCTTGCACGCCGAAATGAAGTGGATGGAGCGCGAGCCGGAAAAGCGCGCCGATCCTAAATTGCTTTTCCCAGAAGCAAAATCAATCGTCGTTGTCGCGCTCAATTATTTCACCGCTCACGAACACGATGATTCAACCGGAAAAGGCAAAATTTCGCGCTATGCGTGGGGCGACGATTATCACGATGTTTTGAAGGAAAAACTGCGCGAATTGCTTGCGTTTATCAAAACTCTCAATGAGGCGGCGGACGGCAAAATCTGCGTTGACACCGCGCCGTTGATGGACAAAGCGTGGGCGGTGCGCGCCGGTCTCGGCTGGCTCGGCAAACATTCCAATTTAATTACCAAAGAATTCGGTTCGTGGGTTTTCATCGGCGAGATTTTGCTGAATCTCGAATTGGAATACGAAACCGAAACAATCGCAGATCACTGCGGAACGTGCGCGAAATGCATCGAACTATGTCCGACGGGGGCGATTGTCGAGCCGTTCGTGATTGACTCGAATCGCTGTCTATCTTACGCTACAATCGAATTGCGCGATGAAAATCTCCCCGACAAAATCGCCGACAACTTAAACGGTTGGCTTTACGGCTGCGATGTCTGTCAGGATGTCTGCCCCTGGAATAGATTTGAAAAGCCGACCGAAGAATCGCGCTTCGAGCCGCGTGAAGATAATATTTCCGCCGATTTAGACGAAATCCTCGCGCTCACGCCCGAACGCTACGCGGAAAAATTTCGACGCAGCGCGATGAAGCGGACGAAGCTGCAGGGCTTGCGGCGCAACGCGCGAACGCTGAAATCCCGTAAAAATTGCTGAATAAAAAAATGAAAAATTCACTTAAAAATTCTCTCGTTTTAATCGCCGCCGTTTGTTTCGCGGCAATCGGATTCGTCGGCGCGAAAACGAACGCGCAAACCAAAAAACCGGCGGCAAAACCGACTCCGAAGCCGACCGCGAAAAAATCGCCTGACGCGAAGGCGAAACCCGTTTCAAAATCAGCGGAAAAATCGAAAACGATGCAAACTTCCGGCAAAACAACCGCTCAAAAAAATCAATCAAAATCACCTGCGAAATCCAAATCAGCGACCGCGCCGCAACCCGCGCCAATTTCAAAAGCGGCAATCGGCGAACAAATAATAGTCGTCGCCGCCCCGTCGAAAATTCGCCGCGAACCGAAAGCGAATTCGACGCAAATCGCCGTTGCGAAAATCGGGAAAACCTTCGCCGTCGGCGGACGAAACGGCGATTGGTATCGCGTCGAATACGCGAGCGGCAAAAGCGGCTGGATTTCCGGCGCGCTCATCAAAAATTACAAAGCGGGCGACCGCGATAAAATTTACGCCGACATTGCCAATCGCTATTTCAAACAAAAAACAATTGATGTGGGAACGGCGGCGGAAGTTTTGGAATTTTTGCGAACCGCGCAGACTTTAATCGGCGGCGACGACGGGCAGGCGGAATTGAATTTGAAAAGACTGCGCGTTCTGAGCCTCGCGCTCAAATCAATTCCGGCGGCGAAAAGCGACGAGCCGCCGTATAAAAATTTTCTCAAAACGAACGAAAAGGAAATCGTTTACAGCGACCCGGGCGGTCAATGGTTTGTGCGTTCGGAAATTTTATGGGATTTGCGCGAGCGATTCGCCAAACTGCCGATTGCCGAAGAAATCGCCTGGGACGCGGCACAAAATCCGATTCCCGGCGAATGCGAAGGTTATGTCAATTGCTATCTTTACCAAATTCGCGCGACCGACGGCGAGTATTTGAGCTTTTATCCGAACGGAAGACGCGCCAAAGAAGCCTTGAAAAATCTGACCGATTATCTGGAGCCGCTCGCCGCCGAGCTAAAGAAAAACGCAGGCAGCGCGCCGCCTTCGGACATCAGCGACCGCGCCGAATTTAATCGTTTTTTGACCGAACTGCGCGCCATCGTTTCAAAAATGTCTGACCTTGACAAAGAAAAATCCCTGCGGTTAATCAAGCAAATCGGCGACGATTACCGGTAATTTTGTCGAAACCGTCGGCGGTTGCGGACGATTAAATTTATTCAATTGAAAATTAAATGCAAACCGCGCCGCTCAAAACGAATCAATTTCACAAAAGATTGTTCGATTGAAAATTATCATTAAATCGTCCGCGACCGCCGCCGATTCCGAATTGAATATGAAGAAAGTAATTTTAGCCGCCGTCTTTTCATTTTTATTAATCAACGCCGTCGCCGCGCAAAATAAACCCGCGCCGAATAAATCTGCGGAAACGAAATCCGCCGCCGACGCGCCCGTCAAAAAAGCCAATCAAAGACCGCCGGCTGATGCGGCGAAAGCCGATCCGTTCGACAAAGCGACAATCGCGCAGATGGCAGCGCAATGCGTCAAATTGGAAACCGAAGCCGGCGCGATTGAACTCGAAATGTTTCCCGAAAGCGCGCCCGAAACCGTGCGAAGTTTCTTGAATCTTTCGGCGACCGGCGCATTCGACACGACGACGTTCAGCCGCGTCGTTCCGAACTTCGTCATTCAAGGCGGCGATCTTTTTACGCGCGCCAAAATGACCACCGAACTCGACAAACGCGCCCGCCGCGCGCTGCCCGACGAACCGAGCCAGATCAAACATACGCGCGGCATCATCTCGATGGCGCGCGCCGCCGAACCGAACACCGCGACGACCAATTTTTTCATTCTCGTCGCCGACGCGCCGACGCTCGACGGAACTTTCGCCGCTTTCGGGCGCGCCGTCAAAGGAATGGAATTCGTTGACGCGATCAACAAAATGTCCGTCGAAAACGAAAAACCGGGCAAACCAGTTCACATCAACCGCGCAACCGTCGCGCCGTGCGTCGTCGCGCCGAAGTCTCAATAAATATAATTCTTGGTAATAAATTCGGACGGAAAAAAAGCAAGCGACAATGTTTGATTAAATTTTGCGCTCAAATTCCTGTATAATTTCTGTATGCCATTTTTGCGCGACGCGCACAACCGAATTATCCGCGATTTGCGCGTGTCTCTGACCGACCGTTGTAATTTCCGATGTTTTTATTGTTTGCCGAACGGCGAACCGCCGCTGGCACGCCGCGAAACGATTTTGACTTTTGAAGAAATTGAATACGTCTGCGACATTTTCGTGTCTTTAGGAATCGAAAAAATCCGCTTGACCGGCGGCGAACCGCTTTTACGAAAGAACATCGAAACGCTGATTGAAAGACTGGCGCGGTTGAAAACGAATTACGAATTACGAGTTACGAATTACGAATCGGAAAATCCGAAGTCCAAAATCGAAAATTCGAAATTGAAAGATTTGGCTTTGACGACGAACGGGTTCAGTTTTCCGCGCCGCGCCGCCGATTTGAAACGCGCCGGACTTGACCGCGTAACGATTTCTTTAGACAGTTTGCGGCGCGAAAGATTTGCGGAAATTACCGGCTCGGATTCACTCGAAAATGTTTTAAATTCTATCGAAACGGCGAAGCGAGTCGGATTAACGCCGGTGAAAATCAACGCGGTTCTCGTGCGCGGTCGCAACGACGACGAGATTATTGACTTTGCCCGTTTTGCCCGTGAAACCGATGTGAAAATGCGCTTTATCGAATTTATGCCGCTCGATTCGGGCAGCGAATGGGACCGAAATTTAATCGTTCCGGCGCGCGAAATCCGGGAAAAGATAAACGAAGTTTTTCCGCTCGAACTAAAGGAACAATCGCGCGGCGCGGAAACGGCTTGGCGTTATAAATTCGCCGACGACGCGGCGGGCGAAATCGGCATCGTCGCGCCCGTCACGGAAATGTTCTGCGGCGCGTGTTCGCGCATTCGTTTGACGGCTGACGGGCAAATCAGAACGTGCCTGTTTTCAACCGTCGAACACAATTTGCGCGATTGTTTGAGAAGCGGCGCGAGCCGTGCGGAAATCATCGAATTTATCGAATCGGTCGCGGCGAAGAAAGAAGCGCGGCACACCATTAACGATGCCGAATTCGCGCCTGCGTCGCGCTCGATGAGCTTTATCGGCGGTTAGATTCACATTCCCACTGTTAAAGCATTTTGATAAAATTTGATTTTTTAGAATTAGAAAAGGGAAATTTATGTCGGCAGTTCTCGAAACGAATCAACAAATTTCCGCTCGGTCCGTGAACGGCGACGTTTTCAGCCCGTACCGGCTGCGCGTCGAAGATTACGAAAAAATGGTTAAGCTCGGAATTTTTGACGAGAACCAGAAAGTCGAATTGTGGGAGGGATTTTTAACGACGATGAGTCCAAAAGGCAGCAAACACGCCAACGCCGTTAGAAGAATTGACCGGATAATCGAAAAAACGTTGGGCGAACGAATAGTTTTTTCGGCGCAAGACCCGATTCGGCTCGACGATTTTTCAGAACCTGAACCGGATGTCGCTCTGCTCGCGCCGCCGCTTGAAAATTACGACGACCGCCATCCGCTGCCGTCGGAAATTTTTTTACTGATTGAAGTCGCCGAAACTTCCGTCGAAAAAGATCGAAGCAAAGCGTTTAATTACGCCCGCAACGGAATTCGTCAATATCTTCTGCTCAACATAAACACGAACGAAATCGAAGATTATCGTGAACCCGCCGCCGACGGTTATCGGTTCAAACAAACCCACGACCGAACGGCGAGTTTTAATCTCGTCGCGTTTCCTGAAATAAAAATTAAAGTCGCCGATTTGCTACCGCCGGACTTTGGGGAAGAACGATAATAATTAGTGCCGCTAATTTTTCTTTTCATCGAAGGCTTGGATTTGGATTTATTTAATCCGCGCAGCATCGTCGTTTTCGTCTGTATTTTGCAGGGCGCGGTTTTCGCCGCGCTGCTTTTCCTTCGCTATTTCAAACAAAAAAAATCGGCAGATTTCTGGCTGGCGGCATTGCTTGTTTTGCTGTGCGCGAGCTTGATTACGCCGCTCATCGGGTTTGCCAATATCTATGACCGCAATCAATGGCTGACTTATTTTCCGTTCGCGGTTGTCTACGGCAACGGCGTTTGTATCTGGTTTTATGTTCTGACTTTGACGAATTCCAAACGCAAATTCGAGCGGCGGGATTTTCTGCTGTTTGTTCCTTCGATCATTTATCTGACTTTCCGTTTTATACTTTTCGCGCAAAATCTTGAATTCAAAAGTTGGTTCGACAAAAATTATTATCAGCCAATCGTCAATCCGTTCGTCACCATTACCGAATTCGTCTGGAACGTAGGTCTGCTGTATTTTTCAATCAGATATTACCGAAAATATCGCGCGTGGCTCGATGAAAATTATTCGGACACCGAGCGAATTAAGTTCAAATGGCTCAAGAATTTTCTGTATCTTTTCACGTTCGTTTTCCTGCTCGGCGCGATTTTTGATTTTACGGGCAGCTTCGTGCGCCCGCTTTCTTATATTCAGTATTTTTATTTTGAATTCGTTCTCGCGCTGGCTATTTATTATCTGGCGATTGCCGGATATTTGCGCTCCGAAACGATTGAAATAAATTTTACCGAAACGGAAAGCGAAAAAATCGAAACGGTAAGGAACGAAAGAAAAACTCTGCTCGGCGAAGGCGAATTGAGAAATTTTAAGACGCGGCTCGAAAATTTAATGATCACCGAAAAACCCTTTCTTGATCCGCAGCTGACGCTCGGCGCGCTAGCGAAATTGCTCGGCGTGAATACGACCGCTTTGTCTTTCGTCATCAACAACGGCTTCGGAAAAAATTTCAACGATTTCGTCAACGAATTTCGCATTAACGAAGTCAAAACGAAACTCGCAAGCGGCGCGGCGCAAAATCAAAATCTGCTCGGCATCGCGCTCGATGCGGGATTTAATTCCAAAGCGACCTTTAACCGCGCCTTCAAAAAATTTACGGGCGTTGCGCCGAAGGAATTTCAGGACAATCCGGTTTCAAATCAATGATATGCGGTTCAAATCATTGCAAAAGCGGCTCAAATCTTAATTTGAGCCGCTTTCGTATTGAAAGTTTATTATTCTGACCCTGTTCTATTTCAATTAAATAAAGGAGTTTTTATGAAAAAAATAATTTTGAGCGCGTTGATATTTTTCGGTTTAGTCGGAGCGTTTCAGGCATTCGACGACCTCAACTCGACGACGTATATCGAAGCCGGTCAGTCGTTCGTTCTCGGCAAAGGCAAGCACGGCGGTTACAAAGCGCAAATCGTCAACAAAGGCAAGATTGATGTCGAAGTATTCATCGAACCGGCAAATGAGACGGCAAAATCGCTCGGCGTGTTGAAGCCGAAAGACACCGGCAAATATGATGTGGCGAAAGATACGCTGGTGATTTTCAAAAATTTGGGCGCGGAAAAAGCGGTTATCGGTATCAAATTATCGGGCGAAACGAATTTGAGTATGGATTACAAACCGAACAAACAGTGATTTCGAAGAATTTTAATTCAAGAGGTGAAAAGTGAAAAGATTATTGATTTTTGCAATGCTGTTGATTTCATCGGTGCCGGCGACGGCGCAGAGCAAAACCTTCTTTCAGGCAATTGCGGGAAATTGGGAAGGCACGCTCGAATATCTCGATTATCAGGAAAACAAGCGCGTCAAATTAAAAACTTATCTGACCGTCACGCCCGCGCCCGACGGCAATTCCGCCGAATTTCAGACGATTTATGACGACTTCGGCACAATTATGAAAGATAAGGAAGTTTACAAAATTGATATATCGGCGAAAAAATATACCGCCGGTGATTTTGAATATCGAATAGATTCGCTCGAGAACGGAAAAATCGTTCTGCTCGGCAGCGGACAGGACGGCGAAAAAATCGAACCGATTCGGGAAACGATTACGTTTGACGATAATTCATTAAATATTCTGAAGGAAACGCGAACGCCCTGGCAGTTTCGCAATCAAACGACGTTCAAGCGTTCCGGCGAAAACGTGCTGGCGAAACGCATTTTGACGACGGCGCAAATGGGCGAAGATTTGGAGGTTTTGCGAAAAACGCTGACCGTGATTCATCCGGGCATCTACCGCTATCAAACGCCTGAAAGTCTGGCGAAAATTTTCGCCGAATTTGGAGCGAAAATAAATAATCCTTTGTCGGAAAATGATTTTTTCATCATCGTTTCGCAAATTACCAATCGCGTTTATTGCGGTCATACTTACGAAAATCCTTACAACGCCGACGCGCTTCTGCGCGAGCGGCTTTTCAATCAAAAAACGTATCTGCCTTTTTACTTCCGCATCGTTGACGGGAAATTTATTACGACCGAAAACGCTTCGACATATGATCTGAGCAAAGGCAGCGAAATTAAAGTGATCAACGGCGTTCCGGCGAAAAAGATTATCGAAACGCTTCTGACCGTGACGAAAGCCGACGGCAGAAACACCGACAGGCATCGCCTAAGCTCAATCGAACTCGTTCGTTTCGAAGCCGAACGCTATGCGCTGTTCGATTTATATTTCCCGCTGTTTTTTCCGCTGAAAGATGAAAATTTTACGATTGAAGCCGTTGATTTTGCGGCGAAAAAAACGGTCGAATTTCAAACTCCGGCGATGACGAAAGCTGAACGGACGGCGGCGATGGCGAAGTATTACGGCGCGTCGCCGACGTATGACGACGGCTGGAAATTCACAATCGAAAACGCTTCGACGGCTCGTCTGAAAATTGAGAATTCGATTACGTGGCGGCTCAAAAAAATTAAATTCAAGGAATTTCTGGCGAACGCTTTTGCGGAAATGCGTCAAAAAAATATTCAAAATCTCATCATAGATTTGCGCGGCAACGGCGGCGGTGATATGGATGTCGGTTTTGAATTGTCGAAATATCTGACCGACAGAGAGTTACCCGTTTACGCCGAAAGCCGCCGCCTTGTCAGAAACGTCGCGCCGCAGACGGATTTGGCGAAATATCTGCAAACTTACAACGACGGCTTGAAAACGGCGTTGCAGAAAGGTGTTCCGCCGCAAATTTACAAGCCTTTTCAAAACGGCTTTTTTGAAATTCTGCCGAATGAAAACACCGACAATTATCCGAAGGTTACGCCGTACGAAAACAATTTTCGCGGTCGCGCTTTTATCATCAGCGACGCGAGCGACGCGTCGGCGACGTTTCAATTTTTGGAGTATGCGAAGGAAAATAAATTAGCGAAAATCGTCGGTCAAACGAGCGGCGGCAATCTGCAAGGCATCAACGGCGGCAACTATTTCTTTCTTTATCTGCCTAATTCAAAAATCGAAACCGACATTCCGGCGTATTTTCAAGCACCGTTCGCGCCGCAAAAAGACGCGGGCGTGCAGCCGGACGTTTTCGTCGAAAAACGAGCTGCGGACATCGGCAATAATTTTGACCGCGAAACGGCGACGATCAACAAATTGATTCAACGCTGAAATCTCAGGGACGAAAAAAAACGCGCGGCATTGCAAAACTGATTTTGAAATGCCGCGCGTTTCGGTTTGCGGCGGCTTTTGCTAAAATTTTTGTTTGAGGATGCGATAATTTTATGGAACGCGAAGCGTGGCTGAACGGAAAACTCGAAGGATTCGCGCCGGTTGTGATGCCGGCGGCGCACGCACTTACACAAGCGATTGTGGATTTGAAATCGGCGACGAAAACCTTGACCGCCGAAGAATTGACGGCGCGTTTGAACGACGCGCCGTCAATCGCTTTTCACTTAAGGCATATTGCCGGAAGCGTTGACCGGCTTTTAACTTATGCGCGCGGCGGGAAATTAAACGCGGCGCAATTCGATTTTCTGAAAGCCGAAACAAACAATTCAGATTCAAACGCCGCCGCATTGACCGAACGAGCGATTTACGAAATCGAAAACGCGCTCGAAACGTTAAAAACAATCGCGCCGGAAACGCTTTTTGAAGAAAGATTCGTCGGTCGCCAAAAACTGCCGACGACCGTTTTCGGGCTGCTTTTTCACATCGCCGAACACACGGCGCGGCACGTCGGGCAAATCGTGACGACGGCGAAAATCGTAAAGAGAAATAAATGAATATTTTATTAGAATTACAAAATTGGTATCAATCACAATGCAACGACAACTGGGAACATAGTTTTGGTATCGAAATAGGAACATTAGATAATCCTGGTTGGCATATCGAAATTGATTTGGCTGAAACATGTCTTGCATCTAAATTTTTTGAAGAAATAACGACAAACATTTCCGATAATGACTGGGTTTTTTGCAAAGTAGAAGATAAAAAATTTGAGGGTTGCGGCGATCCGCAAAAGCTAGAAATTCTGTTGCGAATATTTCTTGATTGGACGAAAAATTAAAGTGTTATCCAATGAGTGAAATAAGCATCTAAAAAACAAATTTCAGTTGAAATAAATTGATTATGGAAAATAAAAATTTAGAAACGGCGACGCTCGGCGCAGGCTGTTTCTGGTGCGTCGAAGCGGTTTTCGACGATTTGAAAGGCGTAACGGACGTTGTTTCGGGTTATTCGGGCGGACGCACGGAAAATCCGACTTATCAGCAGGTTTGCTCGGAAACGACCGGACACGCTGAGGTTGTCAATGTAATTTTCGATCCGAACGAGATTTCATTCAAGGAAGTTTTGCAGGTTTTTTTCACCGTTCACGATCCGACGCAATTAAACCGGCAGGGCAACGACATCGGCACGTCGTACCGGTCGGCGATTTTTTATCACACGGAAGAACAGAAACGAATTGCCGCGGAAACGATTGACGAAATCAACGCCGAAGCGATTTACGACAAACCGATTGTGACCGAAGTAACGCCGTTCGACAAATTTTACGCGGCGGAAGATTATCATCAGGAATATTTCGCCAATAATCCCAATCAGCCGTATTGCGCGGCAATCGTTGCGCCGAAGGTAGCGAAGTTCAGACAAAAATTTGTCAGCAGATTGAAAAAATAGTTGAAATAAATAAACTCTGCTTTTATTTCGCAACAGACGAGTTGAAAAAGCAATAACGGTGAAACGCGAACGGCGAAAAAAAATTCCCCTGACTCTAAATACCGGTCGGATAATAATCGGGCGCGGCGTGCAGCGAGCGGTTTGCAATGTCATCGAGCGGCTTGACGGCGTGCGTTTGGTCGAAATGAATAATGCCGTCGAATTGTCCGGCTAAACGCGCGGCGAGATAATGATACTGTTCTTCGATTTCCGGCTGATAAATCAAGCCGATTGAGCGCATCAACTGCGGGTGACTCAAAGCGTTCCTTACTTCATCGCCGCGCAGATTGAGAAAAAACGCGGGTATTCCGGCGTTGTGAAAAATTAACCCGTAACTATTTACGCGCGCCGGTTTGATTTGTTTAATCTGCGCGGCTTCGCCCCATTCACCTGCCGCTGTGATTGCTCCCGAATAAGTGGTAAAGCCGAGCAGAACGATTTCATCTTTGTATTTTTCGCGCGCGATTTGACCGAGGCTCAGTTTGCCGCGCTCGCCCATTTCGGTCGCGCGCGCGTCGCCCGCGTGCCAATTGTGCGCCCAAACGACGATTTTCGCCGCTTGATTTTCTTCCTCCAGATGAATCGCCAGCGATTCGAGCGATTCCGCCATATGACGTTCGCGCAGATTCCACGACAAGGTTTTGTCTTTGAACAAATGCCGGAAATATGATTCGGCATTTTTGACGACCAGCCCGTTTTGCTCGGCGAAAAAATATTCGGCGCGAACGGCGTAGTCGGCGTGATTAGCAAATTCATTCGCGCGGCGGCGCAATTCAAGAAGTTGATTGATGCTCGCATCTTCGCACGAAAATCGTTCGTCAAATGCCGCCGCGTGACCGTAACTTTGCGCGTCTTTACCGAAATGATCGAAACACGAATAGCGCGTCTGCGCCGCTTTGAAAGCCTGCGAATCGGATTTTTTGAGAGAATTCAAAACCGCTTCAATCGAATCGTATAAACAATATAAATCAATGCCGTAAAATCCCGTCTGCTCGTTCGACGGCTTTTCGGCATTATGTTCGCGCAGCCACTCGACAAATTCTAAAATCGTTTCGTTGCGCCACATCCAAAGCGGAAAATTTTGAAAATTTCCCAACGGGCTTTCGTCCGTTTGATCGCCGTCCAAGTGACGCGCGTAACGGTCGGCGCGCTGCACTTTGGAAAATCCCGCTTCGACGGCGACGGCGGAAAATCCTTTTTCCGTAATCAGCCGTTTCGTAATTTCGGCGCGGTGTTGATAAAATTCGCGCGTGCCGTGCGTCTCTTCACCGATTAAAACCAACCGCGCATCGCCGATAAGCGATAGAACTTCATCGGGAACAATATTTTCGTCGTGAATCGGAACGGCGTTATGTCGAATGATATCTATTAAATCCGAATGGTCAGACATAAGCGAATGATGAGAACAAGAATAGAATTTTGCAGCTATATTCTAATCGCACTTATAAATTTGCACAATTCCAAAAAGCAGTAAATTAATTTCTCGACGCAACAGCCAAAAAAAGAAAATCGATTCACAAGTATTAAAGCGGAAAATTATGGTTGATATTTTCGCTCCGAAAACCGAGGTGAAAATTTAAAGCCCGGTAGATTTGCGCAAAAATCAAAATCAGCGACATTGATAAATAAATTATCCGCCGCTGATTAATATTCGCTATTGACTGAAAAAAAGAAATTGCTGTTTTGAAAATGTATTGAGAACAGTGAAAAAAACGTCAAGTTAATCGTTCCGCCGTTTCTTTTTCCTTACCCCAGATATGATCTTCCACGCCGGTTACGCCCGATTGTTTGGCGCAGTTGGCGCAACAGAAAAAATTCTCCTGCGCTTCGATGCCATGTCCGATGATTTTGCAGCCGCAATGAGCGCAGACGGGCGCGAGCCGGTGAATAGCACATTCAAAACAATCGAACGTATGACGATTGCCAGCCGTTATCACCTCGAACGCCAAATAATAATCGTTGCCGCAAACTTCGCATTGTGCCATTATTTTTTGCTCCTTTTTAAAATTTCAGACGGCGATTTCAATGAAAAAAAACGCCGCCCGCGCTGAAAATTTTATTTCATTTTAGATTGCATCGCTTTGATCATTTCCAGATGCGATTTAAGCGTCGGCAGAGTTTTCGATGCAAATGCTTTAACATCCGCGTCTTTTCCCTGGTCGGCTTCCTTTTGAAAATCAGCGACATCTTTTTCATGGTCATCAACCATCATTTTGACATATTTGCCGTCGAAAGCCGCGCCGGAAAGCTTTGCCAAATCATCCATATCGGCTTTTTGTTCGGCGTTGACTTCGGTCGGCAGCACAGCGTCTTTTTTGGCAGCGACCGCCTTTAATTCATCGTTCGCTTTTGAATGATCGGCGACCATTTTCGCGCCGAAATCTTTGACATCTTTGTTTGCGCCCTTACTCCCGGCTAACTTGCCGAGTTCGACTTCGAGCATTCCGCCCTGCGCGGCTTTTTTCATAAAATCATTATCGCCGCCGGTCGAACTGGTCATATTCGCCGCGTTACCGTTCATTGCATTCGCATTTGAATTGGCGTTGTAATTGGTCGCCGAATTCATTACGGCGTTGGCGATATTGCCCATTCCTTTGTTGACATTCGAGCCGTTTGAATTGTCCGCGCCGCCGGAACAGCCCGCTAAACCCGAAATTGCGAAACCGAAAAAAACCGCTAAAGAAAAAATTTTCATACTTGCTCCTTTATTTTTAGTTAAAACCGGAACGAAATTTCGCCCCGCTTTATTGCAACATCTTTGACCGTGATTTTTTGTCTGTCATCGAACAAATCCCCGGTTAAACTTTATCGCAATCGTTCTTCCATAATTATCAAAGCGCGTTCAACTCGCGATTTTGCTTTTCAAAAAATCGCACGGCAAAAATTATTTCACGCCGACCACTTCGATAATAAAAATCAAAGTCGCGTCCGGCGGGATTACACCGCCCGCGCCGCGCGCGCCGTAGGCGATTGAAGACGGAATAATAAACGTCGCGTGGTCGCCGACGCGCAGTTTTTGCACTCCTTCGTCCCAACCTTTAATCACCTGTCCCGCGCCGAGCGAAAACGAAAACGGCTCGCCTCTGTCAAGCGAGCTGTCAAATTTTTCGCCGTTTGTCAAAAGCCCGGTGTAATTAACAATCACATTATCGCCCGCTTTTAACTGCGCTCCGTCGCCGTGTTTCGTAACAATATAAGTTAAGCCTGAAGCGGTCGTTACCGCCGCCATTTTAATTGGATTGTTCGTCATTTTTTTAGTGGTCGCGCGCCTCGCCGTGACTGTCGTTTTCCGCGTAACGATTCTTTTTTTAGTCTGCGCGAACGAAGCCGTCGCGCAAAATATTGTCAGCAGAAAAACCGCAAAAATTGATTTTTTCATACTCATTCTGACAACACGAATTTTAATTTCAAAATTTATTTTTTAAGGAAAAGCACGCTATTCAAAACTCGTATTAAAAATTCTTAAAATAATAACATTCACCGCGCCGAACATAACTTCCCGCTTTGAATTTTGACTTATTTGTTTTATTTATCGCAGCTAACACATCAATAAACACTAATTAAAAAGCGGAAACACGGCAAACTGAAAAAAAATCGGTTCGCCGCGTTTCCGCTTTTTCCGCTCAGACAGTTGCTAAAAAATTTCGCTTGCGCTAATCTTCGTCAATTTCCACGCCGTAGTTGTCCGCCGCCTTTTTTATTCGCCTTTTAATCGTCTCAACTTCATCCGCCTCATATTTAGCGGCGTTGTCTTTATGATTAATATAGCTCCAGGCGGCGCGGACGTGTTCCGGCGTATCAATCGGGTACTTTTTGTTGGTTGAGTCGGCAAATTCGACATCGCCGTATTTATGTTCGCCGGTGGTCGGATTAACATCTTCACGGCGGTCTATTTTGGTTGCTGTTTTACTCATAAAATACCTCTACGCTTTAAGATTGTTTCAACAAAAAATAAGTTGGATATTGTCTGGTCTCTGATCCTGCAAATGATAAAAAACGCAGACAATAATAGCGATTTTACATTCCGCCCGATTTGGTATCAGATTTCATATTCGACATTTTGGTCGTCATTTCCTTAACCATATCAAGATGTCCTTGAACGGTCGGCAAAAGTTTCGCGGCAAATGCTTTAGCATCCGCGTCTTTGCCGCCGGTTGATTCTTTTTTCAACATCGCGACCGTAGTTTCGTGATCTTTCATCATCGCTTTCATGTATTCCATATCGAACGCGCTGCCGGTCATCGCCGATAATTTATCGTTCATCGCTTTGTGCTTGGCATCCATTTCCATCGGCAACGTGACGTTTTTACTAGCAGCTAAAGTTTTTAATTCGTCGCCGGCGGCGGTGTGATCGTCAACCATTTTCTGCGCGTACTGTTTTACTTCATCGCTCGAAGATTTCGACAATGCCGTCTGGCTCAAACCGATTTCATTCATTCCGCCCGTTGCCAGCATCATCATAAATTTGCTGTCAGGGTTTTTAGCCATTTTGTCAGACTTCATCGCGCCGTTCGACTTCATCGAACTGTCCTGCGCGAATCCATTTGATACACTCATTGCCAAAATCAAAACCGCGCCCAAATAAATCATTTTCTTCATCATCAATACTCCCTTTATTCGTTCTTTTATAATTTATTTCAATTAGTTTTGTCCGAAAACATTTCAGATTAAACTTTGATTCTTTTTCCTGATGCAAAAGTCAGACCAAAGAACAAATGGCTATTCGAAAAAAGAAATTCTTCCGCGATCCGTCATAAAATTTTGAAACGCGGCGCGGAAATTTTTCTGTGCTAACATTATTCGTCAAAACGGTTAAGGACGAAATATAATTCCAAGAAATATGACGAAAATTGTTTACGACGTAATCATCATCGGCGGCGGGCAAGCCGGAATTCCGCTTGCCTACGCGCTTGCCGGAGCGAAGAAACGAGTTGCGCTCGTCGAACGCCGGCAGCTCGGCGGAAGCTGCGTTAATTTCGGCTGCACGCCGACTAAAGCCGCCATCGCTTCGGCGCGCGTCGCGCATCTCGCCCGCCGCGGGAAGGAATTCGGCTTGAAGATTCCGATTATCGAAATTGATTTTCCCGCCGTTCTGAAACGCGCCCGCGCCGTTGCCAAAGAATCGCGCGACGGACTCGAAAAAGATTTTGTAAAATCCGTCAACCCGAAACTTTTTATGGCGCAGGCGCGGCTCGCCGGCAGAACCGACGACGGAAAAAACTTTCGCATACAAATTGATAATCAGAAGATTTTAACGACCAGAGAAGTCGTCTTAAACACCGGCACGCGCAGCTTGATACCAAAAATCGAAGGCATCGAAAATATAAAATTCGTTGACGCGGGAAACTGGCTGCAAATGAAGGAATTGCCGCCCCATATCGCCATTTTGGGAGGCAGTTACATCGGTCTCGAAATGGCGCAGTTTTATCGCCGGATGGGAAGCCGCGTGACGGTTATCGAAAACGGCGGACGCATCGCAAGCCGCGAAGACGCGGACATTTCCGCCGCGCTGCAAACGATTTTAGAAAAGGAAAAAATCGAATTTCGTTTAAATGCGAAAGTCGCCGCCGTGAAAAATCCGGCG
This sequence comes from uncultured Pyrinomonadaceae bacterium, assembly GCA_964237235.1. Taxonomy (GTDB): domain Bacteria; phylum Acidobacteriota; class Blastocatellia; order Pyrinomonadales; family Pyrinomonadaceae. Next base: position 164,063 of record CAXSGY010000009.1, read on the forward strand.
AAGGGAAAAATCGCTCTGCATTTCGACGACGCGAACAAGCCAAACGTTCTGACGGCGACGCATTTGTTCGTCGCAACGGGCAGAACGCCGAACACGGATGATCTAGGACTCGAAACCGTCGGCGTAAATATGGACGAACGCGGCAACGTCAAAATTAACGAAAAATTGGAAACCAACGTCGAAGGCATCTGGGCAGCGGGCGATATTCGCGGCGGTTTTCAATTTACGCACACGGCTTGGGACGATTACCGAATCATCGAATCGCAGATGATCGGCGACAAATCCCGAACGACAAAAAGAATCGTTCCCTACGCGATGTTCACCGATCCCGAACTCGGTCGCGTCGGCTTGACCGAAACCGAAGCGCGCGAAAAATACAAAAAAATCAAGCTCGGTTTTTTTGAAATGAAAGGCAACGGAAAGGCGCGGGAAATCGGCGAGAGCGTGGGTTTTATCAAAATCGTCGTTGACGCGGCGACCGAAAAAATTCTCGGCGCGGCGGTCTTGGCGAACGAAGGCGCGGAACTCGTCCACGAATACGTTGATTTGATGAACGCCGATGTTTCATACAAAATTTTGCGCGATTCCGTACACATTCATCCGACGCTCGCCGAAGCCGTGCAAAGCGCGACGAAAATTGATTAACCGCTTAATCGTGAATAGTTTAGTGATGCAAGATTAGTTCCAAGTTTGTGCGAAAATGTGGACTGAAATCTGTAATTGATAAAACGTGTGAGGTGCAATGTATGAAGAAAATCTTCAAAATTTACATGGTTGTTTTACTGGCGTTTCTGTTTTCGGCAGCGACGGCGCGGGCGGACGGATTAGATGATTTTATTCGCGCGGAAATCAAAAACCGGCATATTCCGGGACTTTCGATTACCGTCTTGCGCGACGGAAAAATTATCAAAGCGACGGGTTACGGGTTCGCAAATTTGGAGCTGCAATCTCCGGCGACGAAGGACACTGTTTACGAAATCGGTTCAATTTCCAAACAGTTTGCATCCGAAGCCCTGATGCTGCTGGTCGAAGACGGCAAAGTAAATCTCGATGATTCGATCAGAAAATATCTGCCTGCTAATGCGCCCGAAATCTGGCAAAAGATCACGGTGAGAGATTTGCTGAATCACACTTCGGGGTTGAAGGACTGGACGGAAATCAAAGATTTTTCGTATCGCCGCGAGTATTCGGCGAAAGAATTTATTGATTTGGTCAAGGACTTTCCATTGCTGTTTCAGCCGAAGGATAATTGGAGTTATTCAAACACGAATCTGCCGCTCGTCGGAATTATCGTTGAACGGGCAAGCGGAGAATCGTATGAAGATTTCGTGACGGAAAGAATTATCAAGCCTCTGAATTTTCCGACGATTCGTTTCAAACATCAGGCGGATGTCGTCCCGAACCGGGCGACGGGTTATGAATGGCGCAATGACAAATGGGAAAACGGCGAGCCGTTTCGCCCGAAAGTGATCGCGGCAAGCGGCGGCATTCTGGCAAACGCGACGGATTTAGCCGGTTGGTGGGAAGCCGTTTTGCAAAATCGAGTGGTCAAACCAACGAGCTTGGCGCAGATGCTGCAGCCCGCGAAACTAAACGACGGCAGAACCGTCGCGCACGGTTTCGCCTTTTTCATCGATTCGTTTAACGGGCATAAAGTGATTCAGCATTTCGGTTCGACCGTCGGCGGTTTCGGCAGTATCGTGCGCTATTATCCGCAGGAAAAAGTAACGGTCGCCGTTATCGGCAATCTCGAAGACGGCGGTTTCGGCGCGGAATATATCGCTAAACGAGTGGCAAATATTTACGTTCCCGCATCATTCGTCGGCGGACTGAAAGAAACGCCGGACGCAGTTCCGAATCAAACGCAAACTTACTTACAAATTCTCAAAGACATCGCCGATAAAAAAACTCCCGAAATTCTATCAACAAATTTCGCCTCAAAAGTCAGCGACAATTTTCGCCAGCAAGTCGCCGAAAATCTCAAACAAATGAAATCCTTCGCTTATCTCGGCAACGAAAAAATCACCGCCGATCATTTCGTTCTTGACGCGGCGGCTTTCGAGTTTTCACGCTACAAAATGACGTTGGCAAACAAAACCGTTTATTACAATTTTCGGATGAACAAAGACGGAAAAGTCGGGTGGATTATTTTTGAAGAATGATTGTATTTATTTTAGCCTCCAAGACTCTTTGTGTTTCACAAATTGGCTTTTTCGGCGAGTTTCGCCCAGCGTTCGATTGATTGTTCGAGGTCGGCATTTAGTTTTTGTTGTTCGGTAACGAGTTCGTTTAGTTTGTATGCGTCGGTGGCAAATCGGACAAGTTCGTTTTCGATTTCGGCGAGGCGTTTTTCAATTTCGGGAATTTCCAATTCGAGCGCGTCGAGTTCGCGTTTTTCCTTAAATGAGAGTTTTGTGTTTGTCGGTTTTTCAGGCGGTGAGTTTTGCGACTGTGCTGACGTTAGCGTTGCGGTGTTTTCCGTTTTCGCCTCTTTGTTTTCGGCTTCTTCGCGTTCGATAATTTCTACATATGCCGAATAATCGCCTGCGAATTCGCGCACATTGCCTTCGCCGTCGAATTTGAAAACGCTGTCAATCGTTCGGTCGAGAAAATAGCGGTCGTGGCTGACGACAACGAGTGCGCCGGGAAAATCGTCCAAATATTCTTCGAGCGCGATGAGCGTCGGGATGTCGAGATCGTTGGTCGGTTCATCTAAAAGCAAAATATTCGGCTGTGCCATTAAAATTCGCAAAAGATAAAGCCTGCGCCGTTCGCCGCCCGACAGATTGCCGATGAATGAATATTGCGCCGCCGTTTGAAAGAGAAATTTTTCGAGCATCTGTGACGCGGTAATTTGATTTCCGTCAATCGTCGTCACATATTCGGCGATTTCTTTGATGTAATCAATAACGCGCTGTTCTTCATTAAGCGCGCGGCTTTCCTGATCGTAATAGCCGATATGAACGGTCTGTCCGATTTCGATTTCGCCCGAATCGGGTTTGATTCGCCTCGTGATAATTTCCAAAAGAGTCGTTTTGCCCGAACCGTTTTTGCCGATGATGCCGATGCGGTCGTCGCGTTTAACGAGGTAAGAAAAATCTTCGATCAACATTTTCCCGCCGTAGGATTTTGAAATGTTTTCGAGTTCGATAATTTTCGTTCCCAGGCGTTTTGAGCCGATGGCAATATCAATTTCCGATTTCGCTTTGTCCTTCGGCTGTGCCATCAAATCGTAAGCGGCGTTGATGCGGTGTTTCGATTTTCGGGTTCGCGCCTTTGCGCCGCGCCGCAGCCACGCGAGTTCTTTTTTGATAAGCTGTTCGCGTTTATGACCTTCGACGGTGCGAAGCGTTTCCTGTTCTTCTTTTTTCTCCAGATAATACGCATAATTTCCGCCGAAAGATTGAATCGCGCCGCGATCAATTTCAAAAATTCTATTAGTTACGCGGTCGAGAAAATAACGGTCGTGCGTCACGAGAAGCAGTGCGCCCGTGTAGCGTTTCAGATAATCTTCGAGCCATTCGATAGTGTCCGCGTCGAGATGATTGGTCGGTTCGTCCAGAATTAAAATATCGGGTTTGACGATTAGTTCGTGCGCGAGCGCGACGCGCTTTCTTTGTCCGCCCGAAAGCATTTTCATTTTTAGAGAAGTGTCTGTAATTCCAAGTTTTGTGAGAACTGTTTTCGCATTCGTCTCGATTTCCCATCCGCCGTTTATTTCGAGTTCGTGTTGAAGCCGCGAAACTTTTTCGAGTTTCTCATCCGAATAATTGATCGCCAATTCGTGACACGCATTTTCATAATCGCGGATTGTTTTCATCACACCGTCGCTCGTCGCAAAGATCGTTTCAAGAACGGTTTTTTCATCGTCGAACTGTGGATTTTGTTCTAAAAAGGCAAGCGTTTTACTATTGGCGCGAACGATATTTCCGGTGTCGGGCGTTTCCGTGCCGGCAATAACGCGCAGAAAAGTCGTCTTGCCCGAACCATTTGCGCCGATGATGCCGATCTTGTTCGTGTCTTCAAAACCGAGCGTGACATTTTCAAAAAGCGGTTTGATGCCGTAATTTTTAGAAACATTTTCAAGTGAAAGGATATTCATAAATTCAAATCTAACTTTACTGAAATAAAAGAGCCTCGCCAAATTGCGAAGTTTTAGAATCTCGGAAGATAGTTTATCGAACCGTGATTTGATAAATTATAAAAGCAAAAGTTTTCAGGAGAGCTATACGAATAGCTGAGATTTGTCTGCAACGGACATAATCCTTTGAACCTGATGCGGATAATACCGACGAAGGGAGAAATAAAATGAAAGAAAGCAAAGAATTAAAAGAAAAAACATGCGACGAAGTTGCGTTGCCGAGTTCGCAAAAAATCTACATTGAAACCAATGGCAATACCGTCAATCAGAACAAGCATAATTTGAGAGTGCCGTTTCGTGAAATCGCTTTGAGCGCGTCACGAAATATGAATGACGAGATCGAAGAAAATCCGCCGGTGCGCATTTATGATACGAGCGGCGTGTGGACTGATCCGCGCGAGAAATGCGATGTGCGCGAAGGTTTGCCGCAGCTTCGGCGCGAATGGATTACGAGTCGCGGCGATGTCGAGGAATATGAAGGTCGGACGATTACGCCGCAGGATAACGGTTATTTAACGAAAGGCGCGGAAGATGTCGCCAAGATTAAAGACAGCGGCAAACTCGAAGAATTTCCGGGTTTGAAACGCGCGCCTTTGCGGGCGAAGGCGCGCGCGAATGTCACGCAGATACATTACGCGCGAAAAGGAATTATCACGCCGGAAATGGAATATGTGGCGATTCGTGAAAATCTGGGGCGGCAGATCGCGTTTGAAACGCTTGCCGCCGGACGCGAAAACGAGCGCGATTCGCTTTATCATCAGCATCAGGGCGAATCGTTCGGCGCGGCTTTGCCGAAGTTTGTGACACCCGAATTCGTCCGCGATGAAGTCGCTCGCGGGCGGGCGATTATTCCGGCGAATATCAATCATCCCGAATCTGAGCCGATGGCGATTGGGCGCAATTTTCTGGTGAAAATAAATGCGAATATTGGAAATTCGGCGATTGCATCGTCAATCGAAGAAGAAGTCGAAAAAATGCGCTGGTCAACTTTGTGGGGCGCGGATACGGTGATGGATTTGTCAACGGGCAAAAATATTCATGCCACGCGCGAATGGATTTTGCGAAATTCGCCCGTTCCAATCGGAACTGTGCCGATTTATCAGGCACTCGAAAAAGTCAACGGCAAAGCCGAAGATTTGACGTGGGAAATTTACCGCGACACTTTGATCGAACAGGCGGAACAGGGCGTTGATTATTTCACGATTCACGCGGGCGTGCGCCTGCCGTATATTCCGATGACGGCGAAACGGACGACGGGAATTGTCTCGCGCGGCGGTTCTATTATGGCAAAATGGTGTCTCGCGCATCACGAGGAAAGTTTTTTATACACAAGGTTTAGAGAGATTTGCGAGATTATGCAGGCGTATGACGTTTCGTTCAGTTTGGGCGACGGTTTGCGTCCCGGCTCGATTGCCGACGCGAACGACGAAGCGCAGTTTGCCGAACTCGAAACGCTCGGCGAATTGACGCGCATTGCGTGGGAATTCGACGTGCAGACGATGATCGAAGGTCCCGGACACGTTCCGATGCACCTCATCAAAGAGAATATGGACAAACAGCTCGAAGTCTGCGGCGAAGCTCCGTTTTACACGCTCGGACCTTTAACGACCGACATCGCGCCGGGTTACGACCACATCACGAGCGGCATCGGCGCGGCGATGATCGGCTGGTTCGGCTGTGCGATGCTCTGCTACGTTACACCGAAGGAACATCTCGGTCTGCCCAACAAGAAAGATGTCAAAGAAGGCGTGATAACTTACAAGCTCGCGGCGCACGCGGCGGATTTGGCAAAAGGTCATCCGGCGGCGCAAATCCGCGACAATGCCCTCTCAAAAGCGCGTTTTGAATTTCGCTGGGAAGATCAGTTCAATCTCGCCTTAGACCCGGAAGTCGCCCGCGAATACCACGACGAAACGCTCCCGGCGGAAGGCGCAAAACTCGCCCATTTCTGCTCGATGTGCGGTCCGCATTTCTGCTCGATGAAAATCACGCAGGAAGTCCGCGAATACGCCGCGCAGGAAAACATCGAAGCCGAAAAAGCCTTAGCCGTCGGAATGGCGGAAAAGGCGAAGGAATTTGTTGAAACAGGTTCTGAAATTTATCACGGAAATTTGCCTGAAAACAGACACGAACATCATTAGAGTTAGGATATTGAATCTTGCTCAAAATTGGTATGAAACACAACGATTTGGATATTGAAAGTTGGAAGTATTGTGACATCAATACTGATTCGTTGTGGCTCATATCTGAACGCGACAAAAGCGGAAAACATTCAAATATCTATCACGGCAATTTTGTTCCGCAAATTCCGAATCAGTTAATCAGACGTTTCACAAAAAAAGATGAAACTGTTTTCGAGCCGTTTATGGGAAGCGGCACGACGCTTTTTGAATGTGAAAGTTTGAGCAGAAAATATGTCGGTCTTGATATAAATCCGAAAATCGTTGATTACGTTCGGCAAAAAATCGGAGTTGGAAGCGAATATTTTATTGAAGAATGCAATTCGCTTGATGCCGGAAAAGTGAGTTTGAATATCAAGCAGGCTTTTGAAATGTTATCCGTCAAAAATGTGCAATTTGTTTTAATGCACCCGCCGTATTTAGACATTGTGAAATTTACGGATGACGAAAATGATTTATCGCAGATCGGCAATCTCAAAGATTTCATCGGCAAGTTTAAAATTGTCTGCGAAAATTCTTTAAAATATCTCGACAAACACAGATATTTTGCCATCGTGGTCGGCGATGTTTACAAAAACGGCGAGGTTTTGCCGCTGGCTTTTTATTGTATGGATATGATTAAACGTCATTTCGCTGTAAAACTAAAAGGAATTGTCGTTAAAAACATCGAAGGCAATCGCGGTAAAATTGGTCAAAATAATATTTGGAAGTATCGCGCTTTGAACAGCGATTATTTTATTTTTAAACACGAATACATTTTTGTCTTTAAAAAGGAATTTTAAATTTTGCTTATGGACATATTGACAAATCTTTCACCGGAAGCCGCCAAAAAGATTTTTGGCAATACAGAAAAAGCAATTGCCTTTCTTTTGGAACTGCAAAAAGCAAAAAAATTCGACTTGCCCACTAAAATAATCAAACGTGGAAATAATAAAGGGAATGAGGTTATTTCTTTTAATTCAGCAAACGAAGTATGGTCAAAAATTACTGAACAGTGGGATTTTGAAATAGGAACACAGATAATAAGAGAACTTTTCAAAGCCACAGAAAAATATAAATCAGGTAAAGACTCATATGAAACAATGAATATTTTGCGTGGGGAATGGAATAACATTAATCTTGGAGATTTTAGATGGGAATTTTCGCAAGGAAAATTTGATGCATTCGTTCAAAGTATAAATACGAAAGATTTACCAAGAAACGAAAAAGACAATTTAGTAAAATCTGCCGCGGTAAGTTACAGAAGAATTAAGGAAATTAATACTGTTAGAAATGATTTTATCGAAACTTTAGTATTTGAAAAAAATGATAATGTCATCCCAACATTAGGTCACAGAAGGCTCGTAGATCTTTTCATTAATGGAGTTTCTTTTGACCAAAAGATATCAAAAAGTCCGACAGGTGAATTTCAGCGAGATTTTGGGGAAGATTGGAAAAATTATGCGATTGAACATCCTGAAATAGTCGCCGAATATTTGTATACATATCAAGATGAAGGAAGATTTGGCACGGATAATAGATTATTGGTTGTTTATTTAGACGAAAATGTGCCTTTTGAAAGAATCGAAGAAATAATACATAAGACCAATTTAGAACAGACTTTGGAAATTACGTTTGCGTATAAAAATAATCAAAATAATAGACATACAATAAATTGCTTTGTAATTTTGCTATATAACTGAACCTGGCTTGAATCAAATAATCTCAATATTCAAATTATTAAAAGCTAGACAGTCATTTTCCGTTTTTAATTTATGAATCCTTTCAAACTAAACACAACCTCCTACAACGATTACGAAGTAATGAAAGATTTACAGGCGCACTGCACTCGTTGTGAATTGAAATCGAGTCAAGCGAAAACCTGGCAAACTTGGCGTGATGCTTACGGATTACAATTTGCTGAAACTGCGCCTGGAAGCGGAAGATATGACATTAGAAAAACTTGCGCGAACTGCAATGCAACGACAGTTCACAGGCAACTTGCAACACTTGAGCGAAACTTAAATACAAGCGCACGATCTGGCATTTCAACCAAATTAGCAACTAAAATCAAAATTCTACTCAAATATGAAGAAGCCCTTTGGCTAAGACAATTAGCCGGAAATCTGCTTGAAGTTGACCATAAATTTCCGCAAATTCGTTGGAACGTTGATGAAAAAGATAATGAGAATTCAACAGATAAAGAACTAATTGCTAAATTTATCTTGCTGACGCGAAGTAATAATCTTTTGAAATCGAGAAATTGTGAGCGGTGCGTCAAAACCAATCAACGCGGAAACTTTCCCGGCATTTATTTTTGGTATGAAGGCGATGAAAATTGGATGACCGAACCGCACGATGAAAAAGGTTGTGTCGGTTGTTTTTGGTATGATCCGTATAAATGGCGTGAAGAGTTAAACAAAATTGCCACTAATTCATAAAATACTTAAAGATAATTCATAATAAACTTGCTTTTATTTTTGATAATGATTAATATGCCAATAGTAAACAAAGCGAAAGTCATAGAATTAATGGCGAAAAAGGAAATTGTAACTTTCAAAGAACTGGCAGAAGCATTAGGAATTTCTTCGACACAACTTTCAAATATTCTGTCGGAAAAGTTTGAGCCGATTAAAAGCAATATTATTGAACTAGCAGAATTTCTTGAAGTAAGTCCCATTGAACTAATAAAGGAAAAGGACAAAGAGAAGTGAACTACATCGGCTCAAAACACAAACTTTCAAAATTCATTAAATCCGAAATCGAAAAAGTTGTCGGACGAATGAATGATAAAGTTTTCTGCGATTTGTTTGCGGGAACTGGAGCAATCGGGCGAAGTTTTAAAACTGAATCGAGGAAGATAATTGCCAATGATATTGAATATTATAGTTATATCTTGAATCAAAATTATATCGGCAACCACGAAGAAATCGAATGGAGCGGATTCGTTAATGAATTAGACAATCTCGAAGGCGTTGAAGGTTTTATTTATAAAAATTATTGTTCTGGAAGCGGAAGCGGGCGACAATATTTCAGTGATGGAAACGGCAAAAAAATTGACGCGATTCGACAGAAAATTGAGGCGTGGAAAATTGCCGAACGAATAAACGAAAATCAGTACTATTTTTTATTGACAAGTTTACTTGAAAACGCTGACGCAGTAGCAAACACGGCGAGTGTTTATGGAGCATATCTTAAACATCTAAAAAAATCTGCACAGAAAACTCTCACTCTCAAACCGGCATTTTTTGATTTGAACG
>CAXSGY010000010.1:0-160585 GCA_964237235.1 uncultured Pyrinomonadaceae bacterium
GCATACTCGTCAGATAAATTCGATTATTCGTTTTCATTTATTTTTGTATTCTCCTGTCTTCGCTTACTAACAGACGCTCTACGGGGAAAAGAGCTTCTGTTTGAATGAAATTAATTTGGAAATATGAATGACCGCATTTGTATGAGTCACATTGCCCTTCGTGAATTAAATCTGTCGCGGCATTGGAAAGGTTGCCGTAACTCAAGACAGCAGTCCTTTCATTCATTTCTCCTATTATTTTATTGTCGCAAACCTATTGAAAGCGACAAATCGGTCGTTACGATAGTTCTTTATAGTCGTAAAGGATAAGTATTTTTGAAAATTCTAAAAATAATTTTGTGTTTTTTACAAAATTATCCCAGCATCTGTTAATCAGGTTTAACAAAAATAAAACCACGCTAAAAAAGAAAAAATATTTTGCGCCGAAACTTTTAAGCCGACCTTATAATTATTTATAAGCAAACAATAGAGATTTTAATTTTGTGCGACAAAATCTCGGATTTTTTTTAAAGAGTTGACGGCTGTCAAAAAATTAAACACAAATTTGACTTTTTGATTTGGATTAACATAATTTGTTAAAATTTATACGCATCTATCCCGGCAAATCAAAACGGTTCGCATCTCAAAAAGTTAGTTTTTGTTTAATTGTTGAGACTTTATAGAAGCGAAAAAATACTCGCGGCAGGATTCGAACCTGCGACCTTCCGCTTCGGAGACGGACGCTCTAATCCACTGAGCTACGCGAGCGCAAAATATTAAAATATCATAAAATTTATTTCGGTTGAATCGTCACGCTTTTCACGACAATATTATCAATCGGTCGTTCACCTTGTTTCGGATTTACGCCCGAAATCGTGCGGACGTTGTTCATTCCCTCAATGACCTTGCCGAAAATCGTGTAGCGACGGTCGAAACCGGGCTGTCGGCGAAGCATTATAAAAAATTGTGAATTAGCCGAATCGTTGTCCATTCCGCGCGCCGCGCCGACGAATCCGGTGTCGAACGGCAAATCGGAAAACTCGGCGGGAACATTCGGTTTGTCGGATTGTCCCATTCCGTCATTGTTCGGATCGTTATCCTTTGAATTCGGATCGCCGCCTTGAATGACATCCATATTGACGCGGTGAAAGGTCGTGCCGTTGTAAACGCCTTCCTTCGCCAATTCTTTGAAACGGGCGACCATTTTCGGCGCGATGTTTGAGTAAAGCTCGATTTTAATCGTGCCGTAAGCCGCCGCGTTTTCCATTTCGATAACGGCGACTTCGTTGTCGGCGACGGGCGCGACACCCGTTTTGATAACGGCGTTCGACGGTTTATTCGCATTATTCGTATTCGATTTTTGGTCGCAGGCAGAAAAAAGCGCGAGTGAAAAAACGGCGATTAGAAAGAAGTTTTTTTTGCTCATAAATAATTTTAAAAGTTAGTTTCAAAAAAGTTTTCGGCTGTCGAGCAGAATCGTGACCGGACCGTCGTTGACGAGTTCGACATCCATCATCGTCTGAAATTGTCCGGTGGCGACGCGTGCGATTTGCTTGCGGGCTTCCGCCGTAAAAAATTCATAAAGCGCGTTCGCCTTTTCCGGCGCGGCGGCTTTAATAAAAGAAGGTCGGCGACCTCTGCGCGCGTCGCCGCAGAGCGTGAATTGCGAAACGACGAGCAATTCGCCTTTGATGTCAGCGAGCGATAAATTCATCTTTTCCGTCGCGTCTTCAAAGATGCGTAAATTGACGATTTTTTCGATTAGATAAATCGCGTCCGTTTCCGAATCTTCGTCCGCCACGCCGAGCAGAACCAAAATTCCTCTGCCAATTTCGCCGACGATTTTTTCTCCGACTGAAACCTTCGCGCGTGAAACTCTTTGGATAACCGCTCTCATAAACAAAGTGAAAAAGTGAAAATGTGAAAAGGGCGAAAAGTTAATTTTCAAATCAAAAGTAAATTTTCAAGATGACATTTTCACATTTTCACTTTTCCGCTTTTTAACTTTCCTCAACTGTTACTCTGTCCATCACAATTGGTTCAATCGGTTTGTCGCGGTCGTTTACGGCGACTTCGGCGATTTCGTCAACGACCTGCTGACCTTCGATGACTCTGCCGAATTTCGTATAAAGCGGCGGCAAAGGGTAATCGAAATGCATGATAAAAAACTGCGAGCCGTTCGTGTTCGGTCCGGCGTTCGCCATCGCCACCGTGCCTTTGTTGTATGGTCCTTGATAAAGCGCGGAATTTTTGTCAATCTCGTCGTCGAATTTTCCACCCCACGCCGACTCGCCGCCGTAGCCTTCGCCCAGCGGGTCGCCGCCCTGAACCATAAAATTTTTAATCACGCGGTGAAAAATCACGCCGTCGTAATAATTGCGCTCCGCCAGCAGACGAAAATTTTCCGTCGTTTTCGGCGCGTCTTCTTCGAGCAGTTCAAATTTGATAATGCCCATATTCGTTTGAATCGTCGCAATTCTGTTTGCCATTGAAATCTCCTGTAAATTTATTGTTTATTGCCTTTTATAAATGCTTTCCGTTCGATTATTTTAACAATTTCCGGTTCGAGTTAGCCAACCGCGTTTTTCTTTAAAGTGAAAATCATTTTATCTTAACGACCGGCTGATCGGGATGCGCGGGATTTGGAATTAATTTCTGATTGTTGTAATCAACCAGCATATCAATTACTTTCAGGACGGTTTGTCCGATAATCACTTCGTCGCCTAAAACCATCGCGTTTTCGGTTGTGATTCTGCCGATGATATTGAAAGTTATCGGTTCGGTCAGATTAACGCTGTCTTTGCTTCCGCCAGCATATTCCGCGACCCGCGTTCCAATCGGTAAAACACCGAGTTGTTCCACAACATTTTGCGGAACGACCGAAGAAACCGCGCCCGTATCAACGAGTGCGTCGGCTTCGTAATGTCTGATTTCGCTTTCGCTGATTTTGCCGCGTCTCGCCAAACCTTCATCAATCGCATTCGTCAATTTTACTTTCACTCGAACTTCGCCCATCGTTTTTTCAAGCTCCCAAAATAAATTTCTCTATCGCCAATGCTACACCGCTTTCGTCGTTCGATAAAGTTTGATGATATTTCGGATTCTCCAACAGTTCGGGCGCGGCGTTGCCCATCACGACGGGCGTTCCGGCGTATTCGAGCATTTCCAAATCGTTAAAATTATCGCCCATCGTCATCACGTTTTCCGCCGTCAAATTATTCAGCCGCGCGAGCTTTTCAACGCCGATGCCTTTCGATGCGTCGGGCGGCAAAACGTCAATCAGAGTGAAATTTAATTTCGGATATTGAGTCGTCAAAATCATCGCCGAATCTTTTAATTCGTCGCGCAGAATCATTTCCAAATGTGCCATCGGCTGGCACGCGCCGGAAAAAGAAACGTGAACCGTTTCAAAATCTTCGACGATTTTCTCCAGATTTTCGACGCGCCGAACAGATTCTTCGGCATCCGCGCCGTGCAGACGTTTCGCCCACGCGACGTATTTTTGCAGCGGAATATTTTCTTCGGAAATCGCGTCGTAAAGCAAAACGCCTTTGCCAATCGGATCGGCGGAAACGAGCGCGTTGCCGCCGAACTTTTTGCCGACGCGCAGAATTTCAAAAACCGTTTCGTGCGGAATCGTCGAAACCGCGACCGTTTCCAAAGATTCGGCGTATTTCAAAAGCGCGCCGTTGTGACAAACGATGGGAGCGTTTAATTGCAACTGAAAAGCGATTGGCAAAGCGTCCCGAAAACGCCTGCCCGTCGCAATCGTCACTAGAACGCCCGCGCTTTCGGCTCGTTGAATCGCTTCGATATTTTGTTCGGAAATTTCGCCGCGCGAATTTAATAAAGTTCCGTCGAGGTCTAAGGCAAGAAGTTTTATCATTTAAGAGAAATTTTAGCCTGAAATTTCTCTACGACAAAACGCGGCAAAACGAAGCTTTGAACGACGAAACAAATGCCGACGAAAATAAACAAAACAAATTCTGTTTTAGTTGAATCGTATAAAATAAATTGATTGAATGATTCGGTTCGCTCAGGCAATTGCCCGATAGATTTGTAAAGCGTGAAAGATTTGTAAAACCAAAAAAGAAAACAGAAAAACGTAACGAAATTGAACAACAGAGCCGCAAAAAATCTTTTGAAAGTACCTTTTCTCAGCAAAAAACAGGCGAGCGGATTGGTAAAAAATTGAAGTCCGTAAAGCAGATACCAGAAAGAATAATCATAATAACAATTTGAAAAACCGAAGGAAATTGAATCTTTTTGAGCGGGATTATTTGCCGATTCTCTTTTTCTTTCCTGCTCATATTTTACGCTTTGATTGTAATTTTCGACCGCCTTATTTTCGAGATTCGAATAATAAGTGCAGGTCATAAGAATCACTAATAAAAGCATCAAACGGCGTTCAACGGTAGAAACTAAAAACTTCGGCATCGCAAAATCTCCTTTCACAAATTAGACACCGAAATTTTTCAAAAGTTCCGCAATCAGCCGACTAATTCCTTAAAAATACCAGGACTTCATTTTCAAATGCGGCTTTCAGCTTTTCCCGATCCAGAGGATTTTTATTGGTATTTTCAGAGGATTTTTCCTTGCACTCGTAATTAATGCTGTTCAGTTTGATTTGTGAACCGTTCGCATCTTTCGATAGATGGAAGCTGGCATACGGCGTATTTTCGCAAAACTTTTCTTTGAGTTTAAGTCCGACGGTTATTTCATTTTGATTCTGATTTTTTTGTTCGTAAAATTCGTCCGTTTCAAAGTCCTGCAACTTCTTAAGAATTTCAACGGGCGTTTTTTCGATCTTGTAAGTTTCATTAAATTCCTCAAAATAATAATTTTCTCTGGGCGGCGAAGTCGCCGTGAACGCGAAGACGGAAACGAGCGCAATCGCCGTCAGCGCGAAATTTCGTGAAAACTTCGGCAGGCGGATCGGTTCATATATTTCGCCGTAAATCCAAGCCGGCGGCAAAATCAAAAACGCAATCAAATCGCTATAATCAACTGTTCGACCGATACCGAAAAATCCTGTAGAATTCCACCAATCAATAAATCCGCCCGCAAACGGCGATTTCCAAAACGTGAAAAAAGCAACGATAAACGCAAAAATAAACGGTTTTAACTTCGGAAAAAAAGCCGTCCAAAAAAGCGCGAAAACGAAAAGTCCGGCGAAATCGGAAAGTTTGCCGGTGAGAAAATTGTGAAATTGCACTTTTAAAATGAAATCATTGAACAGGAGAACAAATAGTCCGAGCAAAAATAACGGTGAGAGTAAAATTCGGCGGTTATCATTTTGCATATTTATTTCGCCTGCTGAACTTCCATATACGCCCGTAGAAGCTGGTTGATTTTCGTTTGATAATCGCGTTCCTGCGCTTTAAAGAATTCGATAATATCTTTATCAATCAAAATTTCTTTTTCCATTTTTTTCGGAATCGGCTTGAAGCTTTTTCGCACCAAAGAATTTTTGAACATATCTTCCGTAATGGGCGGAATGTCGGAAAAATCAATGTCTTCTTCCTTCATATTTCGCAGCCGCTCAACATCAGTTCCGAATTTCTCTAAAGTATTTGTCTTGCTCATATTTTATCGCCTTTCTAACTGAAATGATTCTAATAAGTTGATCCGTTTCGAGGTGCGAAACAGCTATTACTTCGCCGAATAACAAACCTAACGTTAAATATCGAATTTTCCCATAATCAAAGCGGTCATCAATTTCCGTCGCCGTCTCGTTTTCAAAAACTTGCCAAACGTCCGCGAAATCAATCCCGTGCCGCTGCAAATTTACTAATCGCTTGTTTTCGTCCCATTCATATTTCATTGTAGATGCAATAAAAATAAGGGTCAATCATTTATTTCTTTGCTGTTCGAGCCAAACCTGATAAGCGGCTTTAGCGCGTTCAAATTCGGCGGCGTTGTTGAAAAAGACCGATGTGCCGTCGGTTTTCGTGACGTCGAGAACGTAGAAAATATAATCGGTCTGCGCCGGATTGAGCGCGGCTTTCAACGCGCTTTCCGAGACGGAAGAAATCGCGCCGGGTGGAATGCCGCCGAAGCGTCTAGTGTTATACGGCGAATCGTTTTCCAAATCGCTTTTGTGAATCGTGCCGTCCCAACGGTTTTGCATTTTGGCGACGTAAACCGCCGTCTGGTCTATGCCAAGCGGAATGTTTTTCGCAAGGCGGTTGTAAATGACCGACGCGACGACGGGGCGTTCCGATTCGATTCTCGATTCGGTTTCGACGAGCGACGCGATGGTCACGATTTCGTGCGGCGTTCTGCCGAGCTGTTTGGCGCGCTCGTTCCATTCGGGCTTCCACGTTTTTTTGAATTGCTCGACCATCATTCGGATAATCTGTTTCGGCGTGGCATCTTTGGCAACGTTATAGGTCGTCGGAAACATATAACCTTCGAGATTTTTCGCCGCCGGGTCAAAGTCTTTAATCAGCGAAACGTCGTCCATCAAATTCAAAATCGCTTTGTCGTCCGTCGGCGGATTCTGCGGAAATTTTTCGGCGAGACGTTTGGCGATGTCAAAGCGCGTGAAGCCTTCGGGAATCGTCAATTTATTCGTGCGCTCTTCGCCTTTTTCGAGTTCCTTTAAAACCTGAAGCGGCGTGATCGGCGAATCGAATTGATATTCGCCCGCCTGAATCTTGCCCGCGTCGCCGAACGAGCGCAGATAAATCTGCACGGGCAATTCGCCGGGCAGAATATTTTCGGCGGCGAGCGTATTGATGATTTCGTTGGTCGTCGCGCCCTTCGGAATTTGAATGTATTTGCCAACCTTGTCGTGCTGGTGCGGCGCGTTCATCGTTTTGTAAATCCAATACGAAACGCCGCCGACGGCGAGCAGTAAGATGATAAAAACGGCGAAAAGAATTTTTACGAATTTCATTATTGGCAATTTTATCAGAAAATCTATCTGCGGATAAATACGAGTAAAATTCGGCTTCTGATTCAAAAATTGCACGAGAAGGAGCGCGGACGGCTCGTCCGCATTCGAGCGCAGGCGGCGCGAGACATACCGTAGTCGTCGAGCCGCTCGATAATAATCGAACAACGTCGCTTCCGCTCCGTTGGCGGACGAGCCGTCCGCGCTCCGACCGGCGCGTTGTTTATGCTGTTGCTTCGCATAAAATCTTATGAAAAGAATTTTCACAGCCGCGGATGTTTCCGACGAAGCGCGGCGATTGATTTCAAATTATATCGAAGATTTACGCGGGGAATTTCCGCAGATTCGCGTCGGTTGGGAACGAGCGGAAAAGCTGCATCTGACGCTGAAATTTTTCGGCGATGTTGCAGAAAAGAATTTAGAAAAAATAATCGAAGCCGCCGCGCAAACGGCGCGCGCGTTCACGAATTTCGATTTGCAAATCGTCGGCACGGGCGCGTTTCCGTCGGCGCGAAACGCCAGAGTTTTGTGGCTCGGCGTAAAAGACGACGCGGGAAATTTGTTACGTTTAAACAAACGATTTGAAGAAGAATGCGCACGGCGAAATTTTCCGAAAGAAGCGCGAACCTTCAAACCGCATCTGACAATCGCGCGTTTACGCGAGCCGCGCTTTTCGCAAACGCTGATTGAAAAACATCTGCGAAACGAATTTGTTTCACCTGCTTTTGAAGCGTCGGAACTCGTCATTTACGAAAGCCGTCTGCAAAGAACGGGTTCAATATATTCAGTTGTCGGTTGTAAAAAATTTATGAATTCCTGATTCTCCATTCATCGCCATATATTCAGCGACGAACAGATAATAACTTGCAAAAACGGGTGAAAAGATTGAAAACTCTTGATTTTAGGCGCAAAACTTTTTGATGTCTCGCGGCTGATTTAAAACCTCAGAAAACTAAAGATTGATTTTAATGTAATTGTCGGCTATGATTAAGCCGATTTCACATTTATCAGCTAGAATCTGTTTTTTTGAGACGGCTCGTAATTACGATTTCTAAAATAGACGCACATATTTCTTAATTTCAAAACCACTGAATGCCCCATCATTCACGCGGAGACTGCAAAAAGTTTTCAAGGGAGAAATGTGTCTTATGGATTACACCGCAGATGCTCAAACATTTATTAACCGTCATAAACTTAACGGAACTGTTATGACAGATTCCTTAGGAGAAGATTTAGCTCGGCAGGCATTTAGCCGGATGAATGTCGTCGTAAAAGTTTTCGATGTCTTGTCTGATACAACAGACCGTTTTTACGCAGGTATGAAAATGGTCGAGTTTTTAGGCGATGCTGCATTACTTAATTTCGCAAAATATAAAGAAGGCAACGCTTTGCTTAATGCCGTCAATAATTGTTTCGGTGCTTTCTCGCGCTGAATTGGTATGGTAATAATCGCAAGAAATTATTTCAGGATTAAAATCTCCGAAAAATTCTTAGGAGGGTTTCAAAATGAGTGTTTTTCAATTTATTCGTACTGCCCGTTTCGTCAGTTTTTCCAATAATTTTTCAGATAACGTGGATGATGTATATGATCTGGTCGCCAGAAAATTTACTGCTGTCGGAGCTTTAGTGGAAACCAGAGCGGAATGGCGCAATGTGCTGGCTGTTCGTCACTTCACGCCTGCCACAAAAGATGTTCCGAGAGGGAATTTTGATGATATGATGCTGGTGACTTGGCTCAGTGAAGGTGGTCGCAAGAACGCTCAGTATTTTGATGCTAACACCGACCCTTCATACCAGTATTCGGAAGAAGGCGCGCCGGTATACCGGAAAGGTAAAGGTGCAGATGGACAAGATGCCAATAACGATGGCAAAAAAGACTTGGGAATGCTTCCTTTGGGCATTTATAAGTTTGGTTCAGTTCCAACAGCAGCAAAGAACAAAGTTCTCGAATTAGTTTTCAAGCCGACTAAAGGAGTGCGTGTGTGGCGGGACATCAATCAGGACGGATATTTTACACAAGCGGATGAAGACCTTGTAGAAAACGAGAAGCAAATGTTTGAAGGCGGCACAATGTATATCCATCGAGCATACAAAACCGGACGACCTCTTAATACCTGGTCAGCAGGTTGCCAAACTCTAAAGTATGAGGATTTTGAGGAATTCAAAAAAAGTATTCTGGCTGGTAATCAAGCCGGACAGATGGAATTTACCTATGTATTAGTAAATTTTGACGGTTAAAGATGGTAATTATTTTTTATTGAACACATTGCCAATTCATTTTCCGGTGATTTGCCGACTGAGATGGAAGAATTATGAATAAAATTTTATTAGTCTGTTTACTCGGTTTATCCGGTGCGGCGTGTACAGCGACCAACAGTAAAAATGTTGAGTCAACTATTCTTTCCCAAAACATACCGGTTGAGAGTTCATCTGTTCCTTCATCTCTAAATGATAATGATTACATTGTCAGCGAGCTTAAGCAGAAGGAAATGAAAAAATCCGCGCTCAACCGTCAACCCAAAGAAATAATTGAATATATTTTGCAGGGCGAAACCGCTGAAAAACGATTTGGAAATCCGCTTGGTAGAATAAACGTTCGCGTTGAAGACCGCGATCTCAGTTACGACGGAAATCTTGAACGAATTATTTTTGCGAATGTCTATGGCGACGAATCAACTCCTTTATTTTATGTTTTCAGTTCAAAAAATGGAAAATGGAGCGATTGCATATTCGAGGCAGAATTAGGATTCCCGGACGGAACTCCATTTCAAGTAGAACTTTTGGCGAAATCTAATAAAAGCGATTTTGATTTAATCAAGATAAGCGATATATATGGCGACAAGGAAGTAATGAAAGATGTTGTTTATTATCAGATGAAGAAAATTAAATATGAGATGATTGAATGCCGTAAGGTCGAAGGTTCGTCTGAAAAAACTATTCCTTGCAATTAGCCGAACCAAACTACGGGCAACATCATAAACATTTGCGTTTTTTGAAGTTGTCGAATAAATAATGCAAAGCAAGCCATTTAAAAGACGTGGACGCAAGAACTTAGTAAAATGTTTTTGAATTTGTATGAAAGAGGCATTGTTTATTTTAACGATCCTGTAATTTATAATGACTCCGAATTTAAGGGCAGAGTAATTCGTTACCCGGATCACAACCATCATCTTCATATCATTTTTCCCGGCGGGCAGAGAGGAGAACATGAGGGAGAACTTTAAATTATGCTGCAATTAAAATCCGCGTTCTTAATGATCTTTCTAGTTATCGTTTCGGCAGGCTGTTTTAATGTTATTGCCAATCAAGACCGATTCGTTTTAACTGGCGAAGTTAATTTAATTGAAGGAAAAGTATCGTTTGAGGACAAATGGCGACAGGCGGCAAATAATACTCAACCGGATATGAAGGAGAAAACCGAAATTGAAGTTAGCATAAGCAACTGCGCGGGACATTTAGTCGCCGCCAAAATGATTTATCTCGGAAAATCGGTTTGGCAATCTCAAATCGTTGCCGATTCAATTGCGCCGGATGCCGACGAAAAAATTAAAAAATGTAAATACGCGCCGACCTCGACATATAATTACGGAATGGCTTTCGCGGTCGTCAAATCGCTAAAGGATATTAAAAACTACAAATCAGACTCGCTCGACTTACAAAAAACTTTTTCGACTCTTCCGGCGGATATTCAATCTTGGGCAAACTGTGAAAAATCTTTGGTGCCGGAAGATTGCGTCAGAAAAGAAAAAAATACTCTTTCACTGATGGCGGGCGATAATTGGGCTGACACCGACGGCGACGGTGAAGTTGATTTGATTATCGTCAAAGGAAATTGCAACAACACAGGCGACTACACTTGCGGTAAAACCTTTAAATGGAACGGTTGGCGTTGGTTGGAAATCGCTTCTTCAAAACCGGCTTAATATAATTAATTTAGTGGTTACGCAATTAAAAGGTAAAACAGGCTGTCAGCTTATTTTACCTTTCGTCCAAAATTAGCTTTTTGTAATTTATTTTTTTTCTTTCAAGTATTTTTCAATCGCGCTCGTCACGGTTTCACTTTCGGGCGTTTCTTTCGATGAAAAGCGAGCGACGATTTCGCCTTTGCGGTTGACGAGGAATTTATTGAAATTCCACGAAATATCGCCCGCGAAATTCGGATTGGTTTCCTTCGATGTCAAAAATTTATAAAGCTCGGCTTGGTCTTCGCCTTTGACGGAAATTTTGGCGAACATCGGAAACGTAACTTTGTATTTCGATTCGCAAAATTCTTTGATCTCAGATTCCGTTCCCGGTTCCTGCCCGCCGAAATTGTTGGCGGGAAAACCCAAAACTTCAAAATTCTGCGCTTTGTATTTCGCGTAAATCGCCTGCAAGCCTTCGTATTGCGGCGTGTAACCGCATTTGCTCGCCGTGTTGACGAGCAACAGAACGTCGCCTTTGTATTTTTTGAGCGCGACTTCTTTGCCGTCAATATCGCGCATTTTGAAATCCAAAACCGATTTCGCCTTTGCCTCGATTGTCGCGGAAGAATTGTAATAAAAAATCGCGCCGACGGTGATTGATAAAATTAAAATTTGTAAAATCTTTGACATAAATTTCTCCTCAAAAAAACTCATCAACTATAAACTTTTATTCGCTCAATTCGCGCGGCGAACGATTCGGGCGCGGCTGATTTTGAACGGGTTCTTTTTTCTCGCCGGTTTCGGCGAACATTTCCTTTAACGCGCCGACGCTCGATAGCATCGAAGACGTTTCCATCGGCATAAAAATCACTTTTGAATTGTTGGTTTTCGTCATATCGCGCAAGCTCTCGATGTAACGCGCCGTGATTAAATACTGCGCAGTCTGCGCCGGATCGCCGATACTTTGCGAAATCTGCGCGATAGCCTGCGCCTCGGCAGTCGAGGCTTTCAAACGGGCATTCGCCGCGCCTTCAGCAGACAAAATCGCCGATTCCTTTTCGCCTTCCGCTCTGGTAATCGCCGCTTGCTTTTCGCCTTCGGCGCGCGTAATCGCCGCCTGGCGTTCGCCTTCGGCTTGCAAAACCAATGCGCGGCGATTTCTTTCAGCCGTCATCTGTTTTTCCATCGTGATGCGAACTTCGTCCGGTGTCGTGATATTTTTAACATCAATGCGCGTTACTTTTACGCCCCACTTATCGGTGGCTTCGTCGAGAATAAGACGCAGCTCATTGTTGATTTGCTCGCGCGACGAAAGCGTGTGGTCTAAATCCAGTTTGCCGACGACCGAGCGCATTCCGGTAAATGTTAATTGAACGAGCGCGCCGACCAGATCAGCGACTTCATACGCGCCTTTCACCGCGTCGGTAACTTGCCAATAGACGACCGAATCAATACTGATCATCACGTTATCGCGCGTGATGACTGCCTGCGCCGGAAGATCAATGAATTGCTCGCGCATATCAATCTGCGTCGTTCCCGGTCGCACGTTCGACCAATAGACGGCGCGCGGAGCTTCAAAAAACGGGTAGATAATATTCAGTCCGCTGTGCGCGACGCGGTGAAATCTGCCGAGGCGTTCGATTAGCATCACGGTTGACTGCGGCACGATTTTTATCGTTTTCCAAGCGACGACCAGAAGAGCGATGCCGATAAACAGCAAGAAAATGAAACCCGCTCCGATGGCTTCAACCTGGAAAAGCAAAGTTTGTGGAAACATTTTTTGTCCTCCGAAAAGATTTGATTAAATATAACTCAATTTCGGACAATGGTAAATGCTTAACGGTCAGTGGTAAATGAGCGGCAAAATCTTTATGATTATTGATTAAGATTTACCATTTACCCTTTAGCATTGACCACTTTTTATATGTCTGTTCAACTTTCCGATATACAGGACGCGCGGCAAATTTTGGAAAACGTGATTATTCCGACACCGATTCTCGCCGACGCACGCCTTTCGCGCGAAATCGGGGCGAGCGCGCATCTGAAAGCCGAGTGTCTGCAAAAAAGCGGCTCGTTCAAAATTCGCGGCGCGTATAACAAAATTCACCGCTTGAGCGATGCCGAAAAAAAACGCGGCGTGATTACCGCGTCCGCCGGCAATCACGCGCAGGGCGTTGCGCTCGCCGCGCAGATGCACGACATCAAAGCGACGGTCGTGCTGCCCGAATTCGCGCCTCTGACGAAAATCACGGCGACCAAATCGCTCGGCGCGGAAGTGATTATGCAGGGGAAAACCTTCGACGACGCGGTGGCGTATTCGCAAAAGCTGCGCGACGAACACGGCTATACATACGTTCACGCCTTCGACGACGAAAAAATTATCGCCGGACAGGGAACTATCGGGCTTGAAATCGCCAGAGATTTGCCCGAAGCATCGGTTATCGTCGTGCCGGTCGGCGGCGGCGGCGTGATTTCGGGCATTGCGATTGCTATCAAAAATCTTTTGCCCGACGCGCGCGTCGTCGGCGTGCAGGCGGCAAATTGCGCTCCGATGGCGCGCAGCGTCGCGGCGGGCGAAGCGGTCGAGATAAAAGCTCTGGAAACAATCGCCGACGGCATCGCCGTCAAGCGTCCGGGCAAACTGACGATTCCGATTATCAAAGAATTCGTTGACGAACTCGTCGAAGTCAGCGAAGAAGACATTGCCCGCGCGATTTTCTTCTGCACACAGAATAATCGCCTCGTCGTCGAAGGCGCGGGTGCAGCCGGTTTGGCGGCTTTGCTTGCCGGAAAAATCAAAATTGACGCGAGCGATACGGTCTGCGCGGTTTTGTGCGGCGGTAATATTGACCCGAATCTTTTGACGAGAGTTTTGGAACAGGTTCTCGTTCGGCAGGCGCGTTACATAATGCTCAAGCTGCTCGTCGTTGACCGTCCGGGTTCGCTCGCGCGGCTGCTCGATAACGTCGCCGACGCGGGCGCGAACGTTATCGAAGTTTTTCACCGGCGCGCGATGTGGCTCGCGCCGTTCGGTCGCGTCGGCATCGAAATGCTGCTCGAAGTCCGCGACGAACAACACGCCCGCGAAGTCAATGAACATCTGAAAAATTCCGGCTACCACGTCGAGCGCGAAGGTCAGGGCGTTTGGGAAGAATAAATTAAGCGCGGAATTTCAAAAAAGCGAAAGCCGCGATTAATTTGAAAACTAATCGCGGCTTTCGCTTTTTTAATTTCTGACAATTTATATGAGAATCAACAGTTGAAAACATCGCGCCGTCGCGCTCGTTGCAGGCATAATGCCTCTCGCTCCAGTCCGTTGCTCCAAGAGGTTGCCGCGATTTTCAATTATTGATTCGCATTTATGTGATTACTCAAACTCGACGCGCTCGTAAACGTCCGCCAGATTCAGCGAACATTCAATCGAATCAATTTGAAAACTTTTATCCAAACCGTGATATTCCTTTAAAAGCCAATCGCCGCTTGCCTGTCTGATGTAATGTTCGACGACGGGTTCGTCCTGCCAGATTAAAATGTAATCGCTCAAAGTCGGATTAAACATTCGGTAACGCGTGAACTTTACGCCGCGGTCGAAATCAGCCGTTGATTCGGACAAAACTTCGATAATTACCGTCGGATTCAAAACAACGTCCTTATGTTTGTCGTGATATTCCGGCTCGCCGCAAATCACGACGACATCGGGATAAGAAATCATTCCTTTGCCGAGACGTTCCTTCAATGCGCCGCTTTTTATTTTCGTGTCTTTAATTCGCCCGCGACAATTTGTTCTGCGAAGCTGATTGTGCAATATTCCGGCGATGTTCATTGAAACGTCGCCGTGTCGCGGACTCTCGCCCGCCATCGCGTAAATTTCGCCGTCAATCAATTCGCTTCGCTCATCGGCTTCGCGTTCGTATTTGAGATATTCTTCGACGCTAAAATAAGGATTCGATTTTACTTTTGCCAATGCCATAATGATTAAATCTTAACTTAATTTCGCTATACTCAAAAGCAAAATCCGCTGCATAAATTACCTGAGTTTAAATCTTAAATTCAAACTGATGCCGTTGACGTTGATCGAGCTTTGGTCGTTGCGGATATAGGCGATGTCGAGCGTGGTTTTTTTATTGAGGCGGCGCGTGATGCCGGCGAAGAATTCGTTTTGAATCCAGATTTTCGAGTGCGTGTCGAAATATCCCTCTTCGGAAATAACCGGCGAAAACATTTCCTTGCCCTTGTATTTTACGGGGCGCGAAACCTGTATGCGCTGGCGGTATAAATTTAAATCCTGCCTGCCGTTGCGAAAGCGATGCTCAAACATATTGCGGTCGCGGAAGGTGAAATCGCGCCACGTCAGCGAAAAAATTCCGCCGGTGAAAAATCTGGTTTCGTAACGGCGGACGTTTTTGACGATTTCGTCTTTGCGATACATTCCGCCCGCGAGCAGCGACGCATATTTGTTAAGGCGAAAATCGAGCGTCACGGCTGCGCGGTTGTCAACTAAATCGAGATTGCTTCTACCGATGCGAACGATGCCGCTGAAAGTCGCCGTGATCAGATCAACGGTTTTGCCCTTTTCATTTTTTTTCTGTTTCAAAGGCGCGATGATTTGCGTTTCGTTCCAGGACTGAAACCGCGCGGGAATCGGCGCGGCTTGCGCGAATACGCGCATCGAACTAAAAAGAGCGATTGAAAAAATAATCAGCAGACGCATTTTATTTCGGCGTGTTACAAAAAAGTTAAAAAATGTTACAAGCAGAATAAAGGCAACGAGCGAAATCGGCAAGGCGGCTTTGAAAATTACAAAAAGCGCGGGCGATTTGAATTTAAATCGTCCGCGCTTTTCCATTAAAACAAAATAAATTTAGAGTTATTTTCGCACTAAATCTTCGGTGTAAAGCTCTCGATACACGCGGTAATTATTCATTACTTTAAAAACGTAACTTTTTGTTTCGGCGAAACCGACTTCCGCGGCGAAGATTCCCGCGTCTTTCGGAGTCGAACGGGCGAGCCAGCGCGCGGCGTTGTCTTCGCCGCCGTTGTAGGACGCGGCGATGGCTTCGTAAAGACCGCCGAATTGATTTTTCAAATCGGCGATGTAAGTGCTGCCGATGGCAATGTTGGTTGCCGGATCGTATAAATCGTCGGCTTGCATTTGGGGAAATCCAGCCTGCGCGTTGTATTTAATCGCCGTGTCGTAAACGAGTTGGAGAAGTCCGCGGGCGGCGGACGGTGATTTGGCGTTGGCGCGAAAGCTCGATTCCTGTTTCATAATCGCCAGCACGAAACGCGGGTCTATACTTTTTGTTTTCGCGTAACGAAGCAGTTCAGTGCGGTAAAGAATCGGATATTCATTCGCTAAATTCGACGAAACGCTCGCCGTCCGCTCCACTTTGTTTGATGAAATTTTGTTCAGGCGGTCGCTCGCCAAACCGCTGTAATATGAATTAAGACTCGGCGGAATCAACGAATAAACGGCAATCGCTTCCGTCTTGCGATTCGATTTTTCGAGCGCGAAGGCTTTCAAAAAATTCGCTTCGTCGAGCGAAGTCATCGAGCCGCGAAAATTATTCGACAAACGCAGAGCGTCAGCGGCTTCAATCGCTTTTTGCCAGTTCTGGCGCGAGATTTCCATTCTGAGCCGCGCCTGCAAAGCGTTCGCCGCCGTCGGCATTTCCGAAAATCTGTTTGTGACTTTATCAACCCAAAGATTCGCTTCGTCGAATCGTTTTGCTTCGCGCAGCGCGTCAATGATATTTAAGAAAGCCGATTCGATGCGCTCGCCGGTCGGAAACATCGTCGCGTAAAGCTGATAAGCCTTGGCAGCTTCCAGATTGCGATTGAGCCGCACGAGACACGCGCCCTTAAACGCCAAACTTTCGCGTCCTTCCTTCGTGCCTGAATAATCGCGCACGGTTTTGTCGAACCAATCAATCGCTCCGGCGTAATCGCGTTCCCACATCAGGGATCGTCCGGTTCCCATCAACGCCCGCGCCATTCCCGCGTCGGTCGGATACGTTTCCATAAATCGCTGCCAATGCTCGCGCGCTTCGGGAAAATGACGGTTCGCCATATAAACGTCGGCGCGATACAGATATTCGGCGGCGGACAGCGTTTGTAAATTGCCGTTCGCATCGCGGCTCGATTTATCTTTGACGACGACTTGCGCGAGCGCGGCATCGCCGTAAGTTTGAGCGCAAAGATTAATTGATGAAACGATTAAAAGCGCGAAGATAGCGAATAATTTTTTCATTGATTTGTAAAACTCGAAAAGAAAATTTCAAAGGGAGAGATAGAATAACAGATTTTAGACGCGGGCGAAATATTAAAAGTTGTTCGTTCGCGCCGTCGAAGTTTTCAAATAAAAATCGCGCGTTATCTGCTTCGGAAAAATTTAAGAACTTTTGATGATATTCATTTCCATTTTTCCGCGCCTTATAAAGCGGAACCGAATCGTTTCGGGCAAAAAAAATCCAGTCTTAATTTATAACGAACGGAGTAATAATAATGAAAAAAAATAATTCGACGAAAAATAAAATCTTGATTTTTGTCTGCGCGGCAATTTTCGCCGCGTCGGCGGCTTTGCCGTCGCTGTTTTCGCCAACGGTCGGAGCGGAAGGCGTGGCGTCGGCAATTATCGTGACCACGCAGGGAACTTTGAGCGCGAACGGACAATACGCGCAGAGTTCCGGCAATTTTACAAAGGTCATCGAAGGAACGCCGACCCCGACCCCAACGCCCAATCCGACCGGCTGCGTGCCGTCGCCCGCATCGAACGGCGGCACGATTTATATCGGAACTTACACGCTTTCCAACGGCGAAAACGGCAATTTTTCGCTGATCGTCAATAACGGCGCGAACGATTCGTTCGGTGTCGCGTCGCCCGAAGACGTGCCGGAAAATCCGGTGATCGTCGAGCAGGGCAATGCGAATATCGCTCTGCAAATCAACACCGCCGCCCGCACCGGCAGCGGAACGATAAATTTTACAAGCGGCGGCGCGCCCGTTAACGGAACAATCGTCATCGTCAGCGGCATCACGTTTCCGCCGTCGCCGTCCGTCCAGTGCAACCGCGCGACCCGGTTCGATTTTAACGGCGACGGCAAAGCCGATGTCGCGGTTTTTCGTCCCGGAAACGGCGTTTGGTATAACTCCGATAACACGAATTCGGCGGCGTTCGCCGTCCAATTCGGCGCGGGCAGCGACCGTCTCGCGCCCGCCGATTATGACGGCGACGGCAAAAGCGATGTCGCGGTTTACCGCAGCGGCGCGTGGTATATTTTGCAATCGGCGACCAGCCAGATGCGCGTCGTTTCCTACGGAACGGTGGAAGATTTGCCGCGTCCCGGCGATTTTGACGGCGACGGCAAAGCCGACATTGCCGTATTTCGCCCGTCAACGGGAACGTGGTTTTATCAGCAAAGCTTGACCGGCGCGACGCGCGGCATCAAATTCGGACAAGCGGGCGACGTACCGCTGCTCGGCGATTTTGACGGCGACGCGAAAACGGACGTAGCTGTTTTTCGTCCGTCGAACGCGGCTTGGTACTGGGTGAAAAGTTCGGACAACACGGTGCAGGCGGCGGCGTTCGGCTCACCCGGCGATGTGCCTTTGAACGGCGATTTTAACGGCGACGGCAAAAGCGATCTGGCGGTTTTCCGCCCGTCAGACGGTTTCTGGTATGTTGCCCGTCCAACCGGCACGCCCGCGCAGAATTTCGACGCGACCAAATTCGGTGTCTCGACCGACACGCCCGTTCCGGCGGATTTTGACGGCGACGGCAAAACCGACATCGCCGTTTACCGCGCCGCCGAAGGCAGATGGTTTATACAGCAAAGCACCAATCAATTTCGCGCGACGCAGTTCGGTCAAAGCACCGACCGACCGATTCCGTCGGTTGACGCGCAGCAATAAATTTTTTAAGTGTATTTTAATAAAAAGCCGCCGATTGCTCGACGGCTTTTCTTGTCAGAACCATCTGCGTCAGCGGGTGGCTAAAGCCGGTAAGTTGAAACCGAAAACGAAGTTGCGAGCGCGTTACGTTCAACCGCCCGCTGACGCAGATGGTTCTGACAAGATTTTTTTTTGCAAATCGGCGTGTTACAATTTGGGCAAGACGAATCTTGAACGAATCGAGGAAAGTAACGATGAAAATAGCTTTGAACGGCGCGACGACAATGCGCGCCGATTTGGAAACTGACATTAAAGCGGCGGGCGCAGCCGGTTTTGAATTGATCGAAATTTGGGCGGCAAAGCTGCGCGAGTTTTTAAAAACGAAAACAGTCGCCGATTTAAAACGGCTTTTGGAAGAAAATAATCTTGAGTCGTATTCGATTAATTCCATCGAACACATCACTTTTCGCAACGCCGCAGATTATGAAAAAATCAAAAACGAATGCGAAAAGTATTCGCGCATCGCGGGCGAAATAAATTGCCCGTATGTCGTCGTCGTGCCGGGTAAATTACCGGAGAATGCGAGCGAACAGGAAATCGTTGACGAATCGGTCAAAGTCTTAAACGAACTCGCCGACATCGCCGGAAAATACAATGTTGGTTTAGCTTTTGAATTTTTGGGACAAACCGATTGTTCGGTTCAAACGCTCGATTTGGATAAAAAAATTATCGAAAAAGTGAATCGCCCGAACGTCGGTTTGGTGATTGATACGTTTCATTTTTACGCCGGAAATTCTTCGTTTGAAGCGATTGAAACGCTCGACCCGGAAAAACTTTTTATCTTTCACATCAACGACGCGGAAGATTTGCCGAAAATTGATTTGACCGACGCGCATCGTCTTTATCCGGGGATGGGAATTCTGCCGATCAAGGAGATCAAAAAACGGTTCGACAAAATCGGTTACGACCGGATGGTTTCCATCGAAATTTTCCGCCCCGAATACTGGGATGCCGATCCGTTTGAAGTCGCCAAAAAAGCGAAAGCGGCGACCGAACGAGTTTTGGAATTAACGCCGAAAACGGCGACGGCTTAGAAGAAAATTTAACAGGGATGGACAGGATGGAAGGGATAATTTTGTAAATAAAAACCCCTTCCATCCTGTCCATCCCTGTTAAATAAAATCGGAATAAAGAATGGACAAAATCAAAATCGGAATCATCGGCACGGGTTATATCGGCAATGTTCACGCCCGGATTTATTCGCGCGACGAACGCTGCGAAATTGCCGCGTTGTATGACATTAAACCGGAACGCGCCGAGCGAACCGCTGCGTCGGTCGGCGGCAAAGTTTGCGCTTCGCGCGAAGAATTACTGGAAATTGCCGATGCCGTTCTGGTCTGCGCGCCAAACAAAACGCACACGGAAATCGCGCTTCACGCCGTTGCAACGGGCAAGCACGTTTTTTGCGAAAAGCCGTTTTCAATCGGTCTGGAAAACGCGCAAAAATTATTCGACGCGGCGGAAAAATCGGATAAAGTTTTTCAAGTCGGACATAATCGCCGTTACGCGCCGGTTTATCAAAAACTCAAAGAATTTTTGATCGAAGACCGAGCGCATTCGGCGCACATCAAAATGAATCGCGGCGAATTAAAAAATCCGGTTTGGACGGGCGATGTAAACGTCACCGGCGGCTTTTTATACGAAACGACGATTCACCTGTTCGATATGATGCGCTTTCAATTCGGCGAAATCGCGGAACTCGTCGCTTACGGCTCGCAGCACGAATATCCCGAGTTAGACGAATTTTCGATTATCTTCAAATTCAAAAACGGCTTTCACTGCACGTTCGCTTCGTCGTCGGACGCGAGCTGGATTTTTCCGTTCGAGCGGATTGAGGTTTTTTGCCATCACCGCACGATTTTGACGCAGGAAATGGAGCATATTATTGATTCGCGCGGCGAGGACGCAAATTTTCAGACGCACTCGTTTCATATGAGCGAAAAGGAAGAACGTTGGGGCTATGTGCAGGAAGATAAAGCGTTTCTCGACGCGATTATCAACCGCGCCGTGCCGCCCGTCACCGCGCTCGACGGTTATAAATCGGTTGAATTGGTCGAACGCGTTTACCAGGCGATCAAAAGCGGCGCGCGAATCAAATTTTAACCTTGTTCAATCGTTCGATTTCGGTTAAAAAAGAACTTGAGAACTTTTTTCGCCGTCGCGCGTTAAGAATCTTGAAGTAATTTCCAACAAAAAAATCCAGAGGCGAATATGATTCAATGCACAAACTGCGGACAGGTTAATACGGACACGAGCAATTTTTGCCGCTTCTGCGGAACGAAATTTACGCAGACGCAAATGGCGAACAACGGCAATTTCGATTATTCGCCGCCGCGCGCTTACTCGTGGAAAACCGACGAATTTCAAGTCGGCGACAAAAAACCGCGCGGCACGCAGCCGGTCAACCGCGTCCAGCCGCTGCCGAATCCGTATGCGACCAACCAAACTGCCCGCCCGCAGCCGCTCGCTTATCAACAGCCGGGAATGATGTCTTACGGTTATCGCTGTCCGCGCTGTGCGACGCAGGCGATGCCGAACACACAGCGCAAAATTTCGACCGCCGGGTGGATTACGTTCGCCGTTCTGCTCGTCGCGTTTTTTCCGCTTTTTTGGGTTGGTTTGTTGATCAAAGAAGATGTGCGCGTTTGTCCGATGTGCAATCTTCGCATTAATTAAACATCCCGACGAAATTTGAACGAAAGATTTTAGCCACGAATAACACGAATGGACACGAATAAATTTAAGTAAAATAATTCGTGTCCATTCGTGTTATTCGCGGCTAAAATAAAAAATTGATTTTACCCGACTGCGAAAGACGAAATTTACCGGTAATAATAACCGCGCGGATGTTCGATTTTGACTTCCGGGTTGGTGCTTGTGATTTGGATTTTGTGATAGCCTTTGTCAAGATGCGTCGAAAGATAGGTCAGCGCGAACTGGCGGTCGAGCAGGCGCGTTAAATCCTTGAAAAACGGCTCGAACGAAATCGGCGCGAGTGTCCCTTGAAAAAAGGCGCGTCCGCCGGTTTCTTCGGATAAACGGTCGAGCGATCCCTGACCGTTTAAGACGAGAATCGAGCTGTTGTTATCCGTTAAGCCGGTCGGCGAATAAAAGGAATAAATCGCGACGCTTTTACGCTGCGCCCGCAGAATCGCGCGATCGAGATCGAGACTTTGCGACGGCGTAGAGCTTTCAACGCCGCGCGAGGTGTCCAAGCCGTCGGAGACGAGCAAAATCGCGCGTCTGCCCGACGGCAGCGCGTCAAATCTTTTTAATGCTTCTTCGACCTGAATATACGGACTGAGCGGCGCGAACGATGCGCTGCCCGTCACGACGCGCAGCGATTTTGCCGCCTTTTCCAAATCTTCCGTAAATTTTTGTCTGATTTGAATCGTTCCGCTTCGCAGATATCCGACCATCACGCGCGAGCCTGTGGGCAGATCGCGGATAAATTTCTTGATTTCGTCGAGCTTTAAATTCGTTTCGGAAGTTAAATCGTCCTGAATCAAAACGGCGAGCGAGAGAGGCGTGTTGGTGACGCTGCGGATTGACAAAATCACCTGGTCGTCTTTGTCTTCCTTTAACTGCAAATCGCCGATTTGGATAAATTCGTCCGCCTTTTTTTCCTTTAATTCGGTTTTGGTAAAAATCGAAATCGGAATCGTCATCGTGCGGACGCGCTCGTTCTGCTTTTTCGACGATTTTTCCTGCGCGAACGTTAAGCCGACCAGAAGCGCGTTTAACATTACGGCGATTAAAATTTTTACGGCATTTAATTTGAACATAGGATAATTTTTCCAAATCGGCGACAAAATCTCGCTGCGCTTTAGATTCTACAAAGTTTTCTTTAATAACCGAAATTTTATGATGCGGCGAGTTTGAATTAAGTTCGCAGAGTTTGTAAGGTAAACTCTTAAATAATGAATGAATTAGGGACGAAATACGAAATTACGCGCCGCGACCTGGCAAAAAATAAAGCGTTGAAATACGGCGCGTGGCTTGCGCCCGCCGCGCTTTCGCTCGTTCCGGCGATTATTTTTTTCGCCCTGTCTTTGTTCGCGTCGGGCGTAACCGCGGCGACTTTCTTTTTTTTCAGTTTAATCGCGCTGGTTGCCGGTTTCATTCTCGGTTTGATTGTCGCCGGCGGCATACTTTATTATCGCTCCGGCTGGCTGGCGACGGTGCGCGAACGCCTCGCTGTTGACGGCATTAAAGCCGAAGAGGTCGAATGGTTTCAGCAGGAATTAACCACGTCTGAAAAAAAATCGCTGCGCGAAATCGAGAAAAAAGATTTACTTTTGGCGGATGCTTTCCGCGACACTCTGGCGGCACGTCTGACGGCGACCAGGATTTTGAAATCGTCGAAAACCGAAATTCTGCTCGCGCAGAGGCGACAGAATAAATTGAAATATCTGAAATCGGAAAACTCGAAAAATTTGCAGGCGGAATTAAAGGACGATCTCGAAAAATTGTCGAAGATAAAAAACGAAGCCGAAGCGATGCGCGTCGAAGCCGAAACGCGCCTGCAAATGATCGAAGCCGCGTCGCGCCGCGGCGGAAATATTTCCGATGCCGAATTCGCGCTCAAAAAACTTTCGGCGCGCACGGCGGAACTGCCGCTCGCGCTCGAATCGGCGAAGGAATCAGCCGCCATCGAAGCGGAAATTACGCGCGAACTCGAAAGCGAGGAACTTTTCTCGAAATAGAGTTTAACCGGAAGGTTTGTTCGCGCTTCGCGCTCAAGGCAAGCAAGAATCTCTCTCGCTCCAGTCTATCGCGCTAATCCGCTGCCGGATTTTTCAAATACTGATTCGCATTATAATATTTTAAGGAACGGATGAACGACAAAAGCATTCTCGACGCGGCGAGTTCCGACAATCTGAAAACAAACGACGAACAATCGAATCTCGCGCCGACGCGCGAAGAACTCGCCGTTTTAAGTCAAACAGAAAAACTCGGCTTTAAGCTCGCCGACCGTATGAATCGCGGCGCGTGGAAACGCTTCTGGACGTTTTGCCAACGGCACATCGGTTCTTTGTGGATTTATCTGGCGACGTATAATTTGATGAACGTGTTCGGTTTGGAAAATATCGAAAAAACCGATGTCAAAAAGCCGCTTCTGCTCGTCGCCAATCATCGTTCGTTTTTCGATATGTATACGGTTTCAAGCGTTTTATTTCGCCGCGCGAACCGTCCGATGCGACTTTTTTTCCCCGTCCGCGCCAAGTTCTTTTACGATTCGCCCGTCGGTTGGGTCGTTAATCTGGTGATGGGTTGGTTCTCGATGTTTCCGCCGTTCTTTCGTGAAAGCCGCGCGGCGAAAAAGCGCGAATTCGATAAATTTTCGATGCGGAAATTAATCGAAATCTGCTCGGTCGGCGAAGCGAACGTCATCGGTTTTCATCCCGAAGGCGGGCGCAATCTAAACGGCGGCGCATACAATTTTTTGCCCGCGCAGCCCGGCATCGGAAAAATCATAATGCAGGCGCGTCCGCAAATCGTGCCGGTTTTTATCGCCGGTTTGGGCAACGATTTGCCGAAACAAATTTTGGGAAATTGGCGCGGCGGCGAGCCGGTTCGCATCTATTTCGGCGCGCCGCTCGATTTGTCGGAGTTTTACGAAAAGCGCGACAGTTTGCGAACGCACAAGGAAATCGCCGATTTTTTAATGGCAAAAATCGGCGAGCTGGCGGAGATTGATAAAGCGAATTCCGGTAAACAAATCAAGTAAGCGGGCAGAATTATTTTGGAGAAGATTAATTTTGTCAAATTAACCCGAAAGCAAGAAAATATAAATGGAAGAAGTCTCTGAAATAAATTCGACGAACATTATCAAACCGGTTTTGGAAATGACGGCGCGGCGGCGTTGGGCGGTCACGATTGGCGTGATGACCGGAATGTGTATCGCCGCGCTCGAAGCGACCGTCGTCGGCACGGCGATGCCGACGGTTATTGCTTCGCTCGGCGGTTTGAATCAATATAGCTGGGTTTTCTCGGCATATCTCGTCACCTCGACCGTAACCGTGCCGGTCTGGGGAAAATTGTCGGATTTATATGGTCGTCGGCTTTTATATCAAATCGGCATCGCCGTTTTTCTGCTCGGTTCGATTCTTTCCGGATTGTCGGCGACGATGACGCAGCTCATCATTTTTCGAGCGATTCAGGGCTTGGGCGCGGGCGCGCTCGTGCCTTTGGGGATGACGATTATCGGCGATATTTTTACGTTGAAGGAACGCGCCAAAATGCAGGCGTATTTCAGCGGCGTGTGGGGAATTTCGAGCGTCATCGGTCCGTTCATCGGCGGCATCATCACCGATCAGCTTTCGTGGCACTGGGTTTTTTATATCAATGTTCCCATCGGCATCGCCGCCGCTTTGATTATCGGCGTGGCTTTGAAGGAACCGAAATTAACTGAAAAGCCTTCGATTGATTATGCGGGCGCGACGCTTTTGATTGTTTCGATCAGCCTTTTGATGCTCGCACTGGTCGAAGGCGGTGCGTCGTTGGCAACATTTTTTTCGAGGCAGAATATCGCTCTGCTCGTGTCGGCGATTGTATTGCTCGTGATTTTTGCCTGGGTTGAAAATCGCGCAAAGGACCCGCTGATTCCGTTCGCTCTGTTTCGCAATCGAACGGTTTCCGTCTCGGTCGGTGCGGGATTTTTGGCGGGCGTGGCGATGTTCGGCGCGATTTCGTTTATTCCGCTGTTCGCGCAGGGCGCGCTCGGCTCGACGGCGACCGAAGCCGGTTCATTGCTCACGCCTTTGATGCTCAGTTGGGTTTTGATGTCGGTCATCGGCGGACGCTTGATTCTGAAAATCGGTTATCGAACCCTGGCGATAACCGGATTTATTTTGCTCACGACCGGATTCATTTTTCTCGCGCTTTTTCAAATCGAAACGCCGCGCGTGTGGCTTTATGTTGATTTGATTCTGGTCGGCGCGGGACTCGGCTGGACGATGCTGACGCTTCTGATTGCGGTTCAGCAGGCGGTCGAACGCTCGAAGTTGGGAACGGCGACCTCGCTCAATCAATTCTCCCGCGCCATCGGCGGCGCGTTCGGCGTGGCGATTATGGGCGCGGTTTTAACGGCGGGCTTGGCGACAAATTTGAACAGCGCGGCGCAAAACGAAAACCCGGATTTAACCGTCGCGCAAGCCGCCGCGTTCGCCGAAAATCCGAACGCGCTGATTGACCCGCAGGCGAAGGCGAATTTATCCGTCGAAACTCTCCGAATTTTACAAAACGCGATGGCGGCTTCGATTCACAAAGTCTTCTGGGTCGGCGCGATTTTATCCTTGCTTGCTCTATTAGTCGCGTTTTTTCTGCCGTCAAAACCGGGTGAAGAAACTGTTCATACGACCGATTCCGCCGCGGGCGGAAAAATGTTGATGGCGGAACAGACGACGATCAATAAAAGAAATCAACCGAGAGTTAAGGCAAATTAAAATTAGACGAATTGAAACTTATTTCGCGCAAAACTTTTTCGAATAATCATTCGTAACTCAAAGCCTCGACCGCATCGAGCCGCGCCGCGCGAAGTGCCGGGTAAAGCGCGCCGAGCGCGCCGCCAATGATTCCGGCGACGAGAACAATCAATAAAAGAAGCGGGCTGATTTCGACTTCGAGCGTTGTTATTTTACTCAGCAGGAATCGTAAAACTAAAGTTAATAAAATGCCGCAGACGATGCCGCAAATGCTGAGTAAAATCGCTTCTTTGGCGATGATCCAGCCGATTCCGGCGTTTGATAATCCAAGAGACTTCATAATGCCGATTTGCCGCGTGCGTTCGGTGACGGTCGTATACATCGTCAGCAAAATAACGAGCGCGCTGATGATTGCCGCCACACCGATGACGACGTTCAGGAAAACATTGAGCGCGGGAAAACTCGCCATATAAAGCTCTTCCAAATCTCTGGTGAGCAAAATCTGATTGTTGGAAAAAGTTTTACTTATTGTTTCGGCGACTTTCTCAGGCGCGTAGCCGTCTTTGACCTTGATTAAAAATGCCGACGCTTTGCCTTCGCCGCTTAATTGCGCCTGCATCGTGGCGAGCGGAATTTTGACGCGCGCGCCGGCAGCCGGTTCGTATGTGCCGACGATTTTGAACGGGCGTTCGTAGAGATCAATCGTATCGCCGATTTTCAAATTCTTTTGTCGCTGCCAGCCGGTGTCAATAATCGCCACCTCGCCGCTTATTGGAAGTTTTTCGCCTTCGACAATCGAGATGCCGACGACGTTCGCGTATTCGTCAAAGTTGATGCCGTCAATCAGGCGGCTGCCAAGATTGCTGTCTTTTGCCGCAACGGTGTTTTGCGCGATTGGCACGACGTTTTTCACGCCTTCGATTTTTTCCAAATCCTTACCGAGCGAGACGGGCAGGCGAAACGCTTCCGAGCCGCCGATGCAGAGCGTTCCCGAGGAACAAAACATAATTTCCGCGCCGACGTTCGATTCGCGCGTCGCGCGTTCGCGCATCGTGCCGTTCGACAAACCGACTGTAAAAACGATCAGCAGAACACCGACCGCGATGCCCAAAACGCTGACAATCGTCCGCGCCGGGCGGTGAAGCATATTTGAAAAAACGAGATTGTTCATATTTTTGCAATTACGAATTTCAAATTACGAATTATGAATTATTTCATTGATTTTCATTCGTAATTCGTAATTTAAAATTCGTAATTTACTGAGTTTTCGGCTGCGGCGTATTCGTGTTCGCGCTGGCGGTCTGGCTTTGCGTCTGGGCTTCGTTCTTTAGTTCTTCGGGCGATTTCCAGCCGGCTTTTTTTAATAAATCAATCGCGTAACTAATTGGGATTGCCATATTCGCCGCCGTGCTTTCGGTGAAAACGCCGAAGTTCACGCCGATTACTTTTCCGCTCTGCCCGAACAGCGGCGCGCCCGAACCGCCCTCGGCGGTTTTCGCGTCGTGAACGATGCGTCTTGTATCCAAATCGGTAATTGCCCCTTGTGTCGTTAAAGGAACGATTTTTCTGGACTGCGCCAGAAAATTTATCAAAGATTGGCGCGAGCCGCCGAAACGCGCATTGATTGATTTCGCTTCGTCGTCGTCAACCATCGCTAAAAGTCTGTCGGGACCGTTCGGATAACCCATCGTGACGACGGTTTTGCCGACTGACGCGACATCCTGGCTGGTTTCGAGCGGCAGGACAGGAATGTCCGGCGAAACCAGTTCCGGGTCAACCGAAGAAATTGACAAATCTTCGCGCGCGCCGAGCTGACGAATTTTTAAGGGGAACGGCTGCGGAAAATTCGGGAAATATACGACCAGCCGTTTGATTCTCGCTCGACCGTTCGCGTCCGCCAACATCTGTTTGACCAAATCGTCTTCTTCCCACGGCTGGACGACGTGGCGATTGGAAATGATGTAGCCGCTGCCGACGTGAAAGCCCGTGCCGATAAAATCATATTCGACCGGACTGCCGCCGCCTTCGGTCGTCAGCCGCGTCTGAATCGGCGGCGGATTGTTGCCGTCTTCGCTCGGCGCGTCGCTCGGTTCATACGGACTCGGCTGAAACGCCTGCAGGTCCGGGTAGCGCAGAACTTTACCGTTCCGTTTGTCAACCAAATCATATACGCCGACGATCAGACACACGCCGTTGCCGTATTCGACGCGCAGATTCGGCGCGAGCGACACGGTTTTCAGCATATCCTTGTTCGATTTATCAATTTGTCCGAGCTGTTCGTTGTTCTGAACGAGCTGTTCCTGCAACTGTCTGACCGTCTGCGCCTGCTGTTCAGCCAGCTCGCGCGTTTTTTGTAATTCGCGGTTATATGAAAAACCCAAATAGAAAAGCCCGCTTAGAAACGCAACCACAATCGTCAGAATAATCAATTTCGTCACCCACGAAATTTCGCGCGAAAGCTCGCGGACGAATTCCTTCAAAAACGCCTTCGCATCGTCGCGCTTCGGCGAAGCGACGGATTCGAGCGCGGCGGCTTCGATAAAAGGCGCGATTTGCGGATCGCGATTCGTTGTAATCAAGGAAGATTTCGAGTTGAGCGAAAAAAACGAAAACGCGATGTCGGTATTCGGAATCGCAATCGCGTCGCCGTCTTCAATCGCCGCGAAACGCTGAATCGGCGCGTCGTTCAAAGTTAAATCCAGAGACTTTTGAAAATCGAGGACGCGGTAAACCTTGTCGGTCAGTTCGAGCGTCAGCCATACGCCGCCCGCTTTGATCTGCTCGGTTTTGATTTGCAAATCGCACACATCGCTCGCGCCGAACCGTATGTTTTCCTCCATAAACAATTCGGTGCGCTTTTCCTTTCCGACCGCGATATGTATGATAATTCCGACTGCCATTTTTAACTCAAAAGCCGCCACGTGCGCCTTTACCGTGCAAACGAATTTTATCACAAATAAAAATTAAAATAAGTTTCTCTGGGGCGGCGGGCGGAAATTCGTTGTGGAAATTTGGCGGATTTTCTTTGGCGGCTTAAAATAAAATACGCCGGTTATTTTTAGAATCGTATATACAAAAATGAGCGAACCGAAATTTATTGAAGACCGCGAAAAATTGGAAAAACTCGCGCCGGTTTCGACCGCGCCGGTCAAACGACAGGTTTTCGTCTGCAACGGCAAATCGTGTCTGGCAGTCGGCGCGGCGGAAGTCAAAGCCGAATTTGAACGACGGCTCGAAGCGAAAAATCTGCGCTACGGCAAAGCCTCGAAGGGCAGAAATCCCGAAGGCGCAGTCGTTTTAACCGACTGCGGTTCGGTCGGCTTCTGCTCAATCGGCACGGCGGTTTTAGTTTATCCGGAAGGCGTTTGGTATGCACAAGTGTGCGCCTCGGATGTCGGCGAAATCATCGAAAAACATTTGGAAAAGGGAAACGTCGTCGAAAGATTGGCGGTGATCGAACATTTCGGCGAGCGGGATTAGACAGAATTATGTGCAGAACGGGAAAAGCGATTCGCCGACGCAAGCGTGAAATTTCCCGACGCTTTTACTGTTCTTCTGCCGGCGCGCCGCTTTTCGCCTTAACAGATGGCGACGATTCGGCTGTTCAGCCTGCGGCGGGCGTTCAGGATAAATTTGCAGCCGCCCGGCGAAAACTTATTTGACGGCGGTCATTGACCGGGCGGGCGTTTCCTTTTCCATCACGATGATATTTTTGCCGATGGTAATCATCGTCAGCGGCTGAAAACCGTCTTTCATCACCGCTTCCATATCTTTTTGTAACTTGTTTTCCACACGAGCGACGACCAATTTGTATTCGTAAGTTTTAGGATCGTTCGGGTCGCGCTCCATTATCATCACGAATTCGGCGATCAGCAAACCCTGCTTGAAAATCGCAGTGCGCGGCAAAATGCGATAACCCTGCGCTGCTAAATCATTTATTTCCTTTTCCATCGTTTTATTCCGCGAGGTGGCGAGAATTTTGTAGGAATAAGGCTTCGGTGCCGCCGCGCGCTCCAGAAAAATCGCCATATCGAACTGCTGCGTCGGCGCGCCGTAAAGAACGCGAAAACCTCTGGCGGCGGCTTCATCCAGCTCGTTTTCCATCGTTTGAATCTTTTTGGTCGAAAGAATCAAATAATTTTCCGAATCGTCAACCTGAAGTTTGTTCGATGATTTTTCCTGAGCCGCAATGTTGTATGCTCCAACGGCGCACAGCAAAAATAAAAAAAGAAGATGTTTTTTCATACGTTCGCCGGAAATAATTTTCAAAAAATAAATTTAGTTTTAACCAATCAAAGAAACTGCGCCGTTCGCTCCAAGAACTGTCGCCGTCGCACCTCTTCAAATAAACTTCGCATTAGAAATCTAAGCCGTCGGAACAGCTTCGGCTTTGACGGGCGACGGAAGCTCGGCTTTGATCGGCTCGCTCGTGTCGGTTTCCGGTCTCCAGCGCAGAACGGGTTTTCTCGCCGCCGTCGCTTCGTCCAACCTGCCGATGCGGGTCGTGTGCGGCGCGTCGTGGAAAATTTCGGGATTTTCGACGACTTCGCGGGCAATGTCCTTCATCGCTTCGATGAATGCGTCCAAATCCTGTCTGCCGACGGATTCGGTCGGTTCGATGAGCATCGCGCCTTCGACGACGAGCGGAAAATAGACGGTCATCGGGTGAAAGCCGTAATCAATTAAACGCTTGGCGATGTCTAATGTGTGAATGCCTTTCGACGATTGTTTTTTGTGCGAGAAAACGACTTCGTGCATCGGGTCGCTCGCAAAAGGTTTGTCGAAATCTTCCGTTAAATGATGCGCGACGTAGCGGGCGTTTAAAACCGCCGCTTCGGTCGCTTCTTTCAAGCCGGTGTCGCCGTGCGTGTAAATATATGAAAGAGCGCGAATCATCATTCCGAAGTTGCCGTAAAACGCTTTGACGCGCCCGATTGATGCGGGACGATTGAAATTTAAACGATAATTTTCGCCGTCTTTTTCCACGCGCGGAGTCGGCAAAAAAGGTTCTAAATCTTTTGAACAGCAACACGGTCCGCAGCCCGGTCCGCCGCCGCCGTGCGGTGTCGAAAATGTTTTGTGCAGATTCAAATGAATCACGTCCACGCCCATATCACCCGGACGCGCCACGCCGACGAGCGCGTTCATATTCGCGCCGTCCATATAAACAAGTCCGCCCGCGTCGTGAATGATTTGACAGATTTCTTTGATGTTTTTCTCGAAAATGCCGACCGTGTTCGGGTTCGTCAGCATCAATCCGGCAACGCCGCCTTCGCCGCACAATTCTTTGAGATGATCCAAATCGGTTAAGCCTTCATTGGTCGAGCGAATCGTTTTGACGGAAAATCCGGCGAGCGCGGCGGACGCGGGATTCGTGCCGTGCGCCGAATCGGGAATCAGCATCACGCGCCGATCCTTCGACGTTTCGCCGTCGCGTTCATCCAGAAAAGCTCTGATAAGCATCACGCCAGTCATCTCGCCGTGCGCTCCGGCGGCGGGCTGCAAAGTTACGCCCGGCAAACCGGTGATTTCCGCCAAATCTTCCTGCAATTTGTAAATTAATTCTAATGCGCCCTGCGCTTCCTGTTCGGGCGCGAGCGGATGTAGATTCGCTAATCCGCCGATCCGCGCCGTTTTTTCGTTCAGGCGCGAATTGTATTTCATCGTGCAAGAGCCGAGCGGATACATTCCTAAATCAATCGAATAATTCCACGTCGAGATGCGCGTGAAATGGCGAATCACATCAATTTCGGAAACTTCCGGCACGCCTTCCAAATCGTCTTCGCGGCGCAAATCGGCGGGCAAAATCTCGTCGAGATTCGTTTCTTCGACATCGAGCTTCGGCAACTTATAACCGACTCGCCCGGTTTGCGAACGCTCGAAAATTAAGTTTTCATTCTGGCTCGGATGCTGTGTAACTTTTTTAATGCTCATATATTAAACTGCGATTTGAAAAACCGAAAAACTGCCGTTGAAATGATATTCAAGTCGGAATATTTTAGGCGAATTCAAATTATCAAAAACTGCATTCATTTTATCAGAATTCAAGCGGTTTTCATCCTTATCGTGTGATGGAAGAACAAAATTTAATGCGTCGTCGGAAATTTCAGAATATCTCTCAGCATTCAATAATGTTTCCTGGTCGTCAATCAATTCTTTGAAAAATGATAAACGGAAAAACTCATAAATTAAACAAAACCGCCGCTCGTTTATTTTGCGAAATCGTTTCAAAGTTTTTTTTACTCCAAATCTCGCCAAAGTTTTCCGTGCAAATATAATCTTCGTGAAACCTTTCGATATTATCGGCGGAACGCATCTCTTTAATTCGATTTTCGATGCGGTCCGCATTCATTTTATCAATCTCGATGCTGATCGAATTTCTGTTTAACTGTTTCGTGACAATTGCCGTCGTTCCCGTTCCGGCGAAAGGATCGAGAACCGAATCGCCAACTTTACTCGAAGTTAAAACGATTCGCAAAAGCAGAGCAAGCGGCGATTGCTGTTTGTGAAAACGCTCGCCCGTCTCTCTCTTGATCGCTTCATCGCCGGCAAAATATCCGCTCGTTAATTCGCGTATATCGTCCCAAACGTCGGTGACGAACATTCCGTTTTCGCGCTCGTATTTATGATGCTTCAAAAGCGGCGGATTGATTCGCAAACGATTGAAGACGCGCGGACGTTTGCCTT
Source organism: uncultured Pyrinomonadaceae bacterium (assembly GCA_964237235.1). Taxonomy (GTDB): domain Bacteria; phylum Acidobacteriota; class Blastocatellia; order Pyrinomonadales; family Pyrinomonadaceae. The sequence continues at coordinate 32,847 of CAXSGY010000010.1, forward strand.
TCGTCGCAAACGCGATTACCTGAAACGCCTTGCCGAAACGCGTCGCGGCGGGAACGGCGGAAGTCATTTTTTTCCAAACGATCAGATTCTGAAACGTCCAGCCGGTTTCGCGCAAAACGCGCAAAACGTGTTCGGCGTTTTTCTCGCGCTGCATAAAATAAACCGCGCCGCCTTCGCCGGTTTTATCAAAAATCTTCGCGCAGACTTCGCGCGTCATTTCCCAATATTCATTTACGGGCAAATCGTCGTCGCAGGAAGAATAGTCTTTCTGCTGATTAAACGGCGGATCGAGAAACGTCAAATCAACCTCGGTCGTCAGCGAAGACAAAATTTTTCGGCAATCTCCCTTAATGACTTGAATGTTTGTTTCTTCCGCATCGAGTTTCGGCAGTTTGCTGTCGGGTCGTCCGGTCTGTGAACGCTCAAGAATCAAGTTTTCATTTTCGTCCGGACGCTGTCTAACCCTTTTAATGCTCATAAAAAATTATGAAATCTAAAGCTATTTCGTAATCGGCGGAAATCTTGCCGAATCTTCGATGTCGAATTTTGAATTGGAGATTGTGCCGCGCCCGGCGGTGATGACGACGCGAAAGCTGTAGTTGGAGATGCGCGCCGAACCGTGCGTTTTCGCGCGCAGGCGAAAAACGACCTGTGGAATAAACTGCGGCACGCGCAAGTCCGCCGGATCGCTTAACATATAATAAAATCCTTTGCCTTCGACCTGTATGTAATAGCAATCCTTTTTGGCGTAATATTCGTGCAGAATTTTGGCTCCGTTCGTTCCCATATTGACCAAATCCAAATTGGTTTCGGGAATTTTATCGGCAAAGCTCGTTCGGTCGAATCTTTTATCGACTTCGGTCAGGTGTTTGTCCTCGACGATGAATTTGCGCGGAGTAAAATTTTTGACCTTCGTTAAAAGTCCGATTTTATCGAACAGTTTCGTCATCGAATCGGTAGAATTCCATTTCCACGTATGCGTTTTCAGATCGAAATCAATTTGTCTGGCTCCGTAATCGGGAGCTTTGTCGTTTTTCAGTTCGAGAAAATATTCTTTGCCGTTGTGAACAAAGCCCGCGTCGTTTTGAGTTTGAATCAATTTGGGAAGCAAAGAAACCGGCAACAGGTCGCGTCCCGTTAAAATACTTTTGATAATTCGCTCGTAAGCCAAACCTTTGTTGTTCATTTCTGTCTCCTCTGATTTTAACGCCGGAACGGATAAAAAAATCGAATGCGCCTGTCAAATTTTCGCTAAATCTTTCGCGTGCAAATATCGCGTACCATTTTTTCCGATATGCATTTTCCGGCAAATTGACGACGCACGAAGAATATGCCTTTTGCTGATTAAATGGCGCATCGAGAAAAATCAAATCAACTTTGGTCGTCAGCAAAGGCAAAAATTGTCGGCAAATGCTCTGCATAACTTATGCGATTGGTTGATTTTTGTAGTGCAAATCAATCATTTTTCCAAATCTCTGCTACGGTAACGGCAAACAATCGCTCCGGTTTGAATCATCTCAGCGCAATATGGGCATTTTTTCAATTTTGAAGCGGTTGATTTGCTAAACAAGTAAATGAGCGAGCCGACAAGCAGAATTCCAACTATAAAAATTAGAATAATTTTAGACGTTCCAACCGATTCGAGTATGAAAACGAACATTTCTAGCTTAACGACTTTAAACCTTCAACCAGATTATCAATCTGCTCCTTCGTATTAAGTTCCGTCGCGCAAACCAGAAAGTCGTTCGGGAAATCCGCATAATGCCACGTTAAAGGCAGACCGCCGATAATGGTTTTTTCGACGCGCAGCTTTTCTAAAATTTCGTTCGCATTTTTTGAAGCGCGGACGGTGAATTCATTGAAGGTCGGCGACGAAAAGGGAAGTTCAAAGCCTTTGATTTCAGCAATTTTCTTTTTCGCGTAAGCGGCTTTTTGCGCGTTTTGCAGCGCAACTTCCTGCAAGCCTCGTTTGCCCATCGTTTCCATATAAATCGTCGCGGCGAGCGCGATTAAGCCTTGATTGGTGCAGATATTCGAGGTCGCTTTTTCGCGGCGAATATGTTGTTCGCGGGTTGATAAAGTCAAAACGAAACCGCGTTTGCCGTTTTTATCGTAAGCGACACCGCACAATCTGCCGGGCATATTGCGGACGTATTTTTCGCGCGTCGCAAAAAGTCCGAGATGCGGTCCGCCGAACGAAACGGGAATGCCGAACGATTGACCTTCGCCGACGACAATATCCGCGCCGCACGCGCCGGGTGATTTTAAAAGCCCGAACGAAATCGCTTCGGTGACGACGACGATAAATAACGCGCCGACCGCGTGCGCTTTTTCGGCGAGCGCGGTCAAATCTTCGATGCAGCCGAAAAAGTTCGGCGATTGCACGACGAGCGCGGCGGTTTGAGCGTCGAGTTTTGTCAATTCGTCATCTGAAACTCGTCCCGATTCCTGATCGAAATGAACCGTTTCAATCGTCAATTCGCCGTGCTGCGTGTAAGTTTTGGCGACTTCCAGATATTCGGGATGAACGGTTTGCGCGATGACGACTTTGTTTTTTTTTGTGACGCGCTGCGCCATTAAAAACGCTTCCGCCATCGCGGTCGAGCCGTCATACATCGAGGCGTTGGCGACTTCCATTCCGGTCAACTGCGCGATCAAAGTTTGAAACTCGAAAATATACTGCAAAGTGCCTTGCGAAATTTCCGGCTGATACGGCGTGTAGCTCGTGAAAAATTCCGAACGCTGTAAAAGATGGTCAACCACCGTCGGCGAATAATGCGCGTAAACGCCGCCGCCTAAAAACGAAGGCTTCTGCGTCGCGGTGTTTTTCGCCGCCAATCGCTCCATCTCGCCGATCACTTCGATTTCGGCGAGCGGTTCGGTAATATTTAATTTTCTGTTTAGTTGAACGTCCGTCGGAATCGAACGAAAAAGTTCGTCTGCCGAATTCAGACCGACGATCTTCAACATCTCGTCGCGCTCTTCGGGCGAATTGGGAATGTATCTCATTTGGATTTTGGATTTTGGATTTTGGATTTTGGATTTGTTTTGGCATCGAGTAGTCGGCTGATTTGTTGCCGTTTTTCAATCCAAAATCCAAAATCTAAAATCCAAAATTGTTAAGCGTTAGCGTCCAGATATTCTTCGTATTCGGCGGCAGACATCATTTTGTCGGCATCGCCGGGATTTTTCATTTTAACTTTAATCATCCACGCCGCGCCGTATGGATCGCCGTTGACGGCTTCGGGCGTGTCGTTTAAGCCGTCGTTGACTTCGACGACTTCGCCGGCAACGGGCGTGAAAACTTCCGAGACGGCTTTGACCGATTCGACCGAGCCGAACGCTTCGTGCGATTCGAGCGTGTCGCCGATTGACGGCAGCTCGACGTAAACGACATCGCCTAGTTGATGCTGCGCGTAATCGGTGATGCCGACCGTCGCCGTGTCGCCGTCAACCGAAATCCATTCGTGATCTTTGCTGTAGTGTAAATTTTCCTGAATATTTGCCATAGTTTGGTTTTTGGTCTTTGGTTTTTGGTCTTTGGTTTTTGGTTTTCGTAATGACGCTGCGAGCGTTTGTTGAAAAACCAAAAACTAAAAACCAAAAATTAAAAACAATCTTTACTTCTGCCTTTTATAAAACGGTGTCGGCACGATTTTCGCCGCCAGATGTTTTCCTCTGACATCAATTTTAATCTCTTGCCCGACGTTTGCAAATCCGACGGGAACGAATGCGAGTCCGATATTTTTTTTCAGAAACGGCGCGGGCGAGCCGCTCGTGACCACGCCGACTTTTTTGTCGTCAATGTAAACGTCGTGTTCGTCGCGGGCAATGCCTTTGTCAATCATTTCAAAGCCGACCAGTTTTCGTTTCAAGCCGTCTTCCTTTAACTTAGCGAGCGCGTCGCGCCCGATAAATTCAGTGTTCAGTTTGCAAATCCAGCCCAAGTTGGCTTCGAGCGGCATAATTTCGTCGGAGATTTCGTGTCCGTAAAGCGACATCGCCGATTCCAGACGCAGAGTATTTCTGGCTGCCAGACCGCACGGCAAAATTCCGCCGTCAGAACCGTATTTTCCGATTTCGAGAAATTTATTCCAAAGCTGTTCGGCGTATTTTTTATCGGCGTAAACTTCAAAACCGTCTTCGCCCGTATAACCGGTGCGCGAAATGATCGCGTCCACGCCGTCAACTTTGCCGACCGTGAAATGATAATATTTGATTTCGTCTAATTTCTCGTCGGTTAAATGCTGCAAAATACCGATTGCATCGCTGCCCTGAATCGCAATCTGACAATAATCCGCGCTGGCGTTCGTCAGAGTGATATTTTCGTCGGCGACGTGCGACGTAATCCAATCCCAATCCTTCTCGGTCGTTCCGGCATTGACGACCAATAAAAGTTTGCCTTCGTCGAAACGATAAACCAGCAAATCGTCAACCGTCGTGCCGTCTTCGCGCGTCAGAGCCGAATAGTGCGCCTGACCGTCAACTAATTTCGTGACATCGTTCGTCGTCAATTTATCAACGAATTTAATCGCGTCTTCGCCTTCGACGTAAATTTCGCCCATATGCGAAACGTCGAAAAGCCCCGAATGCTCGCGCGTCGCCAGGTGTTCGGCGATCACGCCCGCCGCATATTGCACGGGCATATCCCAACCGCCGAAGTTGACCATCTTTCCGCCGAGCGCGCGATGAGCGTCGTTGAGCGGCGTTTTCTTCAAATTTTCTGTGGACATAATTTGTTTTAAGTGTAATGAAAAAAATAACACCCGCAAAATGCGAGTGTCAAAATATGTTTCCGAAATAAAAATTGTCGTTTCTATCAATATTCAAGACCGGTAAATTTGCTCAATTTGAATCGTCTTTCGATTTTTTCTTTTTCGTTTCTTTAACCGGTTCTTCCTTCGGAACTTTGGCGGCGGCTTCGATGACTTCATTGCAGAATTCGATTGAGCCGAAAACCGCGCCTCTTTCTTTCGCGTCATTTGATTTTTCGAGCTGCGCGTTAAACTGCGGCAGAAAGCGGTTCGCGCCTTCGGCTAAAACGCGGACGGCTTTTTGAAAACTTGGGCTTTTCTGTTCGCTTTCGGCGATGTTATCAATATTGTCTATCGCTTCCTGCAAAATTTTTTCGATGTCGAGAAAAAGCTCCTGTTTCGTGCCAATCGGCAGCGCGCCCCATAATTCGTTTTCCTTAACGGATTTCTTATCGGTCGGCGCGGCTTGGTTGTTGATAACGAGAAAGCGTCGGTCAATCGCTTTGACGAAAACGGCGGTGCGCGAATCTAATTGCTGCGCGTCGCGGACGATTTCGATTTCTTCGGCGGTTAAATGATCGCGCCGTTGCGCGTCGGCGTTCGACGAAAAACAAACGGCGGCGAGCGTGAAAATTAAACAGGCGAAAATATCTTTTTTGATTCGATTTGTCGAGCTTGAAAATCTGAAAATTGACATCTGAAAACTCCTCTTCAATTCGGTTTATTGCCGGGCAAAATCTTGTCGTCGAACAGCGGTTCGACGGCGCGGCTGCGCGCTTCCCGGACGTATCTGATCAACTGGCGAACGTAAAGCTCGTATTTGACCGGCAAATCGCGGCGAACGATTTCGAGTCGCGTGACGTATTTTCGCAAACTCAACTCGACGCGCTTAAAATTGTTCAAAACCTTTCCCTGATTCGTATCGCTGCGGCTCAAAAAATCAATCGTGTTATCCATTAACGCGTGAAAGCCGCCGAGTTCGTCGAACATTTCGCGGTATTTTTCTTCGGTGTGAAAAGTTTCCGCCTTCAAAAGCCGCGCCTCGATCAATTCTAAAGCCAGCTTTGTGCGATTTTTGACATCGGTCACGCTTTCAAGCTGTTTTCTTTCCTCTTTAGAAATTATTTTCAAAGGCGGCGGCGCGACATCGCGTTCGTCGTCCTGCGCGCGGCACAGCGAGGGGCAGATGCAAACGGCGAGAAAAAATGCGAAAAGAAGCGCGCCGCAGAAACGAAACAAGACGCGCGGCTTTGAAAAGCGACGAACGCTTGACGATTTGTTCGATTGGTTTAAAAGCCCCGTAGATTTGCCGGATTTTCCGGTGCGGTCGCCGCGCGTTTCGACGTTCATTTGTCTTTTCCTTTGTTGTTTTTAATTTGCTTCTGCAGGGCGGGCAGCCGCAAATTGACCTTTTCGATTTCGAGTTTGTTATCGTTTGCGTCAGCGATTTTTAGAAACTGCTGGTAATTTGCCATCGCGTCCTTATATTCTTCCAAATTATCGTGCGCGATAGCAAGAAAATAATAAGCAATCGCCAGCTTCGGCTGTTTTTCAGTCAGATATTGATATTCGATTTTAGCTTCGGCGAAACGTTTCGATTCAAAGAGTGCGGTCGCCAGATTAGCACGCGCCGTAAAATTGTCGGGCGCGATTCGGACGATTTTTTTGAAAATCAAAATCGCGTTGTCGAATTGCTTCGCCTGGACGAGAGCCGCGCCGAAACCGACGGCGTGATTGATGTTGTTCGGTTCGGCTTCCGCCGCGCGGCGGCAATATTCGAGAGCTTTCGGCGGATTATCTCGGCGGAGAAGCGAACATAAACGCCCGAGAATCGTCGCGTTTTTCTGGTCGGCTGCGAGCTGTTTTTCGAGTTCATCCGCATTTGTCGAGCTGTTCGCGGCAATCGAATTTTTCAGCGACGCGACCGCCGGATTCGCCGCGTCGAGCGCGTCTAAAATTTTCAAAGCCTCAGTCGCGTTGCCGCTTTCGGCGTAGGCGCGGGCGAGCAAAAGTTTTGTGTTCAGAGAATTTTGCGGCAGCGTTTCGGCATCGCTCAGAGCGCGTTCAAAATCGCCTTCGGCGAGCGCGATTTCGGCGCGTTTAATCAGAGCGGCGTTGTTGCGCGGTTCGATTAAAAGCGCGTTCGATAAACTTTTCTTTGCCGCTTCCTTATCGTTCAAAGCCAGTTCGAGCGCGCCGCGCGCCGCCCACGCCGTCGCCGACGAATTCTTTTCGGCGGTCAGCGTTTGCAGCTTTGCCAAAAGCTCTTTCAAAGCGTCGGGCGCGGCGTTCGTTTTCAAAAGAATCTCGACGAGCGCGGCATACGCCGGAAAGCTGTTCGGGTCGAGCGCGACGGCTTTTCTGAGAAATTTTTCGGCTTCCTGATATTTGCCGTGGTCAATCAATAAGCCGCCCAGATTAATCATCGGCAGAGTCCAATCTTCGCGCAGCTCGACGGCGTGTCGAAACGCCTGTTCGGCTTCGTCGGGTTTGCCGAGGGCGAGCAGCGCGTTGCCGCGTTGGAATTCGATTTCGGGAAAGTCGGGCGCGAGCTTGAGCGCGTCTTCGTAAAATTTGACGGCGGTTTGCAGGTCGCCTTTTTCGTGCGCGTCCTGTCCTTTATTGAACAGCGCGGCGGCTTCCGCCGAATTGTCGGTTTCGTCGGTCTGCGCGAAACAGGCGAAGGCGGATATTTGCCCGACCAGTAAAACGGCGCAGAGCGGCAAAAATAATCGCCGGAAAATAAAAAATATTCGCGCTTCGGAATCGGATAAAGACATAAATTCGCGATCAATCAATCGAATGTTTTTCTAAAAATTTTCGGGTAGAATATTTAAATTTTATAACATATTCGATTCGGAAAAATCATTCTAAAGCAGTTGCGCTTGCGTGTTCGCCTGCGATAAGATTTGCAAATCAGGCGGTATACGCAAACACGCTCGACAAAGCAAAATGGCACAGCCGACAGAAAGTCATAAAATCGCAGCGACGCTCACTGCCGAAAACAAAGAACAAAACTTGCGCCGTTTGATGCGCGAAATGCGAGCGGTGTTGGTCGCCTATTCGGGCGGCGTGGACAGTTCGTATCTCGCGCTGGTCGCCGCGCAGGAACTTAAAGAAGACGCGCTCTGTGTGACGGGAATTTCGCCGAGCGTGGCGGGCAGACAACGCGACGAAGCCGTCGCAACGGCGCGAAAATTTAATCTCAACCACCAAATTATCGAAACCGACGAACTCGCCGATCCGCGCTATCAAGCCAATCCGAACAACCGCTGCTACTTCTGCAAAACCGAGCTTTACGAAAAGCTGGCTTTAGTTGCCGTCCAAAACAAAATCGAATTCGTGTTGGACGGCGCGAACGTTGACGATACGGCGGATTATCGTCCGGGCAGAAAAGCGGCGCAGGAAAAAAATGTGCGAAGCCCTCTGATCGAAGTCGGTTTGAATAAAAACGAAATCAGAGAATTAAGCCGCAAGCTCGAATTGCCGACCTGGAATCAGCCTTCGAGTCCGTGCCTTTCGTCGCGAATCGCTTACGGCGTGCCGGTTACGATTGAAAGGCTTTCCAAAGTCGAGCGCGGCGAAGAATTTTTGCGCGGGTTGGGATTCAAGGAATTTCGCGTCCGCGTTCACGGCGAACTCGCGCGGCTCGAAATCGCGCCCGCCGAGATGGAACTGGCTTTAAATTTACAGGTGACGGAGAAATTAGCCGAAAAATTTCGGCGGTTGGGCTTTCAATACGTCACGCTCGATCTGCAAGGCTACCGAAGCGGCGCGATGAACGAAGCTTTAAAGTGAAAATGTGAAAAAGATTAAAAGCGAAAAAGTTTGAAATCGAATTCAAACTCGATTCGCTTTGTTCGGTCGAACATAATACAAATAAATTTGAGAAAATTGGAGAGATTATAAAAAATGGCAGCAAATCCGATGGCTGATGAAATGCGGCGTTTTAAGGGCAGCGACGAAAAAAATCCGTTTGAAGCGATGAGCGAACGCTTTGACCGCGCCGCGCAGCTTCTTGGTTTGGACCCCGATTTATACGCGGTGATGCGCGTTCCGAGCCGGGAATTGAAGGTTTATATTCCGGTCAGAATGGATTCGGGACACATCGAAGTTTTTGAAGGCTATCGCGTTCAGCACAACTTTGCCAGAGGACCTGCCAAAGGCGGCATCCGCTACGCGCCCGACGTGACGCTCGATGAAGTCAAGGCTCTCTCGGCGTGGATGACCTGGAAATGCGCGGTCGTCAACGTGCCGTTCGGCGGCGGCAAAGGCGGAATCATCTGCGATCCGCGCCAGATGTCGCTCGGCGAATTGGAGCGTCTGACCCGTCGTTATACAGCGGAATTATTCGATTTCATCGGTCCCGACCGCGACGTTCCCGCGCCGGATATGAACACGAACGAGCAGACGATGGCGTGGATTATGGATACGTATTCGATGCACAAAGGTTATACCGTCAACGCCGTCGTAACCGGCAAGCCAATCGCGCTCGGCGGCTCGCTCGGCAGACGCGAGGCGACCGGACGCGGCGTTTTGTTCTGCGTCAACGAAGCGATCAAAAAATTCAAACTAACGCCCGAAAATACTTCGGTCGTCGTGCAAGGCTCCGGCAATGTCGGCGGCATCGGCGCGCAGTTGATGCACGAGAAGGGCTATAAAATCACGGCTATTTCCGATGTCGGCGGCGGAATTTTTAATAAGAACGGATTGAACGTGCCGGAAGCCTTAACTTATCTGCAAGCCAACAAAACCTTTGAAGGTTACGGCGAAGCCGATACTGTTTCCAACAGCGAGCTGCTCGAAATCGAATGCGACGTGCTTGCGCCGTGCGCGACGGAAAATCAAATCACTTCGGAAAACGCCGGGCGAATCAAATGTAAAATCTTAGCCGAAGGCGCGAACGGTCCGACGACCCCGAAAGCCGACGCGATTCTGCACGGCAACGGAATTTTCGTGATTCCGGACATTCTCGCCAACGCCGGCGGTGTCACGGTTTCGTATTTTGAATGGGTGCAGGACCGGATGGGCTACTTCTGGCGCGAGGACGAAGTGAACCAAAGATTAGAAGAAAAAATGGTCGCCAGCTTTATCGAATTGAGCAATCTGGCCGATCTGCATCAGGTTGATTCGCGCACCGCCGCTTATATGCTGGCGATTGACCGCGTGGCGTTCGATACGAAAATGCGCGGTATTTATGCTTAGAACGCGGTTTAATTTATTAAAAATGCTTGCTTTTCCGAAAAAGATGAAGTAAGGTTTTACGAGGTTGCCGGTGAATTTTTCGGTTGTCTTTCCGACCGAAGCCGGCGACCAAAGACTTAAATCAAACTGATTGCGCGGGAAAACTTCATTATGAACATTTGAAAGTTTTTGCGTGTGTGTAATAATTGAGTAGCTTGATAAAAGATTTATATTATCGTTTTGTCTTTTTAAGCTACAATTGAAATTTAAATTTTAAAATTATTTTCGGCGGAGGAATGTGATGAAACTCGCTAAAAACGCGTTTATTATTGCGCTTACATTGCTGGCACTAGTATTTACTATGTCAGCCCAAACACAACGGTCGGCGAAAGATGATCGAAATATCGCGCCAACCGTCGGCACCGGAGGTCCTCCGGGAGGTCCGACCGGGCTTTTTACAATTTACGATGGACAAACCCTGCGCGCAGGCGAGTTCACCTTCAGCGCGGCGTTTAGCAACTACGACCGCGATCCGGGTAATGTTGACATCAGCGAAGTGCCGGTCAGCTTCCAAGTTGGCGTAAACGATTATATCGAATTGTTTTTCAACACGGACGCTTATCGCGCGGTCAAAGTTAATTCGCCGCGAAATCTTTCCAGTTTTGCTTTACCCAATTCACAGTTAAGAATTAATGGAGCCTTAGTAGTTCCGCCGGCGATTGTGCTGGGCAGCGGAGCATTTGCCGGACAAGCTATCTTCCGCAACACGCAGCCGTTTGTCGGCTATCCGTTTGTCAGCGGACGATCAAATGTTCCCGGCTTTCCGTTTATCGGTCTGCCGAGCGGCGGCGGTAACAATACGGCTTCCAACTTTCCCGGAATCGGTTCGGTTTACGGAAGCATTTTGCCGGGCGTAGTTTTGCAAAGAAGTACGGTAGTAACGAACGGCATTACGCAAGTTAATCCGACGAGCTTTACGACGGCTCCGAGCTATCTGCCCGACGCGCCGTTCATTAATAGAACTTACGGAGAATCCGCATTCAACACCTTTACGGTCGGCGGGAAATTCCGCTTTACCGGTCCGAATAATCCGTATGGCATCGGTTTGATTCCGTTTTATCGTTTTTATGCCGACGAAGCGCAGACCGTCAGCGGCTTTAATCAGCTTCAGCGGGGCGCAAGTCCGGGTGGCAACCGCGGCGATTTCGGTCTCGTGCTGTTCGGCGATGCGCGGCTTGCTAAAATAATTAATATTTCGGCAAATCTCGGATACATTTATAACAGCAGCATCAAAGCTGATTTTCCATCGGGAACGTTTACCCTGCTTGACCGACCGGACGAAGTTCTGGCGGGTATCGGCGTAGATTTTCCGGTCAATAAATTTTTCCAGCCGATTGTCGAGTTTCGTACAACTCAATATGTCGGCGGTCGCACGCCGAACGCATTTGAAAACAGTCCGGTTGAATCAATCGCCGGTGTCAGAGTTTATCCGACCCGATATATTAGTTTAGGCGCGGCTTATCGCTATCAATTCAACCAACAGGATTTTGATAGTTTTGGTAATGATCGCGTCAGCACTTCGACTACTATTCCGGGCGGCGGCGTGTTCAGCAATTCCTTTGCGGGAGTTCCGCCGGGATTTGCCACTTCGAGCGATTCGAACGGTTTTATTCTGCAAGTTACTGCCGGACGGCGTAATTCGAGAAAAGCGGAACAAATTAACAAACCTGCCGACGTAACCGATGTTAGATTGAGCGAAACGCGAGTTACCGGAAAATGTCAGCCCGGGTTCCAGCCGAGAGAAGGCACGACTTGTAGCGACACTGAGACGGTTAACGTAGCGACGACGGCGGTTGATCCTGAAAACGACGTTTTGACTTATAACTATACGGTTTCGGGCGGTCGCATCGTCGGTCAGGGCGCGAACGTCCAGTGGGATTTGTCAGGAGCGCAGGCGGGAACTTACACGATTACCGTCGGCGTTGACGACAGTTGCGGCGTTTGCGGCAAAACTCAAACTAAAACAATTGAGGTAGCTAACTGTGATTGTATTCAAGTTTGTAGCTGTCCGACGCTTTCCGTCACCGGTCCGGCTGGAGTCACAAATCCTGGCGATCCGATGACCTTTACGGCAAACGTCAGCGGCGGTTCGCAGTCTAATGTTACATATAACTGGACTGTCTCGAGCGGAACAATCAGTTCAGGTCAGGGAACACCTGCAATTACTGTTGCGACTACGCCGGATATGGCGGGCGGTAATGTAACGGCAACCGTTGAAATTGGCGGCGTTTGCGATTCATGTCAAAAGACTGCTTCCGAGACAGGAAGTATAGTTACAGTTCCGACAAGCAACAAAATTGATGAATTTGATAAATTGGAGAACGACGACGTTAAGGCGCGTATCCAAAACTTCTACCTGACGCAGTTAAATAATAATCCGACTGCACAGGGTTACATCATCAACTATGGAACGGATAAACAAATTGCGGCTCGTGAAAAACAGATTCGCAATGCCATTACGTTCCTGAAACTCGATCCGAGTCGCGTAACGTTTGTTAGAGGCGGAGCGACAGGCGGAGATGTGAAGACACAACTGTGGATTGTTCCGGCAGGCGCGACACCACCGACACCCGAACCGATGGGTCCCGGTCAATAATTAACTTTTTACATTCTTTGTAATGTGAACATTCTTAAGCGCGTAAATTTTCCAAAGCGGAAGATTTACGCGCTTTCGCTCTTTAAAGTAAAACTTTAAGTTGATTTATTTTTGATTCGGTGTAGAATAGCTTTTACTTGTCGTTGCGCTTGAGCAAGTGAGAATTTACTTCCTGTTTTATTTCCACAAAATAGTTGTATTTCGGATGGCAACAATCGCAGATGAAATAATCATCTTAGTAAGCGGTTGGATCGCCTTAATTTCTGAAAATTTCAAAATACACTCCCGATTTAACAAAAATATGAAAACTGAAATCAAACTTATGATCGGTTCAAAGTTAAAATTACTGACGGCAGCGTTTGTGATGTTTTTATTCGGCAGCAGTGCCGCTTTCGCCGTCGGAAACGCGGGCGAACCGGCAAAATTCGGCGATTGGTCGGTTGTCGGACCGAGCGGCGGCGACGTGCGCGTCATCAAGATAGACCCGAAAAACAAAGACCATATTTTTATCAGCACGCTCGACGGGCAGCTCTACACTTCGGTTGACGGCGGCGTAATCTGGTCGCTGCTCGTCAATCTCAACCGTCCACAGTTAGTTCTTGACCAGCTAATCGTTGATTCACGCGATTCGAAGATTATTTACACTTCCGGTCACCGCCACAAAGCTCCGGGCGGATTTTTTAAAACGACCGACGGCGGCTTGACCTGGAAGGAAGCCAAAGAGTTGAGCAAAGAATCAATTCACTCGATGGAGCAATCCGTCGCCGACCCGAATATGCTTCTGGTCGGAACGATTGACGGCGTTTGGGTTTCAAAAGATTCCGGCGACGATTGGACAAAAATTTCTTCGGACACGATGCCGGTCAATGTCGATTCGCTGGCGATTGACCCGCGCACCACCGATACGATTTACGCCGGAACCTGGTGGCGCGCCTATAAATCAACGGACGCGGGTAAAAACTGGCATTTGATTAAAGACGGAATGATTGACGATTCGGACGTTTTCGCCGTCACGATTGACGCGAAAAATCCCGATCACGTCGTCGCCTCGGCGTGCAGCGGCATCTACGAATCCTACAACAGCGGCGACCTCTGGAAAAAAATCAACGGCATTCCGTCGAAATCGCGCCGCACGCGCGACATCGTTCAGCATCCGACCCGACCGGGAACGATTTACGCCGGCACGACCGAAGGCTTCTGGATGACGACCGACGGCGGCAAAACCTGGGCGATGACTTCGCAGCGGGATTTGGAGATCAATTCAATCGCCGTTCATCCCGACAATCCCGACAAAATTTTCATCGGCACGAACAATTACGGCGTGATGGTTTCGACCGACGGCGGCAAAAATTTCAAGCCGACGAACGATAATTTTACGAGCCGTTTTACATATACGGTCACGGTTGATATTGAAAATCCGAACCGCGTCTATGCGACGACGCAGAACACGGCGACCGGCGGCGGTTTCTTTTTTATCAGCAACGATGCCGGAACGACCTGGCAAGCGGCAAAAAATCTCGACATCAGCCGCATTTCGCCGTATGCGTTTCTGCAGGATCGCGTCAACACGAACACGCTGTATCTCGGCACGAACGTCGGAATGTTTCGCTCGACGGATCGCGGCGTAAACTGGACGCAGATGCTTCCGCCGAAACCGCCGCCGATCAAAAAACCGGCGACGAAAAAGACGACCGCAGCGAAAGGCAAGACGACGGCGAAAAGCGCGGTTGCCAAAGTCGTTAAACCCGTCAAACCGATCGCGCCGCCCGTTCCGGTTGTTCCGACGGGTCCGGTTTTGATACCGGCTCTCGGCGAAAAAATAAAAGTTCTGGCGCGCACCGAAGACGGCAAAAACGGCATTCTGGCGGGAACCGACAAAGGCATTTACCGCACCTATGATTTGGATAAAGGCTGGGAAAAAGTTCCGTTCGGCGCGGGATTGGACGAAAGCGTTTTCGTCATCAACACTTCGCCGCAGCAGCCGGAAACGATCTGGGTAGGGACGGCAATCTCCGGCATAATCGTCTCGCGCGACAACGGCGCGACGTGGCAGAAAGTTCCGGGCGTGCCGGAAAACGTGCCGGTCAGCTCGATAACGATTGACCCGAAAAATCAGGACAACATCTATGTCGGCACGACGCAGACGCTTTATCTGAGCCGCGACGCGGGCAAAACCTGGACGCGGCGCGGCGGCAATTTGCCGCTCGGCAATTATACGAGCATTTTGATTAATCCGAATAATTCCAAGGAAATTTACGCCGCGAGCGCGCTCGAATCCGACGGCGGCATATTTCTCTCGGACGATGCGGGCGGAAACTGGAAACGGCTCGATTCAAAGGATATGAAGTTAGCCAGCCGCCGCATCTGGTCAATGGCGTTCGATCCGAACGATTCGAATCGAATCTTCGCCGGAACGCATTCGTCGGGCGTATATCGCATCGAACGAACCGTTAAACCGGCGACCGCAACGACCGAAGGCGGCGATTCGGTAACCAGACCGAGAGTGTCGCCGAACGGCAATTAAGTCGAATGTTTTGGCTTGATAAAAAAGGACGATGTTGGCAAACGTCGTCCTTTTTTCGTTTTTAACTTTAAAGTTGGCGGCGAGAAACTTATAATCTTCAAGAACGAGGAATAAATTTTGTGAAACAAGAAATCGTCTGCCCCTGTCCGACCGGAAACGTCGCTCTGCAAATCGAAAGTTTGCCGTTCTCGGAGATTCCCGGTCAATCGAAGCTCTTCGTTGAATACCAGACGAATCCGCTCTCGCTCGAAAAATATTATCCTCTGGCGGTCGAATCGCACACGCAAATCGCCAAACGCATTCCCGAAATTCTGGCTCATTACAAAGCCGACCGCCAAACGCTGTGCGACGTTTTGGAAGAAATGAACCGCTCGTGCCGGACGAGCGGAAAAACTCTGGAAAACATCCGACTGCTGCGCGACGAAGATTGCGTCGCCGTCGTTACCGGACAGCAAGCCGGACTTTTCACCGGACCGCTCTACACGATTTACAAAGCACTTTCGGCGGTGCGAATGACCGAATGTCTGACGGCGCGCGGCTACAAAGCCGTGCCGGTTTTCTGGATTGCGACCGAAGATCACGATTTCAAAGAAGTTTCGAGCGTCAACGTCCTTAATGCCAACGGCGATTTAGTCGAGATAAAAAACGAGCCGCAGAGATGTTACGAAAATCTGCCGGTCGGCTACGTCAAGCTCGACGATTCGATTAAAACGACGATTGACGAACTTTTCAAAGAATTGCCGCATACCGAATTTACCGACGAATTAAAAACTTTCGTCGAAAAATCCTGGGCGGAGGGCGTTGATTACGGCGACGGCTTTGCAAGGCTTCTGACCGATTTTTTGGGCAAATACGGCTTAATAATTTTGTGTCCGCTCGACGCGCGTTTGAAAAAATTGGCGACACCGATTTACGTCGAAGCGATTAAAAAATCCGACGAAATCGTCGCGGCTCTGCGGGCGCGCAGCGTCGAACTCGAAGAAAACGGCTATCACGCACAGGTTTTGGTCGGCGAAGATTATTTTCCGCTTTTCTGGCAGGCGAAAAATAAAACGCGCCACGCTTTGAAAAAAAGTCGGAACGGCACGTTCAAAGCCAAAGATTTTGAAGAAGAATTTACGCTCGAACAGCTCGCCGATTTAGCGGCGGTCGAGCCGGAAAGATTTTCGCCGAGCGTCGTTCTGCGCTCGGTCGTGCAGGATTATCTGCTTCCGACCGTCACCTATTTCGGCGGCGCGGCGGAAATCGCTTATTTCGCGCAGTCGGCGGAAGTTTACCGTATTCTGAATCGTCCGGTGACACCGATTTTTCACCGGCAAAGTTTTACGATTGTCGAATCGAAACCGCGCAAAACGCTTGAAAAATATGATTTGGAGTTGAAGGATTTGTTCGCCGGTTTTGAAAATTTAATGCCGCAAATCGTCGAAAAATATCTCAATCGCGCGACCGGCGAATTATTCGCCGAAGTTGAGGAACGAATCAATCGCGAACTCGACCGTCTGGCGGCGGATTTATCCAACGTCGAACCGACTTTAGCGGAAAGCCTGGCGAACCGCCGCCGCAAGATCGAATATCACATCGCCAATCTCCGAAGCAAATTTCACAAAGCGCAGATGCGAAAAGACGAAATCGTCAGCCGCCAGATCGAAACCGCGCTCAATTCGCTCGTGCCATACAAACATTTGCAGGAAAGAACCTTAAACGCGAGCGTTTTCGTCAACCGTTACGGTCTTTATCTGATGGATTGGATTTATCAGGCGATTGACTTGGACGATAAAGGACATCGAATAATTTATTTGTAAACTTCGCCCGCCGATCAGGTCGCAGAAGCGCACTGCGTTGCGTCTCGACCGCATTGGCTATTTGGAATTTGCGCCTTATCGTTCTGAGTTCAAGATTAAAAAATCGAGAAATACAAACGCAATCGCTGATAATTAACGATCTTGTAGCATTACCAAACGAAGAGTGTTATAGTTTTTTTTACCGACAAAAAGCTACCGACTTTAATTCAAAAATCGAGGAGAATTACCCAATGATTCAGGCATCGCGTCCGTTTCGTCTTTTGTTATTTTTTTCAATAATCGCCGCGTTTATCTGCGGAAACGCTTATCGTGCGAATGCCCAATCGCAGGCTTTGAACGGGCAGATCGAAGGAACCGTCACCGATTCCGCCGGTGCCGCCGTGCCGAACGCTTCGGTCGTCGTCAAAAACATCGAAACCGGAACCGAACGACAAGTGACGACCGACGCTTCGGGCGTTTACCGCGCTCCGCTTTTGCCGCTCGGAAAATATCAGGTAACAATCGAAGCACCGAATTTCAAGCGGCTGGTGCGCGAAGGAATTACTTTGACGACCGGACAGACGGCGACCGTTGATATGGCTCTCGAAACGGGCGATGTTTCGGCGACGGTGACGGTTACGTCCGACGCGCCGATTGCCGATGCCGCGAAAATTGATGTCGGGCGCGTGATGAACACGCGCGAGGTGCAGAATCTGCCGCTCGTTTCCAGAAATCCGTATAATTATTCGCTTTTGCAGGCGAATGTGACGGGACGACCGAATTCGGAATTCGGCGTTCCGCGCATTAACGCCAACGGTTATGCGCGCCGCACAAATTATCAGCTCGACGGCAACAGCAACACGCAGGCAGACCGCGCGGGCATTCGTCTTTTGCCGATTTCGGAAATTTTCGTTTCCGAAGTGCAGCTCGTCACGAACGGTTTCGCGGCGGAATTCGGCAACACGCCGGGCTTGATTATGAACGCCGTTACGCCTTCGGGAACGAACGGCATCCACGGTTCGGCGAGCTATCGTTTTCGCCGCACGCCGTTTTACGCGCGTCCGTTTTTTTACAGTTCGCCGAACGATTTGCCGTCGAACAAAGCCGACGATTTCGCGGCGGCAATCGGCGGTCCGATTATCAAAGACCGCTGGCAATACTATGGCGGATTCGAATATATCAAACGCGGTCTGGCGGTGGAACCGGCGCGGTTGATTACGATCAGCGCGGCGAACCAAGCTCTTTTGGTCAGCCAAGCCGGATTGTCCGCGACGGCTCTGCCGGCGGCGATCCCGACGCAGCAGAACGCGAAATTTTACATCGTGCGAACCGACGCGCAGTTGACGCACAACAACCGTCTGACGGCGCGTTACAATATATTTAAAAATCTGACGACCGACAACATCGGCGGCGGCATTACAACTTTAGAAAGATCGGTTGATTTCGACGACACGGCTTATTCGGGCGCGTTACAGTTAATTTCGACCTTCGGCACCAATTACATCAACGAGTTCCGTTTTCAGTATGCGAAACGAAACTCGCTGTTTTTCGCCAGTCCGAATGCCGGAACGGGACCTTCGATTGTCATTACCGGCGTTGCCAATTTCGGCGCGCCCGAAGACCGGGACACGGTTTCGCCGCTCGAGACGATGACGCAGTTTCTCGATAATTTTACGGCGACCAGAGGCAACCACACGATGAAATTCGGCGGCGGCGTAAACAGAATTTACGATTACCGCAAGGCAGGCATTTTCTCACGCTACACGTTTCCGTCAATCGCGGCGTATGTCGCGGCGAAAAACGGCACGAATCCGAAAAGCTACACATCTTACACGGCGGCTTTCGGCAATCCGATCATCGAATACAAATCGTTTTTCTACAATTTTTTCGCGCAGGACGATTGGAAGGTCACGCCGAAGCTGAAGTTAAATTACGGCTTGCGTTATGATTTATACAAAATTCCCGAAGCAAATGCGTCGTCGCCGTATTCCGCTTCGCAGAAGTTCAAGGTTGATAAAAATAATTTCGCGCCGCGCTTCGGCTTGGTTTACAGCCTGCGCGACAGTTCCGGCACGCATCCGACGATTATTCGCGCCAGTGCCGGAATTTATTACGATCCGCCGGCGATTGACGTTTACCGCCGCGCTCTGCAAAACAACGGTTCGCCGGCTTATTTCAACTTTACGTTCGCGCCGACGGCGGCGGGCGCGCCGAATTTTCCGGGCAATTTAGCGACGCTTCCGGCGGGCGCGGCATTGCCGATTCAAAGCATTGATACCGTTTCGCCCGATTTCAAAACGCTTTATGCGATGCACACGAATTTTCAAATCGAGCAATCTTTGACCAACGATATTTCGGTCACGGCGGGTTATATTCATTCGAGCGGCAGACACATTCCGGTTTATTTTAACGTCAACTGTTTGCCGGTCGGCACGTCTCTGCCTGACGGACGACCGCTCTACGGAACGGTCGTCGTGACCAATCCGACGACGGGCGCGGCGACGCGCACCGCCTGCACAAACAAAATTGATCCGCGATTTCAAAATATTTTGATGGCGCAATCAATCGGCAATTCCAATTACAACGCGGCGACGTTTCAGTTGAACAAAAGATTCGCGCAGGGCTATCAATTCTCGGTTAACTACACTTTGTCGAAATCAACCGACGACGCGCCGGAACAAAATCTCGTCGCCGCTTCGACTCTGGTGCAGTCCGATCCGTCAAACCGGGAGCGCGATAGAGGCTTGTCGCTGGCTGACCAACGCCACACGTTTGTGATGAGCTTTGTCGGCAGCCCGCGTTTCACCGTAGAAAATCGCGTTGTTCGTTCGCTTCTCAACGATAATCAGCTCGGCGTAATTTTGACCGCGAACAGCGGTGAGAGATACAACATCGTCTCGGGCGTTGATTTGAATGAAGACGGCGTAACCGGTTCGGATCGTCCGGTCGGCATCGAGCGGAATTCGGGCAAAACGCCGAAACAATTTAACGTTGATCTGCGCTATTCGCGTCTTTTCAGAATCACCGAACGATTCAGATTTGAATTTTTCGCCGAGGCGACAAATATTTTCAACATCAAAAGCATTTACCAATACAACAGCACGACGATTCCGGTCAATGCGACGAATCCGGCTCTGAACAACGGCACCGACGCTTTCGGCAATCTGGTCAACGGATTGCCCGATTATCGCACAAATTATTTGTCTTTGGGCGGCGCGACCGCGCTCGACAGCCGCAATTTTCAGCTCGGATTTAAGTTCACTTTCTAGAAAAATAGCAAGCAATTAACAGAGATGAACGGGATGAAAAGGATAATACAAAATAATAAAATTCCTGTCTATTCTCTTCATCACTGTTAATTGCTTTTTTTGATCGTCTGAAAACAAATTTTTCGCCGAAATGATTGCAGATAAAACGGTTTCCGAAAATGGCGAACAGCCCGAATTGATTCGCGGTGTCGGCACTTTGGGCGCGACCGCGCTCAATATGATTGATATGATCGGGGTCGGACCGTTTATCACGATGCCTTTGATTATCGCGGCAATGGGCGGACCGCAGGCAATGCTCGGCTGGATTTTAGGCGCGCTGCTCGTGATTTGCGACGGGCTTGTGTGGGCGGAACTCGGCGCGTCAATGCCGAAATCCGGCGGACCTTATAATTATTTGAAGGAAATTTACGGCGCGTCGAAACTCGGGCGGCTGATGTCGTTTTTGTTTATCTGGCAACTGACGTTTTCCGCACCGCTTTCGATTGCTTCGGGCAGCATCGGTTTTGCGGGTTACGCAACGTATGTTTTTCCCGCGCTCAACCAAACTTTTTTCGCGCGTGATTTCAATTTCGCGTTGCCGTTTTTCGGCGATTTCGCTTTGAACATTGCCGCGACGTTGGGAACGTTCGTCGCCACGGCGATGATCGGGTTGTGCGTCGTTCTGCTGTATCGCAAAATCACGATTATCGAAAAATTCGCGCGCGTTTTGTGGGTGGTTGTGATCTTAACAATCATCTGGATAATTTTCGCCGGAGTAACGCATTTCAATCCGCAGCTGGCTTTTGATTTTCCGCCGAATGCTTTTGAATTAAATCAAAGTTTCTTTCTCGGTTTGGGCGCGGCTCTACTCGTTTCGGTTTACGATTACTGGGGTTATTACAACGTCAATTTTTTCGCGGGCGAAGTCAAAAATCCCGAAAAAACGATTCCGCGTTCGATTATGCTTTCGATTGCGCTGGTCGCCGCGATTTACATCGTGATGAATATCTCAATTCTGGGCGTAATTCCGTGGCAGGAATTTGTGGGAACGGCGAATTCCGATGCCCGAAAATATGTCGTGTCGGTTTTCATCGAAAGAATCTACGGCGGCACGGCGGGCGTGATTGCGACTTTGCTGATTATGATTACGGCGTTCGCGTCCGTGTTTTCGCTGCTGCTCGGCTATTCGCGCGTGCCGTTCGCGGCGGCAAACGACGGCAATTATTTCAGAATTTTTTCAAAGGTTCATCCCGAACATCGTTTCCCGTATGTTTCGCTTTTGATAATGGGCGGCATTGCCGCGCTGTTTTGTTTTTTGAAATTGGCTGATGTCGTCGCCGCGCTCGTCGTCATCCGCATTACGATTCAATTTCTGGCGCAAATCGTCGGGCTGCTGATTCTGCGCCAAACGCGCCCCGACATTCCGCGTCCGTTCAAAATGTGGCTATATCCGATTCCGGCAATCGTCGCCGTCATCGGTTTTTTATACGTGATGTTTATGCGTCCGAATTTTCAGAAGGAAATAAAATACGCCGTTGTTTTGATCGTCGTCGGATTAGCAGTTTATCTCGTCCGTTCATTCAAGCGCGGCGAATTTCCGTTCAACAAAAATATTTCAATGACAGAGGGAAGTTAGCAAACAATGAACACCGAAAAATTTAAAATTTCGTTAGCTTTAAGTCTTATTTTCTCCTTTCTCCTTTTTCCTTTTTCCTTTGCCAACGCCCAGGTGCGACCGATTTATGAGATGGGCGCGAGTGGGCTTGGGCAGAAATTAAAGCGTCTGCAAACGACCGCGAGCGCGATGCACACGGGCGCGCACCCGGACGACGAAGATTCGGGTTTGCTGGCTTATCTAGCGCGGCACGATCAGGCGCGCACCGCCTATCTATCGCTTAATCGCGGCGAAGGCGGGCAGAATGTGATCGGTCAGGAATTGTTTGAAACGCTCGGCGTGATTCGCACCGAAGAGCTTTTGCAAGCCAGACGGCTCGACGGCGGACAGCAATTTTTTACGCGCGTGATGGATTACGGATTTTCCAAAACCCGCGCCGAAGCGACCCGCATCTGGGGCGAAAAATTGGTTTTGGGCGATATGGTGCGCGCCATCCGTTTGTTTCGTCCACTGGTCATAATTTCGCGTTTTTCGGGAACGCCCGCCGACGGACACGGACAGCATCAGCTCGCCGGATATTTAACGCCGATTGCCTTCAAAGCCGCCGCCGACCCGACGCAGTTTCCAGAGCAAATCGCCGAAGGCTTGCGCCCCTGGCAGGCGAAAAAACTTTATGTCGGACAAGGTTTCGTGCCGAGCGCGGCGAATCCCGCAACCGTCACAATCAACACCGGCGAATTCGATCCGCTGATCGGGCGTTCGTATTTCGAGATTGCGATGGAAGGCAGAAGCCAGCACAAAACGCAGGAGATGGGAACGCTCGAACTGCGCGGCAAACAAACTTCCGGCGAGCGTTTAATCGAATCGAGCGCGGCGAAAACCGAAACCGAGCGCGGCGTTTTCGACGGTATAGATACTTCGATTACCGGCATTCCGAAACTCGTCGGTGTCACCGACAGCAATTTCGACGGCGAACTCAGAAACGCGCAGGCGGCGGCGGCAAAAGCCCTCGCAAATTTCGATGCGCTTAATTCGTCGAAAGTCATACAGCCGCTCGCCGAAGGTTTAAGGGAAATTCGCAAGGCGCGCGCCGAAATCGCTGAAAAATCAAACCGTCAAACGAGCGTTCCTTTAAGCGACGCGGACGCTTTGCTCGCGCAGAAGGAACGCGAATT
The DNA here is from genome assembly GCA_964237235.1 of uncultured Pyrinomonadaceae bacterium. Lineage (GTDB taxonomy): Bacteria > Acidobacteriota > Blastocatellia > Pyrinomonadales > Pyrinomonadaceae. Next base: position 55,784 of record CAXSGY010000010.1, read on the forward strand.
TTCCGACGCTCTGCAAACCGCCGCCGGTGTGACCGTTGACGCTTTGAGCGATACGGAAACAATCGTCGCGGGCGATAAAACGAACATCGCCATCCGCGTTTTCGCGCCCGAAGGCACGACCGTCCAAATCGGCGCGGCGAGCATCAGCGCGCCGAACGGTTGGACGATTAACAATTCTTCCGCGCCGAACGTGCCGACCGAAGGCTTTCGCCCGCGCAACGAAGCGGCTCTCAACGCTTTTTATTTTGATTTGACCGTTCCGACGACCGCCGCGCCGACGCAGCCGTATTGGTTGGAAAGCCCGCGCCAAAACTTCGCGTTCGACTGGTCGGCAACGGACGCGGAAAAAAATATGCCGTTTCAATCGCCGCTTGTCTTCGCGGGAGTAGAATTAAATATCGGCGGCGAAGAGGTCAGCGTTCGGAAACCGATTCAATACCGCTACGCCGACGACATACGCGGCGAGCTGCGGCGCGATTTGGACGTTGTGCCGTTGGTTGATGTCAGCCTCGATTCAAATTTGATCGTCGCGCCGTCGTCGGTAAAAGCGCAGAAACAAAAAATCGTGATGTCCATTACGAACAACGCGCCGCGTGCAACGAAGGGAACGGCAAAGCTCGATTTGCCCGCCGGTTGGACTTCAACGCCCGCGTCGGCGGAATTCGATCTAAGGGCGAAGGGCGAAAAATTCGCCGTCGCGTTCGACATCGCAATTCCCGCCAATGCCAAAGCCGACACTTATAAAATTCTTGCCAATGCGACAATCGGCGGACAAACGTTCAACCGGACGATGCAGGAAATCGCGTATCCGCATATTCAAACGCACCGCCGTTACACGCCCGCTGAAATCTCGACGAAAATCATAGATTTGAAAATCGCGCCCGTGCGCGTCGGGTACATAATGGGAACCGGCGACCGCGTTCCCGAAGCGATTAAGCGAATGGGTTTGAACGTGACGATGCTCGAAGAAGCCGATTTGACCACGGGCGATTTGTCGAAGTTCGACACGATTGTCGTCGGCATCCGCGCCTCACAAGTCAGAGAAGATTTCGTGGCGAACAACAATCGTTTGATTGATTTCGTTAAAAACGGCGGAACGCTCATCGTGCAATACCAGCAGCAGGATTTTATCGGCAAAAATCTGCCGCCGTTTCCGGCGAAAATGGATATTCAGATTAATGGCGCGCAACGCATCTCAAACGTCCGCGTGACCGACGAAAACGCGCCCGTGAAAATTTTAGAGCCGGCGAATCCGGTTTTTAATTTTCCGAATAAAATCACGCAGAGCGATTTCGATAATTGGGTGCAGGAAAGAAATTTGTATAATCTGACGACACTCGACGCGCAATACAAACCGCTGCTCGAATCGCACGACGAAGGCGACCCGGAAAGCAACGGCGGTTTGGTTTATGCAAAGATCGGTCGCGGAAATTACGTTTATAATTCGTATTCGTTTTTCCGCCAGTTGCCGAACGGCGTTCCGGGCGCGTATCGTTTGATGGCGAATCTGTTGAGCCTGCCGCGGGCAAAATAATTACGACCGGAGGGCAGGCAATCTGCCTGCAACGAGCGCAAAGAACGCGAACAAACGTCTCGGTTCAAATTAAGTTGAATCTACACAGAGATTTTCGCGCCGAAGCGACGCTCATTGCAGGCAGGTTGCCTGCGCTCCAATTCAGGAGCAAGCACTTGACCGAAAAACAAACAATCAACGGCGCGGAAAAATTTCCGGCGCAAATTTATAAGGAAAATGTTTTGGCGGATTGCTTCAGCGACGCGAAGAAATATTTTCTACAAGCGTATCTCGAAGTTGATTTCGCGCACGCCGTAATGCTCGCCGAGCAGAAAATTATCACGAACGAAGAATTAAAAAAACTGCTCGTAACCTTAAGAAATCTGGATCACGCCGCCATCAGCCGCGCCGAATACGACGGCAGTTTTGAGGATTTGTTTTTTTATCTGCAAAGAGAGATCACCAAAAACTGCGACGCGGACATTGCCGGAAAACTGCACACGGCGCGGTCGCGCAATGATATTGATGTTACGATTTACCGCCTTTATCTGCGGCAGGCGACGCTCAAATTATTAAAAGCGACGATGGATTTACGAAAAAATCTACTTGATTTAGCCGCCGCCAATCACGAAACTCTGATTCCGGCTTACACGCACACGCAGCCCGCGCAGCCTTCGACGCTGGCGCATTTTCTGTTGGCGATGGCGGAAAATTCGGGGCGCGATATTAAGCGACTGCAAAGAGCTTTCGACAATATGAATTCGTGTCCGCTCGGCGCGGGCGCGATTACGACGACCGGCTTTCCGATCAACCGCCACCGCGTCGCCGAGCTTTTGGGCTTTGCCGCGCCGACCGTTAATTCTTACGCTTCAATCGCATCGGTTGATTATTTCACCGAAACGCTCGGCGCGACATCGGTTTTGCTCGTCAACATCGGCAAATTCGCGTTCGAGTTTTTGCAGATGGCTTCGATAGAATTCAACACGATTCGCCTGCCCGACGGTTATGTGCAAGGCTCTTCGATTATGCCGCAAAAGCGCAATCCGGTCGCGCTCGAACATATTCGCGCCATCGCCAGCAAAGGTTTGGCGCAGAGTCTCGGCGTTTTTACGAGCATTCACAACACGCCGTTCGGCGACATCAACGATGTCGAAGACGATTTGCAGCCGCTGATTTACAACGCGCTGCGTGACGCGACGCGCTCGGTTGCGCTGTTTGCCGGAACGTTGCAATCGGCGACGTTTAATCTCGAAATTTTGCGAAAACGCGCGCGCGAAAATTTTATTACCGTCACCGAACTTGCCGACACGCTCGTCAGATGCGAAAATTTATCGTTTCGCGCCGCGCACAAAATCGTCGCCGATTCGGTCAAAGCCGCGCTCGCCTCGAAAGGCGAAATCACGCATGATATTTTGCAAACGGCGGCACGTGAAAATCTTGGGCGCGGCGTTTCGATGACCGAAGCGCAATTAAGCGAAACGCTTTCGCCGGAAAATTTTGTCGCTATCCGAACAATTTACGGCGGCACCGCGCCGGTTGAAACGCGCCGCGCTTTGAATATCGAGCGCGAATTTGAATCGGCAGACGAAAATTGGCTGGCGGAAAGAACGGAATTTCTGGCAAACGCCGCGGCGAATTTGGATAAAACGGTTGACGAAGCGATTGAAAGTTAAATAATATTTATCAGACTACTCGGAAGTGTCGTTCGGTTTTCTCAGACTTGCGACACTTTTATTTATTCTTTTGCAAACAATGATTTTAGCGGGCGACATCGGCGGGACAAACACGCGGCTGGCTTTATTTGAAAGAGTCGAAGACGGTTTTCGCACGGACAGGGAAGAAAAATTTTCGAGTTCGGCATATCAAAATTTGCCCGAAATGGTGCGGGTTTTTCTCGAAGACAAAACTTCCGAAGTCGAACGCGCCTGTTTCGGAGTCGCCGGTCCGGTGCAGGGAAAAACGGCGAAAATCACCAATTTGTCGTGGAGCGCGGAAACCGAAAAAGTCGTCGAACTGCTCAAACACGACCGTGTCTGGCTGATTAACGATCTGGAAGCGAACGCCTACGGATTGAACGAATTAAACGAACCGGATTTCGTCGTTCTCAACGAAGGTGCGGCGAATCCAGAAGGCATTCGCGCGATAATTTCTGCCGGAACGGGAATCGGCGAAGCCGGAATTTACGCCAAAGACGGCGAACTCAGACCGTTTCCGACCGAAGGCGGTCACGTTGATTTCGCGCCGCGCAACGAGCTGGAAATCGAGCTGCTGCGCTATCTTTTAACGAAATTCGAGCGCGTCAGTCTTGAAAGAGTCGTTTCGGGAACGGGCTTTCGCAACATTTACGAATTTCTGCGCGACACCAAACGCGCCGCCGAACCGGCGTGGCTGGCTGAGGAAATAAAATCGGCGAGCGACGCGAGTGCGGTTATTTCCCAAAACGCGCTTGCCGGGCGAGCCGCGATTTGCGAGCAAACGCTCGACATTTTCGTCTCGCTCTACGGCGCGGAAATCGGAAACTTCGCGCTGAAAGTTTTGGCGACCGGCGGAATTTATATCGGCGGCGGCATCGCGCCGAAAATTCTGCCGAAACTGCGGGAAAAATCGTTTCTCGAAGCTGTTTTATCCAAAGGCAGAATGCGCGAGCTGCTCGAGTTAATGCCTCTGCGCGTCGTTCTCAACGACCAAGCCGCGCTGCTCGGCGCGGCGCATCACGCTTTTTACCGAAAAGTAGATAACATATAACGGAGCGCGGACGGCTCGTCCGCTTTGCGAGCGCGAAAGCGCGAGACACACCGTTATTATCAAGTCGCGTAATAATAATCAAACAACTTCGCTCGCGCTCGTTGGGCGGACGAGCCGTCCGCGCTCCCATCCTGTTAAAACTTGTTGACCAAACAACGAATTTGTTGTAAAATCAAATCGGCACGCTCCCTTTTGCCTTTTCCGATCAGAATGCCTCCGAAACCTAAAAAAATCAGTTTAATTTATTTCGTTATCGTCACGCTTTTGCTGGTCGGTTTGGTGCCGGTCGTTTTGACGGGCTGGTTTTTGTCGGAGAAAAGCGGACGCGAACTGCGGGCAGTCGAAAATCGCTACCAAACGCAGCTCGTTCAGGAGAAAGCCAGACAAATCGAAATGCTCGGACAGCGTTACGGCGATTTGGTCGGAAGTTATGCCAAAGCTCTCGAAATTACAAATAATTTGGCGGTTCTGTCGTCGCCGGAGACCGAAAAGAAACTCGGCGCGGCGTTAAAGGAAAATCCGAATTTGCTCGCGCTTTACGTCAAACCGATAAACGGTGAATCGCTTTCGGTGTTTCGTTCGGAATTGATTCGGAAAACGGAAATCGAGACGCTTGCCGGCGATGCACTCGGCAATCTCGGCGACAAAAAAATAGTTTTCGGACGGGCGGAAAAATTAAATTCGAGCGGCGAAATCGTGTTGACCGTCGGTTCGCCGGTTAACATCGAAAACCGCGTCGCGGCGGCGGTCGTGGCGATTGTTTCGCTGCGCGAACTGGCGGGATTGGTCGCGGAAAACAGACAGACGAGCGAAGCCGAGCTTTGGAAAGCCGGTTTGCCGATAGTTTTCGTCGTGGACGAAACGGGACGCGCCGTTTTTCACCCGGACGCGGCGGTTTTGGCGAGTCGTAAGGATTTATCGGATTTGAAGATCGTCGAAGAATGGAAGGCATCGAGCCGCCAGATTCAATCCGCGCTCGCGCCGTTCAACGCCGAATTCGAAGGCAAAAATTACGATATGCTCGGCGCGTATTCGACGGCTAATTTCAGCAAGGATTTGGCTTTCGGCGTGTTTGTGATGCAGGACGAAAATAAAGCTCTCGCGTCGGTCGGCGAGATGCGCCGCCAGACCTGGATCATCAGTTTGATTTTCGCGTTAATCGCGCTGGTCGTCGGCAGCGTTTTTGCCAGACAATTGACCGCGCCGCTTCTGAAACTAGTTTCGGCGACGGAAAAAATCGCGGCGGGCGATTGGTCAACGCGCGTCGAAACGAGAAATATCACGGAGATCGGAACTCTCGGCAAAACCTTTAATTCGATGAGCGACAAGCTCGAAGAACACATCGCCAATCTCGCCACCGCCGCCGAAGAAAATCGGGAGCTTTTTGTCGGCACGGTCAAGGCTCTCGCCGCCGCGATTGACGGCAAAGACAAATACACGCGCGGGCATTCGGAAAGAGTTTCGCGCATCGCGGTCGCCATCGGGCAGCGTTTGAATTTGAGCGAAGACGAAATCGAAACGCTTCGCATCAGCGCGCTGCTGCACGATGTCGGCAAAATCGCGGTCAACGACCAGATTTTAAATAAACCGTCCGCGCTGACCGACGAAGAATTCGCGGCGATGAAAAATCATCCGAAGGCGGGCTATAAAATTATGGCGCAGATTCCGGCGATGAAAAATTATCTGCCGGGAATTTATATGCACCACGAAATGATTAACGGCGCGGGTTATCCGCAAGGCTTGAAAGGCGATGAAATTCCGCTTCAGCCGCGCATTATTTCGGTCGCCGACACGTTCGACGCGATGACGATTGACCGACCGTATCAAAAAGGAATGAGCATCGAAGACGCGCTCGGTCGCATAAAAAATTTCGTCGGCACGCGCTACGACGGCAAAGTCGTCGAAGCGTTGGTGCAAGCCTGCGCCGAAGGACAAATCGGCGTTGGCACAGTGCGCCTGAGAAATTATAAAAACGCCGAAGATTTTTCAACACTCGCCGCTGCATAAATAAAAAACTCACAGCTCCCAATGTTCAAGGAATTTCAAAAAAATCGAGGAGTTTGAGAAATCGAGATGACCAACGAAAGCGAACTTTGGCAAGTCGAAGTCAACAATCAAATTTTCGAGGCGAATATCGAAGAATTATGTCAATGGATCGCCGAAGGTGCATTGCAGCCGAACGATAAAGTGCGGCACGGAAATCTGCGCTGGCTCGAGGCGAATCGAGTGCCGACTCTTCTGAAGTTTTTCAACGCCAAAGAACGCGGATTGCCGTTTCCGGTTTTGCAAAGCCTTGTTGATGCCGTGCCGTCAAACGACAACGCGCAAATAAATCACGAAAATTTTTTAACGTCGCAATCCGCCGCTCAGATTAATAACGCCGAAGTTGCCAAAAAAACTTCGGCTGAAAATTTCGCCGCCGCGTCGAAATCCATTGGCGATTCAACGAATAATTGCGCGATTCACGCCAGCGAAAAACCGCTTTACGTATGCGAAGGCTGCGCGGCTCAATTTTGCAAAACTTGCCCGAAAACTTACGGCTCGAGCGTCAAAATTTGCCCTCTGTGCGGCGCGCTGTGCAAGTCAATCGAAGAGTTGGAAGCAAAGAAACAAAAAGCCTTTCAGCAACGCCGCGCGGTCGCCGAAGGTTTCGGTTTCGGCGATTTCGCAAACGCGCTCGTTTATCCTTTGAAATTTAAAGCGAGCCTGATTTTCGGCGCGGTGATGTTCGTGTTTTTCACGCTCGGACAGACGGCTTCGGCGATGGGCGGCATCGTTCTGCTCGGCGCGTCGCTTTTCTGCGCGATGCTCGCCAACACTCTGACGTTCGGAATTCTGGCGAACACGATTGATAATTTCTCAAAGGGCGATTTGAACGCCGATTTTATGCCGCGCTTTGACGAATTTTTGCTCTGGGAAGATGTCATTCATCCGTTTTTCCTGAGTCTCGGCGCGTATCTGGTTTCGTTCGGCTTGCTTATCGCTTTAATCGCCGGCGCGCTTTATTACGCGACCAAATCTTTCACGCAAATCGAGACGGAGAAACAGCGTATCGTCTCGACCGTTTTGCCCGGCGACGCGGAAAATTTTGAATCAGCCAAACAAATTCCGAACGTCAATCGCATCGCCGAAGAGTTAAAGAAAAACGAAAAATGGCAAAGCAACGGCGCGCTGCCCGACGAAAACGAAATCGCACGAATGCAGCAAAACGCCGCCGACAAAGGCGACGAAGCGAAAATCGCGGAAGAAGTTATCAAGCAGAAAAAAGGCGAACCCGCTGACGCGAAAAACGGCGAAACGGAAACGTTCGGTCAAACGGCGGCGGACGTTTTGCGGCTTTCGATGATTTTTTCGATTCCGATTTTTCTCGCCTTTTTGTGGGGCGTATTTTATTTTCCAGCCGCCTGCGCCGTCGCCGGTTACACGCGCTCGTTCGCGGCGGTCGTCAATCCGCTCGTCGGTTTGGACACGATCAAGCGGCTCGGCGGAACTTACGCGAAAATTTTGCTGATGTTTTTCATAATCGGCGTTTTTACGTTCGTCGCAACCGTCTTTTTGCAAAAGATTTTCGCGCCGCTCGATTTGCCGCGCATCGGAAATTTGCCGGTTAAATTCGTCGGCAGTTTGATAACGTTTTATTTCTCGGTTGTCTTTTCCGTCACGCTCGGCTCCGCGCTTTACAAATCCGCCGACCGCTTAAATCTGCCGCGCGGCTAAATTTTTAGAGTTAGAGTTAAAACTTCAAAAGAATCGCACGTTTGTTTAGCGTGCGATTCTTTTTTATAATCAGAAGTTTGCAGACACGAGGAATTTTTACACAAAAGGCTACAACGATTCGATTTTGAACGGCGGACGAAATCACGAAAAAATCCAAAATCCAAAATCTAAAATCCAAAATCAATTTATGGCATTTTTTTGGCGCAGAAAAAAAGACGAAGACAAATTTTCGACCTCGATTTTAGGACTCGACAAATCAATCGAAGAACTCAAAGAACGGGAAGCGGAAGCGGAAAAAATGATCGGCGTGCGTTTCTACAACGCGATTGAAAAAACGCGCGATTCGATGAACAATAAGCTCGACACGATTTTCGAGAACCGCAAGCGAATTGACGAGGCATTTCTTGACGAACTCGAAGAAATGCTCATCTCGACCGACATCGGCGTTTCGACGACGATGCAGATTTTAGATGCCGTGCGGCGCGGCGTTTCCCGGCAGGAAATCAACGATTTGAGCGCGCTCAAACGCATTATGAAGCAAGAGCTTTTAACGATTCTGAACGCTTCGGAAAATCGCGGCGTGGCGAGCGAGACGAGCATTGACGAAACAATCAAACCGTATGTTTTAATGGTCGTCGGTGTCAACGGCGTGGGCAAAACGACGACTATCGGCAAACTGGCGCAGCGCATCAAAGACGAAGGCAACGGCGTGCTTATCTGCGCCGCCGACACGTTTCGCGCCGCCGCGTCCGATCAGTTGGAAATTTGGGCGGAACGTGCCGGCGTGCAAATCATTCAACAAAAACAGGGAACCGATCCGGCGGCGGTTTTATTCGATTCGCTGAAAGCCGCTAAATCGCGCAACGCCGACGTTTTAATCGTTGACACCGCCGGACGACTGCACAATAAATCAAATTTAATGGCGGAACTCGAAAAAATGAAGCGCGTGGCTGCCCGCGAAGTTGACGGCGCGCCGCACGAAACTTTGCTCGTCATTGATGCCGTGACCGGACAAAATGGTTTGGAACAAGCCCGCCAATTTATGAAAACGGCGGATGTTACCGGCATCGTTTTAACCAAGCTCGACGGCACGGCAAAAGGCGGCATCGCCGTCGCCATCGCCAAAGAATTGAATTTGCCGATCCGTTATGTCGGCATCGGCGAACAGGTCAATGATTTGATGGTTTTCGACGCGGAAAATTATGTGAATGGGTTGTTTAATTGATATGGAAATTATTGACTTTTTAAATCAAGTTATAGACCGCGAGACATTTATTTTGTTTGTCAGAAAATTATTGGAAGATAGAAAAACTGCACAACAAATTGAAGTTAAAAATGAGGAGTCGAATAAATATGGAAATGCCTCAGGTTGGGAAAACCAGACGATAGAAAGTTATCTAGACGGTGCGGTTTCGTGGCTCGAAGACAGCGAAAGAAATGACATTTCTTGGAAATTAATGGCAGAATTTCTCTACTGCGGAAAAATTTATGAATAACGGAGGTTTTGAGAATGACACAAACGATTGAGGCTATTTATCAAAACGGAATGTTTAAGCCGTTAAATCCGATTTCCGAGGAAATTGCGGAAGGTGAAACGGTTGAAATCACGATCAGCGAAAAAAAACTTTCGCCGGAGGAAATGTTGAAATTGGCGAGTCAAGTATATGAAGGATTATCCGACGAAGACATTTCGGAAATCGAACGAATCGCGCTCGACCGTTCAAACTTTTTCGGAGACAGAAAAGTATGAGTTCCGCCAAAGTTTTGCTTGATTCGGACACGCTTTCGTTTTACATAAAGCAATATCCGAAAGTGGTCGCCGAAGCGCAGAATTATTTGCGGCAGCATCAAACATTTACATTTTCAATCATCACGCGCTTTGAAATTCTGCGCGGACTGAAAGCCAACGGCGCGACCACCAGAACCAAGGCTTTTGACTCGCTCTGCCGACAAAATGAAATTATCGGACTGAGCGACCAAATAATCGTTCGTGCAGCCGATATTTATGCTGATTTGTATAAACAGGGCTTGTTAATTCTCGATGCCGATATTTTGATTGCCGCGACCGCTTTGGAAAACAATTTGCCGTTAGTAACGAACAATGAAAGTCATTTTAATCGCGTTTCGGGGCTGCAGGTTTTGAACTGGAATAAATAATGTGAATGATTTAATGGTTTTCGACGCGGAAAATTATGTGAATGGATTGTTCAATTGAAGATTAATTAAGACAATAACTGAGATTTTATCCGACAAAATTGAAGACGAATCAGTTATGAGTTTGAAATAAATTTAGATATTTTAAGTCCGCTAGCGGACGATAGGTTTAAGCTACAGGTGCAAGCCTGTAGTCGCCAGAGTAAATTCATTTGAACCTGTTTATGGGCAAAACAGAAGGTTAAAAGTGTTTTGAAGGCGGACAAAGTAGAAATTGGCGAATATTTGTGGAAGGAAAATTAAAATGAAAAGACGCGATTTTCTAACAAATTCGGCGATTGCCGCGACGGGTTTTTTATTGGCGAATAAAATTGACGTTGCGGCGCAAACCGATTTCATCAGCCAGCGTCCGCCGTTAAAAGATCGGAAATTTGTTTCCAAAGCGGTCGAAGCGAAAATCGCGGAAGTCAAAGCGGCGATTAAAGATCGGGAACTCGCGTGGCTGTTCGGGAATTGCTATCCGAACACGCTCGACACGACGGTTGAAACGGGAACGCGCGACGGCAAGCCGGATTCTTTCGTGATTACGGGCGATTTGAAAGCTCTCTGGCTGCGCGATTCGACGGCGCAGGTTACGCCTTATTTGCCGCTCGTCAAGGACGACAAGGATTTGCAGAACTTGATTAAAGGTTTGATTCACCGGCAGGCGTATTCGATTTTGCTTGAGCCGTATGCGAACGCTTTTTTGAAAGACCCGAATGAAAAAGGCTGGGACGATTTGCCGAAGAATAAACCCGGCGTGTTGGAGAAAAAATGGGAAGTTGATTCGCTGTGTTATGCGATTCGACTTTCGTATCAGTATTGGAAAACGACCGGCGACGCGACGGCGTTTGACGCGGAATGGCAAAGCGCGATGCGTCTAATCGTGGCGACGTTTAAAACCGAACAGCTTAAAAGTGGCAAATCGCCGTATAAATTTATCCGTAAAACCGACGTGATGATTGATGCCGCGCCGTTCGAAGGGCGCGGGCGACCGGCGCGGGCTTGCGGGTTGATTCGTTCGGCATTTCGCCCGTCGGACGATTCGACCGATTTATCTTTTTTGATTCCGTCGAACGCTTTTGCGGTCGTCGAACTGCGGCATCTGGCGGAAATTTTTCAAACGGCTTTGAAAACGAATGACTTTGCCCGAGAATGCGCGGATTTAGCCGACGAAGTTGACCGGGCGATTAAGCGACACGCGATTTTTGAAATTGAAAATCACGGCGCGATTTACGCTTATGAAATTGACGGTTTCGGCGGGCGGATTTTGATGGACGACGCAAACGCGCCGAATCTTTTGTCGCTGCCGTATCTCGGTTACGTCAAGGCGAGTGATAAAATTTATCAGAACACTCGGAAATTCATTTTGAGCGACGATAACCCGTATTTTTTCAAAGGCAAAGTTGCCGAAGGCGTAGCCAGCCCGCACACTGGACTGGAAAAAATCTGGCATCTCGGAATCGTTATGCGGGCAATGACTTCGATTGACGACGCGGAAATCAACAATTGTCTGGCAATGCTGAAACGAACACACGCCGGAACAGGATTTATGCACGAATCTTTTAATCCGAACGAGCCGCAAGATTTTACGAGAAAATGGTTTGCGTGGGCGAATACGATTTTCGGCGAGCTGATTTTGAAAATTTATAACGAAAGAAGAGCAATTTTGAACAATCAATTTTAAATTTGTAGGGGCGACGGCTTGTCTTTAAATTTGTAGGGGCGACGGCTTGTCCTCGCCCGCTGAGCGAAGCGAAAAAGCATTACATTTTAATTCGATATTGATGCGATTCGGACGTTGCGGACGAGAACAAGCCGTCGCCCGTGCAATCAAGAATATTTTGAACGAAAATTACAGCGAATTCGATATAAAAATGACGCGGCTCGCGTTGGAGCTGGCTTCGGTTGGTGTCGGGCAGGTTTCTCCGAGTCCGCTGGTCGGCTGCGTGATTGTCGCGGCGAACGGCGAAATTGCGGGCGAAGGAACCTTTATTTATGAAAACGTCACGCACGCCGAAGTTTTGGCTTTAGAGATTGCCGGTCGGCTCGCGGTCGGCGGCACGGCGTATGTTTCGCTCGAACCGCATTCGTATCACGGACGAACGAAACCCTGCACGACCGCGCTCATTAATGCCGGCATCAAGCGCGTCGTCTGTCCGATTGAAGACCCGAATCCGCTCGTTTCGGGCAAAGGTTTTGAAATTTTACGCGCCAGTAAAATCGAAGTCGTCACCGGAATTTTGCAAAACGAAGCGGCGCGTTTGAACGAAAAATTCTGCGTCTGGCATCAGAAAAATCGCCCGTTCATTCATTTGAAATTAGCGACGAGTTTGGACGGTAGAATCTCCTTGAGAAATTCCGTTTCGACGCGGCTTTCAGGCGAAGAATCGGTAAAAAGAGTGCAAGATTTACGCCACGAACACGACGCGATTTTAATCGGCGGCAACACGGCGTTTGTTGATAATCCGTCGTTGACCGACCGCAGCGGAAAGCCGCGCCGCCGCAAATTGACGCGCGTCGTTTTGGATAATCGTCTGCAAATTCCGCTCGATTCGACGCTCGTCAAAACGGCGCGCGAAACGCCGACCTTAATCGTTTCAACTTCGACGGACGAAGCGAAAATAAACAAATTGATCGAATCGGGTGTTGACGTTGCGCGATGCGACGCGCGAGATTTAAATGCGGTTTTAGACGAATTGAAAAAACGCGAATTGCAGAGCGTTCTGGTCGAAGGCGGAACGGAAATCGCCGGAGCTTTTGTGGATGCGAAGCTCGTTGATAAATTTACATTCATCGTCGCGCCAATCGTCGTCGGCGGCAAAGACGCGCCGCTCGCCATCGGCGGAAACGGCGCGGATTCGCTTGAAAATTCGATGCGCTTAAAGGATTTGGAAATGACGAAACGCGGCGAAGATTTTGAATTTACGGGCTATCCAATCTAGGGATGAGGGATGAAGAATGAGGGATGAATTAAAATTTAAGTTCAAAAAACAAAAAACTAAAAATGTTTTTGCCAAGAAATCCTTCGGACAGAATTTTCTCGTTGATGCCAACTATATTGATAAAATTATCGCCGCGCTCAACCTGCGGGAAGGCGAGACAATTATCGAAATTGGCGCGGGGCGCGGGGCGTTGACCGAAAAGTTAATCGAATCGGGCGCGAAGGTCGTCGCGGTCGAACTCGAACGCGCGATGATCGCCGTTTTGAAGGAGAAATTCGGCGACAAAGGAAATTTTCAGCTCGTCGAAGCGGACGCGTTGAGAATTGATTATTCCAGGTTCCAGATTCCAGATTCCAGATTCCAAATTAAACTCGTCGCCAATCTTCCTTATAATATTTCGACCGCGATTTTACAAAAACTTATCGAACAGCGCGACACATTTTCCGAAATGATTTTGATGTTTCAGCGCGAAGTCGTCGAACGAATCACGGCGCAAGTCGGCAATTCCGAACGCGGATTTCTGACCGTTTTAGCCGAAGCGTATCTCGAAACGAAAAGGCTTTTCGACGTGCCGCCGAACGCTTTTCATCCCGCGCCGAAGGTTTGGAGCGCGGTCGTCTCTTTGAAGCCGAAGGAAAATATCGAGATAAAAAACGACGCGCTTTTTCGCCGGATCGTCAGCGAATCCTTCCGGCAAAAGCGCAAGACGATTTTGAATAATCTAAAAAATAAATTCGCCGGCGCGGAACGAATTTTGGCAGAAAATAAAATTGATTTTAGCCGCCGCGCCGAAACTTTAACGCTCGAAGAATGGCGGCGTTTAAGCGATTCGATTGATGCATAAAACTATTCACGGCGAAACGATTTTCGGCATCGGCGTTGACGCGCAGACGCGCTGCGCTCATTACCGAACCGCGCTCGACGTGATCGCCATTAAGTTCAAATGCTGCGAAAAATGGTTTCCGTGTTATGAATGCCACGCCGCAATCGAACCGCACGAGCCGCAAGTTTGGGCGAAAAAAGAATTCGCCGAACGAGCGGTTTTATGCGGCGTTTGCGGTCATCAATTAACCGTCGCCGAATATCTCGCCGCTGATTCGGTCTGCCCGCAATGCCGAAGCCGATTTAATCCGGGCTGCGCCAAACATTATCAGCTTTATTTTGAAAGTTGACGCGCGCTTTTTTGCGAGCTTTGCGCCTTTGCGGAAAAAATTATGCGTCTCCCGCAAAGCACGCGAAGGCGCAAAGGATTTTCGAAAACATTCTAAAAAACTTGCGTTAATTTTCGCCTTTTTCCGTTTCGGCGGCGATTTCCGCAACCGCTTCGTCGGGCGGAAAAACGAGCGACGCGGCGATGGAAACGGCGATGGTCGCCAAAATAAAACCTAAACTCCACGTAATTGGAAAGTGTCCGTCGAACCAGGGATTTAGCCAGACCATTTTCAAACCGACGAATACTAAAACGACCGCCAAACCGTATTTCAAAAGATAAAATTTGCTGATAACGCCGGCGAGCATAAAATACATCGAACGCAGTCCGAGAATCGCAAAAATATTCGATGTGAAAACGATCAAAGGCTCGTCGGTTACGCCGAAAATCGCCGGAACGCTGTCCACAGCGAAAATTATGTCGGTCGCTTCGAGAAAAAGAAGCGCGATGAACAAAGGCGTGGCGTGTTTGATGCCGTCTTTGACGACGAAAAAGTTCTTGTCCTGAATGTCGGTCGTGACCGGCATCAAGCGGCGAAAGAAGCGAATCAGAAAATTCTTTTCCGGCTCGATTTCCTCGTCGTTCGAGAAAAACATTTTGATTCCGGTAACGATTAAAAACGCGCCGAAAATATAGATAATCCAGTTAAACTGCATCAGAGCCGAACCGAGCGCGATGAATACGGCGCGGAAAATCAACGCGCCCAAAATGCCGTAGAAAAGAACGCGGTGTTTGTGTTCGGCGGGAATGCGGAAATAGCTGAAAACCAGCACGAAGACGAAAATATTGTCAATCGAAAGCGAATATTCGAGAACGTAACCGGTCAAAAATTCGAGCGCGAATTTCTGTCCGGTCGCCGCGCCGAATTTCGACGCGGAATAAAAATAAAATCCGGCGTTGAAGATGAGCGCGAGCGCGACCCAAACGATGCTCCAAACGGTTGCTTCCTTAAAAGTTACGACGTGCGCCTTTCGATTAAAAATGCCCAAATCGAGCGCGAGCATAACAAGCACGAATATCAAAAATGCGCCGTAAAACCACCAGTATTCGGCGAAGGGAAATAGGTTCATAATTAAATTTATTCGGTTTTAATTTTCGGGTGAACGATTTGTCATTTGCCTGCATTAGTCAGGCAAATATATTCGACAAATCCGTTTATCAAACATTCAAAAATCAACAGCATCAGGCAAAACATATTTTTATTCCAACCGTGTATTTTCAGGCTCGGCGATCTGTTTTATGACGTTATCGCAGGTGTTCTCAACACCGCTCTCAAAGACGACATCAATAGCCAAATCAATAACAAACTCGATAACGAAATCGAAAATATCCTGCATAAAAAAGTCTCCTTTGCCGTTTTCAACGCAAAGGAAAAGACCTTTTGCGGCACGGCGAAAAATTCGCGTCGCAAAAGGTCTTGATATTCGCTTTATCGAGCCGAACCGTTGTGACTGGCAACGATTGTCCTGACGGCTTCGATAAACCCGTTTTCAAACGGGCTATCTACTCCCCTTATATAAATTGTCGTAAACAGAATAGCAGACGGCGAATCAATCGTCAAAATTTGTTCGATTCGGAAGTGTTTAACTCTTTATGTTAAAATAATCGGTGAAATAAAGATAAATTGACAAGAGAGTAAAAATTTTAAGTGAAAAAAGTTGAAATAATACCGCTCGGCGGCATCGGCGAATTCGGGATGAATTGTATGGGCATCCGTTACGGCGATGAAATGATAATCGTGGACGCGGGAATGGGTTTTCCCGAAGAAACGCCTTACGGAGTTGATATTTCCATACCGAATTTTGATTTTCTGGACGCATACCGAGACGATTTGACTGCCCTGATTCTCACGCACGGACACGAAGACCACATCGGCGCGCTGCCTTATTTTCTGAAAAAATTTAATCTGCCGGTTTACGCCTCGCGCTTTACGCTCGCGCTCGCCGATAAAAGATTGGAAGAACATCGAATGCTCGACGACGTTTTGCTGCACCGCGTCGAAGCGAACGAAGTTTCAAAAATCGGTTCTTTTGAAATCGAATACATACACGCTTCGCATTCGCTGATCGAATGTTTTTCGCTGGCGATTAAAACGCCAATCGGCACGATTATACACACCGGCGATTATAAGATAGACGACACGCCCGTCATCGGTAAACCGTATGATTTGAAGACTTTGAAGCGTTACGGCGACGAAGGCGTTCTCGCGCTTCTGGGCGATTCGACGAACGCGACCGTGCCGGGTCGAACGCCGTCCGAGCGCGAAGTGATTCCGTCGTTCGAGGAAATTTTCGCCGCCGCCGAAGGGCGCATCATCGTTTCGGCATTTTCGTCTTCGTTGCACCGCATCCAGGTCGTTCTCGATGTCGCCCGCGCCTATGACCGCAAAGTCTGCGTTCTCGGTCGCTCGATGTTGAAAAACGTCGAAATCGCCACGGAACTCGGTTTGCTCGATGTTCCGCCGAAAACCTTGATCGAACTCGGCGAATCGCGCGCGCTCGACGCGGACGAACTCGTTTATCTCGTCACCGGTTCGCAGGGCGAGCCGCGCGCCGCTTTGTGGAATATGGCGAGCGGAAGTTATAAAGGATTAGGCATCGAAAAAGGCGACACGGTGATTTTGTCCGCCCGAATTATTCCCGGCAACGACCACGCCATTTCGCGCTTGATCGGGCAGATTTACAAACACGGCGGCAATATCATCGAAGAAAAACGCCGCCTGATTCACGTCTCCGGTCACGCTTCGCAGGAAGATATTAAAATCGTCGTCGAAACGGCGCGCCCGAAATTTATCGTGCCGATTCACGGCGAGTATCGAATGCTTTTCCGCCACAAGGAATTTATCAAAAATCACGTCGAAGGTTATGCGGACGAACAAATAATTTTAATCGAAAACGGCGATATTTTGGAGATTGACGAAAATTCGGCGCAAATCGTCGCACACAACGACATCGGCAAGGCGTTTATAGACGAACAGCATTCGGGCGAAATTGATTACGAAACGATTCGTGAACGTAAAAAGCTCGGCTATAGCGGACTCATCACTTTGACGGTCGCCGTTGACCGCGAAACGAAACAATTAAAAGGCGAACCGCAAATCTCGATGCAGGGCGTTGCCGGAATTAATCCGCTCAACGGCTTCGTGCAAACGATGCGCGATTCGGTTGCCGAAGTCATCGCCGCGACAAGACGCGACCAATATCAGGACAAACGATTTATGGCGGAAACTTTGCGCGTTCACCTAAAACAATTGATTCAAAAAGAGGCGGGAACGAAACCCGTGATTGTTTCAACGATTGTCGAGGTATAAAAAGTGAATGCATCAAAGATTCTCAAATCTGCAAAAATAGAGGTTGCGCCCGAAAATTTCACCTTAATTTCTCTGCGCCACGAAGATTGGCTCAAACTGCTCGAAAATCCCGAACTTTCGCCGCGAATGACCGCGCCGTTTATGATTTTCAAAGATAAGTTTGAAACGACGCTGCTGCTCGACGACGTTGATTTTGAAACGATTCGCTACGCGGTTTTGACTGCGAAAACCGAAGGCAATTTTCGGCTTTTGACGTTCGATGTCGAACTTGATTTTTCAGTCGTCGGTTTTTTCGCCGAAATTTCGCGCATTCTCGCCGAAGCGGAAATTTCCATCGTCGCGCTGTCGGCGTTTTCGCGCGATCATCTTTTAATTAAACAAAACGATCTAGCCAAAGCGTTGAAAATTTTGGGCGAATATGTTGACGACGTTTGTTAAGATTGACGGAAAATTAGCCGCAAGTTTTTCAAATAATTCGCGTTCTTCAAACGGCAACGAAATTTCGATTGCCGATTTTTTTGAAGGAGAGGTAAACATGAAAAAATTAACGAATAAATTTGCGATTTTAACCTTTGGACTTTTCATTGTTTTAATTTTTAATCAAGCGAACTTCGGGCAGAAAAGCGGCACAAATTCACCGGCGCAAAACTCGAAATTAAACGGGAAAATCTGGCAGTTAACCCAAATCAACGGCGAAGCGGTCAGCATTGACCGCACGACGATCCAATTTAATTTCGACAAAAAGCGCGTCGGCGGCAACGGCGGCTGCAACGGCTTCGGCGGAACGCTCAAGGCGAGCGGCAAACAAATTAAAATCAGTGAGATTATTTCGACAAAAATGTTTTGCGAAAACGATTCGGATGTGGAAAACAAATATCTTTCGACGCTCGAAACGGCGACCAAATTTCGCGTTGCCGACGGCAAATTGCAGTTGTTAAAAAACAAAAAAATCGTTTTGGAATTCGCGCCGAAAAATTAGAAAAACTTTATGTTCTTTGCGCCTTTGCCGGATTAAAATTATTTTTCCCGCCAAGCGGCAGAGGCGCAAAGAAAACCGTAGCTTGCTGAAATGCCAAGATTGCCGATTTAAGTTAAACTGCAATCCGGGCATTTTTATTTTTTCGATGGATTGGACGAACAAAATCATCTTTTTGACCGGCGCGTCGAGCGGCATCGGCGAAGCCCTGGCGATTGAATTGGCAAAACGCGGCGCGACGCTCGGACTGTTGGCGCGGCGCGAAGATTTGTTGAATGAAATCGCTGGAAAATGCGAATCGAACGGCGGCAAGGCGCGGGTTTTCGTCTGTGATGTCGTTGACGCGCAAGCCGTTCAGGCGGCGGCGGAAGATTTGCGAAACGAATTCGGCAAAATTGATATTTTAATCGCCAACGCCGGAATCGGCGGCGGCAACGAAGCGACGCGCAATCTGGAACCCGAAGCGGTCAAAAAAGTTATAGACATCAACTTGCTCGGCGCGGTCAATTCGGTTTACGCGGTTTTGCCGCAGATGCTGGAAAGAAAAAGCGGTCAGCTGGTGGCGATTTCTTCGCTCGCCGGGATTCGCGGCTTGCCGAAATCGGCGGCTTATTCGGCATCGAAAGCCGGAATGGCGGCGTTTTTTGAAAGCGTCCGGCTCGACGTTCAAGCGCACGGCGTTGCGGTCACGATTATTCAGCCCGGATTTATCAAAACGCCGCTCACTTCGGGCAGAGCGAATAAAATGCCGTTTTTGATGGAACTCGAAGACGCGTTGCCTTTGTTTATAAAGGCAATCGAAAAGAAAAAGAAGTTCGCCGCGTTTCCCTGGCAGCTGGCAAACTTCGTCCGTTTGGGCAGAATTTTTCCGGCGTGGCTTTACGACCGCGTTGCCGGACGCGCCAAATATCGAACCTGAAAACGATGAAAAGAATTTTAATAATTTTATTCGCGCCGCTTTTGCTTTCGCTGAATATTTTCGCGCAGAATTTCGACGAACTCGAAAAAACGATTCAGGCGGAAATGAAAGAGAAAAACGCGGTCGGCGCAGCTATCGCAATCGTCAAAGGCGATAAAATCATTTACGCGAAAGGCTTCGGCGCGGCGAACGCGGAAACGAACGCCGCCGTAACCGCCGATACGCTTTTTCAAGTCGGTTCGATAACGAAAACCTTCACCGCCGCGATGATCTTGTCGCTCGCCGAAGAAGGACGTTTAAAGCTCGACGAGCCAATCGGTGTTTACGCAAAAAACCTCAGCCCGAAACTCGCCAAAATTACGTTAAATCAGCTTTTAAGCCACACCGCCGGAATTATTGACGAGCCGGACGAATTCGGCGCGGCGAACGAAGACGCGATGGCGACTTATATTCGTTCGTGGAAAAACGATTACGCTTTATTCGACGCGGGAGAAGTTTTTTCCTATTCCAATTCGGGCTTCGCCCTCGCCGGTTTTACGGCGCAGGAAGCCGTCGGCAAATCTTACACGGATTTAATGCAGGAGAAAATTTTCGCGCCGCTCAAAATGCGGAGCGCGACGTTTCGCCCGACGGTGGCGATGACGTTTCCGCTCGCCGTCGGACACACGTGGAAACCGAACGAAAAGCCAAACGTCGTCAGACCGCTTCCGCAGGACACAAGGCTTTATCCGGCGGGAACTTTTTACGCGAGCCTGAACGATTTGGCGCGGTTTGCGACGGCGTTTTTGAACGGCGGAAAAATTGACGGCGAGCAAATCATCAAGCCCGCCGTTTTCGAGAAAATGTCCGCCCCGCACGCCAAACAATTAAGCGCGGCTGACGATTCGAGCTACGGTTACGGGCTTTTTATGAATACGAGTCGCGGCGTGCGACAAGTCTGGCACGACGGCTCGATGACCGGTTACGTCGCGCAAATAAAGTTCATTCCCGAACAACGAGTCGCCGTCATCATTTTAGGCAACACCAACAACATAGTGTTGAATAAGACGCAGGAAAGAGCTCTGGAATTAACGGCGAATCTTCAACCGGCGGAAGAAACAAAATTGAAAAACGCGCTGCCGATGACCGCCGCCGAAATGCAGGATTACGTCGGCACATATAATCAGCCGAACCGCTGGAAAATCGAAATTCTGGTCAAGGAAAACAAACTTTTTATCCGCGAATTAAATCAGGAGCTGCCTTTGACGAAAATCGGCGAAAATCGTTTTTCGCTGCAATTTCCGAACGCGCCGCGCCCTCTGGAAATTTACATACAGCCAGCGCGAAACGGTAAAAGCGGTTTCGTCCAGCAATACGTTTGGGCTTTTCGGAAGATTTAGCTTAAACTGACATTTTTAGCGACTTTAGCCAACAAGCGCGTAATCTTAGAAATTTCTCGAAAGACTTCAATCCGCAAAATATGGATTTTATACAGGCGATAATTCTCGGCATCGTGCAGGGCTTGACCGAATTTATTCCGATTTCCTCGACGGCGCATCTGGTTTTCGCCAGCCGCTGGACGCATATCTATAACGGCAATCCCGAACAAATTACGGCGACGATGGCGGTGATTCAATTAGGAACGCTCGCCGCCGTTTTTATCTATTTCGCGTCGGATATTCTGAGCATTGTTGCCGCTTTTGTCCGCGATCACTGGAATCTATTGACGAATAAACGCCGTATGCGGTTTTCGGGAACGCACGGCAAGCGTCCGATCTGGCTGTCGGAAGAAGCGTGGCTCGGCTGGCTGATCATTCTCGGTTCGATTCCGATTGGCGTGATCGGATTGCTGTTCAAAAAAATTATCGTCAGCGAGGCGACGAAAAACCTTTGGGTAATCGGAATTATGATGATTTCGATTGCCGTTCTGCTCGCCTTCGCCGAACTCGTCGGCAGCCGTCGCAAAGACATCGCCGAATTCGGCGTTTTCGACTCGCTCGCGCAAGGTTTCGCGCAGGTTCTGGCGTTGATGCCCGGCGCGTCGCGTTCGGGTTCGACGATTATGGGCGGGCTTTTCGCCGGTCAAAAACGCGAAGCCGCCGCCCGTTTTTCGTTTCTGCTTTCGATTCCGGCTATCGCTTCGAGCGGGCTTCTGGAATTAAAGGAAGCGATTGAAAAACATCTTTTGTCGAGCGACGATTTTGCCGCGCTCGCCGTCGGCACAATCGTCGCGGGCGTGGTCGGTTATTTTTCGATCTGGTTTCTGCTCGCTTTTTTGCGAAAAAATTCGACCGCGATTTTTATCGTTTACCGCATCGTCGTCGGCGCGGCAATTCTCATCCTCGTTTGGCAAAACGTCATTGATCCGAACATCAAATAACTTCATTTAAACTTAGAAATGCAAAAGCGTTGGACGATTCAAAAACACGATCACGCCGCCGTCAAATCGCTGGCGGACGAATTAAAAGTCTCGCCGGTTGCCGCCGCTCTGCTGATTTCGCGCGGTTTTGAAACGGCGGAGAAAGCCGAAAAATTTCTCAATCCGTCAATCGAAGATTTACACGAACCGTATCTTTTGAAGGATATGGAAAAAGCCGTCAAGCGCATTCTGCAAGCCGTCGAAAATCAGGAAAAAATCTTAATTTGGGGCGATTACGACGTTGACGGCACGACCGGCACGGTCGTCGTCCGCAAGGCTTTGGAGCTTCTGGGCGCGACGAGCGGCTTTCACATTCCGCATCGTTTTACCGAAGGCTACGGCATCAATATTCCGATGCTCGAAAAAGCGAAGGAACGCGGTTACACACTCGTTATCAGCGTCGATTGCGGCATTAAAAGCGTCGAACCAATTAAATGGGCAAGAGAAAACGGAATGGATTTTATCGCCACCGACCATCATTTGCCCGACGAACAGGACGCGCTGCCCGACGCTTTCGCCATTGTCAATCCGAATCAAAAAGACGACGAATACCCTGATAAAAATCTCGCCGGTGTCGGTGTCGCGTTCAAGTTGGCGCACGCGCTTTTAAGGGAAAAAGGTAAGGAAAAATTCGTGCGCGGATTTTTGAAGGTCGTCGCCATCGGCACGGTCGCCGACGTAATGAATTTGACCGGCGAAAATCGTGCGATTGTCGCTTTGGGATTAAAGGACTTGCCCAAAGCCGTTAATTACGGTTTGAAGGCTTTGATGGAAATCGCCGACTGCACGAACGAGATGACGAGCTTTGACATCGGTTTTCGCATCGCGCCGCGCATCAACGCGGCGGGCAGAATGGACGCGGCGCGAACGGTCGTAGATTTGTTTGAGACGACCGATTTTGACGAAGCCCGCCGACTCGCCGACATTCTCAACAGCCGCAACCGCGAACGTCAGCAGATTCAGCAGAAAATTACCGAGCTGGCGATTTTGGAGACGCAAAATTTAATTGATAAAAAATTCGTCGTCGTCGCCGGCGAAAACTGGCACCGCGGCGTAATCGGCTTGGCGGCATCGAAAATCGCCGACAAACTTTATCGTCCGACGATTGTTTTATCAATCGAAGACGGCATCGCGCATGGCAGCGCGCGCAGCATCCAGAATTATCATCTTCTCAAAGGCTTGGATTCGTGCCGCGAGATTTTCGAGCAATACGGCGGACACGCCGCCGCCGCCGGAATGAAAATAAAAAGCGAAAACATTGAGCTTTTGCAGCAAAAATTAAACGAACACGCCGCCGCCAATTTGTCGGAAGAAGATTTGATTCCCGAACTGAAAATTGACGCGGTGGTTTCTGCAAAAACGCTCGATTTGAATTTGGTGCAGGAATTAAAACGATTCGAGCCATACGGCGCGGGCAATCCGAAGCCGAAATTTTTAACGAAAAATCTGTTTTTGACCGGCGAGCCTTTCGTGATGAAGGAAAAGCATCTGAAATTAAAATTGGCGGACGCGGACGGCAAATTGTTTGAAGCGGTCTGGTGGGACGGCGTGGAACGATCAAAAGGGCAAACGCTCAAGCCGAAAACCGGCATCGAATTAGCTTACACGCCCGAAGCGAATACTTGGAACGGCAACACGCGTTTGCAGCTTGTAGTCGAAGATTTGAGAACCGATAATTAAAAAAGGAGGAAATCGAAAATGGATTTGACGATGAAATGGCGGGAAGTGATGAACAATCCTTTTTTTCGGGATATGCCGTATAAAATCGAACTCAATAAATTCGGGCAAATTTTGATGAGTCCGGCTTCCAACCGGCACGGCATTTTACAATTTAAAGTTGCTAAAACGATTCATGAGAAAAAGAAAAGCGGTGTTATCGTTAACAAATGTTCCGTGTTGAGCAACGAAGGTGTAAAAGTTGCAAATGTCGCTTGGCTTTCGAATGAATTTTACGCTGAATTCGGCGAGCAAACGCCGTATCCGAAAGCACCTGAAATCTGCGTCGAAATAAAATCACCGCGCAACAGTCGCGCTGAAATGGACAAAAAAATCTGCCTTTATTTGGAAAGAGGCGCACGCGAAGTTTGGATTGTTGACGAAACGGCGAAGATAAATTTTTATACGCACACCGGAAAAATGAGAACTTCGAAAATCGCTCCGAATGTAAAATTGTGAAATTATAAAATGGCTGAAACTTCGCCGAAAAATCTAAAAAATCTGCAAACGCGCGCCAATCTTCCGAAGTATTTGAGAATCGGCGCGGTTGTCGCTTTGGCGTTGACGGTCATCGCGGTCGGCATCGGATTTTATCGTTCGCGCGATAATCGTGATTTTCGCTTGAAAAGCGCAGACGCGCAGCTTTCAAAAGACGTCACGGCGGAAGTCTCCGGTTACGAGCGAACGGAAACCGACGGTGAGATCAAAAAATATTATATTAAAGCCGATCACGCGAAAACCTTCGCCGACAACCATCAGGAACTCGAAACGGTTTTTTTGCAGGTTTACGACGACAAAGGCGAAGCGTTCGACCAAATCACGGCGCAGAAGGCGATTTATATTCCCGAAGAAAATAAAAATTTCAAAGCCTATTTCGCCGGCGACGTCAACATCGAAACGCGCGACGCGCTGAAGGTAAAGACCGAGCAAATTTATTACGAGAAAGAAACCGAGACAGCCGAAGCCGTGGACGCGGTTGAGTTTTCGCGCGAAAACGTTTCGGGCAAAGCGTTCGGCGCGATTGTCAAAATAAAGGACAAAACGCTCGAATTATTGAAAGATGTCGAAATCGCCGCGAATGGCAACAGCGAAGCGACGGCGAAATTTCAACAGGCGCGCATCAACGCCGGACACGCATTCTTAAATCAAACGAGCGGAAAAATTGATTTCACCGAAAACGTCAACGTCCAGATCACGCCGAATGAATCAAACGCTTCGGCGCAACCGACCGACATCAAAACCGACCGCGCGACGGCGTATTTTACCGACCGGGAAATGAGAAAAATTGATTTGAACGGCAGCGTCGGCGTTTACCAAAAAGCGACCGACAGCAACCCGAAATGGACGAAAACACGCGCCGACCGCGCCGTTGCGGAAATCAATAAGGAATTAAAACAGCTTGAATTGTTTGAAAACGTCGAAATCGAAACCGCTTCAAATAAAGAAAAACCGACGATTATCAAAACAAATTACGCGCTTTATCAAAAAGACGCAGACCGCTTCGATTTGAAAAACGGTGTCGAAATCACGACGAATCAAGATAACAAACCGACCGTCATTAAATCTTCCGACGCGGTTTACGAACAGGCAAGCGGGAAAGTTTTTCTGAACGGCAACGCCGAAATCACGCAGGGCGGCGATTATCTGAAAGGCGACGATTTGACGGCGGAATTGTTTCCGAACAAAAATCTGAAAAACGCGCAAATCAAAGGCAACGCCTTTTTACGTCAAACCGCGCCCGAACGCACGACCGAAGTTTCCGGCAACGAATTAAACGCGGCTTTCAACGAAAATCAGCAGATGCTGGCAGCGAACGCCGTCGGTGCGAGCCGCGCGAATTTGATTCCGGTAAAAACTGAAGATTATTCACGCGTCGAAATGTCCGCGCCGTCGGCGATTCGTCTGAATTTTCAAAACGGTTTGCTGAATCAAATGCAGACCGAAGGTCGTACGACCGTTTCGATGCTTGCGCCGAACGGAAAAACGGACGCTTCAAACAAACGAATCACGGCTGACCAAATCAAAACCTCGTTCAATCAAAGCGGCAAAGATTTGGCGAAAACCGAAGCCGTCGGCAACGCCGAGCTTTATGTCGAACCGCTGCAAGCCGCGCCGGAAAATTACCGCACGACCGTCAACGCGCCGCGCTTCGATTGTGATTTTTACGAGACGGGCAACGCCGCGAAACTGTGCGCGGCGACCGGAAAAACGAAAACCGTTCGCGTGCCGATTGTTAAAAGCGAAAACCGCGGAACGCAAACTTTAATTGCCGACAGCCTGAACGCGAGTTTCGACCAGAAATCAAAAGACGTGCGCGAATTCGACGCGCTCGGCAACGCGAAATTCACCGAACTCGACCGCAGCGGAACCGCCGATAAAATCAATTTTACGGCGGCGGACGAAACGGTTCGTTTGCGCGGCGAACCGCTCGTTGCCGATTCGCGGGCGCGGGCGAAAGCGACGGAAATTGATTGGGACACGCGCAACGAAAAATCGTTTTTGCGCGGCAAAGTTTCGACGACTTATTTGAGTCAGAAACAAACCGGCGGCGCGACTCCGTTCGGGCAGACGAACGCGCCGGTTTTCGTCACGGCGGACGCGGCGGAATTCGATCATCGAGCGGAAACGGGCGTTTATAAGGGCAACGCGCGCGCCTGGCAGGAAAACAATTACGTCCGCGCCGACACGCTCACTCTGCGGCAAAAAGAAGGCGAATTAAACGGCGAAGGCGCGGTGCAAAGTCTACTTTACGACGCGAAGCGCAAGGAAAACGGCAAGGAAACGAACGTGCCGGTTTTTGCCCGCTCGCAAAAGATTTTTTATTTCAAAGACAAAAATCTTCTGCGCTACGAAACCGACGTTGACATCAGGCAAGGCGCGGATCAAATCGTCGCGGGCGTGGCGAACGTTTATCTGAACGACAAAAACGAAGTCGCGCAAACCGTCGCCGAAAAAGGTGTCGTGGTGACATCGCCGAACCGCAAAGCCGTCGGCGATTACGCGCAATACGTCGCGGCGGACGAAACAATCGTGCTGCGCGGCAATCCGGCGAAAATAGATGACAGCGAAACCGGCTCGACGCAGGGCGCGCAGGTCAAGTTTTTCCTCAACACCAAACGCGTCGAAACCGAAAGCAAAAGCGACCAGATTAACACGGGCAGAATTCGCTCGGTTTATAAAATCAAAAAGCAGTAGCGATAATGTGCCGTGGCGGTTAAGAATATTTAGCCGCGAATCGCACGAATGGACATGAACAAAAAGCAAATAAATAATTCGTGTCCATTCGTGCGATTCGTGGCTGAAATTTTTTAAATTGACTCGACACGAAAAATCAATGCGCTCGTTTTTACTTTTACGGCTAATCAAATAAACTTTTTTAGATGTCGAAGTTTTTTCAGAAGGGAAATACAAACTCAACCAACGGCAACGGCGCGGCGATTGCCGAAAACGCGCTCGCCGCCGTTCATCTGCAAAAAACTTACGGGCGCAGGCGCGTCGTTGACGACGTTTCGTTGGCGGTCGAACAGGGCGAAGTCGTCGGGCTTTTGGGCGCGAACGGCGCGGGCAAGACGACGACGTTTTATATGTTGACCGGGCTGGAACGCGCCGAAGCCGGGAAAATTTTTTTGAATTCGCAGGACGTAACGAGTTTACCGATGTATCTGCGCGCACGGCTCGGACTCGGTTATTTGCCGCAGGAGCCTTCGATTTTTCGAAAGATGTCGGCAGAGCAAAATATTCTCGCCGTGCTGGAAACTTTGAAAATGTCGCGCGCCGCACGCTTTGATCGTTTGGAAGAACTTTTGGAAGAATTCGGTATCGCGCACGTTCGCAAAACGCGCGGCGACGCGCTTTCCGGCGGCGAACGGCGGCGCGTCGAAATCGCGCGCTGTCTGGCGACCGAACCGCGATTTATTTTGTTGGACGAACCGTTCGCCGGCATTGATCCGATTGCGATTGACGACATCCGCGAAATTATTCTTTACCTCAAAAATCAAGGCATCGGCATTCTGATTACCGACCACAACGTCCGCGAAACGCTCGGCATCTGCGATCGCGCCTACATTATGGCGGAAGGAAAAATTCTGCGAAGCGGCAAGCCCGCCGAACTCGTTGAAGATGCCGATGTCAGAAGACTTTATCTCGGCGAAAGATTTAGTTTATAGACTGTAACTTTTCACTTTCCCGTCCAAAAAGCTATAATAAAAACATTCGGCGAATTTATGATTTTTAGAATTAACCCCGAAAAACCGCCGAAACGAAATTTGATTCAGCTATGTCGTCTTTAAGGCTTACTCAAAAATTATCACAGCGAATGGTTCTGACCCCGCAGTTGCGGCAACGAATCGAGATGCTGCAAATGACCACGCTTGAATTGAGCGACCTGATTCAGCAGGAAATAGTTTCCAATCCGGTGCTGGAAGAAGTGCAGACCGAAGAAGAATTTGCGGAAATTGCCAATAAAATTCTCGATCAGAACACGAGCGGCACGGAAGATTTTTACGAAAACGGCAACGGCAAGGATTTTGAAGGCGCGGCGGATTTTGAAGCAGGCGAAAATTTTAACGTCGAAAACTCGAACGGCAATGCGGCGGGCGAAGAAAGCGCGCCGGATTTTGAAGGCGAATCGGAAGATTTTTCCGCCGATAATTCCGACGCTTTTCAGGAAGTTGATTACGGCAGGGAATTTCAAGATTATCTCGATCCGGGCTATAAAACGCAGGAATTGGAATTTAAAGACGACGCGCCGAGCTTCGACCAGTTTTTATCGAAATCGGCAACTTTGACCGAGCATCTCGAATGGCAGTTGAATCTTCAGCAGATCAGCGAAAGATTGGAAGATGTCGCCGTGTGCGTCGTCGGGAATCTTGACAATGACGGGCGTTTGATTACGAGCAACGAGGAAATTGCCCAGATGTGCGCCTGCTCGCCGGAGTTTGTCGAAAAGGCGCGGCAGGTCGTTTTGCAGTTAGAGCCGGTCGGCTGCGGCGCGCGCGATGTCAAGGAATGTCTGCTCGCGCAGCTCGAGGCGAACGGCGAAGCGGAAAGTTTGGCGGCGGAGCTGGTTAAAAATCATCTCGAAGATTTACAGCCGCATCGCCTTCAGCATCTCGCCAAAGACACCGGCATTGATCTGAACGCGCTCGACGAAGAAATCAATAAAATCCGCATTCTCGATCCGTATCCGGGCAGACGCTATTCGTCGGAAGACCCGATTTACGTCTCGCCCGAAGTTTACATCGAAAAAATCGAAGACGATTACGTCGTCTATTTTACCGACGACGGCAGCCCGCGTCTGCGGATCAGCCCGGCGTATCAAAAAATGCTCGGTCAAAATAACACGACCAAAGAGGAAAAGGATTTTATCAAGGACAAAGTGCGTTCGGCGGTTGATCTTTTGCGAAACATCGAGCATCGGCGGCAGACGATTTACCGCGTCGTCGAATGCATCGTCGAACGGCAGCGCGAATTTCTCGACAAAGGCGTGCAGTTTATCAAACCGATGATGCTCAAGGATATTGCCGAAGACATCGGAATGCATCTTTCGACGATTTCGCGCGTCGTCAACCGCAAATACGCGCACACGCCGCAGGGTGTCATCGAATTGAGAAGATTTTTCAGCGAAGGAATGCTGAACGAAGACGGCGAAGAAGTTTCGACGCGCATTCTGAAATTGCGAATCAAAAAAATGATCGAAGAAGAAGATACGCGCAAGCCTTATACCGACGATCAGATCGTCAAACTTTTGAGCAAGGAAGGCGTGAAACTTTCGCGGCGAACAATCGCCAAATACCGCGACCAGATGCAGATTGCCGGTTCGCGCGAAAGAAAAACGGTTGTTTAGAAAAACTTTATTTTGATGATGAAGGATAAAGAAAAAAGTTAATTTCGAGTGCGGAATTTTTCGCGTTTTCAGGAATCCGCACTCGAAATCTAAAACTTCGGCTTTATCCTTTATCTTTTTTAAAGACAAAAGGAGCAAAAGATGAAATTTGAATACACGGGCAGACACATCGAAGTAACTCCGGCGTTGCGGTCTCACGTCGAAGAACATTTTAAACGGCTGGATCATTTATTCGGCGGCGACGGAATGAAGGCTCACGTCATTATCGAAGTCGAAAAAGGTCGGCATCGCTCGGAAATCATCGTGCAGTGGCGCAACGAAGTTCTGACCGCCAACACGAAAAATGACGATATGTATCAATCGCTTTCGCAAACCGTCGGCAAAATCGAAAAGCAGGCGTTAAAGCTCAAAAATAAAATCAAGGACAAACGCCAAAAAGCGACCAAGGTCAGCGCGATTACGCCGCCAATCGAAGACGTAAAACCCGCGCCCGACGCGCCGCGCATTATCGAATCGAACACCTACGCCGTCAAACCTTTGACCGAAGACGAAGCGTTGATGCGCCTGAACGACGATGAAAATCAATTTCTCGTTTTTCGCAACGCCGAAGACGAGCGCGTTTCGGTTATCTACAAACGGCGTGACGGAAATTACGGTTTGATCAGACCATAAAATTTCAAAAAATGTCTTTTGATAAATCAATCGAAGAACCGAAAATTTCCGTCGCCGAATTCGTCGAAAACGCGCCCGCCGAACTGAATATCGAAGTTCTGGCGGGCGCGAACGGCTTGACGCAAAATTTTATCGTTTCACCGCGCGTGCAGAAGCTCGGTTTGCCGCTCGCCGGTTTTTCCGATTACATACACGAAGGACGCATTCAAAT
This sequence comes from uncultured Pyrinomonadaceae bacterium, assembly GCA_964237235.1. GTDB lineage: Bacteria > Acidobacteriota > Blastocatellia > Pyrinomonadales > Pyrinomonadaceae. The sequence goes on from CAXSGY010000010.1 coordinate 86,154, forward strand.
CGCCGGGCAAAGCGAGATTTCATATCTTTTTCAATTTGACGAAAAACGCCGCGTCGAGACGCTCGAAAATCTCGAACTAGACAAATTAAGCTGCGTTTTAATTACCAGAAATCTCGACGCGCCGAAGGAGCTATCCGAAGTTTTCGACGCGAAAAATATTCCGGTTCTCCGCACCGCGCAAATCAGTTCGGAAGCCATCAATATCGTCGTTCGTTTTTTGTCCGAAGCACTCGCCCCGCGCGCCGCCCTGCACGGCGTTTTGATGGAAATGTATGGCATCGGCGTTTTGATTACGGGTGAATCGGGCATCGGCAAATCCGAATGCGCGCTCGATTTGATTTCGCGCGGTCACCGGCTCGTTTCCGACGATGCGGTGATCGTCAAAAAAATCGGCGATAAAATAATCGGCTCGTCGCCCGCTCTAACCTTCGAGCATCTGGAAATTCGCGGGCTGGGCATTATCAACATCCGCGATTTGTTCGGCGTGTCGGCTATCGGCAAGGCGAAATCTATCGAATTGATTATCGAAGTCGAAAAATGGAACGACGCGATGGAAATTGAACGACTCGGACTCGACCGTTTTGAAAAGGAAATTTTGGGCGCGAACATCACGAAATTCGTTCTGCCGGTGACGGCGGGCAGAAATCTTTCGATTTTAATTGAAACCGCTGTCAGAATTCATCTGCTGCGCGATTCGGGGTTCGATGCGGCGAAGGCGTTTGTCGAAAAACATTCGGCGGCTTTGAGTGAGACCGCGCCCGAATTTTAAAATCGCGCTTCGATGGACGATAAATTTTAATTGCATTATCCTGTAAAAAGACAAACTCGCGCTATGCCGAAAAAAAAATCACCGAAAAAAAATCAGGCGCATTTGATAATTATTACCGGACAGAGCGGTTCGGGAATGAGTTCGGCGACGAACGCCTTTGAAGATTTGGGTTATTTCTGCGTTGATAATTTGCCGCTGACGATGCTTTCGACCTTTTCGCGGCTGATGCTGCCGAACGCGGAAGAAGCGACCGCCATCGAAAAAGCCGCGCTCGTCATAGACATTCGTGAACGTCATTTTTTATCCGAGTTTCCGAGCGAATTGAAAAAGGTCGGCAAAAAAATCACGCCGTTCGTTTTGTTTTTCGAGGCTTCGGACGAAGTTTTGCAAAGGCGTTTTTCGGAAACGCGCCGCCCGCATCCGGCGGATTTCGGCAAAGGTTTGCTCGCGGCGATTCGCGCCGAGAAAAAGGCGATGCGGAAAATCCGCGAATCGGCGGATTTGATTATTGATACATCCGAACATACGGTTCACACTCTGCGCCGCCTTCTGGTCGAAAAGTTCGGACAGGTCAAAGAAGGCGCGCCTTTGCACGTGCAATTTATGAGTTTCGGGCATAAATACGGTGTGCCGCGCCAGGTTGATTTGATGTTCGACGTGCGTCATCTGCCGAATCCATATTTCGTCAAAGGCTTAAAGGAATTGCCAGGCACCGATGCAAAGGTCGTCAAATTTCTCGAAAACGAATCGGAAGTCAAGGAAACGATTCAAAGATTTACCGATTTGCTCGAATATCTTCTGCCGCTTTACAAGCGCGAAGGCAAATCTTATTTAACGGTCGGAGTCGGCTGCACCGGCGGACGACACCGCTCGGTGATGGTCGCGGAAAGGCTGGGCAAGACGTTGAAAAACGATCATTTCGACGTTTCCGTCCAGCACCGCGACGTGCAGAAATGAGTTCGTTTTTGGTTTTTAGTTTTTAGTTTTTAGCCTTGATTATTCTTGCCAAGAACAAAAAACTAAAAACAAACTACAAATTTATGTCAGAACAAACGAAAATCGGCGGCGTAATCGTTTCGCACGGGCAGGTGGCGAACGAGCTTTTGGCGGCGGCGGAAACGATTGTCGGCGAACAAAATCATATCGCGGCGGTTTCCATCGGCTGGCACGACGACGTGGAAATGGCGAAGGACGAAATCCGTCGCGCCATCAAACAAGTTTCAAACGGCAGCGGCGTATTGCTTTTGACCGATATGTTCGGCGGCACGCCGACCAATATCTCGGCGATGTTTATCAAAGACGGCGAAGTCGAAATCGTCACCGGCGTAAATTTGCCGATGGTCATTAAGCTCGCGTCGCAAAATAAATCGCTGGCGTTGTCCGAAATGGCGAAGGAAGTCGAAGAACAGGGCAAACAGGCGATTTACCGAACCAGCCAATTACTCGAACCGCAAAAATTGAAACGCGATGCTTGAAGACCGCCTAACAATCGTCAACCGTCTCGGTCTTCACGCCCGCGCCGCCGCACAGCTTGTCCGGCTGGCTGGCAAATTTAAAAGCAAGATTACTTTGCAGCGAACCGACAACGCGGTCGTCGCCGACGCGAAATCAATTTTGAGCGTGCTAACGCTCGCCGCATCGAAAAACGTTGAGTTAAAAATCGCAGTCGAAGGCGGCGACGAAGCATCGGCGATGCGGGCAATGAAGGAAATTTTCGAACAGGGTTTCGGCGAAGATTAAACGGAAAAATTTTATGTCATTGGAAACGAAAGATTTTCCGGGAAAAGGGAAAACGGTCGGAATTATCGGCGTTCCGCTCGGTTACGGCGCGGGAACGAAGGGCAGCGAACTCGGCGCGACGGCAATCAGATTGGCAAATATTCGCGGCGGCTCGCTCGCCTCGCACATTACCGCGCTCGGTTATGAAGTCAAAGATTACGGCGATGTCGAAATCGTTAAACCGACCGAAGCCGCAGGCAAAACCGACAATCCGAAATATTTAAAGGAGATGCTCGCTTCGTGCGGAAATATCTCAAAAGGCATCAAGGAAATTCTGGAAAAAAACGAATTTCCGGTAATTCTCGGCGGCGATCATTCGATTGCCGCGCCGACGTTTTCGGCAACCGCTTCGCATTTTCGCGAACGGGGAACGGAAATCGGTTTAATCTGGCTCGACGCGCACGCCGACATTAATACGTCGGAATCTTCGCCGTCGGGCAATCTGCACGGAATGTCGCTCGCCGCGCTGTTCGGTTACGGCGAAAAATCGCTCGTCAATCTGGAAGGCTACACGCCGAAAATTAACCCGAAATATTTCACGCACGTCGGCGCGCGAGATTTGGATTTGGGCGAAAAACGACGCATCCGGGAACTCGGAATGACAAATAATTTTTTTACGATGAGCGACGTTGACCGGCGCGGAATGCTCGAATGCATTGAAAACGCCGTTGAAATCGCGTCGAAAGCTCCGGGCGGTTATGCCGTCACGTTCGACGTTGACATCATTGATCCGCGTTTCGCGCCCGGTTCGGGAACGCTCGTGCGCGGCGGCGTAACCTACCGCGAAGCGCATCTCGCGCTCGAAGTCATCAGCGAGCGCGGCGGAATGCGCTCGTTTGAAATCGTCGAAGTCAATCCGATGCTCGACCAAAGCAACATTACGGTCGAACTGGCGGGCGAATTGATTCTGTCGGCACTTGGAAAAATGATTTTATAAGTTCTTGGAAAGTTGTGGAAAGTTACAGGAAGTTACAGGAAGTTGCAGGTAGTTACAGATAGTTGCAGAATGACAAAAATTCAAAATCAAAGAATGATAAAATTTTTCCCAAAGTCTATAACTTTCCACAACTATCTGAAACTTCCTGAAACTTCCTATAACTTCCTGTAACTATTTAGAAGTATGAAAACACGAGTTGGAATAATTTTCGGCGGACGTTCGGGCGAACACGAAATTTCGGTTCGTTCGGCGAAAACCGTCATCGAACAAATTGACAAAAGCCGTTATGAAGTCGTGCCGATTGCCATCAGCCGCGAAGGGTTCTGGCTGAATCCGGCGGAATCGGTGAAACTTTTGCCGCCGGAAGTTCGACAAAAATTAGGCGATGTGGGCGCGCGGCTATCGAGCGATTCGATTGCGATTATCGGCGACGCGAAATACAAAGGCTTGACCGATTTGCGGAACATAGAAAATTCCGCGCCGCTCGATGTTCTTTTTCCGGTTCTGCACGGCACTTTCGGCGAAGACGGCACGATTCAAGGGCTTTTTGAAATGGCGGATATTCCATACGTCGGCTGCGGCGTTCTCGCGTCGGCGTGCGGAATGGACAAGATTTTTATGAAATCTCTGTTCCGCGATTCGGATTTGCCGATGTGCAAATACGTCTGGTTTTTGCGAAGCGAATGGGACAAAAACACCGACGCGGTGATCGCGCAAGTCGGATCGAAGCTCGGATTTCCGTGTTTCGTCAAACCGGCGAATCTCGGTTCGTCGGTCGGCGTTTCCAAAGCCGCGGATGCGCGCGAGTTGAAGGACGCGATTAATCTCGCCGCCGAATACGACCGCAAAATTATCGTCGAAGAAGGCTTGGACGCGCGCGAAATCGAATGCGCCGTCATCGGTTACGAAAGTCCGAAGGCGAGCCTGCCGGGCGAATACGTCATCAAGACCGACGATAAAAAATTTCTCGATTATACGGAAAAATACTCCGGCACGGGCAATAACGAATTCGTCGTTCCCGCGTTCGTTTCCGAAGATTTATCAAGCCGCATTCAGCAGATGGCGATTACCGCGTTTCGCGCGGTTGACGGTTCGGGTTTGGCGCGGGTTGACTTCTTTTTGCGAAACGACACGGGCGCGTTAATTATCAATGAAATCAACACTTTGCCCGGTTTGACCGACGCTTCGGGCTTTCCGAAAATGTGGGCGAAAAGCGGTATTGAGTTTACGGATTTAATTGACGAATTGATCAATCTGGCGATGGAGCGTTACGCCGACAAATCACAGAACAAAACTACCTTTTGAGATAAAGTTTAGAATTTAGCCTTGAGACTTAATTCTGAACTTTGTGTGATTCGCCTGGTCAAAGGTGAGCGAGAATTCTCGCTCACCTTTTTTCTTTCGTCGCGTTATAGCCTTTGCGTGTTCTGATGTTTAGATTCGGTTTGGCGACGCGCAGCTCAATTGCCCGCCATTTGCCGTCTTTTTTCGTGTTCGTCGGCTGGTAAGTCAAGGTGTATTGCAAGCCGAGTTCTTCGACCACATTTTTAAAGGCTTCGCGCATCGCTGCGCCGCCCGCGGTCGGAATGAAAATGCCGCCGCTTTTTTCGGCGAAATTTTTTAATGCGCCGACGCTTTGCAGACGTTCCTTGCCGCCCGTGTCAATCGCCGACATATCAATCGTATAAATCGTCGCGTTTACGGCAAGTGCGGCTTTCAGGGCTTTGTCGGCGGAATGTTTGCTGTTTGTGTCCGCGCCGTCAGAGATAACGATAATCGCTTTGCGTTTTTCCGGTCGGTTCGCCAGTTCCTGCGCGGCTTTATAAATCGCGTCGTTGAGAACCGTCATTCCCGAAGCCTTTAAATCGAAAACCCGTTCGGCGATGTCGCGGCTGTTGGAAAAATCCTGAATCAGCGAAATTTTCGTGTCGAAATTATAGATTGCCGCCACGTCGTCGCTTCGCAGACCGTCGAGAAAATTGATTGCCGCCGCCCGCGCCATCGAAACGCGTTGCTCCATACTGCCCGAGCTGTCAATCAAAATCACGGCGGCGAACGGCGTTTTGGCGGCTTCAAAAAATTCAACTTTTTGCTCTGCGCCGTCTTCAAAAATCTTAAATTGCGCTTGCTTTAAGTTCGTCGCCGGTTTGCCGTTCGCATCGGTAATCGTCGCGTTCAAAACGACAATCGAAGAATCAACGCTGATCACGTCGTCGTCCGTTTGCGCGAAAACTTTCGCGGCAGAACCGTAAAAAAGCAAAAATAAAAAAAGCGAACTCAGCAAAAATTTCGTTTCGATTGATTCGCGGTTTTTCATTTTTGAAATCCTGATTTTTCTAAAATATTTAATTTTTGCGAAGGCGCAGAAAGCGCACGAGACTCAGAAGCGTGCTGGTGCTTTCAACCGCGACGACCGAAATACTGTAACGCGTGGTTTTTTTGAGTTCCTCGACCAAATTAGAAGTCGTATCTTGAAGAGATTTTAAGGCATCAAGCATCGAAGCCGGTTTATTGTCTTCGTCTTCATCTTCGTCGCCGCCGATCTCGCCGCGAATTTTTTTGACGACTTTTTCGAGACGATCCAATTTTTTCTGGTCGTCGCCGGAAAATGAATTGTTTTGGGCGTAAGACTTTTCCAAATCATTGCTGATCTTCAAGGCTTCCTGGCTACGGGCAAGAAGATCGTCAAAATCCTTTTTTTCACGCTCGATGCGCTGTTTGGCGAGCGATTCCTGAATACCTTTCGGCATATCTTCCTTCCGATTCGGATTATCGCCGCTCGCGTCAGTTTGCGCGTGCGCCGCCGCGAACGTCGCCGCGATAAAGAAAATCGTCAGAAAAAAAATGAAAAATTTACCTTTCATATTATGCGAAATAAAAATTACTGATCGCCGTCAACCGGTTTATCAATCGTCGTGCCGGTGACGAGTTCGACGAGCTTGACTAAAAATGCGTCTTCCGCCGCGCCGGTGCTGGAGAGCGTCGTCCATTCGGACTGCAAACCGTTTTCGGCGCGCCCTTCGACCTTCGCCGTGACCGAGACGTTGTTTTGAATGCCGTCAATGGATTGAACTTCAATCGTCAAAGTGTAGCGACCGCGCGACCAGGAAACGTCCGAATTGGGCAGATTCGCATAACGGTTCAATTCGCTGCGCGTAATGACCGCGCCTTTGGCGAAAATAAAAGGTTCGGTCACGAGAAAACCGTCGGATTTTCTCGAAGCGGCTTCGTTAATGATAAATTTTTGATCCTTTAAAACGTCGAGCGCGTTTTCGATTAAAATGTCGCGGCGCGAATTCATTTTGTAAGGATTGGCGAGCATCGCGCGTTCTTTGGTTTTGCCTTTGCCCCAATCAATCGAATGTCCGAGCGGATCGTTGCTGCCCTGCGTGCCGGTCGTTGTTTTGCTGCCTTCTTCTTTTATTTTCTGCGTTTGCGTGTCAATGCCTTTCTGAGCAGGCGCGGCGGAAGCGAATAAGGCGGCGGCGAAAACTGATAAAAAAAATCTTTTCATAAAACTAAATATAGCGCAAAAATTTCGAGAACGAAAGGTTTGATGTTTCGGCAAATCGAATAGTTGTAAAATTGACTTTACGAGTTTTCGGAAGATTTTTTCGCTTGTTGATTCATCTGCATTTCCCACAAAAGCAGATGTTTGAGAAATGCGTGATGCGCGGCGAAACGGGCAATGCAAAATCCGGCGAGACCATCGAGAAAGCCGCCCTTTAAGATGTAATTTTGCAGAAAAGTCGTCAGCCCGACGGTCATAATTTTCGCGGTGGAAGTTCGTCTGCCGCGCTCGAACATCTGCGCGGCGGCGAGCGGCGCATAGCGTTCGCCGATCATACGGTGATGATGCGCGGCGTTTTCGACGCTAAAATGCAAAATGTCGCCGCTCAATTTTTCAACCGTCGCGCCGTCGTTCATCCCAACGGATTCGTGAATCAAAACGTCCTTCCATTTTCCACTTTGCCGGTTAAAAAAACGAAGCTGCCAATCGGGATACCAGCCGCCGTGCCGAATCGGATGGTTCATATAAAACGAAAGACGCGGAACGCGATAACCGTCGGCGATTCGATCTTCGGGTAAATTTTTTAACTTGAGGATTTCATTTTTCAGTTCGTCGGAAACACGCTCGTCCGCGTCGAGGCTGAAAATCCAGTCGTGCGCCGCCGCGTCAACGGCAAATTGTTTTTGTTTTGAAAATCCCTGCCATTTTTTGACAACGACTTTCGCGCCGCGCTTTTCGGCGATTTCATCAGTGCGGTCTTCGCTTTCCGAATCAACGACTAAAATCTCGTCAGCCCATTTAACCGACTCAATTGCGTCGGCGATTTTCTGCTGTTCGTTAAAAGCGATGATAACGGCGGAGATTTTCATAAATTTTCCTTAAGCACGAATCTCTGAAAACGGAGGCGAAAGTCTTGACATTGAAATCAAAAAAGATTACAAAACAAATGCCTTGCGGTTGAAATTGCAGCCGCCCGGAATTTGTTAGAACATCAGTTCGATTATAAACCGAAGAATCTTAAAATCTCATTTTTCGACGATTTCAAAAAACACAGATACGAATTTTCGCGCTTCAAAAATCAAGACGGCGAAATTCATTCCTAATTTGCTGACTTCATAAATGGCTATCGAAGAAAAAAATATAAAGCCGGAAAAAAACGCCTGGTTCAGCGGTAAAGTTTTAGCGACCGTTTTGCTGACGAAAATTTTAATTTTTTGGTTCGCCGTTCAAAGTTATCAAATCGTCACCAACAGACCGCTCAACGGATTTTACGATTTTTTTAATAACTGGAAACGTTGGGACGCGGAGCATTATTTGAAAATCGCGCAAAACGGTTACACGACAATCGGCGAAGACCGGTTTCTGATTGTTTTCTTTCCGTTTTATCCATCGCTAATTGCTTTATTTCAAATAATTTGCAGAGATTATTTAATAAGCGGCTTTATTGTTTCCGGCATCGCTTCGCTCGCGCTCGGATTCGTTTTCAGAGAACTCGTTCGTCTCGATTACTCGGAAAAAATCGCGCAGTTTTCCGTTTTGTTTTTGTTTATTTTCCCGACCGCATATTTTCTGCATATTCCATATACGGAGAGCCTTTTTCTGGCTTTAACAATCGGATGTTTTCTCGCTGCCCGCCGTCGAAGCTGGATTTTGGTCGGCATTTTAGGTTTTCTGGCTTGTCTGACTCGCGTCAACGGATTGATTTTACTGCCCGCGCTCGCTTTTGAAGCGTGGAACGAATTCCGGGAAACCAAGGTTTTTAACCGCCGTTGGCTGGCATTGATAATCGTTCCGCTCGGATTCGCCGTTTATCTTTTTATAAATTACATCGTCGCCGGAAACCTTTTGATGTTTATGATTTACCAGCGCGAACACTGGTATCGGGAATTTCGATTTCCTTTATTTTCGCTTTACGAAACGGCTTTGAAAATTTACTACGACAAACCGAACAGCGCGCAGATGACCGGCGTGCAGGAACTGCTTTTCGTTTTAATCGGTTTGTTTGCAATCGCCGCCGGTTGGCGTTATTTGCGAAATTCTTACCGGGTCTGGATGATTTGCAACTGGCTTTTATTTATCAGCACGTCGTTTATTTTGAGCGTTCCGCGCTATACACTGGTGATGTTTCCGCTGTTTATTTTGATGAGTCTGGCGGCGGCTCGAAATTGGTGGGCGCAGTGGCTTTTCGTTGTTTGGTCAATTCTATTTTTAGGTTTATTCGCGCTGCAATTCTTCAAGGGTTCGTGGGCGTTTTAGCTGTAAAGTTTTATGTAAAACATAAAGAGTCGGCTCGGCGACTCTTTATGTTTTGATTTAAGTTTTATATTCGGAACGCTGCCCGATATTAGTCTTTATCGTTCACATTATCTACCGGCGAATCAACTTCGATATTATTCAAACGAAAAGTCGTCGAGGTCGCCCGCTGTAGGTCCGAAAGCGATTTATTGTAGTCGGTTTCGGCGCGGATTTCAGAGTTGCGGGCATTGGTTAAAGCGTTTTCGCGCTGAAATAAAAGAAACGTCGTTGAGCGTCCGACTTCAAAAAGTTTGCGCTCGCCTTCGAGCTGGATTTCCGCGCTTTCGCGTGCGCGCCGCGCCGTCAAAACTCGCCGGCGCGAAGTTTCAACCGCCTGCACGGCATTGCGAACTTCGGCGACGACGGTTTGTTCCTGTAACCTCATCTGCGCGTCGTTCTGCTGCTGCGTAATTCGCGCGCCCGCTAGATTTGCCTTTGCCGTGCGGTTTCCGAAAGGCAGTTCAAAAGTTACGCCGACCGTATAATTCGGCGCGTCGCCGCGAAACAAATTGCCGAACGCGCGAAACGAACCGCCGTTAAAATAGCCCGGCGTGCCTGATATTGTGAGTGATGAATTATCAATGGTCGGTAAATTTGCGCGGGTTAGTAAAAGATTCAAATTCTGCCGCAAAAGATCATCGTTGCCGAGAAATTGATTGGTAATAATCGCGTCGGTGCTTTGATTTCCTAAAGACAAACCGTTGAGCGAAAACGACGAAACCAGATCAATGCGCGGTTTGGTTTGGTTTTTGAAATAATTGATGTCAATCGCCGTGATTTCGTTTTGCAAACGCAGACGGCGCAGTTCGGGACGGTTGTCAATCGCGTCTTTAATCGCGTCTTCGACGACAATCGGCTCGTCGCTGTAAGCGGGCGTGTCGGTCGGCACGAGCGATTGCGACCATTCCGGCGCGGTCGGGTCGCGTAAAATCAAGCGTTTCAAATCGTTTTCGCTCGTCGCCACCTGCTGCGTCGCCAACAGAAGATCGCCTTCGCGGTTGGCAAGCTCGGTGTTGACTTCGGCGCGGGCGAGCGGCGCGGCACTGCCGACTTCGATTTTCGCTTCGATCTGCCGCAGATTTTCACGCGCCAGATTGACGTTGGCAACCTGGTTTTGCTGGTTGCGAAGCGCGAAGACCAAATCCCAATATGCGGTTTGCACCTGCGAAATTATATCAATCGTCTGCCGCCGGAAATCGGCATCCGACTGCTGCAATCTTTTGCGCTGAATTTTTATCTGGCGGCGCGTATTGTCAACGCGAAAATTCCTGAAAAGCGGCTGATTATAAGTTACGCCGAGATTGCTGAAATACGTCGTGTTGGAAGTCGAGCCGAGCGTGCTGGTTTGATTAAAAGACGTATTATTGCGCGAATTGCTACCGGTCTGGCTGTTGTTGAAAAAGCTGTTGAAGCTGCCGCCGCCGCGCTCAAGCAGTTTATCAAACCCGACATCGAGACGAAAATCGTTCGAGCCGAGCGTGCCGGTCGAAGTGCTGCGCGCATAATTCGGCGTCAGACTTAGAACCGGGTCGAACGCGCCGCGCAGGGAACGAAGCTGCGTTTCCTGAATGCGCACGTCTTCGCGGGCGACTTCGATGGTGTTGTTATTTTCGAGAGCCTTGCGAATCGTTTCGTTAAGCGTCAAGGTCATCGTCTGTCCGGTTTGCACGCCGACGCGAAATAAATTCGGCGAGTCGGTTTTCAGCGGATTGGAAAAACCGTCCGTTCTTTTGTTCGCGTCAGTCGAGGGCGCGTCGGCGGGCGTGGTTTTTTCGCTGCCGGAAACGTTTTTCACCGGAGCCGGCAGCTTTGAATCTTCGGTTTGAGCGAATACGTCAACATCGCTCAAACCGAAATTTATGGCGAAAAGGCTGATGATATAAAAAAGAAAGCGCGATGTTTTCATTTATATAAAGACTCCGAAAATTTTAAATGTATAAATAATTGAGAGACTGCAAATTCAAACAGTTACTACGCTGAAAAAAAATCGGATGTTTCAAAAAAATGAATCTCGGGAAATCGTTCGGAAAATAAAATCAATCGCGTTGATCTGAAATTTCCGATGTCCTTTGAAAAAGAAAAAATCAATTCGCAGAAGATTTACAAGGCGCGTTTGTCGAAGCGTCGGCGAGTTGGCGGGCTTCTTCGTTGGCGTTCGCGCCCGGTTGGACGACGTTTGTCACGCAGATGTCGTTTTTCGTAATTTTGGAAACAACTAAATAAGAAGTTTCTTTATCCGGCTTTTCCGAATTTTCGCTGGCGTTGAAACGCACGATCAAAGCGAACGGCGTAACGCTTTTGCCGCTGCGCGTGACGCGCCATTCGGCTTTTGCGCCGACGTATGAAAAAGCGAACGAAACGTTTTGCTGAAAATCGAGCGCGTGTTTCTTTTTATTCGGCGCGATCACGTCAATAGACTGTCTGATGTCGCCTTCGCTGATCTGCAATTTAAAACCGCCGACACCTTTGCATTCGCCGAGATACCAACCCGCTTCCTCGGTCGAAGATTCGAGAGTTTTGCAGTTTTTTCCGTCAAGACTCGTATAAACGCTTTCGATTTGCGCGCTCTTTTTCTGCCCCGAAGCGACAACGGCGCACAAAAAAATAAACGACAAACAGTAGATTGTTAGGTTCGTTTTCATATTGTTTTGTTTAAAAATTGTCCGACAAACAAAAAGCTTTACGCGCCCGCCCGTGCTGGTTTGCTGGCGATTTCCTGATTTTGCGGCAAAAGCGCGGCGATTTCGCGGATAATCATTTCGGTTGCATTCGGCACGGCGAGATTAACGGTCGCCGCTTTCATTTCCGCGTATTTTTTCGAATCGGAAAGCAAACTTTGAACGGTCGGTACGATGTCGGCAGCTTTTTTCAGAAGGATGCCCGCGCCGCGTTTAGCGATCATATTCACCGTTCCGGCTTCCTGCGGCATCGGTTTGGTCGTCGCGTCGGCGATAATCGGCAGACGGCAGGCGAGAGCTTCAAACGTCGTCAAACCGCCGAGCTTGGAGATCATCACGTTCGCCGACTGCATTAACTTTTCGATTTCGTCCGAATAACCGATAACCTTGACTGGAAACTTCGCCGTTTTCGCTAATGCTTCGGCTTCGATTCGCAATTCTTCGTTTTTACCGGCGAGAAAAATCGCCTGCACGTCGAGTTCGCCGCGCACGAGTTCGCGAAAAATTTGCGGAATGTTGCCGCCGCCGATCCAGCCGGCATTGACGAAAACCGTGAATTTGTCGGCATCCAAACCGAACGATTCGCGCGCCTTCTGCGCGTCTATTTCGTTGATTTCGTGAAACTTCGGATGAACCGGAATGCCGGAAATTTTAATTTTTTCCGGCTTGATGCCGTAGTCAATCAACTGCCTTTGAGCGTCTTCGTTGGCGACCAGATAAAGCGAAACATCGTCGCACGCCCAGCCCTTCCAAAATCCGTAACACGGATCGGTCACAACCGTCACGAGCGGAATTTGGTCGGCTAACTTTAATTCCTTTAAAAGCCGCGCGAAAATATGCTGCGTCATCGGGTGAACGCTGACGACGATGTGCGGACACCATTTTTCAAATTGTTCCTTGAGATAAACGATGCAGCGGTCGAGAAAAAACGGGCGCGTTTCCGGTTGATAGCGATTCACGAACCAGAAAAAATACTTCATCCACGATTGTTTGTTTCGCAAAATCCAGTTGTAAATCACTACGCCCTTATGCGTAAACCGGTGCGATTCCTCAACCGCTTTGACGACGCGGACGACTTTTGAATCGCCTTCCCAAACGCGGTTGATGCCTTCGACCAGAGCCTGCGCCGCCGAACGATGCCCGCCGCCGGTGTCGGAAGAAATGATTAAAATTTTCGGTGCGTTGTGCGTCATTTATCGGAATTTTTTTTGGCGATTAATTCGGTCAAAGCCTTTAAATTTTCCGTCTCGTTGAAAACGGCGCGAATAGGGATTTTGAATTTCGGCAAAACAATGCTTTCAATCGTCGCGTCTTTGGCTTTCAATAAAAGCTCGTAGTTTTCGTTCTGCAAAAAATATTGCTCAATCAACTCGTTTTCCGCGTCAATAATCCAATACTCTTCGATGCCGTGCGCCGCATAATCTTGAAATTTCATCGTGCGGTCAGCCTTTGCGGTTGAATCCGACAAAACTTCAACTACAAAATCGGGCGCGGGAAATTGAACTTGCTTATTCGTAAAATTTTTCGCCTTTTCGTTTCCAAAAAAGCACAAATCGGGTTCGTAATCGTTGCGCGTCAGCGAAATCATAATCTTTTCGATGCCGACGAATCCGAGTTTATATTTAGCGACAAGAGTATCGAGCAATTTGCACAATAGTTTCGTCGCTCGATTATGCTGTAATTTGACCGGCGAGTGGAAGATAATTTCGCCGTTGATAAACTCCATTTTTTTGTTCTCTTCGACGGTTTTATAGAAATGCCGTCGCCGTTTCTGTTCGTCTTTCAGTCTCGATTGGACTTTATCAACGAGCAGAAAAGCGTTCGGCATTTCCAAAATGGATTCGGGCGAAACTTGCATTTATTTCAACTTAAAAAATTATTCAAATTCTAAAAATACGCGACTCGAAAACCGTTTGTCGTAAGAAAACATATCTCTGCCGTATTTATCTTTTTCATCCCACTTAATTTGGAGATAAAATCCGTTTTCTGATTCTCCTACAGCGACAACTTGTCCGGTTTCGCCAATCTGCACCTTTTCCATAATGAAATTTTCTTGGGCATTTAACGAATATTTCATCCCGACAAGAGCCTTCTGAGTGTCGGAATATTTGGTTACAACTCGTCGTCCAAGCAAATTATCGGCTTCGCTCCGACTAAATAGCGGATAAAACTTTTCATAAATCGTCGGATTTTCTACGGGCGCGGCAAATAGTCCGATGAATAACGCCGCCGAAAAAATAAAAGCTGAAACCAATTTACGCATAATGTTTTCTTAAGAACTCTATAAACTTCTGCAATTAACACTTTAGTGAGTGAAATTAGTTTCAGTTTTATATTATTTATCTAAGCCTTGACCGTTACGCCTTCAGTTTGCGGAGCGCGATTGTTCATTTCTTTGCTGGCTTTTTTCATCTGGCTTTCGAGCCGTTTGATTTTGATTAAATGTCCCGGATTAAACGGCAGAGACGGATAATAGCAATTCGATTCGTGCGTGCAGTGGCAGCCGTCGGCGACTTCTTTGCGGCGTTGTTTCATTTCCGCCGTTTTCCACGCGGCTTGGAAATCCCATCCGTAATCGCGCAGATTCAAAACGTCGGTTTTGTTTTCGCACGAAGATAACGCGCCCGTGTCGTAGATGACCGCGCCCGCGCTACCCGCGTAGCATTTCAACTGGGCTTTGCCTTCCTCTTTGGTTCTGGCAATGACATCGTGCATATAAATGTCGACCGCGGCTTTGAAAATGCCCGAATTGCCCCCGTAACTATTTTTGAGCGCGGCGTTTTTCGTGTCTTCCAAAATGCGGTGCGACAGTTCGGCGTAGCGTTTGTGGTCGAATTCCAATTCCGACGGATCGGCGGACGGCGGACGTATGTAATTAATATTTACTTTGTCCGGCTTCAGATCGTATTTCAGAAAATCATACCAATCGAAAATCGTGTCTTCGTTCGAGCGCATCACGCAGGTGCAGGTTTGCACGTTCAAAAGCGGATATTGCTCGCGCTTCATTTCCTGCAAAGTCCGCGCCGTGTGAATCGCCTTATCCCAGCTGCCTTCTTTGCGGCGGATTTTTTCGTGCGCCTGTTTCATCCCGTCGATGCCGAGCGCGACCGTCACGTTCAGATTCGGACATTCGTCCATAATACGCGCCACGTCTGGAAAAATGCGCTGGTGAATCTGCCCGTTCGACATCAGATAAACCGAATCGAGCTTGTTGTTTTCATAAAAAGCGCGGACGATTTCCGGCAAATCTTTACGCGTGAACGGTTCGCCGCCCGCCAACACCAACACGCCGAGATTGCCGCCGAGCGTTTCGGAAATTTTTGCAATTTCGTCCGCCTTCATCTGCAATTTCTTGCGCGGACGGTCGTCGAGTTCCTCGGTGAAAAAACAATGCGTGCAGCGCATATCGCAAACGCTCGTCACCAGAATATTCAAAAAAACGGGCGAAATCGGCTTGCCGACCAGAATGCTCGCGTAACGCTTAAAAATTTCCTTCGTGGTAAAATCCATAAAAATAACTCCAAAAAATATAAATCGGCGTTTAGATGCGAAAACAATTTTCCACGTTTAACTTTATCTTACAAGCGCAGTTTCGGGCAAGATGGTTGATTTCGGTTTGCGGGAAGAATTTATATCGAATAAGAATCTTATGAGACATCTGACAACACGATTCACACAAAATTTTCTTGACACGAAAATAAATTCTCAAGTATTATTCACTCGTTTTCATATTATCAATCTCTGTTTGGATTGAATTTCACGGTTTCCTATTTCCTTATTTATCTGATTCTGATAAAACCAATCCGTGAAGTGTAGCTTAATTATCTTTTGCCGGAGAGAAAATCTAATGTTGAATCTGCGTTCAATTATTATCGCTTTTACTCTGCTTATAATTGTTTATCTTAATGATGTTGACAATGCTTCAGCACAGGCAACGAATCCAACCGTCAGCGAACAAAAAATCATATTAAAAGATAAATTTAATAAACTTTCATTCAATGTTGAGTTAAACAAAAGTGAATATCTTCCGCTTGAACCGATATTCATTCAAATGAAGGTTTCCAACGAAACGGATAAACCTCTAAGTTTACCTTCAATTCCTGACTTTAAAAGGCTTTTTGTAGAAATTATCTCTGACGGAGTGAATAGAACCGTCGGCTCGCTTTTTTTGATTGGACCCGGTCGGTCAAGTTTTCCCGTCATATTGAAAAAAGGACAGTCATTGAAGAATACTGCCGTTTTGGAAACAAACTTATCAAAAATGTTTCCAAAATGCGGGCAATACAGGGTTAGATTTGTTCTTGACAACGGAAGAAGTGAAGAACTCCTAAGAGAAATCAAATCAGACGTAAAAGAAATTACGATTAAAGAACCGACAGGAATTGATAGAGAATCAGTTGAATTTCTTCGTTCAAATTTAGATCAACCATCTGATACTTTGTTCTGGTGGAAAAATCAGAGCGAAGAAAGGGAATTATTAGAAACCTTCGTTCAAAAATATGGTCAAAGTAAAATCGGTGAATATGCGATTTTTCAATTAGGTATTTCATATTCCAACGGCGGAAAACTTGAAAAGGCGCAGGCAGAATTTGAAAAAGTTAAGAACAGTGGCAATAAATATATTGCCGATAATGCGAACGAAGCACTTGTGGAAATTGAAAAAAGGAAAGCGAATTTACAGAATGCTCAACAGCAAAAGCAAAATTAACTTCAATATATTTGAAATAAATCTAAAAGGAGAAAATCACTATGAATGAAAATCGAATCTCAATTCAAATCTCGGACGCGGACGCGGCGACAATCAACCAGGCGATTGCGACTCTGGCGGAGAAACTTCAGCCGATTTTGATCGCGTTCGACGCAGAAGATAAAAGAAATCTGGCGAAGCTCGGCGAGAAAAGCGTCGCGTTTGTCGAAAAATCCGTGCAGTATGCCGACGCGAACAAGGAATTTTTGCCGCCGTTTATTGATGTCGGCGAAATGAAAAAGGATTACGCGGCGTTCAAAACGCTTTACGGCTTTTTGCGACCGCTGCAGCAGATCACGAAAAATCTCGACGACACGGCGACTTTGTGCGGCAGCGAAGCTATTTCAGCATCTTTGGCGTATTATAATTCGGTTAAACAAGCCGCCAAGATGAAAGTTCCGAACTCTTCGGCGATTTATGACGATTTAAGCCAACGCTTCGAGGCTCAAAAAGCCAAGCGCATCAGTCCTAAAGCAGTCAAATAGATTGCTTCGGCAGCCAAAATCAATTCCGCGAGACATAAAAAGCGTGAAAGAACAGCCGCCAACGGTTATCTTGCACGCTTTTTATATTCGACGGCTCTTAATTTATCTGTCAAAGCATCAAAATTAAGCGCTTTGATATACTGAAAGAGTGCTTTAACCGTGTCGAACGGTAGTTTAATATGCCGAAAGAGTATTAAACGACCCGAAAAATATGAATCAGACATTTCGCAGAGTGTATTTGGATAATTCGGCGACCACGCCGATTGATCAGAAAGTCGTGAACGCGATGCTGCCGTTTTTGACCGAGAAATTCGGCAACGCTTCGAGCATTCATTCGTTCGGACAGGAAGCGCGCGCGGCGGTTGACCGGGCAAGGCATCAAGTCGCCGGAATCGTCAACGCGCGCCCCGCAGAAATCGTTTTCACATCGGGCGGCACCGAAGCGAATAATCTGGCGATTCGCGGACTCGTCGAGGCGAACGATAAATACGGCAGACACGTTATTACATCGGCGTTTGAACATTCGGCGGTCAGGGAAGTTTGCGAAGATTTGGAAAAACGCGGTTATGAAGTTACGTATCTGCCGGTTTATGAAGACGGAATTATCCGAATCGAAGATGTCGAAAACGCCGTTCGGGAAGACACGATTTTGATTTCGGTGATGACGGCGAATAACGAAATCGGCACGATTCAGCCCGTCGAGGAAATCGGAAAATTTGTCAGAAACCGGCGCGAAACCGGCAGAAAAATCTGGTTTCACACCGACGCGGTGCAGGCAATCGGCAAAATCGCGGTTGATGTCGAAGCGTTCGGCTGCGATTTGCTTTCGATGTCGGCGCATAAAATTTACGCGCCGAAGGGCGTTGGCGCGCTTTATGTCAGGCGCGGCGTGCGGCTGCATTCGCAAAACATCGGCGGACATCAGGAACGCGAGCGGCGCGGCGGAACCGAATCCGTGCCGCTGATCGTCGCTTTCGGCAAGGCGTGCGAATTGGCGAGTGAAAATTTGACGGAGACGGCGGAATTTTTAGGAAATCTGCGCGACGATTTCGAGCGGCGCGTCGGCGAGACGATTTCCGATTTTGAATCGAACGGCGAACGGAAAAATCGTCTGCCGCACATTTCAAATTTGTCGTTTCGATTCGTCGAAGGCGAAGGGCTTTTAATTAATCTCGACTTGAAGGGCATCGCCGTCTCCACCGGCTCGGCGTGTTCTTCGGGGTCGCTCGAACCGTCGCCGGTGATTCGCGCGCTCGGCAAATCCGACGAATTGGCGCGCGGCGCGATCCGCTTTTCCTTCGGCAAAGATAACGCACCCGAAGATTTGGAATACGTTTTGGAAGCGTTGCCGAAAGCGATTGAAAATCTGCGGCGTTTGTCGCCCGTCTATTCAAGACAAATTGTCAATTAAAAACAGCCTCAACGATTGCTCGTCGAAGCTGTTTTCCATGTTAGACTTTTTACGCCCAACTAGGGTGTGGACAAACCTTTTAATTTTTTCGCAACTATTCGTTTATTATTACGCCTTTCATTTTCATATTCGTCTATTCTGAAAAAAAAAATCTTAAAAATTTGTTTGAAAGTGTTTCCTCGTTCTTCGGTTTCGATTAGTCGGAAATAAGCAAACCTTTCACACAATCGCTAATAAGCAAACCTTTGACACAATCACTAATTAATAATCCTTTCATTTTTTTCTCCTCCCAAAATTTAATTTTAATTTATAAGTTTTCTGTATTCGTATTTTGATTGACGCTAATTTGAATAATTAGTCGCTCACATACAATCCCTTGACGCAATCGCTCATATACAAACCTTTCACACAATCGCTCATATACAGACCTTTGACACAGTCACTCATATATAAACCTTTGACACAATCGCTTATTAATAATCCTTTCATTTTTTTTCTCCTCAAGTTTTTTTAGTTTTTAATTTTCAGAAGTTTTTCTCTTCTTCTGCCCTTTACTATTACAACCCTTATGCCAAAACTATATGATAGGAATAGCGGACCACTAAACTGTTTGAAATAAAGAGCTTGCAGCTTTAACGTGACAGCTTGAGAGCAAATTTGCGAGGTTTGAGACAATTGGATATTAAATGAACGGTTTTAGCGGTTAATGCGTTTAAAGCTAATTTTATGAATGATTTAACAGTTGGTTAGCAAATACACATTAGAAAACTGTTTAATAGGTATACGCAAACTGGACTCTACCCAAAAATCAAACTCATCATCGGCAAAAAATTTAACTATTCGCTATTCACTATTAACTGTTCACTATTAAACAAAGTGTCTGCTGCTTTAATAGTGAACAGTTAATAAGGAATAGCGAACAGTTTGGGCAATACCAAAGCAGTCTATAATCAAACTTTGTGCGAAGTCCGCCAATTGGAATTAGAATGAATGATAATCTTAAAATTTGAAGGCAAAGCGATGTGCGGCATTTAAAAACTCGACGGTAAACAAGCTTTTCAGATGAATTCGATTTGATTTTTTTATTGAGGAGGCGAAAGACTGAACCGCATTTAGAAAGCGAGCTTGATCGAGTTCATTCCGCGTAGAATGACTCGTTGGCGGCGAACGATGCGCTTCGGATTTTTCTTCGGGTTGAAAACGTTGAGCGGACTCGGAATCATCGCCGACAGATAAGCGGCTTCCTGCGGCGTGAGATTCGAGGCGGATTTTTTGAAGTAATTACGCGAAGCGGCTTCCGCGCCGTAGATGCCGTCGCCCCATTCGATGATGTTCAGATAAAGCTCGAGAATGCGTTTTTTGGAAAGGTCTTTTTCGAGAAAATAGGTGATGACGGCTTCGCGTCCTTTGCGCAAAAAGTTGCGGTCTTCGGACAGATATAAATTTTTGGCGAGCTGCTGCGAGATTGTTGACGCGCCGCGTTTGAACGAAGGCATCGGCGGAATCCAGTCGTTTTCATCGTAATCGCCTTCGGCTCTGGCTTCCTTTTCGCCTTCGCGCTGCGCTTCTTCCCAGGCGTTGTTAATCGCCTCCCAATCGAAGCCGTGATGCTCGAAAAAACGCGCATCTTCGCCGGCAAGCACGGCTTTTTGCAGATTCGGCGAGATTTGTTCAATCGGCATCCAAATCATATATTTCTGCGGCTGTTTGCCGTCGGCTTGCGCTTCGGATAAGCGATATTCAATCATCGAACTCGTCGTCGGATTTTCCGTTTGCAGTTTTGAGATATTCGGAAACGTAATCAGTTCATACGCCAGCCAGACGAAGACCGCGCCGACCAAGATAAGAAATAAAACTTTTGTCCAATACCACATCGAAAAATTTTGGCTGCCGCAAAAATCGTTTACGACAATTTATTTAAAAAGTTTAGACAGTTTCAGAGTCGAATAAAACGTTCTGTAATATTTTACACGGTCAAAGGCATTGACGCGCCGCCGGAGCGCGGACGGCTCGTCCGCATCGAGCGCGGGAAGCGCGCGACAAACCGCTACCGTTTAATCGCGCGAGACCGACGATTGCAACGTTGCTGTCGCTCCGTTGGCGGACGAGCCGTCCGCGCTCCGGCGACAAAAATTTCAATGTTAATTTATTCATTTACGCAGTCAGCGCGTTGACGCGCCGCCGTTTGGCGGTATAAAGCAAATCCATCAAACCCGACAACTGAAACCGCACAAGCCACAAAGGATTTTCCGCTTCGATGTTCGTGCGCTGAAGCTGCAGAGGGTTTTCCGCCGGACGAATTATCAGATTGTTCGTCATAAAGCTGAATTGATAAGATTTTTTTATCTGCTCGGCGGCGGCGCGGCTGTAGTTGATTTCTTCGCCGCCGACCCAGCAGAACGTCGGAATTGAATGCCCCAAAATCCTTTCCAGATTTTTTTGCGAGCCGCCGATTTCAATCTCCAGACGTTCGGGCAGCACGTTTTTATTCAAATAACAATGCGTTTCCGTGTGGCTGCCGACAACGTGATTTTCGTCTAAATATTTTAACTGTTCTTCGCTCAGAGCGTTTTCGAGCGCGTCTTTTTTAACGGTTTCGTTCGCAAATTCGTTATCCGGTAAGTTCATCAAACCGACGGGAACGAAAAACCAGCCGGTAAAATTATATTTTTCCAAAACCGGCGCGGCAATTTCAAAATGCGAACGGTGTCCGTCGTCGAACGAAACGATTAAACCCGGACGCGAATGTTGCCATCTGCCGGTTTGCAAAAATTCGGTGAGCGTTTGCAGATCAACCGAAACGTAATTTTTTGCATAATAATGCAGATGTTCTTCAAACAAAGCCGCATTTTCCGGCGCGATGACGTGATAATTGACGGCGCGGACAAACGGCGCGAACAGTTTTTTTTGAAAATAAAAACCGAGATGCGTCGCGCCGATTGAATCCAAAATTTTCGCGCCCGACCGTTTTAAATTGTTCGGTGTCAATTTAAAAGGTGTCATAATCGGCGTAAACGTATTTGAAATTTTCGAGCGGTAAATCGGAAGCTAAATCAAAATAACAATTTGCCAAACCTTGCCGCGGTTTATAACCGCTCGCCCTCAACAAACAATCGAGCTTGCTGCCCGCGCTGACGTATGTGCGGATATGAATCACGCCGCTCAGGAAACATATAAATTTTAATCCGCGCAGAACTTTTTTAAAGTCCCGTCCGTCGTCAATCAATTCAATGTCGCCGATCCCGACGTTGCTTTGCTGTTCATTGATCCACACGCGCCAACCGCCGATTTTGAGCATAAAACGATTGTCACTTTCCTTTTTATACGAAAAAAACGCTGCGTCGTGCGAGACCGCGCCCGTGTCCGGCTCAAGCGTCGAATTCGGAAACGGCTCGACTTTGACGCGCCAAAATCCGCAGACGAATCGAAACCACATCGCAAACAACGGCTGCAAAAACTTCAGCTTTTGCGCCAGATAACCGAGCGGCAGAGTCGGCACGAAAATATGATACGAATGAAAATTTCCGTCGTGGGTCCATTTCAATTTCATAAAGCCGGGATACGAACTGGAATTCGGAAAGCCGTAGATGAATGCGATGCCTTCACGCTGCGCGAGTTCAAAAGTTTCCTGCGCGAGCTTATAAAACAAACCTTTTTTGCGGTGGTTGGTGTGCGTCATCGTCGAGCCGGACTGCGCCGCCAGATATTGTTTGCCGCCGTATTCGACGAGGCTCGGAAAAACGCCGTAAAAAGCCGCCGGTTCGCCGTCCGCGCTGTATGCCAGATAACCGATATAATCCTTGCCGGCGGCTTTCGTGTCGAACAAAGCCCTGCGCTCTTCCGGCGTTGATTCGACACCGAAAGCGTTTTTCGCCAGATACGCGAAATCATCGAGTTTTTCTTCGGAAATTCTGACGAATTGATACTCGGAAGACATAATAAATTACAAGCATACTACACGAGAAAAAATTATTAAATCAACTTTTCCCGATCATTGCCGCGACGATTTTGCCGGAGCTAATGACACCCGGCAAGCCCGCGCCGGGATGCGTTCCCGCGCCGACGAAATATAAATCTGCAACATCTTCGCTTTTATTGTGCGGTCGCAGGTAAGCCGACTGCGTAAGCGTCGGCTCGACCGAGAACGCGCTGCCGAGATAGCTGTTTAAATCGTTCTGAAAATGCAAAGGGTCAATCGAATGTTCCGAAACGATATGTTTTCGCAGATCGGGCAGATAATTTTCTTCGAGGAATTGATAAATCGCCTGTTTATAAGGTTCGGCTTTGTTTATCCAGTCAATATCCGCGCCGAGATGTGGCACGGGCGAGAGAACATACCACGAATCGCAGCCGTCGGGCGCGAGGCTCGCGTCGGTTGCCGTCGGACGATGCAGATACAGCGAAAAATCTTCGGCGAGGATTTTTTTATCGAAAATGTCTTCGAGCAGTTCCTTGTAGCGTTTGCCCAAAATTATTTCGTGATGGGCAATGTTTTCGTAACGGCGGTTCGTGCCGAAATAAGCGACGAACAAAGACATCGAAAACCGCATTCGCTTGATTTTCGCGTCGGTATATTTTTTGCGAAATCGTTGCGGAATCAAATTCAGATAAGTAAACGCGACATCGGCGTTCGAGACAACCGCGTCGGCTTTGATCGTCTCGCCGGATTTTAAGCGCACGCCGACGGCGCGTTTGTTTTCGATTAAAATCTCCGCGACTTCTTCGTTAAGGCGGATTTCGCCGCCGCTGTCCTGAAAAAAATCGCCGAAGCCGCGAACGAGCGCGCCGGTGCCGCCCATCGCAAACCACACGCCGAATTTTTGTTCGAGTTCGTGAATCATCGCGTAAATCGAAGTCGCCGTAAACGGATTGCCGCCGATTAAGAGCGGATGAAAACTGAACGCCTGTTGAAGACGTTCGTCCTTGAAATATTTCCCTGCAAATTTGAAAACGCTGCGGTCCGAACGCAGTTTAATCATTTCGGGAACGACTTTCGCCATATCCCAGACGCTCGTGAAAGGTTTGTCAATCAACTCGAAACCGACGCGGTAAATTTCGCCTAAATCCTTTGAAAATCGTTTATAACCTTCGACATCAGCCGGATTGAACCGGCGGATTTCGTTCAAAAGCGTTTCTTTGTCGTCGTTGTAATGAAAGACGGATTTGTCTGGAAAGCGTATGTTGTAGAACGGGTCAATTTTAACGAGATTAACGTAATCGGCGGTTCGTTTGCTGCCGAGCGCGAAAATTTCGTCAATCAGCCACGGCGCGGTGATAATCGTCGGACCGCCGTCGAACGTGAAACCATCCTGTTCGTAAACATAGGCGCGTCCGCCTAATTTGTCGCGCCTTTCGAGAATCGTCGTTTGATGTCCCGCCGTCTGAAGGCGGCACGCCGCCGAAAGACCGCCGAAACCGCTGCCGATAATAATTATTTTCATCTTTTTTGCACGGATAACCTGAAAGATTAGATTAGAAATTCCAGAGACATTGTGCAAACGATTCGCGCCGAAGTCAGACGAGGATTTTTCGATTTGCCGGTCGGAACCGTTGGCGGCAAAAATACGTAAGCCAATGTTATGCGCTTCGACTACCGCTGTAACCTTGATTGACCGGGGTAATGCAATTAAGATTAAAAAGCGGTAAAATATTCTGCCAATGCCAAATAGTTTGTTGTCTGACTTTTAATTTTAGTCTGCAAAAAATTTCAAAATTAGCGTTCTAAAACCGACGAAATGAAAGAGTGCCAGCTTTGTAAAAACTGCTTTACCGATGAAGTTACCACTTGTCCGAACGATGGGATGCCGACGTATCATTCGATCAGCGGCGAGCCGGTTCTCGAAGGAAAATATCAACTCGAATGCCGTCTGGGACAAGGCGGAATGGGCGTAGTTTATAAATCGCGGCACGCTTATTTGAAAACGCTGCACGCGATTAAAATTATTCTGCCCGATTTGGTCGGCAACGATCCGCAGCTCGTCACGCGCTTCCGGCAGGAAGCTCTGGCGGCGGCGGCGATCCGGCATCAAAACGTCGTCAGCGTATCCGATTACGGCGTGGCGCAAGGCACGATGCCGTTTTTGGTGATGGAATTCGTCGAAGGCGAATCGCTGCACGATTTGCTCGAGCGCGAAAAAAAGCTCGCGCCGGAAAAAGCTCTGGAACTAATGTCGGCAATCGCCGCCGGAGTCGGCGCGGCGCACCAGCAGGGAATCGTTCACCGCGATTTGAAGCCGCTCAACATAATGATCTGCCGCGACAAGGCAAACATCGCCGAAGGCGTTAAAATTCTCGATTTTGGTCTGGCGAAAATTAAATCGGGCGAGCTTTTAGGTTCGTTCATCCAGGCGCAGACCACCGGCTTGATGGGTTCGCCGTATTATATGGCTCCCGAACAATGGGCGGACGAAGATCCGGACGCGCGTTCGGATATTTATTCGCTCGGCGTAATGCTGTATCAGATGCTCGCCGGCGACGTGCCTTTCAAAGGCTCTTCGATTCCGGCGATTATGAAAAAGCATCTGTCCGATCCGGTGCCGCCGCTCAGTCAGTTCGGCGTTTCGGTCGCGCCGCAAATCGAACTCGCCGTGCGTCACACGCTCGAAAAAGAGCCTTTGAAACGCACCGCGACGGTTGACGATTTGGTCAGCGAGCTGCGGACAGCCGTCGGCACAACGTCGCAGAGCATCGGCTCGACCGGCTCGATTACCAACCGCTCGCTGCCCGTTTCGACGTTGAGCATTTTGACAAACCCGCCGCAGTCGAAGGTGTTTATAGACAACGTCGCCGTCGGTCAGAGCCGACCCGACGGCTGGCTCGAACTCGAAGGCTTGCAGAGCGGCAATCACCAGATTCGCGTTACCCGCGAAGGCTTCTCCGATTGGGAAGGCAGCGTGACGTTCGAGGGTAAGCCGAAGCAAATCGTCGCCGATTTGAATGCCGCCTACGTCCAGAACACCGGCGCGATTCCAAAACCCGATTTGCAGACGGCTTCGACGCTTTTGCATCCCGGCGTTAAATCCGAGCCGCCCAAGCCGCTCGTCGATACGCAGGGAACGCGCACGGCGAATCATCAAATCGCGCAGCAAACTTGGCATTCGTCGGCGCAGTCAGCCGCGCAATTATCCATTCCGCCGTCGTCCGTGCCGCCAACCGCCGCCATCGCGCCGGAGCGCAAAAAATCCAAAATTTTTTCGCCGCTCGTGCTTGGAATTATTGGAATTTGCGCTATATTACTACTAGCTATAGTCGGAGTCGGCGGCGCGGCGATGCTCGGATTTTTCAGCCGGACAAACGCGAACGACAATACAAATAGAAATATCGTCGTTACGCCTAATAATACGAATACTCAAAATTCCGCTCCGCCGCCGGCGGCTAAAAGCGAAATGGTGAAAATTCCCGGCGGCAAGTTTCGGATGGGACGCAACGACGGCGACAAAACCGAACAGCCGGAACACGAAGCCGAAGTCAAAAACTTCTGGATGGATAAAACCGAGGTAACGAACGGCGAATACGAAGATTTCATTAAAAGCTCCGGTTATATGTCAACGCCGAGCAACTGGGAAAGCGGCAAACCGCTTGCCCGCGACGAAAATCTGCCGGTCAGATTCGTCAACGTGGAAGACGCGCAGGCATTTGCCGAATGGCGTTCGACGCGCGATAAAGTTAAATATCGTCTGCCGACCGAAGAAGAATGGGAATACGCCGCCCGCAACGGCGGCGCGAACAATCTTTATCCGTGGGGCGACAGTTTCAAGGAAGGATGCGCGGTGGTTGACCGCGCCGACACTTCGCCCGAGCCGGTCGGTTCAAAATCGTGCGGCGCAAACAATTGGGGCGTGCTGGATTTAATCGGCAACGTCTACGAATGGACGAGTTCCGAAGCCGCCCTCTATCCGGGCAACGAAGGCGATGTAAAATCGCAATTCAAAGGCAAAGTGAATGTCTTTCGCGGCGGCGGCGCGCTGAATAAATCAACCGGAAACAAAGCGATTACTTCCACGTTTCGCGGTTTCGTTGACGCGAGCAAAAGAGACCAGGCATTAGGTTTCCGCCTCGTGCGCTCCGAATGATTGTCGCTTTCAAACAATTGTTCTAAGATTAGAGCAGATTTTTATGCTTAAAACTTTACAACTCTACAAATTAATTTTTCCGCTCAGCGCGTTGTTTCTCCTCTCAACGATCATTTGCGGACAGGACTTGGGCAGCAGCAATAATCTTTTCGGCAACCCGAAAGCCGCCGCCAAAAAAACCGTGCCGAAACCGAAAGCCGAACCGAAGGCGAAACCCGTCGCGGTTAAAAAAGCTTTGCCAAAACGCGAAACTCCGACGAAAATCGCCCGCCGCGTCACAAAAACGAAGCCGCCGAAATCAAACGTCAACCAAACGCCGCCGACGGAAATCGCCGGCAATCAAGCTGCGGAAGCTCCCGACAATAAAATTACTGCGGTCGGCGAACCGGCGAACGGCGATTTTAACGAATTATTCGAAAAAGCGATTGAAGACGGCAACACAGCCCGCGACCAGCGCGATTACGTCGAAGCCGAAGCTGCCTATCTGCGGGCGCAAAATTTAAAAACGAAGGATTCCCGCGCGGTTCTCGGTCTGGGCAATTTATATAGCGACCAGCAGCGTTGGGAAGAAGCCGAACGCGCCTATCGCGCCGCGATTGAAGTCGAGCCGAACAGCCCGCAGGCTTACGTCGCTTTGAGCTTTGTCTTAATGCAGCCGATTATCGGCACCAATTTAGCCAAACGCTTTACCGAAGCCGAAAAACTCGCCCGCAAAGCAATCGAGCTTGAGCCGAACAACGCCTTCGCCTACGACCAGCTCGGCGTAACGCTCGAACTCAGCGGCAAAATCTCGAAGGAAACCGAAACCGCCTACCGCCACGCTCTCGAACTCGAACCGGCGTTTGCGTTGGCTAACGCGCATCTCGGCAGACTTTTGCGAAGACTCGGAATGACGGACGAATCGAACGCTGCATACAAAGCCGCGATTGATAATTCGACGGATGTGCCGACGATGATTTTAGTCGCCGACGTAATGCAGACGCAGCAAAAATACGTCGAATCCGAACAGCTTCTGCGCCGCGCTCTCGGCGAAGACGAAAAAAATCCGACCGCGCTCTATTTGCTCGGACGCGCTCTGACGGCGAACGGCAACTTTGACGAAGCCGAAAAAGTCTTGGAAAAATCGGCGGAAGTCAGCCCGCAGAGTTTTGTTTCCTACACGCTGCTCGGTTCGCTGTCAATCCGGCGCGGGAAAATTGACGATGCAGAGAGATATCTGATGAGCGCGATCAAAGTCACATCCTTGAACGAAAAGAAACGGCTCGCGCAGGAATTTGAAGCCGTCGGCGACGCTTACTTAAAAGACGGAAAAAACCTCGATGCCGTACGCGTCTATCGAATCGCCGTTGCCCTTGACCGCGACCGAGCCGCCTTAAACGAAAAGCTGGAAAAGGCGCAGGAAAAGTAAGAATTAAAGGCGAAGAGCCGAAATTCTGAAGGCGCGACGATGCTCAATAGTCGGGATTTTATTGAAAATCCGGCTAAATTAAACCTTTTTGCTTATAAGCGCAGGCGACCTGACGCGAACGCTTATTTTTAGAAGGAAATTTTTAAACTTACGACAACTTCTATTATTATAAACACAGTGTTTTATTGTCCTAAATGTCAGACGACTTACGATGATGCGGTTCAGCGTTTTTGCCTGAACGACGGTCGGCGGCTCATCCGCGCTTTATCCGATGAGAAGCCTTTAACTCAAACGAACGACGTTTTCACAAATTTCATCAATCGAAAAACCGAAATCGAGACGGACAAATTCGCCGCCGCGCCGCGTTTTTCCAGAGCGAGATTTCGACGCGATCAAGACGATGACGACGCTGATTTTCTGCCGCCGTTCGAGTCCGAAATTTTTGAAGTCAATTTGCCCGAACAGCCCGATAAATCAATCGAATCGGCATTTGAAATCCTGCCCGCGCTCGAATCGGACGACGATTTGTTTAATGGGACAAGCGCGTTAATCGAAGAACGGGCGAAAGCCGAAACGGAAATCGAAGCCGCGCCGGAAATCGAACCGGAAATCGAGGCGAAGCCGGAAAAATCGCCGGAAATCGAAACGCCGCCGGAAGAATTGGTGCAAATCGAACCGCCGCCGGCAAATGAAAGCGTGCCGGAAATCGAAGAGGCGAATGAAAGCGAACCGGAAATCGAAGAAAAATCCGCGGCTGCCGAAGTCGAGCCGCGTTTAATCGCGCCCCGGGAAATTCCGGAAAGCGAGGCTCTGCTCGGCGACCGGACGATCAATCCGGCGGGCAGAAAAGCCCTGAGCCGGGAAAATCCGGCGGTTTTGCTCGACCAAACAATCAAAGGTCGCTATTTAATCGTCGCGCAAATCGGCGAGGACGAAAGCGGCATCGTTTATTTGGCGGAAGACAAAATCGTGCCGGACAAAAAAGTCGTCGTTCGCGTTCTTCTTGATGAAGACGCGAACAACTCGTTCGCCGGTAAAATTTTCGCCGAAGAGCGCGTATCACTTTCGCACATCAATCACCCGAACATCGCGGGCGTAATTGATTCGGGCGAGCTTTTGGAAGGCAAGCCTTTTATCATCAATGAATTCGTCGAAGGCAAATCAATCGAAGAGCTTCTGCAAAACAACGAACGATTCGATGTCGAGCGTGTCGCCCGCATCGTTCGGCAAGCGTCCGACGGATTGAGCGAAGCACATCAAAGCGGCGTTCTGCACCGCCGCTTAAAACCCGCAAACATCGTTTTGACTGTCAACGAAAAAGGCGCGGAGCAAGTGAAATTAATAAATTTCGGCGCGGCGAAGGACAAGCTGAATCAAGCGAATCTGCCTTACAAATCGCCCGAACAAATCGAAGGCAAACTCGCCAACGTAACGAGCGACGAATACGCGCTGGCGGTCATCGCTTTTCAAATGCTGACCGGAAAAATGCCTTTCAAATCCGGTTCGACCGGTAAAATACTGAAGGCGCGACGCGAAGGACTGAAAATGCGGGCGACCAATTTACGCCTTGATTTGCCCGCTTCGACGAATCAAATTTTAAAAAAGGCAATGGCTTTCGACGCTTCGGAACGTTATCCGAAAGCGCGCGATTTCGGCGAAGCATTTTATAACGCCGTATGTGCGGACGCGGATTTGAAAGCCGAAAAATCGGATTTACTCGAAAAGGCGAGTGAATCTCCGATTTTGATGCCTTCAACGCCTTTAATTATCGAATCGAAACCGGTAATTGACGAGGCGGCACAAACAGAACCGACAAAATCGTCCGAGGAAGAATTCGCTCCGCAAGATACAAATCGAACCGCGCCGCAATCGAATCGCGCTTTGCTCGCGGTTCTCGGCGCGGCGATTTTAATTTTGGGCGTTTGGGGCGTTTGGTCGCTTTTCATAAATCGCCCGAACGAAGCGAAGCAAAACGTCCAAAACGTTCCGCCAACCGCAAATACTGCCGTTCAAACAACGGTTAATTCGCCGCCCACCGCCGCGAATAATTTGCCGACGACGGAAACCGCTTCAAATAATTTGCCGGCGAACGAAGCGATTGCCGCCGCGCTGCCGGCGCGCTCGATTACGCCGCCGCCGAACACGAATTATTTTCAGAACGGCAAAGAAAATCTCAAAAACGAAGCGTCGAAAAATTATCTCGGTTTTTCGTTGTATTACCCGAAGGATTGGAAAACGAATCAAACGAATGGCGGCAATGCGGAAACAAAAACGCGCGGCACGTTTCTCGACATCTCGAAAAACGCCGGAAGCGGAACGCCAATCGAGCAGATGATCGTCAGCTATTACGACAGCAGCGGAGCTTTCAAAACCGACGCTGAAAATTTCGCCAAACAGGTTTTGGAAACAAACCGGACTTTGAGCAAAATCATTCCAAACTACGAAATGGTTTCCGAAGGCGAAACGACAATCAATAACGGTTGGCAGTGTTACGAATTGAAATTTAAGGGAACGGGAACGACTCCGGCGGGCGAAAAAATCACGCTGTGGGGCAAACGCCTGTTCGTTCCGGCGGCGATGAGCGGCGTGAAAAACGGTTATATGATAACGATGCTCGCCACGTCGTTGGCAAAAGATATAAAAAGCGTCGAAGATGTCGGCTTAAAAGGCGATTTGCCGAAAATTTTATATACCTTCGAGCCGAACCAAACTTTTTAAAGGCTGCTACATAAATTAATGCGAATCAGCAGTTAAAATATTGCGGGAAGCGGACAGGAGCGCAAGCAGCCTGCTTGCATTGAGCGCGAAAGCGCGAATAAATCCTTCGCGTTCATTCAAGTTTAATTTACCCGAACGTCTTTTTCGCACCGAAGCGATGCTCAATGCAAGCGGGATGCTTGCGCTCCAATCGGCTCGCATTCTTCAACTAGAAGCTATCTCAAAAATACCGATTCGTCTTAAATTCTACATTCGACATTCTTCATTCGGCATTTTTATTGGATAAAAATTTAGAATTGAAGAATGCAGAATGGAGAATTCACGATTTTTGAGTGAGCTTCTACTGATTCGCATTCGAGAATTTCATAACATTAACGAGGCATTAAAACTTAATATTCGAGCCGCCCGCTGACGCAGGCGTTCCGACTGTAAGCAGCGCGTGAAAATTTTCTCGCGCTTTTTGTTTTCGGGCGTTTAAGATAAAATTGTTCAAGATTTTGTCGTTACTTTTAGTTCAGACTCCAACCGATGAAAATTGTTTTAGCAGAAGAGCGCGCGGGCGGGCAGCCGTCGTCCGAAAAGTCTTTCGATCAGGCGACGATTCGCGTCGGGCGCGACACCGGCGACTGTCAGATTGTTTTCGATCACGCGCAATTTCCGGCGGTTTCGCGCAAACACGCGGAGTTTCGTTTTACGGGCGGGCAATGGCTCGTTTGCGATTTGAATTCGAGCTTCGGCACGTTCGTTGACGGGCAAAAAATCAACGCGCCGCAGCCCGTCCGCGTCGGCAGCCGCGTCCAATTCGGCACGCAAGGTCCAATCCTGCGCGTCGTCTGGTTTGAAGAAACGCAAGCCGCGCCGCCGCGAAATTCCGGCAATCCGTTTCAACAGCAATCGGCAAATCCCTTTCAAAATCAAACGCCCGCCGCGCCGCCGAATCAAAATTCAAACGCGCAGCTCGAATTCGTTGACGCGAATTCGCCAACCGCGCCTTTCAAAATAAACAAAGACAGTAATTGGCTCGGGCGCGATTCGTCGGGCGATGTCGTTTTCGATGCCAACGCCGTGATGGTTTCGCGCAAACACGCCGAAATCCGCCGCGCGAACGGTGAATTTATCATTCACGACAACGGCAGCTTTAACGGCACGCTCGTCAACGACCAACGCATTTCCGCGCCGACACCGCTCTATCACGAAGACCGCATCGAACTCGGTTTGGGCGGTCCGGTGTTGCGCTTTAACGCGCCCGCGAAAGTCGCTCCGAAGGGCGCGAGTCTCGCCGCGCAGCGTTCAATCGCCGTCGGTCAACTCGCTAATTTGGATTTGTCGCCCGCCGAAATCAACTCGAAAACGATGATCGTCAATCTCGGCAATATGTCGCAGCAGATTTCGAAAAGTCAGACGGACGCGCAGCCGCAGCTTTTGATGTCGCTGAATTTCGGCGGCAAAAAAGAATTGCTCATCGGACGCGCCGACGCGAGCGACATTAAAATTGACGGTCTGCAAATCTCGAACCGCCACGCGCGGCTCATACAAACAAACGGCGGCATCGTCGTCGAAGACTTGAATTCGACCAATGGCATCTACGTCAACGGCAAAAGAACGCCGCGCGCGACGCTCGCGCCGAACGACGCGGCGCAAATCGGATCGTTTCAAATTCGCGTTGACGGCACTGGCAACATCGGCGTTTTCGACACGCGCTCGAAGACGAGAATTGATTCGGTCAACATCACCAAAGACGTCAAAAACCGCGCGGGCAGCGGCACAATTCGCCTGCTCGATAATGTTTCGCTGTCAATTCAGCCGAACGAATTCGTCGGACTGCTCGGACCTTCGGGCGCGGGCAAATCTACTCTGATGGACGCGCTCAACGGAATGCGACCGGCGAGCGGCGGCAGCGTTCTAATCAACAATTTAGACCTTTACCAACATCTCGATTCGCTCAAGCAATCAATCGGCTACGTGCCGCAAGACGACATTATTCACCGCGAATTAACCGTTTATCGAACGCTTTATTACGTCGCCAAATTACGCCTCTCAAGCGACGTTTCGCGCTCCGAAATCAATCAAATCATCGAAGAAGTTTTAGACGTGACCGGCTTGACCGAACGCCGCAACGTGCCGATTAACCAGCTTTCCGGCGGACAACGCAAGCGCGTTTCCATCGCCGTCGAATTGATTACGAAACCGTCGGTAATTTTTCTTGACGAACCGACTTCGGGACTCGATCCGGCAACCGAAGAAAAAATTATGAAGCTGTTCCGGCAAATCGCCGAATCGGGCAGAACCGTGATTTTGACGACGCACGCGATGGAAAACGTTAAGCTGTTCGACAAAATCGTCGTGCTGATTCGCGGCAAACTTGCTTTCTACGGCAAGCCCGACGAAGCGTTGGCGCATTTGGGCGCGAGCAGTTTTAAGGATTTATACGACAAACTCGAAGAACCGATTGAACAGCGCGTTCGGCAACACGGCGACGCGCACCGCCAGCAAATTACCGAACAGGTTGCCGAAGAATGGAAACAAAAATTCGCCCAAACTCCGCAATTTAAAAAGAATGTTCACGAACCGCTCAAGGAACTCGGCAAACTGCAATCGCAGGGCGTTCAGCAAAAACGGCGGCTCGGTATTTTCGGCGCGGTTCGCCAGTTTTTGACGCTTGCGCGCCGCTATTGGGAAGTGCTTTTCCGCGACAAGCTGAATTTGTTTATCTTGTTCGCGCAAGCTCCGATTATCGCCGTGCTGGTTTATTTCGTGATGGGCAAAAATCAGCCGCGCGATTTTGCGTATTTCGTTTTGTCCCTGGTCGCCGTCTGGTTCGGAACTTCGATTTCCGCCCGCGAAGTTATCCGCGAACGCGCCGTTTACAACCGCGAACGAATGGTCAATCTCGGTCTTTTGCCGTATCTTTTTTCAAAACTTTTCGTTCTGGGAATCATCGTCGGCGTGCAGTGTTTAATGCTTTTCGTGCCGCTCAAGTTTCTCGATTTGACGGGTTTAATGCCGATGCCCGGCGCGCTTTTAGGCATTCCGCAATTTTGGGTGATGCTTCTGACCGCCGGTGTCGGCATCGCGCTCGGTCTGCTTATTTCCGCGCTCGTCAGAACTTCGGAGATGGCGACGAGCCTCGTTCCGCTGATTTTGATTCCGCAGATTTTGTTTTCGGGACTGGTCGGCGTGCCGACGGGAATGAACAAAGTCGCCGGTTTGATAATGCCGGCGACGTGGTCGTTCGATACGATGAAGAGATTTTCGACCCTCGACACGCTCGAAGCGGAAGGCGCGGAACCGGGCGACAAAACCGGCGGCGAAGGTTTATATAAATCAATCGAATCGAAAAACGACCAAATTATCGCGGACGCGAAGCGCGATTTGAATAATTACAAAAAAGAATCGGAAACTAAATTGAACGATTTTGAATCTGACTTAAAAGCCGGAAAAAATGTCTCCGCGCCGAAACTCAACGATCCGCCGCCGATTAAAGACGCGGTTAAAGTGCCGGAAGATTTGAGCGGCTACGTCAATTTTCTTCATCCGTGGATGAACGAAATTTTAAATCAGATGGTTTTAATGCTAATGTTTTTTATGCTCGTGCTGGCAACCTTGATCGCTTTGCGCTTGCAGGACATCGGCTGAAATTTTTTGAGGTTTAATGAAAAATTTATTTAAATACTTTCTCGGCTTTGCGATTTTGAGCGTCGCGTTTTCCAATTTTTCGGGTTGCGCGAACACTGCCAGCACGCAGAAAGGACCCGAACTCGACAATACTTCGACAAATTCTAACGCGACGAACGGCGCGACCCCGGTTGACGCGAAAAATTCCGATTATCCGCCCGCGCCGAGCGGCATTATGCAGACGGAAATCAAAGATTTGGACGGCAATACATTCAAAGTCGAAGACAAAAAAGGCAAAGTCGTTTTGCTTAATTTATGGGCGACGTGGTGCGGACCGTGCCGCCAGGAAATGCCCGAACTCGTGGCGATGCAGGACAAATACCGCGATAAAGGTTTTGAAATCTACGGCTTAAATGTGGACGAAGAAAGCGTCGAAGACATCAAAACCTTTTCCGAAGAAATGAAGCTCAATTATCAGCTCGCCTACGCGAACACGAAGATTATGAGCGATTTTGTTAAGGTCACGCGCCTTTCGGGAATTCCGCAGACGATTTTGATAGACCGCGACGGCAGAATGACCTTCGCCGTCGGCGGCGGCGGCAGCCGCGTCGTCAACGATATGAAAAAAGCCGTCGAGAAAACGGTTAATCAATAAATTCCGAAAGAGTTTACCGAAAGCAAAAAGGCTGAATTTATTTTCAGCCTTTTTATTTTTCGCCGATTTTCGGTTCGACTAAAATCGTTTTAAAACTTGCCAGGCTGACCAAACCAGCCGCCGCGCCTTTCGGTTTGTTGACGAATTTTTTCGGCGTGTAATGGACGGCGACTTTCGGCTGCTCGCGGGCGTGGCTGAAAAAGGCGGCGAACTGCGCTGCTTCGAGCAGAGTTTTCGGCGGAATCTCCACGCGCGCCGGATTTTTGACGACGACGTGCGAACCCGGATAATCAGCCGCGTGCAGCCATAAATCCGTCGCCTTCGCAATCCGAAACGTCAGAAAATCGTTGTCCTTCGACGCTTTGCCGACTAAAATTTCAAAGCCTTCGGACGAAAAATACTGCCGCGCGCCCTTGAAATTTTGCGCGGCTTTTTCTTTCGATTTGGTTGATTGCGCCGCGTTTTTTTCGCCTGTAAAATCCGACAAAAACGCTTCGTCTTTTTCTTCGATTGCCTGCTCGACGCGCGCGCGTTGCGCGTTTAGATTTTCGATTTGCGAATCGGTTTCAGCCAGACGTTTTGAAATTTCCGCCTGCGCGTTGCGGGATTTTGTATAGCGTTTGAAAAATCGTTCGGCGGCTTCGGTCAGCGAATCGGTTTCTTCGAGTTCAATTGTTAGTTCCGGCGCGTTTTCGTCAAAATAATCGATAACGGTGAGATTTTTTCCACTGCGTTTCGCCGTCGCTAGATTCGCTAAAATCAAATCGCCAAAGCGTTTCCAGGTTTCGCCGTCGCCGTGCGTTTGCAAATCGCGGCGGAGATTTTTTATTAATTTTTCGCGTTTTTGAAATTCCTGTTTGAGCTTATTGCGCGCCGCCGTCGCCTTTGTTTGAAACCGCGCTTCGGCGGCTTGCGTTTGATAAAAGTCGTCTAACGTCTCGGACAAATTTGCAAAATTTTCCGTCGGAAATTTTTCTTCGTTAATCAACTTTCTTTCGCCCGCCGGTCGCGTCGGCGGCTCGTAGCGCGAGGCGATTTCCTGTCCGTCGCCCGTCGTTTCGCGGCACGCGTCGAGAACGAAATCGTTTTTATCGAGCAGCAAAATATTCGCCGAACGTCCGGTTAATTGAACGATCAGGCGGTAATTTTCCGCCGCTCCCAAATCGTTTGTCGCTGCAAAAGCGAAGCACAAAACGCGCTCATCTTTTAGTTTTTCAATCGAATCGAGCCGCGCGTTCGCCAAACGCTTTCGCAGAAACATTACGAACGCGGTTTGATTTTTCGATTCTTTTTCCAAATCGCGCAAACGCCGCTTAATCAAATAAATGCGCGGCGCGTTCGGTTCAACGCTGACGAACAGATAGGTCGAGTCGAACAAACGAAAATCAATCGCCAACTGAAATCGCGCGAG
The DNA here is from genome assembly GCA_964237235.1 of uncultured Pyrinomonadaceae bacterium. GTDB lineage: Bacteria > Acidobacteriota > Blastocatellia > Pyrinomonadales > Pyrinomonadaceae. The sequence continues at coordinate 122,645 of CAXSGY010000010.1, forward strand.
CGTAAAAATTTTGCCGAACCGTTGTCCGGTTAAAACGGACGCGAGTTCGGCGCAGATTTTTTCTAAAGTTTTTTCGTTCACTCTGTGGAGTTCAAGGTTCAAGGTTCAAAATTTGTTTGATTCATATAACTTTGAACCTTGAACTTTGAACTAATTTTCTTCTTCGCGGACGACGACCGTGCCGGAAACGAGGTCGTGGACGGCGCGTTTTTCTTCGTTGAAAAGCACGGTCAAAAATCCGAGTCCGAAACACGCCAAAGATAAAAGATAAACCGAAGAGCTGACTGCCGCTTGATGAAACGTCGGATAATTTTCGCCTTCGATGTCAACCAGTTCGAGCGAGAAAAGACGCATTCCGAATGTTCTGCCGTAAAGCCCGACGGTTGTTGTCAGATAAATAAACATCACGACCGCGCAGGTGGCGACGAAGGCGAAAAGTCCCGACCAAGAAAGCCAGTTTCCGCTGCTCGAAAGCATAAACGGCGCGAGCAAAACCGCGCTGACGAACGAGCCGATTATCAAATCGAAAAGTCCGGCGTTAAAACGCATCGCAAACGTCGCGTTTTCTTCGACTTCGATAATCTCGACGATTTCAACCGGCTCGACGGCTTTTTCCGTTTTAACCGTAACCGTTTCAACTTGCGTGGTTTCCGTCTTAACCTCAATTTCTTCAACGACCGTCGAGGCGGCGCGGAGAATCACGTCCGGCGAATCCTGGATAACCTTCGGCAGCGGCGGCAGTTTGTTCGTGTCTAGCTTATGCTGTCCGACGCGCTGCATAGCGGCAGCCGCGAGTTTCGGCTTGGAAAACGTCGTCGGCGAATCATTCGGCTCGGCTGTCTTAATTTCCGCGTCATTCGTTTTTGCGGCGATGTAGAACGGATAATTTTTGCTCGCTTTGGCGGGCGCGGCGGCAATCGGCGCGGCTTGCGCCTGTAGTTCGGCTTCTTCTTCGACGAAAAATTTCTGCCGCGCCTGTTGAATGCGCTCTAAAGCTCTGGCAACTTCGGGATGATTTTGCGTCGCGTGGGGCGCAGTTTGCGGTTCGACGCTCGGTTCCGCCTTCAAAGCGTTCGCGCCGCTCGTGGCGAGCCGCGTTTGCCGCGCAGTTTTGATGGACGTTTCGATGGTCGCCGCCGGTTCCGTCCGTCCGCCGCCCTGCCGTTGGCGGACGGCGTTTTGAAGCTGCAAACGCCATTCGGGAACCGTCGAATTTTTGTTATGAAATTCGACGAGCGTCGGGCTGGTCGCTTTTGAATTGATGGCTGATGTATATGTCGGCGGCGCGGCGTTCGATTTTTCCGAAGCGGCGTTTTCGATTGGCGGCAGCGGTTCACTTGGCATCTTCGTTTTATTTACCTCGCGTTTATAATCTTTAACGACGGAAACTTTTTTGGCTAACTCGATACGTTCCGTGTCGTTTATCATCGTGCCGCAAGTCGGACAGACGGATAAAGGAACGGCGTTTTTTCTATCGCAAACAGGACAGTTCATAACCTAAGAACGATTCTGAATCAAAAAATAAAATTTGCAGGAATTGTGATATGTCGAAATTATAAAACTTTGGCGATTTTATCAGAATTTACTTTAACCCGTCAATAGTAAAGCCAAGAAAAATAAAGGAATCTGATTCAAAGTTCAAGGTTCAAGATTCAAAGTTTAAAGTCTGAAACAGGAATCCTGCTTTGAACTTTGAACTTTGAACCCTGAACTTTGAACTGAACCGGCTCAGAGCGGTTTTCTACCCGCAAATCCGGCTTCGACTTCGTGCCACCATTCGATTCGTTCGGGTTCGCCGAGCTGCCAGCAGAGCAGAACGGCTTGCCCGTCGCGCATCGAAGGAAAATCAATCAAGCCGCGCGAATAATCCTTTATCTGCACGCCGAGTTCGACAATTTCATTGGTCAATCTGCCGACTTCAAAAAGCGATTTAAAGTAAATCGTGCCGCCGACCATTCCGCCGCCGCCGTTTTCACAAGCTGCTGCCTTCGCCGGTTCGCGCAAAGCCGAAACTCTTGCGTAATGAAGCTTTATTTTTTCGAGCATCGGGCGCAGCGTCGGAATCAAATCGTCGGCTTCCTCGACTGTAAAAAATCTCATCTTTCGTCTTTGATTCGCACCAAATCCGAATAATCTTCCGTGTCTTCTTCGACAAACTGCGAATCGAACAAAATTTTGTTGGAAACCGGCGGAAAATTGCGGTTCGGCTGATTCGATAAATTCTCCGGCGGCATCGCGTCCGGCGGCACGAACGAAGGGACTTCGTAATGACCGTTTTGCGAAGCGTCTTTGCGGACAAGTTCGGCGATGTCGCCCAAATCTATGAAAAAATCCGCCACGTCAATCAAACGCGGCGCGGTGTTCGAGCGAAAACCGGCGACCTCGACACGGCAGCCTTTGTAAGCGATTGCGTTCAGAGCGTAAACAAAATCTTCGTCGCCCGAAACCAAAACGGCTGTATCATAACGCCCGGCTAAGGACAGCATATCAACCGCGATTTCGACATCGAGATTCGCCTTGCGCGTGCCGTCGTAGAAGGTTTTTAATTCCTTTTGCACGACGCGAAAGCCGTTGCGCCGCATCCACAGCAAAAATCCCTGCTGGCGTTCCGCGCCCGCGTCCACGCCCGTGTAAAAAAACGCCCGCAAAAGCCGCCCGTCGCCGAGCAAAAGCCGCAGCAATTTATTGTAATCAATGTCTATATTATGAAAACGAGCGGCGTGGAAAAGATTGTTTCCGTCAATAAACACGGCGACGCGACCGCGATGCCCGAACTGCCAACTCGAATTGGCAGACATATCAAACTGCATTTTAGAAAATCCTACTTTGTTATAAAATTTTTAAGATAAAACGAGCGCGGTCGCAAGAAAACGGAAGGGAAATTTTGAATTAAAATAAATGCTCGAAAATTAATTTATAATCGGTTTTAAATCGTCTTTCAGTTTGCCAAAAAAGTATTTAATGTAATTAAATTTAGTTCCGTTTTGATAAAATTTTAACCGCAATCGAATAAAATAATTAATAACAGTTTGCCTTTTTGTTCGCCTGTCGGTCAAGCGAAAATCAAATCGAAGCGATTTCGTAATATAATCGAAAAATTATGCAAGACGAACAATTTGACGAATGGTTGAAAAATTTGCCGACGCAGACGGAAAATCCGGCTTTCGGCGCGGCGGAAATGATCAATTGCGGCGCGTGCGCCCGTCTGAATCCGCCGAACCGTCTGAACTGTCTATACTGCGGCGCGGAACTCGACATCTCCGAACGGCAAATTCAAAATATACAGCCGAATTTGCGAAAACTGGAAGCGTGGGAACGCGGCTTTAATTTAATTTTTGAACCGGATTCGTCAAATCAAAACGCAGCGGATTTTTCAAACGCGGCGCGGCTGCTCAAAGTCGAAAGCGCGTTCCTGAAACAAATCGCAGAAAATGGAAAACCATTGCCGCTCGCCCGCGTCGAATCGGAAAAAGAAGCCGAAATCCTAAAAACGAATTTGGCGGCGTTCCACATTAAAACTCGCGTCATCAGCGATGAAACGCTCGCCGCCGAAAAATCTCCGCGCCGTCTGCGCGGCATCGAATTCGACGCGGACAAAATCGTTTTCATACTTTTTAATCAGTCCGAAATCGTTGAAATCGACAACGCGGATTTGCTTTTAATCGTCAGCGGCGCGATTTTCGAACGCAAAATCGAAGCGACCGAAAAGCGCGATAAAAAAGGCGAAAGCAAAATTCTCGACTCGCGCGAAACCGCGTCGGACGAAAGTCTGCTGGACGTTTATAGCCGCGCCGACAAAAACGGTTTCCGTATTTGGGCGAAAGGTTTCGATTTTTCCGGTCTCGAAGCGGAAAAAGGAATGCTGGTGAGCGACAATTTAAAAAAGCTCGTCGCAAAAATTCAGAGCGTCGAGCCGCACACGAAATTCGTCAACGATTACGTCAAAAACCGCGAACTGCTCGCCGACGTTTGGGAAGTCGAACAGCGCAGCGATTCAAAAGGCTGGAAGCGCGAAAGTTTCGGGAAATTTAATCTGGGAAACGTCACGACAATCAATAATTTAATGCAGTTCACGAAATATTCGCGGCTTCAACGCGAGCTTGTATGAAAAAATCGCGCATTCAAAATCCGAAATTCAAAATTAACCGAGATGCGGAATCGCCGGACAATAAACCGTTTCACGACGAACAACGCCTGAAACTCGAGCGACCGAAGAATATAATTTTCGGCGTGCTGCCCGTTTTAGAAACGTTGCGGGCAGAAAACCGGCGCGTCGAAAAAATCCTGCTCGTCGAAGGCGGACACGAAAACCGTTTGTCGGAAATTTTGTCGCTGGCGCGACGAAACGGCGTTCCGTTTCAAAAAACGGCGCGCGAAAATCTGACAAAATTAGTCGAACCGGGCGCGAATCATCAAGGCGTAATCGCCTTCGTCGCGGCGGCTGATTATTATCCGGCGGAAAAACTGCTCGATGAAATGTATCAAAAAATCGAAGCGGGCGGCGCACCGTTAATCGTCATTCTGGACGGCATCGAAGACCCTCGAAATCTGGGCGCGATTCTGCGAACAATCGAATGTGCGGGCGCGGACGGCGTTTTTATTCCCGAACGCCGCGCCGCGCCGTTGACCGAAACGGCGGCGAAAGCGTCGGCGGGCGCGGTCGAATACGTCAAAATTGCGAAGGTGACGAATCTGAACCGCTTGATTGATGAATTGAAAGAGCATAATATCTGGATAATCGGCGCAAGCGGCGCGGCGGAAAAAGATTTCGACGGTTGGGATTGGCGCGCGCCGTCGGCTCTGATCTTGGGCGGCGAAGGCAAAGGCTTGCACCGTTTGACGGCGGAAAAATGCGACGCGCTGGTGAAAATTCCGATGCGCGGACGAATCGAATCTTTGAACGTCTCGGTCGCCTGCGGCGTGATACTTTTTGAAGCGTTAAGACAACGAAATTTGTAGTTCAAAGTTCAGGGTTCAAATGTTTTAATGATAAAATCCAATTGAAAACTTGAAATCGACAACTTTGAATCTGGAATCTTGAAATTTGAATTAAAAGAATATGTTTTGCCCGAAATGCGGAACTCAAAATCCTGATAACGGAAAATTTTGCCGGAGCTGCGGCACTGATTTGGGAAATGTTTCGGCGGCGATGACCGGCAGCCTGCCGCCGCCTTACGCCGATGCCGGAATCGCGGCAATTGATTCTAAAATCAGAAAACACGAACGCGAATTTCGCCGCCGTCAAAATTCGCACGAAGTTTACGGCGACTCGATTAAACAGCTTGTCTCGGGCATCGGATTTTTGATTATCAGTATCGCCTTGCTGACGACCGGCGTGGCGGGCGGACAAGCGTGGTGGTGGGCGATGCTTTTTCCGGCTTTCGGTCTGCTCTCAAAAGGCGTTTCTGATTATATGAAATCGAAACAAATGGAAAAAACGCAAATTAATTTCGCATCGCAAAATCAAAATTATATAAATCAAAGTGCGCCGAACGCCGCTTTGCCGCCGACCCAAACCGAATATGTCGCGCCGGATTCGCGCTATAAAACCGGCGACCTCGTGCCGCCGAGCATCGTCGAAAACACGACGCGCCATCTGGAAATCAACAAAGAAGGCGAAACAATGACTTTGCCGAAGAAAAAATAAATTTTATTTTCTCACCGAAATTCGCGCGTTGCCCACATTGCCGCTCGCGTCGAAAACGCGCAGCGTGATCGAATAATTGCCCGCCGCGCTCAAAGTAACGTCCAAAGTGTAACGCTCGCGCTGTCCGTCGGAAATGCCGTCGTCGGCGTAAACCGTTTGCCATTCGCCGCCGTTGACGCTGAATTCGGCGTTTTGCAAATAACTCGAAGCGTCGCTCGCTTCAAAAACGACGCGCGCCTTGTTGCCAGTGATTTGCGCGTTGCCGACAGCGGCAACCGTCGGCGCGGTATTGTCAATATCAACCGGTTCGCTGATTCTTTCGCCCGATAATGCTTGCGAAAAGGGATTGGAAGGCGCGTCGCTCGCTTTGATTTTGAAAATGTAACGCCCGTCGGCAAACGCCAAACCGTCAATCGTAAAAAAGTTTTCGCGCATATTATCGCGCAGCAATTTAAAGTCCGCGTCGCCGACTTCCTTGTAGTAAACGGCGTATTCCATTTTATCGCCGTTGCGGTCTTCCGCCGTCCATTGCAGCGATTTCGCGCCGCGCTGATAAATTTTTCGCGGCGGAACATTCGCAATCGGCGGCAACCCGAAAACCGTCGGATCGAGACCGGAATTTTCGATGTTCGGATCAATCTGAATCGGCGGATTTGCCGCCAAACCGACGTTCGTCGGCAAAGTCTGAATCGAAAGAATCTCCGGCGCGATATTTCTCGCCTGATAGGCGACGCTGACTTCGTTGAGCGTCGCCGCGTTTTTCAAAATCGCGCGCCATTGCAAAAATTTCGCCTTCGGGCTGGCGATTTGCGCGTCTTTCGGATTCGCGTAATTCGCGCTCCAATCGCTCCACGTTTCGTTCGGCTTTTCGCTGTTGCCGCTGCGCGTTTGCAAAACGACGTTGCCGCTCGAACGCCACCAGATTCTGCCCCACGCCGCCGTCGCCTTCGCGTTTAGGATTGACGATTCGTAAATGCCTTCGGCAACCGTTTCCGCGCCAAATTGAAAAAGTTTGCCCTGATTGCTTGATGTCGCCAGAATGTTTTTTCCAACGCCGAGCAAAGTCGAAATTTGTCCTTCATTCGATTGCAAAGCGAGCGTTTCGCGTCCGTCGTTGCCGACGCTGTAAATTCTGCCTTTGTCGGACGTGCCGACGAAAACGCCGTTGCCGTTCGGGTTTGGAAAAATCGAAAACGCGGTGACAGTCGGCGAATTCCAGATAACGTCGCTGCCGCCGTCGGCGTAAATTCGATAGACGACGGCTTTCGCCGTTGTTAAATCATAACGGCTTTTCGGCGGAGCTTCGGGCGTGGCGGCGGGAGTCGGTTCAGTCGTCGGCGGTTCGGTCGAAAGCGGCGTTTTCGCAACCGCTGCCGCGTCGCTCAAAGCAAGCGCGTAAATCGAATTATCCGCGCCGATGGCGAGGGCGTGAATTTCGCGCAGCGACGAATCAAGCAACGCAAAAGGTTTGCCGTCCGCGCCGAACCGCAACACCAGGCCGCTGCCGTCGGTTCCGGCATAAATCGTTCCTTGTTTATCAATTGCCAGCGAAATAATGTGCGTTTCGCTCGTGTCGTAAAACAGCGACGCGGCGGGCGCGGCGTTCGCCGATTTCACGCGGAAAATTTTTCCGTTCTCGCCCGTGCCGACAATCAAACTGCCGTCGTTCGCCAACGCCAACGACCAGATATATTTTTCCTTCGGCTCAAAAAAAACGCTCGCCGCGCCGTTCGCGTCAATGCGGTAAACTTTGCCGTCGGGCGAAGTCGCGGCGTAAAGCGCGTTGTCTTTGCCGATTGCCAACGCGGAAACATTTAACTCGCTCAAATCGGCAAACAACTTTCCGCCGCCGTTTGCGTCAACTCGAAAAATGCGCCCGTCGCCGCCGGTGCCTAAGAAAACATTGCCGTTTGCGTCCGCCGCGCTCGACCAAACGTATGGCTGTTCGGTTTTGAAAACTTCGGTTAATTTCGGCGCGAGCGAAATCGCGCCGGTTTCATCTATCGAAACGCCGCGCGCGTCGCCGCGCAAAACTTCGGCGCGTGTATCAATCGTCCAAATCTGCGGTTCGCCCGCCTGCAAATTGACGACGCAAAATAGGCTTAAAAAAATGACGTAAAAAAGTTTCTTCATTTAGTTTATTATGTAAAATCACACGGCAAAAATTATCAAAATTTTTCCTGTCAATCAGTAATTAGTCAGTAGTGAACAGCCAATGATTTCACATCCATAAATTACTCGCTGTTCTCTATTAACTATTCACAGTCAAACGAGTTGAAAAATCCTTAGCCGCCTTGAAAATACAAATTCAATCTTGCTGAAATAGTGCCGAATTAGCGAAATTTAACTGCCGATAAACTTCGCATAAATCGAACGCGCGGTCGAAATGTCGTCGGTTCCGCGAACAATGGCGCGGGCATCTTTGAAAACGGTTAATTCAAATTCGCCGACGTTTAGACGTAAAAGATATTCGTTTTGTTTCACTGCGCCGAACGGTTCTAAGCGCGTCGCAAGCGTCGGTAAATCCAAATCGACCGGTTTCGGCGGCGCGATTTGCACGGCGTTGCGTCCGCACAAAACGGCGGAAAATTCCGAAGTTTCCGCGTCGAGAAACTCAAAATTCTTCCGTCCGCAACATTCACAATCGGCATTCGGACTGCCGATTTTGATTTTGCGCCAATCGTTTTGCCAAACGTCGATTTGCAGCAGAGTTTGATGCAAAGCCGCGAAATCGCCCGTTAAGATTTTCAACGCTTCGGTCGTCTGAATTGCCGAAACGCTTTGAATAATCGGCTGAATCACGCCCGTCGTGTCGCACGTCGGCGCGCTGCCGACCGGCGGCATTTCTTCAAAAATACAGCGCAGACACGCGGTTTCATTCGGCATAATCGTCATCGTCGCGCCGTAACTCGAAACTGCCGCGCCGTAAATCCAGGTTTTTTGCAATTTCACGCAGGCATCGTTGATTAAATAGCGCGTTTGAAAATTGTCCGTGCCGTCGAGAATCAAATCGCAGTCTTCGACAAAATTTTCGATGTTTGAAAAATTGACATCGGCGACGATTGCTTCGACTTCGATTTCCGAATTGATTGCGGCAAGACGATTTTTTGCCGCGATTGCTTTCGGCAATCTCTCTTTCGCGTCTGCTTCGGAAAACAAAGTTTGCCTTTGCAGATTTGAAGACTCAACGAAATCGCGGTCAACGACGCGCAGAAATCCGACACCGGCGCGCGCCAGAGTTTCGGCGTGAGCGCAGCCGAGCGCGCCACTGCCGACGATGAGAACGCGCGACTTTAAAAGTTTTTCCTGACCGGTTTTGCCGATTGGCGCGAACAAAATTTGACGGCTGTAGCGTTCATTCATTGTAACTTTTTCAGGGCGGCGCGGCTCATCTGCTCAAGCGGCGCGTCGAGGTTTGTCCAGATTTTCTGCTGTTTCGCCGCCTGCGCGATGAGCATTGCCAAACCGCCGATTTTCGGCACGGCGGCGCGGTCGGCTTCCGTCATAAATTTCGTTTGAAACGGCGTGTAAACCAGATCATAAACGAGCTTTAGATTTCGCATCTGTTCGGCGGCGGCGGGCGTTTCGGTTTCGGCTTTATTTTTCATTCCGAGCGGTGTCGTGTTAACCAAAACGTCAAAATTGCTGAATGCCGAATGATGAGTGTCGAGCATTCTTAGTTCAACTCGGAAGTCATCGGCTAAATTTTTGGATTTTTCTAAATCTCGCGCGAAAATTGTCACATTCGCGCCGTTTTTTTGAAGCGCGTAAATGCACGCCCGCGCCGCGCCGCCCGCGCCGAGAACGGCGATTCGCGCGTTTCTTAAATCTCCGTAAACATTTAAAAGCGGTTCGATAAAGCCGTCCGCGTCCGTATTGAAGCCGTGAAGTTTCCCGTCAACGATTTTAATCGTATTGACCGCGCCGATTTTTTCGGCGGTTTCATCTATCGAATCGAGGTGTTTGATAATCGCGGTTTTGTGCGGAATCGTTACCGAAAAACCTTTGAAATTTAATTCGATTTCGCGCGTTTTCGGTTTAACCATTCGGATTATGAATTCGTCGAGAGTGTTTACTTGAAGCGGAACGAAAACCGCGTTTAAGTTATGAAATTGAAACGCCGTGTTGTGAATATACGGCGACATCGAAACGCTCGTGTTCCCGCCGATAATGCCGTAAACGTCGGTATTTTCGTTTAACTCCTTGACGCGGTAAACTTCGATTAAATCGCGCGCCGAAACTTGCCCGGGCGCAGTTTCTTTGCCTGCGTCGAGCGCGGCGTAAGTCATAAACGCGCCGTGTGCGAGTCCCAAAATCCGCGTCCATTTTCCCGCTTCGCCCATTGCGATTGGAATAATTTGCTTATTTTCGGATTCTGCTTTCTCGAGCAGTTTCCAGACTGGAATTGTGTCGGTAATGTCGTCGGCTTGTGCAGCGATTTTTATAATATCTTCGGCTGTCGAAAGTTGTTCGTAAACGCTTTCTAAATTCTGAGAAATCGAGTGAAAATCGTGAAAAGAGTTAATGATTTTATTAAAAGATTTCCCCCAAAAGTTATTTATTTTTTCCTCGGAAAAATCGCCTTCTAAATCTGCCCAGTCAACAAATTCGGAAACGTGCGAATGAATCCAAAAATCTTCTCGTTCCGTGAAGCTCAAATCGCGGTTGCCGCCTTGTTTATCCGGTCGAAACGTCGCTAAAAGATTTCCGTCGAAACTTTTCCGGCGTTTGTTCAATTCGTTCCAAAAAGTATCCGGCAACAATTTCAAACAATCGAAACGAATCTCAATCACGTCCGCCAAATCTTCGGCGCGTTTAATTTGTGCGATTAATTCATCGGCAGTTTCGGCACAGACCGAGACGCAGATTTGTCCGTTATTCATCAATTTTGTTCGGCGAGAAAATCAGAAAGGTTAAAGCCGCAATCAGCAAAACAATCACGCCGACGGCGGCTGAAGCGACGATCAAGGTTTTGCCGCTCTGCTCGACGGCGATTGACGTTAAAGCCCACGCGATTGCCAAAGGGTAAAACGGATTGTTGAGCGTAAAGCGGATAATAACGCCCAGAGCGGTCGCCGTTAAAAGCAAAATCGCGCCCAACACAACGCCTTTTGAATCACCGGCTTGGAAATTTGAATAAACCAGAGCGATGGTCGAATTCAGAATCGCCGCCGCCGTTACCCAGCCGCAATATAAGCCTAAAGGAAATTTAACAAACCAGAAATCGCCGCTTGTCTCCGTAAATTTCAATTTTTCATTGATAAAAATGAGCGTTCCGAGCAACAGGAAAATTACCGCCACGCATAGGGTAACCGCTTCCTGATGCCAGAAATAAAGCCACGCGCAGTTTGCCGCGCAGCTTAAAATATAGACGCTCCGCAGCGGGCTGAATTTGGCGGCGTTTTTCGGCAGTGCCTGATAAACGCTGAAAGCGATTAAACCGAGATAAATCAAACCCCAAATCGAAAAAGCGTAACCGGCGGGCGTTATGTCGTTCCGATATTTGTCAGCGATAAACTGCATCGAAACGCCCAGAAAGCCTTTGACGGAAAGCCAGTTAAAGACGATTACGCCGGCGGTGGCGACCACGACCAAAATTTGTTTGAGCCGCTCGGAATTATTCGACATTTTTTACGGGTTTTGAAAAAAGATTTTCAATTTCGGCAACTTATAAATTATAATATGTTTGCGCGGCGGTTTGCCAAAGCCGTTGACGATTTCGTATAAATTTCACGGAAAACGTAAATTATTCTTTCTGAATCATATAAAAGCGGCTAATTTGAACGCGTTTTTACAAATATTTACATAAAAAACATTTATGGCATTGAGATTGCCAATAAAAAACGGGCGCAGTCTCCATTCTTTCCCCTCGTGCCTTAAAACGTTTAAGGAAGGAGGAAAATTTAAGATGAACACATTAAAAAAATTATTATTCGCCGCCGCCGTGCTGATTTGCTTCGCAATGACGGCAACGGCGCAGAAAAAAGAAGACGATAAAACCAATCCGCCGCCGAAGGAAAAGCCGCCGGTGGTGATTGTCAATGACAAAGATAAAGAAAAGCCGAAAGATGACAAAGACAAGCCGAAAGACGATAAAAAACCTCCGCGGGCGGCTTTGATGTTTTTTCAAAAACGAGCAGAATCTTGGATAATTTGATTAAAAACTGAACTTAGAGCGATAAAAAGAGGCAATGTTTATTTGCCTCTTTTTATTTTGAATGATTCGATAAAAGGGACGCAAATCTCAAACTGTTTCCGCGACGGTCGCCTTACGCTCGACTTTGTTCCAACCGACAATCGCGCCTTCGACGGCGGTTTTGATTGATTTGAGCATCACGAAATACATCACCTGCCGGTAACCGAATCGCTGCAGAGGCAGCCACGCCAGCAGTTTCCAATTTTCACGCCGCTCGAACCAGAAGCCGACCGCCGCCGCCAGAACATCAACGACTAAGAAGAATGCGTAATAAAACGCGACTTCGCTGAAATGCGAGGCGAGAAATTCGCGCGGATGCTCAATGCGCTGTATTAAATAACCGAAAAGCGTCCAGACGAACATCAAATCCATCAACGGCGAAACGAGCGGAAACAAAATCTGAAAAATCCAGACGTTCGGCATCGCCACCGAGCCGAGCGCGCCGTATTTCCGGTTAAATAATGCGGCGCGGTGTTTCCACATACATTGCAAGGTGCCGAACGACCAGCGAAAACGCTGTTTCGCCAAACCTTTCAGGCTGTCGGGAGCTTCGGTATAAGCGACGGCATATTCGGCGTAAGCGACGCGATAGCCGAGCATTCGGACGCGCAAAGTCAAATCCTGATCTTCGGCTAAAGTGTTCGATTCAAAACCGCCCGCCTGTTCCAACGCCGAACGCCGCCACGCGCCGACCGCGCCCGGCACGACCGTAATCGCATTCAAACCGGCGAAGGCGCGGCGGTCGAGATTTTGCGACGTGATATATTCGAGAGCCTGCCATTTCGTGACAATGTTCAGACGATTGCCGACCTTCGCGTTGCCCGCGACCGCGCCGACGCGCTCGTCCGCAAATTGCGCCGCCAGCTCGCCGATGGTTTTCCGCGCGAAAACCGTGTCCGCGTCCAAACCGATAATAATTTCGCCTTGCGCCTTGCGCAACCCGAAGCACAAAGCCGCCGCTTTGCCGCCGTTGACGACCGTAAAGAGCCGTACGTGTTCGTTGCCGCCGAAATTTTCGCTGACCGCGCGGCTCGTGTTATCAATCGAACCGTCGTCAACGACGATGATTTCAAAGTTCGCGTAATCCGACTTGAGCAAACTTTTAATCGTTTTGACGATGACCGTTTCCTCATTAAAAGCCGGAACGATCACGGAAACGAACGGCTGAAAAGATTTACCGGACAAATTTAACATTTTTCGGCGGCGCGTTCGCAAAGCCAAAAGCGCGACGAGCAGAAGTCTGCCCGTTCCCAGAACGATACCGAGCCAGAAGAGCCATTTCATCGCTCGGTCGAAAAACCAGAGCATTTGAAAAGTTACATCGTTGGCTTCGGTCACGACGGCGTTTTGATTTTCCGCGATGAACGGCATCGTTTTATCCTGCGGAATTCCGGCGAGATTAGAGACCGTCACGAATTTATAACCCTTCGCCCTTAAGGTTTCGATTATTTTCGGCAGAGCTTCGACGGTTTGCGAACGGTCGCCGCCGCCGTCGTGCAGCAGAACGATTTGTCCGCGAACGTCTTCTTCGTCGGTTTGGTTGGTGATGCCGTCAACGGTTTTTTGGGCAATCACGTCGCTGCCCGGCAATTCCCAATCGTCCGGGTCAATGTGCAAGCCGACCGTGATATAGCCCAGATGTTTGGCTTCGACAATCGGTTCGACTTCATCGGGCGTTTGCGGTTCGGCATCGCCGAAATACGGAGCGCGAAAAAGCGTCGTCGAGCGTCCGGTCAAAGATTGAATAAGCCTTTGCGTGGCGTTCAGTTCGACCGCCGTCACGCTCGTCGGAATGTCGCCCATATTCGGATGCGTGAACGAATGATTACCGATGTCGTGTCCGTCGTTGACGATGCGTTTTATCAAGCCGGGATTTTCCTGCCCGTAACTGCCGACGACGAAAAAAGTCGCCGGAACGTTTTCGCGTTTCAGAATATCCAAAATCTGCGGAGTCCATTTCGGATCGGGACCATCGTCAAAGGTCAAAGCGACCATTCCCGGATGATCGCCGGTTCTCTGAATCACATAGCTCGATGGCGTAGCCGTAAAAGTTTCAGTATTGATTGCACCTTGTTTGTCGAATCCGAAAACGCGGCTGCCGTCCTGCGGTTCGGAGGAAACCTGCAAAATTTCGCCTTTGCCTTCAAAATCAATATCGTAACCGTAGCGCAGCGTTTTTAAGTTTTCGACTTGCGGATTCGCCGTTGCGTCGCCGCCGAAAACGTCCCACAAACTCGGGTCTTCCGAACCTAAACGCCAGAGCGCGAAACCGTATGGCTGAAACTTTTTCGACGCTTTAATTTCGTTAAAAGCCGTTATCGCGTCGAGAAACCAAACCGTGTGATGCGAGCCGTCGTCTTCATCATAGGTAAACGTCGGATTCTTCGCCGCTCCGTCGAAATTTATTCTCGCTTCGGAATCGCGCGCCGACAAAACCGATTCCTGAAACGAAACTTCCTTGGCTTCCTTTTCCTTGTTCGACCAATCGTAGCCGTAATTGCCGATGCAGACGATGGTTTTTTGCGGATCGAGTTCCTTCATTCGCCTGGCTAAAATCATTTCAAACCAATTTTGCGAAGCGACTGCGCCCGGCTGTCCGGTTGACCAGTGTTCGTCGTAAGCCATCAACATCAAAAAATCGGAAAATCCGGCGTAAGATTTGTAATTCCAATCGGGATTATCGAACGGAACGGCTTGCGCGACCAGCCAGCCGTGTTCGTGAAACGTCGCGTAGAGCGATTTCATAAACTCGAAAAGATTTTGTTGTGATGATTTTGGAACTTCCTCTAAATCAATCGTCAAACCGGCAAATTTATTGTCGGCGACGGTTTTGGAAAGCGCGTCAATTAGTTTCTGTCTTGAATCGGCGGTGGCAACCGCCTGCGCGAGAATCTGCGAATTCCACTGCTCGTCTTTGTAATTCTGCACGAGCGGTAAAATCGGCATCGCCGGTTTTTCCTTGTGAATCAAATTCAGAGCCTTCTCATCAAAATCTAAAACGAGCGGATTATCGCCGGTTTGCAGTCGAATCCATTCGGGCGCGAGCCAATCTATTTTTTCGATGTTACGTTTTAATGAAGCGTAACTCGTATCGTCGTAATTTACGTAAAACGCGATTGTTTTCGGACGCGCCGCGCTGGTCTCGACGGCGTTCGCAGGAATTTCCACGTCGCCCGATGCCGCCTGCAGCGGCGCGGCGTTGTTTCCCTGCGGCACAATCGTTTTCGCCCGAATACTAAAATTCGGTAAAGCGGGTTTTTTTAAAAGACTGCCAAAAAATACAACGAAAAGGGCGGTGATTATGAAACTGATTAAAATGCTTAAATTTCTAATTCTTTTCCAACGTTTGCCGTTCGGCGCGTAAAAGACAGGAACTGGTAGCTGGGTCATTCAATTATCCTCAAATTTTTGTCGAGCAAAAACTTCCGGCAATCTATTCGCAACCGCCGTGCCAATTCGCGGCGATTTGAAAATTTACGGAAATCGTTGCATTTATTACGTTTGATGAACGATTCGAGTAATTTGTCGAATCAAAAAGGTGAAACAATTATGCCACAAAAAAGCAAAATCGCCCCAATAATTTCCGACGAAATTTTTGTAGATTTTTTCGGTTAAACTTTTCAATTATAAACAATTCGAGTTAAATTGAAATTTATGAAAAACGAAAAAGCCGAAAGAGCCGTCAAATTGGGAAAGAGCGCGGAACTGATCGTATTTGAAGGCGAAGCGTTTAACGCCGGTCCGCCTTTGAAAAATCTGGTTGACGATTTCATCACCGCCACGTCGCTGTTTTACGTCCGCAATCACGGAAATATTCCCGAAATCGTGGCGAAGGATTTTACGCTCGAAATCGGCGGAATGGTTGAAAATAAACTCAAGCTGACGCTTGCCGATTTGAAAAAACAATTCAAAACTTACGCGGTGACGGCGACGATGCAGTGCGCCGGAAACAGGCGCGAGGAAATGATCGCCGTCAAGGAAATTACGGGCGAAACGCCCTGGCTCGGACACGCCGTCAGCTGCGCGAAATGGCGGGGCGTGCGATTGACGGACGTTTTAGCGGCGGCGGGCGTGAAGACCGGCGCGAAGCACGTCTGGTTTGACGGCGCGGACGACGTGAAGAAAATCAGCTCGAATTTCGGCGGCTCGATTCCGCTCGAAAAGGCTCTGGCGGACGAAGTTTTGCTCGCTTTCGAGATGAACGGCAAACCGCTTCTGCCGGTTCACGGCGCGCCGCTGCGCGCGGTCGTTCCCGGCTACATCGGCGCGCGCAGCGTCAAATGGCTGACGAATATCAGCTTGAAAAAAACGCCTTCGGATAACCATTATCAAAAGGAAGCGTATAAAATTTTTCCGCCGCACGTTGATAAAGAAACCGTTGACTGGACGAAGGGCTTAATGCTTTCCGAAGGGCAAATCAATTCGGTGATTTGCGAGCCGCCGGAAAACGCGGCGATTAAAAAAGGTCAAACCATTGTGCGCGGTTACGCGATGAGCGGCGGCGGGCGCAGCATCGAGCGCGTCGAAATCTCGACGGACGGCGGCGCGAATTGGCTCGAAGCCGAGCTTTTGGAACCGAAGAAAAAAGCCGAGACCGAATCGAACGAAAAAAGCTGGTCGTGGCAGCTCTGGCAATGCGCGGTTGATTTAAAGTCGGGAACGCGCGAGCTGATCGTTCGCGCCTATGACTCGGCAGCCAACACGCAACCCGAATCAATCGCGCCGCTCTGGAATTTCAAAGGTTATATGAATAACGGTTGGCATCGCGTTCAGGTTAGAGTTAAGTAACCAAGCAAAACAGATTTAAGAAAAATTAGCCACGAATAACACGAATGAACACGAATAAAATAAAATAAAATAATTCGTGTTCATTCGTGTTATTCGTGGCTAAAATAAAAATTAGTTTTGTCTGGTTGCTTGAAAGATACTTTCACGAAAATCACATTTCCTTGTTGTATTTATTGCGGTAATCGAACGGTGTCATTCCAGTAATTTTTTTGAAAATCCCGCGAAACGCCTTCGTGTCCGAATAGCCGACATCGAACATCACTTCGCCGATGTTTTTACGGCTGGTTTCAAAACTTTTTTTGGCGGCTTCGATCTTGACACGCTGGATATATTCGGCGACGGTGTTGTTCGTCGCCTTCTTAAATCTTCTTTCCAGGCTCCGACGGCTGATGGCGAATTTATCCGAAAGCTCTTCAATCGAGATTTTGTTTTGAAAATTTGTTTCGATATATTTTTGCGCCCGGCTTATTTCTTCATCGCGATGCTTTTTCTGACCTTTGAAAATGATAA
Organism: uncultured Pyrinomonadaceae bacterium; assembly: GCA_964237235.1. Classification (GTDB taxonomy): domain Bacteria; phylum Acidobacteriota; class Blastocatellia; order Pyrinomonadales; family Pyrinomonadaceae. The sequence goes on from CAXSGY010000010.1 coordinate 139,786, forward strand.
ACGGCGATTGACTGTGACGTTCGATGTCAATGGCGAAAATTTTCGCGGTTAAAATCGCCGTTTCGCGGTTCGTGTATTTTTCGACCAGATACAACAGCAGATTCCAATACAGGGTCGCGCCGCCGCTCGTATAAATGCCGTCTTCTTCCGTGATGATTTGGTCTGTAACCAGATTGATTTTCGGAAACATCCGGCGAAATTCATTTGCCGCGTTCCAGTGCGTCGAACATTTTTTGCCGTCAATCAAGCCGGTCGCGGCAAGCAGAAACGCGCCGACGCACAAACTGACAATTTCCGCGCCGTCGTTATGGCGCTCGATCAACCACGGAATCAACGCTTTGTTTTTCTCCAGAAAATCGCCCGCGCCGCCCGTAAAGGCGGGAATAAAAATCAAATCGGTTTTTTCGACATCATTGACAAGCGCGTCGGCGTGAATCGTAAATAAATTGTTGTGAACTTGAACTTCCTTTTTTAATCCGACCAAATTTATATCGAAAACAGCGGGCTTTTCGGCTTGTCTGTAAAAATCGTTGACCTGCGAAAAAATATGGCGCGGATCATCAACCGCCGCCAGCAATGCCGATTCGGGAACAAGAATGGAAATATTTCTCATAATAGTTTTTCAGCTGCCGACTCACGCGGCTAAATGCCGGTAAAATAATTTTCAATTGCGTAAAAAATTAAGAGATCGTTCTAAAATTCGTGCATGCCGGTGGAAATTCGCGGCTGAATTGTTCATCTAAAATTACTGCAAAAAACTGCCGCAATCAACCTACTACTTTGTCGCTTTCGCCCCTCACGCTCAAAGGATTTTGATGCTATGATAAATTCTCGTTTCATTGGTGAAACAGATTATAAATGAAATTAGGGAGAAATAAAAATGACGGGAATCAATCCATATATCAACTTTAACGGACAAGCGGAAGCGGCTTTTAATTTTTACAAATCGGTCTTCGGCGGCGAATTTTCGACGTTTTCGCGGATGAAGGAAATGCCGCCGAGCAAGGAATGCGAGATCTCCGATGCCGAAAAAGAGAAAATAATGCACGTTTCCTTGCCGCTTGCGAACGGCGCGGTTTTAATGGGCAGCGACGTGCCGGAATCTTTCGCCGGCACAATGACGTTCGGCAATAATATTTCGATTTCAATCAATTGTGACAGCCGCGAGGAAACCGAAACGCTTTTTAAAGGACTTTCCGACGGCGGAACGGTAACGATGCCGCTCGGCGATACTTTTTGGGGCGCGTATTTCGGAATGTTTACAGACAAATTCAGCATCAACTGGATGGTCAACTGCGACTCGAAACAATAAATCAAAATTCGTTGAAATGCTTTGAGGAAAATTTTATGTCGAAGGAAATATGGTTAAATCTGCCGGTCAGAGACATCGAAAAAACGAAAATTTTTTTCGAGCGAATCGGTTTCGCGCTCAACGAAAAGCACACGAACGACACGATGGCTTGCTTTGAAGTCGGCGCGAAGAAAACGACCGTTTTATTTTTCGACGAAGAGACGTTTAAGAGTTATACAAAAAGCGAAATTGCGGACACGAAAACCGGCTCGGAAGTTTTGATTTCGTTTGACGCGGAAAACCGCGGGGAAATTGACGAATCGGCGCGCAAAGTGTTCGATGCAGGCGGCACGGTTTTCAGTGAACCGCAGGAAATTCAAGGTTGTATGTATGGCTTTGCCTTCGCCGATTTGGACGGGCATCGTTGGAATCAGGTTTTTATGGATTTCGATAAAATGCCGCAAAAATAAATTATTAAAAACAGGAAAAAAATAAGATGAACGCAATCGGATATTTTGAAATTCAGGTAAACGAGCCTGAAAGGGCGATTAAATTTTATACGAATATTTTCGATTGGAAATTTGTCAAAGAAGACACTTTTCCGATTGATTACTGGCGTATCGAAAACGCCGGAACAAACGGCGGTTTGCTCGAGCGTCCGGCACGAACGCTTTTACCTGCTCGATTCAAATTGCCGATTTTGATGCGGTGGAAAAACTGATTTTAGAAAACGGCGGACAAGTGGCGATGCCGAAATTTGAAGTTCCCGGACGTTGTTGGCAAGGCTAATTTTATTGATACGGACAAGAATGTCTTCGGAATTTTTGAACTGATAAATTAATTTTACGAGGAGAAAATTTTATGTCGGAAGAAAACAAGGAAATTGTAAAAAAAGTCAGCGCGAGTTTTGAGCGGAATGATCTGGAAGGATTTTTGTCGGTTTGCAAGGAAAATATTGAATGGAAAATTCCCGGCGACCGCACGGTCAACGGAGTGGACGCGATTCGGGAATGGATGAATTCGATGGGCGCAATGGAGCCGCCGAAAATCAACATCGCCGACATCGTCGCCGAAGGCGAAACGGTTGCCGTTTATGGCGGTATGACGATGAAAAACGATAAAGGCGAAATCACGCCGTATGAATACTGTGACGTTTATCAATTTGAAAACGGCAAAATCGCCCGAATGAATTCTTACGTCGTTAAAACCGGTAAATAGATTTGCAGGTAATCAAGAAAATAAACCCGGAATTTTTAGCCACGAATGACACGAGTAACACGAATTATTTCTCCAGTAATTTAATCGCGTCATTCGCATCATTCGCGGCTAACTTTTCATAAATGAAATTTTGTTCGACTATTTGGCGCGACAAAGACGAATTTGATTTGAGTTTGAGAAAGCTTCAATGAAAAAACTTTAAATCAAATAATTTATTTACGATCAAGTATTGTTTGATTGTAAACTTGTAAAAATTATCAGCGGAGAAAATTTATGAAAATCGCAGTAATTATCGTTCGCGTTTTGATCGGACTTTTGTTTTTGTTCGCGTCCGTTACCTATTTTTTAAATCTCGCGCCGCCGCCGGAAAATTTGACGGGCGAGACAAAAATTTTTATGGACGGTTTAGCCGCTTCGAAGTACATTATGCCGGTGGCAAAATTTTTTGAATTGCTGTGCGGTCTGGCGTTCGTTTCGGGCAGATTCGTCGCGCTCGCGGTCGTTTTGATTTTTCCGGTTGCGCTGAATATTTTATTCATCAACGCGATTCATTTGCCGGGCGGTTTGCCGATAGCCGTTCCGCTGATCCTTGGAATTTTATTTCTGGCTTACAGCGAACGCGAAAAATACGCGCTGCTTTTTACATCGAAATAATATGAGAAAACTGAAATTACAAATGCATACGTCGCTTGACGGATACGTCGCCGGACCGAACGGCGAATCGGATTGGATGATTTTTTCTTTGAATGACAAAGTCGCCGACCGCGAAAGTGAATTAGCCGAAAGTTCCGGCACGATTTTGCTCGGCAGAAAAATGACCGATGAATTTATCAATTACTGGTCGAAGGTTTTGGACGATCCCGAAAGCGAGCAATACTCTTTCGCGCAGAAAATGATAAACATTCCGAAAATCGTTTTCAGCAAAACCGTCAAAGAATCGAAATGGGTAAACACGATTGTGGCAAACGGCGATCTGGTGGAGGAAATCGAAAAACTCAAAAACGGCGAGGGCAAGGATATTCTCGTCTATGGCGGCGCGACGTTCGCGGGTTCGCTGATAAAAAACAGGCTGATTGACGAATATCATTTTTTTGTCAATCCGGTCGCCATCGGCAAAGGAATGTCCATTTTCGGTGATTCGGAGCAAAGATTGAATCTTCAATTGATAAAATCCGAATCCTTTTCCAACGGCATCGTCGAATTGTGCTACGCGCCGCAAAAAAATCAGGGATAATTTATGACGATCAAATACAATTCCGTCGAAGCATTCGTTCCTTCGGGAAAGGATTTTCAGAAATCAAAAGAATTATTTTTAGAACTCGGATTTAATGTTGGTTGGGAAGCAGGTGATTACGTCGGTTTTGAAAATAACGGCTGTCGATTTATTCTGCAAAATTACGACGAAAAAGCGTTTGCCGAAAATTTTATGATGAGCGTCAAAGTTGACGATTTGGACGACTTCTGGCAACAGCTCGGCGAAAAGAATTTGCCCGAAAGATTCGGCGTAAAATTGAACGAGCCGAAAAATTTTTCGTGGGGCAGGGAAGTTAATTTGATTGACATCGCCGGCGTTTGCTGGCATTTTGCCGAAAGCAAATGACTAATTTAGAAATTAAAAAACTCGAAGCCGGCGAAGTTTCTTTAGCCGGAGAATTGATTAAGATGTTCGGATTTGAAGATGAATCCGGGCATCAAATTTTTTCTTCCGACGAATATGTTCGACAAATGTTGGCGCGCAACGATTTTCACGTCATCGTCGCGCTCGAAAACAATCGCTTAATCGGCGGGTTAACGGCGTATGAAATGAAAATGTTCAAGCGCGAAACGACCGAAATGTTTTTGTATGAAATCGAAGTCGCTGAAACGCACAGACAAATGGGCATCGGCAAAGCTCTCATTGAATTTTTAAAGAAAATCTGCGCTGAAAAAGGAATCCTCGAAATGTTTGTCGGAACGGAAAAAGATAACACGGCGGCGCGAAAATTATACGCGGCGACGGGCGGCAACGCCGTCGAAGCTTCGGTTTGGTTTAATTATCTGTTTTGAGTAGAATAAATGTGTTCTAAAAAAATTCTACTTTCGCGCCGTCTGCGAAACCAAACAGATTATGAAATTTAACCGCCGCGATTTTTTAATCGCCACTTCCGCCGCCGGATTATTAACAACCGCCGCTAAAAATTCAATCGCCGCCGAAAGCGTTGCGAATCACGCGGAGAAATCATTCGCCGCCGACAATAAAGTCGCCGTTTACACGACCGCCGAAAACACCGAACTGCGAATTTCGCCGACCGAAACGTTGAGTTTTAAGCCGATGCCGCAGCCGCTGGAGACGCAGATTTGCGTTTTCGTCGAGCCGAAGCGCAAGTTTCAAACTTTTCTCGGCATCGGCGGCGCGTTGACCGACGCGGCGGCGGAAACGTTTGCCAAATTGCCGAAGGCGAAACAGGAAGAATTTTTGACGGCGCATTACGATAGTGAAAAAGGCATCGGTTACAGCTTAGGACGAACGCATATTCACAGCTGCGACTTTTCGAGCAGCAGTTACACATACGTTGACGAAGGCGATAAAGAATTAAAAACCTTTAACGTCGAACACGACCGGCAATTTCGCATTCCGTTTATCAAACGGGCAATGCAGACGGCGGGCGGAAAATTAACTTTATTCGCTACGCCCTGGAGTCCGCCGCCGTTTATGAAAACGAACGGCGCGATGCTCAAAGGCGGAAAATTAAAACCCGAATTTGCCGCGGCGTGGGCAAATTATTATCCGCAATTTATTCGGGCTTACGAAAAAGAGGGAATTCCGCTTTGGGGAATTTCGGTGCAGAACGAACCGATGGCGACCCAGCCTTGGGAATCGTGCGTTTACACGGCGGAAGACGAGCGCGATTTTTTGAAAAATCATCTCGGACCGACGATGAAAAAAGCCGGTTTCAGCGACAAAAAAATCATCGTTTGGGACCACAACCGCGATTTGATTTATCAACGCGCGAATACGATTTTCGGCGATGTGGAAGCCGCCAAATATGCCTGGGGCATCGGTTATCACTGGTATGAAACGTGGGCGGGCGGCGAGCAGATGAACGATAACGTCAAGCTCGTTCACGAAACTTTTCCCGACAAAAATCTGATTTTCACCGAAGGCTGCGCCGAATCGTTCGATCTGAAGCGCATCAAAAATTGGATTTTGGGCGAACGATACGGCTTTTCGATGATTAACGATTTCAACAACGGAACGGTCGGCTGGACCGATTGGAATGTTTTGTTGGACGAAAAAGGCGGACCGAACCACGTCGGCAATTTCTGCTTCGCGCCGGTTCATGCCGATACGAAGACGGGCGAATTGATTTACACGAATTCTTTTTATTACATCGGACATTTCTCGAAATTTATCCGTCCGGGCGCGCGCCGCATCGCCGCCTCGCCGAGTCGCAGCCAGCTTATCTCGACGGCGTTTCAAAACACTGATGGAAAAATCGCCGTCGTCGTAATGAACCGCAGCGAAAAGGAAATCCCGTATTTTCTGTGGATTGACGGACAAGCCGCCGAAACGAAAAGTTTGCCGCATTCGATTCAGACGCTGGTTATCTGAAAAGGCGCAAGACATTTTCTGCGGGAAACGAAATTTTATGGGCAGTCCTGAAAAGGCTAGAAAATTTATGTGGTTCAGTCTGGGCATCGCGCTGTCGCTCGGCATTTTGCTGATTCTGCAAAAAGTTTTCGGCTCGGCAAATTAAAAAAATGAAAATTTCGGAAATTATTCTGGCGATCACGGCAATTTTAACCGCTCTGGTCGCCGGACTTTTTTTCGCCTGGACGGTTTCAATCACGCAGGGACTTCTTCGGGTTTCCGATTCGGAATACGTTTCGGCGATGCAGGCAACTAACCGCGCGATTCAAAATCCGGTTTTCTTTGCCGTGTTTTTCGGCGCGCAGATTTTGCTGCTCGTTTGCCTCTTTTTATTTTACGGACAAGGCGCGCGATTCTGGCTGCTGCTCGGCGCGTTCGCGCTTTACGCAATCGGCGTGATGGGCGTAACGATTTTCGGCAACGTGCCGCTCAATAACCAACTCGACCGATTTGAAATGCAAACTGCAAAGCCGGCGGAAATTTCGGCGGCGCGGAAAAATTACGAAACCGTCTGGAATAATCTGAACACAATCAGAACCGTTTCTTCGACGCTCGCCGTTACGCTCGTCATCATCGCCTGTCTGCAATCGAAAAACGATAATTAAAATGAATAACAGAGACGCTTATAACGAATGGTCGGCGACTTACGATTCAATCGAAAACAAAACGCGCGACCTTGAAGCAAAGGCTTTGCGCGAAATGATTTCAGGCGAAAATCTCGACGTTCTGGAAATCGGTTGCGGCACGGGAAAGAACACGGAATTTTTGCAAACCGTTGCAAAGTATTTGATCGGGGCGGATTTTTCCGATGAGATGCTCGAAAAAGCTTCGGCGAAGATTACGGCTGAAAATGTCGAATTCCGACAGATGGATTTGCGCGAGAATTGGGATTTCGCCGACGAATCTTTCGACTTAATTATCTGTTCGCTCGCGCTCGAACATATCGAAAATCTCGAATTTGTTTTCAATGAAGTTACGCGAGTTCTGCGAGAAAAGGGAAAATTTTATTTCGGCGAACTTCATCCGTTCAAACAATATCAGGGCAGCAAAGCCCGTTTTGAAACGGGCGCGGGAGTATTTGAACTCGAATGCTTTGTTCACAATGTTTCGGAATATTTCGCCGCCGCGCCGAAAAATGATTTGCGGTGCGTCGAGATGAAGGAATGGTTTGACGACGAAGACGAAACGAACGTTCCGAGACTTTTGACGATGGTTTTTGAAAAGACAAAGTAAATTTGTTTGGTGTAAAATTATGGAATAAATTTATCGTCTTTTCAAAAATCAAAATGAAAAAAATCATCGTTCTGTTTGTTCTGTTAATCGTTCAACTTAATGCTTTGGCGCAAAAGAACGAAAATTATATTCAATACGTCAACCCTTTGATCGGGACGCAGAAAATGGGACATACCTATCCCGGCGCGACCGTACCGTTCGGCGCGGTGCAGCTTTCGCCCGACACCGACGAACAGCCGCACAACATCGGCGGAAAATATAACCCGGACGCATATAAATACTGCGCCGGATATAATTACGACGACCAGACGATTTACGGGTTTTCGCACACGCATTTTTCCGGCACGGGGCATTCCGATTTGGGCGATTTTCTGATTATGCCGACCGTCGGCGATTTGCAATTAGAGCCGGGCGATAAGGCGAATCCGAAAAGCGGTTTTCGTTCGGCGTTTTCACATCAAAACGAAATTGCCGAGCCGAATTATTATAAAGTTTTGCTCGAAGACGATAACATTCTCGCCGAACTGACGACCACCGCGCGCGTCGGTTTTCATCAATATACTTTTCCGCAGAGCGACAACGCGCACATTATTCTCGATTTGATGCACGGCATTTATAACTACGAAGATAAAAACGTCTGGACTTTCGTGCGCGTCGAAAACGATCATACGATCACCGGTTTTCGACAGACGAACGGCTGGGCGCGCACGCGCACGGTTTATTTTGCGATGGAATTTTCCAAGCCGTTTAAAAATTACGGTTTCAAAAATTACGAAAAACAAGATTACAAAGGTTTCTGGCGCAAATTTGACCAGACGAAAAATTTCCCCGAAGCCGCCGGCAAACAAATTCGCGCGTATTTCGATTTTGATACGAAAAAAGATGAAAAAATTCAGATAAAATTCGCGCTTTCGCCGGTTTCGACCGAAGGCGCGGCAAATAACTTAAAACTCGAAACGCCCGAATGGGATTTTGAGAAAGTCAAAAAACAAGGTCAGGACGAATGGAATCGGGAACTCGGGAAAATCGCCGTCACCGCCGACAACAAAAGCGATTTGATCAATTTTTATACGGCAATGTATCACACATTTTTGTCGCCGACCGTTTATATGGACGCGGACGGAAAATATAAAGGTCTCGATCAAAACGTTCATCAAAACAGCAGTTCGCGCTCCGGCAAAGACGAAAATTTAAGCGGCATTCCAATCAACTATACGACTTTTTCGCTCTGGGACACATACCGCGCTTTGCATCCGTTTTTCAATCTCATTCAGCCGAAACGCAACCGCGAAATGATCAATTCGATGCTCGCGCATTACGATCAGAGCGTGCATAAAATGCTGCCCGTCTGGTCGCACTACGCCAACGAAAATTGGTGTATGATCGGCTATCATTCGGTGTCGGTCATCGCCGACGCAATTGTTACGGGAAACGTCGAAGGCATTGACGCGAACCGCGCGCTCGACGCGATGACGCAGACGGCGCGAACGAAATATTACGACGGACTCGATTCGTATATGAAATTCGGTTACGTCGTTGACGAAGGAAATTCTTCGAGCGTCTCGAAAACTTTAGAATACTCCTACGACGATTGGGCAATCGCGCAGGCGGCGAAAAAATTAAACAGAAAAGATATTTACGAAGAATTTAGCAAGCGTTCGGAAAACTGGAAAAACGTCTTCGATGCTTCGACCGGTTTCACGCGCCCGAAACTGGCAAACGGAAAATTCGTCGAAAAATTCGATCCGCTGAAAACCGAAGGCGAAGGTTTTATCGAAGGCAACGCGTGGAATTATAGTTTGTATGTTCCGCATCAACCGGCGGAAATGATCGAAATGATGGGCGGCAAACAAAAATTCGCCGCGCATTTGGACGAGCTTTTCACGATGAATCTGCCCGACGAATTTTTCGCCGCGACCGAAGACATCACGCGCGAAGGAATTATCGGCGGCTACATACACGGCAACGAACCGGCACATCACGTCGCGTATCTTTATAATTGGACGGACACGCCGTGGAAAACGCAGGAGCGCGTGCGGATGATTTTGAAAAATCAATATCACCCAACGCCCGACGGTTTGGGCGGCAACGACGATTGCGGGCAGATGTCGGCGTGGTTTCTGTTTTCGACGCTCGGATTTTATCCGGTCGCGCCCGCTTCCGACCAATATCAAATCGGCAGTCCGGCGATTAAAACCGCCGTTTTGAAATTGGAAAACGGCAAAACTTTAGCAATCGAAGCGAAAAATCAAAGCGACAAAAACGTCTATGTGCAAAAAGTCGAACTGAACGGCAAATTGATAGACCGCAATTATATTACGCATTCGGAAATTACGAACGGCGGCAAGCTGACATTTTATATGGCGGATAAAGCAAAAATGTAAGAGGTTTTATTAATTTTCAAAACGAACGAAGTCAATTTCGACGATTCGCAAAATCGGCTTTTTGATGTAGAATTCTTCTCGGAAGTTCTCGCGCTGATTCTTTACAAAAAAATTCTATGACCAAAAAAATATTCATTGCCGGTGCCGGCGGCATCGGCGAAGCGGCGGCTTTGCTCGTTCGTGAATGGGCGGAGTTTGAAGTTGAGCTTTTGCTCGGCGACGTTTCCGAAGACAATCTCGATAAAGCCAAAGAAATCGTCTTGCGAAATTCGCAAAAAAAATCCAAAGTCGAAGCGATTTTGATGTCAAAAGACGACACGACCGAGGCAATGAAAAAGTCTTTTGAAAATTGCGACGTTTTGCTGGATTGTTCGCCCGGCGGACAAGCTCCGCGAATGGCACAATTTGCGAAGGATTTCAAAATGCATTACGCGAATCTAACCGAATATGTCGCCGAAACCGACGAGATAATCCGGTTGGCGAAGGATGCGACGACCGGATTCGTTCTGCAAACCGGACTCGCGCCCGGTTTTATCAATGTGCTGGCGATGTCTTTGTATAAAAGATTCGTCGCGCAGTTTGAAAACGAACGAGTCGAAAAAGTCGGAATGAAGGTCGGCGCGTTGACGGCGCACGCGCACCAGCCGCATTTTTACGGTTTCACCTGGTCGCCGATTGGCGTGGCGACCGAATATGTAAAGTCGGCGCGCATCATCAGAGATTATAAATTAACCGAACAGCCCGCGCTGACCGACCGCGAAACAATCGTCATCGGCGGCAGAACCTACGAAGCCGATTTGACGAGCGGCGGCGCGGCTGATTTGCCCGAATTTTTCGCGGATAAAGCGCGGCGGCTCGATTATAAAACGCTGCGCCACGTCGGGCATTATAGTTGGGTTGACAAACAAATTCGTCAATTTCCGAACGACGAAAGTCTGCCCGAAAAACTGCTCGAAAAATTCCTGCGCGAAATTCCGTCGGTCGAAGATGATTTCGTTTTGGTTCACGCTTCGGTCGAAGGTTTCGACAAAACCGGCGCGCGCAGGTTAATCGAAAAAGCGTTTTTCGTCGAGCCTTTAAAAATTAACGACCAATCGCTTCGCGCCATTCAAACGACGACCGCCGTGCCTTTGATCGAAGCGGCGATGATGCTTTTGACGAACGAACACAAAGGCATAATTCTGCAAAGCCAAATCGAACCCGAAGCGTTTTTGAACGGCGCGTTCGTCAAGAAAATTTATACGGATCGGTAGAAATTTATAAAACGACTTCGCTCGTTTCTTCTTCGCTTTGTTCTTCTACGTTTTCGATCTCGACCTTGACCGGAAAAAGCAGCGTCACCGGCGCGAGCAGATAAACGACGATTGCCGCCAGCGGAAAAAAAAACGAAACGGCGAGCGCGATTGTGTTAATCAAAGTAATCAGAACGCTGCGGTGAAAAGCCTTTCTGATTTGACCGTCGTCCTTGATCAGAGACGTAATCTCCTGATGCTTGATCCAGGCGTAATAACGCAATGCGGCTAAACTGACACCGGTCAGAAAAACCGTTATGCCGAACAAGACGACCGAAGTTTTATTGTTTGGAAATTCGGTCAAAATCGCCGCCGGAAACGGAATAAAACACACCATAAACAAAAACACCAGATTAATCCACAAAAGCGCGCGCGTCGTTTGCCGAAGCGTGTGAAAAAATTGATGATGCGCGACCCAAAAAATGGCGACGAAACCGAAGCTGACGGCGATGCTCAAAAACTTCGGCAGCAGAAGATAAAGCCCGTTCAGCAATTCGCGCCAATCTTCGACGCTTTTTATCTCAGGCACTTTCAAATTTAAAAAAAGCAGCGTGATAACGATGGCGAATACGCCGTCGCTGAACGCTTCGAGCCGCTGTGTGGTGATGGTTGATTGATGTTTACTTTCGCTGACCATTATCTGTTAGAATGACAAATTCGGGCGGCGGCTTCAAGCAAATTAAACCGCGCGCCGGTTTTGATTTTATGACACGCATCGTTTGCCTTTCCGACACGCACAACTGCAACGAACAAATCGTTGTTCCCGGCGGTGACGTACTGATTCACGCCGGCGACGCGACGAATCGCGGAACCGTCGGCGAAATCGTTTTATTCAACGAATGGTTTGCCAATTTACCGCACCGGCACAAAATTTTCGTCGCCGGCAATCACGACTGGCTATTTGAAACGAACAATTTTCGAGCGCGAAAATTGCTTGATTCTTCGATTTTTTACTTGCAGGATTCGGCAATCGAAATCGAGAATTTAAAAATCTACGGATCCCCGTGGCAACCGAGATTCTATGATTGGGCGTTTAACTTAAATCGCGGCGCAGAATTGGCTGAGAAATGGAAACTGATTCCCGATGAGACAAACATCTTAATCACGCACGGTCCGCCGAACGGCATTTTAGACGAAGTTCAGCGACGCTTTTTCGTCGAGAATACGGGTTGCGAAGAATTGCGAAAACGAGTCGAAACGATTCGCCCGCGCCTGCACGTTTTCGGTCATATTCACTGCGGCTACGGAACCGCCGAAGCGTTCGGAACGCGATTCGTCAATGCTTCCAACTGCGACGAATCTTATTTGCCGGTCAACGCGCCGATTGTCGTTGATTTGTAGAAATCAAGTTTTTTGTTCGAGCCGCAGTCGCTTGATTTTTTTCGCCTTGCCCGTCGCTTCGTCAACTTCGAGAACGACGGCACAGATCCAAACGTCGCCTTTCGCGTGTCCGGCGCGCTTTGCCGGAACTTTCGTGAAACGTTCGATGACATCGAATTTATCCATTCCGATTACGCCGTCATAACTGCCGGTCATTCCGACATCGGTGATATAAGCCGTGCCGCCGTCAAAAATTCTTTCGTCCGCTGTTTGGACGTGCGTGTGCGAACCGTAAACGGCGGTCACTTGACCATTCAAAAACCAGCCCATCGCGTATTTTTCCGAAGTCGCTTCGGCGTGAAAATCCACGAGCCGGATTTTTACGTCGTCGGGAATCGAACTGATTTTCTCGGTCGCCGCGCGAAACGGATCGTCAATCGGCGGCATAAAAACTCTGCCCAATAAATTGAGAACGGCGATTTTATAACCGTTAATTTCGCCGACAAATAAACCTTTGCCGGGCGATTCCGCCGGATAATTTGCCGGACGAATCAGGCGCGGATTCGCGTCCAAATAAGGAAGAATTTCCTCTTTGCTGTAAATATGATTGCCCGAAGTCATTACGTCGAAACCGGCGGCGAAAAGCTCTTCGGCGAGCGCGGGCGTAATCGAAAAACCGCCCGCGACGTTTTCGCCGTTCATTAACGCAATATCAATTTTATATTCTTCGCGCAACGCCCGCATTTTACTTAAAACCGCCATTCGTCCGGGACGCGCGACGACATCGGCGATAATCAAAATGTTCATAATTTAAAAACAGTTCAAGGTTCAAAATTCAAATTCAAGATTATTATTTATAACTTTGAACTTTGAACTTTGAACCTTGAACTTCAAAAAAAAGATTGGCGCGGAAAACCGCAAAAGCCGTTCCACGCGCTTGAATTGAACCTATTATAAAATAGGTGGGTGGCTTTCTGTTCGGAAAATTTCCGACCATCAAAGCCGCCGTCTATGGCAAATCTTTAACTGTGAAAGATTGCACCGAATCAGCGGCATTAGCCTCCCGTTCTTCAAGTGTTGGCTCAATTATTATGACGCTTGGTCACGAGCTTCGCAGAAACTTCAACGCCTGAAAACTATTCTATCACAGCGGGGAAAAAGTCCAAAGAAAAAAGTCTCCGATTAATGTTGCGGGAGACTTTTATGAAATAAAATTTTGAATCGTTTTTGAGCCGACAGTTGGAAGTTATTGTTCTATTTCGACTTCCTGCGGCGCGGAATCGCGGTGTTTGAGAACGCGGTCGAGCATTTCGGCGCATTCCGCGCTTCTTGATGCAAGCTGCGCGTCGTTTTGTTCCTGCTGGTTTTTTAACTGATGATATTCGTCGGCGATGTGCAGCGCGGCGAGAATCGCTACTTTGAGCGAATCAACGGTCAGCGTTCCCGATGAAATTTCGCGCATTTTCGCGTCAACATATTCGGCGAGGCGCAGGATGTAATCGTTGTCGCCGTCCGAACGAATGTTATAAGTTTGGTTGTAAATTTCGACGCGGATTGATTGCGCGATTTGGTCGTTTTTCGCTTTGCCGTTGAGCATAAATTTTTTATCGGTGGACGGCTTCCGCCACGTCGGGTTCGATGACGGTAATTGCGTCGAGCATCATTTCGACCTTTAATTGAATCGCGTCGCGTTCCGAAAGCAAGTCTTCGACTTTTTCTTCGAGGCGCGTTTTTTCGGTTAAAAGACTGCTGACTTCGTGACGCAGCGAAGTCATCTCGCGTTCGATACGATCTTTATCTTCGCGCAGCTTGCGGACATTTTCTATCGTTAAATAGATTTTATCTTCGAGATGCGAAAATTTTTCCATTCCAGCCAAATTGTTCATTTGGTTTCTCCGTAAATTTTGTGTGTTAAACTTTGCTGTCTGATTATGGTAATTTTTTGTGAAAACTTCAAGCCGTTTCTCGAACAATCGCAAAAATTCCGATCAAATTCTTTGCTTCGCATCGAGATTTTCTTCGAGCGATTTCAGAATTCGCGCGTGAATCGTTTCGACCTCTTCTTCTAAAAGCGTGCGCTCGTCGCTGCGGTATTCAAGTCGAATCGTCATCGAACGTTCGTCATCGCTCACGCCTTTTCCTTCGTAAACGTCAACAAATTCGACGCTGCGGCATAATTCATAATTTTGTTTTTCAATCGTTTCCTTAATTTCGGCGAAGCTGACGTTTCGTTTAATTAAAAGCGAAACGTCGCGGACGATTGACGGATAAACGGACAAAGGTTTATAAACAATCGAATTTTCAGCCGCGTTGAGCAAAGTTTGCAAATCAATTTCAGCGACGTAAATCGGCTGCCGAAATTTGTAGGCGGCGGCAACGTCGTCGCTCAAACGTCCGATTGAACCGATTGTTTTGCCGCCGGAATTAATGCGCGCCGATTGACCCCGGCGAAGATGTCTGAAGTCTTCGGCTTCAAACTCGAGCGCGGGCGAATTCAGAGCCGCCGCCGCGTTTTCCAACGCGCCCTTCGCGTCGTAAAAATCGAGTTCGCGCATCGCCGCGGCTCTGCCCGCCGAAATTTCGCCGCCGGTTAAAACGACGGCGAAAAGCTCGCGTTCGTTCGGCAAATCGAATTCCTTTTCCGGTTCCGGCGCGGAAAACGCTTTGCCGAGTTCGAAAAGTTTCAAATCGCGCTTTTGATGATTGAAATTGGTCCGCGCCGCGTCGAGCAATCCGGCAAGCAGAGTCGGACGCATTCGAGTCGCGCCTTCGATAATCGAATCTTGCAGCGAGACGTATTTTTCGTCTGCGCTTTCCGCCACGAAATTTTGAATCAAAGCGAATGTTTCATCGTGTTTCGTATCAATAAAACTGTAGGAAATCGCTTCGTCAAAACCGAGATCGGCAAGCGTTTCGCGCAGACGCTTCTTGCGCGGCTCGAACGGCTGATACGCGCCCGCGCTCTGCGCCGGCGGCAGCGTTTCGGCGATTTTATCGTAGCCGACAATCCGCGCGACTTCTTCGACCAAATCTTCTTCGATGGCGATGTCGTGCCGCCAACTCGGAGCGATGAAAATTTGTGATTGGCGATTGGCAATTGGCGATTGTTCGAATTGTTTGAAGCCGAGCGCGGCGAGAATTTTGATAATTTCCGTTCGTTCGATTTCCAAGCCGGTCAAGCGTTTGACGGCGAACTGAATATCGTCGGATTCGATTCGGTTCGGCGTGAATTTTGTCGGGTAAGCGTCAACGAATTCTCCGGCTGTGCCGCCCGCCAGTTCGCAGATTAATTCGGTCGCGCGGTTCGAGGCGCGGATTAAATTTTCGATGTTCACGCCGCGCTCGAAGCGATGACTGGCTTCGGTCGAAAGTTTTAGATTGCGCGAAGTTTGGCGAATATTTTCGCGCCTGAAATATGCGACTTCGAGCAGCACATCGGTCGTCCGGTCGGTAATCGAAGAATCAAGTCCGCCCATCACTCCGGCGACGGCGACCGGTTCTTCCGCGTCGCAAATCACAAGCATCGTTTCGTCGAGCTTTCTTTCAACTTCGTCTAAGGTCTTAATCGTTTCGCCGCTGCGGGCGCGGCGGACGACGATGCGGTTTTCGCTTAATTTATTGAAATCGAACGAATGCATCGGCTGCCCGAGTTCGTGCATTACGTAATTGGTAATATCGGCGACGTTGTTAATCGCGCGCTCGCCGATGGCTTCGAGCCGTTTGACCAACCATTCGGGCGACGGCGCGATTTTGACGTTGCGAATGATTCGCGCCGTAAAGCGATTGCATAAATCAGAATCTTCGATGCGGACTAATTCCAAATTCTCTGCTGTTTCCGCAATTTGAAAATTGGAATTTGGAATATGTATCTCGCGTTCGGTAATCGCGCCGATTTCGCGCGCCACGCCGAGATGCGAAAGGCAATCCGAACGGTTCGAGGTCAAATCAACGTCGAAAATAAAATCGCCTTCGCGTTCGTGGATGCCTTCGACCGCCAACCCGACGCTCGTTAATTTTTCGGCTAATTGCTGAGGCGGCAAATCTATCTCGATCAAATCCTTCAGCCATTTGTAACTAATATCCATAAAAAATATAAAAGCAAAATCCGTAAACAGCAAAATTTTATCAAATAATGCGTTTGCGCGTCTAAATTGATATATGAATATGAATTGAATCGGTCAAGTGAAGCGAACTGAAGCGAAAAGCATCCCTTTTATTCCAACCAATTATCCGTCGGATTTTTTCTTTTTGAGCAGGAAAATCATCGGCAGGACGCAGATGTGCAGAATGACGAACACGCCGGCTGCGTCGAGAATCGCGTTCATCGTTGATTGGCGCAAAACTTCGCGCCACATCGTGCCGCTTGCCGCGCCAATCGCGGTCGAGGCTTTCAAGCCCATATTTTGAAAATGCTGCGCCAGATTATTTATCGTTTCGGTATAATTCGGATTATAAACGTTCGCGTGCGCCGAAAGATTGTTGACGTGAACCTGCGATCTGACCGAAATAATCGTCGAAGTCAAAGCGATGCCGAAGCTCGAACCCATATTTCTGGCTAAATTTAAAAGCGAAGACGCGCTGTTGTTTTTGTCCGACGGCAATCCGTAATAAGCGACCGTGTTGACCGTCGCCGCGAGCATTGCGACGCACGACGAAAAATAAATGCGCGCCCAGACCAAATCGCCGTAGGAGGAATTTAAATTGAAGGTTGAAAAATTCCAGACCGCGAAAATTATCAAAACCAATCCGGCAAAGATTATTTTGCGAATGTCAATTTTGTCGGAAAAATAACCGACCGACTGAATAACGATAAGCTGGCAAATCGTTCCCGGCAAACCGATCATTCCGGCATCCATTGCCGTATAGCCGAGCAGTGTTTGCGTAAAAAACGGAAACAGAAAGCTCGTGCCGGAAATAACGAACGTAATTACTAAAACCAAAACGCACGCGCCGGTAAAACTGCGATTGGCGAACATCGAAATATCAACCGCCGGTTTTTCCTGATAATATTCCCACGTCACGCCGACGAGCAGGGCGATGACGCAGTAGGCGAGCATCAAAAAAATAAAATTCGATTCGAGCCAGCCTTCCTTCGGACCTTCACCCAAAACCAATTCGAGCGCGGCAATGCCCGTCACGAACAGATAAATGCCGACCCAATCAATGGATTTTCCGCTTTTGCGGAATTCTTTGGTCGCTATTTCCGCCTGTTTCGTTTCGTGTACAAAAACGGCGGTTAAAAGCAAAGAGACGATGCCGAACGGTACATTCAGGAAAAATATCCAATGCCAACTGAGCGTATCGGTGATAAATCCGCCGACCGTCGGACCAAGAATCGGCGCGACCGAAATGCCCAAGCCGTAGATGGCGAAAATGCGTCCGAGCTTGTTCTCCGGCGTAACGTCGGCGATAATCGCCTGTTCGGACGGCGCGATGCCGCCCGCGCTGATGCCCTGCAAAACTCTGAAAAAAATCAACGTTTCGAGATTCGTCGCCAGCCCGCACAAAAGCGATGTAATGGTGAAGCCGACGACGCTCGCCATATAGTAATTTTTGCGCCCGAAATAAGTTGCCAGCCAGCCGCTGATCGGCAAAACGGCGGCGTTGGCGACGATGTATGAACTGATAATCCAGATGATTTCCGTCGGCGTGGACGATAAATCGCCCGCCATTTTCGGCAGGGAAACGTTGACGACCGTCGAGTCTAAAACCGACATAAAGGTCGCTATCGTCAAAACGAAAACGACGACGTACGGAGAGCGCGCGCTTGGATTCGCCGCTTTGGAATTAGTGGAATCAGACTGCATTCGGCGATTTAACGAACGTGAATTTTGGGCGTAACCGACATTCCCGGAAAGAGCAGATATTTATCTTCGGGAACCGCGTCAAAAACGATTTTAACCGGAATTCTCTGCACGACTTTGACAAAATTGCCGCTCGCATTCTCCGACGGCAAAACCGAAAAGCGCGAACCCGTGCCGACTTGGAAACTTTCGACCTTGCCGTGAAACGTCGTGCTTGGATAAGCGTCAACGTAGAGGTCAACCGGTTGACCGATTTGGATGCGTTCGATTTGCGTTTCCTTAAAATTGGCGATCACCCAAATGCCCGGCAGAGAAATTGACATCAAGGCTTGATCGGGCTGCACGAGCTGACCTTCGACGACCGCCGGCTTGGAAACGTAGCCGTCCTGCGGCGCGTAAATTTTCGTGTATGACAAAGTTAATTCGGCTTGACCGAGCGCGGCTTGCGCCTGTGCGACTTCGGCTTCGGCGGTTTTTACTTCCGAATCGCCAATCGCCTGCTGTTCGGGCAGAATATCCGCGCCGGTCATTTTGCCCTTCGATTCGTCCGCCTGCGAAGCCGCGATGTTGACGTTGGAGAGCGATTCGCGGTAATTGGTTTCGGCGGTCACGATGTTGTTTTTCGTTTCGTTAAGACGCGACTTTTCAACCTCGACCTGACTTTTCAGCGCATTCAGTTGCGCCTGCGCGACGTTGACTTGTTTTTGCGCGGAAATTTTCGCCGCCTGCGCGTCGCTCAGAAACCGGTTGTCGCGTTCCAAATCTTGTTTGGAAATAGCACCGTGTTCAAATAATTGCTGCGAGCGTTTGTATTCGGAATCGGCGTTTTCGAGCTTGATTTGCGCCGCCGGAACTTGTGCTTCGTTTTGTTCTAAGGTGGCTTCCGCCGCCGGAATTTGCGCTTCGATTTGTCTTAAGTTGGCTTCGGCGGTCTGCGTTTGATTTTTCGCCTGTTCAATTGAATTCAGTTTTGAATCCGAAGCGATGCGCGTCTGTTCGACCGTATTTCGAGCGGCTGAATAATTCGATGAAGCCTGCGTTAAATCGGCGCGACTGGTTTTCTGCGTCAAATCAAGATTCGCCGCCGCCTTTGATTTACGGGCTTCCGCCGTTTTCACAAACGCCTTCGCTTTTTCATAATTGGCTTCCGCCTCGCGCGAATCGAGTTCGATCAGGACATCGCCTTTTTTAACGAGTTGATTTTCCTTAACGTAGATTCGTTGGACGTGTGAGCTGATTTGCGGGCTGATAATGGAGATATTGCCTTCGACAAAAGCGTCGTCGGTTTTCTCGAATTGGCGCGAATAAAGCCACCAGCCCAGACCGCCGATCAATAGAACGGCGATAATTCCCGACACGACATAAATCGGCAGCCGCGAACGCTTCGGCTTTTCCGTCTCGACCGTTTCGTCGGTGTTTTCGTCGGAAATTACAGAAGCGGATAAGGTATCTTCGACTTCAATTTCCTTTTCTTTTACGGACATAAATTTTGCTGGAGAAACCAACGGATTTTATTGAGATTTGAAAGCGATTTTTCGCTGATTGTTCGGGAAACTTTACGGAAAGCCGGAATCGAAAATTCGCCGAAAGAAAATCTCGACGCTGAAACTTCAAAAACTCACGATCTTAAGGGAATAATCGCAAGATTTTTGCCGGCGGACAAAAATACACCAAACTTCAATGAAATAAAACCGCGATTAGCGCAAATCACGAACGAAATGATCGAAAAGAAAATCTAAACCCAACAAATCAAAACATAAAATAAATCAAACGCAAAGTCAATTTATTCGCCGCGCTGCCAGCGGTCAATCTCCGATTTCGACGCATTTTCCAAAAATCGAATTTGCTCCGATCCAACCGTTGATTCGACCGCGATTATTGCCGATTTGAAATCTTTTTCCCTGAATCGCCTTGATCAAATGCAGATATTCGCTGCCGTTCACTTTACACAAAACAATGTCGCCTTTCTGTAAATTCGCAAAATCCGCAACCGGCTCGACCGTGCAAAGCTGTCCCGATTCGATCTTGCCCTGCATCGAATTTCCGCGCGGTCGAAACGAAACGGTTTCGCCGTTTTTCAGCTTTGCGATGTAAGGTGTTGCCCAACCCATAACCTAATCTATCTTCATTTTGTTATATTTCTCAAGCAACTCGTCGTTTTCGCCTTCTACTTTCCACCAATAATCTTTGGGCAAAGGTTCAGTTTTTTGATATTCACAAATTGAAACAAGTCCTAACAATTCGATTGGGCTATAAGCCGCAAAATCGTATTCATTCTTCTTGGCAAACCACATCGTTTCTGTGTTAATTTCTTTAGTCCACAATATATATCCTTGTTTTCTGAGAATTAACAAGCAGGTATTATAAACATTCAACGCGCTACTCAAAGAAGCCATTTTATACAATTAAAATTCTTTATCTAAATTGTTCTAAAAATCTGACATCGTTCTCAAACATCAGGCGAATATCATCGAGCGCATACATCAGAGCGCACATTCGTTCCAAACCTAATCCGAAGGCGAAGCCGGAATATACCTTTGGGTCAACGCCGCACGCCTTTAAGACGTTCGGGTGAACCATTCCCGAACCGCCGAGTTCGATCCAGCCCGAACCTTTGCACGGGCGAC